>CAWGMK010000010.1:0-508948 GCA_963823655.1 uncultured Bacillota bacterium
TGTCGAACGAGCTGCTAAAGGCATCCAGATAAGTGCCATCGTACGGAATGACGTTGGGGTAATTGTACAGATCGAGCATGTCCTGACCGGGAGACATAGACCAATCACAGGCCGACAGACATGCCAGCATAGTCCAGCTCGCCGGCCAGTGCGCGATCGTCTCCACCGAAAACGATCCGTGTTGTCCAGGGTCAGTGCGGGAGCTCGGAACCGGAGTCGCCCGTACTTCGTCGCCGCTGTCGCCTAGCGTGTACTTACGTAGTAGCCGGCGACAGTAATCAAGGCATGACCTGCTCAACAACGAGGGCATTGGACCGCCGTCGGGGCTGTTGCAGTAGCCCGAGCGTCATGTCGCGAGTCCACGCGCCTTCGGTGTCCTCAACCATCAGGCCGCCGACCGTCGATGAGTGTCGGCGTCGCTGGCGCCATATCGAGACTGTCACCATCCACGTCGTTGATGTAGGCCGTACCACGGGAACTGGAAGTCCACGTCGTTGCCGTTGATCCAGTCGTTGTTCGGGGTCGTCGTGATGACGTAGTTGTCGGACCACCTGGGTCAGTGGTGCGCAGGACGTTCGTGCCGGTCTGATCCGGATACGCCCCCAATGTGCCAGTCCAGGTGTTGGAGGATGCGCCGATGTTGAAGGCGCCGGTTTCCCACCAGCCTGGAGTCACCTGCAGGATCTCGGGAGGCCCGATGTACTCGGCGAACTCGCCGCCACCACCGCCACCGCCGCCGCCGCCACCGCCGAAGGTCAGGCCGTTGTTCAGCCAGGCCAGCGCGTTCTGCAGCACGTCGGCGCGCTCCATCGGCGAGCCGTCAGGCGTGACGGCTGATGTCACCGTCATCGGGGCCCAGGGATAACCCATGACCCACAGCTTGCCGGGGCCGCTCTGGTGGTTGTAGCCCCGGATAGATGCCGATGTTGGCATCCGGCGCCTGCGAGTTGCCATAGCTCAGAGCACCGATGTCGTTGCCCCAGGCCATCGGCGAAACGTAGATGCCACCCTTGGCGAAGGGGCCCTCGCCGTTGCCGTTCATGCCGGGATACCAGCAGATGCCGGGAACTGGATCGGCGCGGAGCCGAAGCTGAACTGCAGCGGCAGGTTGCCCGAGGAGCCGGCGCCGTCATAGCGCTCGCCCGTGGCCACCGCGCTCAAACCGCCGTAGTGCCCTCCCTCAGTCGCGCCGATGAAGTTCGTCGGCGCCTGCGGGAAGAAGTAGCCCGTGCCAAAGCCCACGCCCTGGTCCGCCGAAATGCCGGCCGCCCAGGGATGCGCCACCAGCGCGCCGCAGCGAAGGATCAACCTCCGTCCAGCCGTAGACCGGGCCCCGCCGCGGCCCCGGGATACCACCAGCCCCACCGTACCCACCGGGTCGATGCCGTGGCTCTGGCTGATCAGCAAGCACCTGATGACCGTCCGTCATCAGCTGAATGTAGTTGTCAACTTCCGCTTGCGTCCACTGCGGGTTGTATGGCTGCGGCTCGCCACCGGCTCCCGGGCCGCCGCGGTACCAGATCGCGACCTTGAAGCCCTGCGCCGTGAAGTCCGCCGCGACCGTCGGCGCTGAAGTCCACGACCGAGTACACCGCGCCCAGCGTCGTCCAGGTCGGCCATCAGCGCGTTGAAGTTCGTGTTGTACGCCGTAGGTCGGCGCGTCGTCGCGGATGACCATGATCTCGCCGCCGGCAGCGCCGCCGCCGTGGCCCAGTACGATCGGCAGCGAGTCGCCATAGGCAAAGCCCACCTCGTCCTGGACCTGGACCCGCACCACATACGTGCTTTCCTTGTTATCGTCGTCGCCGTAAGTGTGGATCGCCGTCATCTGCGCGTCCGCGTACGGCGTCCCCGCCGGCTGGATCGTCCCGTCGCGGAACGCCCACACGTAGTCTTGTACATGCAGTCTCGCGTTCGGCGTGCCGCCGTAACCCTGCGCGTGCATCTTCACCGTCACCGTCGCCAGACCGTCGTCCGCCGGCAGCCCACGTGATAGGACGTGCCGTCGTCGTTTTGCTCCACCGGCGTCCAGGCGTCGCCCGGCGTCGTTGCGGTACGCATCCACCGTCACGTTGACCGCCAAGGCGCCCCGCCGCCGTAGAACGTCGTCGGCGCCAATCTTGATCAGTTCGTCGTCCTCTTCCATAGCAGTACACGTTGTTGCCCGTGAAACCGGTAGGCCTGCGCCTCGTCCGGCACCGTCGGGATACGTCGCCTGGTCGTAGTCCACCCACCAGATGAAGCCGTGCTCAAACCACATGCCCCACTGGTAGTACGTGCCCTGCGTCAGCAGCAGCGCACCGTTGGCATACGCCACCGGCCCGTAAACCGGCCAGCCCAGCTGCACTCTCCCAGGGGCCCGCCAGCCGGCGCTCATGTCCTGCCACCGCTTCAACAGCACGCCGTAGATCGGGCTGCACAAAGAAGCCCGTCGTTCTGCGCTTCGGCCACAAACTGGTTGAAGTCGGCGCAACTGCTCGTTGTGCTCTCCAGCCCGATGATCTGCGCCGCCGCCGTAGCAGGCGCTCACCGTGCCGAAGTAGAACTCCTGGTAGCGGGCCACCGTGTCGCCGCTGGACGTCAGCTGCGCCGACGGGATTGCTCTGCGGCGCAATCAGAATGTTGAACAGCTGCGTCTCCGCCAGCGCCGGCAGCGCGCTAAACTTCGAGTTAAAGCGCTTCCAGAACCAGCCGGTCACGCGATACGCCGTCGGCGCCGGAGCAGTCGCCCCCAGGTCCCACGCCCGGCGCCAGGTCGGCGCGGTAACTCAGCTCGGCGAACTCCGCCGTGCTGAGCTCGTCCTTCGGGTTGGCCGCGCGGTCCGTCGAAAACAGCTGATACACCGCGGACTGCGCATCGTTGCCCGCGCCACCCGACGAGTTGAACCAGTTCGGCGGCACTTAAGCCACGCTCAACCCAGCTGATGCGCTGCGGCACGGCCATCGGCGCGTCGGAAATCACATCTTCCACCGCGTGCCCGTTGGCCGAGTTGCTGCCGTTGCTGTTGCAGCCGAAGCTCGGCGTGCGCGCCCGGCGCCACGCTCTTGTATTCGCCCTGCATCACCGGCGTCGGCGCCACGTACGTCTTCTGGTCGTCCCAGCTCACGCTCTTGTCGCTTAAACCGCGGGGCTGGATCTCCATCCCCTTCTCCAGCGCCTTCTGCGTCTCCGCCATCAGCAGCTCATAGCTCGGAGCCTCGATCGGCGTCTGTTCGCGCGGCGCGATGAACGGCTGGTTCCAGCCGGAATCACTGAACATCTCCTGCTGCCACGCCGGTAGCGTTCCAATCTCATCCTCGCTGATCGCCTGGCCCACTGTCTTGTTCGCATTCGCGTCAGACACGCCGGTACCATGACCAGAAGGATCGACTGAGACGCTGCCCCCACCGCCGTTGCCACAGGAAAGTAATGAAAGCGCTACCACCAGAATGAGTGCCAGCGCCAGGGAGGTTGAAGATAGTCGAATGCAAGCAGTAGTCATACACACTCCTAACATGGGAAGTGCTGTGCCTCGATCGAAGCACATTAGCCCTAAGGCCACCACAGCGGCGATTTGGCAGCTCACCTGATGGCGCCAGTTCAGCCGAGTCGCAGCGTCTTACTACCTCAGGCAGGCCTCTCCAACCAGGGCTGTCGCATGCTTCGACGAGCCGCGAAACAGCCAACATGCAAATCGTCGCAGTTAGGGCAAGCAGCCCAAAACACCAGTTCGCCCACGTCAGGGCGTAACACCTCCTAAAACATATTGAGTAACACCAGCAGTCTGCTCTGAATTAAGTATAACAGAATTGTTGTATGTGCGGGAATGCCAGCCTGGTCAACGGCCGGCCTGCGGTAGCCTGCGCCGGCCCGCCAACTGCTACAGCGCTAAACTCAGTCCGGACTCGCCCACCCGCCAGCCCCAAGCCGCAGCGCAGAAGCGTCAGCCAATTCTCGAATAACCCTTGCATACCCGTACGGGTAGGGGTATAATGAAAGTTGTCCGAAACCACAAGCAGGGTTGCTGGAGGCCCCGGTGCAGCGATTGACATTCTCGGTTCAGGCCTGGCTGGGCGGCCTTGGCTGCTGGCTCGTGCTGGCCACAGCAGGCTGCAGCGTGGGCGCGCCGCCGCGCGACAATCCCCGCGCCGCCCTGCCGCCGGCGCCGGCGCCGGTCAAGCATGCGGCGATGATCCACGGCCGGTTCGCCAGCCCGCAGGACGTCACGCGCGCCTGCCTGAAGTGCCACCCGCAGGCGGCGGCGTGAAGTAATGGCCACCTCGCATTGGACCTGGGAGAGCGACAGCGCCGTCTCGCCGCTCAGCGGCCAGACCGATCGCGCATCGGCAAGAAGAACATGCTCAACAACTTCTGCATCGGCGTGCAGGGCAACGAGCGGCACTGCATGGCCTGCCATGCGGGCTACGGCTGGCAGGACGCCAGCTTCGACTTCAGCCGCGCGGAGCAATGTCGACTGCCTGGTCTGCCACGACACGACCGGCACCTATCGCAAGGACCCCGAGGGCGCCGGCCTGCCGGCCAGGGATGTCGACCTGCTGGCGGTGGCGCAGAGCGTGGGCCGGCCGACGCCGGCGCAACTGCGGCAGCTGCCACTTCGCCGGCGGCGGCGGCGACGCGGTCAAGCACGGCGACCTGGACGGCACGCTGCACTTCCCGAGGCAGCGCATCGACGTGCACATGGGGCGCTACGACATGCAGTGCCAGGACTGCCACCGCACGCAGCACCACGCCATCCGCGGCCGCCTGCTGTCGGTCAGCAACCGCGCCGAGCTGGACGTGGCCTGCACCGACTGCCACAGCGCGCAGCCGCATCAGCAGCAGCGGCTGAACGCGCACACGCGCGCGGTGAGCTGCCAGGCCTGCCATATCCCGCAGCTATGCGACGAGGCAGCGACGAAGATGCAGCTGGGACTGGTCGCAGGCCGGGCAGGACCGGCCCGGCGAAGATCCGCGACGCTACAGCAAGAAGAAGGGCAGCTTCAGCTACGCCAGCGACGTGGTGCCCGAGTACTACTGGTACAACGGCGCGGTCGAGCTATTACCTGCCCGGCGAGAAGATCGATCCCGCGCAGGTGCTGCAGCATCAACCACCCGCAGGGCAGCATCCGCGATCCGCGAGGCCAAGATCTGGCCGTTCAAGGTGCATCGCGGCAAGCAGGTCTACGATGCCGGCAACAACTACCTGCTGGTGCCGCGCGACGGTCGGCCCAGGCGGCTACTGGGCGGACTTCGACTGGGACCAGGCGCTGCGCCTGGGCAGCCAGAGCACGGGCCTGCCCTACAGCGGCAAATACGGCTTTGTGGACACCGAGATGTACTGGCCGATCACGCACATGGTGGCGCCCAAGGAGCAGGCGCTGCAGTGCACCGACTGCCACGGCGAGCAGGGGCGGCTGGATTGGCAGGCGCTGGGCTATGACGGCGACCCGGCGTAAGAGCGGCGGGCGCGCAGAAACCGCGCTCATCGCATGCTAGCGGAGCAGGTGGCACACGATGAGTACTGCTGGCCTGATCGTGCTGTTCGCGGCGTTGGCGCTGCTGCTGGCCGCGGACAAGCCGCCGCCACCGCCGCCACTACGCCGAGTTCCACCCGCGCATCAAACTGCTGGATCGCCGGGGCCAGCGCTGTCGCCAGCGGCGCGCCGGTCTCGCCGATGGCCACCTGCGGCCAGTGCCACGACGCCCAGTACATCGCCCAGCACAACTACCATGCTCAAGCCTCCGCGCGGATGCCCTCGGCATAACCGCCTGGCAGCGCCAGCTGGACTTCGTACCAGCTTGCCAGGCGGCTGCCACAAGCCTGCAGCCGGCGCTGAGCTGAACTGCTTTGTCTGCCACCTCGCCGAGCCGGACAACGCGGCGCGGCTGGCGGAGCTGGCGGCTGGCCGGGCGGCTGGTCGGCCACGGCCACGCTTAGCCGGCACAGGCCTGGTGCAGCGGAACGGCACGGCTGGCAGTGGAACGCCGCGGCAGTTGCTGCCGACGGCACGCGTCAGCAGCGCAGCAGCTCAAGCTGGGCGCCGGCGCGCAGCGCCAACTGCGGCCTGTGCCATGGCATCGTCTACGACGGCGACCGCGCCGCTGGCGCTGAGCTACAGCCTGCGCAACTGGAGCACCGAGACCACCGGCCAGGTCTACTCGCCGCAGCGCATCAGCGACTCCGCGCTGAACCTGCAGGAGAAGGACGCGCTGACCCGCCCGTGGGATATCCATGCCGAACGCATGCTCGGCTGCAGCGATTGCCACTATGCGCCGAACAACCCGAGCTACCGCCGCGAGCCTGACGCCACCAAGCCGGAGCATCTGCGCTATGACCCGCGCAAGCTGACGCTCGGGCAGTATCTGAAGCGGCCGGGCCACGACTTCGCCAAGGGCGACAGCGCGCAGGGGCTTGCCGCGGCGGCGAGCGACGGCAGCATGCGGCGCTGCGCGGACTGCCATGACGCGCAAACAGACGCATCGCGGCTGGCTGCCGTACACCAAGCGCCACCTGGCCATGCTCTGCCTGCGAGGCCTGCCACATCCCGCGGGTCTATGCCCCGGCGCGCGCGGTGACGGACTGGACGCTGCTCACGGCGGAGGCGAGCCGCTGCGTGCAATACCGCGGCGGCGCGGCGGGGCTGCTCAGCGCGGCGAGGCGCGCAAGCCAGCGCAGCTGCTTAGCGGCTACCAGCCGGTGCTGCTGCCGCGGCGCGACATGCCGGGCGCACAGCAGCTTCGTGCCATACAACGTGATCACGACCTGGTACTGGGTCGATGCCGCCGCCACCGGCAACGGCGGCGACAGCCGCGCCCATCGCCACGGAGCAGTTGCAGCAGGCGCTGCTGCCGGCTGGGAAGTACGCCCCCGACGTTGCTGGCGGCGCTGGACGCGGACGGCGATGGCGTGCTCTCGGCAGACGAGATGCGCCTGGACACCACAGGCAAAAGTGGATGCCGTAGCGCCGCCGCGCTGCGGAGCAAGCGGCGTGGCCAACCGGCGCATCGCTGCGCGAGTTGGCGCCGTACGACCTGCACCACAGCGTGGCGACCGGCGAGTGGGCGGTGAAGCAGTGCGCGGAATGCCATGCGCGCGACAGCCGCATGAGCGGGCCGCTGGCAGCTGAGCGACTACGTCCGCCGGGCGTGGCGCCGCAGCTGGTGGCCGCCGCCAGCGTGATTCCCGCGGGCCAGCTGCTGCGCGATGCGGGCGGCGGCCTGGTCTATCAGCCGAGCGACGCCGCGGCCGGCATCTACATCCTGGGCCACGACCGCTGGCTGCTGGGCGACCGCCTCGGCCTGCTCGCCGTGATCCTCGCGCTGCTCGCCGCCGCGAGCCACGGCGCGCTGCGGATCGCCAGCACTGCAAGCGCGCGCAAGCGGGAGGCGCGATGAACCGCCTATACCTGTACAGCTTGTATCAGCGCGTCTGGCACTGGACTGCAGGCGCTGCTGCTGCTGACGCTGATCCTCAGCGGGCTGGAGATCCACCTGCCGGAAAGCGTGCGGCTCTTCGGCTTCGCCGGCGCGGTGCGCGCGCACAACTTCGTCGGCTTCGTGCTGCTGGCCAACGCCTTCCTCGGCTTCTTCTATTACCTGACGACCGGCGAGCTGCGCCAGCTGCTGCCGCAGACGCGCAACCTGCTCAGCGATCTCACGGCGCAGGCGCGCTACTACAGCGTCGGGATTTTCCGCAACGCGCCGCACCCGCACCAAGCAGAGCGGCCGCAGCCGCCTCAATCCGCTGCAGCGCCTGACCTACACGATGGTGCTGAACGTGCTGCTGCCGCTGCAGCTGGTGACCGGCCTGCTGATCTGGAGCGCGCCAGAACTGGCCGGACTCGCTCGCGCGCCTGGGCGGACTGGCGGTGCTGGCCTATGTGCACTCGCTGGGCGCCTGGCTGTTCTGCGCGTTCCTGATCCTGCACCTGTACCTGATCACCACCGGGCGCACGCCCAGCGACGCACCTGCGCTCGATGGTCACCGGCTGGGAGACCGAAGCGACACGCTGCCAGAACGGAGGCACCGCCGAAATGAGAACGCATGCAGAGTGCACAGCAGCCAGGCGCTGGCAGCAGCCGCTCCGGCCAGGGCTGCGCGCTACTTGAATCCCGTACATCGCCGGGCGCTGCTGGGCCTGCTGCTGTTCGTCTCCGTGCTGGTCTACGGGCCACGGCCTGGGCGCTTCGGGCGGCCTGGCGCGCATGCTGGTGGCGGTGGAGGACACTCGTGGCGCCGGCGCATGTCGACGCCAATCCCAGCCTGGCCGAGATGGCCGGCGGGCCGCAGAACCCGCTCAACAACTGGGTGGTGTTCAACGTGCTCGGCGCGTTGCTCGGCGGCTTTGTCTCCGGCCTGCTGGCCCGGCGCGTCAAGCTGGAGACTGCCGCGGGCCCGCACATCAGCCCGGCCCGCGCGTGGCGCTGGCGCTGCTGGGCGGCACGCTGGTCGGCTTCGGCGCGCGGCATGGCGCGGGGCTGCACGTCGGGCCAGGCGCTGTCCGGCGGCGCGGTGCTGTCGGTGGGCAGCTGGGCCTTCATGTTCGCCGTGTTCGCCGGCGGCTATCTGCTGGCGTATCCCGTGCGCCGGCTGTGGAACTGAGGTGAACCATGGCGCCATTTGACATCGCAACACACTGGGGAGTCTGGGCGGAGAACCTGGCCTACCTGGCGGCTTCGGCTTCGCCTTCGGCTTCATCCTCGAACGCGCCGGCTTCGGCAGCTCGCGCAAGCTGGTGGCGCAGTTCTACCTGCGCGACATGACGGTGCTCAAGGTGATGTTCACCGCGATCGTCGTCGCGCATGCTGCTGAACTTCTGGGCCAGCGGCCTGCAGTGGCTGGACTTTTCGCGCGTGTTCGTCAATCCGACCTTCCTGGTCAGCCTGATCGCGTCGTCGATCCCGGCCAGTGCCGCCGCGACCGGGAGGGGTTGATCGAGCATCTCGCGGCAGGCGTTGGACAACGCCAGCAGGTGCCCGCAGAAGTTGCCGCTGTCGACCGATGACAGGTAGGCCGGCTCGAGCGGCCGCAGGTCGCGCGTGTCGTACCAGTTGTACAGGTGGCCATGAAGTCGCTCGAGCGACGCGGACCGTCGCGAGCGTCGCCTCGACTCGTTCCGCCATCTCGTGCGTGCCGATCCACCCCATGTCTCGAGCGGTGACGGTCGAGAGCAGGTACATGCCGATGTTGGTGGGCGACGTCCGGTGCGCGACGACAGGCTCGGGCCTCTCCTGGTAGTTGTCGGGTGGCAGGGCGTGGTCCTCAGGGGTCACGAACGTCTCGAAGAAGCGCCAGGTGCGTCGGCCGATGAGACGCAGCGTCCGGGCATCGGCGTCCGAGAGCTCGCGGTCGGTCGACTCCCGCGGCGTCAGGCTGACCCACCTGGCCACCAGCGGCGAGAGCAGCCAGAGGATGACGAACGGCGCGGCGATCAGGGCGGCTGACGGCTTCAGGGCCAGGACGAGGAACCCTGACGCGACCGCGATGACCGACCCCGCCGGCCATCGATCGATAGGACCCCGCGAGGTCAAGGTCCTGACCAGCCTTGGCGTGGGCAGCGGTCCTCCACTCGAGCAGATCGCGGTGCGTGACGTAGACCCGCACGAGCGTCCTCAGGATGGCGTCCAGCATCAAGGCGGCCTGATGGGCGAGGAAGGTGATGCCAAGTGTCACGTGGGCGGCGGCAAGGACCAGGTCCGTGGCCACGGCGCGCAGGTGACTGCGCTTCGAGATCCCCCGCCGCCGCGGCAGCAGACCCGCCAGCACCGGCAGCAGGCTGGCACGAGCATGGAGGCCAGGATGAGCCCGGTCCACAGCCCGGCTGGGAGCGAGGGCAGCGTCCAGGCCGCCAGGAGTGCCATCAGCGGCCGATGGCGCCGAGAGCGTTCGACGCAGGTTGTCGATCATCTTCCAGCGCGCGATGGCGGGGATCCGGCTCGGCCGGCCCGTCGCGCCATGCGGCCGGCCCAGGATCCAGGGCAGGAGCTGCCAGTCGCCTCGTGCCCAGCGGTGCTGGCGTGCCACGGCGTCCTGGTAGCGCGAGGGCGACTCGTCGAAGAGCTCGATGTCGGTGACCAGGGCCGCTCGGGCGAAGGTGCCCTCCAGCAGGTCGTGGCTCAGCAGCGTGTTCTCGGGTGCGCGATCGGCCAGCGCCTGCTCGAAGGCATCGAGGTCGTAGATCCCCTTGCCGGTGTAGGTGCCCTCACCGAAGAGATCCTGGTAGACGTCGGAGACCGCGGACGCGTAGGGGTCGATGCCCGCGGAGCCCGAGTAGACACGCTGGAAGATGGACGCCTCGTGCTCGGCAGGCAGGGTCGCGGTGACCCGAGGCTGCAGGATGGCGTGTCCGTCCACGACCCGTCCCGCGCTGCGCGTCGAACACCGGGCGGTTCAGCGGGTGCGCCATCGTCCCCACAAGACGTGCGGCGGCGCCCCGTGGCAGTCGGGTGTCGGAATCGAGGGTGATGACGTAGCGAACGCCGCTCGGGGGCATCGGAGGAGGGTCGCCCCGTGAGCAGGATGGAGGTGTCAGGCGGAGCCACGCAGCAGGGCGTTGAGCTCGTGGAGCTTGCCGCGCTTGCGCTCCCAGCCCATCCATACGCCCTGGGCTGCGTTCCAACGGCGTTCGCGGTGGAAGAGCAGGAAGCGGGCCCCGCCCCCGGGGGCCTCGCCGTGCGGGCATTGAGCCGATCGATGGACGCGGTCGCCGCGGCCAGCAGGGCCTCGTCACCGGGGACACGTTCGTGCGCGGCGTCCAGCCAGTCGGTCAGCAGGGCGAAGCGCAGGTCGCCTTCGGCGTTCGCGAGGTAGCTGGACCTCCAGGAGGCTCACCTGCGCCTCGATGTCCGCCTCGTCGGCGAGGAGCGTCGGGACCACGACGAGCGTGCGGAGGTCGGATGGCACACCGCCCGACGAGCTCCAGCCTCGGAAGCGGTCGCGGGCCGACGAGATGCGTCACCAGCCAGTTGGTGAGGGCCACCGCGACGTCAGACGCCGGGATGAGGGCCAGGATCGCCATGGCCAGCAGGGGCAGATCGGTCACGCCACTCGCTGCTGCCAGCCAGAGGGGCAGCGCGAGGACCAGGGCGGTGACGGCCGCCACCGTGCCGAGGTAGCCCACCGTGGCCGTGCGCGTCAAGGCGCGCCGCAGGCGCTCGGTCCACGGCACGCGGCACTCGAGCGCCTGCTCGAGCAAGGGCCGTCCGTCGGAGATCAGGTAGCGGCCCGCGTCACGGCGTCGGCCTGTCGGGGTCGAGAGGCGGTCGTCCGCGCTCCAGGCGGCCGCGCTCGCTGGTGCGGATGACTCCCGTCCCTCCCTCGGGCACCCCGGGAGCTGCTCGCGTGCCAGGCGCGCCAGCCTGGCCAGATCCAGCATCGACATCTCGGCCGCGCCAGGCGCCGCAGCCAGCACCATCGCCGTGCGGGCCACCTCCACCTCGGTCCGGCCCGAGCGCCGCGCGAGCTGCTCGATGGCGTGCCGGTACCGGTCTCGCGTGACGAAGTCCATGCTCCCGAACGAGCTGCCGTCGCGGAGGACCTTGTCGACGAGGCTGAGGCCCTCCACGAACTCGGCCCAATCGAACCAGGAGATGAGGCGCATGCTGGTGATGACGTTGCGGACGGTCACGTTCATGGCCGCCTGGCGCTGGTGCTCGAGGCGGACGATCTCCTCGGCGCTGGTGCCGCGCGCCGCGACGAGCTCCTCGAGCCAGCCGAGTGCGGGCGTGACTGCTGGGTCCTGGTCGCGCAACCGCTGGAAGAGCTGGACCTGGCCGGCCGTTGAGAGCGCCGTGTCGGCGAGCCGGCGCAGCGATGCGGCGGTGACGCTCTGTTCGGCTCCTTCCGCAGGCCGAGCAGGCCGTCGGCGAGCTCGTTCGCCTTCTGCCGTGCCTCGCGGCCCCGGACGATCGAGCTCAGCCAGGCGGCGCAGGTTCTCGACCAGAACGATGCGCAGGCTGATGGCGATGGCCCAGAGCTCCCCGATCGTCAGCGGCTCGACCCGCTGGTAGGCGTCCACGAAACGGTGCAGGCTCTCCGCGTCGAAGCGGCTGTCGGTATGAGCGACGTACGCCCAGGCCAGCCCGACGACCCGGGGATATCCCTGGAGATGGCCCTCGGCGAGCTTGGGCAGCTCGCGGTAGTAGTCCGCGGGCAGATCGTCGCGGATCTCGCGCAGCTGCTCGTCCACGATGTGGAAGTTGTCGACGAGCCATTCAGCGGCAGGCGTGATCGGCGCGCTCGTCCTTGATGGCACGTGCCAGTGCGCGGTAGGAGGCGAGCAGGACGCGCCCATTCTCAGTGACGCGGGGCCGAAGGGCGTATCCGCGGCGAGGATCGTCGGCTGGTCGCCTGTGCGGCGGCGAGCGACGCGCCATGCTGCTCAAGCCGCTCGATGCTGAAGAGCTCTGCGAGGATCGGCTCTTCGAGGCCGTCCGTGGATGCCGACCGGACCACGCACGCTGGTCGGCCAGCCACGGAGACGTCGGATCGATCTCATGGGCTGATCCTCAGCGCGTCGCTGAGGCCTCTGCTACGCCGCGACGCCCGTCGACGGTCTGGTGCCACTCGATGATACGCGGTCGGATGGTCCGCTCCACACCCCCGGGCGGGCACCGGCGCCAGATCGGAGCCGCGCCGAGGTCCGCTCGCGGCAGGCCAGGCGTCGAAGGCGCCTGGCCGACTGCACGGGATGGGGACAGGTGAGACGCCGTCGCCAGACATGATCGGACATCCCTCGCGGTCGGGCAAAGCCCGGTTCGCGAGGGGATCATCCTGTCATCTATCCCTGCGCGGCCTCCTCCAGGACGCTGAGGCGCTCCGCCAGTCTGTCGAGGCGCTTCATCATCTCGTCGGTGGCCGACTCGCTGTCGGTCACGCGTGAACGGAGATTGGCCGCGTCCACGTCACCGACCTGGGCCCGAAGGTCCTTGACATCGGTCACCAATTCATCGAGAGACTCACGAAGGGCGATGAGGTCACGCTCGGTGAGGCGCTCCGCCAGCACCACCGTCGGGACAGGGAACGCTTCGTCCGTCCCCGTCCACGCCTGCTCGAGCTCCCCGCAGCGCTGCACGACCGGGAACTCCAGGACGGCACCCGCTTCGTCCGGGAAGCGCAGCCGCAGGCCGAACTCGAGGAACTGGCCGTCCTCGAGTGGTCCGCCGGTCCAGCGCACAAGTGAGATCGGCGGTTCGGCGTCCACGCCCTCCTGTCCTTCGGTCACGGCGGTCTCGGTCTCCACCATCCAGCCCGGCACGGCCTCGGGGATGGGGTTCTCCACGGACGCCGGGATGGTGACCTCGAGAGCATCGGTCGGACTCCCGTCACAGCCCTCGTGGACCTGGAAGTGGATGACGAAGGTGCTGCCCGCTGGCACGATGCCGCCCTCGGGGATCCTGACGCCTTGGGCGGGTGCCGCCAGCACCATGAGCATGACCGCGCCTAATCCTGCGGCGGTGATGAGACGGGGCCGCCTCACGTTCCTCGAGTGTTCTTCATCTCGGACCTCCTGACGATGCGAGCCGAGCGAGGTCGATGGACCGACCTTCGCGTCGAGTACTGGCACAGTGCAGGGTCGGCGCCGTGTCGTCATGACTAGCCGTCATCTGACGATGGATGCCGGCGGGCGTCGCACCCGCTCGATCGGCAAGACCAAAGAAAGGTTCCTGCGCGGTTAGGCCGGGCCGGCGGACGCGCCGCGCGACAAGCACTGCTGTGGGGGCACCGTCGATCCCCCGGGGACCCTCAGCCGCTAGAATCGCCGTGGTCCGGACGGGCTGGCGAGGCGTCAGTCGGTGCCCGTGCGCGGGTGGGGTCCTGCCAGGGGTCGGCGCGTCGGGATGGACGTCGGAGGGACAAGCCAGTGACGGTGGATCACGCGGAGACCCGCTCAGGTGGATCGCTCCGCGCCCTGGTGCTCCACGAGCGCCCGCTGGTGGTGGACCTCATCGAGCTGACGCTCAACCACGGCCTCTTCGTCGTGCGGGCGGCGCGCAGCCTGGCCGAGGCGAACACCATCCTGTCCGAGTGGCAGCCGCACCTCGCGGTGGTCGACATGGACCATGACGACAGCAGCGCCATGCTCGAGCGCGTCGGCGCCTCGAACACCCTCACCCGGAGCGTCACGCCGGTCCTGGGTCTCACCCGCCGCGGCGACCTCAAGACGAAGTTGCGGGCCTTCGAGCTCGGGGTCGACGACATCCTGGCGGTGCCCTTCTCGCCCGAGGAGCTGCTGGCGCGCTCCGTCGTCATCACGCGTCGCGCGTCGGGCACCGATCGGCCCATCGTGCCCACCATCCGCCTCGGTGAAGATCGAGATCGACATCGTCGATCGCCAGGTGCGCGCTGGCGACACCGTCGTCCACCTCAGTGGCATCGAGCAGAGCCTGCTCTACCTCCTGGCCAGTCGTGCCGGACGGGTCGTCTCGCGCGATGACATCCTCGATGTCATCTGGGGCACGGACTTCGTGGCCGAGAGCAACGTCGTCGATCGCCACATCCGGAGCCTGCGCGTCAAGCTCCAGGACGACTATCGCCATCCGCGCTTCATCGCCACGGTCCCCGGCCAGGGCTACCGCTTCATCCCCACGTTCTCCAACGCGGGATGGGACGGCGGAGGCGAGCCGAGCGAAACGCCGAGCCACTGAGCGCCGCAGATCAATCGCGGATGCGATCGGATCTGGTGTCCTGGTCGTCGCGTGGTGGAACGGCAGCTACAAGCGACGGGCAGGGCGCCGGCGACGACGGAGTGCCTCACCGTCCGTCTCCTTCGGCACGACGCTGACCGACCCATCCTGCTCCAGCACCACCAGCCGCGCATCCTCGATCCGCTCCAGGCCGTGCTGTCGCAGCGCTGCCGCGAGGTCCTCGGGGTCCAGGTCCTCGCCGTGCACGGCGTCGTCCAGCCAGACCCCGTCGCGGGCGAGGACCGTCGGCTCAGGCTCCAGGAGACGTCGCAGCCATGGAAGACGCTCGCGCCCCTGCGCGGTGAGCCAATTCAGGGCGAAGACCGTGGCCAGGATCACCACGCCGCCGGCGACCGACGTGTCGGGCCCGGTCATCGCGGGCTGCAGCGCGTTCGCCGCGAGAAACAGCAGCACCAAGTCGAAGATGGTGAACTGGCCGAGCTCGCGCTTGCCGAAGACGCGCAGGACCACGATGAAGACGAGATAGACGATGGCGGTCCGCGCGACCAGCTCGAGCGGCTGGATGCCGAAGTCGAACAAGGCGGCGGCGTCTCCCATCGTGCTGTGGTCACCGCGCGTCGCGCGATCTCGGTTCAGGCTACCGCAAGCCCGTCGCTGAGCGTCGCCGATGGGACGGCGCGCAGGACGAGAGCGAACCACCGACCCATCGAGCGTCTGGCCCGTCGTGACCGCCTGTCATGACCGCCTGTCATGACAGGGCGTGGTCGGCACCACACAGTGTCCTCACGTCCACATGGTTCCCCCGGTCCTTGGGTCTGATGACCCCGGGCGCAACGAGGAGACCCTGACCGCATCACGGTCCCGGAAGACCCGGGCCGAGTGCCCGCAGCGTCGGCCGGTCAGACCACGCACAGCGGAAGGGAGCACGTCCATGGGCATCATCGCCTGGATCGTGGTCGGCGCCATCGCCGGCTTCATCGCCACGCTCATCATGGGCAACCGAGAGGGCATCCTGATGACGATCATCCTGGGTATCGCCGGGGCCGTCGTGGGCGGCTTCCTCGCGGGGGCCTTCCTGAACCTCGAGGAGCCCACCGGTATCAACGTCGAGACCATCGTCGTGTCGGTCATCGGCGCGATCATCGTGGTCTTCATCGCGAACCTGCTGCTCGGCAGGAGCCGCGGCCAGGGCACGGTCTGACGCGCCTATGACCCTTCACACGTTCAAGCCAACGTCCAGACAGCCAGCGAAGGAGTCAGCCATGACTGACGAGCATGTCAAGGGAACGGTCACCGACGTCAAGGGCAAGGTCGAGGAGGCCGCCGGCAAGGTGACCGGCAACGAGGAGCAGGAGGCCCACGGCAAGGCCAAGCAGGTGCAGGGCGAGGCCCAGAAGGGTCCTGGGCGACGTCCAGGACGCCGTTCGCGGCGACAAGAAGTAGCCCCCTCAACCTCCGACACTCGACCGCCTCGATCATGTGGGGCTGGGTCTCGAGGTGTTCACCTGGACCCTGCTCCACGCCTCTACCGGCGCTTCGCAGCCGGCGCTACCGAAGGAGATGACTGTGGGAACCGATGAGTTGACGACAAAGCGGTCGTTCACGAGCGATGAGGCACTCACCGTCGCGACCGAGCTCGGGATCGACTTCGGGGCGCTGCGCTTCGATCTGGAGCAGTTCCGGATGGGCATGGACGTCGAACTCGAGCACGGGCCCCGAGGCCCGGAGACCGACGTCAGCGGGAACGATCCGATCATCACCGGCAAGATCGCGCTCGCCCACCTGACGGAGTTCCCGGACTACTACACCCGGTTGGCCGTCCTGGAGCAGGAAGCGCAGGCGCACCTGGCATCGCTGGGGTAACGGCCACTGCGACCCGTACCCACGACGGACACTGAAGAAAGCGAGGAACCTGATGATCCACCTGACCAGCTGGCTGCGCCCGACGACGGTCGCGCACGCCCATTGCGACATCCCCTGCGGCATCTATGACCCGTCTGAGGCCGTCCTGGCCGCCCGCACGGTCGCCCGGATGGTGGAGCTGATCGGCAAGCTCCCCGAGGGCGCGACCGCGGTGGCCGACCGAAACACGTTCGTCCGCTGTGTCGCCGTCAAGGAGCAGCACGCGGAGAAGGTGAAGCACGAGGTCCAGGTCATCTGGTCCGACTACTTCAAGCCGGAGCATCTCGCGGCCTTCCCGGATCTGCACACGAAGGTGTGGGAGCTGCTGAAGCTCGCAGGCAAGAACAAGCAGGGCGTCGATGCGCAGGCGGCGGCCGATCTCGAGGCCGCCACCAAGGAGTTCGCCGACATGTTCTGGGCCACCAAGAAGTAGGCGACGAGGTCGGCTGGAGCGGGAGGCGGAGGAACGCCGTGTCCTGGTCGTGCTCGGCGACCAACGCGCAGGGATGCGACCGGCGGCGGGTCCGGCGGGCAAGGGAGGTGGCGACCTGCACCCTGGATGAGCGGGCGATGGCCCGCACCCGAGGCACCCAGCCGGCTGGGTCACCCCTCCCCTCCGGCGGGGGTCGGCCGTCGCGGGAAGCCATTGGAGTGTGGCCGCCCTGCTCCAGCCCGGAGCGGCGTGACGCTTCGTCGATCCGCGATCGTCGCCACCGAGATGACGTGCCGTCATGACACGCCGATGTCGCCGCCACACCATGGGCTCACGTCCAAGGGTCCCGCCAGTCCGCTGGGTCTGACGACCCAGGCGCAAGGAGGAGACCATGGCAGTCGACCAGATCGACCGAGAGATCACCTCGCGAGGACACCCGTCACCCGTGGGTCAGGTCGGTCGCGGTGTCGGCCGTGTCGCCCACGGAGCATCAGCGCTGATCCGGCGCATCCTCGTCCTCGCGCTCGGCCTCATCCAGACCGTCATCGCGGCGATCCCGGGCGTGATCCGGTCAGTCGCCAGGACGGCCAGAGGACTCGTGACGCGGGTCGGTGACGCCGCGCTGCGGATCGTGCACATGGCCGTCGGCATCTTCCGGCGCGAGTCCGCCTGATCCACCACGCCGACCGCATCACGGTCCCGGAAGAAAGCCCACGTCCAGACAGCCAGCGAAGGAGCACAGCCATGACTGACGAGCATGTCAAGGGAACGGTCACCGACGTCAAGGGCAAGGTCGAGGAGGCCGCCGGCAAGGTGACCGGCAACGAGGAGCAGGAGGCCCACGGCAAGGCCAAGCAGGTGCAGGGCGAGGCCCAGAAGGGTCTGGGCGACGTCCAGGACGCCGTTCGCGGCGACAAGAAGTAGCCCCCCTGACCCGTTCAATGGGGTGGCGGCCCGTCGATGCGTCCTCGGGCGCGCTGCCGGGCCGCATCCGCCCAGGGTCCCCCCGAAGCAGCACAGCACAGACCGGAGGATCGGATGCCCAGCACGATGGCTCGGGCGGACCGCAATGGCACCGCACCCCAGACCGTCATCGGGCGAGCCGCCAGCGTGGCGGGTGACGTCAGCGCACAGGCTCGTACCACGGCCGTGGACGCCTCGGCGATCGTCGCGGATCACGCGCCGGCAGCCCTGGCCGCCTCGCGTGGGGTGATCGGGGTCGCGCTGGCGGCCCTGCGCCGAAGTTCCAGCAGTTCGCTGGCACTGGGCACGGTCTTCGCGGCCGGCCTGAGCGGCGGCATGCTGGTGTCACGGGCTCCCCGCGTGCTCGTGGCGCTGGCCTTGCTGCCCACCCTGCTCCTCGGCGGCACGCTCGTGGGGCGCGGGACCACCCGGCTCGACGAGCCGTCTCGCAGAGCGCGCAGTTGACGCCTGGTCCGAGGCGGACCACACGGTCACCAAGGAGATCGCCATGACCACCAAGAATGCATCGGTCCGTTCGTTCACGACGAGCGTCGACATCCCGGCAGACGACCGAGCGAAGATCAACCGGATCCTCAACCAGCACCTGGCCGATGCCTTCGACCTCACGAGCCAGGTCAAGCAGGCCCACTGGAACGTGAAGGGCTCGGACTTCTGGCAGCTTCACAAGCTGTTCGATGAGGTCGCCGAGCGGGCCGCCGAATGGGTCGATGAGTTCGCGGAGCGCGTCACTGCCCTGGGTGGCTATGCCACGGGCACGGTCCGCATGGCCGCGGCCTCCAGCACGCTGCCGGAGTTTCCGACCGAGATCACAGAGAGCATGGACTACGTCCGGGCCGTCGCGGAGCGCCTGGCATCCTTCACCAACTCCGCTCGCGCAGCGATCGATCAGACCGACGAGCTGGGCGATGCCGACACGGCGGACCTCTTCACCGAGGTCAGTCGCTGCGCCG
This sequence comes from uncultured Bacillota bacterium, assembly GCA_963823655.1. Taxonomy (GTDB): domain Bacteria; phylum Bacillota; class DTU025; order DTU025; family MWDF01; genus MWDF01. The sequence continues at coordinate 18,896 of CAWGMK010000010.1, forward strand.
ACAAGTACCTCTACTTCCTCGAGGCGCACCTACAGGGCTAGCGGACCCCTCCGAATCCATACTCGTCACGGAGCATCCCATGCCACTCCCACGGACCGTGCTCACCGCCCAGAGCGTTGAGCGGTGGAACCCTCCCCAGACCGATGCCGGTGCCTTCGGGCGCTTGGCAAGGAGCCAGATGAACGAGTCGCCTCTGGCCGTGTGCTTCCCGCGCGACGACGGCGAGTTCGCCGCGCGGGTCCAGACCCTCCTCGAGGGTTCGCATCCCGAGTGGCCGTTCGCGGCCGCCGTCCAGGCGCTCCTGCGCGAGGCCTACCCACTGGCCGTGATCTCCCCACGCCACGAGCTCGCCGGCCGCGATGGCCGACGGGTGTGGCATGCGTTCCGCGACTTCTCGACCGTGCTCGACGTCGAGGGGGATACCTCGTGAAGCTGCAGGCGCAGGCCGTCCTCCGGCGGGCGGACCTCGCGGCGCCATTGCGCCTCGTGGGCGTCCTCATGGCGGGCGCGTTCCATCCGCTCACGGCCCAGGACGCCTGGGGCCCGCTGCATCTCGAGATGGGCCTGGTAGCGCTGGCTCCCCTGACCCCGGTCGTCGCGGCGGACCCGGGCGCGGGCGCCGTCGAGGCGATGGTGGAGGCCCGCGGGCACTGGAGCGATCCGGAGGCGGGCAGCGGCGCGCAGCTCTCGTGGGTGCCCATCGATCAGGTGCGCGACGTGGCGGAGGAGGACATCCACGCCCTCATCGCCCGGATGAGCATCGCCAACGACGAGCGCACCAGTGAGACACCCAGCACACCGCCCTATCACCGGGCAGCGCGCGAGCTGGAGCGGCTCGCCTCGCTGGTCTATGAGGCCACGAGCGCCGAGGAGCGCATGGCGGAGGATGCGGCACGCCGGGAGCCAGAGCGTCGTCCAGGGCGATGATGCGACCGCTCGTGGGGAAGATGCCCGCCACGTCAGTGCGCCGCCCGATCTGACGATCGCATCCAGCGCCGGGCGGAGGGCGAGGTCGACACGGAGACCTGGACCCACGCTTCGAGACGCCAATGCCTGGCGGTCCCAGGTCACGTACGTCTTCGCTGATCCCGGATGCTGGAGACGCCCGGCACGGCGACCGGGCATCCCCGTCCCGTCAGCTCACCGCGCGCAGGACGCGGCACGCACGCAGCGTGACCCAGCGACTGGGCGCCCCGGGCACGTCGATATCGACGACCATCTTGCCCGCGTAGGCGTAGCGGTTCGCCCAGCGCCCATGGTCGTCCTGCTGGGCCAGCAGCCAGTCGACGGCATGCGCCAGCCGGGGGTCTCGCCCGGCGCCGGCCTCGGCGAGCGCTTCGAGCACCTGGAGGACATCGCTGACGTAGCCCGACGGGAAGCCGAGCCGGAACCACGAGCCGTTCGGCTTGGTGTTGCCGTAGCCCATCGGGTAGTCGGCGATGGCCGGGTCGCGGGAGAGGAGGAAGTCGACGGAGGCCTCGATGGCCCGGTCGACGGTCGGGCGAGCGCCGATCCGACGGGATCCGCGCCAGGGCCAGCAGTGCCTTCGCCGCGCCCCAGGCGCACGGCAGCCCATCGTTCGCGCCGCAACGGAAGCCGGGCCCCGGCGTGGTCGCATTCCAGTGTGGGTCGCCCTCGCCGGTGATGGCCGCTGCCTGCCAGGCGATGGCACGCTCGACCCGCTCGTCGTCGAGCCAGCCGAAGCCGATGAGCGCGCGGAGCAGGTTGCCGGTGAGGCAGTGGAGGACGAGCCCGGGCGGGGGCGGCTTCTCACTGGCGACGCGCCGAACAGGCGAAGCCGCCGGTCCGTGCCTGGCTGTGGGCGAGGACGTAGGCGCACGCGGCCCGGACCCGCGGCTCGTCGGGATCGGCGCCGAGCTGGTCGAGGAAGATGAGCGACCAGACGGTGCCCCGGTACTTGGGCCCGTAGCCCGGTCCGGGCTTCTCCCACCAGCCGGCCGGGTCCTGTGCGGCGAGGATCGTCGCGATCGGGTCGCTCTGGGTGGCGGCGTCGCGGGCGGTCCGCACGTCGGGGTCGTCCGCTGCGCGCCCCAGGAGGTCGCGGAGTGCGCGGTGCCGCACTGCCGGGACGGCCTCGTCGAGCAGCCACGGCAGCGGGTCGCCCCGCAGGCGGTCGCGCCAGTCGCCCATCCGTCACGCCTCCCCGGCTCCATGCGGCCTGGACATGGCCCGCGGAGCGTCCTCCGGAGCGGACGGACGGGCCCCGCAGGGCGATCCGTGCTGGAGATGATGGAGGCGACGACCGGATTCGAACCGGTGAATAGAGGTTTTGCAGACCTCTGCCTTGCCACTTGGCTACGTCGCCCCGATCGCGGCCGGTGTCACCCGCCCGCGGTGTCTGGCTGCCCCTCGAGGATTCGAACCTCGGTTCACGGATCCAAAGTCCGGCGTCCTACCACTGAACGAAGGGGCAACGTGACCCACGACAGTCTACGAGGTAGGGCGAGAGGGAGTGGAGCGGAAGACGGGACTCGAACCCGCGACCCTCACCTTGGCAAGGTGATGCTCTACCAACTGAGCCACTTCCGCCCGATCCTGACGCGCAGCCGACCGACGCCATGTTGTGGTGCCGAGAGCCAGATTCGAACTGGCGACACCGCGATTTTCAGTCGCGTGCTCTACCAACTGAGCTATCTCGGCCCGCCGGTGCGGTCGCGATATTAGACCACAACCGGGTCACCTCGCACAACCGCTGCCCCCTCGGGTCCCGGGACCGGCGCCGATATCGGAATCTTCACGGGGGCGGCCTTCCGGCGACCCGCGCAGGCTGGTACATTCAGGTCGGCCGAACCTCCGCGCCACGGAGGACGGGGACCAGGACTCCCAGGACCGCACCACCCGCGCAGCCGCGTCGGGTCTCGCAGGTGGCCGGCCCATCCAGCTCACCTCGCAGGCCGGAGTCGTCGAACCTGCTTGGAGGTGTCCTTGAACTGGCGTCCCATCCCACTGCCGGACAGCAGTGGGATCGCCCACGCCCTCTCCGCGCGGCCCAGCACCCTGCAGCGCAACCTGCTGCTGGACCTCCTCGCGGCCGTCGGGCTGGGTGCCGGGCTGGCCGTCGTGGGCTGCGCTCCTGCCCTCCATGGCGCGCCAGCAGGGCCTCAGCTCCATGGGCCTCGCGGCGTTCGCGGCCATCCCCTTCCTGACCAGCCTCCTCGGGCTCTTCGCGGGCCGCATCGGGCCGCGCACGCCCAGGCACCTCTCCATCTATCGAGCCCTCGGGGCCGCGGGCCTGCTCCTGGTCCTCGTCGCGCCGCAGCCGCTCTTCATGGCCCTGGCCATGCTCGGCTTCTGGCTGGCGTGGTCCCTGGGCGCGCCCATGCAGCAGCGCATCTGGAGCGGCATCTACCCCTCCGCCAGCCGCGGCCGCCTGCTGGGCATCGTGGGCTCGGGCCGCTCGCTGGCGACCATGACCGCCCTGCTGGCCGTCACGTTCGCAGCCGCCGGCGCGGGCTGGCTGGCCATCGTGGCCGTCGTCGCCATCGTCGGCATCGTCGTCCGGCCTGGCACCCAGCCGACTGGCCTGGACACGGACCAGGAGGTCCCCAGCTACGGGGCCGTCGAGTCCGTCCGCACGGTCCTGCGCCGGCCCATGCTGCGCCGCATCACCACTGCACAGCTCATCTTCGGCAGCGGCATGGTCGCCCTTCCGGCCCTCATCGCCATGATCCAGGTGGACCGCCTGGGCCTGTCCATCGGGGACATCGCCGTGGCCGGCTTCACGGGCGCCGCGGTCACCGTCGTGACCTTCAGCGCCTGGGGGCGCCTGGCGAGCCGCACGAACGGGCTCGTGACCATGACCTCCGGGACCATCCTGGGCACCCTGGCCATGGCCACCTTCGCGCTGGCGCCCGACTTCACGGTGCTGCTCGTCGCCAGCGCCCTGGTGGGGGCAGCCAACGCCGCCATCGACGTCTCGTGGCCCCTGCTCATCGCCGACCACGCCGCCCGGGACGAGCAGGCGGCCGCGGCCGCGGGCCTCGGCGCCATCATGGGCCTGCGCGGCCTGATCATGCCCTTCGTCATCGTGCTGCCCATCCAGCTCGGGCTCATCGACGTCACGGGGGCGCTGCTGCTCTGCGTGGTCGCCGGCGTGACCGGCACGCACGCTCTACCTGCGCGTGTCCGGCCTGTACCGGGTGCCGGTGCGAGTGGCCAAGCGTGCCGCCGGGCTCGCGGCCGCCGGACTGCGCGGTCTCTCCGCCTGACGCCCCGGCCCTGACTCAGTCGAGGCCGGCCAGGGCTCGCATGCTGTTGGCGTCCAGCTCCGGCTCGCCGGTCATGCGCCGCAGCCGATTGATGCGGTCGACGATGGCCGGGTGCGTGCTGAAGAGTCCTCGGGCGCTGGCATCGAGCTTCTTGATGGGGTTGACCACGTAGAGGTGCTGGGTCGCCCGGTTGGCGACCTCCAGGGGCTCCTGGTCCGTGGCCAGCTTGGCCAGGGCACGCTCCAGGCCGTAGGGGTTGCGCGTCAGCTCCACGCTCGTGGCATCGGCCAGGTACTCGCGCTGGCGGTTGACGGCCATCTGCACGAGCCGCGCGAAGATCGGCGCCAGGATGGCCACCAGCAGGCCGATGAAGAAGATGAGCATGGCGGCCCCGTTGTTGCCGCTGCTGTCACTGCGGCGTGAGGAGCGGCCGGTCATGCCACCCCAGATGGTCATGCGCGCCAGCATGTCCGCGAGCAGCGCGATGGAGCCCACCAGCACGCCGACGAGCAGGCTGAAGCGGATGTCGTAGTTGGCCACGTGCGCCAGCTCGTGACCGATGACGCCCTGCAACTCCTCCCGGTCGAGCTTCTGGAGCAGCCCGATGGTGATCGCCACGCTGGCGTGCTCCGGGTCGCGGCCGGTGGCGAAGGCGTTGGGGGCCGTGTCGTCGATGAGGTAGACCTTGGGCATGGGCACGTTCGCGGCCAGGCTCAGCTCGCGCACGACGTTCATGAGCTGCGGCTGGTCCTGCTCGCTGACCTGACGAGCCTGCGAGGCGGCCAGCACCAGGCTGTCGCCACCGAAGAAGGCGCCCGCGCTCAGCAGCGCGGCGAAGCCGATGCCGAAGGGCACGAAGAGCAGGGCGCCTGCGGGATCGCCAGCGAAGTAGAAGCCCATGAACCAGCCCAGCGCGCCGAGGATGGCGACGATGACCAGCATCAGCAGGATCGAGCGCGTCTTGTTCTGCCGGATCTGCTTGTGGAAGGTCTCGCGAACGACGGTCATGGCGTGGCGACGGGCATGGCGTGGCTACCTTTGGGCAGGGTGCGCGCCCCGGGGCTGCCGGGGCACGCCAGCGGTCACTAGCCGGGGCGGGCCGGGCGGGGGCTGATAGCCTGGCGGCGGCTGGTATCCGGGCGGCGGGGCCTGCGGTGGCTGCTGGGGCGGGTAGCCCTGCTGCGGTGGATAGCCCTGCTGCGGTGGATAGTTCGGCGGAGGCGGTGGCATCTGCGGCGGGTAGGCCGGTGGCGGCGGAGGGGGTGGCGCGGCTGGTCTCGGCTGGCCGGCACGGGCGTTGCCGCCGCCGGACGGCTTGTCGTCGTCCCCACCGAAGCCGAGGTCCACGTCCGGGACCTGCGACGCTTCCGGCTCGGCATCGAAGAAGTCGCGCTTCCGGAAGCCCAGGGGGCCCGCGATGATGTTGGCGGGGATCGTGGCGATGGAGGTGTTGTAGTCGAGCACGGTGGCGTTGTAGTGCTGCCGCGCGAAGCTGATCTGGTTCTCCGTCGTGGTCAGCTGCTCCTGCAGCTCCAGCACGTTCTGGTTGGACTTGAGCTCCGGGTAGTTCTCCACCGTCGCGAACAGCGATCGCAGCGAGGAGGTCAGGGCGTTCTCCGCCTGGGCCTGCACGGCCGGCCCCTGGGCGCCCGCGGCGACGGCGTTGGCGCGCGCCTCCGTGACGTCCGTGAGGACCTTCTGCTCGAAGCCCATGTAGCCCTTGACGGCATCCACGAGGTTGGGGATGAGGTCCCAGCGCCGCTTCAGCTGCACCTCGATCTGGGCATAGGCCTCGTCGATGCGCAGGCGCTTCTGCACCAGGCCGTTGTAGATGAGGATCCCCACGGCGACGATGACGACGGCGATGATCCCGATGATCAACCAGGTCTCCATCCAGGCCCTCCGATCGGCTGCGTACTCATGCCACAGGGTACTCGCTTCGCGCCATCGCCTCTCGCCAGCAGCGGACCGACTCGACCAGGTCTGCGAGAACGTCGGCATCAGGCGCTTCGAACGCCGGGATCACCTCGAGGACGAGGGGCGCCGTGACATCCCGGCCAAGGGCCTCGAGCACCCGGTCGGGATCGATCCTGCCCACCTCGGCGTACTGCGGCGTGAACGGCCAGTGGCGGTCCCCTTCCGTGTCGCCCTGCTGGATCTGGATGACGGAGGCCAGCCTGCCCATCCTTGACAGCCACGCATAGGGGTCGCGATCCTCGCCGTCCGTGTCGGGCACGCACATGTGCCCCACGTCCAGGCACAGCTGGATGGGGACATGCTCCGGATCGCCGGCCGTGATGAGGGACTCGATGTCAGCCATCGTCGAGGGCTCTCGACGGGCCGCGAGGTTCTCGACGAGGAGACCCTCGAGCCCGCGACGGCGCGCCACCCCGGCGAGTCGACCGAGCCGGACCTTGAGCTCCTCCCACAGCTGCCCGCGGCGGGCGGGATCGGCCCAGTCGGGGACGCTGAAGGCTCCCACGTGGCCGCCCATGGATGCCGCGCCCACGCGAGCCGCGAAATCGAGGGCGCGTTCGTACCAGCCCTCGGCGGCGTCACGTTCATGCCCACTCGGGTGGAGCAGGAGGTTCGAGGAGTATCCGGCCACCCCGGTGAAGGCCGAATGGAGCCGGATGCCGTACCGGGCTGCGGCCTCGAGATGCTCGTCGACAGTCTCGCGCCACGGAATCGGCATCACGGGTCACGTCCACGAGGTCGAACGACACCTGGACGAGGTCCAGGCCCAGCTCGTCGCGCACGATGGGCGCCCAGTCGCTTGGCCGCGGCCAGCGCTTCACCGCGAAACAGGTGTTGATGCCCAGCTCCGTCATCCTGTCAGCCTCCGAGTTCAGCGGTCCGATCCAACGCGGGTGCGCAGCCAACTGATGCCGATGGCCAGCACGATGAGGCCACCGAAGGCGATCTCCTGGAGGAAGGGGTTGATGCGCAGCATGTTGAGCATGTTGGAGATGACCCCCAGCAGGAGCACGCCGAAGAAGGTGCCCACGACGCCGCCGCGCCCGCCGGTGATGGGCACCCCGCCGATGACGACGGCGCCGATGGCGCGCAGCTCCAGGCCGGCACCCGTGGACGGCAGTGCCGAACCGATGCGCGAGATGAGCATGATGGCCGCCACTCCGATGAGGACGCCGTTGATGGCGAAGAGCAGCACGGTCGTACGCGAGACGTCGATGCCGGCCAGGAACGCGGCTCTCGGATTGTCACCGATGGCGTACGTGCGCCGGCCCAGGCGCGTGTAGCGCAGCAGGAAACCGACGGCCACGTAGCCCAGCAGGCTGATGAGGAAGATGAGCGGCAGGTTGCCGCCCAGCAGCCGCGTACTCGAGAAGAAGGTGAAGTTGTTGGGCACCAGCTGGATGATGCCCTCGGTGAGCGCCAGGGCGATGCCCGTGAAGATGCCCGCCGTGGCCAGCGAGACGATGAAGGTGGGCGCCTGGAAGAGGCGCGCCAGCGTGGCGTTCACGACGCTGCACGTGATGGCCACGGCCATGCCGGCCAGCATGGCCAGCTCCTCGGGGTAGCCGGCCAGCACGATCATGGCCATGGTCACGGCAGCCAGGCCGATGATGGCGCCCACCGAGATGTCGAAGTTGCCCGAGATGATGAGGATGGTGGCGCCGGCCGCGACGAGCCCCAGCACCGACGACTGCTCGAGGATGCTGATGATGTTGCGCGGGTTGAAGAAGCGGTCGTTGACGAGGCCCGTGAAGATGCCCAGGCCGATCGTCAGCAGCAGGATGAGCACCCACTGGTTGGCGGCCACGAACGAGAGGATCGCGCTGCGACGCGTCCGCTGGCTCGCCGGGCCCGGCGTCGCGGGGCTGCTGGTGGGGGCCGACTCACTCGCCTGTGACACCCAGGAACTCCTTCATCAGACTCTGCTCCGTGGCTTCGGCGGCCGCGACCGTCGAGATGATGCGGCCGTTGCGCATGATGGCGATGCGGTCGCTGATGGAGAGCAGCTCGGGCAGGTCCGACGAGACGATGATGACCGCCCGCCCCGCCTTGAGCAGCTCCGCGATGAACCCGTAGATGTCGTGCTTGGCGCCGATGTCCACGCCCTTGGTGGGCTCGTCGAACATGTAGACCTGCGCGTCGACGGCCAGCCAGCGACCGATGAGGACCTTCTGCTGGTTGCCGCCCGAGAGGCGCTTGACCTCCTGCTCGACGCTCGGGGTGACGATGCCGAGGCGCTCCACGATGCCATCCGCCAGGGCCCGCTCGCCGCGCACGACGGCGCCCCGCAGCTCGTTCCAGGCCGTGGCCAGGTTCTCGCGCACGGTCCGGTCGGGGAAGAGACCGGAGTTGGCCCGGTCCTCCGTGACCAGGGAGAGGCCGGCGGCGACCGCCTCGCGCGGGCTGCGCGGTCGCGAGGCGCGGCCGTCGATGTGGATGGTCCCGCTGCGCGGCTTCCTGACGCCGAACAGCAGCTCGAGCAGCTCGGTGCGGCCGGCGCCCACGAGGCCGCCGATGCCCAGCACCTCGCCGCGGCGCACCTCGAACGAGACCGGCTCGGGGACACCCGGGCCCGCAGTACTCCTCGACGCGCATGAGGACGTCGCCGATGGGCACGGTCTCCTTGACGAAGAAGGCTGAGGCGTCCCGTCCCGACCATGAGGTGCACGAGCCCCTCGGCGGTGGCCCCGGCAGCTGGCAGGGTGGCCACGTGCTGGCCGTCCTTGAGGACGGTGATACGGTCGGCGACGCGCAGGACCTCCTCGAGGTAGTGCGAGATGTAGATGATGCCCAGGCCGCGTTCGGCGAGCCGGCGGACGAGCGACAGGAGGTGCTCCGTCTCAGCCTGCCCCAGCGACGAGGTCGGCTCGTCGAGGATGAGGACATCGGGCGAGAAGCGCAGGGCGCGCACGATCATCGTCAGCTGCCGCTGGGCGGGCGAGAGCCGGGCCCCGAGCTCGTCAGGGTCGAGATCGACGCCCAGGTCCTCGATGATGGCCTGCGTGATGCGGCGCTGCTGGCTCGTGTCCACGACGTCGACGGCCCGCACCGGCTCCTGGCCCAGGAAGACGTTGTCAGCCACGGTCAGGCTGGTGACGATGTCCGACTCCTGGTAGATGGTGCTGATGCCGAGCTGCCAGGGCCGAGCGCGGCGTGAGGTGCCGGTGCGTCTCGCCACGCAGGATCGATGGCGCCCTGGTCCGGACTGCACGACGCCGGCCAGGATCTTCATGAGCGTGGACTTGCCCGCCCCGTTCTCGCCGATGAGGCAGTGCACCTCGCCCGGCCGACAGGTCGAAGCTGACGTCGACCAGGGCGCGCGTGCCCGGGTACGTCTTGGAGATGTGCTCGAGCGAAAGGACCGGACCGGTCGACCCAGTCGCCTGGGTCTCCGGCCCGGTCCTCGTGGGCTTGCACGGTCACGGGCAAGCCTTGGTCACGCTACTCGCGGCCGACCAGCAGGTCCGGCAGGTACTTGTCCGTGATCTCCCAGTAGAGGTCGCTGGGCTCCCACGGAACGACGAGGGTGGGGTCGGCCACGGTCTCCGGCGTGACCGGGATGACCGGCAGCATGATCTGCTGGTTCATCTCGTCGGTGCAGCCGCTGACGTAGTTGTTGAGGGCGTGGTAGGCCACGAAGCCCTCCCAGCCCGGGGAGCTGCTGATGGTGTACTTCAGCGAGCCTTCCTCGAGCAGCGGGATGCCGGCCGGCGAGCCGTTCTGGGCGAAGACCTTGACGGGGTTGTCCAGGTAGCCCTCGTTGCGCAGCATGCGGATGACGGCCGTGGACATGTCCTCGTCCATGACGAAGAGCAGGCCGAACTCCTCGCCGGAGTTGATGAGGTCCTGGGCCAGCGAGACGGCGGTGTCCGGGCTGTACTTGGTCTCCTCGATGGTGACCAGCTCGTTCTGCCCGAGCTCCTCGGCCCGCTCCGTCATGCCCTGGTTGATCTTCTGGCTGGGCGGCGAGTCGAAGAAGCCGGTCAGGATGACGAACTTCTCACCGGGGTAGGTCTCGGCCATCCAGTCGGCGTAGGCCGTGCCCATGCCGTACCAGTCGAAGTCGATGGACGCCACGTGGTCCTGGCCGTTGGCGATGACGGTGCCGACGCTGTCGGTGAGGACCACCGGGATGCCGGCCTCCTCGCCCCGCTTGGCGGCCAGGGTGGCGCCGGCCTCCGTCGAGGAGAACATGCTGATGCCGTCGACGCCCTGGTTGACCAGCGACTCGATGTTCGCGATCTCCTTCTCGGGGTCGTACTCGGTGTTCAGCACGACGACCTCGTTGCCGTCCTGCTCGGCGGCGTACACGAAGCCATCGACGTCGCGCTGGTACCACGTGTCTGGGCCTGGGCTGATGTAGCCGTAGGTCTTGCCGCCGGCTGTTGGGTCGCAGGCTGCATCGTCCTGCGCGGCGACCGGGACGGTGCCGGAAACGAGCATCGACGCGGCCATGAGCGCGCCACTGACAAGGACACGCGCATCCTGGCTCGCCCTCGCGGATCACCCACCATGGGACCCTCCTTGCGTCCTGCCTCTGCCTGGACAGTGGGGACGTCAGGACATCCGGACGTCCTCCCCGATGGTGGCATATCCGTCAAGCCGGCGAGCACCCGGGGCGCCACAAGGACGGGCTGCGGCGAGCACGCCGATCCGGGTCGCCTTCATCGACTCGACACGCCAGGACCACACGACCGTCACACAGGTCGGCTGAGGCCCGCGCACCACGCCCGTGCGGGCGCTGCGTCACTCCACGCCCGTGCGGGCGCTGCGTCACTCCACGCCGAACAGGCGCGAGAGGAAGCCGCTGCTCTTCTGGGTCGCCGTGGCTTGCGCGGGGGCGGTCCTGCCGTGACCCTGGCAGCGCTCGGCGTTCGGGATGCCCCGGAGCGCCTGCTCCACGTGTTTGCCGCAGCCGTTCACGGTCGGCTTGCCACACGAGCGGCAGGTGGTTCGTGCACACATCGGATCGGTATCCCCTTCGTTCTGTGTCCGGCGCTCAGGCGAGCGCCAGGAGGAGCTTCTGCAGGCGCGCCGAGACATCCTCGGCGTCGTTCCGTTCCTCGACGAGGCACTGCTTGAGGCTCGCGAAGACAAGGCTGAACGCGACGCTGTTGACCGCCTTGCTGACCGCCGCCAGCTGACCCACGACCTCCTCGCAGTCGCGGCCCTCGTCGACCATCCGGGCGACCGCCCCAAGCTGACCGTGGGCACGGTTCAGGCGCGCGACGATCGCACGCTGGTCGGCCACAGCCGGAAGGGCCTTCATCGTCACTCGTGCCTCCATCTCGCCTCGTGATGCCGAGAACGACTGGAACCGTAGCACATACCCCGGGGGGTATGCAGCCGCGGCCCCCGGCTCCATCGACGCTCGCCGTCGACGACGACACGTTCTCCAGAAGCGGCGGCCGGCGAGTGGGACTCCACGATGGATCGACCGTGCGGGTCGTCAGTCGAGCGTCGACAGCAAGAACAGGACGAGGGCGACGGCAGCCACAACGATGCATGCCGTGAGGACCAGATGCGCCAGCAGCGCTGGCCGATAGCTGTGCGTGTCGATCTCGCGCTCGGTGCGCATGAAACGGTAGGCGCCCACGATCGACACGGCAGCGCCAAGGAGGACCATGGCGATCCCGAGGACGGACCCGGTACCGGTGGTTCCGCCGCCCTCGAGCGCGAAGCGGTCCACCAGGAAGCCGATGGCGATGACGCCAAGGGCCGTGCGTTGCCAGGCCAGCAGCGTGCGCTCGTTGGCAAGGTGGTCACGCACCGCGGCCTCGGGCAAGTCGCGCCGGTCGGTCGACTGTTCGGCGTCGTCCTGACCGCTCATCCTGTCCATCCTGCGATGTCCTGGGCTGCTTTGGTCGCCCGTGATCCCAGCTGACCGATCGGGGATCAGCCTGCCAGGGAGGGCGGTGGATGGTGGGCGGTGAGGGACTCGAACCCCCGACATCCTCGGTGTAAGCGAGGCGCTCTAACCGACTGAGCTAACCGCCCACGGAGACGGGATGGTACCGCGGTCGCACGATCGGCCCGCCGGGTCGCACGGTGCGGCGCGCGCCGTCACGACGGTCACGCGAGCGTCAGGCAGGGGAGGTGGTGCCCAGGCCGGGACTTGAACCCGGATGAGTTGCCTCATACGCCCCTCAAACGTACGCGTATACCAATTCCGCCACCTGGGCAGGTGCGAGGATGCGATCAGAGAGTGGTACCGCGGGAGGGACTTGAACCCACACGACCGTAATGGCCACTAGGTCCTGAACCTAGCGCGTCTGCCTATTCCGCCACCGCGGCACGTCATCGATCGCAACGCTCGTCGAGCGAAGCCGCATGGTACCACGAAGGCCGGCCTCACCGGCCGGCCCACGCCTGGCTGTCCGCCCGGGGCGCGCCTACAGCGAGGCGATGTAGACGAGCATGCTGACGGCGACGAAGACGACCGCCAGCACGATGGTGAACTGGTAGAGCCGCGCCTCCACGCCGCGCCGGCTGCGGTAGGTGGAGGCATCCCCGCCGCCGAACGTGGCGCCCAGGCCCGAGCCACGCGACTGCATGAGGACGGCCGCGATGAGGCCGGCCGCGGAGATGACCAGGGCGAAGAAGAGGATGGTTTCAGCCACGGTGTTGGAGTCGACTCCTGTCCTTGGGATGGTCGGCCGAAGGATAGCACGGCAGGCGCGACGGCCCGCCGCGAGGGTCGGCGTCCGCGGTCGTCGCCGGGTGACGCCCGTCAGGGTGATGCCCTGGCGGTCAGCCTTCAGCAGCGAGTGGCCGCTCATGCCCGGCGGCCGGCGTGACGCCGGCCAGCTCCATGAGCGTCGGGCGTGACGTCCGCGAGCACGCCGTCGGACAGCGTCCGGCCCCTCACCGGCGAGCCGGCGAGCAGGAACGGCACGGGGCTCAGCGAGTGCTTCGTGACCGGCTGACCCTTGGCGTCCTTCATGACGTCGGCGTTGCCGTGGTCGGCCGTGATGGCCAGGAGGGCGCCCCTGCCGCCGGCCGCGAGGGAGGCAGCGTCGGCAGCCAGGACCGCGTCGGCCACCCGGCCCAGGCAGCCATCGAGGAACGTGCAGGCCGTCACGGTGGCATCCCAGACGCCGGTGTGGCCGACCATGTCCGGGTTGGCGAAGTTGGCCACGATGAGGTCGTACGCGCCCGACGCCGATGGCCGCCACCAGCTCGTCGGTGACACCGGCCGCGCTCATCTCCGGCTGCAGGTCGTAGGTGGCCACCTTGGGGCTGGGCACGAGCCTGCGCTCCTCGCCCGGCCAGGCCTGCCTCCACGCCGCCGTTGAAGAAGTACGTGACGTGGGCGTACTTCTCCGTCTCGGCCACGTGGAACTGGCGCCAGCCGAGGCCGGAGACGACCTCCGCGAAGCTGGCCACGACCATGGGCGGGTAGGCCACCGCCACGGGCAGGCCGCCCTCGTACTCGGTGAGCGTCACGACGTCCGGGCGGGGCGCGTCGCGCGCCGCGGTCGAAGCGCGAGAAGTCGGCGTCCACGAGGGCGTGGGTCAGCTGCCGCGCCCGGTCGGCCCGGAAGTTGAAGTGGATGACGACGTCGCCGTCGCGCACCCGGCCGTCCACGCCGGCGATCAGCGTGGGCTTCACGAACTCGTCGTTCTCGCCGCGCGCGTAGGCCGCGGCGAGGGCCGCCGAGGCGCTGGCGGCCGGCTCCGTGCTCGAAGCCGCGGCCGTGGACCATGGCCTCGTACCAGGCCTGCGTGCGCTCCCAGCGGTTGTCGCGGTCCATGCCGTAGTAGCGGCCGCCGATCATGGCGAAGCGGGCGCCGGGATGGGCGCCGGCCAGGCGCGCCTCGAAGTCGGGGATGAAGCCGTCCGCGGAGCGGGGCGGCGTGTCACGGCCGTCGAGCAGGCCGTGGACGACGACGTCCTGTCACGCCCGCCTCGCGGGCCAGCTCCGCGATGGCCACCGCGTGGCGGTCCACGCGAGTGCACGCCGCCGGGCCCGATGAGCCCCACGAGGTGCAGGCGCGAGCCGCGCTCGGCGACCGTGCGCACCGCGGCCAGCAGCACGGCGTTCTGCGCGGAAGGAGCCGTCGGCGATCTCGGCGTCGATGCGGGGCAGGTCCTGGAGCACCGGCCGGCCGGCGCCGAGGTTGAGGTGCCCGACCTCGCTGTTGCCCATCTGCCCGTCGGGCAGCCCGACCGCGGCGCCGGAGGCCTCCAGCCGGGCGTGCGGCCACGTCGCCGAGCAGCGCCCGCCAGCGCGGCATGTCCGCGGCGGCGATGGCGTCCACGGCTGGGTCCGGCCCGATGCCGAAGCCGTCGATGACGACGAGGACGATGGGGCACGGTCGTTCGGCCCGCGTGGTCACAGCTGGGTTCTCCCTCTTCAAGATCGCCCGCCGGCGCGGGCGGCCGCCCGGGCGAGCGCCCGGGCGAGCGGTCAGGCGGCAGGCGGTCGCTAGGCGGCGGCGCGGGCGGCGGCGGTGATGCCGGCCCGGGCCACGATGCCGGCCATCTCGTCCGGCTTGAGGCTGGCGCCGCCCACGAGGGCGCCGTCGATGGCGGCCTCGTCGAGGAACTCGCCGATGGAGGCGCTCGTGACCGAGCCGCCGTAGAGGACGGGCGTGGCCTCCGCCTGCGCGGGGCTGGTCAGCTCCGCCAGCGTGGCGCGGATGGCGTCCGCCATCTCGGCGGCATCCTTGCCGCTGGCGGTCTTGCCGGTGCCGATGGCCCAGACGGGCTCGTAGGCGATGACGAGGTCCGCCGGGACGGCGTGACCCTCGGCCACGATGACCTCCAGCGCGCCGCGCAGCTGGGCCTGGACGGTCTCGATGGCGCGGCCGCGCCTCGCGCTCCTCGAGCAGCTCGCCGACGCAGAGCATGGGCCGGATGCCGGCCTCCATGAGGCGCACGATCTTGCGGCCGATGAGCATGTCGGACTCGAGCTGGTCGCGCCGGCGCTCCGAGTGGCCGATGATGCACCAGGTCGACGAGGCCGGCCAGCATGGCGGCCGAGATCTCGCCCGTGTAGGCACCCTTGGCCTCGGCGTGCACGTTCTGGGCGCCCGACGGCCACGTCCGTGCCGGCCAGGGCCTCTCCGACGGCCGCCAGCGCCACGTACGGCGGGCAGATGATGCGGGTGACGCCGGCCACGTCCGTGGCGTCGGCGATGGAGCGGGCCAGCGGACCGGCGTCCGCTGGGGAAGTGTTCATCTTCCAGTTGGCAGTGATGATGACGGGTCGCATGCGGCCCATCATAGGTCGCCGGGCGGCGACGTGGTGGAGGCGACCGCCTCGAGGCGCTGGAAGGCCCGCTGCACCCGCGCGCGGCTCAGCCCGAGGCGCTCGGCGAGCTCCGTGAACGACGCCTCCGGGGCGCGCGCGGCGCTCGGCGGCCACGGCGCGCTCGAGGTCCGGCAGCTCGGCGAGGCGGCCCTCGGCCTCGAGCTGCTCGATGATGGCGATGTGGCGAGCGCTGGAGGCCACGGTGCGCGTCGAGGTTGGCGGTCTCAGCGTTGAGGACGCGGTTGAGGTGGCCCTGCAGCTGGCGCATGACGAGGCGCGACTCCACCTCCAGGACGCTGGCGCTCGGCGCCGCAGGAGCGCAGGAAGGCCGAGGACGGTGTCCGTGCGCTTCCAGGTCGCCACCGCCCGACCCCGGCGCAGCCGCCGGGTGGCCGGGAAGCCGAGCCTCGTCGAGCCGTCGGGCCAGCTCGTCGGCCTCCGCCGGCGGCACCACCAACTCGAGGTGCGGACCCTGCGCGCCCAGGCTCAGCGAGCCCACGGCCAGGAAGCGGCCGCGCAGCCAGGCGGCCCGGCAGTGGCCGCGCGCCGTGCCCAGTCGAAGACGGCGGCAGGCGTCCTGGCGGCTCGGCGTCCTCGTCGGCCAGGCGCACGGCCAGCCGGGCCACCGCGGGCGAGCGCGCCCGGCCGCGGGCAGCATCGCCGAGGCCGGCCCGCTCGGCCGTCCGGCAGCAGGCGCGGGGCGGGTCGATGGCCGCCAGCTCGGCACGCACGGCCTCCACGAGCTCGCTGGAGCTGGCCACGCGGCGGTCGCCTGAGTCAGGCGCTGCGCACGGGCGCCACCGGCCGGGCCGCGGCGTGCGCGTCCAGCAGCCGCACGAGGGCCTCCGCCAGGCGCTGCGGGTCGTGGCGGTGGGCGTTCGCAGGGTCCACCAGCCCGCTCAGCACCAGCCGTGGGCGCGCGCCGCCGGCCGGCATGTCGATGCGCACCGGCTCGGCCGGGTAGTCCTCCGGCACGCGGGCAGCGTGGTCGTCGTTGGCGAGGATGACGTCGATGAGCTGGCCGACGCCGTGGGCGCGGAGGGCCGCCAGGTGCTCGGACAGCGTGTAGCCCTCCGTCTCGCCGGGCTGCGTGGCCACGTTGGCGACGTAGACGCGCAGGCCGCGGGCGCCCTCGATGGCCGAGCGGATGCCCGGCACCAGCAGGCTGGGCAGGAGGCTGGTGTAGAGGCGAGCCCGGGCCCATGACGATGAGGTCGGCGGCGCGGATGGCCTCCGCGGCCTCCGGGCTGGCCTCCACGCGGGCGGGGCTGAGCCAGACCCGGCGGATGCCGCGCGAGCGCATGATGCGCGACTGGCCCACGAGATGCGAGCCGTCCGCGAGCTCCGCGTTGAGGCTCAGGGCGACCGGGGCCGCCGGCACGACCTGGCCGCGCACGGCCAGGACGCGGTTGGCCTGGCGCACGCCCTCCTCGAAGTCGCCGGTGATGTCCACCATGGCCGCGATGAGCAGGTTGCCGAAGGCGTGGCCGGCCAGCCCGGGCTCGCCATCGGTGGCCGGGAAGCGGTACTGCATGAGGCTGTTCATGGTCGGCTCGGCGTCCGCCAGGGCCGCGATGCAGTTGCGGATGTCGCCCACGGGCGGCACGCCCGAACTCCTCGCGGAGCTTGCCCGACGAGCCGCCGTCGTCCGCGACCGTGACGATGGCCGTGATGTTGCTGCTGACCTCCTTGAGGCCGCGCAGCAGCGTGGAGAGGCCGGTCCCGCCGCCGATGGCCACGATGCGCGGGCCGCGCGCCAGCGAACGCTTCTGGTAGACGAGCTCGACGAGCGGCTCGCGGCGAACCGGGAACGGCTCCAGGAGCACCGCCAGCAGGCGCCACAGGCCGAGGCTGAAGACAGCCACGCCGATGGCGATGACCGCCAGCGGCCGCAGGGCGCCGGGCAGGAAGTTCAGGCTGATGACCTCGAAGAGCTGGCCCGCCAGGCTGTCCGCGGGCACCTCGCGAAAGGCGATGCGGATGGCCAGCGCGCCGGCCGTGGCCAGGATGGTGAGGCCCAGGAACATCACCAGCAGCCAGCGCTTGATGCCGGTGCCCGGCCGCAGCCAGCGGCGCAGGCGTGCCCAGCTGCCCTGTGCCCCCCGCGACGTCACCGGCGCTTCTCCAGCTCCCGGTGCCAGACCATCACGGGGCCCATGTGCAGGTCGGCCAGCTGGGCGGCCAGTGCCTCCCCGATGGCGACCGAGCGGTGGAAGCCGCCGGTGCAGCCGATGGCGATGGTGAGGCGCGTCTTGCCCTCCGCGAGGTAGGCCGGGATGAGCGTGGCGAAGAGAGCGTCGAGGTGCTCCAGGAAGGCGGTCGTGATGGGCTGGCCAAGCACGAACTCACGCACCGGCTCCGTGAGGCCCGAGGAGGCGCGCAGCTCCGGTCGATAGAACGGGTTCTCCATGAAGCGCACGTCGAAGACGAGGTCCGCCTCCAGGGGCACGCCGTACTTGAAGCCGAAGCTGATGACCTGCAGCGAGAGCTGCTCGGGGCCGGGCTGCGCACCCAGGGCCGCCACGATGCGCTCGCGCAGCTGCTTGAAGGCCAGGTCCGTCGTGTCGATCGTCGTCTGGGCCATGTCCCGGACCTCGTCGAGCATCTGGCGCTCGCGGGCGATGGCCGACTGGACGCCGTCGTTCTGCGTGTCCAGGGGATGGCGGTGGCGGGTCTCCGAGTAGCGCCGCACGAGGGCCTCGTCACTGGCCTCCAGGAAGAAGACCTGGGGCACGATGTCGCGGCCGTGCAGGGCCCCCAGGGCCGCGCCGAGCGAGAGGCGGGCGTCACCCTGGCGCACGTCCAGGACGATGGCCACGCGGTCATAGCGCTCCGGGTCGTCGGCCACGAGCTCCGCAAGGTCACGCAGCAGCGGGCTGGGGACGTTGTCCACGACCGTGTAGCCGAGGTCCTCGAAGATCTTGCTCGTGGCCGTCTTGCCGGCGCCCGAGAGTCCCGTGATGATGGCCACGTGCTGGCCGCCCGGGGCGGTCGCGGGCGGCAGCGGCTCAGCCATCGTCGGCCTCAGCCGCGGGCTCCGCCACGACCTCACCGCGGTGGCGGCGCGACAGCAGCAGGATGGTGAACTCGAAGAGGGCGTACATCGTGCCCGCCAGCACCAGCGGGCTGACCGGGTCGCCGCCGGGCGTCACGACCACGGCGAAGACGACCACGCCGACGAGCACGTAGCGGCGCATGGACCGCAGCTGGGTCACGTTCAGGATGCCCAGGCGGTCCAGGAAGACGAGCAGGATGGGGAACTGCATGACCAACCCGAAGATGAGGAAGATGAAGGTCACGAAGCCGAAGTAGGCCTCCGCGCTGGGCATGGCCACGAGGGTGCCGTCGATCTGGAAGCTGAGCAGGAAGCCAACCGCGTAGGGCAGCGTGACCCACGCCACGAGCGTGCCGAGCAGGAAGAAGATGACGCTCATGGGGATCCAGGGCAGGGCCGAGCGTCGCTCGTGGGGCGTGAGACCCGGTGCCACGAAGGCCCAAGCCTGGTAGAGGATGATGGGCAGGGCCAGCAGGAGGCCGACGATGATGGCCACCCGCAGGTGCACCATGAAGCCGCCCGAGAGGGTCAGGAAGACGACCTCGCCGTTGGGGATGGGTGACACCAGGAGCTTGATGATGCTTGGCGCCAGCATGAAGCCCAAGGCCGCGCCGAGGAGCACGGCCAGGATGCTGATGGCGACGCGGCGGCGCAGCTCGGAGAGGTGGTCCACGAGCGGCATCGTGGCCGGCTCGTGACTGGCTCCCGCCGCATCGATGCCATCGGGGAGACCCTCCCCGGCTTCCATCACGTCGCTCATCGGGACCTCGCGCCGTCCGCGCTCAAGGCCCGGTCAGGCCCGCGGGGCGTCGTCGGTGGCTGCCGTGCCGGGATGAGGTGCCGGGCTCTGAACCGGCTGCGGTGCAGCCTCGACGGATGCGTCCGCGAGGGGCGCCGCCGGAGCCGGTGGCTCGGCAGAGGCGGGCGCTGTGACGGGCGTCGGTGACACTGCCGCCGCCGCGACCGGGGCGGGCGCGGGCGAGACCGTCTTGGCGTCAGCGCTGACGGTCGCCGATTCCGTGATGTCCGTGGAGGCCTTGCGGAACTCCCGGATCGTCTTGCCAACGGCCTGTCCCATCTCCGGGAGTCGCCGCGGACCGACGACCAGCAGCAGCACAGCCAGGATGATGATGAGCTCAATGGGCCCGATGTTCGGGAGTCCCATGCGATCCTCCGACGACGTGGGCTGACGGTTCGAATGCTAGCACCCGGCCCCGGCCGGGGAACGCCGCTCGCCACCCATCAGGGTGGCGGTGGCGCTCCATCGGAAGGGGCGGAGGCCGCGGCGCCAGGAGCCTGGCTGGCGAGGACACCCTCCGGCACGTCCAGGCCGCCGGTGGCGTCCGGCAGCTGGTCGGCGGGGATGAACCATTCGGGCGGTGAGTCGCCGTCGATGTTGCCGTCATCGGTGACGGGACGGTCCTCGACGAGCGTGATCTTGCCGTCAGGCGCGATGTCCAGGGTCATGACGCGAACGTCGATGGCCACGCCGTCCCGGTGCAGGTAGGCGATCTGGCTGCCATCCGGCGAGACGACGGGCGCGAAGCTGCTGCCGTCATCCGTGAGGAGCACGCGCACGTCTCCGCGGCGCGGGTCAAGGATGGCGATGTCACGACCGATGCCACGGGTCGCCTCGACCGCCAGCCAGGCGCCATCCGGCGACCAGGATGGGTGCGCGAATCCGGGCCGCAGCAGCCTGGTCGGACCGGCGGTGCAGTTCCTGCCTGACTGGCAGGTGTGGATGCCGATGCGCGGCACGCCGTCCGTACCCTGGGCGTTGTTGTACGTGAAGGCGATCTTCGACCCGTCCGGGCTGAAGGCTGGGTCGTTGTGCCCCAGATCGCCATCGGCCGGGGCGGCGACCTTCTCCATGCGGCCGCTGCGGATCCCGATGAGGTGCAGCTCCACCGGTCCACTGCCGTCGGGGCCATCACTGGCGACCGCAAGGGTGTCTCCGTCAGGGCTCACATCCGGCTGCAGCACGTGACTGAACCAGGTCCCGGCACTGTCCTTGATCAGGGCGTCGTAGACCTCCTCGCGTTCAGAGCCATCAGCCTTCATGCGCCAGACGTCCGTCACGTACAGCGTGTAGAGGCCGCCGGCCCGAGAATTGGCGGTCGGCCGCCGCGTCGTGCGGATGAAGTAGATGCGCTTGCCGTCGGGTGACCAGGTGGGGCTGGAGTCGGACTTGGTGGCGTCGGCATCGGTGAGTCGGCGCAGCTCGCGGCCCGTGGCCGCCCAGATGTCCCCGGCACGGCTGAAGACGATGGTGCCCTCCACGTCCGCCCGCTGGTCGGGCGGCGGCTCCACGATGTCGGGAAGCGCCGATGCCTGGGGCTCGACCACCACCGGCGCGTCAGTCGCGCCGGCCGCGGCGACGGGCGCGGGTGTCGCCTCCGGTCCCGGGGAGGGTGCCCCAGAGGCGACGGCAGCCTCCCGTCCGAGATCCACGCTGAGGAAGGTCATGGCCGTCACGCTGCCGACGCCGACGAGCAGCAGGCCGATGAAGGCCAGCAATGGCGCCAGGACGGGCGAGTTGCGCGGTGGCCTGGAGCGGGGCGGCAGGGGCTCCTGGGCCGGCAGGTACGGGGGGCGATAGACGGGCTCCGCGAAGCCGGAGGCCTTCCCCGGGGCTCCCTGCCGGCCGAAGCCGACCGGGGGCAGCTGCGGCGGGTAGGCGCCTGGGCTTCCCGATGGTTCGCGGGGTGGGCGACCCGTCACGCCGGGCCACCCTGAGCGGCGATCACGACCGGGCTTCCTGCCGCTGCGGCGGCACGAAGCCTGCCGAGCGTGCCCGCGGCCGCGACGTCACGGACCTCCAACTGCAGCGTCTCCAGCCCCGCGAAGGTCCGACTGGTGAGGCGCGCCACGACGTCGATCTCAAGACCCTCCGTGAGCTGCTCGGCGAGGTCGGCCCGACCGAAGCAGATGCCGTCGACCACCTCTCGTCCTCTGCGCAGCGTGAGCTGGGTGTGGCCGCCGCTTGCGACGCGGGCACGAACCACGACGAGGCCCGCGACGCCGACGAGCGGAGGCGCCTCAGCGGCGTCCTCCAGCGGTGCCAACTCGCGCAAGAGTACGTAATCCGCGGCAACTGCGCTCTGGACGAGGTCGATGGCCAGGGTGGGCCTGCGATCGCTGAACGGCTGGGCGGCGGCGAAGTCGGCCAGCCTCGCCCGCAACTCCGGGACACGCCCTGCGTCCACGTGACAGCCGGCTGCGGCGGGGTGCCCCCCGTGGCGCTCCAGGAGGTCGCGGCAGGCCTGGAACGCGGCTGCGACGTCCACCCCACCGGCGCTTCGCGCCGAGCCGCGCCACGGCGTGACGGCCGTGGAGAGCGCCAACACCGGGCGCCCGGTCTCCTCCGCGAGTCGGCCGGCCACGAGCCCGATGACGCCGACGGGCCAGTCCCCCTCGAGCACGATGAAGGCGTCATCCACGGCAGGGGCCAGGCGCCCGCGTGCGTCCGCCATGGCCGCCGACGTCAGGTCCCGGCGCTGCACGTTGGCGGCTTCGAGCTGGGCTGCCAGTCCGGCTGCCTCAACGTCATCCCGCGCCAGCAGCAGCGCCGCGGCGACGCCAGGGTCACCGATGCGGCCCATGGCGTTGAGGCGCGGCGCAAGGCCGAAGGAGATGTCCTCCGTGGAGAGGTCATCCGTGTCAAGCCGGGCGGCAGCCAGCAGCGCGGCCAGGCCCGGTCGCGGCGCCTGGCCCAGTCGGCGCAAGCCGAGGCGCACGATGGCCCGGTTCTCACCGGCGATGGGCACCACGTCCGCGACCGACCCGATGGCAGCCAGGTCCACCAACGCCAGGGCGGCGTCTGCACCGCCGGGACGATCGGCCATGAGGAGCTGCGCCACCTTGAAGGCGACCCCGGCACCGGATAGACGACGGTCCGGATAACGACTCTCCGGCCGCTGCAGGTTCACGAGCGCCAGGGCGTCCGGCCGCTCCGGTCCCAGGACGTGGTGGTCGGTGATGATGACGTCGATCCCTGCCTGCCGGGCTGCCGCGACCTCCGCGAGGCTGGTGGAACCCGTGTCCACGGTGACGATGAGTCCGTGACCCGCTTCCTGGGCGCGCTCCACGGCAGCCATGGAGAGCCCGTGGCCCTCCGCCGTGCGGTGCGGGACGTACGGCTCAGCCTGCATGCCGAGCCAGCGCAGCGCTTCCACCAGGATGGCCAGCCCGGTCAGGCCATCGGCATCGAAGTCGCCCAGGACGAGGACCGACTCCCCTGCCCGGCGGGCCCGATCGATGCGGGCCTGCACCACGTCCGCGTCCGGCAGCGAGCGGGGGTCGTGCAGGCCGGCTTCCGGCTCGTCGAAGCGCGAGGCCAGCTCCGCGGCATCCACGGGGCCACGCCGGGAAAGCACGCGTAAGGCGCGGGCGGAGAGGCCCCGCCGCTGGGCCTCCTCGATGGTGGACGCCGTGAGCACGTGCGGTGGTGGCACGACCCAGTGATAGCGGGGCTGCAGCTCGGTCATGAGCTGGCAGTCTGAGCCGAGGGACTTCACCCCGGCTTAGGCCGGGCTTGCCTTCGCCGGGCTCTTCTTGCCAGCCGCCGCGACCCTCGCCCGGCGGCGGTCATCCCAGAGGTGCCAGTCGAGGAAGAGCGGCACAGCCACGAAGACGGAGGAGTAGGTGCCCGTGATGACGCCGATGAGCAGCGCCAGGGTGAACGGCCGGATGGCCTCACCGCCGAAGACGAACAGCGCCAGGAGCGTCAGGACGAGCGTCAGGGAGGTGGTGATGGAGCGACCCAGCGTCTGCGTGATGCTGTGGTTCACGATCTGGTCCAGCGGGTCGCCCACGTACCGAGCGCGGTTCTCGCGGACCCGGTCGAAGACCACGATCGTGTCGTGCACGGAGAAGCCGATGACGGTCAGCATGGCCGTCACGAAGAGGGCGTCGATCTGGAGGCCGATGAGCGTGCCCAGGATGGCGAAGATGCCGACCGTGACGATGACGTCGTGGAGCAGCGCGATGACCGCCGTGACGCCCATGCGCACGTCGCGGAAGCGGAAGCTGATCCAGGCCATGATGCCCAGCGAGGCGAAGATGATGAGCATGAAGGTCTGCTGGATGAGCTCCGCGCTCACGACGGCACCGACCGAGTCCTGCTGACGAACCTCGTCGATGCGCCCGAACTCCTCCTGGAGCGCCGTTGCCAGGGCACCGAATTGGCCGGTGGTGGGCACGCCGCCTACCGGTCCGTCGGCGGCGTCGCCGGTCGCGGGGACGGCTGATGCGCCTGGCGCGGGGACTGGCGGGGCCGGAGACTGGTCGGGGGCCGGAGACTGGTCGGGGGCCGGGGACGCATCGGCCGCGAGTGAGGCAGCCGGCGCCGTCGCGGCCGCAGCGGTGGGCTCCACGGGGGCTGCGGATGCGGCGGCGGGCGATGCCGATGCGACGGCGGCAGCAGCCGAGCCTTCCACCACCGTGGGCCCCTCCAGGGCCAGCGCCTCCGTCCGGATCAGCACGTACTCACGCTCGTCTGACCCCGTGATGGCGACGTCAGAACCCGCCAGGCCCTGCTCCTCCAGGATGGCGCGAACCGCGTTGGGGTCCGGCGCACCGTCCTCGAAGTGGACCTCCCAGACCGTGCCGCCCGTGTAGGCGATGGAGAACTGCAGGCCCAGGCCGGCGTTGGGGATGAACGTGGAGAACATGAAGAGCAGGCAGATGACCGTCAGGACGGCGCTGAAGATGTAGCCGTAGTGGCGCTTGCCGACCCAATCAAACACGGCCGGGCACCTCCTCGCGGTGGCTCCGCGCATCGGCGGAGAGACCCGTGTCTGCGATGCCGAAGAGGTGCGCCTGGCGGGCACGCGGCTGCTGCACCACCCAGCGCAGCATCATGCGACTGAGGGTGATGGCCGTGAACATCGAGGTCAGCACGCCGATGATGAGCACGAGCGCGAAGCCTCGCACGACCGACGTCCCGAAGTAGTAGAGGATGAAGGCCGTGATGAGCGTCGAGACGTTGGAGTCGAGGATGGAGTTCCAAGCCCGGCTGAAGCCGGCCTCGATGGCTGCCGTCAGGTTCTTGCCCGCCCGCAGCTCCTCCTTGGTGCGCTCGAAGATGAGGATGTTGGCGTCCACCGCCATGCCCACCGAGAGGATGAAGGCGGCGATGCCGGCCAGCGTCAGCGTCACCCCCAGGAGCCGGAAGAGCGCGTACACGAAGATCGTGTAGAAGACCAGGGCGACGCAGGCGACCGCGCCGGGGACGCGGTAGTAGATGAGCATGAAGGCGAAGACCAGGGCGATGCCGATGACGCCCGCCAGCAGCGTCTGCTTCAGGAAGTCGAGGCCGAGCGTGGCCGAGATGCTGCTGAAGCCGACCTCGCGGATCTCGAGCGGCAGCGAGCCGAACTTGAGGACCGTGACCAGCGACCGGGCCTCTTCCACCGGGAAGCCGCCCTGGCCCCCGGAGATCTGGGCCCGGCCGCCGAAGCGCGTCGCCTGGATGGTCGGCGCCGACATGACCTGGTCGTCGAGGACGATGGCGAACTGCTCGCCGTAGTGCTGCTCGGCATAGTCGTCGAACAGCCGCGCGCCGGTCTCCTTGAGCTGCAGGTCGACCACGATCTCCCGCGTCGTGGGATCCTGGGCGATGGCGGCGCTGGCGATCTCGACGCCCGTGAAGAGCGGCTCGACGTCCAGCATGGCCTCCGGCAGCGGGCCCTCCGTGACCGTGCCCTGCAGGGCGGCCGGCACGGGCATGAACTCGAGCACGCCGGTGGTGCCGATGAGCTTGCGGATCTCGCCCTCGTCCTCGACGCCCGGCAGCTCGACCGAGATGCGGTCGGCACCCTGGGTCACGACGATGGGCTCCGCGACGCCTGTCGCGTTGACGCGGCTCTCGATGATCTCGCGCGTCTGCTCCAGGATGTCACCGGTCACGGCCTGATCGTCCGTGGCGACGACCTGGTACTCGCCGCGCAGGCCGCCGATCAGGTCGAGGCCCAGGCGGGTCTCGAGCGACTCGCCCTCACCCCCGCCGGGACGCGGGAGGGGGAAGATGGCCACCAGGAGGGCGACCACGAATACGGTCAGCACGATGATGGGAAGCGCGCGTTGCATCGGACGGGACGTTACCAGAGAGAGGCCCGCCGCGTTGGGCGCCGGGCCCGGCCGGGGTGGCGCGGGCCTGGCACGGTCGCCTCCAGGCGAAGCACCCTCAGCCGTCGAGGTGGGCCCGGATGCGCTCCGCCGTGGCCCGGCCGATGCCCGGCACGGCGGCGATCTCGTCCACGCGTCGCGCCCTTCAGGGCGCGGCTCGACCCGAAGACGCGCAGCAGGGCCCGCTTGCGAGCCGGGCCGACGCCAGCCAGGTCGTCCAGTGCGGAACGTGTGGCGGCCTTGGCACGCACCTGGCGGTGGTAGGTGATGGCGAAGCGATGCGCCTCGTCGCGCAGCCGCTGTAGCAGGTACAGGGCGCCGGAGCTGGCCGGCAGGACGATGGGCTCGCGCTGTCCAGGCAGGAAGAGCTCCTCGCGCTCCTTGGCCAGGCCGGCCAGGGGCAGGTCGTGCAGACCGAGCTCGTCGAGGACCTCCCGGGCAGCGCTGACCTGGCCCTTGCCGCCGTCGATGATGACCAGGTCCGGCAGGCGCCAGCGCAGCTGCTCGGCCGCTCCCTCCTCAGGGGCCAGGGCGCGCCGGAAGCGGCGGCGCAGGACCTCCTGGTGGCTGGCGAAGTCGTTCTGACCCACGACCTCGCGGATGCGGAAGCGGCGGTACTCACCCGTGCGCGGCTGGCCCTCCTCGAAGACGACCATGCTGCCCACCGTCGAGGTCCCCTGGATGGTGCTGATGTCGTAGCACTCGATGCGTTCCGGGGGCGCGGCAAGGGCCAGGGCCTCGGCCAGCTCGGCCAGGGCCCGATCGGTCTTGCCCTGGTCGGCCAGCCAGCGCACCTGCTCGCGGGCCAGGACCTCGGCTGCGTTGCGGGCGGCCAGCTCCATCAGCTGCCGACCCTCACCGCGCTGCGGCCGCAGCAGCTCCACCTTGCGGCCCGCGCGGCTGGCCAGGAAGACCTCCAGCTCGCCGGCCTCGGCCAGGTGGAACGGCACCAGCACGCGCGGCGGGCACGGAGCCGGCGCGGGCGTAGTACTGCTTGACGAAGGCCGCCAGTGCCTCCTCGTCCGTGGCGTCGGCGAGGTTCTCGAGCAGGAAGATGTCCCGGTTGGTGGTCTTGCCGTCACGGATGGCGAAGAGCTGGACGGCGGCCTCGTTGCCCGACCGCGCGTAGCCCAGTACGTCCAGGACACGCTTGGCGAAGCCGGCCATCTTCTGGCTCTCCATGGTCCGCTCGATGGCGCGCACCTTGTCGCGCAGGGCGGCCGCACGCTCGAACTCGAGCGCCTCCGAGGCGGCCTCCATGTCAGCCCGGAGCGAGCGTGAGACCTGCTCCTGGCGGCCCTCGAGGAAGAGCATGACCTGCTCGATGTCGCGCCGATAGGCGGACCGCTCGATGGCCTCGACGCAGGGGCCCTGGCAGCGCTTGATGTGGTAGAGCAGGCAGGGCCGCTCGAGGGCGCGCTCCCCTTCCCTGATCTCGATGGTGCAGGTGCGGAAGGGGAAGATGCGCCGGATGAGGTTCATCGACTCGTCGACGCTGCTGGCCGAGGCGTAGGGGCCGAAGTAGCGGCTGCCGTCGTCGGGCAGCTTGCGGGTGCGCTCGATGCGCGGGAAGTCGTCGGCCAGCGTGACCTTGATGTAGGGGTAGGACTTGTCGTCCTTGAGGCGCACGTTGAAGCGCGGCTGGTAGCGCTTGATGAGCGTTGGCCTCCAGCAGGAGCGCCTCGCTGACGGTGTCCGTGAGCGTCGTCTCGACGTCCGCCACCTGGTCGATGGCCGATTCGATGCGCAAGGGGGCGGCCGAGCGGCCGGCCTGCCAGTACTGGCGCACCCGGTTGCGCAGGCTCTGGGCCTTGCCCACGTAGAGGACGCGGCCGGCGGCGTCCTTGAGCAGGTAGACGCCGGGCTTGTCGGGCAGGTGCTTGAGGGTCGCCGCGAGCCGTGGGGTCACCCGGGGATGCTAGCGCGGGCGCGCGATGGGCCGTGGTCACGCGACGAGCCGCGGACGCGAGCCTAGCCGTAAGAGAGCCGTAAGAGAGCCGTCAGGGACGATCCTCATCATCGCGCCCATGCCTGGAGCGAGCGTCGAGCCTGGCGGATCTGCCGGCACCCGTGCGTGCGCGGCTGGCACGCCTGGCACCGGACCAGCGCGCCGCGGCCATCGCGGACCGGGGACCCGTCCTGTGCGTGGCTCCCGCGGGATCCGGCAAGACGACGACCCTCGTGGCGCGCATCGCCTGGCGAGTCGCCTGCGGCGCCGACCCGGCAACCATCTGCGCCCTGACGTTCAACCGTCGCGCCGCGCAGGAGCTCCAGGAGCGGGCCGACGCGGCCCTCGGTGAGCTGGGCCAGGCTCCTGGCAGCGTGCGCGTCCGCACCTTCCATGCGCTGGGGCGGGCCATCCTCGCGGATGCCGGGGTGGATGTCACTCGCACTCGTCGAGCGCCGCGAGCTGCTGGCGGAGCTGGCCGGCGGACCGCTGCCGGCCGAGGCGCTGCGCTGGCTGGACGACGCCTTCACCCGCCTCAAGCTGGACCCGGAGCGAGGTCCGCCGGCGGAGGACGCGGCCACCCATGACGCCTTCGCGGAGTACCAGGCCGGGCTGGCCGCGCGTGGTGCCCTCGACCTCGACGACCTCGTGGCTCGGGCGCTCCCGGCGCTGGTCGATGACACGGCACTCCTGCGGACGCTGGCGCGGCCGTGCCTCCGTGCTCTTCGTGGATGAGGCCCAGGACCTCGACCGGACACAGCTGGACCTCGCAGTGCTGCTGGCCGGCGAGCGAGCGTGACATCTTCCTCGTGGGAGACGACGACCAGACCATCTACGCCTGGCGACTGGCAGATGTGCGGAGGGTCCTGGGCCTCGCCGCACGGCTGCCCGGCCTGCGCCGCGTGGACCTCGAGACCAACCACCGCTGCGCCCCGGAGGTCGTGCGCCGGGCGGCCCGGCTCGTGGCCCACAACCAAGAACGCTTCGACAAGGTCATCCGCTGGTCGCCAGCCGCACGAGGGCGCGGTCGTGCTCCTTCCGGACAGCGGCGACGAGGTCGCGCGGGCACGCTTCCTGCTGACCTCCTGGGCGAAGGACGGCTGCGACGACGGGCCGTGCACCCGGGCCATCCTGGCGCGGACGAACGCCGAGCTCGTGCCCTTCGCGGCAGTGGCCCTTGAGCTCGGGCTGCCCTGCCGAGTGGACGATGATGGCCTGCTCCTCGATACACCGGGCCTGGGTCGAGGCCATCGACCGCGGCCGCCGACCGGGCCGCCAGCGGAGCGGCGCCGCTGCTGGCCGTCGCGGCGGCGGTACAGGAGGCGGGGCTCGACGCTCCGGTCGCAGCGGCCCTGCTCTCGTGGGCTGCCCCCTACCGCGGACCTGGGCGCGCTGCGGCGGGACCTCGAGGACCGCCTGGCGCAGCGGACGCGCCTGGCCGGGCTGGAGGGCGCGCTCACCCTGGCCACCTTCCACGGCACCAAGGGCCTCGAGTGGGACCACGTCGCCTGCATCGGTCACGACGAGGGCATCTTCCCGGCCGCGCGGGCCCTGCGGGAGGCGCCGAGCCGCGGCGCGTCCTGGAGGAGGAGCGGCGGCTGGCCTACGTGGCCTGGACGCGAGCCCGTCGGACGTTGACCATCGTGTACGACCCGGGCGCGCCCTCGCGCTTCCTGCGCGAGGCCTTCGACGGTGCGGAGCTCGCCTGACCGGTGGCGCGCTAGCGAACCTTGCGCAGGTCCACCGAGTAGTCGACCGACGCGCGCAGCTGGATGAGGCCCGCCGCCCAGATCTCGATGGCGCGGGCGAACTCGTCGAGAACGGCGTCGTTGGCGATGTCGTAGGGGCCGTCGGTGAGCGTGACCAGCGAGCCCCAGCCCTTGGGGTGGATGCTCGACCGACGACCTCCGTCGCCAGGCCCAGGCCGCTCGGGTGGAGCCAGCGGAAGCGGAAGGTGCTGCTCGGCTGAGCCGCCAGGACGTCGATCTCGATCTGCTGGCGCGGGAAGACGAGCACGCTGCGGGCGCCGGGCAGCAGCGAGCCCTGCACCTGGTAGCAGAGCCACTGCGTCATCGTGTCCGGGTCGGACCACATCCGGTAGACACGCTCGGGCGGAGCGTCCGTGATGCGCTCCAGTCGGACCATCCGTGTGCTCACAGCCCCAGCTCCTCTCCGACGGTCCGAAGACCGGCGATGACGTTCCCGATGTGGTCCTCGAGCGGCAGGCTGAGCTCATCGGCACCCTTGACGAGCTGGTCGCGGGGCACCTGCCGGGCGAAGCCCTTGTCCTTCATCTTCTTGCGCACCGCCTCCACGTCGACCTCGTCCAGGCTGCGGTTCGGGCGCACCAGCGCGACGGCGACGACGAAGCCGCTCATCTCGTCGCAAGCGTAGACGGTATGGGCCAGGTCGCTCGTGCGTGGCTGGCCGGTGTGATCGCCGTGACCCAGGACGGCGTCCACCACGCCTCGGGATAGCCCAGGCGGCGCAGCTCCTCCGCACCCTGCAGCGGGTGCGTCTCCGGGTACCGCTCGTAGTCGAAGTCGTGGAGAAGGCCGGCCATGCGCCAGCGCTCCAGGTCCGCGCCGGCCAGCACCGAAGTGGTGCTCCGCATACCAGCCCACGGCCGCCTCCACGGCCAGCCCGTGGCGGCGCAGGCTCTCGCTGCTGGTCCACTCGCAGAGCAGGTCCCAGGCGTCATCGCGGGTGGGTGACATCGTCGGCCTCCTTGGTCGAGGATCACGGCACCGGGCTCGGAAACCGTGGCTCTCCACAGGCTACCCGAAGCGGGATCGCCCCGCGGTCGGCACGGCCCAGGGTGCCCGGGCCGGGCCGGGCGAGGCCGGGCGGGGCCGGCCGGAGCGTCAGTGCGGCTCGTCCACGACCGCCGGCTCGGCGCCCTCGGCGACGGCCGGTTGGGCGCCCCGCCGACCCCGGCTGCGGATGCGGGCCGACACCTCCTCGCGGTTGTGGCGGAGGAGGTGGATGAACGTCGGCAGGAGGCTCAGCAGGACCACGACGGCCAGGATGATCAGGAGCCACTGGTCGAGCGCGTCTCCCATGGCCGATCCGAGCGCGTACCCGGCCAGGGGCAGGAGCACGGCCCACAGGAAGGCGCCGGTGAAGTTGAAGACGGCGAAGCGCCGATAGCGCATCTGGGCCGCGCCCGCCACGATCGGCGCGAACGTGCGCACGAAGGGCATGAAGCGCGCCACCACGATGGTCTTGCCGCCATGGCGTTCATAGAACTGCTCGGCCGCGAGCAGGTGGCTGCGCCGGAAGAACCGTGATTCCGGTCGCTCGTACAGACGCCTCCCGAAGCGGTGTCCGAAGGCATAACCGACGGCATCGCCAGTGACGGCCGCGAAGAAGCAGACGGCGATGACGAGCTCGATGGGGAAGGCATCGGGACGCGCCGCGGCCAGGACGCCGGCCGTGATGAGGAGGCTGTCACCGGGCAGGAAGAAGCCGAAGAAGAGGCCCGACTCGGCGAAGATGATGGACGCCAGCCCGAGCACGCCGATGGTCAGCAGGAGCTGCTCGAGATCGACCCCGGGGAGCATCAGCGCACGGTCCGCTCAGGAAACCGCGGTGGCAAGAGACGACGACATGCCGTGCAGTCTAGGCCAAGCCCCTCGCGACCATGTCAGCGTGGTGATAGCGCAGTTCCCCACTGGCCGCATGGCATGGCCAGGCGCGACCACCGATGGCAGCCGCGGTCCGGCGTCCAGGACGCTGCCCTCGCTCAGGATGCCGCCGCGACGCGCCGACCACGGGTCCGGGTGGACCGAGCCACGCGCGGCTCGTCTTGGGCCGACTGGCGCCGCCTGGGCGGCTGGGCCGCCTGGGCCGGCTGGGCGGCCGGCCCGGGCGCGGGTCCCGGTCGCGCTCCCCGGAAGGTGACTCCCGAGAGGGGCACGACGGGCTCACCGCGCAGGACGCGGGCCAGGTACTCGCCGGTCGCCGAGCCGGGCGCGGCCGCGATCTCCTCCGGCGTGCCCTCGGCCACGATGCGGCCGCCGCGCGCGCCGCCCTCCGGTCCCAGGTCGATGATCCAGTCGGCCGTCTTGATGACGTCCAGGTTGTGCTCGATGACGATGACCGTGTTGCCGGTGTCCACGAGCCGATGGAGCACCTGGAGGAGCTTCTCCACGTCCGCGAAGTGGAGGCCGGTGGTGGGCTCGTCGAGGATGTAGACGGTGCGCCCGGTGGCGCGCCGCGACAGCTCCGTGGCCAGCTTGACGCGCTGCGCCTCACCGCCGGAGAGGGTGGTGGCCGGCTGCCCCAGGCGGATGTAGCCGAGCCCCACGTCCACGAGCGTCTGGAGCTTGTTGCGGATGGCCGGCACGGCGTGGAAGACCTCCAGCGCCTCCTCCGCGGTCATCGCCAGGACGTCCGCGATGGAGTGGCCGCGGTAGTGGATCTCCAGCGCCTCGCGGTTGTAGCGCTGCGCCGTGACAGACCTCGCAGGGCACGTAGACGTCCGGCAGGAACTGCATCTCGATCTTCAGGATGCCGTCGCCCTTGCAGTTCTCGCAGCGGCCGCCCTTCACGTTGAAGCTGAAGCGGCCGGGGCCGTAGCCCCGCACGCGCGACTCCGGCACGCCCGCGAAGAGCTCGCGGATGGGGCCGAAGAGGCCCGTGTAGGTGGCCGGGTTGGAGCGTGGCGTGCGGCCGATGGGGCTCTGGTCGATGTCGATGACCTTGTCGATGGCCTCCGTGCCCTCGAGGGCATCGTGGGCACCCGGCTCCGACGCGCGCGCCGCTGACGCTGCGGGCCAGGGCCCGGTAGAGGACGTCCGTGACGAGCGTGGACTTGCCCGAGCCCGAGACGCCGGTGACGGCGGTGAAGGTGCCCAGCGGGAAGCGCACGTCGAGGTCCTTGAGGTTGTGCTCCCGAGCGCCGCGCACGATGAGGGCCTTGCCGTTGCCGGGGCGCCGCTCGTCCGGCACGGGCACCGTGCGCTCGCCGCGCAGGAAGGCGCCGGTGACCGAGCGCGGCTCCGCGAGGATGACCTCGAGGGGGCCGCTGGCGATGACCTCTCCGCCGTGCTCGCCGGCCGCCGGCCCGATGTCCACGACCCAGTCGGCCACCCGGATGGTCTCCTCGTCGTGCTCCACCACGATGAGCGTGTTGCCGATGTCCCGCAGCCGGATGAGCGTGGCGATGAGCTTGGCGTTGTCCTTCTGGTGCAGGCCGATGGTGGGCTCGTCGAGGATGTAGAGGACGCCCACCAGGCTGGAGCCGATCTGGGTGGCCAGCCGGATGCGCTGCGCCTCGCCGCCGGAGAGCGTGGCGCTGGTGCGGTCGATGGTCAGGTAGTCGAGGCCGACGTCCGCGAGGAAGCCGAGCCGCTCGCCGATCTCCTTGGTGACCAGCCGCGCGATGGTCAGCTCGCGCTCGTTCAGCGTGTCCGGCGAGGGCGCGCCACCCAGGCCAGCGCCTCGCTCACCGACATGGCCGCGACGTCCGCGATGTGCCGCTCGCCGATGGTCACGCCCAGCGCCTCCGGCTTGAGCCGCCGCCCGCGCAGGTGGGGCAGGGTCGCTCGACCATGTACTTCTCGAGCTCGGTGCGGATGTACTCCGACTCCGTCTCGCGGTAGCGCCGCTCGAGGTTGGTGACGATGCCCTCGAAGGTGGCCAGGTAGGAGTTCTCGCCGCGCTCGTGCCGGTAGCGCACCTCGACGCGCTCGCTGCGCTTGGCGAAGAGCAGGTAGTCGAGCGCCTCCGTGCGGCAGGTCCTCGATGGCGGCGCGGTAGTCCCAGCCGTGGGCGTCCATGATCGGCCTTCGTCGTCTTGAGCCGCCAGGAGAGCTCCGTGGGCACCGTGCGCCAGGGCGCCATGGCGCCATCCGGGATGGACCGGGAGCGGTCCGGGATGATGCGCTCGACGGAGAACTCCAGGCGGATGCCCAGGCCGGTGCAGTCCGGGCAGGCGCCGTGGGGCGAGTTGAAGGAGAAGGAGCGCGGCTCCAGCTCGTCGATGGTCGTGCCGTCGTAGGCGCAGCTGTAGCTTCTCGCTGTAGCGCTGCTCCTCGAAGGCGCCGGCGTCCGCGGGCGCCACGAGCATGACGCCCTCGCCCAGGCGCAGGGCCGTCTCCACCGAGTCGGCCAGGCGCGCCGCGTCCGGATCGGGATTGGTCAGCGTCGAAGGGGCGGCCGTCAGCGTCCGCGTGGCGGACGATGAGCCGGTCGACCACGACCTCGATGCTGTGGCGCTTGTACTTGTCGAGCGCGGGCGCCTCATCCAGGTCCATGAGCTCGCCGTCCACCCGGACGCGCACGAAGCCCTGGCGCCGGGCGGCGGCGAAGACGCGCTCACCCTCCGTCTTGCGGTCCTTGATGAGCGGGCCGAGGACCAGGATGCGGGAGCCGTCCGGCAGGGCCCGGATGCGGTCGACGATCTGCTGCACGCTCATGCGCGCGATCTCACGGCCGCAGCTGCGGGCAGTGCGGGATGGCCGACGCGCGCGAAGAGCAGGCGCAGGTGGTCGTAGATCTCCGTCACCGTGCCCACCGTGGAGCGCGGGTTGCGGCTGGCGCCCTTCTGGTCGATGGAGATGGCCGGCGAGAGCCCCTCGATGTGGTCGACGTCCGGCTTCTCCATCTGGCCCAGGAACTGGCGGGCGTAGGCGGAGAGCGACTCCACGTAGCGGCGCTGGCCCTCCGCGTAGATGGTGTCGAAGGCAAGGCTGGACTTGCCGCTGCCGGAGAGGCCGGTGATGACGATCAGCCGGTCACGCGGCAGCTCCACGGTGATGTTCTTGAGGTTGTGCTCGCGCGCGCCGCGAACGATGAGCAGATCCTGGGGCACCCTCCCAGTGTACCGCAGGCGGGGGCATTTGGAACGCGCGTTCGAAGTGCGTGTCATCGGCCGAGCCGTCCTGGTACGGCTCCCGCTGCGCGGGTGCCGCCTACTGTCCTGGAGGTGCCCCCTGCCCCGGCACGGGCACCTGCCCTGCAGGCGGCACCACCTCGACCGGCACCAGCACGAGGTCCTGCGCCACGGCCTTGTCGAAGAAGAGTCGGAAGAGGTCTCGCACGATGGAGGCCACCGGCAGTGCCACGATGGCCCCGATGATGCCGCCCAGCGCGAAGCCGATGGCGATGAGCACGAGCACGGACGCGCCCGTGAAGTTGATCATCTTGCCCTCGAAGGTGGGCACCAGGATGGAGCCCTCGATGTTGAAGGCGATGAAGTAGTAGACGCTCACCAGCACGATCGCCGCCGGCCCGGAGGCGAGGGCCAGGATGAGTGCCGGGATGTAGCTGATGATGGGGCCGATCTGCGGATCAGCTCCATGACGAACGCGACGAGCCCCAGCAGGACGGCGTACTGCATGAGCAGTGGCGAGTCGGTCAGGGCACCGATGACCAGCATGCCCAGGGTGATGATGACGAACATGATCGAGCCGACGAAGAGCTCGGCCTTGAAGTACTGGGCGACGTTGCCGACGGTGATGGTCAGGATGCGGCTGACATCGTCCCTCCACGGCTCCGGGACGCGCTCGTAGAACGTCGCGGACATGCGCGGCTGGTCCTTGAGCAGGTAGAAGAGGAAGAATGGCAGCAGGAACCAGGCGAAGAGCCCACCGAGGAAGCTCAGGGCGCTGCCGATGATGCCACTGGCGACCGTCTCCTCGTCCACGGCCGCGGCATTGTCCTGGGCAGAGGCGATGATGGCGTCGATGGCTGAGCGCAGCTCGGGCGGCAGGTCGAGGCTTTCGTACCAGGCGCTCAGGTCCTCGAGGTAGGTCGGCAGGTTCTCCATGAAGGCGATGCCCTGCTCGACGATGATGATGACCACCGTGAACAGGACGATGAGCGCCCCGAAGATCGTGACCGCGACGACGGCGATGGCGGCCAGCCAGCGTGGCCAGCCATGTCGCACGAGCCAGCCGACGACCGGGACGAGGAAGAACGCCAGTGCCGCGCCGACCCCGAAGACGAAGAGGGCGCTGGCCGACAGGACGAAGACGATGACGGAGAGGACGCCCAGCAGGAGAGCGATGAGGAAGGGTCGACTCGGGGCCTGGGAGGGTCGGAAGGCAGCGCGCATGCCGGGTGGCGTGGTCGCTGTCGCGGCCATCACACCGGTGTCCGCGCCGGCCTGCGGGGCGACGGGCTCGCTCCGCCCGACGGTGGGCTCGGCCGAGGCGGCCTCGGCCGAGGTCGCGTCGACCGGCCCGGGTGGCTCCTGGCCTCGCCGCTACGTCCACGGGGCGAGGCTAGCACAGGCCTCAGGTCGAACGGAGCCATTCCTGCTTCCAGTGCCGGAGTCGCGAGACCACGGCGGAGTCGTCGCCCTGAAGTCACGGTCTGCGGTCCGGCGCGAGGCGTCATCGACCTCGTCATCGAGGACATGAACGAACCCGCCGTCGTCGCCTGCGAGGCACAGTCGCAGCTCCGTCGGCTCGAACAGCAGATCCCGCTGGGCCACCATGAAGGCCGATGCTCTGGCCGAGGCCCGCGACCCCGCGGAACGTGACGACGGGGCCGCCGGTCATGCCGCCGTCTCGCGCCTGCTGCGCTGCGTTCGACCCAGGCGAATCGCCACGTCGTGACCGAGTTCCGCGAACTGCTGGCTGTGGCGTACCCGGGCGCGCTACGTGGACCTCGTCGCTGCCATCACCGGCACGGCGCCGTGGCCAGGCCCCGGCCTCTTGTGGTGCGAGGTGGATGGGCAGGGGGCGCGCATCCTCGAGCGGCCGCCGCGTGGTGTCCGCCTGGGACGATAGGGGTGCCACATCATCGAGGTGGTGGTGCCGCCGCGGTCGCGCCGGCGCTGGCGGCCGGATGGGGCTGATCCATCGATCATCCCCGGCGGGTACGGGGCGGGCGGCGGGCGGCGGGCCGTCGCTGGCGGCCAGATGGGCGATCCATCGATCATCCCCGGCGGGTATGGCGTGCGGGCGGCGGGCGTCGCGCTGGCGAACCGCGCCAGATGGGCGATCAATCGATCGTCCCCGTCGGGGCCCGATAGGCAGGCGGCGGCGGCACCCTGGACGCGTAGCCGCTGTGGATGAGCGATGGATCGATCATCGGGCCCGGTCAGCGTCACCCCGGCGCCCCGCGGCTGCTTCAGCGGCGACGCTGGGCCGCGTGCCGGTCCGCTTGATGACGTTGGGCGTGACGCGGCGGTCCCAGGTGGGTCGGTCGACCCAGCGCGCCATCCAGCCCTCGTCGAGGTCCTCGTGCGAGTCCTTGAGGCCCGGGAAGACGTCCGCGGCGGTGCCTTCGTCGATGTCCAGCGGCTCCTCGCCGGCCGGCAGGACCGTGACCGCGGTGACCTCCAGCGCCGACTCGCTCGCCATCGTGGCGGTGCCCCTGCCGCTGCCCGGCCCTGCGGGCGCGCGGCCCGCTCCGAGGGGCGGGCGCTGGCCGTCGCCCGTCGCGCATCGGCATGCCCCGGCGGCCGCCCGCTCGGCCGCGCTTGCAGCACGGCCACCGAGGCGTCCTCCTCGAGCACCCGCCGGCGGATGTCCTGGATCTCGTCGCGCAGCGCAGCCGCCCGCTCGAACTCGAGCTGCTTGGCGGCCGAGCGCATCTCCGCCTCCAGCTGCGAGACGAGCTTCTCCACCTGAGCCTGGCTGAGCTCCGTGAGCTCCCTCGAGTCAGCGCCCGAAGGCACCCGGCGCCTGGGCCACGGCAGCGAGGCGGTCGTTGATGTCCCGGATCTCCTTGACGATGGTCGTCGGCGTGATGCCGTGCTCGATGTTGTAGGCCTCCTGGACGGCGCGGCGACGGTTCGTCTCCTCGATGGCGACCTGCATCGACTCGGTGACGCGGTCGGCGTACATGACGACCTCGCCGCCGATGTTGCGCGCGGCACGGCCGATGACCTGGATGAGCGACCAGGCGCTGCGCAGGAAGCCCTCCTTGTCCGCGTCCAGGATGGCCACCAGCGTGACCTCCGGCAGGTCGATGCCCTCCCGCAGGAGGTTGATGCCGACCAGCACGTCGTAGACGCCCAGGCGCAGGTCGCGCAGGATCTGGACCCGCTCCAGGGTGTCCACCTCGCTGTGCAGGTAGCTGACGCGGATGCCCATCTCGTGGAGGTAGTCGGCGAGGTCCTCCGCCATGCGCTTGGTGAGCGTGGTGACGAGGACGCGCTCGTGCCGCTCCACGCGCTCCCGGATGCGGTCGATGAGGTCGTCGATCTGGCCCTCCGTGGGCCGCACCTCGATGGTCGGGTCGACGATGCCCGTGGGCCGGATGAGCTGCTCCACGATGCGCTCCGAGCGCTGCAGCTCCCACGCCCCGGGCGTGGCGCTCATGTGCACGACCTGGCCGAGGTGCGCCTCGAACTCCTCGAAGGTGAGCGGCCGATTGTCCAGCGCCGATGGCAGCCGGAAGCCGAACTCGACGAGGATCTCCTTGCGCGTGCGGTCGTTCTTGTACATGCCCGCCACCTGGGGGATGGTCATGTGGCTCTCGTCGACGACCAGCAGCCAGTCCGGCGGGAAGTAGTCGAGCAGCGTCCAGGGACGCGAGCCGGGCTCGCGGCGGGCGAGGTGGCGCGAGTAGTTCTCGATGCCGGAGCAGAAGCCCAGCTCGCGCATCATCTCCAGGTCGAAGGTGGTGCGCTGCCGGAGCCGCTCCGCCTCCAGGATCATGCCCTTCTGCTCGAGCTCCGCGACGCGCTCCTCCGCCTCCACCTCGATGTCCGCGATGGCCGCCACCAGCTTCTCCTGCGGGCGTGACGTAATGGGAGGCCGGGTAGACGTTCAGCTCCGTTGCGCTCGGCGAGGACCTCGCCGGTGAGCGGGTCGACCTCCGTGACGCGCTCCACCTCGTCACCGAAGAACTCGACCCGCGCGATGAAGTCGTCATAGGCGGGCTGCAGCTCCAGGGTGTCGCCGCGGACGCGGAACTTCGCCCGGCTGAGGGCCTGGTCGTTGCGCTGCGTACTGCAGGTCCACCAGCTGGCGCAGCACGCCGTCCCGGCGGTAGCGGCCGCCCGACGCGCAGGCGCAGGACCGTGGCGCCGTAGTCCACGGGCGCGCCGAGGCCGTAGATGCACGAGACGCTGGCCACGATGATGACGTCGCGCCGCTCGAACAGGGCCCGCGTGGCGGCGTGGCGCAGCTTGTCGATCTCCTCGTTCCGGGAGGAGTCCTTCTCGATGTAGGTGTCGCTGCGGGGCAGGTAGGCCTCCGGCTGGTAGTAGTCGAAGTAGCTGACGAAGTACTCCACGGCGTTGTCCGGGAAGAAATCGCGGAACTCGCTGTAGAGCTGGGCCGCCAGCGTCTTGTTGTGCGCCAGCACGAGCGTGGGCTTGTTGACGCTGCGCGATGACCTCCGAGACCGTGTAGCGTCTTGCCCGTGCCGGTGGCGCCCAGGAGCACCTGGTGCTTGCGTCCGTCGCGGATGCCGGCCACGAGCTGCTCGATGGCCTGGGGCTGGTCACCCGTGGGCTTGAAGGGCGCCACCAACTGGAAGTCGGCCATGCCCGCATGATAGCGCCTCAAGCCCCAAACCGAACACGCGTTCATGGGCGGCCGCACCCCAGGGGCTGGCAGGAAGGTGCGGTCCGCGGTGGTCTGCCTCGGCGCGGACGGGTGCGGGGTAGAAAAGAGTCCTACCGACCCGGACCCGATGGGTCCATGGCAGGCCGACACCCATGCACGGATGCTGGCCGATGCACGGACGGGGCCGTCACGCCCAGGCGCTGACCGTCCGGTCGCTCGCGAGCCGCGCAACAGGAGCCTGCCGCCATGGAGATGGAGTTCAAGGACAACAGCCGGCGACGGACGCTGGTGCTGGTGATCGGTGTGCTGCTGGCCCTTGCGGCCGGCGCTGCCGCGTTCATGCTCAGCAGCCAGGGGCAGGAGGAGCCTGAGGCAGCCTTCCCCACGCGCGAGGTCGTCGTGGCGGCAGAGGCGATCCCCGCCCGAGCCACCATCGAGAGCCTGCAGTTGGCGCTTCGCCCCGTTCCGGTCGATGACACCACGGCATCCGCCTTCACCGACCGAGACCAGGTCGTCGGGCCAGGTCGCGGCCATCCCCATCCTGCAGTTCCAGCCCATCACGCCCAACATGCTCGCCGGGGCTGCATCGGGCCAGGTGGCCATCCTCAAGGCGGACGAGACCGTGTCGCCCGACTCGCCCGTCCTGCGGGCGGTCAGCCTGACCGTCCCGGCCGACCGCGCTGTGGCCGGCCTGGTCGCCGTGGGCCAGCACGTGGACCTCATCGCCACGATCCCCATCACGGTCGCCGGACCCGTGGACCCAGAGACCGGCGAACCGCTGACCATCGATCCCGAGACAGGCGAGCCAGTGCCCTTCGTGGAGGGCACGACCACCAAGCTCATGTGGCTCGACGTCGAGATCCTCGGCCGCGCGGAGGCATCCGACGCGTACATCGTGCGCGCGGACCTGCAGACGTCCGAGGAGATCGCGCACGCCCAGACACAGGGCGCGGAGTTCACCATGGTGCTGCGACCGGACGAGGACACGCGGGACATCGACCGCAGCACCTACGGCGAGACCACGGACACGCTCCTGACCCGCT
Organism: uncultured Bacillota bacterium; assembly: GCA_963823655.1. GTDB lineage: Bacteria > Bacillota > DTU025 > DTU025 > MWDF01 > MWDF01. The sequence continues at coordinate 59,007 of CAWGMK010000010.1, forward strand.
ACAACTTCCGCGTCCCGCAGAAGATCGACGGCCTGGAGTACCCGCAGCCCCTGGCCTTCCCGAGCCCCTTCCCGAACGAACCCTACCTCTCCCCCGCGCCGGAGCCGTCGCCCAGCCCTGAGAGTGCCCTCATCGTGGCCCCCACGGAGTCGCCCGCGCCCTAGCGGCGCTCCACCGGGCCCCACGGCAGCCCGGCGAACCTCGGCGCGAGCACATCCGCGAGTGCGTCCTCGACGCACTCGCGGATCGATTCCCGGGAGCCGGACGCGTCGATGCGCCGGTCGGCGTGGGGCGCCAGGCGCTCCGCGAGATCGGGGCCCTGCGCGGCCAGGCGTCGCTCGATGTCAGCAGCGTCCATGCCCCGGAGCGCGAGCCGCTGGCGCTGGACCCCCGCCGGGCAGTCGATGAGCCAGACCTCGTGGCAACGCGCGGCGAGACCGCTCTCGACGAGCTTGATGGCCTCGATGACGACGAAGGGGTCGCCGTCGCGGCGGCCCGCTTCGAGGCGAGCCTCGATCGCGCGCCCGGACGGCCGGGTGGACGATGGCCTCCAGGTCGCGGAGGGCCGCGGCGTCGGCGAAGACGAGCGTCGCCAGGGCCGCCCGGTCGAGCATGCCGGGCGGCTCGGAAGACGGCCTCGCCGAAGCGCGCGTGGATGGCCTCCAGGGTCGGCTGGCCGGGCGCCGTGACCTCGCGCGCGAGCGCGTCGGCGTCGATGACGACGCCACCGAGCTCGGCCAGCATGCCCGCCACGGTGGACTTGCCGCAGCCGATGGGCCCGGTGAGCCCGATGACGACCGGCCGGTCGTCCTGGTCGCCCGTCTTCTCGATGTCCGCGACCCTCCCCTCGTTCATGCCGGCGCCCGCTCCTCCAGCGTCAGCCAGGCGTCCTCGGCCAGGTCGAGCGCTGCGTTGATCTCGGCCAGCTCGCTGCCCAGCCGGCGCAGCTCCACGAAGTTGGCCTGGACCGCGGGCTCGGACAGCCCGGCTTCGAGGGCCATCTTGCGCTCTCCGAGCCGCGCCAGGTCGCCCTCGATGCGCGCATCGCTCGCGACGGTAGGCGTCCTTCGACAGGCGCGGCAGCAGCTCGGCGCGGTCGCGCGGACCGCCGGCGGCCAGTGCCGGGGCCATGCCCGGGACCGATGGTGCGCGATCTCCGGGAGTGCGGTCGTCGGGCCGCCGCTCGGATCGATCGACGGGCGACCGACGCCGCTCGGCCATCGACGACCGGCGGTCCGGACGCACCTCCACGCCGTGCCAGCTCGCTCTGCGCCGTCCAGCCGCTCTCCGTGACGGCCGCCCGCCACTCGCGATAGCCGCCATCGAAGGGTGCCACCAGGGCCGGCTGGCCCGTCGGCCCTGACTGCACGACCCACAGCCGCTGGCAGACCGTCTCGAGGAGACGCCGGTCGTGGGAGACGATGATGAGCGTGGCCTCCGATGACCGCAGGAAGGCCTCCAGCGCCTCGCGGGCGGGGATGTCCAGGTGGTTGGTCGGCTCGTCGAGCAGCAGCAGGTTCGTGGCACCCACGCCCAGCAGCGCCAGCTCCAGTCGCGAGCGCTCGCCCCCGGAGAGCTCCGCGACGGGCTTCTGCACGTCGTCACCGCGGAACAGGAAGCGCGCCAGGTAGGAGCGCGCAGCGCCGGGTGTCACGGGCGCCGCGGCCAGGAGCGCGTCGAGCACCGTGGCACCGCCCATGGGGCGATCGCGAAGCTGCGAGAGGTAGCCGGGCATGACGTTCCGTCCGACCCGCACGAAGCCCTCGAGGGTCGGCAGCTGACCCGCGATGGAGCGCAGCAGCGTCGACTTGCCGGCGCCGTTGGGCCCGACCAGCCCGATGCGATCGCCGCGTCGGGCCTCCAGGCGGCCGACTCGGGCGATGGGCACAGCGGTGCCACCGGGGACGGCAGGCAGATAGCCGCAGAGCACGTGGTCGAGGCCGACCACGACCTCGGCCGAGCGCGCCGGCGTGGCACCCAGGAGGCTCGTCCCCGGGAGGCCAAGACGGCTGCCCCGCGAAGGCGCTGATGGCTGGGCCGAGCGAAGCTGCTCAAGGCGGCGCTCGTGCTCGTGCATCTTGACGTGCTTGCGCTGGCTCCGATAGCGCTGCACGAGCTCCTCTTCGCGGGCGATGGCCGCAGCCGCCTCGCCGACCATGCTGCGCGCCCGCGCATCGGCCGCCTCGCGCTGCAGGAGGTACGCGGAGTAGCCGCCGCGGAAGGAGGCCAGGCGGCGGTCGCGCAGCTCCCAGACCCGCTCCACGACGTTGTCGAGGAAGGCCCGGTCGTGGGAGGCCACGAGGAGCGCGCCGCGGCGCCGCACGAGGGTCGCCTCCAGCCACTCGAGCGCCGCGATGTCGAGGTGGTTGGTGGGCTCGTCGAGCATGAGCAGGTCGGGGTCCGCCACCAGCAGGCGCGCCAGCGCCACGCGGGTCTGCTCGCCCCCGGAGAGCTCCGCCGGGGGACTGTCCCAGCGCTCGCGGCGGATGCCCAGGCCGGCCAGCGCCTCCTGGACGCGCTGGTCCAGGTGGTAGCCGTCCAGCGCCTCGAAGCGGTCGCGCAGCGCCGCGTAGGCGGGCGACTGCACGGCCGCGGCGCCCTGCGGCCTCCAGGGCGGCCAGCTCGCGCTCCATGCGCTCCACGTCGGCCGCGCCGCCACGCACGATGGCACGCACGGAGGGGGCCATGCTGAAGTGGCGGTCGAGGTGGGCCTCCTGCGTCAGCAGGCCGAGGCGCGTCTCGCGCGCCAGCCCCACGAGCCCGCCATCAGCCTCCTCGCGGCCGGCGATGATCTCGAGGAGCGTGGTCTTGCCGGCCCCGTTGGCGCCCACCAGGCCGACGCGCTCACCGCGGGCGAGCGTGGCGCTGACCGAGTCGAGGATGACGAAGTCGCCGATCTCGCGGCGCACGCCCTCGAGGCGCAGGATGGACATGTACCTAAGTGTCCCCGATTCGGCGGCGCCGACGTGGGGGCGCGTGGCCCTGGTCAGTCGGCCGGGTCCGGCCCTCCCAGGTCCGACCAGTTGCGGCCCCGACGTCCCACCTGCCGCGCGCTGGCCGCCAGCGCAGCGGTCGTGCCACGGCGGTCAGCCGCCGGCAGGCGCTGGCACCACGAGCAGAAGTGGGTGCCGCGCTGAGCCAGCACGAGGCGCCGGATGGGCCGCCCGCACCGATGACAGGGCAGCCCCGTGCGCTGGTAGACGTCGAGGTGCTCCTGCATCCGGCCGTCACCCTCCGGCGCGGTGTAGTCGTCGACCGACGAGCCGCGCCGCGCCACGGCCTCGCCGAGCACGCCCCGGATGGCATCGTAGAGGCGGCGCTCGTCGGCCGGCCCCAGCGTCCCCACCGAGCGCAGCGGGTGGAGGCGCGCACGCCAGAGGGCCTCGTCGGCGTAGATGTTGCCCACGCCCGCCAGGAACGACTGGTCCACGATGACCGACTTGAGCCGCCCCCGGCGGGCACGCAGGCGGGCCCGGAAGCGGCGCAGCGTGAAGGCTTCGTCCAGCGGCTCCGGCCCATGCCGAGCGAAGAGTCCGCCCACGTCCCCGGCGCCCACGACCTCGCCGTCGGGGCCGCGCCGGTAGAGCCCCACCCGGCCGAACTTGCGCACGTCGCGGAAGAGCAGCCAGCGCGGCACCATCGGTCCGGCCGCCGCCGGCCACCGGACCCGGCCCGAGCGTCAGCCGCAGGTGCACGTGGCGGTCGTGCCGCGTGCCCTCCGGCAGCACGAAGAGCTGGCCGGTCATCTTGACCTGGATGGCCAGCACGGACCCGTCATCGAGGTCGATGACGAGCCACTTGGCGCGCCGCGTGACACCCCGGCACGCGTGCGGCCCACGAGGCCCTCGCGGAAGCTCTCGGGCGACGGGTGGCGGATGACCGGTCGCCAGTCCCACCAGACGCCGGTGATGGTGGCCCCGACGAGAGTGGCGCGAGGTCGCGCGCCATCGTCTCGACCTCGGGCAGCTCCGGCATGCGCGGTCAGGCACGCTCCAGCGGGCGTCATGGACTCCCAGTCGGTGCCCACCTTGATGTCCACGTCGAGCGGCACGTCGAGCTTGAGCGCGCCCTCCATGACCTCGCGCACGATGGGCGCCAGGCCGGCCACCTCGGCGCGCGGCACCTCCAGCAGCACCTCGTCGTGGACCGAGAGCAGCATCCGCGCCGGAGACCGCTCCGCGGCCAGCCGCTCGTGGAGGCGGATGAGCGCGATCTTCATGATGTCCGCGGCCGTGCCCTGGATGGGCATGTTGATGGCCATGCGCTCCCCGGCGCTGCGCAGCTGGGCGTTGCGCGACTGCAGCTCGGGGATCGAGCGGCGCCGGCCCAGCAGCGTCTCCACGTAGCCCTGCTCGCGGGCCAGTCTCACGCATGTGCAGCATGTAGTAGGCGATGCCGCTGTAGGCGCCGAAGTAGGACTCGATGAACTCGCGCGCCTCCTCCCGGGGGATGCCCGCCCGCGTCGCCAGCCCGTAGTCGCTCATGCCGTAGGCGAGGCCGAAGTTGACCATCTTGGCCATGGAGCGCTCGTCGGCGCGTGACGTCCGCGGGGTCCTTCTTGCAGCACGCGCGCGGCGGTCTGGCGATGGATGTCGGCGTGCTGCTCGAAGGCCTCGCGGAGGTGGGCGTCGCCCGAGACGTGGGCCAGGACGCGCAGCTCGATCTGGCTGTAGTCGGCGGCCAGCAGCACGAGGTCCTCGCCCCCGGCCACGAAGGCGCTGCGGATGCGCCGCCCGAGCTCCGTGCGGATGGGGATGTTCTGGAGGTTGGGGTCGGCCGAGGAGAGCCGCCCGGTGGCCGCCACGGCCTGCTGGAAGCGTGGTGTGCAGGCGGCCGGTGCGTCGGGTCGATGAGGAGCGGCAGGGCCTCGACGTAGGTGGAGCGGAGCTTGGTGTAGATGCGCCAGTCGAGCAGCATGCGGGATCATGGGGTGGGCCGCGCGCAGCTCCTCGAGCACCTGGGCATCGGTCGAGTAGCCGGTCTTGGTGCGCTTGCCGCGCGGCAGGTCCAGCTCGTAGAAGAGGACCTGCTCGAGCTGCTTGGGGCTGCCCAGGTTGAACTCGTGGCCGACCGATGCGTAGATGTCCTCGGCCAGGCGGTCGATGGCCTCGCGGAACGTGCCCGCCAGCGCGGCCAGGGCGGCGCGGTCGAGGGCCACGCCGGTGGCCTCCATGTCGGCCAGGACCGGGCTCCAGGGGCAGCTCCAGCTCGTCGAGGATGCGCCGCAGCGCCGGGCTCGGCCTCGAGGACGCCGACGAGCGCGCCCTGCGCGGCGCCGGCGGCGGCCGCCTCGACGGCCGCCTGCGTCCGCGGCGTCGCAGCTCGCCCGGCCGCGGGCAGGGCGACGTCCAGCCGCTCCGCGCAGATGTCCGCCAGCGACTGGCTGCGCAGGGCCGCGTTGAGGATGTAGGCGGCCACCTGCGTGTCGAAGGCGACCGCGCGGCAGGATGCCCGCCGAGGCGCTCAGCGAGCTCGCTCGCGGTCGGGTCGCGCCGCGACAGCTCCCAGACCAGCAGCGGCTTGACCTCGTGACCGACGAGCGGCCGACCGGCGGCCATGAGCGCCGCCCCGAAGGCCGTGGCGGCCTCGCCCGAGGCGGCCACGAGGCGGCCGTCGGCGCCGGCCACGGCGAGGCCCATGAGCGTGCCGCGGCGCGGGCGCGGGTCGTCGAACACGGCGCCCACGACGAGCTCCGGCTGGGACGCCAGCCAGCCAGCCAGGTCGCCCGCGTACGGCTCGACGCTGGATGGGTCGGCCAGCAGCGCTCGCAGGCGCGCCACCGGGACTCCGCCCGCTGGGCCCGGGGCGCGTGTCGGCGCACCGCCGCGGTCGATCGGGCGACCACGGAGTCCTGGACATCCGTGGCAGGCTCCGTCTCCGGCCCATCGAAGAGGCCCGGCGAGGCAGCCCCTGGCGGCTGGCAGCGGGCGGCAGGGGCGGCCACGGCCCCGAAGTCGAGGGTCAGCTGCAGGCCGCTGCCCTCCGCCGGCGCCCGCGGCGCCGGCCGTTGCCGAGCCCGGCCGGGGACCATGGCGGCCAGCATGGGCTCGTCGGGCTCAGCATCGGCGCGACCGGCGTCGGCCGCCTGGCCCGGCAGTCGGTCGACGAGCGAGCGGAACTCGTACTCGCGGAAGAGGCGCACGACCTCCGAGCGGTCGTAGTCGCCCAGCCGGGCGCCCTCGAGGTCCAGCGCGATGGGCGCCAGGCGGTCGATGGTCACCAGCTCGCGCCAGAGCAGCACGTCGTCGCGGTGGTCCCGGAGCTTGTCGCGCAGCTTGTCCGGCCGGACCTCGTCGAGCCGGGCGAAGATGCCCTCCAGCGAGCCGAAGTCCACGAGCAGCTTGGCGGCCGTCTTGTCGCCCACGCCCGGGATGCCCGGGATGTTGTCGGTCGAATCGCCCTTGAGCGCCTTGAAGTCGATCATCTGGCCGGGGTCGAGGCCGTAGCGCTCGTGGATGCGGGCGGGGTCGTAGATGACGGTCGACTGGACGCCCAGGCGGGTCGTCATGAGCTTGGTCCGCTCGGTGACCAGCTGCAGCATGTCCAGGTCGCCGGAGACGATGATGGTCTCCAGGTCGCGCAGCTCGGCCTGCCGGGAGAGCGAGCCGATGAGGTCGTCCGCCTCGTAGCCGGGCAGCTCGTAGATGGGGATGCCGAAGGCCGCCAGCGTCTCGCGGACGATGGGGAACTGGTCGCGCAGGTCGTCCGGCGTGGGGCGGCGCGTGGCCTTGTAGCCCTCGTAGCGGTCGGCGCGGAACGAGCGGCCCACGTCGAAGCAGCACATGACGTGGTCCGGCTTCATGTCCGCGAAGCCGCGCAGGACGATGGACCAGAAGCCGAAGGCGGCGTTGACGAGCTGGCCCTTGCTGGTGGTCAGCGGCGTCTCGAGCAGCGCGAAATAGGCCCGGTAGATGAGGCTGTGGGCGTCGAGGAGCATGAGCCGTTCCACTGCCCGCGAGTGTAGCCCTCGGCCGGGGCCCGCCCGAGGGTCCGCGCCGCCCGTGGGTGCCAACGCCCGGCGGCCCGACGGCCGGCGAGCCGTGGATCGCAGCTAGCGCAGCAGCGGGTCCGCCGCCCGGCGCGACAGCCAGGTGAGCAGCAGCAGGACGCCGCCGACCACGGCCAGCAGGACGCCGATGCCGAGGAGGACCGACTCGAGCGAGCGGATCCCCACGCGTCGAGCTCGGTCGAGCCTGCGGCTGCGGGCGTGGCGCCATCGGTGACGGCCTCCTCGACCGCCAGCGGCTTCGAGGCGGTGCTTCGGCAGCCCCCGCCTGTGAGGGCGCGGCCGCGCCGGCGAGTGGCTGGCTGACATCGGCCGCATCCGTGCCCGGCTCGTCGACCAGGGCCTTGGCCTGCAGGGTCTCGTCATCCTGGGTGGCAGCCAGGTCGTCCCGGGACACGTCCCTGCTGCCTCGGCTGTCAGCCGCGCCGACGCGCTCCTCGGCCGTGCGCCTCCGCGGCACTGAAGGCCTCGACCTCGGCGGCGTTGCGCTCCGAGGCGGCCAGGTCGCTCGTCTCGGACGTCGCGGCTGAGGCCAGCAGCCAGCTGGCGCATCGGCGCGGCAGCCGCGTCGTCGACCGGTGGCGGCAGACGATGCCATCGGCGGCGCCTGCATCTGCATGGTGAGGGCCGGGCTGGCGGCTGGGTCCGCCGGGACCAGGGCCGCATCATCAGCTGGCCACACGGCGCCGGCGACCATGAAGAGGAGGCCCACCGAGAGGATGCCTGCCGCGGCCGGGCGCAGGGCGCCCGCCTGCGGCACGGAGAGGCGACGCAGGAAGCGCTGCACCGCTGAGCCGCGCAACTCGCGCCGCGTGCTCGGGGTCGATGCGGAAGTCGCGTCGTCGCGGAGGCAGCGGCTCCCAGGCCACGGCGGCGGAGATGGCCCGCAGGTCGGCCGCCAGCGAGGCGCAGGCGGCGCAGCGAGCCACGAGGTGCGCCGCCTCATGCTGCTGGTCGGCGGTCAGGGGGTCGCCCGCGGCCAGCTGCGCGATGAGCAGGGGGTCGTGCTGCCCGTGGTCGCACGGGCGGCGGCGCGGGCGTCGGGACTGGCATGTCTCTCATCAGACGCCCCTAGCCACGGAAGAGTTCCATGGCCGGTCCGAGCCGCTCCCGCAGCGCTGACGCGGCCGCGATGGATGCGGGACTTGACGGTGCCCACGCTGACGCCCGTCAGCTCGGCGATCTCGGCGTAGTCGTAGCCCTGCACGTCGAAGAGGACGATGGCGGTGCGCTGGTCCTCGGTGATGCCGTCCATGGCCTGGGCCAGCGCGGCACGCTGCCGGGCCAGCAGCGCGACCTGCTCAGGCCCCTCCGACTCCGGGGCCGGCGGCTGCCAGGCCTCGTCCTCCCACTCCGGGTAGGGGTCCGCGGGGCGGCGCTTGCGCTTGCGCAGGATGTCCTTGGCGGCGTTGAGGGCGATGCGCGTCAGCCAGGCCCGGAAGGACGGCCCGCTGAAGCGCTCCAGGTTGCGGTAGGCGCTGAAGAACGCTTCCTGGACGGCATCCTCGGCGATGTCCCGGTCCCGCACGATGCGCAGGGTCATGCCGTAGAGATAGTCCTGGTAGAGGCCCACGAGCTGGTCGAAGGCCGCGAGCTGGCCCGCCAGAGCCTCGGCTACGAGCGCCCGGTCACGGGCATTCTCGGGCGCCCGCGTTGCATCCCCGCTCAGAGCCAGCCGCGATTCCGGAAGAAGGCCACCATGCCGACGAGGATGATGGCCATGGCCAGGACGATGACCCAGAAGGCGGTGGACGTCTGCTCACCCGGGAAGAGGACGTTCATGCCGAAGATGCTGGCCACGAGGGTCAGCGGCAGGACGATGACGCTGAAGGAGGTCAGGACCCGCAGGATGTCGTTGACGTTGTGCGAGAGGACCGACTCGTTCGTGGACTCCAGGCCCTCGATGACCTCCTTGTAGTTCTCCAGGGTGTCCCAGATGCGCTCCGAGGCGTCGATGACGTCGTCGAAGTAGACGTCCAGCTCTTCCGGCGTGGTGATGTCCATGGCTCGCTCGAGGTCGCGGAAGGCCACGCGCTGGGGGCGCACGATGCGCCGGAAGTTGATGATCTGCTGCTTGAGGTTGGAGATGTCGCGCACGACCTCCTCGGAACGGCCCTCGAAGATGTCGTCCTCGATCTTCTCGAGCTTCTGGCCCATCTTGCGCAGCATGGGGAACGAGGCGTCCACCGCGTGGTCGACGATCTTGTAGAGCAGGAAGGCGGCGCCCTTCTCGAAGTAGCCCTCGCGGACCTCCTCGCTCTCCTGGCAGCGCGCGAAGAGGCTGTCGATGGGCTCCAGGTCCGCGTTGGGCATGGTGATGACGTAGTCGGCGCCGACGAAGAGGTCCAGCTCGACGACGTTGAGCCGCTCGCGGTCGCGGTCGAAGCGCGGGAACTGCAGGACCACGAAGAAGTAGTCGTCGTAGCGGTCCACCTTGGGGCGCTGGTTGCGCGAGTAGATGTCCTCGTAGTCGAGCGGGTGGAACTGGAAGCGCTCCTCCAGCCAATCCTGGTCCGCCTGGCGGGGCTTGGGGATGTGGATCCAGCGGATGCCGCTGCTGGTGACGATCGACGGGTCAGCCTGGGGCTCCTCAGGCAGCGCCAGCGTGGTCCGGCCACGGCGCACGGGGCGCACGGGCAGACGGGGCGGGCGGATGACGGGCACGTCAGGCCGCTCCCGGGAGATCGCGGGAGGCGCAGCCCACGTTTCGGTCGCGGTTCCGGTCACTCACGACGACATCCTCCGGAGACCATCGGCAAAGCTGGCGTTTCGCGAGTCTACACCGGCCGCGGGACCGGACCGCCGCCGCTCCGCCAGCCGAAGCAGGAGCCGATCTGGAGACCTTCGGCGCCCGGGCGGTCAGCCCTTGGGACCGATGAACTCGTCGAGGATGGCGACGCTCCGACGGTGGGCGATGGAAACGTCATAGCGGCGGTTGGGCCGACACTCCACGCCGATCATCCCGCACACGTGGACGAAGATCCCCATGATGTCCGCGGAGCGGTTCGTGAAGAAGTAGCGAGGGTACTCGTACCGCGTGCCGATGCGGTTCCGGACGCGGTTCGTGACCCGACAGCCGTCGGAGTGGATAAGACCCTTGACCAGCTCCCGCGGGTACGACTCGACGAGGTCCCACTGCCAGGGTTCGAGCTCGATCCTGCGGAGGTGCTTGGGGCCCGGGCCGACCTGTGGGAAGACGCACGGCCAGTGCTTCCAGTAGCAGTTGATATCCACGCAGCCGATGCGGCTCACGACGCCGGGCTTCTTGCCGGTGACCTCGGCGATGGCCGCCTTGCAGCTGCTCGATGAGCCCCGGGTACCGGCTGTCCTGTGAGATGCGGAGCCTCCACACATCGCGGGCACCACGCGAGATGACACCATCACCCAGATAGAGACCCAGCAGATACACATACGCACGATCGAGGCCACGAGTCATCGATGCAGAGCGTTGGCTCAGGTGGCACAGCCCGGCACCGGGGCCGCGACTCGGACTGATCGCTTGGTGCGGCGGGTGGGATTCGAACCCACACGTCCTTTCGGACAATGGATTTTGAGGCCATCGCGTCAGCCGTTGCGCCACCGCCGCAGGGCCTCCACTATAGCGGAGGCTGATGGGGCGAGTAATAGAACATCTATTCGATTCCGGCAAGTGGCTTTCCGAGCCAGACCCAGCCGTCCTCAGGCGTTGGCCGCGTGGCTGTGTGGGGCTCGACTGCCACCTTCGCCCCACCGTGCCGAACGGCTAGCGGCCGCAGGACGGCGCGCGCATACTGCGCCGCATCGACCGCAGGGTCGTCGCATGGAGGCTGACCCATGACGCGCGTGCTCGTCGTCCACCACGACATCGACCTGGCTGACCAGGAGGTCGACTCCCTGAGGCGGATGGGCTACGAGCCCGTGGAGTGCTCGGGTCCATCCGGCTACTCCTGCCCCGTCCTGCGTGGCGAGCACTGCCCGGCCGTCCAGGACGCGGACGTGCTCGTCTACGACGTCTGGTCGACGATGGAATCGGGCAGCGGTCGTTCCCTCATCGAGGGCCTGCGAGAGCTCCATCCGGATATCCCCATCGTGCTCACGGCCCCTGGCATGGAGCTCGACTGGGTGGAGGTGGAAGGCGCCCACAAGGTCGTGCCGCTGGTGGGCATCCCCACCGCAGAGAAGCTGGACGCGGCCATCAAGGAGGCCCTGGCCAGGTAGGGTCGCTCCCCCTGCGGGGCGCCGGCCGAGCGACGGACCAGCCCGGGTTCAGTTGAAGAGGCGGCCCAGCCAGCGCCAGCGCGCGACCTCGGGGAGCTTCGCATCGATTCGCGCACTGCGGCCCGGGAGCTCCCCGTCAAGGATCGATCGATCGGCTGCGGGTGCCGGGGACGCGACTCGGTGTGCGTCATGGCGGCTCAGGTCACCCTGCCAGCGCCGGCCAGGTGGGCCGCCATCCAATCCACGCCGAAGCCAACGAGGTCCGCGGCGTCGATGAGCTCGCTGTTGGCCGCGCCGACCGGTCCGACGCTGGCCCGCCCGAGGGACAGGTAGTCCGCCAGGATGTCAGCGAAGTAGTCCCGTCCCGGCAGGTAATCCACGATCCCGTGCTGTCATCGAGGCAGTCCACGACGCGGACCTCGCTGCCCCAGGCCGTGCGGACACGGCGGTAGCGGCGCACACGTCGCTTGGGCTCGATCGGCGCAAGGTACTCGGCGTAGTGCAGGAGCGTCGTGGTGGCTGGGTCGGCACCGAGGCGCAGGACCCGGCCACGAGCCTGAAGCAGCTCCTCGAGGGGGGAGCCGGGTCCGAAGTAGTCGTCCCATGGCACCGTGGCGAGCCAGCGCTCGGCGAGCCGCCCGGCTGCCCCGAAGCGGCCCTCCGGATGATCGCTCACGCGCGTCCCGGGTCGGCGACGGAAGACCTCGGCCAGGGCGCCGACCTCGGGGTCGGCGGGCGTCGTCGTGGCATCGAAGGGCTCGGCGTCCGCGAGCAGCGCGGGTCGCTCAGCCTCGGACCGCTCGTTCACCCACGCCCACTCGTCGGCGGCTCCCAGCACCATGAGCATCGTGCCCTGCGGGCCGATGGCCTCGAGGATGGCGTCGATGACACCCTCGGCGCCGCCCTCGACCGGGCCGATCCGCCGCAGGGAGGCATGCACCATGAGCGCATCGCCCGTCACCACGCCGAGCGCACGCAGGTCGCGTGCCAGGGCGCCGGGCGGACGCACGTGGGTCGGCATGCCGGAACGATACGACGCACGACCCGAGGTCCTCGCCGCCCCGCTAGGATTCGACGCGATGCGCCCGCACGTGCTCGTGAACATGGCCGTCAGCGCCGATGGCAAGATCGACTCGCGAGAGCGTCGCGGTGCACGGATCTCCGGCACGGCCGACACGGCACGGGTGGATCGCCTTCGCGCCGCCGCGGATGCCGTGATGGTCGGGGGTCGCACGCTGCTGGGCGAGGACCCCCGCCTGACCGTGCGCGACGCGGCCCTGAGCGGCGGCCGCCAGGCGGCCGGTCGCACGGCGCAGCCGGCCAAGGTCGGCGTGACCTCGCGCATCGGACAGCCCGGGGGGGATGCCCCTGCCCTGCCCTTCCCGAGCCACTTCCTGAGTGACGGCGGCGCGACCGTCTTCGTGGCCACCACGCGCGCCACGGACGCCGAGGCCCGAGAGTGGCTCAGCGGCCCAGGGCGTCAGCCTCATCGTCCACGAGGGAACGCGCGTGGACCTCGCTCGGCTCCTGGACGAGCTCGGTGAGCAGGGCATCGCGCAGCTCATGGTCGAGGGCGGGGGCACCCTCGTCGCCGCGCTCCTGGAGGCCGGGCTGGTGGACGAGCTGCAGCTGGCCGTGGCTCCCCTCCTGCTCGGGGGTGAAGACGCCCCGACACCCGTGGGTGGGCCGGGCTGGCCGCTGGCCGGGGCCGTCCACCTCACCCTCCTGGGCACCGAGATCGATGAGGATGACGACGTGATCCTGCGCTATGGCATCGGGCGGGGCTGACCTCATGGCTGACGCCGATCCGGCCCCGAGCCCGGAGTCGCCACCCGGGCGCGCGGCCCCCGACCTTGACGCCGACACGCCTGTCGACCTGCCGCCCACCCTGCCCAGCGGCCTGAGCGAGGAGGAGGCCGCCGATCGGCGCGCCCGAGGCCTCGGCAACGTGGCTCCTCCGGCCACCACGCGCACGTACACGGCCATCGTCCGCGAGAACGTCTTCACCTTCGTCAACAACGTCCTCTTCCTGATGGGCCTTGCCCTGGTCCTCGTGGGCCGGCCCTTCGACGCCTTCGTCTCCCTTGCCGTCATCAGCACCAACATCCTGGTCGGCATCGTCCAGGAGGTGCGCGCCAAGCAGACGCTGGACCGCATCGCCCTGCTCACACGGCCGACGGCCAAGGTCGTGCGCGACGGCGACGTGCGCGAGGTGCGACCGGAGGAGCTCGTCGTCGGCGACCTCATCGCCGTCGAGGCCGGCGACCAGATCGTCGTGGACGGCCGATTGGCGGAGGGCCGCATCGAGGTCGACGAGTCACAGCTCACCGGGGAGTCGGACCTGGTGCCGAAGCGGCCGGGCGACCGGGTCTTCTCAGGCAGCTACCCGACCTCCGGGCGGGGCCGCTACGTGGCGGAGACGGTCGGCGAGGCCAGCCTGGCCGGCCGCATCACGACCGGGGCGCGCACGTTCCGACGCACGTTGACGCCATTGCAGCGCGAGATCCAGACCGTCATCCGGGTGACGCTGGCCATCGTGCTGTACCTGCAGCTGCTGCTCGTCGTCAAGAACGTCCTGCTTGACGTGCCGCTCGACGAGGCCGTCATCGAGGCCACCGTCCTGGTCGGCCTCATCCCCAACGGCCTCTTCGTGTCCATCGCCATCGCCTACGCCCTGGCGGCCGTGCGCATGACCCGCTACGGCGCGCTGGTGCAGCAGGCCAACGCGGTCGAATCGCTCAGCCACGTGGACATGCTCTGCGTGGACAAGACGGGCACGCTCACGGCCAACCAGCTGGAGCTTGAGCAGATCGTGCCGCTGGAGGGCGAGGAGGCCAGCGCGCGCGCGGCCGTGGCGCTCATGGTCGCCAGCAGCGCCGCCCTCAACAAGACCAGCGAGGCCATCGCCGCCGCCGTGCCGGTGGCGGGTCGCGCGCCGATCGAGGAAGCGCCGTTCTCGTCAGCCCGCAAGTGGAGCGCGGTCAGCCTGCCGCCTGGCGATGAGCCCGATGCCGCGCCGGGCGGCACGTACGCCATGGGCGCGCCGACCTTCCTGCAGCGCTATCTCGCGGTGAGCGATGCGGAGTGGCGCAACATCGAGGGTCTCGTGGCCCACCACGCCGCACAGGGCATGCGGGTCCTGCTGGCCGCCTGGAGCCCGGATGCGACGACCTTGGTCGACGAGGGCGATGCCTCCGTCCTGCCGGCTGACTCACGGCCCTACGCGCTCATCGTCCTGCGGGACGTCCTGCGCCAGGACGCGGCCGAGACCCTGCGGCGCTTCCGTGACATGGGCGTGGACGTGCGCGTCATCTCCGGCGACGACCCGGACACGGTGGCCACGCTGGCGCGCCAGGCCGGCCTGGACACGAGCCGGGGCGTGGTCTCCGGTCCCGAGCTGGAGGCCATGGACGACGACCGTTTCAGCAGCGTCGCCGAGCGGACGGCTGTCTTCGGCCGCATCACGCCCGCAGCTCAAGGAGCGGCTCGTGGGCACCTTCCGCGAGCAGGGGCACTACGTGGCCATGACCGGGGACGGCGTCAACGACGTGCTCTCGCTGAAGCGCTCCAACCTGGCCATCGCCATGGGCAGCGGCAGCCAGGCGACGCGCGGCGTGGCGGACCTCATCCTCATCGACGATGGCTTCTCGGCCCTGGCCTCGGCCATCGGCGAGGGCCAGCGCATCCTCAACGGGATGCAGGACATCCTGCGCGTCTTCCTGACCCGCATCCTGTCGCTGGGCATGCTCATCGTCTCCGCCCTGGTCATCGGCTTCTTCCCGGTCGACCTGCGCAACGCCTCGGTCATCACGCTCTTCACGGTCGGCATCCCCACCGCCCTGCTGGCCATCTGGGCACGGCCCGGTCGCCTGCCCCGGGAGACGCTCCAGCAGACGCTGGCGCGCTTCGTCGTGCCCCCGGCGGCCGTGGCCTCCTTCCTGGGCCTCCTGGTGGCCGCGGTCGTGCTGCTCATGGCCGAGGCGGACCGCGACGCCGGCCTCGTCGAAGCGGCGAGCGTGGAGCCCCTGGCTCGCACGGCCGTGACGGCCTTCCTCGTCAGCGTCGGCCTGCTGCTGCTGCTCTTCGTGGAGCCGCCGACCGATCGTCTCGCGGTCATCGAGCCCGTCTCGCCGGACAGGCGGCCGAGCCTGGCTGGCGCTGATCCTGGCGATCGCCTTCGCCATCGTGCTGGTCGTGCCGCCCCTGCGGGCCTTCTTCAATCTGCACCCCCTGGGTCCGCGCGAGGTGCTCGTCGTGCTCGTCGGCCCTGGCGGCGTGGGCGGCCCTCGTGTGGGTCTTCTGGCGGGGGCGCTTCGTGGACCGCTTCCTGGGCGTCGCCCCACCGGCGACCCCTCGAGGCGCCCGGTGCCACCGGAACGGCTACGAGCGCACGAGCGGGGAACCGGCGCGACGTAGACTGCGTCATAGCGCGGCGACGGGATCGTGGGCGACTGCGCACGACTCCGCACAGTCCAATGACGCATGAGGAGGTCGATCGCATGACCAAGACCCGGACCCTGCTCGGCTCGCTGGCGGCGTGCGCGCTGCTGGCCTCGATGGCCACGTCGGCCTTCGCGGCGGGCGATGAGCCTGACGCCATCCCCATCGAAGGCGCAGAGGGCATCCCCTGGCAGCTCGTGGAGCAGTCCGTCGACGGCACCATGACCGCCGTGCCGGACGGCGTCGTCGTGACCCTCCTGCTGGAGGACGGCGCGGGCGGCGGCAACGGCGGCTGCAACAACTACTTCGGCGAGTACACGCTGGAGGGCACGAGCCTGACCTTCGGCCCGATCGGCTCGACGATGATGCTCTGCGAAGGGCCTGCCAGCGAGGTCGAGGCCGCCTACCTCGCCAACCTGGCCAGCGTCGCGACCTGGGCGAACACCGGTGGCTCGCTCGTGCTGGGTGGCGCGGATGGCCAGCCCATCCTGAACTTCCTGCCGGCGGCCACGGAGCCGGCAGCCAGCATCGAGGGCATCACGTGGCTGCTGACCAGTCAGGCGGTCGACGGCCAGCTGGCGGCGCTGCCGTCCGGCGACCCGCCGATCGTCGTTTCGCTGCTGCTGGACGAGGGCCGCGCCGGCGGGCGCCGGCGGCTGCAACAACTACTTCGCCAGCTACACGCTGGACGGCTCCAGCCTGGTCTTCGGCCCCATCGGCGCCACCCAGATGTTCTGCGAGGGACCGGCCGGCGAGGTCGAGACGGCCTACCTGGCCAACCTCGCCACGGTGGCCTCCTGGGCCTCTGATGGCTCGACCCTGAGCCTCGCCGATGCGAGCGGCACGATCGTCCTGGAGTACGCCATGGCGCCCGAGGCCAGCATCCTGGGCGGCTGGGTCGCGAGCGGCCTCAACAACGGGGCCAACGCGGTCGTGACCTCGGACACCACGCCGCTGGTGACCGCCGTCTTCGATGCCGAAGGCCGCCTGACCGGCTTCGACGGCTGCAACGACTACTTCACCGACTACACGCATCGACGGCGACCAGATCAGCATCTCGGACGCCATCGGCTCGACGCGCATGGCCTGCGAGTCGGACGCCCTGTCCGAGCAGTCGCAGCAGTACTACGCGGCACTCCTGGCCGCCACGACCTGGTCGGTGAGCCCGGACGGCATGCTCGAGCTGCGTGATGGCGAGGGCGCCCTGCAGGTGAGCTTCACGGCTGCCATGGGCTGACCCCCAGTCGCGGGCGACGCGATGGGCGCTGGCCCGACACGCTCGATGGACGA
The DNA here is from genome assembly GCA_963823655.1 of uncultured Bacillota bacterium. Lineage (GTDB taxonomy): Bacteria > Bacillota > DTU025 > DTU025 > MWDF01 > MWDF01. Next base: position 75,940 of record CAWGMK010000010.1, read on the forward strand.
GGCGCTCTCCTGGCGAGGGCGCCTCGTGCTGTCAGCGGCCTCGCGGCTCGGGCGCAGCAGCCGGGAGCGCGCTACGATCGATGGCCAGCAGGGGGCGTCGTCGCAGGGGCCCAGACGAGCACAGGAGGTGGCGATGACGCCGACACGACACGATCACGACCAGGGCGCGCTCGGACAGGCTGCCCCGGCCGAGCCGCCGACCACGCGGCGCCACGTGCTGCGGTCGGGCGGGGCCGCGGCCCTGGCCAGCCTGCTCGGGGTGGTGGGCCTGGCCTCCGTGACCTCGGCCAAGAACGGCGATCCGCTGCGTGTCGGCGACAAGTCGAGCGCCACCAAGCCCACTCAGCTCGAGTCGTCCAAGGGGCCGGCGCTGCAGGTGAAGATCAGCGGCAGCGGCGAGGGTGTCGGCGTGCGCGGCTCGGCCAGCTCGGCCAAGGGCGTCGGGCGTGCAGGGCGAGGCCACCTCTGAGAAGGGCACCTCCATCGGCGTGCAGGGCCTCGTCGAAGTCACCCGAGGGCATCGCCGGCCAGTTCGTGGCGAAGGGCGGCGGCAGCGCCGTGGAGGCGCTGGCATCGGAGAAGGACGGGGTCGCCCTGCGCACCAAGGGTCGCCTGGAGCTGGGCGGCCGATCGGGCATCGCCTCCGTCTCGGGCGGGGCGGAGTTCGTCATCCCCGTGGCCGGCGGCCTCTCCGAGCGATCGCTCGTGCTGGCCACGCTGCAGGAGCACTTCCCCGGCGTGCACGTCGAGTCGGCCAGCGTCCTGGACGCGGAAGGAGGGCTCGTCGTGGTCCGCCTCAACCAGGCGGTGCCGGAGCCCGCCAAGGTCGGCTGGCTCGTCCTCGACTGATCAGGCCAGCTGCAGTCGCAGCAGGTCCCCGAAGCGCCGGCGCACGTCGGCCAGCAGCTCGGCGTCGTAGGCGACGCCCACGCCGAGGCGCATCTCCTGCGTGCGCCCGGCACCTGCCGGGACGTGGAGCACCACCGGGGTCTGTCCCGGGCGCGACTTGATGAGCGTCCGCAGCTCGCCGAAGGCGGCCACGATGCGCTCGTTCGGGGCGCTGCCGAAGCGGACGTGAAGCACCTGCCCCGGGCCCGCCTCCATCGCCACGCTGGCAGCCGTGGCCTCGGCGACGATGACGGACCCGACCTCGTCGGGCAACGGGGGCTCCTCGTCACGGTCTTGAGCCAGGCTGCGGAAGGCCGGAGGCTCCAGCTGGCCCGGAGAGCGGCTCGGGCGGCCCGTCGTCCGGGCCGCCCGCGGCGGGCAGGTCCCAGCCAGCCGAAGCCGCGGGCGCGGGCGCTGCCACCGGCCGATGCTCCGTGGTCGGGCCGCGGCACGGCCGCCGGACGTCGCGGCGGTGGCGCCCCGATGGTGACGACCAGGGTGCCCTGCGGCTGGCTGCCGCGCAGGGGTGAGACGCGCGGGATGGTGATGACCTGAGGCGACGCGCTCGCCGCGGCCCCCAACGGATCGACTGCCTGGATCCACGGGGCGACCGCATCGGACCCTGACCGAGCGATCGCCACGGGCACCTCAGCGCTGCCAGCGACCGCTGCGGGCCGGGTCACGGCCACCGCCGTGCGGGCGCCGTCCGTCCTTCGGCGCGTTCCGCCTGGCCGTTCGCGCGCTCCGGCCACTCCGACGCGGCCCCCGGCGTCCCCGGTCGCCCGCCGCCACCGCCTGCGCGAAGGCCTCCGGGCCCAGGGCCAGCGCCTCATCCCAGGTCCACACGGAGTCGGCCAGGACCACGGTCTCGTCGCCCTTGTGGTCGACCCGACCGGCCACGAGCAGCACGCGCGTCCTCGCGCCACGTGTCGCCGGTCTCCGCGTAGGTCCGCGGGAAGACGACGACGTCCACGCTGCCCTGCAGGTCCTCCAGCGTCACGACGGCCATCGACTCGCGGTTCCGGGTGATGACACGGCGGATGCCCACGGCCATGCCGCCCACCACGACGCGCTGCTGGTCGAGCGGCTCGCCCACGTCGGCCGACCAGGCGTCGACGTACCTGGCCATCTCGGCAGCCAGCTCGCCCAGGGGGTGGTCGGAGAGGTAGAGGCCCGAGCAGCTCCTTCTCCCAGCGCAGCCGCTCGCGCGAGGGTGCCTCCGTGCGCACGGGCAGGGGCCGCTCGAGGCTCGCCTCGTCGTCCCCGAACATGTCGAAGAGCGAGCCCTGCCCGGTCTCGCGATCGCGGGCGCTGGGCCTGGCCGTGGGCCATGGCGTCGTCGAGGCCGTCGAGCAGCTGCGCGGGATGGCCCAGCGAGCGCAGGGCATCGACCTTGATGAGCGACTCCAGGACGCGCTTGTTGACGAGGCGCAGGTCGATGCGGGCGCAGAGGTCGGCCAGCGAGGTGAACTCGCCACCCGCCTCGCGGGCGTCGATGATCGACTGGATGGCCCCTCGCCGACGTTCTTGATGGCCAGCAGGCCGAAGCGGATGGAGTCGCCCTCCACGGTGAAGTCGAGGTGGCTGACGCGGACGTCCGGGCCCGAGCACCTCGATGCCCAGGCGGCGGCACTCGGCGATGGCGCCGGCCACCTTCTCCGTGTTGTCGCGGAAGGCCGACAGGACGCTGGTCATGTACTCGACCGGGTAGTTGGCCTTCAGGTAGGCGGTCTGGTAGGCGATGAGGCCGTAGCAGGTGGCGTGGGCCTTGTTGAAGCCGTAGCGCTCGAAGGGCTCGAAGGCCTTGAAGACGGCGTCGATGACCTGGGCGTCCACGCCGCGCTCGGCCGCCTGGCGCACGAACTTGTCCTTCTGGGCGCGCAGCACCGACGACTTCTTCTTGCGGATGGCATAGCCCAGGGTGTCCGCCTCCGGCCCGGTGAAGCCGCCCAGGGCGATGGCCGCGGCCATGATGTCCTCCTGGTAGACGAAGATGCCGTAGGTCTTCTCCAGGTAGGGCTTCAGGAGCGGGTGCAGGTAGGTGACCTTCTCCTGGCCGTGCTTGCGCCGGATGTAGGAGGGGATGTTGTCCATGGGCCCCGGCCGGAAGAGGGCCACCATGGCCGCCAGGTCGTAGACGGAGGTCGGCCGCAGCTCCTTGATGTAGCGGCGCATGCCCGCCGACTCGAGCTGGAAGACGCCCGTCGTCTCGCCGCTGGAGAGCAGCTCGAAGGTCGTCGCGTCGTCGAGGGGGATGCGCTCGAGGTCGATGCGCACCCCGCTGTGCTGCTCGATGAGGTCCACGGCCTGGCGCAGGATGGTCAGGTTGGAGAGGCCCAGGAAGTCGAACTTGAGCAGGCCCAGGGCCTCCACGCCGTGCATCTCGTACTGCGTCATGAGGGCGTCCGAGTTGGTGGCCCGCTGGAGGGGCATCAGCTCGGTCAGCGGGTCGCGGCTGATGACGACGCCGGCGGCGTGCGTGGAGGCGTTGCGCGAGACGCCCTCCAGCTGGCGCGCGATGTCCACGAGCTTGTGGATGCCCTGGTCGCTCTCGACCATCTCGCGGAACGGCGGGGCGACCTTGAGCGCCTCCTCGAGCGTGATGCCCAGCTGCGTGGGGATGGCCTTGGCGATGCGGTCCACCTCGCCGTAGCCGTAGCCCATGACGCGGCCCACGTCGCGCACGGCGGCGCGCGCCAGCATCGTGCCGAAGGTGATGATCTGGGCCACGTGGTCCTGCCCGTACTTGCGGGTGACGTAGTTGATGACCTCGTCGCGGCGGGCGTCCTCGAAGTCGACGTCGATGTCCGGCATCGTCACGCGGTCGGGGTTGAGGAAGCGCTCGAAGGGCAGCTCGTAGGCGATGGGGTCGACCGGCGTGATGCCCAGGGTGTAGGTGACGATGGAGCCGGGGGCCGAACCGCGGCAGGTGGTGGCGATGCCCTGCTCGCGGGCGAAGCGCGTGAAGTCGGCCACGATGAGGAAGTAGGCCGCGTAGCCCATGGAGATGATGACGCCGAGCTCGTAGTCGAGGCGCTGGCGGAGGGCCTCGGTGACGGTGCCGTAGCGGCGCTCCAGGCCGCGCTCGCACTCGGTCCGCAGCCAGGTCTCCACGGTGTAGCCGTCGGGCACGGGGAAGTGCGGCAGGCGCAGCTCGCCGAAGGTCATCTGCAGGTCGGTCATCTCGGCCACGCGCCTGCGTGTTCAGTGAGCGCGCGCGGCACGGTCGGGGAAGAGCGCCTCCATCTCCGCGGCCGTCTTGAGGTAGAACTCCTGCGTCTCGAAGCGCAGCCGGTTGGGCGTGTCGAGGTTGGAGCCGGTGCCCACGCAGAGCAGCACGTCGTGGGCCTCGTGCTGCTCCCGGCGGACGTAGTGCAGGTCGTTGGTGACGACGAGCTCCGTGCCGGTCTCCGCCGACAGGCGCAGGAGCTTGGGGTTGAGGGCGCGCTGCTCGGGCAGGCCGTGGTCCTGGAGCTCCAGGAAGAAGCCGTCCGGGCCGAGGATGTCGCGATACTCGCCGGTGACGCGGCGCGCCGCGTCCCAGTCGTCCACCTCGAGGGCCTTGGCGACCTCGCCGCCGAGGCAGGCGGAGAGGCCGATGAGCCCTGCGCTGTGGCGGGCGCAGCAGCTCGCGGTCGAGGCGCGGCTTGTAGTAGTAGCCGTCGAGGTGCGCCGCCGTGATGATGCGGCAGAGGTTCTGGTAGCCCGTCCAGTCCCGGGCCAGCAGCGACGAGGTGGAAGGGCTGCGCGTCGGCCTTGCCCTCGCGGTCGGTCATGCTGCGGCGGGCCACGTAGGCCTCCACGCCGATGATGGGCTTGATGCCCTTGGCCGTGCAGGCCTGGTAGAAGGCCACCGCGCCGTACAGGGCGCCGTGGTCGGTGATGGCCAGGGCGTCGAAGCCGTGGGCGGACGCCTCGCTGACGAGGTCGTTGATGCGCCCGAGGCCGTCGAGCAGGCTGAACTCCGAGTGCAGGTGCAGGTGGACGAAGTCGTTCGGGGCGATGGGCACGCAGCGATGGTAGCGGCCGAGGCCTCGGGGCGGGCGGGGGCGTCGGGGCGCGGGGCGGGGCGGGGGCGCGGGGCGTGGGGCGCGGGCGCGGGGCGCGGGGCGCGGGGCGCGGCTGGCGCGGGCTGGCCCGGGCGGTCCTCGATGATCGACGGGCTGGCGCCCTGCCGGACTCTGACGCGTCAGGACAGTATCGGCCGAGCGCGCCTGCTCAACGGTCGACATTGCGCCCAAGTTCATGTCCATCGCGGGTCTTCTCGGCCATTCGGTGCGTGTGACGCCAAGCGCAGCCGATCACAGCGCAGCCGTGGCCCCTCGCAGAGCGCAGATCGGCCGATAGTGTCCTGGGAGGAGAGACGCGGGGACCGGGCCACGGGGGCGTCCGTGGGCCGCGGCCGGGGCCGTGGGACCGCTCGCGGTTTGGCCCGCTCCGCTCTGCGGATCACGTCCCGGCACCACCACGACAGGGTCGTGACGACATCCTCTGGTCGCGACGGGTCGTTGGCCGCAGCCCCGAGCCCCTTCGGCTCGCTGACTGGCGCGCCTGGAGACGCGGCTCAGGCAAAGCGCAGATAAGTCCGAGCGATGTCCTGGATCAGTGGGCATCCTCAGGACCTCGCCATGCCGGCCAGGGTCCGACGGGTCGATCGAGGGTCTCAGAACGGGCGTCACCTGCTTGGCACGCTCGCGACCGAGCTTCGAGTCGCCCGTCGCGAGGCTGGCCTGAGCCAGACGAGCGTCGGCCGCGCCGCGGGGATCAGCGGCGGCCACGTTGCGCGTCTTGAACGCGGAGAGGTGAGCGGCGCTTCGGTCATGCTCTACTCGCGACTGTTCGCCGTGCTTGGACTGCGCCTGAGCGCGCGCGCCTATCCGGATGGTGCACCGGTGCGGGACGTCGCCCATCTCCAGCTCCTCGCACGGTTCCGGGCCACGCTGCCGCCGACCATCAGGCTGCGGACGGAAGTCCCGCTGCGACTCGACCGCGACCTGCGGGCGTGGGATGGCGAGCTGGAAGTCGTCGGCGGCGTGGAAGCCTCCGGAGCGGGGCGTCGCAGTACATGCAAGCTTGAGGCGGAGACAGTCCTCTACGACCTCCAGTCGCAGGAACGCCGGGTCGCCCTGAAGATGGCCGATGACCGCGTCGACCGCGTCATCCTCCTGGTGGCAGACACCCATCGCAATCGGCGAGTCCTCCGGGAGTTCCGCGAGCAGCTGATGGCTCGCTTCCCGCTCGGCACCGCGGCAGTCATGCGCGAGCTGCGAGCGGGTCGATTGCCCGGGCGAAGCGGGATCGTCATCCGCTGACAGGTGGAGGGCGAGCTGCGAGCGGGTCGATTGCCCGAGCGAAGCGGGATCGTCATCCGCTGACACGTGGAGGACGAGCCGCGGCGGCCGGCCCGGGACCCGTCGGTGATCGAGGTGATGTCGAGCTCGCCGGCCACGAGACCGGTCAGGTGCTGCCTGCGGCGCTGGTCCTTGGCGGTCATCGTGACGGTCGCCCTCATGTCCCGGAGGCTGACAAGTCACGGACCGGTCAGCACTGCCAGATTCTGCGGAGCAACGACACCGAATGGCCGATTCGCTCGCAGGTCGTAGAATCCCGGTTCGCTGCCCTGCCGTGGTGGGCAGCACCCCAGGGAGGGCATGCCCTTGCTCCCGCCTCCTCCGCGAGAGCCCAGTCGATGCGCCGATCCAGCGAGCCCGACCCCGCGCGCCTCAGACCCGCGCGCCTCAGACATGTACCTGGCGCGCCGTGCCCGTCCTCAGGTACCGGGAGTGGTCGCCGCGCCGTCAGCCCGGCAGGGGCAGCACAGGTGGCAACCCTCCCGCGACGGCAGACACCTCATCGACAGCAGGCCGCCGCGGCCCTGGTGATGGTCGTCGTCATGCTCTTCGGCAGCTGGGCGTTCGCGTCGCCGCCGTGGCCCAGGACGCTGTCGCCGGTGCCGCACGTCGTCGGCCGCCGGAAGGGGCGGCCATCGACCTGATCCAGGGCGAACGGTCTCCGGGTGGGGTCCCGCTGGCAGCTGCCTACGACGCCGAACGTGCCCGCTGCACGGTCATCAGCCCGGATCCGGTGGCCGGCACGATCGTCGAGCCGGCGCCACGCCGTCAGCTATGTGCTCAGCGCCGGGCCGCCGCCGCAGTCACGGCAGCCGGCGCCGGAGCCCTGCCCGACCCCAAAGCCCTCCCCGACCCCAAAGCCGTCGCCCACGCCCAAGCCGCCGCCCACCCCAAAGCCGACGCCCTGGCCGACGCCTCCGGGGGTCAAGGGCGTGGACGTCTCCCATTGGAACGGCGCGCCCGACTTCGGGACGCTGCGCGGAAACGGCATGGAGTTCGTGTTCTCGAAGGCGTCACAGGGCACGTGGCTCCAGGACGAGACCTTCCTGCGTAACACGCAGGCGGCCCGCGCGGCCGGCATGCTGCCGGGCGCCTACCACTTCTTCGACTACAACAAGGGCGGCAAGGAGCAGGCCAGACACTTCCTGGCCACGGTGCAGAACTCGACTGGCCTCGGCGGACTGCTACCCCTCGTCGTGGACGTGGAGACGCTCAAGTCGCTCGGAACGCCGAACCCCGCCCTGGCGCGCACCCGCCTGCACACGCTCCTGGACGAGCTCTACCGACAGACGGGCCGCTACCCGATGATCTACACGAGTCGCGAGATGTGGAAGCGCGTCGTCGGCGAGCCGGATGACTTCGGCGCCTATCCGCTGTGGGTGGCCTGCTGGAAGTGCGACAACATCCACCTGCCGCGCGGCTGGTCGGGCTGGGATTTCTGGCAGGTCGGCCCGTTCCGTTCCCGGGCATGTCGAACCTGGACGGCAACACCTACCGCTCGAGTGCGCAGAAGCTGCGCAAGGAAGTGCAGCGCGACATGCGCCTCAACAAGGGCGCCGAGTGGTCGGCGAGCACGACCGCCCTGGCCGACCTGTCGCGCTACGACGGCACGGACGTGCGGGTCGCCCTGGAGGACGGCGGCTTCGGCCCGTGGGCGCCATTTCAGCACCCCTTCCCGGTGCAGCTCGGCGATCAGCAGGGACCCCGCAGCGTCCTGCTGCAGCTGCGCAGCTACCGCGGCGTCCCGTCGCCGGTCATCAGCGACGCCATCCAGCTCGACTCCGTGCCACCGAAGGTCAAGGGGCCGTGGGTCTCGCTGGTCTCCGGCGGGCAGCTCAAGCCGAGACGCAGACCGGGTGCCGGTGACGGCCAAGATCGAGGCCACTGACGCCACGTCCGGCCTCGAATCGTCGCGCGTCGAGGCCAGCCTGCGGGCCGCGTCGGGCCAGTCGCACGCGCCAGGCCCAGGCGGCAGAGCTCGCCATGAACATCGACCGCACGGGCTGCACGATCACCGGCATCGCTACCGACAAGGTCGGCCTCACTGGCAGCTCGTCGCTCGGCCCGCGCATCCAGCTTCGGGACGTGCGCGAGCGCTCCCGTGACTTCAGCTTCAAGGGTGACTGGAAGACGGCCAGGATGAACGAGCGCGATCGGCCGGACGCTCACGCAGGCCTCCGAGCGCGGGGCCCGGATGCGGCTGCCGTTCGAGGGCGCGCAGTACGCCATCGTGACGCGACGCGGACCATCCGGCGGCCAGCTCGACGTCCTCGTCGATGGCAAGCGGGTCACGACCCTCGACCTCTACGCGAAGAAGTCGGACAGCCGGCGCATCGTCCACGTCGGCAGCGTGCCCAGGCGCAAGCACGTCCTGGAGCTGCGCCCGACCGGGACGAGCGACCCGGCCTCGACGGGCACGACCGTCTGGCTGGACGCGGTCCTGGTGCTCGACCGGCAGAAGTAGCGCCGACGCGAGGCGGGGCGGCGGCCGACGCTCCCCGGTCAGTCCTGGAAGCTGACGACCCGGCGAGCCCCGTCACGGCGGCGCATGGCCGCGAAGGCCGCCTCGATGTCCTCGAGGCGGATCGACTCGCTGATGAGGCGCCCCAGGGGCAGTCGGCCCGCGACCGCATCAGCCGCGATCCGGGGAAAGTCGCGTGCCGGGAGACAGGAGCCGTAGTTGGAGCCGAGCAGGCGCTTGCCGTCCTCCACGAAGCGATAGACGTCGATGGCAGCGGTGGCGTCCATCGCGGTCATGCCCACCAGCGTGACCGTGCCGCCGGGCCGGACCGCGCGCAGCGAGAGCTCCACGGTGTCCGTCAGGCCGATGCACTCGAGCACGTGGTCGGGACCACCTGACGCCATCCCGGACGCCAGGGCCATGACCTCGTCCGGCATCACGGTGACCGTCGCCCCGAGCGAGCGCGCCTGCTCCAGCTTGGCCGGCTCCACATCCACCGCGATGATGGAAGCAGCCCCGGCGTCCACGGCCGCCATCAACGCCGCCAGGCCCACGCCGCCCAGACCGACGACGACGACCGACTCCCCTGCCCTCACAGCCGCCGTGTTGCGCACCGCCCCGACGCCGGTGGTGGCCGCGCAGCCGATGAGGGCGGCCACGCCGGGCGGCGTCCGGGGATCGATCGGGATGGCCGCCTCGGCCGCGACGACCTGACGAGTGGAGAACGTGCCGATCCCCGAGTAGACCCCGAGCCCGGACCCATCCGGGCGGTGAAGGCGCATGGACGCCGGGTCGAGCCTGTGGCCCGAGCCCCGCGGTGCGGCACAGAGCCACGCCTCGCCACGAAGGCAGGCCGGACACACCGCGCACGGTGCGGTCCAGGCGAGCGTGACGAGGTCACCGACCCGGAGGCCACCCGCCTCGAGCGGTGCGTCGGGCGGGCGCTCGGTCACGCCATCCCCGAGCTCCTCGACGATGCCGGCACCCTCGTGCCCGAGGACGACGTCAGCCGGGCGACGCCACTCGCCATCGACGACATGGAGGTCCGAGTGGCACACGCCGGAGGCGACCATCCGCACGCGAACCTCGCGTGGGCCGGGCGGGTCGAGCCACAGGTCCTCCAGCGTGGGTGGCCTGTCCGGGCCGTGGTAGACCAGGCCACGGACGGGCGTTCGGTTCGGGTCCTGGCTCACGGGCGGCTCTCCTCGTGGGGCGGAGGGGGTTCCTCGTCGGGCGCAGCGGCCGCTTCCACTGGCGCCTGGGCCGTGGCCACTGGCGCTGCGGCCGCTTCCACTGGCGCTGCGGCCACGTCCACTGCCCCGGTCTCGAGCAGCCAGGGTCGATCGTTGAAGGCCTCCGAGAGGGTCCGCCCGAACCAGCCCGGCGGCTCGCGCTCCGGCGACGCCGACCAGCATCGCCTCCAGCCGCTCCTGGACGACGTCGGTCATCGCCCGGGCACCGGCCTTGCCGCGAGCGAAGCCGTCGCGGATGGACCGGCTCGCCGATGCGGACGTCCACGCGGCTGCCGAAGTGCACCCAACGGGTGCCGATGATGGCCGTGGGCACGATGGGCGCGCGAGCCATCATGGCGAAGTGCGCCAGGCCCGTCTCGAGCGGCAGGATGCGGCCCTCGTGGTCGCTGAGGCGGCCCTCGCCGGCGATGGCCAGGCAGGCGCCGGTCCGCAGCACGGCCACGGCGCGGCGCGTGGTGTCGATGACGTCCTGTGCCGCGGGCTTGAAGGGCACGCCGCGCCGCGTCCAGGTGATGACGTGGTTGCGGATGCCCGTGCCCATGTCCTGCTCGCGCGGACCGAAGATGTAGAGCAGGCGCTCGCGGTCCGGCCACGTCGCCGCCAGGACGACGGGATCGAGCCACGAGGGGTGGTTGAAGCAGATGATGTAGGGGCCGCCGGGCGGCAGCTGCTCGGCGCCGCGGACGCTGGTGCGCACGTAGGCGCTCACGAGCGCCTTGAGGACGAGGCGGACGGCGTGGTAGCGGAGCGGTCCGGGGCTCGTTGTGCTCGGCCGGCTCGACCGTGCGTCAGGCGCTCGGCGACGCTCGGCGCCTAGATGCGCAGCGCGCCGGCGCGGGTGACGATGGCGGCATCGCGGCCCAGGAGCGCCGCGGGCGGCAGCTCCACGCTCGGCGCGACGCCCGAATCGAGCCGGTCGGCCTCCTCGATGAAGAGCGGCACGAGGCCCGGGTCGAACTGCTGGCCGGCGTGCTTGCGCAGCTCGTCGAAGGCCTCGTCCACGGAGCGGGCGGCGCGGTAGGGGCGGCCGCGCACGATGGCGTCGAAGGCGTCGGCGAGGGCCACGATGCGGGCACCCAGGGGGATCTGCTCGCCCTTCAGGCCATCCGGGTAGCCGCTGCCGTCCCAGCGCTCGTGGTGGTGGCGGATGATGGGCGTGAAGTCGCGCGACATGCGCAGCGGGTCGCAGATGCGCTCCCCGATCTCGGGGTGCTCGCGCATGATGCGGAACTCCTCGTCCGTGAGCGGGCCTGGCTTGTGGAGGACGTGCTCCGCGATGCCGATCTTGCCGATGTCGTGGAGCAGCGCGCCGTAGGCGACGCCCTCCAGCTCGCCGTCGCGCAGGCCGACGTAGGCGGCCAGGCGGGCCGAGCGGTAGGCCAGGTAGCGGCAGTGGTCCTTGAGCCCGAGGTCCTTGGCCTCGACCGCGTTGGCCAGGGCGACCACGATGTCGTGGGCCTGCTCCATGCGCCGGATGACCTCGCGCGTCCGATACGAGCTGCGCAGGCGAGCCAGGAGCTCGACCTGCTGGAAGGGCTTGGTGACGAAGTCGTCGGCGCCCGCGTCCAGGGCGGCCACCATGTCCGAGGTGGACGTGTGGGCCGTGAGCACGATGATGGGCAGCGTCACGGTGCGGTGGTCGGCCCGCAGCCGCCGGCAGATCTCCAGCCCGTCCATGCCAGGCAGGGTGAGGTCCAGGATGACCATGTCCGGCTGGTGCTCGGCCACGGCGCGCAGCCCGTTGACGCCATCCGCCACGGCGATGACGCTGTAGCCGGCGTCCTCCAGGATGCGGCCCAGGACACGCCTGACGGCCGCGTCATCCTCGATGACTGCCACGCGGGGACGCACCGTGCCCCGGTGGGCGGTGTGGTCCAAGAGTCTCCCTCCACAGCGCCACGACGACTTGACGCGGGTCGGGCTGGAGTATACCCGCCGGTGCGTTCTGTCACCGGCTTCAGGCGCGGTGTCATCGGCTGTCCCGATGGCCGCGGTCGCCTCGGCACGGGTGGTGACGCGACGCACGGGCCTTCTGCGATCAGGTGGTAGCGTGACGACCATGAGCGGTCGCGATCTCGGTCGTGCGTTCCGGGCGCACCCGCTGGCGGTCGCGGCGAGGCTGGCCATGGCGCTGTGCATGGCGCTGGCGGTGCTGACCGTCGGGTCCGTGTCGCTCTGTCGCGGTGCCGGGGTCGCTGGCCGGGCGGCGCGCCAGCGGTCGCCCTGGCGCAGGGCAAGCCCCCGCTCGACGATCCGGCCGTCCCGGTGCGCATCACCGTGCCCGCCCTCGGCATCGACCTGCCGGTGGTCTCGAGCGAGCGCACCGTGCCCGGCAACGTGCGCGACTACCCGCTCTGTGACGTGGCCCAGTACTGGGACATCTACGACCTGCCCGGTGCCCCGGGCACGACCTGGATCTACGCCCATGCCCAGCCGGGCATGTTCCTGCCGCTGCTGCTGAACGCGGAGGCCACGTCGGGCGAGGGACTGCTGGGTCAGATGGTGACGCTGCAGCTGAAGGACGGACGCCTGCTGCGCTACCGCATCGTGGAGGTCAAGCAGCACGCCTACAACCGCCGCCTCGCGCTGCGCGCCCGCCCCAGCCAGCAGCGACTCATCCTGCAGACGAGCGAGGGGCCACCGGGCACCATCCCCAAGCTGCAGGTGGCCGCCAACCTCATCGGCGCCACGTGGACGGATGAGCCAGCCGCCCAAGGCCCAGCCACGCGCCTGCTGGCAGCCACGGCCGAAGCCGACCGACCGGGCGGCAAGGCGGGGCGCACGGGCGCCGCGAAGCCGACACCGCAGCCGTCGCCCACGACCATGGCGGCCGGTGGCACCACCGACGCAGCCTCCCTCGCCCTGGGTGGCGGCGCGGTCCTCATCGGCGCCACGCTGGTAGCGATCTACATGGTCAGACGGCCCGCTCCCGACCGACGGCAACCACCCCGCCGATAGAGCGGCCTGGGAGGACAGGCGGCAGCGACGATCGCCGCGGTTCGATCGTTATCGCCCACGACGTCTTCGGTGCCAGGGCTCGAGTCGATAGGTCCGAATCAGGAACTGGTCGAAGAATGGGACAGTGAAATCCGCCAAGCCCAAGGCAGGCGAGTAGATCAGGCCTTTTTCGATCAGGCTCCCCCTGACAGTGCCGACCTCAGCGCTCGAACCGAGCCCCAGCTTCGATGCGATGGCGCCCGACCGTCGGGACTCCGGGGCGAGTTCAGCCATGGCTCGCAGGTATGAGATCTCGCGAGGTTGTGTCACGCGTGCCATGCGCCCCTTGAAGAACGACTCATCGAGCTCAGCCTCAAGCAGTGGAACCGTGGCGGCAACGTCGTCGGTGCTGATCGGCGAATGGTCCGCCACGTTCCAGACCCTGCTCCCGAACTCCTGGATGATGTCCATCGAGGCCTCTTTGCTGTGTTCACTGGTGTTTACAACCACCGTGTAAACCAAGATGAACGCTGTCAAGGATGCTGGACAGATCGACGGCCGGATCCTTCGCGGGATCCGGCCGTCGCTTGTGGTGGCGGAGGTTGGCGTGGGCTACGTCCTGGCCAGTCGATGCCGACGGATGAGCCATGCGCCGCTGACGATCATCATGGCCGCGACGAGGACGATGAAGGCCCAGCCCGTCGGGCCCCCAAGGAATCCACCTGACGTCGACGCGGCCTCGGTCGCGAGGAGTGTGTCCGTGGACGGCTGCTTGTCGCCGTCACCTGCGCCACCGCCGCTTCCGCTCTCGTCATCGCCAGCGCCGCCATCCCGGACGGGGACGATGCGGATGAAGGCCTGGGCAGTCGCGGAGATGACCGTGACCGCTGTATCGCGGAACTCTCCAGCCAGCAGGGCCTCCTCGTCGTCAGTGACCGTGACGGTCACGGTGTTCACGTGACGGTCGCCAGCCTGCCCGGTGACGAAGGCCGTGAACTGGCATTCGTATGTCGCGCCGGCGGCGATGAGGTCGCCGACCGAGTTCGCGCACGTGTTGTTCGTGAGATCCCGATTGCGTGGGTCATCCAGGTCGCCCAGCAGGTCGTCGCTCAGGGCCACGATGCCGAGGCTCTCGGGAACGAGGTTCTGGATGGTGATGGTGAAGGTCACGTCGCCACCCGGCTCTTCCAGCCTGGTCACGGACGGGGTCTTGGTGACCGCGATGGCAGGCACGATATCCGTGATCGTCACCGTCGCGTCGTCAGACGCGACGGCCTGGCGACCCTCGAGCGTGGCGGCCCTGGCCGTGACCACGTCGGTCTCGACCGTCCCGCCGACCCCACCCACGAATGCGGTGAAGGCGCAGGCGTAGGTCGCTCCAGGCGCCAGTGACTGCGGCACGGCGCACGTCCCCTTGCCGTTCACGTCGCCGTGGACGTTGTCCACCAGGCTCGTGAGCGAGACGGCCACATTGCCGGTGTTGGTGACGCTGACGGCGAAAGAGACGTCCCCGCCCGGCTCGGGGACGGAGCCCGGAGTGGCGGTCTTGGTGACGGAGATCGTGGGGGTCGAGCGGATCTTGAACGTGGCCGTGGCCGCGTTGTCAGCCGGATCCGGGTCAGTGGTCTGGCTCGAGACGGTGGCGCTGTTGGAGACGGTCGTCAGGTCGAGGTAGGTGCCGGGTACGACGGTGGCGTTGACCGTGATGGTGGCGTCGACGCCGACCGGGTGGCTGGCGATCGTGCAGGTGAGCGTGTTACCGACGATCGGCGCGCAGGTGTATGGCCCGTCATCGACGACGGTGACGCCCTGGAGCTGCGCTGGGAACGTGTCACTGAGGGTGGCGTCGGCTGCGTCGGAGGGACCGGCGTTGGAGACGCTCAGGGTGTAGGTGACGCTGCCGCCCGAGACGGTCTCGGCCGGGGTGACGCTCTTGGTGACCGAGAGGTCGGCGACCGCTCCCACCTCCACCGACGCCGTGTCGCTGTTGGGCAGGGCGTCGGGGACCTGTGGGGTGCGCGCCGCCACCGTGGCCGTGTTGGGGATCGACCGCGCCGTCAGGGAGGCCCACCGGCACGACCGCGGTCAAGGTGACCGTGGCCGTCGAGCCGGCCGCCATCGTGGCGGCGTCGCAGGTCAGCACGAACTGGGTGCCGGGGGGCGCCAGCGTGCAGCCGAGCGACGGCGGCGTCACCGTGCCAAGCGTGACCTGGGTGAAGACAGCCGGGAACGAGTCGGTCACCACGACCCCGCTGGCATCGCTTGGGCCCGCGTTGGTCACCGTCAGCGTGTAGGTGATCGTCTGGCCGGCGGCGACAGCCACCGGGTCCGGGTTGCCATCCTGCCCCTGCACCTGTTTGACGATGCCGAGGTCGGCCTGGGCGACCAGCGGGGTGTCGGCGCAGGCGACGTTGTTCGATGAGTCGCTGATCGCGGCTGCGGCCGTCAGCGTGGGGGCGACCTGACGGCACGTTGGATCGGGCGGTGCTGGATCGTCGGGGTGATCGAGGACCGCGAGGTTGGGGTAGCCGGCTCCCGGGTCGGGGGCCGTGCTCGCGTCGGCACGAGCCCGCAGCACCACCGTCGCCGTGGCACCGGCGGGCAGCGCCGCCGCCGGGATGGTGCAGGTGATGGTCTGGCCACTCGGCGCGGCGCAGGTCACGCTGGCCGTCGATGCCGTCGTGTCGAGCGGCGTAGGTGCGAACGAGAAGCCGGTCGGCAAGGTGTCGGTCACGGTGGCATCGCCAACCACCCCGCTCGTGCCGAGGTTCTCAACCGTGATCGTGTACGGGAAGGCCGCTCCACCGGCCACGGCCGGTGTGGTGTCCGTGCCGTCGCGGAAGACCTTGGTCAGAGCCAGGTCGAACGTCTTCAGGTAGGCGACATCGGCGTTGTCGGTCTGGACGGGGTCGCTGGTGAGACCCGACACCGTGGCGCTGTTCGGGAACGGCGCCGTCGCAGTGACCGGGTCCGCCGCCGTAGCGGTGAACACGATCGAGCCCGCCGACCCGACCGCCAGCGTGGCGGCCCGGCAGGTGACCGGGACATCGAGCGGCTCGCCGGCCGCGGCCGTCCCGCCGCCGGCCCGGTCACAGGTCAACCCGGCCGGTGCGCTGACGAAGAGCACGGGCGTCACCAGGTCGCTGGCCAGCGGGTCGATGACGGTCACGCTCTGCGCCACCGACGGCCCGTTGTTCGTCACCCGCAGGGTGAACGTCACGGGCTGAGCGGGAATGATCCCTTCCGCCGTGGCGGGCGTCTGGGCGTCGTTCGGCGTCGTGCCGCCCGGGCCGGTCGCCAGCTTCGGTGACCGAGAGGTCGGCGGATGTGGCCACGGTGGTCGTGGTGGTCGCGCTGTCGTTGGCAGCGTTCGGATCGCTGGTCGCCGCGGAGACGGTGGCCGTGTTGCTGATGACCGTGCCGGCGGCGACACTCGCCCCGACCTGGACGATGAGCGTGAAGGTCTGGGTGGCACCGGCGGCCAGGCTGGCGATCGTGCAGGTGACGGTGCCGTTGCCCCCCACGGCGGGCGTCGTGCAGCTGAAGCCTGCGGGCGCGGTGAGCGAGACGAAGGTCGTGCCCGCGGGCAGGGTGTCGGTCAGGCTCACGCTCTGGGCGGCGTTGGGACCGGCGTTGGCGACGGTGATGGTGTAGGTGAGGTTCGCGCCGGCGATGACCGGGTCGGGACTGTCGGTCTTGGTGATCGAGAGGTCGGCGGAGGTGGCCACGGTGGTGGTGTCGGTGGCGGTGTTGTTGGCCGGGGTCGGGTCGGTGGTCGAGCTCGAGACGGTGGCCGTGTTGGCCTGAGGGCCCGCCGGGGTCGAGGCTGGCACCGTGTAGGTGACGACCAGCGTCGTGGTGGCACCGGCCAGGATGGGCCCGAGGGCACAGTCGAAGCTCGGACCGCCTCCGACGTCGGTGCAGGCGGCGGGCAGCGAGGTGCGCGTGAAACCGGCCGGCCAGGTGTCGGAGAGGCTCACCGCTTGGGCATTCGAAGGTCCGTTATTGATGACGGTGATGGTGTAGGTGCGCGTGGCGCCGTCACCGGCGGTCACGGTGGCGACTCCGTCGCTCTTGGTGACGGAGAGGTCGGCGGACGTGGCCACGGTATTGGTGTCGGTGGCGGTGTTGTTCGACGCGTTCGGGTCGCTGGTCGAGCTCGAGACGGTGGCCGTGTTGGCCTGAGGGCCCGCCGGGGTCGAGGCTGGCACCGTGTAGGTGACGACCAGCGTCGTGGTGGCACCGGCCAGGATGGGCCCGAGGGCACAGTCGAAGCTCGGACCGCCTCCGACGTCGGTGCAGGCCGCGGGCAGCGAGGTGCGCGTGAAACCGGCCGGCCAGGTGTCGGAGAGGCTCACGCCGGTCGCCGTGCTGGGCCCCGCGTTGCGCACCGTGATGGTGAAGGTGCGGGTCAGGCCGTCACCGGCGGTCACGGTCGTGACCCCGTCGCTCTTGGTGACCGAGAGGTCGGCGGATGTGGCCACGGTGGTCGTGGTGGTCGCGCTGTCGTTGGCAGCGTTCGGATCGCTGGTCGCCGCGGAGACGGTGGCCGTGTTGCTGATGACCGTGCCGGCGGCGACACTCGCCCCGACCTGGACGATGAGCGTGAAGGTCTGGGTGGCACCGGCGGCCAGGCTGGCGATCGTGCAGGTGACGGTGCCGTTGCCCCCCACGGCGGGCGTCGTGCAGCTGAAGCCTGCGGGCGCGGCGAGCGAGACGAAGGTCGTGCCCGCGGGCAGGGTGTCGGTCAGGCTCACGCTCTGGGCGGCGTTGGGACCGGCGTTGGCGACGGTGATGGTGTAGGTGAGGTTCGCGCCGGCGATGACCGGGTCGGGACTGTCGGTCTTGGTGACCGAGAGGTCGGCGCGGAGCGCCGGATCCAACAGCAGGGTCACAGGCGACGCCGTGCACGACGAGCCGTTGCCCGTGCAGGTGCGTGTGTCGGAGGATTGTGGGACCGAGCTGTAACCCGGAGCTGATGCCGTCAACGTGACCGTCGCCGGACCGCGCCCGGGGTACGTGACGCTGACCGAGAAGCCCCCGGTGGCGTTGGTGCTGGTCCCCCCACCCGTATACGACACGGTGGGAGAGTTGTTGCAGCCCGTGCACGTGGCCGTGACGGTTGCGCCGGCGATGAGTGGGGTGCCTGTCGGATAGGTTGCGACCGAGCCGGTGATCGTGACATTCGATTGCGGCGTGATGATGAGGTCCTCGGCGGCCATCTTGCTGGCGCTGACAGACATGTCATCCGCCGGTCCGACCTGCGCCGTCGGCTGACCGACTGCGTCCGTGGTCGACTCCGCGGCCGCACCCATGTCAGCCGCCGGCGCTTCGTGGGGAGTCGCGTCGAACACGCTCTTGCCGGCCGTGGCACCGCCTTGTTCGCGCTGTGCGACGGCGTCACTCGCAGCCGCTGAACGTGCGGCACTGATGGTCAACTCAGCCTTGGCAGTCAACTTGTCGAGCGTGGCTACGACCTCGGTGGCGCCGATGACGGCCACGGCGGCGAGGCGCACGTCGTTGGCGTCTGGCGCTTCGAACGAGGCGACACCCTCATCCCTGACCGACCAACGGACGTCCGTGGCTGGCGAGCATGCGTCGGACTGGCCGGGCTCCTGGTCGGACCCGGGTCCGGCGCCATCGCCGGACGTGGTGCAGAGCCAGGCCGAGAGCTTGGCCACATCACCCACGACCAGGTCGAGCTTGCGCGGCTGGGAGTCGATGACGAGCTTGCGCTCGGGCTCGGCGGGGGCGACGTCGGGCGCAGGCTCGACTGGAGCCTGCTCGGCCTTGGGCTCGGCGGCCGGCTCCCGGTCGGGCGCCGTGTCGGGCTTCTGTTCCTTATCGGCCTTCGGTCCCTGTGCCCTGGGCTCGGGCGCCGGTTCCTGCGTCGTGGGCTCGGGCGCGGCCTCCTGGGCGGGCGCAGCCTGGGGCTCGGGCTCGGACGTTGGGCGGATCGGCGGGAGCCGGTGCGGGCTCCGAAGCCTGGACCTCCGCGGCAGGGGCGGGCTCCTCGGCGGCCACCTCGGGCTCGGGTGCCGGCGATGGCTCGGCAGCGACAGGCTGGGCAGAGGCGTCCGCCTCCGCATCCTGGGCGATGACCAGCGCCGGGGTCAGCAACAGCGACGACGTCAGCAGGATGACCTGCAGGACGGCCAGCAGGGCGGCCAGGCGGTGGACGCGCGGGGACACGGAGGTGCTCGGAGCCAAATCGCTTCTCCCGTGGAAACCAGCGGTCATCGACGCTGGTGGATGATGACAGACGGAGCGAACCGTACCAAGAAAGCCCCGCACGGTTCGCTGCTGGCGCGAGACGATACTCGAGCCACGGCGCTTTCCGCACCGGGCCTGATAGTCCACCGGAGCCGTAGTACTTTCCCGAGCCCGCGGTCCGCGACGCCTCAGGCCCTCCACCGAGGCCCCGAAAAGCCGACGGCCGGGTCCCTGGTGGGAGCCCGGCCGTCGGGAGTGTCGCGATGGATGCTGGCTAGATCTCGGAGGTGCGGACCCTCCGGATGACCCAGCCCGCGGACAGGATGACCGTGGCCGACATCAGGATCGATGAGGATCCAGTTCATCGGGCTGTCGAGCGGACCGCTCGCGGCCGACACGGTGTCGGTCGGGATGAGCGTGTCCGTGGGAGGCTGGCCACCGCCGCCACCGCCACCACCAGCACCGCCGATCCAACCGATCTCCTCATCATCCTCGGCGCAGACCCTGTCGGACTGGCTCTGGGAGGGACCGGCCACGGCACAGGCCGTGAAAGTATTGACGTGCGGGATGGTGTCCTGCGGCGGATCGGCGACCACTTCCGGCTCGACGAAGAACGTCGCTTCGAACTGGCACGAGGCACCCGCCGGCAGCGTCACGCCGACCTGGCAGTCCGCATCACCCTGGAGGGCTCCGAAGTCGGAGTCGACGAGTGACACGATGCTGACCGGGACCTTCGACGTGTTGGTCACGGTGAAGGTGAAGGTGACGTCCTCACCCTCGATGTCGGCGATGGGCGTGTCGGCCGTCTTCACGACCGCCAGCTTGATGGCCGGGATGTCGAGGTCGTCGCAGACCTCAGGGGTCTGGTCGGAGTCGGCGCAGGCGGTGTTCAGGACATCGCCCTTGTCGAGGTCGGCCTGGGTGATGGTGTGGCTGCCGGTGCAGGTGATGCTGGCACCGGGCGCCAGGGATGCCACCGGGACGGTCGGGCTGCAGACGAAGTTGTCGAGCTTCACCGTGAGCAGCTTGTCGGTCACGACCACATTGGTAAGCGGGTAGTTGCCGATGTTGGTGGCCTTCACGGTGTACGTGATGACGTCGCCGACCGCGTCGTACGTCTGCACGTTGGAGGTCTTGACGATGGAGAGCTCGGACTCGTAGACGCGCTCGTCATCGCAGACCGGCTTGGATGTCTGCGCGCTGATGGCGCAGGCCGTATTGGGGATGGACTTGTTGGCGTTGTCCACGTCAGCCTGGGTGACGGTATACGTCGCCTTGCAGACGATGGCCTTGCCGGGTGCCAGGCTGGCCACCGGGAGGGTGACGGCCGCACCGTCAACGGTGCAGGCCCAGCTGGCAAGTTGCGGGATGAGCGGGTCGCTGACGCCCACGTTGGTGAGCGTGGCGGCGCCGACATTGGTGGTCGTCACCGTGTAGGTGATGAGGTCACCGGCCTTCGAGTAGAACGCCGGGCTGGCCGACTTCACCACGCTGAGCTTGGCGAACAGGTTCGTGAAGGTGCACTTCACGGTCTCGCCCGCGTCGAGCTTGAAGGTTGCCTTGCGATCGACCAGGCTGCCCGAGCTTGGGTTCTGGCTCTGGCCGTCATCGCAGACGATCGAGTCGAGGACCCAGTCTGGGGTCACAGCTTCAGTCGAGGTGTACGTGCCGGGCACGAGGTTGCCGACCACGATCTGGCCGTTGTCGGCGATGGAGCCAGCAGCGTCACCGGTGAAGGTGAACGTCTGAGGGGAGTCAGCGGGGTTGGTCTGCTTCTCGACGATGATCGTGCCGCGCTGGGTGTTGGTGAAGACGCAGGTGACGGTCTCACCGGGATCGAGATCGATCTCGTCGGCGGCCTCGGTGCCCTCGATGGAGCTCGTGCAGACCGTGCTGGTCAGATCCCAGCCGGCAGGCACGGTCTCGGAGACCGAGTAGGTGCCGGGGGTCAGGAACCCGCTGTCGTGCGGGGTCGTGGCATCGGCGAGCTGGAAGTCAGCGCCCCAGCTCGGGTCGAAGGTGAAGAGCTGCGGTGAGCCGCTCGGGTCCGTGACCTTGTCGACGATGATCGTGCCGCGCTGCGTATTGGTGAAGACGCAGGTGACGGTTTCACCGGCCGCGATGACCGCCTGCACGGTCGTGTCACCGGCGTCGAAGTCGGCGTCGCCCACGAAGCCTGCGCCGGTGCCGGTGCCGATCAGATGGCGGCCCCATTGGCGGTGCAGACGATGTTGGTGAGCGTGTAGCCGGGCTTCGCCGTCTCCGTCACGTACTTGGTCCCGAGTTCGAGACCGGTGAAGGGGAACGGGGCGTTGGCCGTCGGGTTGGTGACCGAGGTGTCGCGGTTGAACGGCGAGAGGGCCGAGCCTTCGACCGTGTAGGCGAAGGTCGCGGGGGCACCCACGGTGGTCTTCTCGATGTCCAGGGAGGCGTTCTGGGTGTTGGTGAAGACGCAGGTCGGGGTGTTCCCGGCCGCGATGACCGCCTGCACGGTCGTGTCACCGGCGTCGAAGTCGGCGTCGCCCACGAAGCCTGCGCCGGTGCCGGTGCCGATCGAGATGGCGGCCCCATTGGCGGTGCAGACGATGTTGGTGAGCGTGTAGCCGGGCTTCGCCGTCTCCGTCACGTACTTGGTCCCGAGTTCGAGACCGGTGAAGGGGAACGGGGCGTTGGCCGTCGGGTTGGTGACCGAGGTGTCGCGGTTGAACGGCGAGAGGGCCGAGCCTTCGACCGTGTAGGCGAAGGTCGCGGGGGCACCCACGGTGGTCTTCTCGATGTCCAGGGAGGCGTTCTGGGTGTTGGTGAAGACGCAGGTCGGGGTGTTCCCGGCCGCGATGACCGCCTGCACGGTCGTGTCACCGGCGTCGAAGTCGGCGTCGCCCACGAAGCCTGCGCCGGTGCCGGTGCCGATCGAGATGGCGGCCCCATTGGCGGTGCAGACGATGTTGGTGAGCGTGTAGCCGGGCTTCGCCGTCTCCGTCACGTACTTGGTCCCGAGTTCGAGACCGGTGAAGGGGAACGGGGCGTTGGCCGTCGGGTTGGTGACCGAGGTGTCGCGGTTGAACGGCGAGAGGGCCGAGCCTTCGACCGTGTAGGCGAAGGTCGCGGGGGCACCCACGGTGGTCTTCTCGATGTCCAGGGAGGCGTTCTGGGTGTTGGTGAAGACGCAGGTCGGGGTGTTCCCGGCCGCGATGACCGCCTGCACGGTCGTGTCACCGGCGTCGAAGTCGGCGTCGCCCACGAAGCCTGCGCCGGTGCCGGTGCCGATCGAGATGGCGGCCCCATTGGCGGTGCAGACGATGTTGGTGAGCGTGTAGCCGGGCTTCGCCGTCTCCGTCACGTACTTGGTCCCGAGTTCGAGACCGGTGAAGGGGAACGGGGCGTTGGCCGTCGGGTTGGTGACCGAGGTGTCGCGGTTGAACGGCGAGAGGGCCGAGCCTTCGACCGTGTAGGCGAAGGTCGCGGGGGCACCCACGGTGGTCTTCTCGATGTCCAGGGAGGCGTTCTGGGTGTTGGTGAAGACGCAGGTCGGGGTGTTCCCGGCCGCGATGACCGCCTGCACGGTCGTGTCACCGGCGTCGAAGTCGGCGTCGCCCACGAAGCCTGCGCCGGTGCCGGTGCCGATCGAGATGGCGGCCCCATTGGCGGTGCAGACGATGTTGGTGAGCGTGTAGCCGGGCTTCGCCGTCTCCGTCACGTACTTGGTCCCGAGTTCGAGACCGGTGAAGGGGAACGGGGCGTTGGCCGTCGGGTTGGTGACCGAGGTGTCGCGGTTGAACGGCGACGAGGGCCGAGCCTTCGACCGTGTAGGCGAAGGTCGCGGGGGCACCCACGGTGGTCTTCTCGATGTCCAGGGAGGCGTTCTGGGTGTTGCCGAAGTCGTTGTTGAGATAGGTCGGCGTCGTCGCGCTTACGGTCAGAGGACCGTAGTAGACCGTGGCAGGCGCCGTCTGGGTCCAGCCGTTCTGGTTGACTTCGTACACGTAGTAGGGGTCGTTCGCGGCGGTCGCCTTGATCGCATCCGGCGTGACCGAGAAGTAGTAGAAGCCAACGGGATCGATGGCACCGTTGCCATCCAGGTCGTCGGTCGTGCCGTTCGCGGTCTGGACACAGCCAAGGTTGCCGTTGTTCGGATTGCTGTCGCTGTCGAGACAGATCGTCCAATTGGCGAGGCCCGGCTCCCCGGCGTCCTTCGAGCCGTTCCCGTTCAGGTCGTGGAACTTCACACCGCTGATCTCGCCCTGGATGATCGCGTCCGGCGCGAGCTGGATGGATGTTGCGCCCGACCCGCCGATGTCGACGGTCGTCTGGAGCGAGCCGCCTGTCCAGGCACCAGCGCCGTTCGTCTTGCCTGCGCCCTGGTTGGGCACCTCGCCCGGCTTGGCGATGTACAGGCCGTAGTAGATCGCGGCGTAGCCGTTGCTGGTGGTCGTCCCCGTGTAGGTGAACGTGATGGTGACGTGCCCATCCTTGGTGCCTGAGCCCGTGTATGTGACGGCGCTGACGCCGGTGATGTTCGCGTCTACCGTGAAGAACGAACCCGCATGCATCCCGCCGTTATTGGTGAACGAGCCGTCCTCCGTCGGCGTGATGGCAGGCGTGGCCCAGTCGAAGACGGTGGGCTGCCGGCTCAGGTTGTACTGCGTCATGTACGCGAAGCCACCGGCATCGGTGTTCTGCTGGTAGTAGTTGTACGTGACGTTGAACGAATAGGACTGCCCGTTCACGAGCTGCGCGTTGTTGGACGCCCCGTACATGAAGACGTGGGGGATGACCTCGCCTTCGAAGTAGTTGGACTTGTTGGCGTTGAGGATGTTGTTGTTCCAGTCGCCGGGCAGCGGCTCGTCCGACCAGTGCGCGTAGGGCTTGGAGAAGCTGCCGGCCGCAGCGGGCTCGATGATCGGCTCCAGGGCAACCTTGGCAGCAGCCGAGGAAACGAGCGGCTCCTCGACCACCGGCGCCTCTTCGACGACGGGCTCCGGCTCGACGACCGGAGCCTCCTCGACCAGCGGCGCCACCACCGGCTCGACGACCTGGGCGTCTTCGACCAGCGGCTCGACGATGGCGTCGTTGCCCTTGCCGTTGTCTTCCTTGTCGCTGTCCTTGGGCTCCTCGGCAGGCGTCTCCTCGACGATCGGAACGTCTTCGACGACCGGCTCCTCGGCAGGCGTCGCCTCGACGACCGGGGCCTCTTCGACGACTGGCTCCTCGGCAGGCGTCTCCTCGACGACCGGGGCGTCGTTGCCCTTGCCGTTGTCCTCGCCCTTGGGCTCGTCCTGGGCCGGCTTGACGCCCTGGCCCTCGTTCGTCGCCCTTGGGCTCGTCCTGGGCCTGCTTGGGCTCGTCCTGGGCCTGCTTGTCGCTCAGGCCCGCGCTGTCGGTCTTATCGTTCCTGGGTTCGTCGGCAGCGGTCTTGTCGCCCTTGGGCTCGTCCTGCCTGGACTGCTCGTCAGCCTTGGAGCCGTCGTTCTTGGGCTCGTCCTGGGCCTGCTTCGGCTCGTCCTGGGCCTGCTGCTCCTCGGCCTGGGGCTGCGCTTCGACAGCAGCCGGTGGCTCCGGCGCGGGCGCCTCCTTGACGACGAGGCTGGCGGCATAGCGAAGATCACCCAGGGTGGCAACGATCTTGCCTTCACCCGCGGCGACCGCGCTCAGCTTGGTGCGCTTGCCGGTCTCGTCCTCTTCGATGGCCAGGCTGGCCAGCGGCGCCGCCGGCATCATTCAGGGACCACTCCGCCTGGACGGGCTGACAGCCGACGGCCGCCGGCTCCTGGTCGGCGCGCGAGCGGCAAGCGTGACGCCTGGGTCACACGTCCATGCGCTGACCTTCTGGGACTCGCCCACCGTCAGCTTCAGCGGATCGGGATGCACGTACAGGTTGAGCGCGGGAGCCGCCGGCTGGGCAGATTCCGCCGCTGCCTGCTCGTCCTGCGCGATGACCAGCGCCGGTGTCAGCACCAGCGATGAGATCAGCAGGAAGGCCTGCAAGACGGCGGTGAGCGCCACCGGGCCGCGCAGTCGGCGCGATTCGGACCTCGACATCGATACCACTCCTCTGTGTGTGGTGGCCCCCGAAACGTCCCAGGCAGTGGCCTGAGGGATGAATGCGCCCCATCGAGGTCACCCCGATCGAGCCGGGCGTCGGGATCGTGCTCGGTACGGACCGTCCGCCGTACGAAAGTCTCAGCCCTGAACGGGCGGATGGCAAGGACCGATAGTACCTCTGGGGGCACATGCGGTGCTCCCCGGCACCAAGAGTTGTGTGACCAATGGCCCTTGACGGCCCCAGACCCCCTCACGTCGGACCTCGACCGCACACCCTCGCATCCAACCTCGCCGTGAAGTGCACGCAGTCCACCAGAGCGCAGTACCGCTGGAACGGGTACCCCCGGGCTACCACCGGTGCACGAGCCATTCGGCCCCCAGGGCGTAGCATCGGGCGCTCGAATGCGCGCCCTCTCTGCGGCCGTCGCCGCGCTTCTGCTGACCACGCTGGCGGCCAGCCTCCCCACGCAAGCCACGGCGACCGACTACCCCGCGCGCGATGCCGGCTACCACTCGTACCCGGAGATGGTCGAGCACATCCGGCAGGTGGCGGCCGCGCACCCGGACATCGTGCGGCTCTTCTCCATCGGCCAGAGCTTCGAGGGCCGCGAGCTCTGGGCGGCCGAGGTGTCCGACCAGCCGGGCACCGACGAGGGCGAGCCGGAGGTCCTCTTCGACGGCCTGCACCACGCGCGCGAGCATCTCAGCGCGGAGATGACCATCGCCATCCTGGACCTGCTGGTCGGCCAGCTACGGCCAGGACACGCAGCTGGGCCGGCGGGTCACCCGGCTGGTGGACGAGCGGCGCACCTGGATCGTCTTCATGGTCAACCCCGACGGCCTGGCCTACGACCTGGGCGGCTCCCCTATCGCTCCTGGCGCAAGAACCGCCAGCCGACGCCTGGGTCAGCTGGCGCCGACGGCGGACATCGGCACCGACCTCAATCGCAACTACGGCTACCGGTTCGGCTGCTGCGGCGCCTCGTCCGGCGACCCCGCCAGCCCCTACTACCGCGGCCCGCGGGCCTGGTCGGCGCCGGAGACGCGGGCCATGCGCGACTTCGTGCTGAGCCGCGTCGTGGACGGGCGGCAGCGCATCCGGACGCACATCACGTTCCACACCGCGGGCGAGATGGTGCTCTGGCCCTACAGCTACACGCGCGCGGACCGGCCGCCCGACATGCGCGCCATCGACCTGCGCGCCTTCCGGGCCATGGGCCGGGCCATGGCGGCCACCAACGGCTACACGCGCCATGCAGTCGAGCGCCATGTACCCCACCGACGGCGACCAGATCGACTGGATGTACGGCGCGCCAGGGCATCTTCTCGTTCACCTTCGAGCTGTACCCCAAGGGCGGCGGCACGCCGCGGCACCACTACCCGCCCGACGAGATCATCGGCCGGGAGACCCGGCGCAACCGCGAGGCCGTGCTGTACCTCATGGAGCAGGCGGCCTGTCCGTACGCGGTGCTCGGGGCGCGCGCTGCGGAACGCCACTGTACGCCCTGAGGCGCGGTCCGAAGCCGGCGCGGTCGGGTCGCTCGCATCGCCGGAGTCGTCTCCCGACCAGTGACGCGGCCCGTGTCGCCGCCCTGGCCGGTGACGCGGCCAGTCGTCGCCGCCAGGGTCGCCGCCAGGTCGCCGCCAGTCGCCGAACCCTGCACCACAGGACAGTATCGACCGAGGCGTCCCGGCCAGAGCCCATGAGACCGCGGTCCCTTGGCCGCATGTGACATCCCACGTCACGCATGGCCAAAGGAACGCACCGAATCCGCCTCGCGTCGGCTCCCTGGCCCGCGCCGCCGGTCGATAGTGACCTCCAGGTCAAGCGCGGCCGCGAGCCGCCCCTGGCCCGCGCGGCCGGTCGATGGTCGACCTGCGCAGCGTCGAGCGCGGCCGCGACGCCGCCTCAGGCCCGCGCCGCCGCCTCTGGCTCGCGATGGTCGCGTTGCGATCGACGACCAGCCAGGCCTTGATGCGCAGGATCTCGGCGGGCGTCGGCACGCGCAGCGGCCCTGACGCCGTGCTGATCTCACGGGTCTCAAGGGGTGCCGACCGGCGCTGGTTGCGAACCGTCGTCATGATCCCGTCCAGGCGACCCATGATGACGACCGGGCTGTCGGCGGTCGGTCCGCCAGCCAGCGACAGCCTCCAGCGTGCGAGCACCTCGTCGAATCGGCCTGGGCACGACCATCACGTGGACTGCGTCCAGGGTCGTCGTGCACCCTCCGCGAGGCGCCGGACGGGCTGCGTGCCGGGACCTTCCGGGGGCACCGGCGACCCGCTACGATGGCGCCGTGCCCGACCCATCGTGTGCTGCTGGGGGGCGAAGACCTGAGCGGGTGAGGCGCCGTTGCGCCAGCCCGACACAGAGGAGGAGTGCATGCGCAGGTTCACCACCGCATCCCTCGCGCTGACCATCGCGGCGACCGGCATCCTGGCCGGCGCGCTCGCGGTGGCGGCGCAGGACGGATCCGACCTCAAGATCGGCCTCGTGACGGACGTCGGCACGATCGACGACCGCAACTTCAACCAGTACTCGTGGGAAGGCGCCGTCGCTGGCGCGGAGGCCGTCGGGGCTGCCGGAGCCGCAGTACGCCATCAGCGCGCAGTCGGCTGACATCGGCCCGAACATCCAGGCCTTCGTGGACCAGGGCTACGACGTCATCGTGACGGTCGGCTTCGCGGCCGGCGCGGACACCATCAACGCCGCCCTGGCCAACCCGGACATCAGGTTCATCGGCGTGGACCAGGCCCCCTGCATCAACGAGGACGGCACACCCGGACGACAGCTTCACCTGCGCCGGCGACCCGGCCGCGCTCCTGCCGAACCTCCAGGGCATCAACTGGCGCGAGCAGCAGCCCGGCTACCTGGCCGGCATCGTGGCCGCCTCCGTCAGCGAGACGCGGCCACATCGCCGCCGTCGGCGGCACGGCCGTCATCCCGGCCGTCGTCAACTACATCGAGGGCTACGCCAACGGCGCCAAGTCCATCAACCCTGATGCCGTCGTGACGGTGGTCTACGTGTCCGGCGCGCCCGGACACGGCGGCCTTCAATGACCCGGCCGGCGGCCAGTCCACCGCCCAGCAGCTGCTGGCCCAGGACCCGACATCGACGTCATGTTCCAGGTCGCCGGCAAGACCGGCAACGGCGTCCTCCAGGCCGCCTGCGACGCGGGCATCTACGGCATCGGCGTGGACGTCGACCAGTTCCTCTCCACCCCGGAGACGGCCGCCTGCACGATCGTCAGCGCCGAGAAGAAGCTGACCAAGAACGTCGCCGACGCCATCGAGCGCATCGCGGCCGGCACGGACCAGGGCGGCATCCTGCGCCTGGGCATCGACACCCAGGACGTGGGCCTCTCGCCCTTCCATGACTTCGAGAGCCTCATCACCCCTGAGACCGCTGACACGCTTGACGCTGCCGAAGCGGCGCTGGCCGACGGCTCGCTCAAGGCCTGCGAGGAGCAAGAGGGCAGCGGCGTTCTGCGTGCAGACGCTGCCGTAGACGACGCCCTTCCAGGAGTCACCTGAGTCCTTGTCGAACGGGCCGACCCCCAGGGCCGGCCCGTTCGAGTACCCGAGGCAGGAGAGCATGGGAAGCCCCGCGACGTGACCGCGCTGGACACCACCCTGACGCCCGAGCGCATCAGCGCGCCGGCGCTCGAGATGCGCGGCATCACCAAGCGCTACCCGGGCGTCGTCGCCAACGACGGCATCGACCTCGACGTGCGGCCCGGCGAGATCCACGCCCTGCTCGGCGAGAACGGCGCCGGCAAGACGACGCTCATGAACGTCCTCTACGGCCTGGCCACGCCGGACGCGGGCGAGATCCTGCTCGACGGGCAGGCCGTCGAGATCGCCGGCCCATCGGACGCCATCGACCGCGGCATCAGCATGGTCCACCAGCACTTCATGCTCGTGCCCGGTCCTGACCGTGGCCGACAACATCCTGCTCGGCGAGGAGGCCATGCGCGGACCGCGTCTTCCTCGACCAGCAGCGAGGCGCGCCGGCGCATCCGCGAGCTGGGCGAGCGCTTCGGCTTCGAGATCGACCCCGACGCAGAAGGTCGGCGAGCTGTCGGTCGGCTGGCAGCAGCGGGTGGAGATCCTCAAGGCGCTCTACCGCGATGCGCGCATCCTGGTCCTCGACGAGCCGACGGCCGTCCTGACGCCGCAGGAGACCGACGAGATCTTCGGCGTCCTGCGGCGGCTGGCCGCCGAGGGCCACAGCATCATCTTCATCAGCCACAAGCTCTACGAGGTGCTGGAGATCGCCGACCGCATCACGGTCATCCGGCGCGGCAAGGTGGTCGGCAGTCGCATCCCGAGCCGAGACGAACGAGGACGACCTGGCCGAGCTGATGGTCGGCCGCGAGGTCCAGCTGACCGTCGACCGCGGCGCAGAGCCATCCGGGCGAGGTCATGCTCGCAGGTCGGCGGACCTGCGCGTGCCGCGACGACCGCGGCCGCGAGGTCGTCGATGGCGTCAGCTTCGAGGTGCGCGCGGGCGAGATCCTGGGCATCGCCGGCGTCGCCGGCAACGGCCAGGACGAGCTGGTCGAGGCCATCACGGGCCTGCGCCAGCCGCACCGGCGGCACGGTCACGCTCGGCGGCGAGGACGTCACGCAGGCGATGGCCCGCGGGCCCTGCACGGGCAGGACGTCGCCTTCGTGCCCGGCCGACCGCCAGCGCTTCGGCCTGGTGCTCTCCTTCCCCATCGCCGACAACCTCGTCCTGACCGACTACTACGCGGCGCCCTACTCGCACGGGCATCGTCCGCGACGAGGCGGCCATCCTGGAACGCGCCGAGCGAGGCGATCGCGGAGTACGACGTCCGGACGCCGTCGTGCGACCGTCAACGCCGGGACGCTCTCCGGCGGCAACCAGCAGAAGGTCATCGTGGCCCGCGAGTTCGACCGCGACCTGCAAGCTGCTCGTGCTCGACCAGCCGACGCGCGGCCTGGACGTGGGCAGCATCGAGTTCATCCACCAGCAGGTCATCGCCAAGCGCGATGCGGGCACGGCCGTCCTGCTCGTCTCCGCGGAGCTGGACGAGGTCCTGGAGCTCTCCGACCGCATCGCGGTCATGTACCGCGGCGGATCGTGGCGGTCGTGGACGGTCGCACCGCCAACAAGGAGGAGGTCGGCCTGCTGATGGCGACCGGGGGCCGGAGCGAGGCGCCAGACGAGACCGGAGCCACAGGCCGATGAGCCCCGACGAGAAGCCCATGAGCACCATCGATCGGCTCCTGAGCCGATCGCTGCGGGGCCAGCTGGCCGTGACGGGCGGCGCCATCGTCCTGGCCCTCGTCGTCGGCGCGGTGCTCATGATCCTGACCAGCCCCATCATCACTGGCAGCCTCGACCCATGGCTCTGGGCAGAGGCCTACCTGGCGCTGGTCGCAGGGCGCACTGCTGAGCTCGAGCGGCCTGATCGACACGCTCGTCCGCGCCACGCCGCTCATCCTGGCGGGCCTCTCCGTGGGCCTCGGCTTCAAGGCCGGCCTGTTCAACATCGGCGCCCAGGGCCAGTTCCTCATGGGCGCCCTGGGCAGCGTCGCGGCTGGCATCGCCCTCGCGCGACGCGCCGTCCATCGTCGCCATCCCGCTCGCCCTCCTGGCCGGCGTGGCGGCGGGCGCGGCCTATGGCTTCATCCCGGGCTGCCTCAAGGCGTTCACCGGCGCCCACGAGGTGGTCATCACCATCATGCTCAACTACATCGCCCTCCAGATCGTCTCGTGGGCGGTCAGCGAGCCGCTCCGGGCCCGCGGCGCCACGTTCGCGCGGACGACGACGTCGGCGAGGCCGGCATCCCGGTCCTGATCGGCACACGGGCACAGCTGCATCTGGCGTGCTCATCGCGCTGGCCGCCGTGCCCATCGTCTGGTGGCTCCTGTACCGCACCACGCTCGGCTTCGAGATCCGCACCGTGGGCGCCAACCCGGATGCGGCGCGCTACGCCGGCATGCGCCCGCGCCTGATCATCGTGCTCACGATGACGCTGCGCGGCCTGCTGGCCGGCCTGGCCGGCGCCATCGAGATCCTGGGCGTGCACGGACTACATGCCGGCCGCCTACGCCACCACGGTCGGCTTCGACGCCATCGCCGTGGCGCTGCTGGGCCGCGCCAACCCGTGGGGCATCCTGCTCGGCGGCCTGCTCTTCGGCGCCCTGCGCGCCGGCGCCCCGCTCATGCAGATCCAGGCCGGCGTCCCCGTCGAGATGATCGACATCCTGCAGGGCGTCATCCTGTTCTTCCTGGCCGCCGACCTCATCGTGCGCTGGGTCTTCCGGCTGCGCGAGACGCGGGGCGGCAGTGTCGACGAGCTGCAGACCGTGACCAGCAGCTACGGCGGTCGACCGCCACGCGGGGCTAGGCGCTAGCGTGGACGTCCTCTTCGACATCCCGGTCGTCGGGCTCTTCTTCCAGCTCGTCGACTACCTCATCGTCGTCCTGCCATCGACTGGCGCCGATCATCCTGGCCGCTCGCGGCGCCCATCGCCCTGGGCGCCTGTGCGGCCTCATGAACGAGCGCTCCGGCGTCGTCAACATCGGCATCGAGGGCATGATGCTCACGGCCGCCTTCGTCGGCTGGTTCGCGGCCTCGCTGGTCGTGCAGGTCTTCCCTGACCAGCCCAAGGCCGACTTCGCCTTCGGCGCCACGCCGGCGCTGCTCGTCGGGCTCGCTGGCCGCCCTGCTGACCGGGATGGCCGTCTCCGCGATCCACGCCTGGCTGTCCATCACCGTCCGGGCCGACCAGATCATCAGCGGCACGATCATCAACATCGTGGCCTTCGGCATCACCGGCTACCTGAATCATCATCATCAGCGCGCTCGTCCCCGCCATCGGCCGGCAAGTTCGCACCGTTCGTGCCGCCCGCGTGGCTCACCGACCTGCCCTTCGTCGGCTGGCTCTTCGACATGTTCCTCAGCCAGGGGCCGATCGCGATGTCTGTCCTGCTGCTCGCCGTCGTGCTGCAGGTGCTGCTCTTCCGGTCGCGCTGGGGCCTGCGCACCCGGGCCGTGGGCGAGCACCCGAAGGCCGCCGAGACGGTCGGCATCGACGTCATCCGGCTGCGCTACCGCAACGTCATCCTGGGCGGCGTCTTCGCGGGCCTGGCGGGCGCCTGGTTCACCCTGGAGCTTCGGCACCAACGTTCCAGACCGGCATGACCGGCGGGCGCGGCTTCATCGCCCTGGCGGCGCTCATCTTCGGCCGCTGGACGCCGCTGGGCTCGTTCGGCGCAGCGCTCCTGTTCGCGGCCGCCGGATCGCTCGAGCATCGCCATCCGCACCGTGCCGCCGACCGGCCAGCTGGGCGAGATCCTGACCGCGATCCCGGACCAGTTCTGGTCCGCCCTGCCCTACCTCGTGACCATCATCGTCCTGGCCGGGGTCGTGGGCCGCAGCGTGGCTCCGGCAGCGGTGGGCAAACCCTACGAGCGAGAGAGTGCCTCGTAGCCCGGACGAGCCGGAGCAGGCCGGGGCAGGGCCGGTCGTGACGCCGGTCCCCGTCCTTGACGCGGAGGGTGCGCGAGCGGTCCTGCGGGCGGCGCGGCGGATCGCGGTCGTGGGCGCCTCGCCCTACCCGTGGCGCGCTTCCAACGTCGTCATGGCGTACCTGCTCGAGCAGGACTACGAGTGCGTGCCCGTCAACCCAGAGGCTGCCAGCGTCCTGGGCCAACCCTGCTTCCCGACGCTGGAGGCGGCGGTCGCGGCCGGCGACGGTCGCCCCTTCGACATCGTGGACGTCTTTCGCCGGGCCGAGCACGCACCGGATATCGCTCGCTCGGCGGGCGTTGACGATGGCGGCGCCGGCCACGGTGGAGGTGGGTGCGACGCGCGTCGCGAAGCCATCCACCTCGACGGCGGCATCGCCCACGGCGCCGCCGTTGTCGATGGCCACGTCCACGAGCTCGTGGAGCCCGGCGGCCCCGGGTCCCGCGCCGAGCCGGACGACGCGTGGCGCAGGCTGGTGATGGCGATGGTCCGCACCCCGGCCTCGCTCGCCGCGCGCGCCATCTCGCGGCTGACCGCGTTGCTGCCCGAGTTGGACGCGATGAGCAGCACATCACCGGGCGCCATGGCGTGGTCCGCGGCCAGCGCAGCGGCGAGCCCGGGCAGCCGCTCCAGGGCCGTGCTGAGCGCCGTGCTCCCGTGAAGCGTCAGGCCCTCGAACAGGATGGCCGGACCCGGACCAGGCCGCCGGCGCGGTGGAACAGCTCCTCCCGCGATGATGGCGAGTGCCCGAACCGAAGCTGTGGATGGTCCCGCCGGCGGCGAGCGCATCGGCCATCAGCGAAGCCGCCGCGTCAATTCGCGGCCACTCCTCGGTGCCGAGGCGGGCGACGAGCTCCTCCGCGATCCGGAGGTAGCGCTGGCCGGCGGACGCACGCTCGCTCGTCATAATACGGGTAATGTGGCCCTAGATATTACACTGTCTGATGCCCTTGATGGCATGACGCCCATTAATCCGCTTCCTATAATCCTGACAATTGGTCCTAGCGGAAATTCCTTGGATATAATCAATATCACCTATTCCAGGCCATGGTCTCCAGGTCAGCATCACAACATCGCGACAGTGACTACTCAATACGCGGGGGCGACTGCTCAAGACGATGCCTACTATTTCGGCATCATGCCCACCATTGAGATTGTCAAGGACGGCGCGTGGGTAGATGGCAATGCAGATGGACACCCTGATGCGGGAGAGCTCATAAACTATACATTTACCCTCTCCAACACAAGCAATGTTGATCTGCACATTGTTACAGTAACCGATCCACTGTTAACTGTTCATGGCGGTCCTATCACGCTACATATGGGAGAAACGAACTCGACAACATTCACCGGTTCGTATGTGATAACCCAGGCGGACATTGAAGCAGGCTTCGTTTACAACATAGCGACAGCGGATTCAGTTGAATCTCCTCCGGCTACCAGCGAAAAGACAGTCTTGCTGCCGCAGTATCCAGCGCTGTCGATTATAAAGAACGGCTTCTGGATCGATGACAACGATGATGGAAACGCTGATCCGGGTGATCTGCTCAACTACTTCTTCACCGTAACTAACATAGGGAACGTTGCGCTCCACAATGTTGTGGTCACAGATCCTAAGGTGGTAGAAGTGGGCGGGCCTACGACACTGGATGTCGGCGAGGCGGACTCGACCACATTCATGGGCTCGTATGCGATAACCCAAGCCGACATCGATGCCGGTTTCGTGTACAACATCGCCACCGCTGACTCCACTGAATCGCCTGCTGCCACCGGCGAAGAGACGGTCGCGCTACCTCAATACCCTCTGCTTTCGATAGTGAAGAACGGAGTTTGGGTGGATGGCGACGCGAACGGAAAAGCTGACCCAGGAGAGCTCGTCAATTACACCTTCACGGTAACTAACGTAGGCAATCTAACACTCCACAATGTGACGGTTACGGATCCTAAGATCACAGAGGTGGGTGGGCCTACGACTCTGGATGTCGGTGAGGTTGACTCAACCACGTTTACCGGTTCGTATTCGATAACCCAGGCGGATATAGACGCCGGCTTCGTATACAACATCGCAACTGCAGACTCAACTGAGTCACCTGCAGCCACAGGTGAAAAGACTGTCATGTTGCCACAAAATCCGCTGCTTTCGATAGTGAAGAATGGCGCTTGGGCAGACGGCAACGCAGACGGCAACGCAGACCCGGGAGAGCTCATCAACTATACATTTGTAGTCACAAACCTCGGGAATGTGACGCTTCATAATGTTACAGTCACAGATCCCAAGATTATTGAAGTGGGCGGGCCGACCATCCTGGCAGTCGGCGAGGCAGACTCGAGCACATTCTCCGGCTCATATGCAATCACCCAGGAGGATATAGACGCCGGCATCGTCTACAACATCGCCACAGCGGACTCTACTGAATCGGGTGCCGCCAATGGCGAGAAGACCGTAACGTTGCCACAATACCCGCTGCTTTCGATAGTGAAGAACGGCACCTGGGTTGATGGCAACGCTGATGGCAATGCCGATCCCGGAGAGCTGATCAACTACACCTTCACGTTAACGAACACCGGTAATGTGACGCTTCATAATGTGACCGTTACGGATATAAGGATTACGGAACTGGGCGGGCCTACGACCCTGGATGTCGGAGAGGTTGATTTCGACCACATTTACTGGTTCGTATGCAATAACCCAGGCGGACATCAACGCCGGCTTCGTATACAACATCGCCACCGCTGACTCCACTGAGTCGCCTGCCGCTACCGGCGAAAAGACAGTCGCACTGCCTCAATACCCACTGCTATCGATAGTGAAGAACGGAACTTGGGTGGATGGCGACGCGAACGGCAATGCAGACCCAGGAGAGCTCATCAACTACACATTCATAGTCACCAATCTCGGGAATGTAACTCTTCACAATGTAACTGTCACGGATCCGAAGATCGTAGAAGTGGGCGGGCCTACGACACTGGATGTCGGCGAGGCTGACTCGACCACATTCACAGGCTCGTATGCGATAACCCAGGCGGACATCGACGCCGGCTTCGTGCACAACATCGCAACAGCTGACTCCACTGAGTCGCCTGCTGCTACCGGCGAGAAGACGGTCACGCTGCCTCAGTACCCAAGGCTTTCAATAGTGAAGAATGGCGCTTGGGTTGATGGCAACGCTGACGGCAATGCCGACCCCGGTGAGCTCATCAATTACACCTTCACGGTAACGAACATAGGAAACGTGACGCTCCACAATGTAACTGTCACGGATCCTAAGATCACTGAAGTGGGCGGGCCTACGACCCTGGATGTCGGCGAGGCTGACTCGACCACATTTACAGGTTCGAATGCGATAACCCAGGCGGACATCGACGCCGGTTTCGTTTACAACATCGCAACAGCGGACTCCACTGAGTCGCCTGCTGCTACCGGCGAGAAGACCGTCACGCTGCCGCAATCACCAGCCCTGACTTTATTGAAGAATGGTGCTTGGGTTGATGGCAACGCGGACGGCAACGCTGATCCTGGAGAGCTGATCAATTACACCTTCACGGTAACGAACATAGGAAATGTGACACTTCACAACGTGACCGTCACAGATCCTAAGATCGTTGAAGTGGGAGGGCCTACTACACTGGATGTCGGCGAGGCAGACTCGACCACATTTACAGGCTCATATGCGATAACCCAAGCAGACATAGACGCGGGCTTCGTCTACAACAACGCTGTAGCCGATTCGAACGAATTCGAATTCCACGAATGGAAATAAGACCGTAACGCTGCCACAGTACCCGCTGCTTTCGATAGTGAAGAACGGCGCTTGGGTTGATGGCAACGCGGATGGCAACGCAGACCCCGGAGAGCTCATCAACTATACATTCATAGTCACGAACCTCGGGAATGTGACGCTTCATAATGTGACAGTCACAGATCCTAAGATTGTAGAAGTGGGCGGGCCTACGACCCTGGATGTTGGCGAGGCAGACAATCGCCACATTCACAGGTTCGTATGCGATAACCCAGGCGGACATCGACGCCGGCTTCGTATACAATATCGCAACAGCTGACTCCACTGAGTCGCCTGCTGCTACGGCGAGAAGACCGTCACGCTGCCTCAGTACCCAAGGCTTTCAATAGTGAAGAATGGCGCTTGGGCTGACGGCAACGCTGACGGCAATGCGGACCCCGGTGAGTTAATCAATTACACCTTCACAGTAACGAACATAGGAAACGTGACGCTTCACAATGTAACAGTCACAGATCCTAAGATCGTTGAAGTGGGCGGGCCTACGACCTTGGATGTCGGCGAGGCAGACTCTAGCACATTTACCGGTTCATATGCGATAACCCAGGCAGACATCGACGCAGGCTTCGTATACAATATCGCAACAGCTGACTCGACTGAGTCGCCTGCCGCCAATGGCGAGAAGTACGTCACACTGCCGCAGTACCCGCTGCTTTCTATAGTGAAGGACGGAGCTTGGGTTGATGGCAACGCAGACGGCAATGCAGACCCAGGAGAACTTATTAATTACACCTTCGTAGTAACGAATGAGGGGAATGTGACACTTCACAATGTGAGAGTCACAGATGCAAAAATTGTGGAAGTGGGAGGGCCTATCACTCTGGATGTCGGCGAGTCTGACTCGAGCACATTCACCGGTTCGTATTCGATAACCCAGGCGGACATAGACGCGGGCATGGTATTTAACAGGGCAACAGCTGATTTGGACGAGTCGCATTCCACAAATAGCGAGATTACAATCCCGTTGCCGCAGTACCCGCACATGAGCATTAACAAGACCGCACTTGAGACATCAGTCAGCACGCCTGGTTTGATCCACTACAATGTGGTTCTTACAAATGACGGCAATATCACCCTAAATGGAATTACGCTTGCCGATACCCTAGTTGCTAATCCCGGGGCGAAAGTTGAATTGCAGACGGCCAACGATCAGCTAAACGTTGGCGAGACGTGGACCTGGACATATACATACTTTGTCAATCAGGCCGCAATCAACCTGGGGGACAGCATAGTAAACACGGCGACGGCCAGCTACTATTTCCAGCAGCTGGAGCCCGTTAGCGACAGCGTAACGGTAAGCATAATCCAAAACCCCGCATGGAGCCTTGATAAGACCGTGCTGGAGACCGAAATAAGCTCTCCGGGTGATTTGCATTACACAGTAGTGCTAAGTAACGACGGGAATGTCGACCTTACCGGTATAGTCCTGGTGGATACGCTGGTCGCAAATCCAGGAGCACCCGTAGAATTGCTATCAAGCAACGGCATCTTGAATGTAGGGGAGACATGGACCTGGTCCTATACCTATTACGTAGACCAGGCGGCTATAAACCTCGGACAGTCTATCACCAACGGGGCAAGCGCAACATGTGCACAGTTGCAAACGCTTCCCGCAGGGGATGAGATTGCAGTGACCATTCTGCAAAACCCCGCATGGAGCATCGATAAGACGGCATCCGAGGAAACGGTGGGCGCACCAGGCGATTTGCACTACACGGTCGTTCTAAGCAACGACGGAAATATCGACCTGACGGGGATAACCCTGGTTGACACATTGGTGCCTGATCCGGGCCTGCCTGTAGAATCGCTTTCAAGCAACGGCATCCTGAATGTGGGCGAGACGTGGACCTGGAGCTACATTTACACCGTAGGCTGGGATGCTCTCTACCTCGGTGACGATGTAGAAAACACAGCGACCGCAAACAGCGACCAGCTGGAAGGCTATCCTGTCTCAAGCGGGTTCTCCGTGGTAGTAATCCAGGATCCGAACTGGCAGCCGGGACTTGAGATCACAAAAGAAGCAACCCCCGGCTCCGCAGCAGTGGGCGACATAGTCACATACCGGGTCAGCATCTTTAACGACAGCGAATTGCCCTCACCTATGACTGCTTACGATGTAGTCCTGGTAGACGACCTGCCAGACGGCTTCAGTTATATTGCAGGCACATCACACCTGGATGGGGTGCTTATCGCCGACCCGATAGTGTCGGGTTCAGAGGTATCGTGGCCCATAGGGGACATAGAGATGGAAGAGGGCCACGTACTGACCTATAAAGTTGGAATAGGCGCTGGAGCGCTCAATGGGGATGGCATCAACTACGTAACCGCAATCGGTATTGGCGAAGCCAGCTTCCCGTTCGAGATAGGTCCCGCCTCAGCTCAAGTAATAATAACCGGACCCGCGTTCTCATCGCATGGGGCCATCTTAGGCAAGGTGTTCCATGATAAGGATGCGGACGGTATGCAGGACAAGGACGAACCGGGCATTGCAAACGCCGAAGTGATCATGGACGATGGCATGAGCGCTCGCACCGATGAAGAGGGCCAGTACCATATCGGCCAGGTTAAGCCCGGAGTGCGTTCCATTAAGCTCAATCTGGGATCCCTGCCGGCAGGGTCGACGCTCACAAACAGCTTCAAGGATGTAACGGGCATATCGGCATCGTTCTTCGTAGATGTGCTGCCATCAGGAGTGGCAAGGGCCGACTTCGCAGTAGGCATGCCCAGTCAGGCGAAGGAGCCTGTAGGAAGGCCGGGTGGCTCAGAGCCGCTAATCATAACAGGGACAATCGAGCTTACCCACAACGTGAGCGGTTTCGACGGCTCCTATATAAGGGCCAGGGCGTTCCTGATGAAGAGGTTCGAGGGAGGCTCCCTGGTGCTTAGGTACGATATGCAGCAGGGCATTGCGGACGGATTGTATTCGGACGCGTCGGATGATCCGATGTACAGCCTGTACGGCGATGGCTCGGGCACAACGAACCTCGCCCCGTCATCAAGCCCGTTCTATGCGAAGCTTGATTCGAAGTACTTCGACATCGCATGGAGCGACTTCCAGCCCGCGTTCGAGTCGGTCGAGCTGGCAAGCTTCATGACCAAGATGACGGGAGGCCAGGCTTCAATAAAAGTAGGAGGCTTCTCGCTAGAAGGCTTCGTAGCCCCCACAAGGGCAGGCATGCAGACCGACAGGATAGCAGGAAACGGCACCTCGGGATACTTCTTCCTGGATGACTACCCTGTAGTAACGGGCAGCGAGACAATCTACGTAATCCGTACGAGGTTCTACGATGAAAGCATAATACTCGACAGGAAGCTTCTCATTCGCAACCTGGACTACAAGATCGATTACTCGACAGGCTCCATACTGCTCACAGACGCCATGCCGTCATACGATGAGGAGGGCAACAAGTACTTCCTCGAAGTGACATACTCGATTACGGGCGGCGATTACGACGGGCTTGCGGCAGGCATCAGGGCGCATGCGGACTTTGGGGCCTTCGACCTTGGGGCGACTACCGCGATAAGCAACAAGAGCGGTGGAGTCAGTACGGTAGTAGGGGCGGATATGGGCCTCGACTTCGGCGAGGCGTTCACCTTCGACGCAGAAGGCGCAGTATCCTTCGCCTCAGGGATATATGGAGGATATGCCGTAAAGGCAGGCGCCGCATCCAGGATAGGCAAGGTCGAACTGAGAGTAGAAGCAGGAGCGAGCGACGGAGGCTTCGTAAAGCCGGGTGAGACGGCCACAATGCCAAGGCAGATCACTCTGTACGGCTCGGCCGGAATTGATCCTGCTGAAGCGCTCATACTGTCGCTTACCAGCAATAATGCCTGGAAGGGTCTGGACTACAGCTTCAGCAGCGAAAACAAGCTGACAGCTGGATACAAGCTGCCTTTGAAGTTCGGCGTGGCGCTAGGCATGATCACCTCATTCACCTATACAGAGACGCCTGACACGAAGGGTGCGATATTCGACGCATTCGCTGAGATAACACCAATTCCTCAGCTGGTCATCAAGGCATTTGCGCAGATAGCCAAGGTCGGGGAGCCCATCGACACTGACGGAGACTACAGCCTGTCGATCTCATACAAACCCGATTCGAAGCTTGCAGTGACCCTGGCTTATTTGACCGGCGTAAATGGTGTCGAGAGATATCATACGATCTCACTTGCCGCAGACCTTGCAGTAACTGAGAAGGGCCGCATCTACGGCAGACTTAGCCTGCCGTTCGGCTCCAGGGCTGCCAACGTCCTGAGCCTGGGCTACAACGACTCCTATCAGCTAATAAAAGGGCTTGTAGCAACGTTCTCGATGGAAGGCTCGCTCAGCCTTGGCGGACCCGAGATCATAGTGCCAGACTCAGCGAAGGTTGCAGCCTCCGCATCCTTGGAGTATGTCGCCAAGTCCGGCTTCAGGGCATACCTCAAGCAGGAGATAACCTACGGCAGCGCAGGGCTGACATCGTTGACATTGCTCAATCTGAACGGCAAGGCTACGAATTGGCTGAGCATAGAAGGAAGCGCTGCGGCATACTACGGCAACTCGCCAACCAGGGAGGGGCTGCCGCTTACCGCGGAAGCAGGGCTGTCGCTTGCGATAAGGCCCGAGAACACGGTCATAACGGGCCTGTTCAAGGCAAACACCAAGTACTTCGCAGGCGAGGTGTTCGAGGAACCCGTGATGGCCCTGGTTACGACAGCGACTACAGACTGGACCCTCGAAGCCGGAAGATACCTGTCGGTTACTGCGAAGGCGGGCTACAAGCTGGCAGCGGAGGGTGCGATCGGTGAATCGTTGGCGCTAAATCACATCATATTGCTGCAATCCGGAGCTTCGCTGCACATAACAAGGACGACTGATGTGGAAGCCTTCATAAGGACGATCGGATGGACCGGCAACTGGAAGCTGGGCTACAGCGTCCAGGTTGTACAGAAGATATTCAACCTGTTCAGTGTCGCGATAGGATACAATTCACAGGATCTGTCCGACACCGATATAGTAGATCAGAAACCTTGGTCCGAAGGGTTCTACATCAAGGCCATGTTCAAGTTCTAGCAGGTCTCGAAATATGGATGAGGGCCGCCCTGGTTTTAAGCCAGGGCGGCTTCCTCATGATGTTACCGATTCCGTTGCTCTAAAAGGCTTTCCCATCGTATAGGAGGACATATTAGTCCGCGCCACGGGAAGAGATGACGAAATTACCTCAAATGTGGGGAAAGCCGCTCTACGCTATCAATTGTACCCGCATAAGTCCAGATCAACGCAAATGCCTTCCCTTTCCATTTATGGGTTTCTGTTTTCCCGAAAACATCATAATTCGTCGTCGTATGGCAGATGAAATGCTTTGATAATCGTATTGTTCGAGAAGATGTATCTAGATTAATACAAAGCATAAGGCTAGTTATCGCCCTTATTGATGAGAGAGTATAATCGATGATAGTTAATAGTATTTTATTTAATACAATTATCCGGAGGTCCCATATTTGAAGGTTGCTGGCAATAAGGCGCTGTTGATCATTTCCATTGTCGCTGTCCTAACAATCTTTGCGGCCCCTGCATCTGCGGCGTGGCCTCTCCAGGCGGAATGGATACCAGCTCTCGGTCCTAATTGGACCAATATAACGGACCCCTCCGACCAGCAGTCGGCGTACCTGGACTGCGTGGTTGATACGATGCAGCCTTTAAGCAGGCAAGCGGCGTCTTATTGGTTTTTCGACGGGATCTATATGTACTTCCGGATGATACTGGACGGAGATCCGCTCAGGTATCAGGGCATCACAGCCGCTGGAATGAAGCCCTTCGGGTGGGCGGTCCTTATAGAGAGCACAGGCGATATGTATCCTGATTATGCCATAGGGATCAACGGAACCGGATCTTCCGATACCATAAGTTCAATGTACAATATCACTCAGGACTTCACCATGGACGGGGCGACAGGCTGGACGCAGTCTGCCACAACCCCGGTTTTAAACGGTGGCTTCTGGTATCTTCTGAACGGCATGGTCAGAAGCGGAGTATCCGGCGGGAACACAAACGGCACCCCCGATTATTACTTGGACATCATGGTTCCCCTGACATGGCTGTCAAGGATGGCCAATACCACGCCTCCTGCTGCTGTTACATCGAGCACTCCCATAAAAATTGCCTTTGGAACGGATGCCAGCGGACAGAATATCGGCAAGGACCTAGTCGGCCAGTCAAGCCTAATAGATATTGGCAGCTATTTCACTAGCGTCGCCTCCCGTGACTCCTGGCGGAGGATACGGGCTGCTTTACGATGGAAGGCACACAAGTACGGCAAACCACGGCATTTGGTACAGAGGCGAAATGCTTACCGTATCAGGTTCCGGCTGGCCGGTTTCGACACAAATACCCCCATATACAGGCTATATTCAGGTCAGAATCGTAGGGCCTACCGGCATACAATACGATATCCCATCGCCTGGAGTGCCTACTACGACCGGTGGAGTAGTCATCCCTTCAGGGCATATGGACCATACCGTCCACTGCACCTGCCGGGGTCTATTCAATCTATGTGATGCAGCCAAACAGCACCGTCTATATGTTGAAGGACACCTTTACTGTTGAAGTGGTGACCATTGACCTTTCTTCCAGCACCAAATCGGTCTCGCCTGCTTCAGGCGTGGCGTCTGACCAGCTTACATACACTATAGTGGTAACAAATACCGGAAGCAGCACGGCGACGGGCGTAGTGCTTACTGACGCCATACCGGCCTTAACTTCATATGTAGCGAATTCATCCACGATGAATGGCTCACCGCTTACTGATGTGGGAGGGGCTAGCCCGTTCATAGGAGGCTATACGGTTTCGCCATTGGCTCCCAATGCATCTGCAACATTTACGTTCAGGGTGACCATAAGCCCGAGCGCCCCTGATCAGACGGTGATTACCAACACAGCAAGCATTCGATGGAACAGCATGACGATTACAAAGACTGCGACAGCGCTCGTGAATGCGCCGCTGATGACGATAACAAAGAGCGTGAATCCGACGACGGGTGTGTTGCCGGGCGCAGTGCTTACTTACTCTGTCACATTCACCAATGTAGGGCACTCCAACGCCACAGCTATTGAGGTCATCGATAGCATCCCTTCGGATACGACATACGTACCCGGCAGCTACACTTCCAGCGCAGGAGGGACTTTCACGTTCCAACACGCTCTGGCAGGTGCTTTCGACGCTTCTGATACATTGCCGGTCACTGCGATCAAGTATTCTATTACCCCCCTTGTGCCGGGGGCGTCGGTCACTTTCACTTTCCAGGTCACAGTAAAATAACATCCTGATTTCTGGAGTTGATGCAATTGTTCGGGAAAAGTTCCGGTCTTAGAATATTTGTCTCAATGCTGTCATTTATTTGCCTGTTGGCCGCAGCATCGGGCGCTTCTCAGACTATGCCTGTGAAAGGCTTGTACCTGGGAACTTTCAATGTGCTTGAGGGCTGGGATGGTTTCGGCATCCTGTCCGCTGAGGAGCCTATCGCTAAGGCGTCCAAGAACATGCCA
This sequence comes from uncultured Bacillota bacterium, assembly GCA_963823655.1. GTDB lineage: Bacteria > Bacillota > DTU025 > DTU025 > MWDF01 > MWDF01. The sequence continues at coordinate 119,917 of CAWGMK010000010.1, forward strand.
ATTATGCAAATCCTGGATGCCGCAGGGAAGCTTGTTGAAACGGCACAATGGGACGGGAGCGGTCCAAAAGTGTCCGCTGACGGAAATGAGTGGACCATGAACCTGACCGCAAACATTGGCTTCAAGAAGCATTCTTTCGAGTTGAAGAGCTCATGGACAGACAAGACTAAGCTTAGTGCGGGATTGATAAAGCTAACGGTTACGACGCTGGGAGAGCCGGCTGATGCGGCGAAATACTCGTACGTGCTGAGATTCCCGGGCTCAGGTTCGTGGGTATCAAAGGATGGAAAAGCCGCGGCAGTAGCGTCTATTGAAGGCTTTAAGGACAACCTTGCTGCCTACATCGCCATTGCTCCGGCAGACAATTCATGCACATTCAAATCGAAGCAGATGTCAAAGAGCGATTCCGGCAAAGTCGACAGGAAGCTCTTCTACATTGAGGCATCATCCTCTCCCGCAAAACAGGGTGAGACGCCAAATCCATTGATCATGGGCATCTATATGACGAGGGTAATGGCCTGGTCTTACGAGCCGGTCTTGGACCTTTCTTCTGCCATAAGCTCGGGAAAAGCCGAGCCAGATGTGAGGATATTCGGCACCGTGGACAAGCAGACTGCAAGTCCGGGGGAGAGCCTTAACTATACGTATTTCCTTCTTAACGCCGGAATGGATGAGGCGACGGATTTAAGCGTCACCATCCCAATATCAGAGAAAACGGGGTTGATTATCAGCTCGATTTCCGGCAGCCCCGGCATAGCCAAGCTTCAGCCATCGGGAAAAGAAGTCGAAGTCGTACAGAATGGCCAGTTATCAGGCGAACCAGATATGGGCATCAAGTCTATCCAGTGGAGCCCCAAGGGGAATCTCCGCCCAGGGGAGACTATCAGTATTTCATTCAGCATAGCAATTTAGTCAATTAAGGGAGGTAATGTTTTGAAGACAACACTTACTAAGGCATTGGCCGTTGCACTATTGATAGTAGCAATGGCGGCTGTTTCGGTCACCGCGACCGGAACGCTTGCTGGAACGCTGATTAATAACAGCGCAACGGTAAATTACAAGGACGTGAACAATAACTCAAAGACTGCTGTAACTTCGAATACGGTTACTACAACTGTAAATCCTGTTTGCGGCGTTGATGTTGACCCCTGACGCCGGTCACGCGGAAACCGTAGAGGATAAAATCAGGGAATATGCATTCATTATAACCAACACAGGCAATGACTACGACTCATTCAGTCTGGCGCTTTCAGGAGTGCCTGCCGGATGGACTGCCGTCATATATCACGATGCGAATGGTGACGGCGTTCTTGATCCAGGCTGAAACGACGTAACCAGCAGCACCGGAACGCTTGGATCCGACCTCCCCGACAATCATCGGGCATACAAGGGTTGATCATTACGATGTGATCGTCCAGGTCACTGCGCCTGCGGCACCTACCGTCGTGAACCAGACGGCCAATATCACACTGACCGCGACTTGCACCCATGCACCCTGCGCACCCGAGCCCGAAGACAGATACTTCCACAATAGCAATGACTGTTCAGACAGGCAATAATGTCGGTGACTAAGACATGCTGAGCAATTCCAACCCGATGCCCCTTGAGCCGTTCGACTACTACAATAACAGTTTCAAACTCGGGCCTTGTACAGGCATATGATGTTGTTGTAACAGACACCCTTTCAGGCAACCTTCCTATATAGGTCCCGTATGGTATGACGCGGACGGCACTGGATCTGTATCTTCGGAAGTCAGGTTGCCCGGCGCCTATTCGGCAGGCGTAATCACAGTAACATTCCCAGCCTTGGGGCAGGCGTCAACGCAACAATCAGCTTCGAGGTCCAGGTAACGGCCGAAGATCCCGTATGACAACGCAGATAGTAAACTCGGCGAATGTGGCATATGACGATGCTGACGTTAACGATTATCACTTCACAGTAACTGACGATGTGACAATAACCGTCGCCAACCGCGCCGGAGTGGACATCGAAGCCAATTACACAGCAGTATACCGACCCTGGTGACGTTCTGATGGTTCCTTTCACCATTCAGAACACCGGTAACGGTCCTGACGTGATGGAGATAACAACATCGCAAGTCGGCGCGCTTTCATTGACATGGACGATCTACTTTGATGCCGATGCAAGCGGAACATATATCCACCGGCGACACGCTAGTCGTAAATACCAATGCGTCAGGTGGAATTGATACAGGATCAATGATCAAGGATCAGATAAATCAGGTATGTCGCAGTAGCAACTGTGCCAGCAGGAGCAGTTGACGCTTCAGTCGATGCATTGACTATAACTGCAACGACAACGACGGCACCGATAACTCATGATGCAATAACAATCACACATACTGTGAAGGCGCCGATACTGACGATAACCAAGGCTGTTGACAAAGCTACGGCAAATCCTGGCGAAACACTGACCTACACGATAACAGTCACGAATATCGGTACAGGTAACGCGACGGGTGTAGTGATCACGGACGACATCAATGCAATCCTGGACTATGTGACTATGTCCCTGGTTCCATAAAAGTGGACGCAGTCGCTCAGTCGGATGCCGACGATGATCCTGGACTACTCCTCATACACACAGCCGGCGTGGTTACGGTAAATATACCCACAATTGACGGCACGCTTACTCCTACTCCGAATGTAGACTATGTGATAACGTTCCAAGTCACCGTAAAGTAACTTGGGCAATCTGCGCTGCTAAAACCTGTAAGTATGGGACGGCCTCCGGCGATAGTGCCGGAGGCGCGGCCCAACAGGAGGCTCTATAGATGAACCGTGGCCGTATCTTGACCTATATATCGATTATCCTGCTGGTGCTCCTCATACAGCCTGTTTCGGCAAGGCCTCCTGTTGAGATGCCCACAAGGGCGGGGACCGCAATCACCAACCAGGCTAAAGTGGAGTACAACAACCTTGGAGGGGAGGCCTTCCAGGCATCAAGCAACATAGTGATGACCATCGTATCCGTAGTCCCCGGCGTGGATATTACTGATGGGTCCCATGTGGCATCTGCCCCTGGTAACGTAGTCATATTCCATCACATGCTCACTAATACGGGAAACGCGCCTGAAGCGATCAACATAGACGTGGCTAACGCCGCAGGTTTTTTATTCGAAATATTCCACGACTCCGACCTGGACATGGCTTTGACATCATCGGACGCCCCGTTTTCTGACACCAACGGGGACGCCCTTCCAGATACAGGGATAGTCGACCTCGGTACTTCGGTGTCGATGTTCCTGAAGGTCACGATACCCTCAAACGCACCGCTTACCATCGAAGCCCTTTTTGGAATAACGGCATCCAGCAGCCTTGACAGCTCCGTTTCGGACTATGCAGAGGATCTAATCTCGGTGGACGAGGCCAGACCCTTCATCGATGTTTACAACAGCCCGCAATATGCCTATTTGGGCACAGAGTACAAGTTTGACATAGCCTTCGGCAACACCGGCGACATTGCGTTCACATCGGCAACGCTAGTTACAACAATTCCGGACGGGCTCGAATTCGTATCCACCAATAGCGGATACGCATACGATGTAGCCGGAAAGACCATTACCTGGTTCTTGGGTGACATCGAACCGGGAGCATCCGGCAGCTTTAGCGTTACTGTGAGGGTAATCTCAGCCGGCCCGGGAATAACATACGTGAAAAATGAAGCGACTTTAGGCGGAGGTAGCGGTACCAGCCTTTATGACTTCGAGAATACAGGATTGGTCACCACGGCTCCGGCTACGATTGTCCTTGTCGCAAATCCGGACGTGATAGTAGGAGACGGAATCTCACAATCACTTCTGACAGCAACCGTTCTAGATGCGATAGGAAATCCAGTACCGGACGGAACGCCTGTGGCATTCGGCACTGAGGCAGGGACATTCCTGCCCAACGGGCTCGCCTCATTTACTGGCATTACGACCGGCGGCATAGCCCAGGTGATACTTGTGGCGCCGCTAATCCACGGTTTCGAACCTGTCTCCAATCTTGTGGAAGTGGAAGCGGGCACGCCTGAGACCGGGGAAGCATACGATACCGTGACGATCACATTCTCGCCTGCGGGAATACTGGGCATCGTCTGGAACTCTAATCTGAACCAGCCTGTACCGGATATCCTTGTGGAACTTCTCGACGGCGATGGCATAGTCATATACTCGACCATTACCGGCTCCGACGGAAGGTACATGCTGATAGCCCCCGCAATCGGGCAATACATGGTACGAGTGCACACAAATGAACCTGAAGGCCGCGGCCTTATTGAAATGGCAGTGGACGTGCAGGAGGTTCAAGGCGCGATATGGAGCACACCATGCGCGATATTGGGCAGCGCCTTCGTTGATATCGCGGACTTGGCGCTGGCATCATCGCTTCAACCACTGGCTGGCGCAGTAATTGGCTTATACAAGGATGGAGCCCTTATTGGCCAGGCAGTTGCTGACGAGTTCGGCGAGTTCGAATTCCTGAATCTGCCGCTGGGCGATTATGTGCTCAAGGCAATGACACCTTCTGGAAATACTGGTTTCAGCGGCGCATCCCTCGTCTACAACGGTGAAGTCCTTATCGCAGAATATATCGAGCTGTACGAAGCGGGCAAAGTATATGATGCAGCTAACCTGGCGCCCATCCCGGGTGCCGAGGTGACGCTCCTTTACGCAACAGGCCCGATGGCAGGCACCCCTGTGCCGCTTCCTGCGACACCTTCTCTGCTGCCGCAGGACAATCCTGCATATACTGACCTGCTAGGCCACTATATATTCTTCACCGAACAGGGAGAGTACATCCTCAAAGCAACCGCTTTCGGCTATGAGGACTTCCTATCCGGACCGTTCACTCTGGCGGGTCCTGTCGTAAATGCCTGGATACCCATGCAGCTCATAACGTCTTCTTCATTGGGAATTAAGAAGCTGTCGAGCAGGTCGGCGGCGTCTCCAAGCGAATCGGTGAAGTTCACATTGAGCTGGAGCAACACATCGGGCGCCCCGCTTTCAGGAGTGCAGATGGTGGACAAGCTTCCTGTGGAGTTGACAGTGCAGGAGGACACCATCACCGGCGGCGGCATCTATGATCCGATTGAGCACACGATTACCTGGTACTACGGCAACATCAACGCTTCTGCGGAGCTTCGAACCGAAGCCTATTTCGCCACCGTGGCAGAGGGCGTCGATGACGGGACAGAGCTATTGAACAGAGTCGAGGTATTCTCTGAGGATGGAGCCAAGGCCGCCTCTTCAGTGCTTGTCCTAATTGCCAGGAAGCCCGGTATAGAAGTATCCAAAGAGGCCGGATCAACAAGAGTCAGCACGGGCGACATAGTAACCTACAGGGTTGATGTTCACAATAGCGACGAAGTGCCTGCCCCCATGACAGCATTCGATGTTGTGGTAGAGGACGTCCTTCCTGCAGGATTCTCTTACATACAAGGTTCAACTTATCTGGACGGGGTCCATGCGGCTGATCCTTCCATCACAGGTTCGACGCTTTGCTGGGCATTGGGCGACATTTTAGTGGGCGAATCCCGCTCCATTGTCTATAAGGCTGGAGTCGGTCCCGGCGCAATCTTAGGCTCAGACAGCGTAAACTCGGCCATGGTTTTCGGGACGGGAGAGAACGGCTATCCATTTGAAGCGGGTCCTGCATCGGCAAGCGTGCTTGTAACCGGACCTGCATTCTCCTCGCTTGGCTCGATTATCGGCAAAGTGTTCAATGACAAGGATGAGGACGGCTACCAGGACAAGGATGAGCAAGGCATTGACGGCGCCGAGCTAATTATGGATGACGGCATGAGGGTATTGACCGACAAGGATGGCCTGTATCATATAGGCCAAGTCAAGCCGGGTGTGCGCTCGATAAAGCTGAACAAGTCCTCCTTACCTTTCAAGGGAGAAATGACCAACAGCTTCAAGGATGCGACGGGGATCTCGTCATCGTTCTTCGTCGATGTGTATCCATCCGGAATCTCCAGGGCTGATTTTGCCGTAAAGAATATCAATACCACGGCTTCGCACAGCTTGAAGATGAGCATAGATGCAGGCGGTATGGTGCCCGTCAGTGAAGGCAAATCCACCGTCTTGGTAAAGATAAACTATGTTAACGACGGAAACGCAAAGATGGACAACGCGCTGATATCTTTGGCCGCAGTTTCCGGAGATGAATTCGCGAAGGTGTCCGTTATGGGAGCTGAAGATGCGAAGGTAAAGGATCTCTTGCCGGGGCAGTCGGGAGAGGCAAGCTTCTTCGTATCGGTAACAGGCATAAGCCAGGATTACTCCAGCCTGTTGATTGGAGCCGCGGCATACATACCGGGAACAGACGGCGACGCATCTAGCCCTCCTGGATAGGGCGAGCGATGTGGCAGTCCTCTATGTGAAGGGCCCTGCTGCCTCGACGGCAGGCTTCTCCATAGAAGTACCCGGTCCGGTGTCCCTCGCCCAAATCGGTCACATCTCCATCAAGACCGTTTCCCCGCTTGCCACAAATACAAAACTAATGGTCAATGGGGCCGTAGTTTCGAAGGATAGTGTAGGCTCCACTACGAGGGACGGCATACAGGACAAGCTGATACTTGAATACATAAGCGTTGAGATCAGCACCGGTATCAATGTCATTGAGCTGGTAAATGAGGTAAATGGACGGACCGTGGCTAACGGCCGTAGTGCTCAAAGCAGGCCAAGCAGATAAATTGATCCTGGCCCACATTCCGACGGGGGAAGGCCTGAATATCGGCTCAAAGATCGCAGCATCAGCCCTTGCAGTGGACAAAGCGGGTCTTCCTGCAGGAAGGTTCGCTGGGGCGTCCTTTACAGCCTCAGGTGCAGAGTTCATAGGCACGGATGCAAAGCCTCAGGACGATGGCTTCCAGCCGGGCGCCGGGGAGTTGGGCAACTATGACCTTCTGATGTCCGTAACTGACTCAGATACCAATCTGGCCCTTACAGGCATGATCGGTGACAACAGCACCGAAGCTGACCTTTCAAGTATCAGGCCTCTTTCCAAGGCGGCCTTCGTTTCCGGCACGATTAGAGCTAACCCACAACTTGAGCGATTTCCAAAGCTCATACATCAAGGCAAGGGCATTCCTGCGCAAAGAGTTCGCAGGCGGCGTGCTCACACTTAGATACGACTCCGAGCAGGGAACGGTGGACGGCCTTTACTCTGACGCGGCAGAAGATACCATGTACAGCCTATATGGCGACTCATCGTCAATAAGCAACGCGAGCCCGTCGGCAAGCCCGTTCTATGCGAGATTCTCGGCAAGCGGCATCTACGCCATGTGGGGCGATTTCCAGCCTCTATACCAGGGGGCGGAGCTGTCGAGCTTCAAATCGAAGTTCACAGGCCTTTCTGCCGGGGTGAGCATCAAGGGCTTCAGCCTTGGAGCATTCGTCGCACCTTTGAAGGACGGCATCAGCACCGAGCGCATAGAAGCTGACGGGACATCAGGATATTTCTTCCTCGATGGCTACCCGCTGCTCGCGGGCAGCGAGGCAGTATATGCGATATTGGTAAGCCCTGATGAGGAGGGCATAGTCCTCGAAAGGATAACTTTCAAACGGGCAATCGACTATACGATAGATTACGAAACGGGATCCATACTGTTATCCAAACCGTTGCCTTCAACCGACTCCTTGGGAAACAAGTATTTCCTGGAGGTAGTGTATACGACGCCCGGAACCGGTATCACCGGCCTTGTGGCCGGCGGCAGGCTACATGCAGACTTCGGAGCCGCCGACGCAGGAATCACTGCGGCTATCCAGAGCGATTTCATAAGCTCGGATGCGGTAGTCGGAGCCGACTTCGGACTTGACCTGGGCCAGGCATTTAGGCTCAAAGCAGAAGCCGGCGCATCTTTCTCCGATGGGGTTTACGGCGGATATGCGGTTAAAGCGGGGGCAACTTCGAAGATCGGCGTTATTTCGCTGGCTCTGGAAGCATTGGCCACCGACGGCGGGTTCAAAAAGCCAGGTGAAAGCATCGCCATGAACAGGCAAGTAGGTCTGGTCGGCAAGGCTGAGGTGGACAAAACCAGTCCGATAATCCTGTCGCTGACTTCGGCCAACTACTGGAAGGGCGCAGCATACGATTTCTCGAGCGACAATAAGCTGAAAGCAGGCTACAGGCTGCCTCTGAAGTTTGACATAGCATTAGGCCTTCAGACATCGTTCACATATGATGGCCTTACTGACACCAAGGGTGCCATCTTCGATGCATTCGTTGAGCTTGCTCCGATACCTGAGCTGACTATTGCCGCATACGCCCAGATAGCCAGGATTGGTTCCCCCAAGGACAGCGACGGGGACTACAGCCTGGCGATTACCTACAAGCCGAACTCGAAGATAGGTATCAGCTTGTCTTATTCAACCGGCCTGAATGTACAAGACAGGTACCACACTATAGCCCTCTCGGCTGATGTAGCAGTTACGAAGATGGGGAAGGTGTTCGGGAAGGTTAACGTGCCGTTGGCGACAGGCTCTGCTAAGGTTCTAAGCCTCGGATACCAGGATGGTTACAAATTATGCGAAGGATTGCAGACGAATTTCCTGATTGAAGGCGCAATCGGCTTCAAGGGGACGGGCATAGAGCAAAGCGCTACGAAGGTATCGGCGGCCGGCGCGCTGGAATACGCCGCCAAGTCGGGGTTCAAAGCCTACCTCAAACAGGAAGTGGCATTCCATGCGGCTGAGGGTTTCAAGTCGCTTACAATGCTCACCCTGAGCGGAAAACCTGCGGACTGGCTCAGCGTAGAGGCTACGGCGGCTGGCTATTACGGCAATTCCCCAAGCAGGGAAGGGCTGCCCCTTACAGCGGAGGCGAGCCTGTCGTTGGCTGCCCGTCCTGAAAACACCATATATACCGGGCTGCTGAAAATAGGAGCAGAATATTTCAGAGGAGAGCACCTTGGAGTGGATGAAGCGGCGGTAGTCGCAACTGCGGTAACGGATTGGACCCTGGAGGCCGGCAAATTCCTTTCGCTCTTGGCGAAGGTAGGTTACAAGCTTGCTGCCGAGGGCCCGATAGGCGAGGATCTTTCATTGAACAACATCCTGCTTCTGCAGGGCGGCTCCTCGCTCCACATAACAAAAACAACCGATATCGAGGGCTTTGTAAGGGCGATAGGCTGGGCAGACAACTGGAAGTTCGGTTACAGCGTGCAGATCGTGCAGAAGTTATTCAACCTTTTCAGCGTGGCGGCAGGTTACAACTCCAGAGACCTTGCCGATACAGACATAGCTGATCAGAAACCTTGGAACGAGGGATTCTACCTCAAGGCCCTTATTAAGTTCTAACTACTTATAAATCCAACAAAATCCAGTGAGGGGTTGGCATCTAGTATGCTGCCCCTTTTCTTTTGCTCCCAATCCGCTCCTATTGACAAAAATCTTAAGAATGCGATAATGATAATCGTTATCACTATATAAAAGGGGGGACAGCCACATGGGAGCTTTCAGACTCAGAAAAGGCCAGACTGCCAGGATATGTAGCATCGATGTTGAGCACAGGTCTGCTCCCCATCTAATAGAAATGGGATTTACCCCGGGGTCTTCTTTTGAAGTAATAGGGGCATCGCCCTTTGGCGATCCTCTAATGCTAAGGCTGAGAGGATATTCCGTAGCCGTAAGGATGAGGGACCTGGCCGCCTTGACAGTGGAAGGCATAGCGGAGGCTTAGATGAAAGAGGCAAACATGGGCTTAAGAGTCGTTCTCGCCGGCAATCCGAACAGCGGGAAGACAACTTTGTTTAACGCCCTAACTGGCAGTAATCAGCAGGTAGGAAACTGGCCCGGTGTTACTGTGGAAAAGAAAGAAGGAGCTTACTCCTTTTCCGGGTCGGACTACAGCGTGATCGACCTCCCGGGCACATACTCCCTCGAACCGGGCACCCCGGAGCAAAGGCTGGCGGGGGAATACCTATCCGGCGGGGGAATTGACCTGATCATAAATACCGTGGATGCCGGCAACCTCTCCAGGAGCATGTTCCTTACGCTTCAGCTGATGAACAAAGGTATTCCCATGCTCATCGCGGTCAACTTCATGGATGAGGCCGAGAAGACCGGTCTGAAAATAGACTTAGCCAAGCTTGAAAGCCGGCTGGGCGTAAAAGTAGTACCCATCTCAGCATTAAAAGGGGATGGCATATCGGAGCTTAGGAGCGCGGCTGCCGAGGCAATCAAGTCAGGCGTGGCCCCCAAGCCTATTTTCGCATGCTCAAAGGGATGCTCCGGCTGCAGCGCCGCAATCGAAGGGTTTTCATGCATAGACTCAATGTTCGCCGACTGCGTATCGGCCGCCGAGCCCAAAGGGGCGCTTGCGCTCTTCGACAGGGTTGCGCTTAATAGGTGGCTCGCAATACCTGTTTTCGCCGCGATAATGGCGGGGGTATTCACCCTTACCTTCGGCCCTGTTGTAGGCAAGGCTTCGGATCTGATCGACTGGATAGTGAATGTTAAGGCCATTGAGCTGGCAAAAGCAGCGCTTGCATCGATAGCGGCGCCCAACTGGCTTATCGGTCTGGTAGCGGACGGCGCAATCGGCGGGGCCGGATCTGTGCTGATCTTCCTTCCGCAAATAGCCATGCTTTTCTTCCTGCTGTCCCTGCTTGAGGGCACCGGCTACATGGCAAGGGCCGCTTTCGTGATGGACCGCGCCCTGTCATGGCTGGGCTTAAGCGGAAAAAGCTTCGTTACACTGCTGATGGGCTTCGGATGTACGGTTCCTTCCATAATGGCATCGCGAATCCTTGAGGATGAGGCTGAAAGGAAGCTGTCCGTCGTGGTTGCACCTTTCATATCTTGCAGCGCGCGCATGCCGATATATGTCCTTATCGCAGGCGCGTTCTTCGGTTCGAAGGCCGGCCTTGCCGCAGCTTCGATGTATCTTCTGGGGATACTTGTGATGGTGCTCTCGGCCCTGCTTCTAAGCAAAACCGTCTTCAGGAGCCGCTCGGCGGGCTCTTTCGTGCTTGAGATACCACCTTACCGCATGCCTCGCCTAAGATATCTCGCGATGTCGACCTGGCACAAGACCAAGGACTTCATTGTAAGGGCGGGCACTTTGATCGTGCTGGTGTCGGTCGGCATTTGGATTATGGGCAACCTTAGCTTCTCCCTTAAAGTCGTGGCAGATCCTTCGCAAAGCATGTTGGCTACGCTAGGAAGGTTCATCGTGCCTGTCCTAAGGCCTCTGGGCCTTGGGGACTGGAGGATTGGTGTGGCCCTTCTTTCAGGTGTTGCCGCCAAGGAGATCGTAGCCTCGACCATAACCCAGTTGGCGGGATCCGGCAGGGAGGCGATGATGTCGATGGGCCTTACTGCGGCTTCTGCGCTATCGTTTATGGCCTTCTCATTGTTGTATGTGCCTTGCGCAGCTACAATAGTGGTAATGAAAAGAGAGCTCGGAGGCGCCAGGCAGGCGGCGCTGGCCGTTGCCTACGGAATAGCGGTCGCATGGACGGTGTCATTCATAATCTACAGGATAGGGACCCTGATCCTGGGCTAGGAGGATAACATGCAAGAGGAACTGCGCACAGGTTCAGAAAGGCACTCGGAGCACAGGAAGCTCGTACTTGAGTGCATAACTTCTGCAGGAGGCAGGCATCTTACTGCGGAGCAGGTCTTCGAAGAGGTGAAAGGCGTCCACCCGGGGATAGGGATCGCCACCGTGTACAGAAATCTGAAGCACCTGGAAGAGTCCGGCTCCATTGTTAAATCCATAGTCAGCGAGAGCGGCGCCTCAGTATACGAGGTGGCGGGTCCCGAGGGCTCCCATTCGCACCATCATCTGATATGCCTTTCGTGCGGCAAAGTCGAGGACCTGGGAACTGACCTTTTAGACGCCATAGAAAAGCACGTTGAGGACAAGAACGGTTTCAAGGTCAAGGACCACCGCCTTCAGATCTTCGGCGTATGCAAGTCTTGCTTCGAGGAAAAATCCCGGGGCTGCTGATCGAGGCAAAATGCAGCAAACCTTTCCAATTAGCAAATAACTTGGCGGCTTGGGCCGATTGAATCCTCCCATTTGCCTTTGAAGGTAAATCGGGGCTTTTTGACGAATATGAAAAGATAAATATCCGGTGAAAGGAGCATTTGCATGGAAAAGCAGTTGGCAGCCCTCAACTTCGCACTGGGCATGGAGAAGGAAGGCAAGGCCTTTTTTGAGAAGGCGGCCGCCTCCGCCAGAAACCTTGGCGCCAAGCAGGCGTTCACGGACCTTGCTCATATGGAAGAGGGCCACATAGCGTATATACAGGCGAATATCGAAAGCCTTACAAAGGGCGGAAAATGGACTGTGGTGCCCTCCGAAGGCATGGACCAGGCCAAGATGGGCAAGGCCGTCTTCCACGCCAGAGGCGAGGGGAAAGGGCCGGAGCCAGAGCTGGCAATCAGTGCGCTAACAACAGACCTGTCGGCAATCAGGATAGCGATTGCCATAGAAAACGACCTTTTCGGCTTCTATGCCAGAGCTTCAGAACACTCCGTTGAAAGGGACGCGAAAGCCGTATTCACGAAGCTATCGAACTGGGAGAAGGGGCACAGGGAGCTGCTTGAGGAGCAGTACGAGGGGATGAAGGAAGGCTTCTGGTCGGAGATGGGCTTCTCGCCGTTCTGATCTTTATTGCTTTGAAAATTGGCAAGGGGGGCTTTTATGAGCCCCCCTTGCCCTATTTTGGCCGATTTGGCCTGGAGCAGCCTGGAAAGCTTAGAGCAATACCAGCGACATTAACGCAATAGAGAGGATCGAAACGATGCCGACGAACAGAGTGCCGCCGGTCTGAAGCTTATATGCCTGGTTGACGTCCATGTCGGAGAATTGTGATACGACCCAGAAGTAGGAGTCGTTGGCATGGGACACAACCATGGAGCCGGCGCCGATCGCAATTGTAACGAGGGCCCTTGCCATATTGCTGTCGAAGCCCAAAGACGGCATCAGCGGAGCAAGTATGGCGGATGTTGTTATCAAAGCGACCGTTGAAGAGCCCTGGGCGGTCTTGATTGCGGCCGCGATGATAAAGGGCAGGAAAATCCCCAAGTTGTATTTCGACAGAATGTCGCCAAGCACCCCGCCTATTCCTGTAGCCTGGAGCACCGCGCCGAACGAACCGCCTGCCGCGGTGATTACAAGTATTACCGCCGAATCCTTGATGGCCTCACTCACCCAGTCACCGTATACTTGCTTGTTGATCTTGGTGGCGAGCGTCATGGCAAGGAAAACGCCGAGGATGAGGGCGAAGTTGGGGTTGCCTATGAACACCAAAATCGTCTTCAGGGTGCCTGTGCCGAAGGGGTTGGTATTGAAGTTCGCTACAGATCTTAGGGCTATTAGCAATATTGGGATGAGGATGGGCATGAAAGCTGCGAACGTGCCGGGAAGCCTTCCGAACTTCTTCAGCATCTCCTCATAGCTCATGCTTGCCTTGGGCTTGATGTCGATCTTGGAACCTACCTTCAGGGCATACAGCCAGCCTGCAAGAGTTGCGGGAATCGACGCGACAAGGCCGAGAAGGATGACCAGCCCGAGGTCGGCTCCGAGGTTGCCGGCTGCGGCGATGGGCCCCGGCGTAGGCGGCACCATCGTATGGGTTGCGTAAAGCCCCATAGATAGCGCAGTCCCCATGACCGCAAGTGAAATACCCCCGGACTGGGCCAGCGCCCTGTTCAGGGACGATAGGATTACGAATCCGCTGTCGCAGAAGACGGGAATTGATACGACATAACCGGAGAAGGCCATCGCAAGCGGCGAGTTCTTCTTGCCGACGAGCTTGAGCATGGTGCGGGCCATGACAACTGCAGCTCCGGTCTTCTCAAGTATGGTCCCTATGATTGTGCCAGCGACGATTACGATGCCGATGTTCGTCAGCGTGCTGCCGAACCCGTTCGCAATCGTCTCAATAATTCCCGGAGTGGTCTTACCGTCGACTGTCTTCGGGATAAGAGGGGGATTTGTTGCCAGCAGGCCCACGAAAAGGGCAGCAAGAAGCAGTACGAGGAAAGCATTCATCTGTACTTTGCCTGTCATGATGACTATGAAAACTATCGCGATGACGAGCAGCAGAATTAACCAGGTGCCACTGAACACTTGCTAAACACCTCCCCTTATGAATGACCTATATGTGGTCGATAAGTAATTCTTCCTCATATTCAGGATTCCTCCAACTATAGGCGTGCACGTGGACTAAATTGCCGTAAAAGAGCTCCCTGCGATCCATGGTTGCGCCTGCCCATCCTCGCCTTATACTCCCGGGCAAAAGCATGGTAAAATTTACTTTCAGGCTATGGAGGTGTGATTTGGACCTTCTTTTCATAAGGCATGGAGAAAGCTATGCGAATACTGACCGGGTGTTCTCTAATACGGGATGGAGGCACGGGTTAACCGAAAAAGGCTTTTTGCAGGCAGAGGCCGCGGCAGCAGAGATGGAACCCTTCTTCGGGAGGCCTTCAAGGATATACAGCAGCGGGCTTAAAAGGGCATACGAGACCGCATCGGTAATCTCGGCGGCAAATGCGATCGAGCACAGGATACTGCCAGAGCTTGCCGAGGTGTCGGTAGGCATACTTGAGGGCAGGTCGGACGCGGCAGGCTGGAGGATACATAACACAGTCTGGGACAAGTGGTTCCAGACGGGGGACCTCCAAGCAAGGGTGCCGGGGGGCGAGAGCCTTTTGGATGCGATATCCAAATTCCGTGCGGTCATCTCAAGGCTCGGGGAGGAGGAGGGTGAAGACGCCAGGCTTATGCTTGTAAGCCACGGCGGCTTTATACTGGCAGGCCTTCTCAATCTCGTGTACAACGTGCCGGATTTCATCCCTCGCCGGGGGCATTTGGCGAATTGCGACATGATTCACCTGAGGGAAGTCGGCGGAGTGCTGACTTTTCAAGGTTTCAAGTCGGTTTCGGCGCGGTAATTTTGGGGCTTAAATCACGAAATATGCGAGATGCTGTACAATTAAAGCGAAAATCTTTCGATATTCATTTTTTACCGATATGATTCTTGCAGGATAATCAAGATTTTCGACGTAGTTTTATTAGTGAAGCAAACCACCGTCCTTTGAAGGGTGTTGATATTTTGGACTCCGAGAAGATGAAAGCCGTACATACCGTCGGAAACCGTGTCCTGTTGAACGAGTTCCTCACTGACGTTTTCCACCATATCCTCAAGTTCGAGGAATATGCGTTGAGCAGGCAGGGAGTCGGCGACTTGTCGATACAGGAGATGCACCTGATTGAAAAGCTCGGTCCGGACAAGGAGCTGAGGATGAGCCAGATAGCCAATGTGCTTGGCGTCACGCTCGGCACTATGACAGTCGCCGCGGACAGGCTCGATAAAAAGGGCTATGTCGTAAGGCAGAGGCTGGATGACGACCGCAGGGTAGTCAAGCTCAGACTCACCGATAAGGGCAAAGAGGCTTTTCACTTCCATGAGGAGTTCCACCTGAAGATGGCCGATATGGTGCTGCAGGGGCTTTCCCCTCTGGAAGAGGAGACGCTCACCCAGGCGCTGTCCAACTTAAGGGATTTCTTCATGGGGCTTGACTACAGGAAGCTGAAGAAAAAGGGAAAGAAGCCGGAATAGATTTTCAGGGGAGGTAAAACATGAAGAGATTGTTGCAGGTATTAAATATTCTGGGCTATCTTGCGGTTGTGGGCGTCAATGCGCTTGCAGTGCTTCTTCCCATCAACAACAAGACGACGGAAGAACTGTCAGACATGTATCCGAACCTTTTCGTACCTGCAGGCCTTACATTTTCCATCTGGGGCGTAATCTACATCCTTCTTCTGATATTTACGATTTATCAGGCGGCGGATCTTCTGGGCGGAAAGTCCAATAGGACGGAATTCGTCGCTAAGACAGGGCTTTTGTATCTGATAACAAGCCTTCTTAACGTCGGCTGGATACTGGCCTGGCATTACGAGCAGATATTGCTTTCCGTAGTAATCATGCTCGGCTTCCTGGTAACGCTCATCGCTTTGTATTTGAGGATCGGGCAGAAGTTCCAAAGCTTCGGCGAGAGGTTCATGGCACAAGTACCGATCGGAGTCTATCTTGGCTGGATATCCGTCGCCACCATTGCCAATGTAACCGCGCTTCTGGTCAGCCTCGGCTGGAACGGCTTCGGCATCAGCGAGGAGATCTGGGCGATAGTCATGATAGGCGCCGCGGCGCTTCTAGGTGTGCTTATGAGGATATTGAAAGGCGAAATAGCATATGGGTTGGTCGTCATATGGGCGCTTGCAGGCATTGCCATCAAACGCCTTGGCACAGAGCCGGTTTTCATAAGCGTCGCTTACATGGCAATCTGCGGCGCGGCGGTCGTGCTCCTCTCATTCCTAATAAGAAAGAAGAAGTCGATCTTCCGCTAATCGCGCGCAGAGGTAAATTCAGGGCGGCCGATCGGCCGCCCTTTTTACATGAACTAGATCTTTACCGCCACTGCCATCAGCTCGTATTCGTCCGGGTCTATCGGGCGCCTTCCCCAATTGCCGGCGGTGCCTCCCCAGATGTGTTCTGTCCTAAGGCCGCACTCCTTGAACATCAAGGATATCTCGCCACCCGTGAAGGCTTTCTCCCCTACCATCTGAGCTGCAAGATCCGGGCTAATCTCGGGGTCTACCTCGGAAAGCGAGTGCCACTCCACGATATTCACCGGGTCGAACCTGCCGCTTGCGATGTCGGCTGCCCCATATTGCCTGATCAGCTTCAAGGCGCTAAGCGCGGTGACTATGAACTTGCCGCCCGGGCGAATGACCTTTGCGGCGTTGGCAAACACGGAGATTGCCTGTTGCATGGGCTCATCTCCGGAGCCAATTAGCCCTAGGGAGCCCTCGCAAAGACAGATGGCCGCATCGAACTGCCCGGCAAGCCCGAACTCCTCAGGGTATCCGCCTGTGGCGTCGGCCTTCAGAAATTTGATATCAAGGCCCGCTGCCGATGCCTTTTTCCGGGCGATTTCAAGCATTCCGTCCGATAGGTCCAGGCCGGTCATCTCATACCCCATACCGGTCAATGCTATGCTGTGCCGGCCTGTGCCGCAGCCGATGTCGAGGATCCTGCGGTGCTCCCCTATTGGCAGCAGCTCAGAAAGGAATTCGCACTCGGCAATCGTTGCGAAAGTGAATGCGTTCTCGTCGTAGCGCTTTGAATGGCTGTCGAAGAATGTCTGCCAGGCCTTCTTATGCATAAGAGCAACCTCCGTCCTTCATCGAAACCTAGTGCAGCAGGGGGCGAATACCATTACAATCGTAGTATATACTTATGGCGGTGATAGAATGGCCACAGTAAAAGTAAAATTCATAGGCCATAGCGGGTTTCTAGTCGAAACGGGCGGCAGATTCCTGCTCTTCGACCTGTATAAGGACGAGGCAGGTGTGCTTTCGCAGGGCTTGCCCTTCGAAGGCGCCGGCGCGGTATTCGTCTCGCACAGCCACGGCGATCATTTCAACCCTAAGGTCTTCGGCCTAGGGGTAACAGGCAGCACCAGCTTCATAATCGATGAAGGAGTCAGGGCTCCTAAGACCGACTGCGAGCTGTTCAGGCTGTCGCCGGGAAAAAGCGCGGACCTGGGATGGGCTACAGTTCGGGCATTCGGCTCAACGGATGAGGGATGCTCTTTCCTTGTGGATGTCGGCGGCATCAGGATATTCCATGCCGGGGACCTGAACGACTGGTACTGGGAGGACGAATCCACGCCCGAAGAACTTCTAAACGACGAGGCCCGCTTCATGCAGGAGCTTGGGAAAATCGCGGGCAATGAAGTGGACATCGCATTCTTCCCGGTGGATCTGAGGCTGGGCAGGCATGCTGCCAGAGGCGCCATCCGGTTTGCCGAGGCAGTAAGGCCGAAGTTCATCTTTCCGATGCACGTAAACGGCAGGCTTGATGCGAATCTGCTGCCCAAAGCCCTCCTTGAGAAGGGGATTAGGGCCGCTAGCATATATATGGAGAATCCGGGCGATGAGGTTTTAATAGAGCCCTAGAGTACAAATCGGGGCGTAAAATTGGGAGGTAACCATGGAATTCAGGATCGTCCACTCGAACATCAATGTAACTGACCTGGAAAGGTCGCTGCGCTTCTACAAAGAGGCACTTGGGCTGACTGAGATGCGGCGCAAGGATGGGGCTGACGGCTCCTACAAGATAGCATTCCTCAAAGACGTGGTGGGGGAATACTTCCTGGAGCTGACCTGGCTTGCCGATAAGAAGGGGCCCTATGACCTGGGGGATAACGAATCCCACATCGCATTCAGGACGGATGATTACGAGGCGGCTTATGCCCTTCATTCGAAGATGGGCTGCATATGCTACGAGAACAAGGCGATGGGGATCTATTTCATAGAAGATCCGGACGGCTACTGGCTGGAAGTGCTGCCGACCAGGAAATGAGGGGCTAACAGATGGTAAAGACAGTTGTATGCTACTCGCGCTCGGGGAAAACACTTAGAGCAGCGGAGGAACTGGCAAAAGGGCTTGGCGCAAGGTTAATCGAGATCAAGGAGGCGAACCCGAAGAAGGGCTTCTTCGGCTTCATGGAATGCGGCATGTACGCGACCTTCAGATGGCCGTCCAAAATCCTGCCTCTGGACCTGCCCGGCGAAAAGCCTTCTCTTACCGTAATATGCGGCCCGATATGGGCAGGTAAGATGTCCGCCCCCGTAAGGGCATTTCTTCTAAAAAACAAGGATAAGATCGATGATGTAGCCTACATCCTTACGCGCGGCGACCAGAAGAACGATTATTTGGGCGCGATGGACGAGATGGACTCCATATTGGGCAAGAGGAGGAAGGGCGGCTTGAGCCTTGCGGCTGATTTGCCCCCGACCGCTGTGGCGTCCAGGGTGAAGTCCTTCTCGGACAGCTTGAGATAGGCTTATCTAAGCACAGTTGATAAGAGTTGGCCTCAGAAACTGCGCTGTGAAGCATGCCGGGTGTGTATAACGGCTTGCTTTTCGCGCCGCTTTTGGGCGTATCAACGAAAATTATCCGCTTCGAATATTTCGGCGCCTGTTTATTCGTTAAGTTATATGGCTTCGATTATCAAGAGGAACCTACAATGGTATAATATCTTGGTATGGATCTTGGAGGTGCTAGTGTGGAAAACGAGGAGAAAGAGCTGAAGCCGGAAGTGCCCGTCGGCACAGAGGCAGAGGCTGTCCCTGAGAAGGTTTTGGATGAGGCCCATGAGGCAGAAGTCGTTGAGGTAGCAGTGCCGGAGGGCATAGAAGCCGAGGCGGACGAAACGGTCGCTGCCTGCGAGGCTAATCTGCAGGGTTCATCCGAAGAGGGCGAGCAGGTCGTAGAACCAGCGGCCGATGTGGTAGAGCCAGTGCCGGCGAAGAAGGGAAAGGCTTTCATGTCCGTTGTCCTGGAGTATCTCCAATCGATAGTCATGGCGTTTTTGATCGCAATCGTGATAATGGCATTCCTGGGCCGCTCCTATATGGTTGAGGGGGCGTCCATGGAGCAGACTCTCTTCAACAACGAGAGGGTGCTGGTCGAGAAGGTCAGCTATTACGTAAGCTCACCTAAAAGAGGCGACATCGTCGTACTCATGAATCCCAGGCAGCAGAAGTACGGCAACTGGTTTTTGGACACATTCGGCTTCGTAAAGGACATATTCGTGGTCGACATGTCCACAAGGCCTTACATAAAAAGGATAATCGGCATCACGGGAGATACCGTCGAGGTGAAATCGGGCAAGGCGTACCTGAACGGGGAAATGCTCGAAGAGCCATACGTTAGCGAGGAGATCTGGTGGGACTTCGGCCCCACTACGGTGCCCGAGGGCTATGTATTCGTAATGGGAGACAACCGCAACCACAGCGACGACAGCAGGGGCTCCGTCGGCTTCCTTGAGACCGGGCGCATCCTTGGCAAGGCGGTCGTGAGGTTCTGGCCTATCAACAAGATGACGGTTTTCACAAGGCCGGATGTATTGAAGAACAGATAAAGGCCCTTTTCAAATCCACCGGCCCGATTTATCTCGGGCCGGTTTTTTCTTAGCTAGCATTACCGCATGTTAGAATACTGCTTGGAACGGGGTGTTTACATGGACTGTGCACTTATCGAGGCTCAGATAGTCGAATGGCTAGGATCCAAGGCGGCGGAAGCCGGCAGCAAGGGCTTCGTCTTCGGCCTTTCCGGTGGAATTGATTCCGCGCTCGTCGCAGCCCTTGCCGCGAAGGCGATGAAGGGCAGCTGCCTCGGGCTAATTATGCCCTGCGATTCGCATCCTTTAGATGCAGAACATGCCGTGCTCGTTGCTGAGACATTCGGCATAAGCACCAAAATCGTAGACCTATCAAGCGCGCATAAAAGCCTTATGTCGGAGTTCAGAAGAGGCGCCGAAA
This sequence comes from uncultured Bacillota bacterium, assembly GCA_963823655.1. Classification (GTDB taxonomy): domain Bacteria; phylum Bacillota; class DTU025; order DTU025; family MWDF01; genus MWDF01. The sequence goes on from CAWGMK010000010.1 coordinate 140,275, forward strand.
AGGAGCCGTCCAGGCTTGCCGCGGCAAACCTGAAGCCCAGGCTGAGGATGGCCAGCCTCTACTTCTACGCCAATGAGCTCAACTATATGGTCCTTGGCACCGGCAACAGGAGCGAGTGGTATGTGGGCTACAGCACCAAGTACGGGGACGGCGGCGTAGATGTGCAGCCGATCATAGGCCTTCTCAAAACACAGGTGGCCGAACTTTCCAGGCACCTGGGAGTGCCGGAGGAGATAGTCACCAAGACACCCACGGCAGGGCTCTGGCAGGGCCAGACCGACGAGGGGGAGATGGGCTTCACATATGCCCAGCTGGACAGATACATCGCGACAGGTGTTGCCGACGATGAGGTTAAGGCGAAGATCGACAGGATGCACAGGGGTTCAAGGCACAAGTTCGCCCTGGCTCCGTCCCCGATAGAGCCCGAAAAGGGCATAATGCTTTAAAGCAGGAGCTGTGTGCGAAAGTTGGCTCAAAATCCTGTGGAGGAAATTCATATCCGGCTTTGGCGTCTACGACCTTGTGGTCATAGGCTTCATAGCAGCGCTGGGGATTGCCGCCAAAAGCGTCATAGGCCCCCTTGCCCATCTTGTGACTGTGCCCATCGGCATACCCGGCGGTGCGCTTGCAGGTGGCTTCTATATGCTCTGGCTGGTGCTGGCAAGGGCTTTTACGGCAAAGAGAGGGGCGGCCCTTCTGGCGGCGCTCGTACAGGCGATAATAGTGCTTATAACAGGCTCGTTCGGCTCCCACGGGGCGCTGACCCTGCTGACCTATACTCTGCCCGGCTTGGCGTGCGAGCTAGCCATGCTCCCGTACAGCCCGGATGGCGACGGCAAGCTGTTGTGGTGCAGCCTTGGCGGGATCGCGGCGAACCTTACTGGCGTTGTTGCGTCCAACATAGCGTTTTTCAGGCTGCCTGCCCTGGCTCTGGCGCTCATGGCGGCAACGGCCGCGTTCTCGGGTGCGGCGGGGGGAGCCGCGGCATACGCGGCAACGACAAAGCTCAAGGCCGTTCTGGGTAGATGATGACTGGAGGAATAAGATGAAAAGCAAGGACAGGCTGGCAATAGGCATCATAGTCCTCTTCGGGCTGGTTATGGTGGTACTCGGCGCCGTGAATTCCTGCGCAACCGACCAGAAGCTTGAAGGGGCGCTGGAAATATATCTTAACGGGGAGAAAGTCGCCACATTGAGCGCGGCTGACCTGTCAGCCCTGAAAAGCTCCACATTCAAGGCCGTTATAAGAAGCTCTAGCGAGGGCACGAGCGAGGCCGAGTTCACCGGCGTGCTCGTCTACGATATCGCGGCAAAGGCGGTTCCGAGCATCGCGGACGGCTTCAAGGCGATAATCGTAAAGGCGGAGGACGGCTACCAGACGGTGTTGAGCAAGGATGAGGCGCTGCTTAAGGACAATGCTTACATCTGCTTTCTCATGAACGGGGCCCCTATAAAAGGCAAGCTGCAGAAGGGCCACGGACCTTTGCGCCTGATCATCCGCAATGACGAGTTTGGCCAGCGCTGGGTGAAGTACGTAAACAGGATCGAGATAAGAAAGTGAGCGTGCTGGCGCTGCACGGCATCAGCTTTCGCTACAAGTCGGCTAAAAAGCCGATATTGTGCGGGCTTGATCTCGTTTTGGAGCGCGGCGAGTGCGTAATGGTCTCAGGGCCGTCAGGGGGCGGAAAAAGCACGCTATGCCTTATAGCTTCCACCATAATCCCCACAAGGATTGCAGGCGAGCTTGCCGGAAGCGCCGAGCTGATGGGCGAAAGCACAGCCAAGCTGGGCCCGGCGGGGGCCTCGCATCACCTGGCGTTCGTAATGCAAGAACCTGAATACTCTATGATAATGCCCACTGTGGAAGAGGAGCTGGCCTTCGGCCTGGAGAGCAGGAGCTGGCCTGCCGGCGAGATCTCAGCTCGCGTTGAGGAGCTCATCGAGGCCTTCGGGCTTGGTTCGCTTCTGGGAAGGAATCCCGTGAAGCTCTCCGGCGGGGAGAAGCAGGCAGTGGCAATCGCCGCGGCAATCGCCCCGAAGCCCACCCTTCTTATCCTAGATGAGGCCTTCTCCGGCCTGGACAACGAGAGATACGCCCTTGCCCAGGTACAGATTAAGAAGCTGAAGGATGAAGGCTCGGCAATGCTTCTGGTTGAACACACCGCCAATGGCAGAAGCGTTCATTCATGGGTGGACAGGCAGCTGCTGCTTGAAGGCGGATTGCTGGCGGAGGTGGCGCGGTGAAGGAAGTAAGATTCGATGCCGTGCATTACTCCTATCCTCCCGACAGGAACGGGGAGCCTGGCAGGAAGGTGTTCTCAGGGCTCACCATTGAGCTTGAGCCGGGAAATGTGTACGTAATGACCGGGCCAAATGGCAGCGGGAAGAGCACCTTGGCAAGGCTTATGGCAGGCATAATTCATCCGGATGAGGGCAAGGTTTCAATCGGCGGCAAGGATGTTTTGGCATTGAGCCTTCCTGAGGTAGGCAGGTCGGTAGGGCTCGTGATGCAGGATCCCTCAAGGCAGCTTATCATGCAGAAGCCCGCGGATGAGATAGCATTCGGGCTAGTCCACAACGGAACTGGGAGGGAAGAGGCCCTTAAGATCGCCGAGAAGGTGCTTGAAGAGTACTGCTTGACGCGGGGCGTCAGGGACGTTTACCCAGAGGCTGTCTAAGGGCGAGCAGGTTAGGCTGGCGATGGCATCTGTCGCGGCGCTCAATCCCGACTGGCTGGTACTGGATGAGTCTTTCGCAAGCCTAGATTCCGGCACAAGCAGCATAATCATGGCCAAGCTCAGGCAGATGGTGCAAAAAGGAGCCGGCGCGCTGGTCATATCCCACTCCGGGCTTATCTTAGAAGAGCTTAAGGGCATAAGGATAGATATGCAGAAGGGGGGCGCGGCGCTTGTGGGCTGATATCGACCCCAGGCCGAAGCTTTTTGCGGCCCTGTGCCTGTCCTCCATGGCCCTGATGGCAAGGCAGGCGGGCTCCTCGATCCTGCTTCTGCTGCTTAGCATCGCTGCATTCATGGCCTTCGGCGTGGATCTGCGAAGGCCGGCAAAGGCTCTGGTGCGCCTCGCCCCTGTGTTGATGACAGTTGCCCTTATCCAGATACTGCTCATCAAAAGCGGGGATGTGCTGGTGAGCGCAGGCGTCATCCGGATCGTCACGACAGGCGGGCTGAGAGCTGCGCTGTTCATGGCCGTAAGAGTGGGAGTCATCGCAAGTTGCGGCTTTATCATAGGAAGCATAGGCTTTTCGGATTTTCTTCTGGCGATGAAGGCGATAAGGGTGCCTTACGAGCTGTCATTCATTTCAGCGATGGGTGCGAAGCTTCTTCCACTTCTGGCTGAGCAGATGAAGGATTCTCTGGTATCGGCACAGCTCAGAGGCGCAAATTTATCTAAGATGGGGCTTATGGCCAGGTTCAGGCTTTACACCGATGTGCTGATGCCCGCCACAGTGACTTCGATAATGAGGGCTGAGCAGATATCCTGGTCGCTGGAGCTGAAAGGTTTCGATCCGGGCAAGCCCCGCACATACTGGCGCAGGCTTGACATGTCTACGGGGGATTGGTTGGTCTTTCCCGCCTGCCTGATTGCCATTGGCGCGTTTCTGATTTTGAATTATGCCTGATAGGAGGCCATCATGAAAGTTTTTGCCGTATCCGGTCTTCATGGCACAGGGAAGACCACCGTTGTGGAAAACTTGGTCAGGGAGCTCTCTTCAAGAGGGCTAAGAGTCGGCACGGTCAAGGATATACATTATGAGGGCTTCTCTATGGACAAGGAGGGCACCAATACCTGGAGGCACATGCAAGCGGGAGCCTGCATGGTGGCGGCCCGCGGGCTCAGGGAGACCGATTTTCTTATACCCGCCAGATTGGCCATGGCCGACATCGTCCGGAAGTTCGACACCGACGTTGTCATAATCGAGGGGGGACATGAGGAGGATTACCCGAGGATTACATGTGCCACGATGCCTGAGGACGCCGATTTGAGAATAGATGCACGTACCTTCGCAATATCGGGTTGCCTTGCCGAATGCATGGCGGAATATCGAGGTTTCAGGGTGTTCAATTGCCTGATCGAGGCAGGGCTACTTGCCGACCTGGCGCTTGCCTCATCGCTTGAGCTTGGCACTAAGGGAAGCGAAGTATGAGGGCCGACGCGATTGATTTGAAGATTGCGCCTCTGGCCGGGGCTGTCGTTAGCGTGATGGCCGAAGCGGATGGCAGGATATCCAGCGAGGAGGCGCTTTCGGTACTTCCCGGCTTCGAAGGGGCTTTCAGGCTCAATTCGAGGAAAGGCACCTGCTTTGAGATTAGGTTTGCCGGTTCGCCGTCAATCTTCGCCAAGTTCCTGGAAAATGAGCAGAAGGCGGAGAATGAGAGAGTTTGCGCAAGGCTCCTTAACGATTGCGGCATCAGCTGCCCGGCGGTGCTGGCAAGATCCGGCAAAGCGATCGCAAGGCGCTTCATAGAGGGGAATACGGCATCGGACGAGCTGGATACGATACAGTCCTGGGGCGATTGCCCGGCTGCGCTAAAACTGTGCGGCAAGATAGGCGGCATGTTGCGCCAGGTGCATGGGATAAGCACTGAATGAAGCAGCGTCGTTGGCACTTAACGATTTGAATTTGAAGAACTTCATTGTATCCCGAAGAGGAGAGCTGAGCCTCATAGACCTCGAGGATGCGGGCGTTGGGCAGGCAGCGGTGGACCTGGGGGCGCTTATAGTGCACATCCTGACCCACAGGCCGAGCTTCTCGGAGCTCTCCTGGCAGATGGCCGAGGCCGCCTTCGATGGTTATTGCGGCCCTACAGGCCCCGATTTCGGCCTCGAGGAGTGGAAGGAAGGCCTGGATACTGCAATCAGGGATGCATCCATTAGGAGGAAAGACCCGACTCTTGTAGAACAAATGCCGGGGATACTTGCGCGCGCATCAGAATGGAGACTGCCAAAAAGCGAAGGGAGCCGGTTGACGCGATGAAGGCCAAGGAGCTTACGCTCGGTGCTCTTTTCACGGCCCTGATGATAGCGGGGGCTTACATCGCCTTGCCGACCCCTCTCCTGCCTGTGACATTTCAGCCGTTTTTCAGCGTGCTTGCAGGCTCGATATTAGGGCCCAAGCTAGGTAGCATGTCTGTTGCGGCATATATTGCGATCGGCCTTGCCGGAGTACCCGTATTCGCGGGCTTCACAGGAGGCATCGGCAAAGTGCTTTCGCCTTCATTCGGTTTCATACTGGGCTTTTTCGGAGCGGCCTTAATCACGGGCGCAATGCTCAATAAAAAGGAGGCCACTTTTAGAAGTGTGGCGCTGGCTTCCACCGCCGGCATCCTCGCAATATACCTGATAGGTGTGCCATACATGTATGGCGTTTTCACGCTTGTGTCCGGCAAGGATGTGACTTTTACCGCGGTCGCGATTTCTATGGTGCCGTTCTTCATTAAGGATCTGGTACTTTCATTGGCTGCAGCTGGCCTTGCGGTTAGGCTCATACCTGTCGCCAGGATGGCAGTCAGGTCCTGATTCCCGCCCCCGTTCAAGAAGGCGTTTAGGCCTTCGCAACATTGCCCTGTTTCTTCAGTGGGAGCGTTATGCCCATATAGATCATCACACACCCTACTATTACGCTAAGGGCTTTGATTACGCCGTCCGGCAGGAAACCCTTCATGAAGCCTCCCAGAACCGCCACAAGGCCCAGTGAAAGGGCCGTGGACAGGGCGCAACCGATGCCGAAGTATACCAGCTGGGCGCCCGAAAGGCGCTCTTTTGCCACTTGCGAGGAGAAGACCCCTCCCCAGAAGATTATGGTAAGCGGATTGGATGCGGTAAGCAGGAAGCCGCGCATAAAGTTGCCACCTGCGGATGACTCTTTGAACAGCGCGATTTTGGGCAGCAAGGAATAGCCGAAGGCGCCAGCTAACGCATCAGCGCCGAATGCTATCAGCACAAGCCCGCCGAATAGCAATAGCGCTTTCCGGACCGAGTCCTTCTTAAGGAAAGCGGCCATCCCGAAGCCGGCAAGGGTTATGTAGATGGCGTCAACGAGAGTAATCGATGCCATAACGACCAGCCCGGGGATTATTCCCTCTTTGCTTGAAGTGTTGAAGACCAGCAGGCACATTGGGCCCACTACAAGCTGCAGCAGCATACCGAATTTCAAGCCGCGAAGTATCATGAATTACCTTCCATCCGCATATTTGCCCATTTAGGATTTCAGGGCAGTGCTATCTACCAGAAAGCTTTAATATCGCCTCTTCCATTTTCAAAGCATCATACCACGACTGCCTCAAGATTACCGTACCGTCCTTGCCTATTAGATAGGCGATGTTCGGCGCGGGCCCGTAAGTGAACCAGACGGGGTTGTCGAACTCATCTACAAGAACCGGTATGCGGATATGGGACTCCTCGATGGTCTTTTTGGCAAGTGAGACCCTTTGATCGTAACTTTGCGGCTGAAGAACCGGGGCGCCATTCTCGTCCTTGCTGAAAGCAGCCGGCCACTCCTTGGTCGAATATGGGCTTACAGAGCCTACAGGATGGGCCTCTATTGTGTAGATGATCAGGAAGTGTGCAATGTCCTTGAACTTCCCGTGAAGCTTGTCTGTGGCAGCCAACCGCTGCCTGAAGGGCGGTCAGGTGAAAGAGCCTATGATCAGGACGACAGGCTTTTCGGAAAGCAGGTCCGATAATGTGTGGCTTACACCCTCAGTGTCCTTCAAAGTGAAATCGACCGCCATTTGAGCCTGTGCGATGCCGACCCTGGAAAATGACGCCTGCCCCGGAAGCGGCAAGCCCCTTAGGAGCACCCCGGGCAATGAAGGCGAAATGCCTGCTTCTTTGCCAATCAAAAGGCCGGCAAAAGCGGGACCTGGCAGAAGAAGGCATACGGCAGAGGCCAGCGCCGCTACAAGCAGCAATCGGAATATCCACATTGAAGAAACCCTTCGCGCTTTCATATTGACCCCTCCCGTTTGATTATCTTTGAGTAGCATAATTCTTTACTTGACTGCAAATGCCCCGCTAAAGTCCTAATGAGGCCCTCATCTTGCCGAAAAGAGCCGTGTTATCGTAGTAGCCTTGGAAAAGACCTTCGCCTGGCCCCCGGGCGCTTACGACTACGGGCACTGCCGTGTGCGAGCTGGTCCCCCAGGAGATGTTGGCCCTTGCCGATACCATCCTGCCGATCTCCCTTGCCGGATCGGAGGACGCGGCGATTAGCTCCATGCCGTCGCCCTCAGTATGGCTCAGATGAGCCTGCGAAGACAGAATTGAATATAGGCTGCTCCAGTCCGAGGCGGCATCGGCTGCCATTTGGGATGCGCTGGAGCGCACGCTCTTCAGATATGGAATTCCGATCTTGTAGCCGGCCGCGGCCCCCAAGGAGAGCCCGCCGGTCTCGTGGTCGGCTGCGACTATCACCAAAGTGTCGCCACGGGTACGCGCATAGTCAAGGCAAACGGCAACAGCTTCGTCGGTTGACAGCATCTCCGCTAATGCGCCTGCCGCGTCGTTATCGTGCGACATCCGGTCTACCGCACCCGATTCCACAAGCAACATGAACGGCTTATCGGATTCTTCCAGCAGGGCAAGCCCCTCCTTGAGCATGTCAGTGAGCCTGGCCTCATCCTTCTGCCTGTCAATTTCCGGGGTGAGCTCCTCGTCCGCGAGAAGGCAGATGGCGGGTAAGCTGGCGGAAGCCCTTAAAGAGGGGAGGCTGTAGTAAAATGCGGGTCCCTTCCTTTGAGCAGGCTCGCCTTTATCCGCATTGTCCGATGCCGGCTTTATATAGGACCTGCCGCCGCCGATCATTAAGTCTATGCCCGATGAGAGCAGCTGGGTCGATATGTTCTTCTTGGCAGTGCGGTCGAACTCGCTTGCGTACATGGCGGCGCACGTTGCGTCGTACAATGCCGATGTCGTAATTATGCCGGTATTCATGCCTTTGGCCTCTGCCAGCTCCATGATGCTGGTAAGCTCGTCCAGCTCCTTGTCGTAACCCAAGACGCCGTTGTAGGTCTTCTTTCCGCAGAACATGGCGGTGGCCGAGGCGGCAGAGTCGGTGATGTCCAAATCGACGCTAGACGTCAGCATAAGCCCAATAAAAGGCATGTTGTTCATGACAAGCCCTTTGTCCAAAGCAAGCTCCCCGAGCTGCCTGTGGGAAGGTCCCATGCCGTCCACTATGAAGATGATGAGATTTCCTGGCGGGGGCGGCCGAGTAAACTGCACCAGAAAGGATCATAAGGCCCGCCAGCAACGTCAGGAATATGCGGAAAAGGGTACTTTTGCGCATCGCTGCCTCCCGGCTTGTAATAGCCTGATTTTACACCAATGGAGGCGAATCCAAATACCCTCATGTTATAATCCCCTCTGAAGGGAAGGTAATGAAACAATGAGAAGAAGAGTTCTGCTTATCCTGCTTGCAGCGTTGCTCGCTGCATCATTTACGACTTTTGCAGCGCCTCCCACCTACCACGATGTAAGGCCGGGCTACGGCGTAAGCGGGATAGGATGGCTTTCGGATTACAACCCGACGCTTTTGGGCACCAACGGCGACACGATGGTGTTCTGCCTTGACAGCGGAAAGCCCGGTATGGACGTGTTTGTGCTTGGCGGCACGCACGCCAATGAGATAGCCGGAATACTAACAGCCACGCTTCTTGTGGAAAGGGCTGAGGTAAAGGCCGGTCGCCTTTTCGTTATTCCTCATGCGAACAACAGCGCATCAATGACGGCCGACACAAGAGGGGGCGGCAAGCTCACCAAAGTAGAGATACAAGCCCTGTCCGGCACAAGGGTTTTCGCATACGGGGACAGGTACACGAGGGTGGAAGACCAACCAGATTTCGCAAAAGAACCCCTTGGGGCCGAATCCCGCAACTTGAACAGGGTGTATCCAGGCAAACCGGATGGGACGCTTACTGAGAAGATAGCATACGGCATTATGCAGCTCATCGCCAAGGAGAGCATAGATGTGGCCATAGATCTGCATGAGGCCAATCCGACCAGCACGCTGGGTTGGACTATCATCTCCCCCAACGAGACTCTGGATGTGGCAGTGCTTACCGCTTTCGAGCTGGAGGACAAGGGGATAAGGATGAGCCCCGACAGGAGCGGTCCCGGTTTCGCAGGCTACAGCCACTGGGAGTGGAGCAGGCTGGGGGCGGCGGCATTCCTGCTGGAGACCGTGAATCCTGGGATGGAGACCGGCAAGATGGCAGATCCTGTCGTAAGCGAGACATATCCAATCGCCAAAAGGGTTGGAATTGACCTTGAGACAATACTGATGCTGATAAAATACCGGGCGGAGCTTACGGGCGGGTCTTTTGTAGTAGAAGGCGTGCCCAGCTATGCCGATCTGATGAAGAACGGGCTGGCCAGTTATCTGAGATAAGGCCTTAAGATAGAACGAAGCCGCGCTCTCCTCTTTTTGTGAGGTGAGCGCGGCTTTAGATTTCTCCAAGGGCTAGTAGATCTTGTCTATCCTCTGGATTATGGCGTCTGCGAACCTAATGGCGCGGTCCATGATCTCCTTGTCCATCTTATCGAAAGTGTCTGAAGGCATATGCCAATGGGGGGCGAAGCCGTCCCTTTCAAGGCCGATCAGAGTTATCGCCGGAATGCCGTTTATTATCGAATTGCTCGCCTCGGTGCACCCACCGGTGAGGACCGAAGGATAGGCGTTGAATTCCGGGCCGCCGGCTACTGATTTAACAATTTCAAGAAGCTTCCTGTCGGGCCTGAGCGGCAGAAGCAGCCCCTCCTTCACAATATAGGACGGGCCAGCGCAGCCTAGCATCTCGAAGTTAAGAGTCATAGGGTTTATGAACTCCGCCTTGTGCGTCTTGAAGAAGTGCACAGCCCCTTCGTGCAGGGATTCTTCGCTTCCTGAACAGACCAGCCAGAGGCGGGTATTGTCCAGAGGATGCGCTTTGAACCATTCGGCGAATGTCAGCACAAGGCCGGCGCCCGTGGCATTGTCGTTGGCTCCGGCTGTGTACGGCGAAAGGTCCGCCTCCAGGGTTATTGCGATGAGTGACAGCGCTGCCAACAGGGATATGAAGCAAATCCTCCATACGATAAGCCCCGTGGACGGCCAGATGAGGGAGAGGCCGAACAGCACGGTCTGGACTACCAGCAGCCCCATCGCCACATTTGACCAGACGGCATAGATCTTCCTCCACTGCTTGGACGAGAAAATCAGCGGCGTGCGCTGCGTATCGATGTGGCCCATGAGAATCAGCTCGCGCTTAACAGTCCCCTTGGGATCCTGTTTCGCGTATACATTACGGCTTAAGTTCCTTGAGCCGAAGGCGCGCATGAGATTGGACCGCAGAAGCAGCTCCTGGAATTCCGACACAAGGGCAAACGCCGAGATTATGAACGCGACGAAAGGCATCCTCAGATATATGAGGTAGGCAATGGCGAAGAGTATTGCCACTACCATATGAGGCCTGAATACCGAAGACTGGCTTACGAACTGCTCGACGACGGGCTCGTGGCCCATCTGCCTGAACTGCCCTTCGCAGTACTTGGCGCCCTTTTCCTCTTCCTTGCTGCCCGAGCCCCTGGCCCCTATCTTCGAAGATAGCCCTTCGACATGGGCAAGCCAGGTCTGAACCCTAAGATCCATATTTTCTCCCCCTTTAGGTCCGATTCAATTGCAATTACATTATCACACAATGTATGATTCCGAGTAAGAAAACCGCGCTCCGAGCCGGAGGGCCTAAAGCGAGAATGGCCAAGGATCTCCGGCCGATAGGGCCAGGGCGGAAACACCCTGACCTCCCTTTTGGAAAGGATTGCGGGGGGCTTGCATTTATTTGCCGTGCCTTCCGATTGGGGGCACGGCATTTGTTTTGGAGGTGCCAGGATGAAACCGGCGATTAGAATCAGGGCTATTGTGCTGGTCTGCCTTTCTTTAGCGCTTATGGCATTAGCCTTATCGGCCCAGGCCGCAGAGAAGGTGCAGATTAAGCTTACCGACAGGTTGGGCACATCCCAGATCGTAAATGTTTCGGCCCTGCCGCAGCTGACATACAAGGCGGCATACAAGCGTTCATCAGGGACGATAGTCGGCCCGTTCACTTACACAGGACCCTCCATGATGTCCATACTGGCACTTATGGGCGGCGTCCATAAAGGCGATGCCGTGCAGCTCATTTCCGACGATGGCTACAGGATGAGCCTTACTTTCGAGCAGTTGTCGGGGGAAGTCACTGTATACGACGAGAAGGGTGAAGCCCTTGACGAATTCAAGCGCCCGGTGATGATGCTTGCCCTTTCATCAGATAATCCCGCATTTGCTGCCGGCAACCCCAGAGCCATATACGCTGGTCCTGAGACGCCGCTGACCGATGGACACACGTGGGTCAAGAGCATAGTAGAAATCAAGGTCATCCCGCTGGTCAAAGAGTGGGTGCTGGAGCTGAAAGGCGCAGTACAGGCCAGGATGGACAGGTCCACATTCGAAAGCCTTGCCACTTGCCCCGTTTCCCCGCACCCGGGATCGGAGTTCGGAACAGAAGCATCCGCATATGCGGGCACACCGCTTTGGACTCTTGTGTCCGTGGTGGACAATGTCGAGGCCGAGAACGCGCATTACACATTCGACAGAAAGCTCGCCAAAGAGGGCTATATCGTCAGGGTCATATCGAAAGACGGCACCTACCTGGACATCCGCTCCCAGGATATGGCGGATGAGCCCGGTATATTCATGGCTTTCACCAAAGGTGGAGCCCTGCTCTCTGAAGAAGAGGGGCCCCTTATGCTAACAGGGCCCAAGGTCGGCAAACCCCTCAAGAACATAGTGGCGATAGAGCTTATAGGCTTGAATAAATAGGAGGCATTGACATGAAAAGAAAGTTCCTGGTATCAGTCATTATCCTTACGGTTATGTCCGTATCCCTGGCCGTTATGGCGGCGGGTCCGGCAGTTAAGCTCGTAAAAGGCGACGCGGCTCCGGTAGTAGCGGAGCTCGAGAAGCTCGAAAAGGTTGAGGGTCTGGCCCTGTACAAGAACTCCAAGGGGGTAATCTCCGGTCCCTTCAAAATCAAGGGAGTGAAGCTGTCAGAGGCGCTCAAGCTTGTGGGCGGAATGACGGCTGACGAGAAGCTGGTCATCACGTCCTCCGACGGCTATTTGACCGAGCTCACCTTCGCCCAGGCCAATGGCGAATTGGCGGTCACCAAGGCAGATGGATCGCCCGTCGAAGAGAAGCTCTCTGTAGTGCCCGTGCTGATCACCTGGTCGGAGCCCGCCATGGAGAAGGACCTGCCAAGGCTCGCCTTCATAACACAGGCAGGTCACATCACCGAGAGCAAGTACTGGGCGCGCAATGTAGTAGAGATAAAAGTGGTTCCGGCGAAATAGGGAAGATTTAGCTGCCAGTTTTGGGGCGCCTTTCGGTCGTACGAAGGGCGCCCTTTTCAACATAAGCGCATTGAAAAAGGTTATAATTTATCTGTTAAGATGCTGTAATAAACCGCCTGGCCCCTCGTAAAGGAGCGCACAGGCGCATTTACGGAGGTGCACTGATGGCAGATTCCCTCCGAATTTCGATAATTCAGATGGGGGCATATGACATACTAAGTCCGCACCATGCGGACAATGAGATGTTCTACATGCTTGAGATGGAGAAGGACTTCAAACCGGACATCATCCTTCTTCCCGAGTGCGCCTGGCCGGGCTATTTCCTCTCCGGCTGGGACTACTCCATGCAGGAGAAATCGGATGATATTAGAGCCAGGCTCGCCCAGACGGCAAGGAGGCTCGACTGCTTCATAGTTGCCGGACTGCCGGAGCCGGATAAGAGCGGGCCCACAGCCCAGATGCTCCCCTTCAACGAGGGCTGGATGCAGCCAGAGCCATCGCCCCTGTTCAATTCCGCGATCGCGTGGAACAAGCAGGGCAAGGTGGTCGCTTCGGGCCATAAGATCAATTTGTGGCACTTCGATTCACGTTGGTTCATGAAGGGTGAATCGCCGGCCTCCTTCCGCACGAAATGGGGAAAAGTAGGCCTTATAGTCTGCGCGGACGCGAGGGTCCCCGGCATAGTGGAGACGCTTACAGAGGACGGCTGCCGCCTGGTATTGAACTGCACCAACTGGGTAACGTCCGGACCAGACAGGTCGAGGCTCACAAACCCCCAGGCGGACTACCTGATAAGAGTCAGGGCGGTCGAGAACAACGTATGGATCGCTTCGTCCAACAAGGTGGGCCTGGAAGACGGCCTCATAGCCTTCTGCGGGGGCTCGCAGCTCGTATCCCCTGAAGGGGTTACGGTAAGCAGGGCTTCGTCCGACAGGATAGAGACCATAAGGGCGGAGATACCTCTCGATGAGCAGGGCAGGATAGCTCTGCCGGAGCCCAAGATCGAAAGGATCAGCAACGCGGCATACTACGACGCAGCCGTTACAGGCCTTTCCGTACAGCCTGCCGCTGAGCCGACGGCCGAAACTCCCCTGGCGTCCGGAGATAGTGAAGACGGAGCGGCCAGCGGCGATAAAGGCCTGAAGATTCAAGGTTATTGCCCGAGGCCCTCATATCCCTACATGGCGGTGGTCCAGCAGTCTCCGGAATCGGCAGGGCAGCCCGGCACAGGGCTGATTGCCAAGGCAGCGGTGAAAAGGCTGGCTGCTAAGATAGATGCGCTCGATGCGGACATTGTGGTGTTCTCCGGGACTTTCGCGGCCCTTCCGGGCCCGGATCCCCAGGCCGGGGCGCTATTAAATGAGCCCGGCATAAGGAAACGCCTGCTGGTAATACCGTACGGAAGGTGCGCCAAGTGCGGAAACCCTATTGGAGGGGCGGACGTCTGCTTTGATGGCAAGTCCCTTCAGCAATACGGCGCTTTGAGCGTCAGGGAGGCCACCAGAGGCTGCCCCAGGTGCGGCAACGGGGATTCCGTGGCGCTGGCACCTGTAGTGCAGACTCCTTTCGGCCCGCTGGGGCTCGTCCTCGGCAGGGAGGGGCACGAGCACAGGTTGATAGCGAACCTCGCCGGCATGGGAGTGGGCATGTTCGCATGGATAACATCGGGCCTGGTACATGAGCATGAGATTGTGGCTCGGGCAAGGGCGATGGAAAGCAGGGTCTGGGTGGCCACTGCCAACCCGGCGCGCATAGTAGGGAAAGCGGACGGCCCGGAGGCACATTCTGGGCTCAGCCTCATTGCAGAGCCCGATGGAAGGGTAGCTTCATGCGCATTCCCGGACGAAGAGCAGATCATATGCTCCTACTGCGATTTGTGCCTGACTGAAAGGGCCGAGGCCGTTCCAGGCACGCTTGCAACAAGATAGTCCCGAAAAACGGAGGTCCGGCGATGAGAAGGTCTTCGATAATTGCACTTATTGTCCTTTTGGCGATGATGGCAGTTCAGTCCACAGGATGCACAGCGGGGTATAAGCCGAAGGTTGTAGTGCTGAACGGCGTCACGGGCCTGGGGCTGGCGAAGCTGTTGGGGAGCCCGGATTACGAGGTCGAGGTTGGCAAATCGGCGGACGTGGCGGTTGCAAGGCTCACTTCCAAGACCGCTGACGCTGCGGCCCTTCCCGTATCAACTGCCGCGCTGCTTCGAAGCAAAGGCACTGCCATAAGATTGGCCGCTATCACCAACTATGGCTCCCTATACATCCTTACTTCCGGCAAAAACGTGGATATACCCTCCATAGCGGCATCCTTCCTCGGGGTTCCCGGCAGGGGCACGATGCCCGACGTAACGATGAGCATGCTGCTTTCGGAGTACAAAGTACAAGGCACCGGAGTGCAGTACTATTCCTCGCCAGCCGAGCTTGCCAACCTTCTTGCAGCCGGCAGGGTGGAGGCGGCGCTTCTTCCCGAGCCGTGGGTCAGCCAGGTACTTTCGGCAAACAGCTCGCTTAAAATTGCCGTAGATATGCAGAAGGCTTTCAAGGACGCCTATGGCTTCGACTATCCGCTAAGCTGCGTCGTTGTGAGCGAAAGCTTCGCAACCGACAGGCCGGCAGAGCTCAAGAAACTGCTTGAGGACATCAAGGCGAGCGTCGCTTGGGTCGTGTCGAACCCGGCGAAGGCCGCACTGGTCGCCGAGGAGAGGCTCTCGATGGAGAAAGGCGCGACCGAAGCTGCGATCCCGCGCTGCAATTTCGAATACCTGGATGGTCTTAAAGCCAGGGAAGCCGCCCTTGCCTTCTACAGTAAGGTGCTTTCCGTATCGCCTGCCATGATCGGAGGGAAGCTCCCCGATGAGGCGTTCTACATCTCGAAATAGCTTTTATACGGCGGCGGGGCTAGCCCTGTTGATTGCCATATGGTGGGCAGGATCGCTTATCATCGGCAGCGTCATCCTGCTGCCCACGCCTGCTGAGGCATGGCTTGCTCTGCTGAGGATTTCTGCAAAGCCGGGCTTCCTTTCGGATCTGGGGGCAACGGGCCTTCGCGTCCTGATCGCATTCGCCCTATCATTCGCCCTGGGGCTGCTTGCAGGCGTTGCGTCCGGCATGTCCGGTGCGGCAAAAGGGATGCTTTCGCCGTTATTGGCTGCCCTTCGGACGATCCCCTTCATATCACTCTCTGTGCTTTCGATAATCTGGTTCCCGTCAGGCACCGTGCCCATCTTCGTGGCGTTTTTAATGGCATTTCCGATCGTCGCATCTGATGTATCGGAGGGGCTGGGCTCAGTCGATGCGGGGCTTATCGAGATGTCCCGAGTTTTCAAGGTGAGCCGCACAAAGATGCTAAGGAGACTTTACCTTCCGTCCATAGCCCCGTATCTTGTGTCCGCAAGCGCGCAGTCGCTGGGCATGTCATGGAAGATCGTAGTCTCCGCCGAAGTGCTCTCAATACCTGCAAAAGGAATCGGAGCGCGGATGGACGCGGCGCGAGCCTTCCTTGAGACTCCAGAGCTTTTCGCCTGGACTTTGCTGCTCGTAATCCTGGGCTTTCTGGCCGACCTCGCCCTGGGGGCAATGATGGCAAGGGCTTTCAGGAGGAAGGAGGGAAAGCTTTGGCAGGAGTGATCATAAAGGGCCTACGGAAGGCCTTTGACGGGGTGGACGTCTTCTCGGGCGTGGGGCTTGAGCTTACAGAGGGGAAAATAACAGCGATACTCGGGCCTTCCGGAAGGGGCAAGACCACGCTGCTGAGGATAATCTGCGGCCTTGATAAGCAGACGGACGGGCAAGTGCAGATGCCTGAAGGCGCCACATGTTCCGTTGCCTTCCAGGAGCCGAGGCTAATCCCTTGGCTTACGATCGGAGAGAACATGTCCTACTGCCTTGGGGATGCAGGCATGGCCGCGGCAAGCTCCTGGCTTGCAGAGCTGGGGCTTGGGGATTTCGCCGACAGATTCCCGTGCAGCATGTCCGGCGGTGAAAGGCAGAGGGCGAACCTCGCAAGGGCGCTTGCGGCAAAATCATCACTGCTGCTTCTCGATGAACCTTTTAACTCAATCGGGCTTGGCATGAAAGCAGAGCTGCTGCCAAGGCTGAGGGCGAAGTTCGCAAACGAGGGCAGGACGGTCGCAATGGTCACTCACAGCCCGGTAGATGTGGCGCTGATGGCCGACAGGTTCTATCTAATGGACGGGGACGGAATGGGCGCGCAGGGCCCGTTCGGGCTTAATATCGAAGGTGTGGAAAGAGACCTCGCAGATGAGGCCATGGGACAAGAGGTCCACAGGTTGATGCTGCTTATGGCGTCTTTGGGGACGGGGGTGCAAAAGGCGGATGGGCGATAATCCGGAGAGGTTCGCAAGGGAAGAGCTCCTGGTAGGAAAAGAGGGCATCGAGAAGCTGGCCTCAAGCCACGTCGCGGTCTTCGGCATCGGTGGCGTTGGTTCGTTCTGCGCTGAGGCCCTGGTAAGAGCAGGTATAGGAGAGATTACATTCGTAGATTCGGATACTGTGCAGGAGAGCAATTCCAACAGGCAGCTTGTCGCGCTTGTCAGCACTCTGGGCCGCGCGAAAGTCGATGTGATGGCAGAAAGGGCGCTGGACATCAACCCTGAACCTGAAAGTCCATGCGATAAAGGCGTGGTTCGGGCCCGATAACGCGGAGCAGATGCTCTCATCCGGGTTCGATTACGTGGCGGATGCGATAGACAGCGTGGAATCCAAGCTGGAACTCATCCGGAAGTGCCATGAAAAGGGGATTATGATAGCCTCCTCGATGGGCGCCGGCAACAAGCTCGACGCGACCGGCTTCAAAATCGCGGACATCTCCTCCACACATACTTGCCCGCTTGCAAAGGCCATAAGGACGAGGCTCAAGCGCGAGGGGATAACAAACGGGATAACAGTCGTATTCTCGGAGACTGAGCCTGTAAGGAGGGCCCCAGGGCCTCCTGGCAGCATATCTTTCGTGCCGCCGGTCGCAGGCCTGCTTTTGGCCCAGGTCATAATTAGGGGGCTGCTGGAGAGGGAGGCCGTGCCTGAGGGTTCAATTTAAAAAGCCCGCCTTCTTTTAAGGCGGGCCTGATAAGAGCTTAACTATCTTATTTCAAAGTCCATTCTGACTTCTGGCTCACTCCTGTTATAGGGTCTATGACCTTGTCTTCCATCCAGTAGACGAGCACGCCGTCGTTCGATCTGTATACCCAAGCCCTCTTGAAGTTCTTGCCGAACTCGAAGATGCCAATCCTGTTGGTGCCGTCCTTGGCAAGACCGATGTAGCTTACCTCTAGCACTGTGTTCGTGATGGGGTCCTTGTCCAGGACCTGGCCCTCGCGAAGCTTGGCATATTGCGCCAATCGGCAGCCAGAACGAGCCGCTCAGCTGGGATAAGCCGATGCTTATCTTTGACTCGTAGGATTCCTTTTCGCTGTATATCCGGGAAATGTTTGCGGTTATGAGGTTCTGCTCGACCTTCTCGATTTTGAATTGCATCAGCGCGGGGACTGACAGCCCCGGCCCCGACTTGGGGCTCCAGGTCTGGATATTGCCCTCATAGGCGAGGCTAAGTCCCGCCTTGGCGAACCCCGGCAGCACCGCGCCCGACCAGGGGAGGATCATATAGCGCATGGAATAGAACTCAACTGCGTTGATTTCGACTTCCGCGCCTGCTTTGGGCCTTGTCACCCTGGCGCTGTAAAGCAGCAGCCCGGTGGACTTCTCTACAATCCATACATAGAACGCGTCGGTCTGCTCGGTTGATTCATAGGATATCTTAACCGCCTGATACTCTTGGCTGTATATCTTCCACGTGGTGTTCTCCATCTTGAGCCCAGGCTTCGCCGGGGCCGGGGCTTTTATAAGGTCAGGGTGGAGCCAGAACGAACCCATGCCGGAAGGCGAGATATCGCTCGTATCTTCCCAGGGCAGGAAGGCCATATCGAAGAATGCAGTGCTCGAAGAGGCCGTGAGCTTTCCTGATACTCCGGTGATATCGGTCCTGACTAGCATCGGGTTCACCGAGATCTGTTCGGGTTTCTGCAGCGTAAGCTCCGAAAGCTTTAAGACTGCCGCGGATTCGGACTTGCTCAGCTTGCCTGATGATGTACGATAATAGACCCTAAGCCCCTCTTTAAGCCATGAGGGGGCGGAGAGGCTATTGATTCCGGGAAACAGGCTCAACAGGATTTCGCTTCCCTGCGCGCTGTCCTTGGCATCTGCAGCCGTTGCCACAGGGGCCGCCATGGAAGGCAGGAGCGCCGATGAAGCGAATACCGCCGCTACTATAAGCAGGATGAGGATTTTCGCGGGGGTTCTCATTACAAATTCCTCCTATAGACCGAGGTGCAGGATTAAGCACCATTGGTACCGAATGTAACCTTATCAAATATCCATCGTATCTATATTATATTACGTGTCGGAGGGCAAATACCTCTCACTGTGTGTGATATTTGCCCAAGGCGGGCGGAGGACGGCTATATTGAAGAAGGTTTTGCTGGCATCTTTCATTACGATTCTTCTCTTCACCTCCGGGTGCGTCCCGCAGGAGAACTGCCGCGTGAGCCTGTACGGAGAGGTTGTCGATGCGGCCACCGGCATGGGCCTGCCTGACGTCAAGGTGCAGGTCCTGGATGGTTCGTATTATTGCGAGAGCGGCTCGGACGGTTCATATGAGATGCCTGTGATAAATATGAAGCCGGGGAAAGTAGTCCTGGTTTTCAGCAAGTCAGGATTCGGATCCGTTACCAAGGAAGTTGCAGTGTCTAGAAGCGGAAGCATACGAGTGGACGCGTCGCTTTTTGGCGAATCGGCCGGTGATGCCCTCGTAGAGTTTCAAGTTCACGCTTATAAACGACTATGAGCCGGGGGCGGCCCCCAGATCAGCAGCCTCCTCCTATAAGTCAGTATTTGTTGAAGCCGGCGAACCATTGGAAGCAACTGCTGTTGTAGTATATCCCAGGGCAGGGAGCAAGTTCTCCGAGACTATGGAATCTCTTCAAAAGTTAGAAGCGGAGCTTATCGAAACGGACGCCGAGATGGGCTATTTGTTAGTTGGCGTCCCGGATGGCGTTGACTCATACGAATATGCTCAGATATTGGGCTCGCAGCCCTGGGCAGAAGATGCGGAGCCCGATTATATATGTTTCCCTACAGGAGGTTATGTGCCCGACGACCCGTTGTGGCCATTGCAGTGGGGGCCTAGGGCCATGAGCATGCACAGGGCATGGATGTACGGCATACCTGCGGCTCCGGTAATCGTCGCAGTCGTTGACACAGGGGTGGACACGACGCACCCTGACCTTGAGGCAAGGTGCCTGCCTATGCTCAATGCGATAAACACGGATATGTTGGACAATGACGGACACGGCACGCATGTCGCAGGAATAATCGGTGCCACAGCCGATAACGGTATTGGCATATCAGGCGTCGTCGGTGCGATTACCCTGCTTCCTGTAAAGGTGATGGACTTCAACGGATTCGTGACTACAGGGACATTAAGCAGCGTATCCAGGGGAGTAAGGCTTGCCACCGACAACGGCGCCGATGTCATAAATTTGAGCCTGGGCTGGCCGCTTATGTTCGCAGACTTCACTTTCAGGCTACTTAAAGAGGCGATAGATTACGCCGATTCGCACGGCGTGGCAGTGATTGCGGCGTCTGGCAACAACGGTTCTGACACGAATCTGACTATGCCGGCGAAGTACTCGAAGTGCTTCGCGGTATCGGCGGTGGATCCATACCTGTATGTGGCGGCTTACTCGAACACCGGGCCGGGGGCAGATGTATTCGGGCCTGGAGGAGGGGGAGGCTTTGACGGCGTGCTTAGCACTGTGCCTTATGCCAAGTATCCTTCAGGTTACATAAAAATGTCCGGAACATCGATGGCTACGCCTCATCTGTCCGGCGTATTCGCAGCCCTCATGTCCGCGGGGATGGATAAAGAGGAGGCAAAGGACGCAATTTCGTCTTCCTCCCAGTTTATCGAGGGTGAGGATATCGGGTTTGTTAACGCATATGCTGCGCTTTCCGGCGCAAGGGGCAGCAGGGCGCTCTTCTGGCTGTGCGATGACGTGGGCGAGCCGCTAAGCTACGCTTTTAGGGGATCGGACGGCTCGCGGGATATGACTGTCTTCGGCGACTATTCAGGGCACGCATGGCTTTGCGGCTGGGTTCCGGTCTCCGGGGCCGATGCGCCGGTGCAGGGAGACTTCTTCGGAATCGAGGAAGTATTCGTTTCAGCGGATGGGGTATCAGGACTGCCTTCGATCTTCCAGCTCAAGTACTTCGACCTGGAGGACGATGGGCCGCTAGTGGTTAAATCGGTGCCGCCTGAATGGAATTAGGGTGGCCGTGTCGAACAAACGGTATGATTAGGCGTCATTAAACATATCTGGACGATTTGGGGGGCCGACTATGAAGAAATATTTGGCATTGGCCGCGGTTGCAGCCTTGATGCTGTCGCTATCCGGCTGTTTCGAAACGACAACATTCAGTCTTCAGATCGCAGGTGTCGTTACGGAATTCGGTTCATCGACGGCAATTTCGGGGGTCACTGCGACAGCTACCGTTCAGGGCAAGTTTGGAAGCTGGCAGGACGTAACAGACCTTTCCGGAGGGTATTCCATTTCGCTAACGGGCTTAAGCGTAGGATCTGTGATTACAGTGGCCTTCGCGCATCCTGACTATATTCAGGATTCGGCGACCTTTACGAGGTCTTCAGGCGGAACCTATGTGCTTAACATGGCCCTGACCGAGGAATTCACAGGGGCCACCGTTGAGGGCTATGCATCGCTCATGAACCTGGTACCTCCGGCGTCATCGGTATCCAGTGCAGTGAGGATAGGGGCAAAAACGCAGAAGACGCCCGTGGTCCCGGAGGCAACAGAGGTCATACTTGCGCCCAAGGCGGGGGTGCGCATTGACAAGATAAACACTTTCCTCGCTGCAAACAATACGAAGTCAATTAAGACTTCCTTCGAACGCGGCTACTTGGTAGTGCCTGTGCCTGAAGGAAAGGATATTGACGAATTCATTAAGAAGATCGAGGATGCCGGCATCGCAAGATATGTCGAGGCAAATGACTGGGCGGTCATAAACTCGTTCTGGGAGCCGCAAGACGACTATTTCCTCACTACGCAGTGGAATATGTTCGCCACCAGCATGCCATATGTCTGGGACATGGCTGATTTCGGCGCTGCCACAATTATCGCGGTGCTCGATACAGGAATTCTCTGCGGCCCATCCTGACCTTGCGGGCAGGACGCTTACCGCTTTGGATACGATATATGAGCCAAGCGGCACGTTGGATGTGCATGGGCACGGCACCCATGTTACCGGGATAATAGCCTCAATCATCGACAACAGCCAGTATATGGCGGGCATGAGCAATAAATCGGCACTGGTGTTGCCAGTAAAAGTACTGGGAGACAGCGGCGCAGGAGACGCTGATTCTATCGCAGACGGAATCGATGCGGCAGTGGCAGCCGGAGCCGATATCATAAGCATGAGCCTGGGATACGGTGACGCGTCCCAGGCAGTTGATAGTGGAGCAATCGAACGATGCCGTTGAGCTGCCGGTGTGACGATTGTGGCGGCGGCGGGAAACGCAGCGAAATGGCAGGTGGACTTCCCGGCTAACAATCCAAATGTAATAGCTGTCTCGGCCGTAAGGCCCGATTTCACATCATCCGACTTTACAAATTACGGCTCGGAAGTAGATATCGCAGCTCCAGGAGGAAATCTTACTCCGCCATACCTAGGCGTGTGGAGCCTCTACCCTTCTGCCAAGGGGATGGTTGGTGAGTTGGCCGGAACGTCTCAGGCAACCCCTCATGTGGCTGCGCTGCTTGCGATGCTGATGCAGCAGGGGTACAGCAAGAACGCGGCAATCGACATGATGGGAAAGACTGCCCAGTATAATGACAGAGACCCGCTTTATTTCGGCGACGGGATTATCAACGCGCATGCAGCCCTAAACCAGCTAACCATGGATAAGGCGGTCTTCTGGCTGGCGGACATTTCTTCAGGCGATGCGGTTACAAGCCTGTACTTAGGCAGCATAGACCGCAGCTTTGAAGTACCCTTTGAGGAGGCACCGGGTGATTATTATCTTGCAGGCTGGGTTGACACCGATGCGAGCAACACAATAAACGACGGCGACTATTACGGCTATGAGGAAGTCACTATAAGTCCAGCGGGGCTTCACACTGGCTCACGTACTGGAACTTGGGCTTATACAGCACTTCAGGGCCCAGCTCAATAAAGCAGAGACTTCTAATTGCTCCCGATTTTGCAGCTCCCAGTAAAGTAAGCCAAATCTGGGCACATTCAAGCTTGAGGCCGGGCCCGCCTGCAAAGGCGAGCCCGGCGTTTTGCTAAAGGGGAGCAGGCGAACGTGTTATAAACCCATTCCATCAAACCCGCAGTTAATGTATAATCTTTATGTTATGCGGAGGCGTGGTGTAGTGGTCCAACATGCCTGCCTGTCACGCAGGAGACCGCGGGTTCGACTCCCGTCGCTTCCGCCAATAACTTGATCTGGATCGAAAGATAATGCATGGATGAAGAGCCAAATATTGCGGAAGCGTCGCAGTAAGGGCTATAATATTTCCTGCCGAGCGGATGTAGCCCAGTGGTAGGGCAATGGCTTCCCAAGCCATGTGTCGCGGGTTCGAATCCCGTCATCCGCTCCATTTTTATGCCCAGCTAAAGCTCACTAATGAATTCCATACTGTATTGCATAAGCGCCTAGAAAAAGCACACCAAAACCACACCATCAAATATAATGCCTGCAAAACAGGCGTTTGAACTATTGCGAATTAGGCACGATTTTGAGAGGATTATTATTGCCAAACTTGACCAGCTCCAGATTTAGGTCCAGCTTAAGGTTTGGGTTCCATAGGCTCGAAAACAGACGATATTCCAGCAGCACTTGGGAGTGGCGAGACAATTTCGAAGTAAGCCCCTTTGTCAGTTATTGTTGAACCCTCTGTAAAATCAAATTGGTAGAACGATGTACCGCTTGGCTTCTTCTGGTATCCAATAACACCAATTACAAAATCGAACTGAACGAGTTGCTCAGTAGTATCAATCCTGTAACAAAGGGTGAAACTAAAGGTTTTTCCTTTTGATGACTCAGACCAAAAATTAGGTAACATTGATGAGTGTAGCCACTCATTCGTTGTTGTGTCATAGGAAATATTATCTCTTGACAATACTGTGCAGTATTGGGCTTCTTTCGAGGGAATTATTGTGGCAGGAGTGGGCTTTTTGTTATAGGCATCAATATAGTTTACACTGGCAGGAACAATAGGATGTCTGGAGCCAAACAAATCGGTATAAACACAATTGTCCCAAAGGATTTTTATTGCTGAAGTGCTAACGTTGGCAAGTTGAAATTTGATTGTACTCCCGATGCTTGTAAAAGTTAACTCGATTTCCTCATTATTGAAGGTTTTGCCGGAGACCCATCTAGGGGCAACAAAATCCATCCATACTGATTTGTAAATTCGAGTGAAGTGCAACCACTCAAGGATACAAGAGCAACTACGGCCAACATAACAACTAATAGCCTTTTCATTGAACGCCCTCCAATATCTGCGCTAGTTCTTTCAGCCTAATCTCCAGGTTTCCTTCGACACTCCGAAGATCCGAGCCATAGCCCTTGCTGACTTTTACTTATTGACCTCTATACTTTCTTCGAGCATGAGAATAGAGGCTGCGAACCTACAAGCTTGGCGCTCTTCCAAGGAGTCCGAAACTATGCTGCTCATTCGCATTACTTGTTGCTGTTCTGGGACTTGAGGTACTCAAGGGGGATTTGGATGAGTATTTCCCCTGCATGGTAGTATGATTTCGCTGTAAGAAGGAGTTATCCTGCAATTGAGATAGTTGTATCAATCTAAAACCAGGAAGGGGAAGTATAGGGCAGTGTCAAGAATCCTTTGTACATTGATAGCCGCTTGGCATCCGGAAGTCAACTTATGAGAGCTTCATCAGAGGCGTCCTCCGGATTGTAGATATGCTCGGTACTCATGTAGAGCTTGTTGCCCCAAGCCATGTGTAGCGGGTTCGAATTCCATCATCCGTTCCATTTTTACCTCGGTTGAACACCAATTGCCCTCAGATTGAGGACTAGCCGATAAAAGCAGCTATCGCCCCCGCGACAGTTTCGATTTCATCATCGGTCATATATGCATGCATCGGCAGCGACAGTACGCGCCTTGATGCCTCAATGGAGTTTTCAAGAGAGACTAACGGCGGCTTTTGCCCGGAAATCGCCTTTTGCTGATGCATCGGTATAGGATAGTAAATCATCGAAGGAATGTCCCTTGCGCCAAGGAAAGCCTTAAGCCCATCCCTGGTCTTATTGTCTTCCAACAAGATCGTGTATTGGGCCCAGCTAGAGCCGAAGCCCTCAGGTACAATAGGAATGCCCACTTTGCCTTTCAACAGCTGGGAGTACTTATCTGCCACTATATTGACGCGGTTGATCTCGAAATCCTTAAAAGCCTTCAGTTTCTGAATCAGTATTGCCGCCTGCATTGTGTCGAGCCTGGAATTCAGTCCGACATTTATATTGTCGTACTGGTCCTCGACGGACCTTCCCAGGGCTCTCATCGATCTAAGCAGGTTGGCTATATCCTCGGAGTCGGTGAATATGGCCCCGCCGTCGCCGTAACAGCCCAATGGTTTATTAGGGAAGAAGGAAGTTGTGGATATGTCGCCAAAGGAGCATGCCATCTGCCCACCTATAGATCCTCCGAAGCCCTGGGCTCCGTCTTCCAGCACATTAAGGCCGTATCTGTCGGCGATTTCACGGATTTTCCTGTAATCAGCCGGCAGGCCGAAAAGGTCAACTGCCAGTATCACCCGTGGCCTCAACCTGCCTTCGCGGACTACTTCCGCAATTGCTGCCTCCAGAGAATCCGGATCCATATTGAACGTATCCAGGTCGATGTCCACGAACACCGGCTCTGCACCCCTAACCAGGATGCAGGTAACGGATGCAAAACAGGTAAAATCGGGGACGAACACAGCATCACCGAGGCCTACGTTCCAGGCCATAAGCGACAATATAAGCGCATCCGTGCCGTTGGCGCAGCTTATGCAGTGTCTGCTATTCGTGAAGACTTTAAGCTCATCCTCGAACTGGCCGACTTGCGGACCCAGGATGTACTGGCTATCCGTCATAGCAGTCGACATCGCCATATCTATATCGCCCTTAAGGGCAAGATATTGCCTTTTCAAATCCCGAAATAGCACTTGAATTGCTCCCTATCGTACGGCAGGAAAGCTTCTCATTTGCTTCGCGCCGTTTTCTATCCATCATAACAGGGTATGCCCCCAAGACTTGAAACAAGCACGGAGGCATACGAGTACGCTATCGAATTGCATTCTGGATAATGTTGAATAACCGTAATAAGCGGGTGTGTTCAGCAAATCCAAAGGTTGTGGATCCATCTGTCGCGAAGCAAAAACCTCAACCATCACTCATTCAGGTAGCTGAATTATCAGCGGCATCCTGGCCGAAAGCCAACCCTGGTTACAATCCTCAGGCCAGCTGAGCTCTGCCAAGGTCAAGGCATAATTCAATTTGCTGCCTGGCATCTGCCGCAGAATTTGAATCTGCTGTCTCCGACGTGCAATGCGTATTTTCCGAATTTTCCACGTTGGAGCTTTCCAGCTCCTTCAGGTACTGCCAGCCCTTGCGCCTTATCAGGGCGCATGCGCTCGTTTCGCAGCTGCCGTTCAGTATAAGCTCGTCCTCTTCCAGCACTGCTAGTGCACATGATAAAGTCTCTCTATCAAGGCCCATGCTCTCGGCCATAGGAATCAAATCGATAAGCTTTGAGCTCTTGAATTCATCCTGCTTTTCGGATAGCCCTCTGAGGATATCGTCGCAAAGTCCCCTAGTAATTTTCTGCATAATTCGCCCTCCAACTTGAACTATTAAAACATAGATTAATGAGAAAGCAAAGACGAAATATGCTATGGAATCCATAGCTATCAACGATAGCCAATATTTGTAAGTCTCTATTTAGAGTATATGGCGCTTAGCAGGGATGAAGCCTCAATTAATCCTGTTTATCACTAAGGCCCGTAAACGGTTCCCCATCGTACTTCAAGCCATGGTTTCTTCCCCGCCCTTTCCTTGGGGGCATGTCTTCATCTGGCATAGTATGCCGAGGGAAATAGAGGTATATTGATGCGGACAGCGAATAACACATTAAATAGTGAACAATTAAGGGGTGATAATATGGGAAAGAATAAGAAAGAACAGAAGCAGAAGGCTAAGCCCAAGCCGGTAGTGCAGGCTATGTCTGTGAAGGACGTCCTCGAGAAGCCGAGGGTCGGAAACCCGGAAAAGGGACAGAAGGGCAAGTAGTAGCCTAAAGCCCGATTGCTGAATAATCACGTCCGTGCTCGGCAGGTCCGGCAAGAATAATTATGGCCAGCATCGAGAAATGTAACAGAGCAATAGCGACAATAGCGGCCAATAACCGGGTATCCCGGATCATGCGAGTGGGGAGCCCGGTTGCCCATATAAATGCGGATAATAAGGAAGAAAGCCAGAAAAGCCGGTAAATTGGAGAGCTGAGCCTAGAAATAGTTCGATAACCATAGTTTCTCCATGAATTCTTAACAAACTGTGTGTAACATTATCCATGTATCACATATAAGGAGGCTGGAACATGAAAAGAGCTCATTTATTGGTAATAATCCTGACAATGGTTATGATTGCCGGGTTCGCAGCAATAGCCGGAGCATCTGATCAGCCGGGAGCTGCACCTATGTCGGCGCCAAAAGCGATGACTATGGAAGGGCCCAAGGCAATGGCTGCAGAGGGACCCAAGGGCATAGAGCAGATGATAGCCGAAAGCCAGATCAGGCCCATGGAGATACTCGTCAAGGTTTCCGGAAAGAGCCCTGAGCAGGTCAAGATGCTCGTTATGCATAAGGGCATGTGGGCCGCCGCGCAGCAGCTTAAGGCCGCTGACGCCCTGGTCACGGCCGTGGTACAGAAGAGGTTCGCGATGATAGATTTCCTGGTAGCCAAAAACAAGATAGGCCTTAAGCAGGCATTGCTTGTCAAGATGGCGTTCTTGCGCCGCGTCATGACGCTGGTTTCCGAAAAACAAATGGGCCAGGGGATGATGGGTGGCATGATGTCGAAGGCAGGGTGCAATTGCCAGATGATGGAGGCCGAAGGTTCTGGCATGATGGGCAAGGGCATGGGAGACGGCGCCAAGGCAGGAGAAGGTAAAATGGGCCGGTCTCAGGAAACCGAAACAACTGCAGCGCCCGAAGGCGACAAGCCTGAGGTAGCGAAGCCCGAAACAGCAGTTCCCGTGACTGCTCCTGAACACCAGCACTAGAGGCAATCGAGCAGAAATTGCGGCAGCCCGTCCTTGAGGATGGGCTGCCATTTGCTTTCTATAAATTGCGGTTTCGGGACTGCCTAGGACATCAACTGCAAACAGAATCCGCCCATCGGGCAGCTTCTCCACAGACAGTCTTCGCTTTTTGTCATCAGCCAGTTTCCTGACGTGTTCAACCGCTTCTTCATTTTCGACGGTGACCACTACAGGTTTACCGCCCGAAATTGCCAAGGCACGCCTGACAATTGAAATCAGCAACGGTTTCTCAAGTCCGCAGGCGTCCACTTCAACTTAATTCATAGATGCCATCCTTTTTAACAGGAATTTGCCCTTGTAACATACTACTTCTTCAGGAATGAGCCCAGTAAGCCGCCCAAATCATCCATTACATTGCCGTCATCATCGGAATCCAGCAGTTTGGATGCCATATCCATAATGCCTCCTCCGCCGAGCTGATTTCATTGAACCTGCAAGTGTTGAAGTAAGGCCGGCTACTCCGTCCGCATCGAGGTTCTGCTTCTTCTTCTGCTGTCCGAGCATTCCGAGCACCAGGGGCGCGAACTGCGTCAGCAGCCCTGATACCTGGTTCGGGTCCAAACCTGTCTGTTTTGCGAGCTTGGTCTGCACTTTTTCGTTCTTGTCCGCGAAGACATGGCTCAATATTTTGGCGCCGTCATTCCTGTCTACTTTGCCGAAAAAGCCCATAAGATCATCCACGCCGTCGTCCTGGTGGTTATCAAGCGCCTTAGCAAGGGATGCGGCGCCAGTACTGGTGCTGGCGTTTCTGCTGAGCGCCTGAAGTATTGCCGGCAAGCCCAGCTGTGCCACCTGTTGTGCCTGATTCGAGCTTACCCCCACCGACTTTCCGAGGTTTCCGAGGGCATCGGAGCCGAGAAGGTTTTTTATATTGTCCATGATGTCACCGTCGCCGTCGGAATCCAGCAGCCTTGTGACCTGGCCGAGTATGTTGCTCCCGCCGGACTGATTTAGCGAACCCAGAAGGGAGGAAGCCAAACCGGCTACGCCACTAGCATCCACGCCCTGTTTCTTCTTCTGTTGGCCGAGGAAGCCGAGAATCAGGGGGGCGAATTGAGTCATAAGGCTCATTATCTGGTTCAGGTCCAAACCTGTCTGTTTGGCCAGGTTCGTCTGCACCTTCGTGTTCTTGTCCGCAAAGACGTGGTTGAGGATCTTCGCGCCGTCGTTCTTATCTACTTTGCTGAAGAAGCCTGCAATGTCGTCGATATCATCGTTTTGGTGGTCATCAAGCGCCCTGGCAAGGGAGCTTGCACCCTCGGCGGTACTTGCGTTACGGTTTAAGGCTTGGAGTATGGCCGGCAGGCCCAATTGGGCCGCTTTCTGCACTTTCGAGGGGTCCGCACCGACCGCTTTGCCCAGCTGGTTCAACGCGCCGGAGCTGCCAAGCTGCGAAGTCAAAAGCTCTAGAATGTCCATAATGGCTACCTCCTGTCTTTGATTACAGTCTAACACCGCTGGCAACGGCTGTAAAAAGTCCTCTGCCCCATACTGCCCGGCTCACCGGCCGCTCCAGGGCTAGCTTTCAGGTTGATTTTGCAGAAAAGTCCTGTAAATATAGATGAATTATTCCTTAAGGAAACGTCCGGATGTTAAAATCGTTTAGTAAGTATCAGATTTCGCCGGAGGTGTTGGCCTTGCGAAGATTCCACCTGCTGAAACTGCTAATGATTACAGCCCTCCTTCTAATGGTCCTGATAACCACGAATACTGCCGCCGCCAGCGGCACATGGACCGAATCGAAGATGCAATATGGCGGCTATGAGAGGGAATATGCCGTCTATGTCCCGTCGAACTGGGTTCGCGGAGGCCCCGTTTTCGTATTCTTCCACGGCTTCACGCTCGGATATAAGGATTATAGGAAAGGCACCGGCATAATCGAGGCGGCAGACAAGTATGCCACCGCGCTGATAATGCCAAACGCCCTTCCTATTAAGCTGAAGAGGGCGCCCTGGCTTCTCAATCCCCGGGTCTGGGACATGGGGCAGGTCACCGACAGGAATGAGTTCATAGACGATGCAGCATTCGTAGATCAGCTTATAAAGGACGTTTCGGCGCAGATAGGGGCAGACACCTCCCGCATCTTTCTGGGGGGCCATTCCAACGGAGCGTTCTTCGCCCATCATATGGCCGGCAAATTTCCCGGCCGCTTCGCCGGCCTAACGTCAATAATGGGAAGGTACTACAAAGCGACCGTGCCCGAAATCCATTTACCCGCTGCCTACAGTAATCATCAATGGACTACAGGATCCGATATTGCCCATAGACGGGACTACTGGCACCAAACCGCAGCAGAACGTCCCCGCCGCCCAGGAGAACATAGATCTCTGGGCCTCGCTGATGGGCCTGGAAGCTGAACCTTTGAAATCGGACATCAAGGAGGGCGGCTACCAGCTAATCTATAAAGACGCGCTCGGCCGCTCAATGCTGCTTGCAGTATATGTGGACAAGCAGGGACACTGGATACCTGGGGCAAAGCTTGCGGCCTTCCAATCGTTCTTCGGCGGGCCGATAAATATGAGCTACGCAGCCTTCGACCGCGCCTGGGGGCTTCTGATCGGCTCGGGCCCGCAGGGGTTAAGCCTTTAGTGCTGGCGCCTGCTTGCCGGATCGCGGTCTTAAGTTGAGCGTCGCCAAAATTGACATAGCGGCCATGGATTGGTAAAATCAAATTTGCGTTAGAGCATGCCGGTGTAGCTCAGTGGTAGAGCAGCGCATTCGTAATGCGCGGGTCGCGGGTTCAACTCCCATCACCGGCTCCATATTGTTCATTTGCCGCGGCGGACTTCAATCCCTGCGGCTTTAACATTATCTAAGAGGCTAGGGGTGGCACAGATGAGGCTGGACCTTCACGGCATGAGGACGCGCGATGCGATAGACCGCTTCATATACGAATATAACAGGACTGTGGGTGCAGGCGGCGAGAGGATGGAAGTCGTGCACGGTTACGGTTCATCAGGCGTGGGTGGGGACATCAAGGGCGCCCTTTGCGCCTTGCTTGATGCGCATGCCTCCAAGGTAAGGTATATTAAAGGTGAGTCACTGGGTAATAAAGGAATTACTGTAGTCATTCCAGATGGTGCGCTGCCTTCAAGGCAGTACGCCCTGGACCCGGTGGTTGGAAGCGCGCTTTCGATAAAGCCTGTTAGCGTAGCCGCAATAGAGCAGAAGCTGAGCGGGCTTGCGACCGCGGATGAGATCCAAAGAAGCCTTGCGGCGCTCGTTTCGAACGGGAAAGCCATAAAAGTGATACAGACCGGAAGGCTCTTATACGCGAAGAAATAGGACGGGGGGATCAGTTTGGCAGATTTGGACGTGTATGATTACACGCTGAAGATCGACAAAGCGGGGCTCGCCAGGATATACAACGAGGCGGGCGAGCTTGACAGGCCGGAAGAATCAGTCGGCTACTTGCTGGTAGGGATTTTAAGCTGCATGGGGCTTACTTGTAGATCGATACTCGAGAAGATGAAGATCGAATACGGCAAGATCATCATGAACGGCAAGGTCCACATGGTAGATGACAATATCAGGTACGGCAACAGGATAGAGTGCAAACTGAGCCTTGAGGGCGGTCCAGAGCTGGGCTTAGATGTTAAAGCAAGGATTGCGCAGCTTACGAAGAAGTACTGCACAGTCTCCGTTACTATAGACAGGCACCCAGAGATAACTCTGGTTATGGAATAAGGTGATTGGGACATGACAAAACCTACAACGTTCCTGGTCAAGTTCAAGGACTATCTAATATCCGGGCTTCTGATAGTTGCCCCGATAGTCCTGACCATCTATGTACTGATATGGTCCTTCAACCTGCTAGACGGCATACTCGGCCCTCTCATCTATAACCTGCTCGGCCGCAGACTCCCCGGAATAGGCCTTATTGCAGGCATATTGATAACTCTTTTCGCGGGCTTTTTGACTCGCGGCTGGCTTGCCAAGAGGGTTATGAAATGGGCTGAGGCTACCGTATCCAGGCTGCCTTTGGTGAGGCCTCTCTACGGTACAATAAAGCAGCTTACCAGCGCCCTTCTGTCCGGCAGCGACAAGAACCTTTTCAAAAGGGTTGTGCTGCTGGAGTATCCAAGGAAGGGGCTATGGAGCATAGGTTTCGTAACATCGGAGGAAGATAGCGCCCTCAACCGCGAGCTTTCTGAGAAAGCCGGAAAGAAGCTGGTCTCGGTTTTCGTAGTATCATCTCCCAACCCGACGACTGGATGGCTGACCCTTGCCCCGGAAGAGGAACTAACGACTCTGAACATCAACGTCGAAGAGGCTCTTAAGCTGGTGGTATCAGGCGGCTATATCAAGCCCGAGGAGAAGTAGCGAAAGCGGTAAAGAAACAAGCGCCGCAGGTTGGATCCAATCCCGCCTGTGGCGCTTTGCAATGATGTTGGCCTATAAGCCTATTCCTCGGGCGCCTCTCCCAGAGTCACCGAAATCTCCAGGGACTTGCCGTTTCTTATTACCGTTAACTTTACCTTGTCCCCGATTTCGTGCGCCCTTACTTCCTGTGACAGGTT
The DNA here is from genome assembly GCA_963823655.1 of uncultured Bacillota bacterium. GTDB lineage: Bacteria > Bacillota > DTU025 > DTU025 > MWDF01 > MWDF01. The sequence continues at coordinate 172,597 of CAWGMK010000010.1, forward strand.
GAACTTTCCCTCTGCGGACTTGCCGTCGAATGATTTGATGACATCACCCTTTTTAAGCCCGGCCTTGGCGGCCGGCCCGCCTTCAGCGATGTCCGCCACATATATCCCCGCGGTCTCTTCTATATCAAGCTCTGCGGCCGCGTCGGCGTTCAGGGCGTAATACCAGATGCCTATCCAGGGCCTAGCATATTTGCCCGTTGCTTTCAGCGACTGTATGGCGTCTTTCACCGAATCGATCGACACCGCGAAGCTGATTCCCTGCGCATATGGGATGATGGCCGTATTAATCCCGACTACCCTTCCTTCCATGTCAAGAAGGGGCCCGCCGCTGTTTCCGGAGTTGATCGCAGCGTCGGTCTGGATGAGCTCGGCCTGGGAAATATCCTCGGCGCCTTGCACGCTTGAAAGGTTCCTGTTTATCGCGCTGACTATTCCGGCGGTTACGGTATGGTCGAAGCCGTGGGGATTGCCGATGGCAACGACCCATTCGCCGGGTCTAAGATCGCTAGAATTTCCTAGCACTGCATACGGCAGCCCAGTCGCCTTGACCTTGATCACCGCTACATCGTATGCTGCGTAGCTTCCGACCAGCTCGGCATCAAGGGTCCTTCCGTCCAGCAGAGTTACTTTTATCTCGTCGACATCGCCGACAACGTGGTGATTGGTTACAATGTAGCCATCGGCAGACAGTATGAAGCCGGATCCGGATCCCTCTTCCTCATACTCGTAATCTCCGAAGTCCCTGAAGAAATCTCCGAGCGATCCCTGGCCGCCAATGGGCGACTGGGAGACTTTCTTGACTACGTCGATCCTGACTACTGCAGGGCTGATCGCCTCGGCTATGTCGGCAATCGGAGGCAGCGCGGACAAGTAGTCCCCGCCCGTCGCCGGAAGGGCCGGCCCTGAAGCGGCTAATTCGTCATCCGAGCCCAACTCAAGCCCGTCTGTTTCGTTTTCATCGAGCGAATTATCTAATGTGCTCAGCTTTTCGGTTCTCTTATCCCATCCGTCATAAAGGACCATTCCGACGGCAAGAAGACATGCAATGATTACGATAAACGATACGACTTTATAAGCTCCGCCTCTTTCGGACATTCTATCACTCCCGTATTAATTGCTTACCAGTTGCCCCCGAACGAGGCATTGCTGGCAGTAGGCCTGGTACTATCGAAAGTCTGCACATATCTCGACAGCCTTGCATCCTCTATGTTCAGGCTCAGGTCCGATGTGGAAGCAGTAGCTCCCAGCGTAAGAGAGCCATAGGATGCGCCGCTGATGGTGGCCGTTTCCAGTTCGCCATAGCCGGCCGGGTTGAGGTCGGGAAGGATGACTTCAGCCGTGTCGTCAGACAGGCTCGTTATGGCATCCTTTGTTACTAGCCCCGCAATCGCTCCCCCGATATCCACTTTAAATACGAACTGGAGCACGGGAAGGGCGACCAGCGTCCCAACCAGGGCCGCGGGCAGCAGCGCCCTTCCAAGGAATGAGAACAGGCCGAAATGCCTCTCGTTGGCATACGATGCGGCCGCTTCCACTTCCAGGGCCCTTGCCCTGATAATCCCCATATCGAACAGGCCTTCCGGCACTTCGGCGGGTTCAAGTTCCTCTAAGGCCGACTTGATCCTCTCGAACTCGTCAAGAAGCCTTGCGCATTCGGCGCACCCGATTATGTGCCGCTTTACCATAGCGGATTCCTCAGGCGACAGCTCCCTGTCAAGATAGGCCGACAACAGCCTCTCATACTTGCTGCAAGTCATCTAATTGTTCCTCCTTTGGGCGTCGAAATGAGGCGAAAGGGCCTCTCTTAAGGCCTTCCTCGCCCTGTGCAGCCTGCTGCGCACGGTTCCGATGGAGGTGTTCATGATGCCTGCTATCTCCTCATAGGAGAAGCCTTCGATGTCGCAGAGTATGACCACCATCCTGAATTCCGGCTGCAGTGCGTTCAGGGCTGCCGACACCCTGCTGTCCATCGCGTTCTTGTTCAGAACAAGATAGGGATCCGCCTCATAATCGGGCAGTTCCCTTTGCATGCTTCCCTCTTCGGTGCGCACGGGGGCGTCGTAAGACTCAGTCTCCGGGCGCCTTTTCCTCTTCCTCACTTCGTCAATAAACAGGTTCGTGACTATCCTGTAGAGCCACTTGTCGAAGGCCGTATCCTTCTTGTAGCTGTCAAATGACCTGTAAGCCCTCACGAACGCGTCCTGTGCCAGGTCCTTCGCGTCTTCGTGGTTGCCCGTCATCCTGAGCGCCGCATTATAAACCGAGCCCTGGTGCTTGCGCATCAGGCCTTCGAATTCTTCGGTCCTGGACATCCCGCCGGCGGTCGTCACAAATGTGCGCTCGGCAAGAAGCTGCAACATACCTTTTCCTCCAGTACTTGGCACCTCGCGCCAAAATTGACTAGAAACATCGTTCAGTTCAAAATAACGATAGGAATATGCGGGTTGTTCCCGTATTCCTATTAGTAATTATAACCTACAGGGCCGCGGCTCAGAACGGCAGGTGGAATGTGACGCCTTCAAAGAACGCAATCGAAAGGCTCCCGGCGCTCGGCGCCCTGCCTGAAAGGGTTAGGAAGGTGCTGTCCTCGCTTCAAGGCGACGGAAACGTTGCCTACATAGTCGGCGGCGCCATAAGGGACATTTTTTTGAAAGGCTCGACCGATGACTGGGACATCGCAACTTCCGCAAGGCCCGAGCGCGTTAAAGAACTGTTCCCTCATAATGCACCCGCTTGGCGAGCGCCACGGCTCCATTATGGCAATATTCGAGGACGGGAACGTGGACATAACCACTTTCAGGACCGAGGCGGGCTACAGCGACTCCAGAAGGCCGGATGCGGTCAGCTTCGTGGGCGACATCGAAGAGGACCTTTCAAGGAGAGATTTCACGATAAACGCCATGGCTTGGGATCCTTCAGGCAACCGCCTTTTAGACCCGTTCGACGGTCTTGACGATCTGCGCGCCGGGATCATACGGACCGTAGGGGACCCCCTTCTGAGGTTCTCTGAGGATGCGCTCCGCATGATTAGGGCGCTGAGGTTCGCATCCCTGCTTTGCTTCGAAATCCATTCCGACACTGAAGCTGCGATAGGAAGGCTCTCAGGAACCATTGGCAAGGTATCTGCCGAAAGGAAGGCAGTAGAACTGGGGCGAATGCTGTCGGGGCTATGTGCGCCCAAGGCCCTGGCACTTTTCATACGGCTCGGGCTTGCCTCAAGCCAATTTCCGACCCTGGACGGAAACGGGATGTTGAAAGCAGCAGAGCATATTGGAGAGCTATCGCAGAAGCCCCTTCTGCGCCTGACGGCGTTTCTGGCCTGCGGGGACAAGCTTGGCCCGCAAAGGGTGGATGAGAATATAAGGTCCAGGTTCGATGAGCTGAAGATGCCGAGGCTCGCCAAAATACATGCGGCGAAGCTGGCGGAATCTTTGTACGAGGGATACGCCCTTGCCGACGGGCCGTCGATCAGGAAATGGGCCGCCCTTCTGGGCTGGGATGCCTTGGAAGAGGGATTGGAGCTTAGATCCTGGTATGACAGATTCATAAGGCTCAAGAAGGATTGGAAGGATGACGTCGAAAGAGTGAAAGGGGTGCTTGCGGTAAAGCCCCCTCTTACAAAAGACGAGATGAAGATCAGCGGCTCCGATATAGTAAGCCTTCTGGGCGGCAAGACCGGACCGATGGTGAAAGCGCTTATGAACAGGCTGTATCTGGACGTGCTGGATTCCCCGAGCTCAACGACAAAGAGAAGCTGATGTTATTGGCTTTGATGTATCTAAAAGGTGATGAAGGCGGAGGTGTCAGACAATGAGGATCGTACTAGCCCCCGATTCCTTTAAAGGCTGCCTAACGGCCGTGCAGGTCTGCAATGCTCTGGAAAGCGGCATTAAGAGATCCTTTCCGGACGCCGAGATAGTTAAGGTGCCCATGGCCGACGGCGGCGAGGGTACGGTCCAATCGCTGGTAGACGCATCAGACGGCAGGATAGTGGAGGCTATGGTCACCGACCCGCTCGGAAGGAAGATCAAATCCTTTTTCGGCATAATGGGAGGGGGCAGGACGGCTGTAATAGAGATGGCCGCGGCATCCGGCCTTCCACTTCTGAGGCTGGGCGAGCGCAACCCCCGCATGACTACAACAAGGGGCACAGGGGATCTTGTACTTGCGGCACTCAACGAGGGTTGCCACAAGATCATAATGGGCATAGGCGGTTCAGCCACGAACGACGGGGGAAGGGGCATGGCCGAGGCACTGGGCGTGCGTTTCCTCGGGAAGGACGGCAAAACTCTTGAGACTCCCGGCGGCGGCGCGCTGCACGATTTGGACAGGATAGACGTAAGCGGCATGGACCCGAGGGTCAAGGACACGGAGTTCACGGTCGCCTGCGACGTCGACAATCCTCTAACAGGCCCGAAAGGGGCTGCTGCCGTTTACGGCCCGCAGAAGGGGGCGAACCCGGCTGATGTCGAGTTCCTGGATGCGGCTCTCGTGAGGTACGCTAAAATCATAGAAGCCCAGCTTGGAAAGAACATTAAGGACATTCCTGGGGCGGGTGCCGCAGGAGGCCTGGGCGCCGGCCTTATGACGTTCTGCGATGCCACATTGAAGCGCGGCGTGGAGATCGTTGTGGAGGCGACCCACCTGGTCGAGAAGTGCAAGGGTGCTGACCTGGTTATAAGCGGCGAGGGGAGGACGGACTTCCAGACGAAGTTCGGGAAGACCCCCATGGGAGTCGCAAAGGCGGCCAAGGTTCACGGAATTCCTGTTATACTAATCAGCGGCGGACTTGCCTCGGGTGCCAGGGACCTGTATGAGGTAGGGGTTGACGCGTTGTTCGGGATACCGAACATGCCCATGCCGCTTGAGACATCGCTGAAAGAGGCGCCGGCGCTTCTTGCCGAAGCCGCGGAGAACGTACTTAGGACTTTCGCCGCTGGTAGAGGCTTGGAGTAACCGAACGGGTCCGGATTCTCGGGCCCTTGGAGGAATTTTATGGCGACCGAGAGACAGAAAGAAATCCTGCGCTCCTTCGAAGGGGCCCGCGTAGCCGTAACGGGCTTGGCGCGCACCAGCGTGCCCCTGGTAAGGGTGCTTTCGCGCGCAGGCGCGAGGATAACCGTATTCGACAAGAAGCCGGCAGAGGCGCTAAAACCCCAGACTGACCAGCTTGCCGGCTATGTATATGAGCTGAGGGCCGGTTCTGATTCCTTTGAGGGCATAGACTGCTATGACTATGTTTTCCCATCGCCCGGCATCAACCCCGACAGGCCGGATTTCCTTGCGGCAAGGGACGCCGGAGTGAAGTTCAGGTATGAGATCGAACTTACGATGCAGCTTGCCGAGTGCACTGTCATCGGAATCACAGGAAGCTCCGGTAAGACCACCACTACAACCCTGACCGGCCTTATCATGGAGAGGGCCTGCAAAAGGCTAGGCAAGGGGAAAGTGCTAGTCGGAGGCAATATAGGGCAGCCGCTGGTTGAAGCGGTCCTGGATGCAGGCAAAGACGATTTCATCGTGCTGGAGATGTCCAGCTTCCAGCTCAAGTTCCTGAAGACCAGCCCGGACATAGCCGCGGTGCTCAACATTACGCCAAACCATCTGGACGTGCATCCAAGCATGGAGGACTATGTGGCCTCGAAGGCAAATATCCTCGCGTACCAGGGAAAAGAAGCGGTTGCGGTTTTGGGCGCCGATGATGTGGCGGCCTCTTCGCTCGAGGCTGTGGCCAAGGGCAGGAAGCTCTGGTTCTCGGCGGCGGGCGAAGTGAAAGCAGGAGCCTTCCTCAGGGGCGATGAGCTGGTACTTCGCCAGAGAGGCAAGGACGATGTCGCGGCCCTTACCAGAGATGACGTCCATTTGCCCGGGATGCACAATGTGCTCAACGTGCTGGCCGCCATGGCAGTATGCGGCGCGGCAGGCGCACAAGCGTCCGATATGAAAGAGGCAGTCGATGGTTTCCGCGGGGTAGAGCACAGGCTCGAGACTGCGGCGGAGGGCGGCGGCGTAGTCTACATCAATGATTCGATCGCCACTAGCCCGACAAGGACAATAGCTGCTCTGAAAGCTATGGAGGCGCCAGTGGTGCTTATTGCCGGAGGGTATGACAAGCACCTCCCCTTCGACGAGATGGCTGAAGTGGCGGTGGGCAAGGTAAGGCATATAGTGACGCTGGGCGTCACGGCAGAGAAGATCGAGGCGGCCTTCATGGCGGCGTATGCGAAAGCAGGGAAGGGCATACCGCCTATGGAGCGCGCATCAAGCTTCGACGAGGCTGTCTATGCCGCGGCACGAGCCGCCAAACCCGGAGACATAGTGCTCATGTCGCCTGCGTGCGCAAGCTACGATATGTTCAATAACTTCGAAGAGCGCGGAAGGCGCTTCAAGGAACTTGCAAGGCAAATCACATCCGGTGGGAGGTAGACATATGTCAGCAATCGTAATCGATGGCAAGGCCGTAGCGGCGGAGATCAGGGAAGGTTTGAAACTGGAAGTGGAGGCTTTCAAAGCCGAGTTCGGGCGCGAACCGGGGTTGGCGGTAGTCATCGTAGGAGATGACCCTGCCAGCAGGACCTATGTGAACAACAAGAAGAAGGGGTGCGCAGAGCTTGGCATGTATTCCGAGGAATACGCCCTGCCCGAGTCCACGACGCAAGCGGAGCTTGTGGAGCTCGTAAAGAAGCTCAACTGCGACCCGAAGATAGACGGCATACTGGTGCAGCTGCCCGTACCCAAGCATATGGACGCCGATGCTGTAATCAGCACAATCGATCCCAAGAAGGACGTCGACGGCTTCCATCCGGTGAGCGTAGGCAACCTTTTCATAGGAAGGCCGTGCCTTAAGTCCTGCACGCCGGCTGGTATCATGGAGCTTATTAAAAGGAGCGGAATAGACCTTACTGGAAAGCATGCCGTGGTTGTGGGCAGGAGCAATATCGTTGGCAAACCCGTTTCCATACTGCTTCTTGAGAAGCACGCCACAGTAACGATATGCCATTCCAGGACGAAGGACCTGGGGGCGGTCTGCCGCACGGCGGATGTGCTGGTAGCAGCCGTCGGCAAGGCGAAGCTAATAAAGGGCGACTGGATCAAGCCGGGGGCGGTCGTAATCGATGTGGGCACCAACAAAGTCGAAGGCTCCAAGAAGCTTGTCGGTGACGTCGATTTCGACGAGGCCGTTGAAGTAGCCGGATGGATTACCCCGGTTCCGGGCGGAGTGGGACCCATGACGATAACCATGCTGATGAGCAATACGCTAAAAGCCGCAAGGGCGATAATGGCGAGGTAGCTATGATGGCTCATGGCATGAAGGCCTGCCTGGCAGAAATATTGAAAGAGGAGCCCATAGTCAACTATGGGTTCCTCAAATATCTGGACAAGTACGAGATAAAAAGGTCCGCTACATGCGGTTCGTCCTGCGCTGCGGCCTTCAGCTTTGATGGCGAGATCTTCGGTGCGCTCTACTCGAGGGACGAGGCAGAGGCGAAGCAGCTCTCCCACATATTCGACGGTATAACAGGCATTGCGATAGAGCCTGCTTTCCCCTGGAGCCCGAAGGCAATCCTGGGAGACAGGGAACCGAAAGGGATGCTCAATGCCGCCATGCTCTACCTGCCGGATGGAGTAATAGTGCCGGAGGCGTCGTCTGATCCGGTTGTGATAGGTGTCGAGCATACGGAGACGGTATGGAAGAACTACAAAAGGGCCGAGCACGTTGACATAGCATATATCAGGGAGAGACTAGCTGAAGGGCCCGCAGTCGGCATCTTCAGGGACGGCAATCTGGTCGGCTGGGCTTTGACGCACGACGATATGGCCATGGGAATGCTCACTGTGCTGCCGGAGTACAGGAGGCAGGGCATAGCACTCGATATTACGCTTGCCCTTATTGCCCGCATGCGTGAGTTGGGGGAGGTCCCGATTGTCCACATCTCGAAGGACAACACCATGTCGATGCCGCTTGTAAAGAAGCTCGGCTTCGTAGAGATCTGCGACGTCATGTTCCTAGAATAGCTTCAGACAGGCCAGCTTTATTGCGCAATATGTTTCTGTTTTAAATAATCACGCCGATATTTCCCGCGTTGAAGGAATTCGAATCCTGATATTGAAAGAGTAAACATCCTCGAAAGATTATTGGGGGTGTTCTCTTGAAAGCTCTTAGAATAGCGATAATCGCAGCAGTGATCATATTTGCGGTATTCCAGTCAGGTTGCCGGACGACATGGTCTTTGGATTTTACAGAGGCTATTGAGGAGGACCTTGCCGATTGGGGCGGGTATTCCAGCTGGGCACTTGACGACCCTCCCGGATCGGGCCTACAGGTCGAAGAGTATTACGTGCTGAGCCCGATAGGGTTCTCTGCCGATTTCACGCTGACTCTGGATATGTGGATGGATATTGACGATTCCAACAGCGCAGATTTTAGGATTTGGATCGGCGATGATGAGAGCGACTATCCGGAGCATTACATTACCTGCGAGTTCGAGCAGGCAGGAGATGAGATTAACGAGGAAGTCCTGATCCATGAGGACGGTGTGGGATTGGATTTTCGCGACATCGATACTTTGGAGCCCATACCGGGCATTAAGAATGGCACCAATACATTCAAGCTGATAAGAAGAGGGGACCATATCAGGATAACCATGAACGGCGCTGAACTTGCGGACTTTGATGCCATCTACTTTAATCCTCCGGCATGTTTTGTCGGCTTTGTAACCGATGATACATCTAGCCAGGATGTCTATTACAGGAAGATCAGCGTCAGCTATGCGGGGGATCCGGTCCCGCTTCCTTAATCGGCGCGGCTGACTGCGAAGAAGTCACCGGCGGTATATAATAGCCCAAAGGCTCCATTAGTGCAGAGCCCGTTGATACTTGAGATTCTCGACAGTTATGGGGTGATGCATCATTCGTCTAAGGAAGTAAGATATTCTTTCTGCTCAGTCTAATATTAGCCGTATTCCTGGCCAGTGCGACCACCTCGGCAGGCGCAATGACGCTGTCTCCGGCATGGGTTAAGGACGGCTTCGATGGTGCGTCCATGGCAACTTCGGGCGAGGGTGTCATCATTGTGGCTGTCGGAGATAGGGTCTATAAGATAGGCAAGGACGGCTCGACTGTCTGGGAGAGGAAATCCCCAGGGCCGGTGGCGGTTGTTGAAGGGGACGGATACGGGGGCGCATGGGCGGCGACGGGGAAGACTCTGATACGAATCTCAACAGACGGCGCAATTAAGTGGACGTTCACCTATGACGATGTGATTTTAAACCTTGAAGCTTTGCCGGATGGCAGGATGCTTGCTGGCACCGAGCGGGGCGTGATCCTCGTGGATAGTGCAGGAAAGCTGGTATGGCTGTACGACCCTGCGACCGGGTGCGACACTTGAATACCTATCATTCTTGGGCCGGTTCGGTCCATTGAATACTTAGGCGGCGACGACATTCTTGTGCTCGGGCAGGTGTATCGGGATATTCAGCGACATGGAAGCGCTCGATTACCTGACTGTCGTCAGCCTTGAATATGGCGACACATCCAACGACTGCAACTATATATGGCCATTCAACATTACTGCTGTGGCAATTGAGCACCGCAATTCGATCATAGTCTCGGCTTACTATAGAAGGGTAGTCAAGTGGAACGGAATTAGCGAATTTGAAGTTGAATGGTCCAAGACGATGGATCTGCCGAAGTACTTAGCATATGACAAGCTGACCGGCATAGTAATCATCGGGCAGGAGGGGAAGAGCATAACGGCAATAGCCACAAGGAATGGCGAAAGCGCGAGTTCTGCAGTGCTTCCTTTTGAGGTGCTTACAGAGCCTCTCAGCCTGGAAGGAAACGGGTTGCTGATAATTGGGGACGGAATTGCAGCGGTGCTTGACGGGAAGCTGGTCATTTCGGGCGAATACCGGGCTTCATGGATAGTGGACGGCGCAATTGCGTCATTTGACGGTAGCTCAATATTCGTGCTTTCTTCCGGCAAATTGGCTAGGTTCGGTGTTGTTGCGGTCCTGGGGCTGCCGTAGCATCGGACGGATGCCTCAGGAGCCTATTCTATTGGGGCCTTGCGTTTAACGGCGATAGCTGATTGTCGCATGCAAAGAGATGCTAGACAGTATTTGTACTTCGCATCGTTGTCATTCCTGTAAGAGCATACTTAGTCTGCCAACTGCTCAAACCTTGTCTTCATTGAAGGCATCATCGGGCGTCACCTGATCCCTGACCCAGACAGAAACCTGGCCTCCGTTGCAGGGAAAGATGCCATTGCCATCTTTATCGATGGTGACTTTGTCGGTCCGGTTGCCCGTATAATCGGCATAAACAGCGCCTTGATTGATAGAGCCTACATTCATCTGTTTTTCGCCGCCGGCGCCGTTGCTCATGACAACAGCACAGCCATAGGGATGCACTCTCATCACCCATCCGGACCCAGCCGACGGAATTGTTGTGGTCGAAGTAGTCCACCTGTTTGCCATAGGCATGTAGATTCCGCAGATACAACAGCTTATCAATCATCGCCTGCTGCCCGTCAAAGGGCTGTGGCGCCTTAATGCCATAATAGTCCCCGTAGAAGATCTTCGGATATCCGTCCTGGCGAAGCAGGATCAGCGCATAGGCCAGTGGTTTGAACCAGGCTTCAACCCAGGACTGGAGGGGCTGGTCAGGCTGGGAGTCATGGTTGTCGACAAAAGTCACGGCATATTCCGGATGTTCCTTGACCAGAGATCCTTCAAAGATCTTGCTCATATCATAACGGTCGCCGGATTTGCTGGCCGTATGCATGTTGAAATGGAGTTTCACGTCGAAAAGGTCCATCTCGAAGTCGGTATTGTCAAGATAGTCATTGATCGCTTCTTTATCCTGATTCCAGTATTCACCTACGGCATAAAAGTCTGTCCGGTATTCACCCCTGATCTTCCGAATTAGATCGCGTAAGAAGAAATCGTTGATATGCTTGACTGCATCAAAGCGGAAACCATCCACACCTGTCTCATTAACGAACCAAAGCGCCCAATTGCGGACCTCTTTGACCACATCAGGATGTTTGTAGTCAATATCATTGAACATGAGATAGTCAAAATTGCCGTTTTCGTAGGTGACGCCACTTGACCAGCCCTTGTTGATGCCATCGATCATGTAGATAGCATCTTTGATTGTCTCTCGCATTGAAGTCGAGACCGGAGAAATGGATCCAGCTCCATTTGAATGCGGAATACTGGTCGCCACGCCCGGGGAAAGTGAATTTTGTGTAAGCCTCGATCTCATAAGATTCGGAAATAGCCCGGGTTCGGTTTGAAGGGTCCATTTTCCTGGCCATGAAAGTTTCTTTTTCATCGCCATTGGCTTTATGGTTCAGGACGACATCGACATAGACATTGATCCCATGATCGTGAAGCACGCGGATGGCTTCCTGAAGCTCTTCCTTGGAGCCGTACTTGGTCCTGACCGATCCTTTCTGGTCGAACTCGCCTAGATCATAAAGATCATAAGTGCCATAGCCTGAATCAAAGGGAGAAGTAGCCTTAAAAACTGGCGGGATCCATACACTGGTGATGCCTAGCTCCTTCAGATGACCGGCATCATCTTTCAGCCGAATCCAGAGGTTATTCTGAAGATCCCCCATATACCATTCAAAATATTGAAACATGATTCCTTTTCGAGCCATAAAGCTTTCCTGCCTTTCAGTAATCACACCCATCACCCAAAGTTGTTACACTTGCCATTCGAATAAGAATGCACTATGCGAATATTTCTTCGGCTTGGTCTGGGAGGTTTAACAGAATTTGCAGCCATGCCGAAGTTCAAAGGTGCTTTCTCTGTCACAAGGGCAGGTTCTACCTCAGAAAAGAGGCGCCTTTTTGGCGTCCACAAAGCCCGAACCCTTTCTAATGTTCGCTTCAAAGAGCGTTTCCCCATTGTTGAATTTAGTCCTCATAAACGACTGAAAATGCAGTGAATAAAATCGATTCCGGAGCTTTACACCGATATTGCTTTTGCGCCTACTTAAGGCGCGATAATCTTTATGGTAGCGCCCGAAACAATCGCAGTTTTCGATCCTCTTGATGACAACGCCGCCTGCGACATCCGCAATCAGGATGCCTTCGAGACGGCAATTGGCGTGACCAGTTTTCGGACACCAAGTTGGCACACGCGGACAAACCCTACGTAATTCATCTTAGAGTCAACTGATATTCTTAGGGCTCCACAATGAAGGAGACCTTGGCATTCACACGATAACTGACGACTTTGTTGTTCTCAACAATGGCTTTCAGGTTTTCAATGTAAACGTTTTTAATGTTACGTACTGTTTTAGCTGCCTCGGCAACAGCCAGTTTCGTTGCGGCCTCCCAGCTTTCAGTCAATTCTGCAATGATTTCGATTACTTTGACAACAGCTGCCATTTTTCATACCCCTCTCTTTATTTTGTTCAGGTAGACTTTAAAACCTTTTACCGCTGCCGCAAATCAAGTTAAACAGGAACAGTAACACCACAGCGCCTCCTACGGCAACCAAAAAGGTTGTGAAACTGAACGTGAGCGGCTCTATTACATCCATTAAACCCAGAAGCCACGATCCAGCCAATGCACCCAATATTCCGACGACGATGTTCGATATAATGCCCATCTGTGCACTGTTTCTTGTTAACATGCTTGCAACCCAGCCGGCAAATCCTCCCAAAACGATCCAAGCAATCCAACTCATCTATATTGCCTCCCTACATATTCCTAATCTGACAAGTTCCCTACAGAAATCGACAATCTCAGGTAATTCGATACACCAGTGGCTTTCTTTGGCGAAAATTCACGAATTGGTCATTGGGAGCTGTTCATTGGCTTACATTCGAATATGGACGAACCATATGAACATGCTACTTGAAGCCACTAATAGTACAAGCTTATACCCATTATGATAATTTGTCATCAGATTATTACATATATTTTTATATATTTTATTATAATATTTATTGGGTATTCAAAATAAGGGCATTGGCAAATTGATTCCAGGGTGATTTGAGGGCAAGCCGATGTTAAGCTTACCCCCAGTGTATGCATGGCTTTTTGTTGCAAGTCGGCTTTGGGAATCAAATCGCTAAGAAAAGAAAGGATGATAAGTGCCAGTATAAGAAATTCGTTGTTCGCTCAAGGCTCCAAAGGCAATTTGGCCAAGAACAAGTTTGGGGCCAAAGAGGTGGTTTGCTAATGGTGAGACGGGGAGCCGAACAAGATTCAAAAAGCCTGCACCTTAAGACTAAGACAGGCAAACCCTTCCGCTTTTTTGAAGCCTTCCTTTGTATACAGTGAGAGCGCAGATTCGTTATCGGCATTCACACTTAGGATTACGCTCTTATAGGATTTCTCATGGGCACAAATCAGCATTGCCCTCAGAAGGACTCTCCCGAGCCCCTTGCCCTGATAGGAGGGCAACACGGCAACTGGGCCGATATTCATAACGGTACGCTCCCCATACTCATCCTGCGGATCCTCTAATCAACCCTACCGGCTTTTCACCGTCTGTAAGGAAAAGCATCCCGCCGGCAATAAAATCGTCTCCGGCCGCCATTTCGCGAACCATATTTTCTGTTATCGGCGCTTCATTTCCTTTTAGAGCTAGAAAAAGCGCTGTTGCGGATATCGCACCAGGCCTGCTCGTCGGAACCTGCGACGTATTGCCTTATGCTGAAGCCAACAGGAAGGTTAAGCGCTCGGTTTTATCCCATCCTCCCTTATGAGCAGGAAGACGAACCTGTCAATCGTAAATCCGAGCCTTTTCAGATTGCCCAACAGCGAGAGATTTGTATCGGGCGAGAATATATAGAGGGAGTCAATGCCGGAGGTTTCTTTTATGAGGGCTTCCATAAGCGCTTTATAGCTGCCAAGATCGTCGGTTTCCGAGTGCAGTATCCTCAGGCGGGCCCTTTTAGCCCTTAGTGCGGCTTCATCGATTACCAGCGATGCGGCGCCGCTAATCTTCATATCCTCATCAAGTGCGATGAACGTTGGGTTTGAGGGCCCGATCCTAAATTTCTCCAGCTCAGCGTCAGACAGGTAGGATTTGTCCAGCCCATCCCTGTGCCTGCGGCAGTAGTCCAGAAATGCCTCCAAGCCGGCCTCATCTAGCCTTCTTATCATAGCTTTAGCACCTCCGCCTGGCAGGGCTTGCCTAGAACTCGACCAGGTCAGCGTTCTCACCCAAAATTGACATGGGTATTACGGCCCGCACCGTTTTCAGAGGGTCCACGCACTGGCTGATTCTCATATCCACCGCGAGGCTTGCCAGCATGTACGCCTCATCCCAGCCGATTCCGCATGCATTGCACAAGAAGCTGACCGCGGATTCCGTCGCCAGCTCAACCGCCTTATCCAGGCTGGGAGCCGACGCTATTATCATAAACGCTTCTTCGTTTCTAATCACAGGCCAGCTTATATGTCTGCCTTTGATGACATCGACTTGGACTTGCACCTCGGCTGCCGCCTCGCATCCAGTCACGCAGACCTCGCCGTCGCCCATGACTGCATGTATGTCGCCGATCGCCAGCATCGCACCAACCTGGCTGACAGGAAGGTATAGGGTCGCTCCTTCGCAGATGTCCTTGGTGTCCATGTTGCCGCCGTGCCTTCCGGGGGTGCCGGTGGGTATCAGCCCTTCTTCATCCGCCGTCGCCAGCCCGATGACTCCTATCATCGGCCTGGACTTAAGGGAAAGGGCTCCGAACTCCACGAAACCGTCAACTATGGGCAGCAGTTTAGTCGCAGATTTCTTTACTTTGTGCCCCAACACTCCAGCTCCAGGAATGATGTTCACCACACCGGTCGAAGCTGTCCTTATGGAGAGAACCTTTACTGAAAGCACATCCCCGGGCATCGCGCCAGCAATGCTTACCGGCCCTGTGGCAGGGTTCAAGGAGGTGAAATCCACGCTTTCTATCTCCTGCCGTTCGGAACAGATCTGGCCGTGCCAGCAGTCGTTGGTCTCAAAGGAGATGACATCGCCCGGGGCAGCATTGGCCGTCGCCTTCATATCGGGCCCGAAGCCTGTTACGAAATGCTCTTTTCCGATCCTAAGCATCGTTAGACCCAGCCTCCCAAACTGCGCCTATTTGGCCAAGTTCCAGGCATCTCCCCTGTACTTATCAAGCAGCTCCCCGGCCCTTTTCAGCTCTCCTGCCGTAAGCTCGGACTGAAGGATTGCAGAGCCTGTAAGCTTTCCGAACTCCTTGACGATAAATGGCACCAGCTCGTACCTGCCGACCGGCCTTCCCATTGCCTCACCTACCGTGGAGATTCCGGACTGGAGCCTTGCTCGCATTGCTTCCGGCAGGGCACACGATTTGAGCAGGGCGTCGATGTCTATGGACATGAGAATCGAGCCGTGCTGAAGGAAGTATCTGCCCGATCTGAACTGGGCGCTGCCTATTATCTTCCTGCCCTTCCATGCTACCTCAAAGCTTGAGGGGGCATCGAAGCATGCCGCCGACTTCTCCTTGCCCTTGTCGCTGTACGCAGGTACAAGGTCTGCAGCAACGCCGAATGCCTTTAAGCCGTCTGCCAGTGCGCTGCTGACCATCATGTAGACGTCGAGGACGGCCCCTCCTCCGAAAAGCAGGGAATCTGCTGTTACGCTGTAAGTAAGCTCGTCGTCATGCAATACTGCGCGCCCGCCGGTGCGGCGCCTTACCATCGTATAGCCACTGTCCTTAACGGCGTCCATGTCGCACGAATCCGCAGACCTTTGGTTGAACCCGAGCGAAAGGCAGGCAGGGTCCCATGTATAGAACCTGAGGGTGGGCGGCGCATCACCCGCCATCACCGCCTCCAGTATCGCCTCATCGACTGCCATATTCCATGCGCCTTCAGCGGCGCCCGATATGATTAGCCTCCAGTCGGTCATTCTTTCCCCTCCAAGCTGCCCGTACTGACCCCCTCAAGAGAGAGGGAGAGCGCCTTTTCGGCTTCCTCCGGCTCAAGCGCTGACAGGGTAGTTGTAAAGCTCGGTGCCGGGACTCTCATTGTAGAAAGGCCTGTTGCACCAGCTGCAGCCAGAAGTCTCGAACGGGTCGCCCTTTTCTGCAAGCCTTCCTATTTCCTGCCCGCTCAAGCCTATTCCGGCCAACCTGCCCTCATCGTCAAAGCTTAATGAACCTATGGGAAGCCCGTGGCGCTTAATGAGCCAGAAAGCGAGCTGCACCCTCCTGTAAGATGCCAGCTCGGGCTTCGGATGGCCCTCCATCTCGGTTCCCCGCAGAGGCGTGAACGCGAAAAGCCCAAGTCCCACACCCATGTCCCTTAGAGTCGCCGCAAGCGACAAAAGCTCCTGCTCCGTCTCGCCCATGCCCGAGATAAGGTGGGTAGATATCCTGCCGGGAAAGCGAGCTGCAGCTTTTGCAATAAGCGACAGGGAGGTTTGCATATCGGCCTTCTTGATCGCCTTGTGAAGCTCCGGGTTGCAGGCATCCAGCGCGAGCGCTACCCTGTCCGCCCCGGCTTCCAAAATCCTTCCGACGTCCTCGATGCCCGCAGTCGCGCTGAATGACACAGAGAACGCGGTCTTTTCGGCGCATGAACGCTTGAGCACAGCTACAGCTTCGCAGACGGCATCAAGGGCCGCGCGGCCGCCCACCGTCTGCAGGCACACCCTCCTGATCTTGCCGGCCTTAGTGGCCCTTCCCAGGGCTTCCAGGAGGATGCCCTCCTCAGCCTCGGGCCAGGTGACCCTCGACAGCCTTCCGGCACCGGCGCTGCTGTTTCTAGCCTGGGCGCAGAAGGCGCAATCCCTTACGCACTTCTCTCCTAGCATGATATAGGCCGTGGTAGGCAAAGCATCAACCTTTATATCCAGCAGGCCAAGCGCCGCCATGGTTCCGGCGGACGGCCTGAACTTTATCTTATTGACTTTGCTTTCACCTTCCATCCCCGATTTCGGGGCATCAATCGACGGGAAGGCACAGCATTCATCGTCCTCAGCTACTGAAAGGCCAAGCTCTGCAGCCCTAAGCCTTGCTTTGGCGGACGGCTGAACAATGACATCGGCCCCGGCATCTACAGCCATGGGGTCCAGCTCGTCCCTGTATTTGCCCGACGGCCTCATGCAGCCGAGGCAGACCCGGGATGAGGGGAACAATTCCTTGGCAAGCCCGATGACCTCGGCCACAGACTTGGGAGAGGGGGCGGGAACATCCTGCATCCTTGTGCCCGGCGTTGGCCTCAGGGCGATGATGACGATTGCAGGCGGCTCCGGTATAAGGCAGTCGTCGGAGAGCGAGCGTATCTCCTGAAGGCTCTTTCTTGGAAAGCGCCGGCTCTTCGTCCGGCCCCAGCAGCCCGACGGTAACATGTGGCACGGTGGGGGCGGTGTTCGATGCCATTATGAAGCTTTTTACGTAATCGGCCGCTTTGGAACGGGAGCCATACACGCCCTCTATGATGCGCTCATCGGAAACATAGTCGAAGGAGATGACATCGGCATAGCCTTTGAGCCGTGCTGCCTGATCTTCATCAAGCACGCCGGTATGGCAGTTCACCCTGGTATCGGGGGACATGCTCTTTATCCTTTCGGGCCAGCCCTCCATTGGCACATGCCCGAAAGCGTCGCTTCCTCCGGAGATTAGGACGCTTTTCGGGGCAGAATCGGAAAAGGCCGCCAGCGCTTCATCCGGCGGCCTCATCCCCTTTAGATATTTCGCGCCGCAGTGGGCGCAGTCCAGCCCGCATGAGGCCCCCGTCACCGATATCGCGACGGTCCCCTTCGGGCGGCTGAAGGTTATCTTCCTAGGCATTGTCCCCTTTTTGTCCACCTTAGTATCGGCTTCCTTGCGGCAAGCGTCTCGTCCAGCCTGCCGACCGGCGTATTGTGCGGGGCCGAGTGGAGATTCTCCGGATCCTCCACGGCCTCTTTTGCGATCCTCTTCATCGCGTCTATGAACGAGTCCAGGGTCTCCTTGCTCTCGGTCTCGGTAGGCTCGATCATTATCGCCTCTTCGACTATGAGAGGGAAGTAGACGGTGGGGGCGTGGAAGCCGTAATCCAGAAGCCTCTTCGCCATATCCAGCGTCCTTACTCCGTTTTCCTTCTTCTGCTTGGAGCCGGACAGCACGAACTCGTGCTTGCAGGCCCTGTCGTAGTTCAGCACGAAGTCCGACTTCAACGCGTGCATCAGGTAGTTGGCGTTCAAAACGGCCAGCTCGGAGGCCGCCTTAAGCCCGTCGGGCCCCATCGTCCTGATGTAGGTCCAGGCTCTCAAGAGCACGCCGAAGTTGCCGTTGTAGGAGTGCACATGCCCGATGGAATCCGGCATGTCGGCGTCCCACCTGTACATGGCCCCATCCTTTACCACGAGCGGCTTGGGAAGGAAGGGTATCAGCGACTTCTTGACGCCGACCGGCCCTGCTCCGGGGCCGCCTCCGCCGTGAGGCGTGGAGAAGGTCTTGTGCAGGTTCAGATGGACTACGTCGAAGCCCATGTCGCCGGGGCGGGATTTGCCCATGATGGCGTTGGCGTTCGCACCGTCGTAATAGACGAGGCCGCCCGCCTTATGGACTATGTCGGTTATCTGCTTGATGTGCTCATCGAACAGGCCAAGCGTGTTGGGGTTCGTAAGCATGAGGGCTGCGGTGTCGGGGCCTACTTTGGCCTTCAGGTCCTCTATGTCGACATTGCCCCTGGCATCCGATGCCACCTGGACTACCGTCATGCCGGCAGCAGCCGCGCTTGCGGGGTTGGTGCCGTGCGACGAATCGGGCGCTAGTATCTTGTCCCTCTTGCAGTCCATCCTCTTGAAATGGTAGGCGCGGATTATGAACAGGCCTGTCAGCTCGCCGTGGGCACCTGCTACCGGCTGGAGCGTGAAGCGGTCCATGCCGCATATTTCGGACAGCCACAAGTCGAGATCATGGATGACTTTAAGCGCGCCTTGCGCGCCGCGCTCGGGCATATCGGGGTGGAGCTTCGCGAAGCCGCCAAGCCTTGCCGCATCTTCGTTTATCTTCGGGTTATATTTCATCGTGCAGCTGCCCAGAGGGTAGAAGCCGGTATCCACGCCGTGGTTGAGAGTGGAGAGGTTGACGAAGTGCCTTACCACGTCCACTTCGGATACTTCCGGAAGCTCGGGGCGTGCTTTCCTGATCATGGTGTCGGGAACCATTGAATCTATCGGAAGCTGCGGCACGTCCGAGGAGGGAAGGCTTACGCCGATCCTTCCTGGCCTGCTCATCTCGAAAATCAGAGGCATGAGCTTTTTCATTGTGCGTTCACCTCCAGCAAGGATACGAGCCTGTCCATCTGCTCTTTCGTGCGCAGTTCGGTTACTGCCCACAAGGAGTTGTGCTTAAGCTCGGGGTACGCCGTGGAGAGCGGGATGCCGCCCAGGACCCCATCGTCCAGAAGCTTGTCCCTCAGCTCTGCTGCGCAGCCCTTGCCCTCGATGGCGAACTCGTTGAAGAAGGGGCCTGAGAACTTGAGCTTGAAGCCCGTCTTCTCGGATATCGCCTTCGCGAGGTAATGGGCCTTCCACATCGAAAGCTGGGCTACGGTCTTGAACCCTTCGGGGCCCATCAGGCTTAGGTGAATAGTGGCTGCCAATGCGCAAAGCGCCTCGTTCGAGCATATGTTGCTGGTCGCGTTCTCGCGCCTTATGTGCTGCTCCCTGGTCTGCAGGGTGAGCACGAATGCCCTCTGGCCGCGGTTGTCTAGCGTCTGCCCGACGAGCCTTCCCGGCATCCTTCTGACGAGCTGCGTTGTCGCCGCCATGAAGCCGAGCAGCGGGCCGCCGAAGTTCATCCCGTTTCCCATGGACTGCCCTTCGCCCACAGCGATGTCCGCCCCGTAGTTTCTGGGCGCTTCAAGCACCGCAAGGGAGACGGGGTTTACTACTGCTACGAAGAAGCCGCCGTCAGAGTGGGCGGCATCGGCAAGCTCATGCATATCCTCTATGACGCCGAAGTAGTTCGGGTTCTGCGCTATTACGCATGCCGCGCCCTTCGCCGCCTCTTTGAGTGCTGCGGCGTCGGTCTGGCCGGTCTTCGCGTCGAACGGGACTTCTACGACTTCATATTCCCTGGGCTCTGCATATGTCTTCACTACATCGCGGTAGCGGGGGTTGGTCGCCCTGGTGACGACTATCCTCTTCCTGCCGGTCTGTGTGGCGCACATAATCGAAGCTTCGGCGCTTGCGGTCCCTGCGTCGTACATGGACGCGTTGGCCTGGTCCATGCCGGTAAGCTCGCATATCATCGACTGGTATTGGAATATGGCGGTGAGGGTGCCCTGGCTTACCTCCGGCTGGTAGGGGGTGTAAGCTGTGTAGAACTCTCCGCGGGTCAGCATGTGGTCAACGGCTGCGGGCACGAAATGGTCATATATGCCCCCTCCGGCGAAGCAGACGGTATCGGCCTTGTTCGATGACGACATCCTCTCAAGCTCCGAAGCAAGTTCGGGCTCGGAGAGCGCTTCAGGCAGGTCCAGCCTCTTTTTCATTAACAAGTCTGCAGGAACGTCCGAGAACAGATCGTCCACGGATTTCGCCCCTATTGCATCCAACATCTCGCGGACCTCCCGGTCAGTGGCGGGGAGGTAATGGCGAGGAGCTCCCATATCAGGCTACCTCCAATCTGATTAGTGCTGCGTTGCCAAAAACTTCTGATAGGCTGCCTCATCCATCAAAGAGGCCAGCTCCGATAGGTCGGAGGCTTCGATCTTCACTATCCATCCGCCCGCTTGCGGGCCCTCGTTGATGAGCCCTGCGTTCTCCTCTAGAGCCTTGTTAACCTCGACCACTTTGCCGCTAACAGGGGAGAATACCTCCGCAACGGCCTTGACCGATTCCAGGTCGATCAGCTTGCTGCCCTTCTTAGCCGCGGTGCCAATCGCCGGAAGCTCTGCGAATATTACGTCGCCTAAGTGCTCCGCCGCGTATTCGCTAATGCCAACCGTTACGATCTTGCCATCGGCTTTGGCCCATTCATGGCTGTCTGCGTACTTGAACATCTGCATTACCTCCGTATGTTAATCATGCTTATCGATTTTCACGCTTTATGAAATCAGGGCTTCCTGTATGCCTTCTTGTAGAAGGGGGTCTTCACGACGACGGCCTTCATGGCCTTGTCCCTGATGCTTACCGCAATCTCGGTGCCGACCTTGGAATAGGGCATCGCCACCTGCGCCATGGCCAGATTTTTGCCCAGCGTTGGGCTCGGAAGGCCGCTTGTCACCCAGCCGATCTCTTCGCCTTCTGGTGAGAGCACCTTATAGCCGTTTCTGGGTATGCCGCGGTCGATGAGCTCTATGCCCACCTGCCTGCGCTTCAAGCCTGCCAGCTTCTGGGCAACAAGCGCGTCCTTGCCTATGAAGCCGGGCTTGTCGAGCTTCACGAAGAAGCCGAGGGATGCCTCCAGCGGGGTGATGTCCCTTGAAAGCTCATGGCCGTATAGCGGCAGGCACGCCTCGAACCTGAGCGAATCCCTCGAGCCCAGGCCGCAGGGGGATATGCCGAAGTCCTCGCCTGCTTTCATGACGCTCTCCCAGACTGTTATCGCGTCCTGGGGCTTAATGTATATCTCGAAGCCGTCCTCACCGGTATATCCGGTCCTTGAAATTATGCACTCCGCGCCGGCCACTTTAATGCCGGTCATGCAGTAGAAGAACTTCAAATCGTCCAGGTTGTAATCCGTAAGCCTCTGTACTAGCTCGTGCGCCTTCGGGCCCTGCACCGCGACCTCGGCCCAGTCCTTGGACTCATTTACTACCGAGCAGTTATAGCCCTTGGCCTGCTCCTTCATCCACTCGAAGTCCTTGTCGGAGTTCGATGCGTTGACTACGATGAAGAACTCCACGTCGGAGAGCTTGTAGGCCAGAAGGTCGTCGACTACGCCGCCTTCCGGGTAGCACATCTGCGCGTAGGTAACCTGCATCCTCTCGGCCCCTACTAGGTCGTTGGTTACGAGGTTATCCACGAACTTCAGCGTATCCGGGCCCTTGACCCTGATTTCGCCCATGTGGGAGACGTCGAACATGCCGACTCGCTCCCTTACGGCCTTGTGCTCTTCAAGGTCGCCCTTGCCCTTGTACCTTACGGGCAGCTCCCAGCCGCCGAAGTCTACCATCATTCCGCCGTATTTGATGTGCATCTCGTAAAGCGGGGTCCTCTTCAGTTCAGACAATCGGGACACCTCCGTCGATAAAGTTGTGCGCAGCCCGTGCATGCGAATAAAATGCGGTTACTGTCGCCTTCTATTATATAATAATCTGTGTGTAATAGGACATCGGAGCGGTCGCGGCGAATAGGTTAACGATATGCCCCGGCCCCTCGTTATTATCTGCATGGAGGTTCGGCAATGTTCGACGTTCTGATCATCGGAGGAGGCCCCGGAGGCTATACTTGCGCTATAAGATCCGCCCAGCTAGGGCTCAAGGTGGCGCTTGCGGAGAGGAAGCATCTTGGCGGCATCTGCCTCAACTGGGGATGCATCCCCACAAAGGCGCTGTCGCATACGGCGGAGGCCCTTGCAATGGCCAGGAAAGGCGCCGAATACGGCATAAATGCTGAGGGTATAAGCTTCGACATCGTCAAGGCCATGTCCAGGAAGGACAGGGTAACCGCCAAGCTTAAGGCGGGCGTCGCCTTCCTTATGAAGAAAAACGGGATTACGGTGCTGAATGGCACTGCAAGGATACTCTCCCCCGGCAAGGTCGAGGTGACCGACGCCGAGGGCAAGGGCGAATTGTACGAAACAAAGAACATAGTGATAGCGACTGGATCGTCGCCGGTGACGCCCGCGATGTTCGGATATGACAAGACATTGGTGCTGACTTCGGACGAGATGCTCGCGCTCAAAGAAGTGCCGGGCGAGCTGCTTGTGGTGGGAGCCGGAGTCATAGGATGCGAGTTCGCAAGCATCTATTCCACATTCGGCAGCAAGGTGAGCCTCGTCGACGTGATGCCCAGGATCCTTCCCATGGTGGACGAGGAGGCATCAAGCCTGGTATCCGCCTCTTTCAAGAAGAGGGGCATGGAAGTTATAACGGGCATCGGCGTAAAGTCGGTGGAGAAGCTCGGAAACAGGGTGGCCGCGGTTTTAGATGACGGGCGCCGTATTGAAGCCGACAGGATGCTGCTTTCGATAGGCAGGAGGCCGTCCGCGGGGAATATCGGGGCTGCTGAGGCCGGTGTGGAGATCGGAAAAGCCGGCGAGATCACGGTGGACAGCGGCATGAGGACCAATGTGCCGGGCATATGGGCGGTGGGTGACGTCAACAACCGCATGCAGCTTGCCCACGTGGCCTCGACCCAGGGCATGGTTTGCGCGGCGAACATGGCGGGGGGCAACAGGGCCATGGATTACTTCGCCGTCCCCAACTGCATATTCACCCATCCGGAGGTCTCCCAGGTCGGAGTCAGCGAGGAAGGCGCCAAGGCCTCGGGGATAGAGTACAGGGTGGGAAGGTTCCCGTTCTCGGCTTTGGGCAAGGCCGCCGCCATGGGGGAGACCGAGGGCTTCGCGAAGCTCATAGCGGACGCCGAGGGCAGGGTTATCGGCGGCACCGTGGTGGGTTCCCACGCATCGGATATAATCGCAGAGGTGGCGCTGGCGGTTACTAACCATCTCAGCTTGAAGGAAGTAGGGCATACGGTGCACGCGCACCCGACGCTTGCGGAATTGGTTCTGGAGGCGGCTGAGGCCGCCTATGGGATCGCCATAAACATATAGTCAAGACATGCGGCATAAAGCCGCTCTCGGAGGTGGGATTGTGAAAGGCAAGGATTGGTTCGCTCTAATATTGATACTTCTGGGCCTTGTTCTTCTAGGAGACAACCTGGGCCTGTTCAGGCTCGGCAGCATCCTCAGGCTCTGGCCTGTTGTGCTGATAATCCTGGGGCTGTGGGTGTTCGTGAAGAAGGACGAGAACCGCAAGAAGACACAGTAGAGGTAAGCTTCTCCACAGGCAAGGCCGCGGAGCCTTCTTCCAAGGTGGAACCCGAGGCGGAAATCGCGGAAGTCAAAGCTGCGGATGACGATGACGATGAAGAGGACGAAATCTGATAAGCCCAATGGAGGTAGAGGTATGAAAGGCAGGATATTCCTGGCACTTGCCCTGATAGCTATCGGTGTAGTGCTGCTTCTAAACAACCTTGGCATGGGGGTGCTCCCCAATAAGCTTGAGCTTTGGCCCGTAATCCTAATGGCTTTCGGTGCGGCTATAGGCGCAGATGCTGTCAGGAGGAATGAGAAGGACCCGCTATTCGGCGCGGTCATACTCTTCTTCGTAGGCCTGCTGTTCCTGCTAACCGAGAGCGGCTACCTGGCGGGCGGCATGACCAAGCTTTGGCCCGTAATAGTGATAATCGTGGGCCTTGCTTTCATGTCCAACTCCTTCATGTCGGGGACCGCAAGGGGGCTTCTGATCGGCCTCATTTACGCTGCTGTGGGCTTCGTGCTGCTGGCAGACAAGTTCGGGCTGCTGGGCATAAGCTTTGACCTCGGGACATACTGGCCCGTCATACTTATCGTCCTCGGCCTCGCGACGTTCTTCCAGAAGGGGAGATAAAGTTGAGAAAAGGGCTTTCGTGCCAGGGCAAGCCCCAGAACGCCTCCGAATGCGTGATGAGGGCTGCCAGGGACTTCTTCTCCTCTCTTTTCAAGGACAGGGAGGAGGGGGCAGTGGAGCCTGTGGTGGTCGGCTTCTCCGGGGGAGTGGACTCCACCGTATTGCTTCATGTGCTTTACGAACTGGGCTCAGAGCTTGGCATTCAGCCTGTCGCGGCCCATCTCAACCACAGGTTAAGAGGAGAAGATTCCAATATAGATGAGGAGCACTGCCGCGCATTCTGCGAGAAGCGCGGCATTCCCTTCAGGTCGCGGTCCGTGGATGTGGCAGAGCTTGCATCAAGAAGCGGGCTCAACCTTGAGGACGCGGGTCGAAGAGGAAGGTACTCCCTCTACCATGAAGTGGCGGAGGAGTTCGGCGCAAGGTATGCGGCGCTGGCCCATCATGCGGATGACCAGGCCGAGACCGTGCTTATGAGGATAATCAGGGGTACGGGCACGAGGGGCATGGGTGCCATGCCGAAGATCAGGAAATCCGGCAACATCAGCATAGTCAGGCCTCTCATATCCGTAAGGAAGGCCGATGTGGCCGCCTTCGCCGCCGAACAACAGCTTGAGTACAGGGAGGATGCAAGCAACCTCGATACGGGCTATCTTCGCAACAAGGTGAGGCACGAGCTGCTCCCTCTTCTGGAAAAGGGCTATTCCCCGGGCATAGTAGATGTGCTTTGCAGGACGGCGGAGCTTGCAAGGGATGAATCCTCAGCCCTGGATGAGCTGGGGCTTGCGGCTTTCAAGGACGCCTTGAAGGCATCAAATGAAGGTCAAAGGGCCGTATTGGACCTCGACAAGCTCAGGGGCCTGGCCCCTGCCGTGATGGCCCGGGCGCTAAGGACGGCTTATGCATTCGTTAAGGGAAGCGCCTCGGACCTGTACGCATCGAACCAGTCAGACCTGCTGAGCCTTGCAACCTCATCCGGAAGGGCGAAGGAGCTGGACCTGCCCGGCAACGTCAAGGCGAAGAAGAGCGGCAGGGAGCTTACGATGCAGATGCCCTCGGCAATGGGTGATGCAGCGGTTTTGAATGGCATCGGCGGTTACGGTCCCGGGCGTAGTTGATACGCCTCTAATGAGGATCAGGGCCGCTTCGGCCGACTTACCGGCGGAGCTGTCCGGGAAAAGAAGGTTTACGCATAACGAGCTTGCGCTGATAGCATGCAGGGCGCTGGGGCCCGGATATGCCAACGAGTGCGGCGCCGGATCGATCTGGGCCGTGTTCGATCTGGAGCAGGCAGGGGAGCTCTCCATCAGGGCATGGGAACCGGGGGACACCATTATTCCGTTCGGTATGAAGGGAAAGAGAAAACTGCAGGATGTCTTCACGGACGAGAAGGTGCCCAAAGACAAGAGGGGGCTTTGGCCTGTGCTCACGATCGGCGACGGGAGCATCGCCTGGATTCCGGGCATAAGGCAGGGCTCTGTTGCCAAGCTGGGGGCTTACACTAAAACGGCCTTGGTGCTGGCTTCAGAGCAAAGGGACGAGGATAGTCCCTGAGGCTCTTGAAGTGATATAATATTCTTTGTTTCACCCCGCTTCTTCGCTATAAGGAGGATTGTGATTTGAATCGAGGCTTTCAGAGGGCGGCATTGTGGATTCTAATATTCCTGATTGCCGTAACAATAGGGCAGAATTTCCTGGGCTCGCAGAACAAGGCCGAGGAGATGACCGCCGACGGATTCCTTGCCCAGTGGAACGCGGGCAATGTCAAAGTGCTTGAAATACTGCCGGAGGGGATCATCCAGGGCAAGCTCGCCGACGGCAAAGAATTCGAGCTGTACTATACGAACTCGGCAGGGCTGATGGACGACGTCAAGAACAATCCCGACAAGTTCGCCGGCCTTACCATATCCGAGAAGCCCAAGACCAACGACTGGCTCATGGTGCTTCTTCCCAACCTGTTCTTCATAGTCGCGCTCGGGCTGTTCTTCATGTTCATGCTCAACCAGATGCAAGGCTCCAATAACAGGGCCATGCAGTTTGGCAAGAGCGAGCCCGCCTTCAGACTGACGGCAGGGGTAAGATCACCTTCGCCGACGTTGCGGGCATAGACGAGGTAATGGAAGAGCTGGCGGAGATCGTAGACTATCTTAAGTTTCCCAGGCGCTTTACGGAGATGGGCGCAAGGGTACCCAAGGGCATACTGCTCATGGGACCTCCCGGCACAGGCAAAACGCACGTCACAAGGGCGCTTGCCGGTGAAGCCGGCGTACCCTTCTTCTTCATATCCGGCTCCGACTTCGTGGAGATGTTCGTGGGCGTTGGCGCAAGCCGCGTTCGCGACATGTTCACCCAGGCGAAGAAGGCGGCGCCTTGCATCATCTTCATAGACGAGATCGACGCGGTAGGACGCCAGAGAGGCGCAGGCCTTGGCGGAGGGCACGACGAGAGGGAACAGACATTAAACCAGCTCCTGGTGGAGATGGATGGCTTTGAGAACAACTCGGGCGTAATAGTCGTGGCGGCCACAAACAGGCCGGACGTACTTGACCCGGCGCTACTGAGGCCGGGCAGGTTCGACAGGCAGATTACGCTTGATGTGCCCGATGCCAAGGGGCGAGAGGGCATACTGAAGATATATGCGAAGAACAAGCAGCTGACTGACGTGGACCTTAAGGAGCTCGCCAGGCGCACGCCGGGCTTCACCGGCGCCGACCTTGAGAACCTTTTAAACGAGGCTGCGCTGCTTGCCGTAAGGTACAGGAAGAAGAAGATATCGATGGAGCTCGCCGACGAGGCCATCGAAAGGATAGTCATGGGCCCCGCCAAGAAGGGCCGCCTGCTCACCGACAAGGAGAAGGATCTCGTAGCTTACCATGAGAGCGGACACGCGCTACTGGCCAAGCTGCTTCCCGGATCCGACCCCGTGGTCAAGGTGTCCATCATCGGAAGAGGCAGTTCAGGCGGGTTCACGCTGGTAATTCCCGAGGATGAGCGCAAGTTCAGGTACTCGTCCAAGGTGGATATCATCAACAACATCACAATGTCGCTCGGAGGCCGCGTGGCCGAGGAGCTGTGCCTTGAAGATGTGTCGACAGGCGCATCGAAGGATCTGGAGCGCGCAACGGGGCTTGCAAGGAAGATGGTCGCAGAATACGGCATGAGCAGCCTCGGCCTTATAACTTACGGCAGGCCCGAGACCCAGAACGTATTCCTAGGCCGCGACATATCGCGCGAGCGCAACTACTCCGAGGAAGTCGCAGCCCAGATCGACAAGGAAGTAAAATCCATAATCGACGAGTGCTACTCCAAGGCAAGGCAGCTTCTGTCCGAGAACATCGCCATGCTGAAGAAAGTGGCGGAGATACTCAAGGAGCGCGAAAACCTTGAGGGCAGCGAGCTCGACATGATACTCGAAGGCAAGGAGCTGCTCCCCAAGGAGGAGCTCACCTCCCATCAGCCGGACGAGCCAGCGGAAAAGAAGGGCGCAGAGCAGCAAGCTGAAGAGCCAAAAGCGAGCTTGAACAGGCCGGCTACGGAACAGCAGTAGATTTCAGGCCAACCTTACAGGGGCCATGGAGGCGCAAGCTTCGATGGCCCCGTTAAAAGACTCCTACCGATAAAGCAGACGCATCATGCGGATAATCAGGAGGGATACCGTGGACCTGATCGATTCACACCCTATTCTGGAATTCAAGCATGGAAGGAAAGTGGCATTCACCTTTGACGGGGCTCCGATGGAGGGCTTCGAGGGAGAGCCGATAGCGGTGGCATTGCACGCAAACGGCGTGAAAGTGTACAGGTACAGCCCCGTGGCCCACAGGCCCCGGGGATTTTTCTGCGCAATAGGCAAGTGCAGCTCCTGTTTCATGGTGGTAGACGGGCTGCCCAATGTCAGGACTTGCGTAACTCCCCTGAAAGAGGGCATGGCGGTTGAGACCCAGCACGGCAGGGGAAGCTTGCCTGCAGCCGGGACTGGAGGCCATGGGAATGCGTGAAGTGGAGCTTCTGGTAATCGGCGGCGGTCCTGCGGGCCTAACTGCCGCGGCTGAAGCAGCGGCCATGGGCGCTTCGGTGCTTTTAGTAGACAGCGCTCCGATGCTGGGCGGGCAGCTTATAAAGCAGACGCACAAGTTCTTCGGAAGCCGCGACGAGTACGCGGGCACGAGGGGCTTCAAAATAGCGGACATACTGCTTGACGAGATAAAAGGGCTTTCAGGCAGGATAGAGGCCATGACCGACACTACGGTAGTGGGCTATTACAGGGAGGACGGTACGGTCTCCCTTACCAGGGGCGAGGAGGAGTACTTCCTTGTCCGGCCCAAAAAGATCGTGCTTGCCGCAGGCGCCCAGGAGAGGCTCATACCATTCCCGGGCAACGACCTTCCCGGCGTATACGGGGCCGGCGCTGTGCAGACGCTAATGAATGTCTATGGTGTGGTGCCGGGCAAGAGGGTGCTCATGGTGGGGGCGGGCAACATCGGCATAATCGTGGCCTACCAGCTCCTGCAGGCGGGCGTTGAGGTGGCAGGAGTGCTCGAGGCCATGCCCAAAGTGGGCGGATACTGGGTGCATGCCGCAAAGATCAGGCGCCTCGGAGTCCCGATCCATCTGATGCACAGCATAAAAAGGGCGATCGGCACCAGCGTGGTGGAGGCGGCCGTTGTGATGGAACTTGACGAGCGCTTCAGGCCCACAGGCAGGGAGTGCACCGTCGAGTGCGATACCATCTGCCTTGCGGTAGGCCTAACACCTACTGTCGAGCTTCTGTGGCAGGCAGGCTGCCAGATGAAATACATTCCTCAGCTTTGCGGCTATGTGCCTGTCAGGGACTGCAACTTGAGGACTACCAACAGGGACATCTGGGTGGCGGGGGATTCCTCAGGCATAGAGGAGGCAAGCTCTGCCATGGTGGAAGGAAGGCTCGCCGGCTACGGCGCGGCCTCTTCTCTCGGCTACAAGCCGGCAGATGGCAGATACGAGAGCTTCATAGCCAGGCTCGAGCATCTGAGGGCCGGGGAAGTGTGCGAGAAGATCAGATCGGGCATAGCGTGCGCCCTTTGCGAAGGAGGCGAGGAGTAATGCCGATTTCGAAAGAGGAGCTGCTGTTCGGCTCCGGCGTCCTCACCGGCGCAAGAGACGGCATCTGCGTCCCCGATGAGGCCGCATGGCTTGGCAAGAGGGGCGGCTACGTCGTAATTGAGTGCCCGCAGAGGATACCGTGCAACCCATGCCATACCAGCTGCCCGACAGGCGCAGTCCTTCCCTTCGAGGACATTAACGATGTGCCCAAGGTGGACTATTCCAAGTGCACAGGATGCACAAGGTGCGTCGCCAGGTGCCCGGGGCTCGCCTGCTTCGTTGTGGATCTAGCCTGGAAGCCGGGCTGGGCGCTGATGAAGCTGCCCTATGAGCTGCTTCCAAAGCCCGTCAAGGGCATGCAGGTCGACTGCCTGGACAGGGAGGGCAGGATTGTCTGCCAATCGGCTATCGAACAGGTGCTGGAGCCCTTCAAGGACAGCACATATGTGGTGGCGGTGGCGGTGCCTGCGGAATATAAGGATTGCGTGCGCGCTGTGAAGGTGGTGGGCCCCCATGGCAAATGAAGATATCGTGTACATCTGCAGATGCGAGGAGGTCAGCCTGGACGAGGTCAGGGAGTGGATCGCAAGAGGGTATGACACGCCCGAGGAGCTCAAGCGCGTAACAAGGATAGGAATGGGACCCTGCCAGGGCAGGGGATGCACCGACATGCTGGTGAGGGAAATCGCCAGGATGAGGGGCATCGATGTGAACGAAGTGAAGGCTCCCAGCTTCAGGCCCCCGGCGAAGCCTGTGAAGCTAGGGCTTCTTGCCGACTCCAGGAAGGGGGGCGGCGGAAGATGATGAACAGGGCCGATGTTGTCATAATCGGCGGCGGCATAAACGGAGCTGCTTCTGCCTACAACCTCGCCAAGCTGGGCGTGAAGAATATAGTGGTCGTCGAGCGCGATACGATATGCGGGGGATCCACCGGAAGGTGCGGAGCCGGCATTAGGGCCCAGTGGGGGACCCTCATGAACTGCACTATCGCCGCCAACGCGATAGCTACCTTCGAAGGGCTCAAAGACGAGCTCGGAATGGATATCGGGCTCAACCAGTGCGGCTATCTCATGGTGGCCTACAAGGATAGTGAGTTCGAGCAGCTCAAGGAGAATATCTGCCTTCAGAACTCCTGCGGGATCGAAAGCAGGGTAGTCAGCAAGGATGAAGCGTATGAGATCTGCCCTGGGCTGTGGGCGGAGGACGCCGTCGGGTTCACATTCCATTCCAAGGACGGGCATGCAGACCCCTTCCTCACAACCTTCGCCTATGTGGAGGCGGCCAAGAGGCTGGGCGTGGAATTCGAGCGCTTCACTGAGGTGCAGGCGATTAACACGGTAAACGGCAGGGTGGAATCGGTGCTTACGGATAAGGGGACCATCTGGACAAAGGTCGTGCTCAACTGCGCGGGGCCATATTCGCAGATAGTCGCCAAGATGGCAGGAGTCGAGCTTCCGGTCTTCTCCGAAAGGCACGAGATTGTAATAACCGAGCCGGTGGATCCTGGAGTATGCCCTCCGATGCTCATGAGCTTCTCCGGCAACTACTATATCCAGCAGAGGCCGCACGGCTCGATCATCGGCGGCTGCAGCCCGGAGGGACATCCGCAGGATTTCGCCAACAATGTATCATGGGACTTCTTAGGCCACATGGCGGGCGTCTTCACGAAGCTTCTGCCGCGCACCAGGGACATAAGGATTGTTAGGCAGTGGGCGGGCATGTACAACATGACGCCGGACAGGCAGCCTCTTTTAGGCAGCACTGAGGTCGAGGGCTTCTACATCTCCTGCGGCTATTCCGGGCATGGCTTCATGCTGGCGCCTTTTACAGGAAGGCTCATGGCGGAGCTCATATCGTCCGGCAAGTCGTCTATGGACATCTCCATGCTGGATTACAGGCGGTTTGAAAGAGGCGAGATGATAATCGAGCCGGCCGTTGTGTAGCAGGATGCAAGGCAGTAGAGCATTTGGGTGCACCATCGGGGAGCGAACATGTACGACATAGCGATAATCGGCCTGGGGCCTGCCGGTGCGACCTTGGCAAGGGCGCTTGGCGGCAGGTTCAAGGTGGTCGCAATAGACATGAAGGGCGCTACTGCGGCGAGCGGTGGCTTCATGAAGCCCTGCGGAGGTCTGATCGCCCCGGATGCGCAAAGAGCCCTTGCGAAGGCGGGCATGGCGCTGCCGGCACATGTATTGGCCGACCCGCAGATGTTCTCTGTAAAGGCGTTTGATCTAAAATCCGGCCTATCCAGGCAATACCAGCGGTTCTACATAAATGTCGACAGGCACAGGTTCGACCTGTGGCTTTGCTCTATGATTCCGGCCGAAGTCGAAGTCATCCCTGAAGCCAGGTGCACAAGTATAAGTGTGGATGACGGGGTTTATCGAGTTGGCTATGTAAAAGGCGGGCTGGAGAGCGAGCTGACTGCAAAATATGTAGTTGGAGCGGACGGGTCCAATTCTATTGTCAGAAGGACGCTTTTTAAGACCCCGATTAGGCGTTATGTCAGCATACAGCAGTGGTTCAGAAGAGATTCGGTTGGAGGCAGCTTCTCCTGCTTCTTCGATGAGTCCATCACGGACTGCTATGCCTGGGGCAATCAGAAGGACGGATACTTCGTGCTGGGGGCGGCGCTTGCAAAGAAGGGCTGCAGGGAGAGCTTCGAGCGCCTGAAGGCGAAGCTTGAGAGGAAAGGGTACGACCTGGCAGAGCCCGAGAGGACGGAGGCATGCCTGGTATCCAGGCCTTCGAATGTCGGGCAGATAGTTGCTGTAAAAGGTAATGCATTTTTGGTAGGGGAGGCAGGCGGCTTCATAAGCCCGAGCTCGCTCGAGGGGATAAGTTATGCCATTGAAACCGGCATGATGCTCGGGAGGGCTTTCAATGAACACCAGGACAGACCCGGGAGGGCCTACAATCGCATGCTGGCAGGACTGAAGCTGAAGCTGATGCTCAAGACCCTGAAATCGGTGGGGCTATATACTCCATGGATAAGGAGAATGATACTCAGGAGCGGCCTCAATTCCATAAAGCAGCGGTAATGGGAAGGCACATCTGCTAGGGCTATTACGACAATGGATAACCTATAGGGCTTCCTTTGGAGTCTGGAAACCTCCTAGATGAAAAGGGATGCTGCGCAATAGAGGAGCAGCAGCGCCATCACGGCGTTCGTAGCCTTGTAGTGATTCGTATAGAAAGACTGGAACATCGCCCCGAAGCCTCCCCATATGACGGTAGACAGGAAGCATAAGAACCCCAACAGCAGGCTGAGGCCCGCTATCGGCGCAAACGCCGTGAAATTGGGGGTTATGAACACCGATGCGACGGTGAGGGCCATCAGTATCCCTTTGGGATTTATAAACTGTACGGCCAGAGCCGGCAGGAAGTTCTTGATGCTGGCTGCGGCATTCTTCTCGTGAGGCTTGGCAGTCCATATCTTGTAGGCCAGGTAAAGGATATAGGCAGCGCCCAGGATAGTGACGAAAGGTTTGATCTGAGGAACCAGCTTGTACAGGTATGAACTGAACAGGCAAGCCATCAGCACATTGAACGTCTGGCCCACCATGACGCCGAAATCGAAGCCGATGCTCTTTACTAACTCCGTACCTGATGCCGTTGTTCATCGCCATGATGTTGTTCGGCCCGGGCGTCAGTATCTGCAGGAGCGTATATGAGAAGAATGCGGCGTAGTTCATAATCCGTACCCCAATCTATGTTCTTCAAGTGGTTATCATTCATTGGAATATAACATAAAAGCCATATGTAATGCATCACAATGGTTCATCAAGAGAGAATTGGTATGGCATTATAAAATGCGGCAGCAACGGGAATGATAGCGCTTGTATCTTTTGCAATAGAGCCACAGGCAAGCAGGGAGCCCTCACGATGAAGGGCGTGCTTATAACGCAGATTATTTGGCACGCCCGACTAGTCGATTAAGCATTTCGGTTAAGGGTTAGACATACATTTCCTTGTATATCTGCTCGAGCATATACTTTGCGAAAGCTAATAGCTCATCCTCGGCTACGTTCATCTCGTTCTGTGTGTCTGCGCAAACTTTCACGGCCTCGGTGACTAGACCATGGTATTCTTGCGGCAAGTGCGATGCGCACCAATATCCTCCCTCTAGTTTCGAACCGATGAACCCCTTCCTGAGGAAATAGAGGGTTCTGCAAAGATTGAGCGTTACGTAGACCGGATCCTTGTTGATAGCCTCCTTGGCATCCTCTATGTCGTAAATGAGCGCGTCAATGAAATAGGACTTGGGTATCCTTCCGAAGACCTCCTCGATGGGCTTCCCGTACAGACACACGCCCCTGTGCTTCACTACGGCAAGATGGGCTGCAAGATCCCTGTCGGTGGTCCCTCCGCAGATATAGTCCATATCCGCCTCGTACATCTGCTTGTGGGCCGGCGAGTAGTGGAGCTCGAATGGCATCGGATGCACGATGTTCTTCGCGTGTTTTTCAAGGATTACGCTCATCTCTAGCCCCTTGGCGGGCAGAGGGCCGACAGTCGAAATCTCGTCTATGAGGGCCCGCTTGGTTTTAAGCTCCATCGGCTCCTTGACTACAGCTATCAAGTCGATATCACTCTTCGGCGTGAAACACCCCATAGCAAGAGAACCATGCAGGTATAGTCCCGTAAGGTTGTCCTGGAGGACTTTCTTGTATTTGTCTACTATCTCAACCAGGGTTTTCTCGATATTCATCAGCATGCACCACCTTTCGTCGGAATCTCGTTGTTCCGCGATCCGGTTAAGCATCCTAAGAATATTCTATTACATAGAAGACGAAATGTTGGCAAGTATGAATAGTTTATAAAAGCAATAATAAGAACCGCTGCCCAATGACTTTATCTGTTAGTCCTGTGTTCAATCCGTAGGTGCGAATTAGAAAAGTGAACGCCGGCATGAGCGAAGAAAACGTCCGTCATAAAAACATGGTGATAAGAAGAAATACCGTATGGGTATCGTCTGGTGTTTCTTGAATGGCCCTGTAACTGTATCTTTGCTTTTCATACAATAATCTGGCGCTGCATGAGCTTATGCTTCAGGGACGTCGGTGAGGTTTTTAACCCAGCGTTCCTTCCTGAAGAGCGAATAGGCTATTGTAAGCTTTATAAACTCTGTCGCTTGTGCCAGCACGAACAGCTGTATCAATGGCAACGAAGTGAAATTCGCCAGCATCAGAGCGTATGGCACCGTTATGAACCAGGTGAATAGGGAGTCCATTAGCATAACCGACTTTGTATCGCCACCTGATCTGAGTATGAAGAAGAAACCTGCATTAGTCAGGTATATCGGCATCATGACGGCAGATATCGCTATCAGTATCCTGGCCGTGGCTCGCACATCAGGCGTGACATTGTAAACGGACGGTATCAGGATGCCAGTGGCTATATGCAGCACCAACAGGCATGCCGATATGAATATGCCGAACAGGATCAATCTCCTTGAATCCCGCCTCGCCTCATCAAGCTTGTTAGCACCAAGCGCATGGCCAATTATTACGGATATGGCCGTAGCCTGTCCGCTGTTAACCACGAAGAACATGTTGTTCACGGCGTTCATGATATTCAGAGCCGCCAGCGCTACGACGCCTCGCGTGGAATAGGCCTTGAACTGCATCGTAACCCCGGTGGACCAAAGAAGCTCATTCGCAATGAGGGGAATCGACTTTATCAAGATTGTCTTGAACAGCACCCGCTTCACCTTGATTATCCGGGCTATGGACGTCCTGAACGGGCAGGTATCCTTCTGCATGGCGGAATAGAGCATGATTAGCTCAACTACCCTTGCGATTATCGTGGCGTATGCCGCGCCTCTGACGCCAAGGGCAGGTGCGCCGAACTTGCCGAAAATCAGAATATAGTTGAAAACCATGTTGACGAAGACGGCTACTATTGACGGCAGCACCGCCACCTTTGATTGTCCGATGCTCCTAAAAGAGCCTGCAGTTGCGATGCTGAACGCCATCGGAAGATAGGTGAACAAGGCTACTCGTATATAGGCGACGCCTTCTGTTATCGTGCCAGCGTCCTTCGTAAAGAATCCGATTATCTTATATGCTCCGAAATAGGCCAGCAGCATGAAGAATATGGAGACCACAAAAGAGCAGATTAGCATGAATCTGTAAGACTGCTTCATGCCGTCCTTGTCTTTTGCACCCCAGAATTGGGCTACGTATAATCCGCCGCCTCCGGCAATTCCGAAGAGCATCAGCGTATAGATGAAGTAGAACTGATTGGCAATACCGACGCCCGCAATAGACTGCGATCCCAACTGACCTACTTGCAGATTGTCCACCAGGTTGACTACCGTAGATATCAGCTGCTGCAGCATGATGGGGGCCATGATGACGATCGCGTGTTTATAGAAGGCCTTGTCAGCCACATGGGGCCTTATCCTTCTTTCGAACCACGATGACCGCATAATAGACCTCCAGAGTGTATTCGCAGCAACATAAAAGTTTAACAGCGAGCCGTAAAAGGGGCAAGGAAAATATGCTATTAGGGCGATTCCTTGCAAGTAAAGCAGAAGGAGCGCCCATGTCAAGCGCCCCTTCCTTAACAGCCCATATTAGGATGTCCAAAGGAATGCCCTAAGCTAGAAAGACCAGCCCACCCTGAATATGCCGAATTCCTTATGCCCGGTTATCTCGGACTTTGTGAGCTTTCCTCTTGAGGCTTCCACTATCGCCTCGAATATCAGCGCTCCTGCTTCGTCCAGGCTCATCTTCCCATCCATGACAGGCCCCAAATCCAGGTCGATATTTTCCTGCATCTTGCGGTAGGTCGCGGAGTTGCCGGTTACTTTGATTACCGGTGCGATCGCGGTGCCGGTAGGCGTGCCGAGGCCTGTCGTAAAGACCAGGATGTGGGCTCCGCCGGCCAGCTCTCCCGTCATGGAATCGACGTCCTGCCCGGGCGTGTCCATCATGTATAGCCCCTTTGTGCCTTGCGGCAGCTCCTGCCCATAGGAGAGCACACCTTCAAGCGGCGCTTTGCCGGCTTTCAGTATGCAGCCAAGGGATTTCTCCTCTATGGTCGAGATCCCGCCTCTAATATTGCCGGGCGTGGGCTGAGTGCCCCTTAGGTCGGAGCCCATGGCAAAGGCCCTCTTTTCGACATCAGTTACGATCTTCACCAGCTCGTCGGCAGTCTGCTTGTCCCTTGCCCTTTCGGCGAGTATCATCTCGGCCCCGATGAGCTCGGTCGTCTCAGACAGTATGGCGGTTCCTCCTGCCGCTACCAGGGCGTCTGAGGCAACTCCAAGGGCGGGGTTGGCCGCAATGCCGGATGTCGGGTCTGATCCGCCGCACTCAAGCCCCAGCACAAGCTCGGAGAGGGGGAAGGGCTCCTGCTTCATCGCTGAGAGCTTCTCGGAAAGCTTCAGTGCCTTCCTTACGCCCTCGGCTACGGCGCCGCTGGTGCCACCGCTCTCCTGTATGATCACAAGCTCTACGTCTTTGCCTGAAGATGATATGCCCTCGGTAAGCTCAGTCGGCTTCATACCTTCACAACCGAGCCCCACTACAAGCACTGCGCCTACATTCGGGTTCTTTCCCATGCCTATTAGAGTGCGCGCGGTCTGTGCGTAATCTTCGCCCATCTGGCAGCATCCGTTGGAGTGCACAAGGGCGACCGAACCGGGAACAGCGGCCGCGATCCTTGATGCCACCTCGCCAGCGCAAACGGACGCGGGGATTATCGCAAGGTGGTTTCTTATGCCATGCCTTCCTACAGGCCTTTTATAACCAAGGAGCATAATAGGCTTTTCTGTCATACCGCTCATCTCGCATCCCTCCTCGCCCTGAGGCTGGCAATGTTGTGGATGTGTACGTGTTCGCCGCGGGCGATGGGCTTTGTGGCAACTCCCATGGGGCTGCCGTACTTTACGATTATCGAGCCTTCGTGTATGTCCTTGATCGCTATCTTGTGAAGGCCGGGGATGTCCTGCAGGGCTTGCACCGAATGGCAACAGTCCTCCCCTATTTGGACATGGGAGCCTTCCTTTACATCGGTAAGGACCGTGGCGATGTTGTCAGCGGGGTCAGAGAGAAGGGCGAAAGGCATTAGAGCACCTCCAGAAATAAATACGCGCAAGCAAAGGATATTCATCTTCGTTTATACTGATAGAATAATACATATAAGCCACATAGCGCCACATGGCGCAAGCCTTAGCGAATATTGCCGAAGAGGCATCAGGGGGTGAGCGGATGGGAAGGTATGACAGGCACAAGGGGCTTCCGGGTTTCGACGAAGGGGCCCAGGACAGGCTCAAGGCGTCCGGGGCGCTTGTAGTAGGGGCCGGTGGGATCGGCTCTCCTCTGCTCTACTATCTTGCGGCAGCGGGCGTTGGAAGAATTGGAATAATCGATTCCGATGTAATAGAGCTTTCCAACCTCAACCGCCAGATCCTGCACTTCACCCAGGACATAGGCGAGGTGAAGGCGGCCTCCGCCGCATTCAAGATCTCGCAGCTTAACCCCGAGGTGAAGACCGTGATGCATGCGCTTAGGCTGGACGACGACAACGCTCCGGAGCTTATCCTCGGCTATGACATAGTCCTTGGCGCCGTGGACAACCCCCATGCGCGCCAGGTGATGAACCGCGCCTGCCATAAGACGGGCACGACTTACATAGACGGATCCGTGGCGGGATATACGGGAATTGTAGGCTTCTTCGAACCGAAAATAGGCCCTTGCAGGGCATGTTTGCTGCCGGACAAATCGCCTGAGAAGGGCGAATCCCCGGCGGTGCTTGGGGCAGCGGCAGGAACCGTCGGCTCCATAATGGCGGCTGAGGCAGTGAGGTTCCTGGCGGCGGGCAAGAAGGGCTTCCCGGCAGGAAGGCTCATCTATCTGGACCTGTACTCCGGAATCTTCGAGACCATGGAGCTCGCCAGGAAGGAAAGCTGCATAGTTTGCGGCGGCTGATGTCAGTTGCCCTGCAAACCTTAAATCAAATGACGGACTGAAGCATAATCAATATGTAAGCGAAATAGGCCGGCCGCCAGCCGGCCTTGTTATTAGCAATATGAGGAGGTAAGCAAATGCCCAACAAGGAAATGCTGCTCATCCCGGGGCCGACTCCGGTAGCCGACGAGGTATATGATGCCCTGTCGAGCGAGATTCGGGCCCATACCGATCCCAGGTTCGTCGAAATCTACAAGAACGCCCTTGCAATGACCAAGCAGATGTTCAACTGCGACGGAGAGGTATTCGTAGTTGCCGGCTCCGGAACGCTGTCCATGGAGATGGCCGTAGTCAATACAGTGGCCCCCGGCGAGAAGATACTAGTATTGAGCCATGGTTACTTCGGCGACCGCTTCATCCAGCTGGGAGAGGCTTTCGGCATTAAAGTAGAGGCCATCAAATCGGAGTGGGGCAAGCACGTGGACGTCAAGGAAGTTGAGAAGAAGCTGGCCGAGGGTGGCTTCAAAGCCGTGACAGTGACGCATGTGGACACCTCGACCGGTGTTGAATCGAACCTGGAGGCCCTTGTGCCCGTAATAAAGAAGAGCGGTGCGCTTCTCATCCTGGACGGCGTTTGCGCAACCGCTGCCATCGAAGAGGACATGAACAAGGCATACTCCGGAAACGAGGACTACAAGATAGACGTAGTGCTCACAGGAAGCCAGAAGGCGATAGGAGTGCCCCCCGGACTTGCAATCGTTGCATTCGGCAAGAAGGCGCTTGCTGCAAGGGAAGCTCTCGGCAGGATATACGCTTATTACGCGGACATCAAGATGTGGATCCCCGTCATGCAGAACCCCGGCAAGTACTACGCCACACCTGCCATAAACATGGTTTTCGGATATGAAGCGGGCATGAAGGCCGTAATGGCCGAGGGACTTGAGAAGAGGTACGCAAGGCACAGAGCATATGGCAAAGCAGTTAGGGCGGCGCTTGCAACATACGGGCTCAAGGCCCTTGCGGACGAGTCAATCGCAGCACCCACGCTTTCGACCATACGTCATATCGAAGGTGCAGATGACGCGGCATTCAGGGCAGCTCTTGCGAAGCGCGGTATGATCGTAGCTGGCGCGCTGGCATCTCTTGCCGGCAAGGCGTTCAGGATAGGGCACATGGGAAGCTCAACTCCCGCTATGCTTGAGAAGGCCGTATTGCTAATCGGCGAGGCTCTTGAAGAGCTAGGCTACAAGGTCGACAAAGCGGCTGCAGTTGCCACATTCAAGAAGGTCTACGGAGCCTAAAGAAGCCAGAAACAAAAACTTAAGATAGAGTTCAAACCAAAGCTGCGGCACCTGGAAAAGTGCCGCAGCTTTGACTATGCCTATCAGAACAGGTCGAAATTCAGCGTGTAGCCGGGTATGCTGACGCTGAATTTACCGGTGGCAAGGTCCACATTGCCGCTTACAGACTTGGGGTCGATAACAGGGGCATCAACTGTCCCGCTTGCCGTAAGCCTAAGTTCATTAGTGTTCTGTATCCCAACTGATACCGTGGCAGAGACGGAGAATGTCGGATCCGGCAGAAGAGGTACCGATACCGTGCAGCTCGCGCTGGCCCCCATGCTTCCTGTAAGCGTAATGCCGCTGCTTTTTATAGTGAAATCGCATTTTACGCTGTTGCCGCCGAGGCCCAAATATGCAATCCCCTGGATGCCGCCAGTTTTGGTAATGCCGAAGTCGGCGCTTGCAAGCGTAACATTGGACAGCTTCAGCTTGCCCGTGCCCCTCATCCCATTGGAAGTGTTCAAAGTGAGGATGGCGTCATCAAGGGTCACGCTCTTTCCTCCAGGAAGTGGTATTGCCAGGTCCTGCTCATACCTGCCGGACGCGCCCGCAGGCGATATCGTAAAGTCGAACTGCGGGCTTACGCCCAGTATTGTTATCTTGCCCTTGCCGGTGATAGTAGTGCCGGCCATCTTAAGGCTGGATTCGGCAACGTCCCAGTCGCAGACCTTGATATTGCCGGCCGCCGTTGCCTCGAACTTCGTAGGGCTTGCCGCCACCGTGAACTCAGTGGAAGTCAGCCCGGGGACTGCGAGGTCGAATGTTCCTGTCATTGTGGAGCCGTTGATCTTCAAGTTGGCATCGGCCACATTGAAGCCGAAGATGGTGACAGCGCCCAGATAGGTAGCCTCAAACTTGGTAGGCGTTGCGTTTACGGCGTATGAGCTCTGTGCTATTCCCGGCACTGTCATAAGAAGGGTGCCGGTCACCAATTCATCGGATAAGGTAAGGCCCCCGGAAGCAAGGCTCCATCCGAAGAACGTCGGCCCCTGGACCTGGGCGGATCCGGAGATGTGGCCCGGCGTGACGGTTACTGCAAACTGCTGCGTAACGGACGGCGTCGTGCCGAGCTTCAGCTTGCTTGTTCCGGTAAACGAAGACGATGAAAAGCTGAGATCTATCGCGCTTGCGGTCCAGCCCAGCAGCTTTCCTGATGCCAAAGTGGCGGATCCGCTCACCGAGGTGGGAGTCAGGTTCAGATTGACCGAGGCCTTGCTGGCCCCGGGCAGGTCGACTTTCCCGACGGCGGTAAATGACGCTTCCGTCAACGTGAGCTTAGTCGAGGTGAATGTCCAGCCCAGCATCGTGAAGTCCTGGGTTACGGTGCCCGAAAACGTAGTGGGCGTTATGTTGAAGGCGAGGCTTACGCTCGGTCCTGAAGGGATGCTGACCGCAGCGTTTCCGGATATCTTCGTGGAGCTTACAGTAAGCGATGAGTTCGTAGATTCCATCCGAACAGGCTGAGGGACTGGCCTATGCCTGCTGAGAAGCTTGTGGCGGTGCCTGACAGGCTGAGCGATATCTGTGCGTTCCCCGGTATGCCGACGCTTGCGCTGCCGGCAAATGTTTTATTCGTTATGGATACATCCGCATTCGCAAGCGACCAGGAGCCATATCCAATGTTGCCTCCGCCGTGGGCGATAAGCTGAAGGTCCTTGGAAATAGCCACATCGAACTTGATGTCCGTCGAAGTGCCGGGCAGCCTCGCATAGGCGACGCCCGCGATTTGGGTGTTGCCTATGCTTAAGTCCACCTGGGACAGTGTCCATCCCGCTATCCCGAACGACTGGTTGTAGCGCCCGGTGATAATGCCATCAGTGCCAACACTAATATTCCAGCGCGTGCTGGTGCCGGTCGGCATGACGAGATCGCCCGAGCCCTTAATGCCTGTGTTGTCGATTTTGAAGTCGGCGTTTGCGAAAGTCCACGGGCCCACTTTGACGGTCTGGGTAGCAGAGCCATAGAACTTGCCTGTGGCAAGGTCAAGGCCTACGGAGTATTGCTGTGAAATCCCCAACAAGCTGGCAGAGGCTGTGCCCTGGCCGCCGACTTCGAAATCGGGCCCCAGCTTCATATCTATTGCGGCAGTCGCCGGTATGAAAGGAAGGTTGGGCTTCGCGGACCAGTGTAGCCCGTCATCGGCTATTGTGCCGGAGGCCACCGTGAAACTGTTACCCGCTATGCTGAAGCCGCCCCTCCAGGTGCCTTTCAATACTTTACCGGCAGCGTCAGTGCTGAAAGTCGCATCCACCGTGCCTCCGATGGGCAGGTGGAGCTTCCCAGAGCCTACAAGTGCCCCTGTGCCGGCTATTGTGCCCTTATAGCCTGTGACTATGAAGCCGGCCACCATAACTTCGTCCGCCGCCTCAACTCGGTTTATCCATCTCAACTATCGACACGTTGAACAGCTTGTGGCTCGTTTCGATCCCGGCTGAAGCCTCTATTTCGACTATCTCCCCGGGCTCCACCTTTCCTTCGCCCTCGAAGTCGAATACTATGCCAATCGCAGCTTTGCCGTCTTTGCCGGGCGTGTCGTATTGCTTTCCCGCAAGCACGCAGGGCAGCTCAAGGTCCGTCTCGATGAAAGCTTTGGCTCCCAGGCCGAGCTCGCTTGCGCCCTCAGCGCCCACTGATACATCGAAACCGGCGCCAAGCTGCATAGTAAATTTGGATTCCTTCTTGAATTCTGAGATGGCGGCCCCCGTAATGCTTGCAAACGCGCCGCCCGCTTTTGAAAGCAGCGGCCTGAAATTGCCGTCCTTTACGCAGGCTGGCAGCGATTTCAGGAGGTCCATGACCGACTTCGCGCTTGATTTCATGGTTTCCACCATTGCCTCAAGGGGGAACTTGGCACCGAGGGTAAGTATGGGGATTCCGGGGCTGAGCTCAATTTCAAGGGTGGTTCCTTTGGGTATAACTGAAGACAGCAGTGTCCAGTCTGGCTCCTTGGCCGACTTGCTTCCGGAAATCCCTTTGGGGGAGATCTGGTCCTGCATGAATATGATAGCCTTGATGCATTCCCTGATGAAATCGGGCCTTAAGGCGGTTTGGATGCTCCTGCCGGCGGGAATCTCGGCTTCGAACCCGAACATCCGCATGGCAGTGGAGGAATCGGAGCCGCCATCTTCGCCGAGCGCATCCAGGCCCAGTTCAAGCGTGATTTTAGAATCTGAAGAGGCGGTTATCGCCTTTCTGAAGACGCCTTCCGCAAGCTTGATGCAGATGGGATCGAGTGCCTTTATTAGTTCTGCCATCGCCTTGGCATTATTGAACGCCCCGGCACTTGCGAACTTATGAATTAAGGGAAGAGCCTCAGTACCTGCAGATATCATATCCGATATCATGCCTGCGGAAAACTTCACGGCATCGCCCAGAGGGACCATCATCCCCAAACCTGCTTTCAGGGTGCCAGCCGTTGCAGAAGTATCGGCCAAGCCTGCTCCTGCCTTTGCTGACAGTTCCACTTGGACGCCAATCTCGCCCAGATCATCGCCCGATCTCGAGATGATATCGACTAATGCCCTCAAGCCGGCGTAGAGCATCGAGGCTGCCTGCCTCGCATCAGGGTTTCTTCTCCATCCCGGAGGCGCCCTGCGCATCGCCTGCATGGCGGGTTTGGCATATGCCCAGGCCTTGTGCGGCTCAGTTTCGAAACAGAGCTTGCCCTCAAGCTCAGCTTCGGCCATCAACACATCGTCGAAAGTCGCTTCTATGCCCAGGCCTATCTCGCACTTCACTTTGGTTGGTACAAGGTCAAGGGCGCTGAGGTCGACCTGGAACATCTGGCCTCCGATGTCTACCAGGGAGGATGCCCTTATCATGGGAAGCCCTCCCGCCAGGGGCACTCTGGCCTGGAAGCTGGTGAAAGGCCCGCTGGTTATATCAATGAATGCATAGGGCAAGCCCGGCGTAGGGTTGGAAAGCCTTCCCTTTCCGTAGGAGCATAAAGGGTCAGCGTTTGAGACGCCAACTACAAGGCGGTTTCGCCCCTGCCTTGCAATCGCCATTATCGAAAGGTCGGTCCCGTGCTTGATGGCCTCGATCCTGCCGCCGCCGAAGCTCCAGCCCAGTTCCACATCAGGAAGGCCGGATATGGCGGAGCGTACTTTATCGAAAATGATTTTCGCCTTGTCCCCTGTGAAGGCGACCATTGCTTGAGCCATCTGGCTCATATCCTTAGCAGTGTTGCCCAGGTCCTCTTGCAGGCGGAATTCAAGAGGTGCCTTGAACCTGTTCAATATGCTGAAAGAACCGGAAGCCGCCTGCGACAGTACGGATTTCGCAATGTCGACGGCCTTTAAGATTCCGGATGAATCAACGAAATCCATAATGTCGGACTTGAAGTCCTGGTCTGCATAGGCTGTGCCGGCCGGGATGGTGAACGAAGCTAGCATGAGAGAGGCCAAAACCAAAAACGCCAACCTGCGGGCCGTATGTGCCATGAAGGTATGCCCCCATTCATATGCATCGGCAACTGTTCTTAACGCAGATAGTTCTATAAATAAACGAAATGTCCTTTGGCAAATACAAAAAGAAGGACGGAAACTAGCAGGTCAGGGGCTAAGCCCCGTCGAAAATTGACATATCAACACAAGGAGGGTCAAGAATGAAAACTACCCGCATCATCTTAGCCATGTCGCTGCTGCTCACACTTACCATGCTGACCGGATGCGCCCTTTTGGGCTTCTCCAGGGTCGACAACTTCGTAACTGAACCCACGCTGAGCTGGCGAGGAGGTTCCAGTCTGAGGCCAGGGCAGGAGGAGGGGATGGCGACAGGCTTCCATTTCGTCCCCTATAAGGGCCTTGCGCTTCACAACTATGAGGTGCTGGCACCGCTTGCCTTCGTCGACGACTTCATATTCTCCATGGAGTTCGAGCTGGACTGCAA
Source organism: uncultured Bacillota bacterium (assembly GCA_963823655.1). Lineage (GTDB taxonomy): Bacteria > Bacillota > DTU025 > DTU025 > MWDF01 > MWDF01. The sequence goes on from CAWGMK010000010.1 coordinate 217,369, forward strand.
GCCGTCGGGCGCCGACGACGAGCACTGGAACGGTTTCTATGTCTTCATGATAAACATTATGAAAGTGCCCTGCCTGGGAGATGACTACGCTATGCCTGCGGCCTGTCCGCCTCCTACCGATCTCGGCTTCTTCTTCCTGAGGAACAACCCGGTTGAAAAGCCTACCGAACCTCACCTGGCGGTGCTGTTCAAGGACCAGACCATAGTTGAGCGTACAATGGATACGGGCACGATCATGGATGGGAGAAATGTGCTGACTTTGAGCAGGCTGGGCGACGCCATTATGCTCAAGATCAACGACAGGGTATATCAGAAATTCTACCTAGAGCTGGAGCCGGGCGACCTTGTAACAGTCAGTGTGACTGCAGACAGCGGCCACTACGAATCTGAGCTTCCCCCGGACGACGAGGGGAATATCAGGATGCCGTCAGACGTCATGTACTTCAGGAAATTCATACTGAAGGGCTTGAAGGGCAGCAGCTATTATGTGCCCGAGTCCTTCTACTTCGAGCACCTCAACGAGCTGTAGGAATACTAGGCCATGAAAAAGGAGCCGTCGAAAGGCGGCTCCTTTAGTTTTTTCGGGCGTTGCTGTCCCTAGAACCTGAACCCTATGGATCCTTTCGCGAAGAACCAGCCCTCGCTAACAGGGGATGGGTATAGGAATACCGTAACGAACTCGTAACCGGCCTCGGCCGCAAGCCTGAGGTTTCCGGGGGTTATCTCGATACCTGCCGTCGCGTGCATGTTAAAGGCGATATTGGCGCTTATAGCTGCCGGTTCCGGCGGATAGATTACAAGAAGGGCGCCGGGGGCAAGGCTGATGTACGGCTTAAGGCGGGGGAAAAGGTCGAAATAATAACGCAGCAGCGCATTGGCCCTTATGGGCAAAGGTGCAACGGCGCTGTAGAAGGCTTTGCTGTTGAATGTGCTCAATTCCAGCCCTAGTCCGAAGTTGCCGAGCCTCTTCTCATATTCCAGGCCGACCAGGGTGGAGCCGTAGGACCCTGTCAGGCTGAGCGTGTTGCCTGTCGCCATGACCGCAGGCGCAAAAGAGAGCAGAAATAGTATGACCACCGCTGCCAAGATGCGTTTCTTCATCGTGTTCCTCCTGCATTTCCTGATGATACTTTCACAGTGCCGAGGATAACAATTCAACGGCTGATTTTTAAATCCTTTAAAATTCACTCGTCGCACCCTTATTAATGCCTTGCGGCCGATTTTTCTGAGGCCCATCCGAGAGAAGGGTTGCTCCCCTTGGCATCGAAAGCTACATTAATAGTAAGCAAAGTTCGCAAGGAGGCGAAAGCATGGAAGATAACGGGAATACTCCGAAGACCATAGATGAGTACATCGCGCAATGCCCGCCGGAGCTGCAGAAGACGTTGCAACAGCTTAGAAAGGCAATAAAGAGGGCGGCACCGGAGGCTGAGGAGAAGATCAGCTGGCAGATGCCCACTTTCTATCTGCACGGCAACCTTGTCCATTTCGCAGCGCATAAAAACCACATCGGCTTCTACCCGGCACCTACTGGAATCGAAACCTTCAAGCAAAGGCTAGCCCAATACAAGTCATCCAAGGGCGCGGTACAGTTTCCAATCGACAAGCCGCTACCTATCGAGCTTATAGAGGAAATGGTGGCATTCCGGGCTGCGGAGAACATAAAAGAGCACGAAGCGAAGACTAAGAAGAAGTGAGGCCCTGCAACTGACCGACTGAAATCTTGGTGCCGGTTTGTAACACACAAGCGCAAGAAATGGCCTCCGGTTTTGATTTCCGGAGGCCATGATAATTATCGGGGCAATTTCACTTCAAACCGGGTTAATCCCTCTGCGATAGCTCTATAAGGACCCCTCCGGTAGCTTTGGGGTGGATGAAGGCGATCTTCGCGCCGCCAGCTCCGTATCTTGGTACCTGGTCGATGAGGGGTACGCCTGCCGCCTTGAGAGATTCCAACGCTTCTACAATGTTGTCTACCCTGAATGCCAGGTGCTGTATGCCGCCTCTTCCGCCGTTCTTCTCTATGAACTTGGCGATGGGCCCCTCAGGATCGGTCGATTCCAGCAGCTCGACTTCCGTATCACCGACGGGGAAGAAGCCAACTCGAACTTTCTGCTCCGCCACTTCCTCCGTGCCGGCGAGCTTAAGCCCCAGGGCCTCATACATCTTGGCGCCCTCTTTAAGCCCGGTGACCGCAACTCCGATATGGTCCAGTTTCAAAACCTTCACAGTTATTCCCCCTTATCGATTACTGCCTCGAAAAGGCTGTGTGCCGCCTCGAAGGGCGTTGCCTGCCTCTCTGCTACTTTCAAATACTGCCCCTGGGCCGTCTTTCCGCCCTCGCCCTCCGAGCTCAGCTTCTTCATCAGCCGGTCAGCAAGTATCCTGGAGACTACAAGTTCCGCATGCCTGAAGCGGCGCTTGGCCAGGAGCCCCGTCTGGGCCAGCCACGCATAGTAATCGTCCACTTCGGCCACCAGCTCGTCCACGCCCTCGGAGGTCTCTGCGTTGGTCATCAGCACCTTCGGCCTTCTGGAAAGAGCGTAGCCCAGATCAAGAGCATATTCGATCTCGGCTTTGGTCCTGTCCGCGCCGGGGCGGTCCATCTTGTTGACGACGAAGACGTCGCCAATTTCCATGATGCCCGCCTTGATGATCTGGATGTCGTCTCCAAGGCCCGGCACATTCAAAAGGACGACCATATCCGACAGCGAAGAGATCTCGATTTCGGATTGGCCGACGCCTACGGTCTCCACAAGCACATATTCGTATCCCGCGGCATCAAGGACGTCGACGGCCGCGGCCGTCCCCCTGGATAGCCCGCCAAGATGGCCCCTGGTCCCCATGCTCCGGATGAATACTCCGGAGTCCGCGTTATGCCTTTGCATGCGCACCCTGTCGCCAAGCACCGCGCCGCCCGTGAACGGGGAGGTGGGGTCCACAGCGATGATGCCCACCTTGTGGCCGGCCTCCCTCAGCTTGAGCGCGAACTTGTCCACGAGGGTGCTCTTCCCGCCCCCGGGAGGCCCGGTAATGCCGATGACCTTAGCATGCCCCGTCTTGGGGTAGAACAGGGAATAGGCAAGCTCGTAACCCGGTGCTTCGTTCTCTACAAGGCTGATGAGCCTGGAGACCGAGCGCACATCGCCTTTTAGCGCGCCGTCTACAAGCTCCCTGGCCCTTTTCTCGTTATCGGCTGAAGACATATTACTTCCTCTTGATATTTGTACGTATGAACTCGGCAGTGGTCGTCGTCGGCGTGCCGGGGGTGAACACTGCGGCAATGCCTCCTGCTATAAGGCCCGGGATGTCCTCGTCCGGAATGACGCCGCCGCCTACCACAAGCACATCGTCGGCGCCTTTGGCCCTGAGAAGCTCCACTACCTTGGGGAACAGGTGGTTGTGGGCGCCGGAGAGTATGGACAATGCTACACAGTCCACGTCCTCCTGAACCGCGGCGTTTACTATTTGTTCTGGCGTCTGCCTGAGGCCAGTATAGATTACTTCCATGCCGGCATCCCTTAGGGCGCGCGCTACTACTTTCGCCCCTCTGTCATGGCCGTCGAGGCCCGGCTTGGCTACAAGCACCCTGATCTTCCTATCCATTCTCAAGAGCCTCCTTACATGCCCGCCGGCTTATATTCGCCGAAGACTTTCCTCATTACGTCGCTTATCTCGCCCAAAGTCGCATATTCCTTTACCGCGGCTAGTATCGGAGGCATCAGGTTGTCTGTGCCCACCGCCGCAGCCTCAAGGTCCTTCAGCGCCTGGCTAACAGCCCTATTGTCCCTCTTCGATTTGACTGCCGCGATCTTCGCGCACTGTGCCCTTCCGACCGCCTCGTCGACTCTCAGAAGGCCCTTGGGGGAGCCCTCCTTGATCTGGAACTTGTTGAGCCCGACGACTACCCTGTCGCCGCTTTCGATGGACATCTGGTACTTGTAGGCGGAATCTTCGATCTCGCGCTGTATGAAGCCCTGTTCTATGGCCCTTACGGCGCCGCCGATCTCATCGATGCGCTTAATGTAGTCCGCGGCCTGTTTCTCCATCTCATCGCACAGGGACTCTACATAGTAGCTTCCAGCCAGCGGGTCGACAGTCTCGCAGACGCCGCTTTCATAGGCGATGATCTGCTGCGTCTTAAGTGCGATGCGCACGGACTCCTCGGTGGGCAGCGCAAGCGCCTCGTCCTTGGAGTTGGTGTGCAGCGACTGCGTGCCGCCCAAAACCGCGGCAAGCGCCTGCAGGGTGACCCTGACGATGTTGTTGTCGGGCTGCTGGGCGGTGAGCGTGCATCCTGCCGTCTGGGTATGGAATCTCAGCATCAGGGAGCGGGGGTTCTTCGCCCCGAACCTGTCTCGCATGATCTTGCCCCAGAGGCGCCTGGCCGCCCTGAACTTGGCGACCTCCTCCAGGAAGTCGTTATGGCTGTTGAAGAAGAACGAAAGCCTGGGGGCGAAGTCGTCTACATTGAGCCCCGCCTTTACTCGCAGCCTCTACATAGGCGATGCCGTCGGCCAGCGTGAATGCCACTTCCTGTACTGCGGTGGAGCCCGCCTCCCTAATGTGGTAGCCGGATATCGATATCGTGTTCCACTTGGGGACATTGTCCTTGCAGTAGGCGAATATGTCGGTGATGAGCCTCATCGAGGGCTGCGGCGGGTATATGTAGGTGCCGCGGGCCGCATATTCCTTGAGGATGTCGTTTTGTATCGTGCCGTCCAGCTCACAGGAGGGTACGCCCTGCTTCTCGCCCACTGCGATGTACATTGCGAGAAGCACTGCGGCGGGGGCGTTAATGGTCATGGATGTCGAGACTTTATCAAGGGGTATGCCGTTGAAAAGAGTCTCCATGTCGGCCAGGGAATCGATGGCGACTCCCACTTTGCCGACCTCACCGGCAGACAGCTCGTGATCGGAATCGTAACCTATCTGGGTGGGAAGGTCGAAGGCCACTGAAAGGCCGGTCTGGCCGGATTCCAGGAGCATCTTGTAGCGCTTGTTGGACTCTTCGGCCGATGCGAAGCCCGCATACTGCCTCATCGTCCAGAACCTTCCGCGGTACATCGTCGGCTGCACGCCCCTGGTGAACGGGAATTCGCCGGGGAAGCCGAGCTGCTCGCCGTAATCCTTGCCTTCCAAGTCAACCGGAGTGTAGAGGGGCTTTACTTTGATGCCCGAGCCCGTCTCGAAACTGTCGCGCCTTTCCTTGCGCTTAGGGTCCGCGACCGAGGGCTCGTACACCTTCTCATACCACCTCTGGGTCGTCTCCTTGACCTGATCTTTCAATATTTACACCCCCATGCATGTTTCTGGCAACATAAATATATTTTATCACAAATAACGGAAATTCCTGCATATTGAGGAGTACAAAGGGTCCGAAAAGAGGGCGGGGCGGCTGCTTTCCACCGGGTCGTTATGCGCGGGTGCATGAGCAGGAATCCGAGCACCGGGGGTTATAATATTCCTAGGTAGAAGCGGGCGGAAGGGGTGTTGCCGGATGATCGTGACGAACAATGCCGCGGTACTGAAAAGCCAGCTCATGCTGAAAGTCGCGGAGGCGGTGCTGGACGGGGAGCTGGTCGAGAAGGTAGACAGCATACCTGTCGGCATAAGGCCGAGGGGCCAGGCGTCCACGAGGTGCTGCATCTGGAGGGACAGGGCGATAATAAGATACAGGCTGATTGCCATCCTCGGGGGCAGGATCGAAGACGAGACCGACGAGATAAAGCCTCTTTCCGAATACGCGGCGGAGGCCCTTTCGAGGAAGTCGCCGGAAAAGCCGATACTCACCGTGCTTGATGAAATCATGCACTGCCTGCATAGAGGCCAACTACTTCGTGACCAATGCGTGCAAGGGATGCCTTGCGAGGCCATGCACTATGCACTGCCCCAGCGATGCAATCCTGATTGAGGGGGAAAGCGCCCGTATAATCCCCGAGAAGTGCACCAACTGCGGCAAGTGCCAGCAGGTCTGCCCGTACCACGCCATAATCTATGTGCCGGTGCCCTGCCAGGAGGCATGCCCGGTGGACTGCATACATAAAAACGATGAGGGCAAGATATACATAGACTTCGACAGCTGCATAATGTGCGGAAAATGCGTGAGGGCATGCCCGTTCAGTGCGGTCATGGACCGATCGCAGATGGTGGATGTGCTCATAAGGCTCGGAAAAGCGCGAGATGAACGCGCTGCTGGCACCGGCAGTGGCGGGCCAGTTCGACGCCGAGATCGAGCAGATTGTAGAGGCGGCCCATAAGCTGGGATTTACCAGGGTAATCGAAGTGGCATCCGGCGCTGACGAAGTGGCTTTGCACGAGGCGGAGGAGTTCAAGGTCAGGATGGGCAGGGGAGAGCCTTTCATGACCACCTCTTGCTGCTATGCATACACGGAGACGGTAAGAAAGCACATACCCGATCTGAAACGCTTCGTGGCATCCACGAAGACCCCCCTGGCCATAACTGCCGAGCGGGCCAGGGCGGAGCATCCGGGCGCGCTCAATGTCTTCATAGGCCCGTGCATAGCAAAGAAGCAGGAGGGCATGGACAACGACGATATCGACTATGTGCTGACTTTCGAGGAGTTCTCCACCATGCTAGACGCCCTGCGCATAGTCCCTGCAGAGCTGGCAGGAGAGGTGGCCAGCCATGAGGCAGGCTCACTCGGCAGGGGCTTTCCCGGTAACGGGCGGACTTTACAGGGCGATATCACACAGGTGCCCCGAATTGCTGAAGGAGCAGACCTCAAGGGTCGAGACGCTGGACGCGAAGACATTGAGGCTATTGAAGGCGCTGCCGAGGATGAAGACGCCCCCGTGCAACCTGATAGAGGTGATGTCGTGCAAGCACGGCTGCGTGGGAGGGCCTGCCGTAATCGCCGAGGAGGCGGTGGCGGGCAACAGGGTCGGCAAGCTGGTGAACAGGAGCAAAGTCAAATAGGGACGGCGACGCCAACAGGCTGATTAATCGGCTTTTATAGGGCGCGATGGCGACTTCATCCGGCGGGCTCGTGAAGGCGGGTTGTATCGCAAAATATGCATAGGGATGCTTCGCATGTTAAAGTATAATTAGCATTGGCCGATCGGAGATTTGGTGCTGCAGGTGGTCCACCAGATTTCCCATATCGGTACGGCTGCCGGACGGCAATGGAAGTCAGGTAGAGCGGGAGGAAGGAAGACCACTAGTGTCGCAAAGGCCAAAGCCTTAGCAGAAAATCAGAAGGAGAGTGACAACAAGGATGAAATTTAAAAGGAATGCTCTGATTCTATCAGTAGCTATGGCACTCCTGCTTGCATTGAGCACAGTCAGCTATGCTTGCACGATAGTCGCCGTAGGTCCGAAGGCTTCGACGGACGGCTCTACGATGGTCACCCACAACGACGACTCAACAGTCGCCGACTTCAGGCTATGGATACTGAAGGGCGGGGAACAGAAAGAGGGGGCAACAAGGCCTCTGGTAATCGACGGGCATGACTACATCGACTATACAAACTGGCCAAACGTCGATTACACCAAGAACAGAAACGGCGCAGCCATGGTTGTTGCCGAGCTCCCGCAGCCCAAGAAGACCTACACTTATCTGCATTCGCGCTACTCCTTCATGAACGAAATGGGCGTCTCCATGGGAGAGGCCACATTCAGCTATGACCGCATAAACGATCGTGAGAAGGCAATCTATTCCACGATGGTCTCCAACAGCCCCGGCGTCATCGACTGCTGGTTGGCCCAGGACATAGCACTCGAGCGCGCGGCGACAGCACGCGAAGCAGTGAGAATCATGGGTGACCTGGTCGAGAAGTACGGCTGGCTCGGCCCCGGCGAGACGATCAACATCGCCGACGGCAAGGAAGTCTGGATCGCCGAGTTCTACGGACATGGCGTATGGGCCGCCGTTAGGATTCCCGACGATCATTTCTTCGCGGCAGCCAACAGGGCCAGGATCGGCGAGATCAACCTCAACGATCCCGCCAACTACATGGCATCCCCGGACATCTACCAGTTCGCGATAGACAAGGGCTGGTATGACCCGAAGTCCGGCAAGCCCTTCCTCGTGTACGAGAATTACGCCCCTTACAACGGAGTGTATTCTACACGCCGCGAGTGGCGCGCGCTTTCATTGGTAGCACCCTCCCTCAAGCTCGTTGCGACGGACAAGAGGTTCCCCTTCTCGGTCAAAGCCGAAAAGCAGCTGTCGGTACAGGATGTATGGAACATAAAGGCCGACTACTACCAGGGCACCGATTATGACATGAGCAAGGGCGCGGCAGCCGGCCCGTGGGGCAACCCCCTCAGGTACCCCAACTCCGACTCACGCGGCGGCAGCTGGGAGCGCACAATCAATATGCACAGGACCTGCTACCTCATGATCGGCCAGACCAAGGCATGGTTGCCCGATCCAATCAAGGGCGTAGTATGGTACGGCTACGGCGCACCCGACACCACATACCTCACACCGCTATGGGCGGCTATGAGCAGCCTACCCAAGTTCTACACCGTCGGCAGCCGCTATGAAGAGTTCAGGCGCGATTCCGGCTGGTGGACGAACACCTATGTACAGGAGATCGCAACCCTCAAGTACCAGGCCGCTTCGAAGGACATCAAGGACTTCAGGCAGCCCCGTATGAACATGCTCTACACGATGGTACCGCTTCTCCAGGCCCAGGCTGCAGAGCTTTACAAGACCGACCCGAAGGCAGCATTGAGCCTCATCAGCGAGTTTGCGTACTCGACATCAGTGTCTTGGCATGAGGATTGGTTGCTCTTGGGCGACAGGCTCCTCGGCAAGTACGTATTCGGCTCGACCAACCTTAAGACCACGGCGTTCCCGCAGTGGTGGAACGATCTAATCGGCTTCACCAAGATGCCCGGCATCTGATAAGCTGATTTAATAGCAAATAGAAATCCCGCGGCGCAGGCCGCGGGATTTCTTCATGTATAGGCCGGGCGTCGCGCCCTTAACCGGGGAAAGCCTCGTACCCGACCTTCTCGATAGCCTCGATAAGCTTGCCCAGCTCCGCTTTAGACGGATCGAATGAGACATTGACCTTCTTTGCCTCCAGGTCGATCTCCGCGCCTTTTACTCCGGGCACCATTGAAAGGGCCCTTTTAATGGTCATAACGCAGTGCTGGCAGGTCATGCCGGGCACTAAGATGACGTCTTTGATTACCAGACCGTCTGACATGCTCAAGACCTCCTGACGCTTACTTCGCCGGATAAAAGCCGCCTTCTGGCACCCGAGCCGTCCTCTACTACCAGGGCTCCGAACTCGTCCATGCCTATGGCCTTCGCCTCATAGGAGTTGCCACCGGCCAGGACGGTTATCTTCTTTCCCTCAAGAACGCTCGAAGAGCTTGCCCCTTTTAACAAGGACGCGCCCCCGTCCGACATATAGGAATTGTATAGGCTACGAAGCTCTTTTAGCAGCCGCTCAAGCATGACCGACCTTTGTATGCTTATCCCGGAAAGGCGCTCCACGCTTGCGGCTTTCCCTGACAGCTCCTCCGGCATCGGGATGGGCGGCTCGCTGAGGTTTATGCCGATACCAAGCACAACCCACTCAAGCCCTGAGGGTCCGAAACCCGCCTCGGGCAGCACGCCGCAAAGCTTGAAGCCGTCCAATTCGACGTCGTTGGGCCACTTAATGCCGGCATTCAGCCCTGCCAGGGCCTTAAGGCTGCGTACGACAGCAAGGGCCCCCATTATTCCGAGCAGCGGGGCTTTTTCGGGGACAATGGCGGGGCGCAGCAAGATCGATGCCCAAAGTCCCCAGGGCCCGTCGGAGTGCCATGAGCGCCCGAGCCTGCCCCGGCCCTCAGACTGGGAGTCGGACACAACTGTGGTCCATTCGGGGGCGCCCGATGCTGCCAGCGACTTAAGCTCGGCGTTGGTGGAGACTGTGCTCTTCAGCCAGATCACTTCTCCGGGATGCTGCTGCTGCCTCATCATGGCCTCACCGTAACATTGTCGATGAGCCTGGTGCCGCCTATCCTTACCGCAAGGGCGATGAGGGAGGGGCCGTTCACCTGGGCCAAAGGCTGGACGGTGTCGTCATCTACGACTTCTATGTAATCAATGACTGCGGCCGGCACTTCGGAGAGTATCAGGCTTCTCATCGCGGATTTGATCTTCTCTGTGTTGTAGATTCCATCCGCCACCATCTCCTGGGCTAGCTTGAGAGACCGGGACAGGACAACGGCCTTCTCGCGGTCCATGCCGGACAGGTATGCATTGCGGCTGCTCATAGCAAGCCCGTCCTGCTCCCTAACTGTGGGCACCGGGACGATCTCTATTCCGAAATTCAGGTCATCGTTCATGCGTTTTAGGACCCTCAGCTGCTGGGCATCCTTCATGCCGAAGTATGCGCGGTCGGGCTTTGTGATGTTGAACAGCTTGGTGACGACGGTGGCGACGCCCCTGAAATGCCCGGGCCTGGACGCTCCGCACAAGTGGACTGTCAGCTTTTCGACATCCACGTATGCTAGAGGTTCCCTCGGATACATCTCCTGGGCCGATGGGGCGAATATATAGTCGACGCCGACAGCCTCGGCCTTCGCGGCATCCGCATCGAGAGTCCTAGGATATGCCTGGTAGTCCTCGTTCGGTCCGAACTGTATGGGGTTTACGAATACGCTCATTACCACAAGCCCGCACTCCGATTTCGCCTTGCGCGCCAGCTCAATGTGTCCGGCGTGCAGGGCTCCCATGGTAGGCACAAGACCGATGCTTAAACCTCCGGCCCTTGCTGCTGCCGTAATCGCCCTCATTTCCGCAATCGTCCTGATTATCTTCATACCGCACCTCCGATTTCAAGTCCACCAGCCTGCAGACAAGCCTTGCAGGCCTGATTGTTACTTCTCGCCCAATATGGCTTTAAGCTCCGCCTCTTCTGCGGGGCCCATCCTGAAGCTGTTCTCAGCGGCAGGGAACGAGCCCGCCTTCACATCGGCCGAGTACTGGGAGATCGCGGCAAGCGCCTGGTTTCCCAGATCGGCGTATATCTTCACGAACCTCGGCTTCTGCATGTCCAGGGAGCACAAGTTGAGCATATCATAGGTGACAAGGACCTGGCCGTCGCAAGAGGCACCGGCCCCAATTCCTATCGTAATGGCGTTTACGCTTCTGGTAACTTCGGCTGCGAGCTGCTCCGGCACCTTCTCCAGCACTATGGAGAATACGCCCGCTTCGTCTAGCGCAATAGCATCATCCAGGAGCTTTTTAGCGGCGCCTGCGGTCTTGCCCTGGAGGCCATAACCTCCCAATGTGTTCACCGACTGCGGCGTGAGCCCGATATGGCCCTGCACGGGTATGCCCACCGAGACGAGCCTTTTAACTAGCTTCGCCACTTCGGCCCCGCCCTCAAGCTTGACAGCGTGCGCGCCGGCCTCCTTCAGGAAGCGGCCCGCGTTTCTTACCGCCTCATCCTCGGAAACCTGGTATGACATGAAGGGCATGTCCGCGACCAGCATAGCCCTTTTTACGCCCCTGGCGGCCGCCGAGACGTGGTGGAGCATCGCCTCCATGGTGACAGGCACCGTAGTGTCGTAGCCGAGCATCACATTCCCACAGAGTCCCCGACCAGGATCACATCAATTCCTGCCCTGTCCAGCAGAACTGCCATAGAGTGGTCGTATGCCGTAAGGGATGTGACTTTCTCGCCTTTGGCCTTCATCTCCCTTAGGGTATTCACGGTTACTTTCTTTACGGGCTTATCGCTTATATAAGCCATCGATATACACCTCCATAGCTTCGCTTATCTCGTCCAGCCCGGCCTTGTGCGGTGCCGGCCCGTCTAGCGATCTCCAGATCCTTCTTGGCAAGCTCCAGATAGATGGGCATCATGCCCGGACAGTGCTCGGCGATGAAATCCAGGTTGTGCTTAACGGTTATGGCGTCTCCTCTTACAAAGGGGCCGGTAAGCCCCATCTCGGGTCCAAGCTTTACGAACGCCTCAACGGTTGCCGCCGAGAGCTTAGCTAGGCCTTCGCGCGCTGATTCCAAGTCCAGGCCGCAGGCTTGCATTCCCTCTGCCGCCTGCGCGACCAGCGCCATAAGAAGGGGGGAGGCGAGCACCGCGCTTGCATGGTATAAGCCTTTCATCCTGCTTTCTATGCGCCTGAACTTGCCGCCCATCGCGGCGACAATCCTTTCGGCTTCAATTACGGCCTCATCATCGCCCTCGGCACAGAAGAGAGAACCCGGCAGAGTGCGTATCGCCATCTCGACATCCGGGAAGGTCTGCAGAGGGTGGAGCGACGCAATGCTGCCGCCAAGATCCTGCAGGGGCTTAAGGGCTGAGGACGGCAAGGCTCCGCTCATATGGTAGAAGCACTTGCCGGCCAGAGGCGCCGCGCCCAGCATAGCGCCTTCAAGCTCAGCCGCCATGTCGGCGGCGACTTTGGAGATCACCGAATCAATTACGCTAAGGAATACGATATCCGCACCTTTTGCGGCCTCGGCGAGGCTTGATGCGCCCTTAGCGCCGCAGTCCAATGCGATCCTTGCGGCTTTGCAGCTGTCGCGAGACCATAGAATGCTTACTTCATAGCCTGCCCGGCACAAGCTCACGGCAAGGGCCGTGCCCACCCTTCCGCAGCCAACAATTGCAGCCCTTCTCTTTGAGCCGGGGCTCAAGCCGTTCTTCTTTGCCATCGAGTCCTCCAAAATAAAGTCCGGGCACCATGCCCGGACGAAGCTGTCGATCCGCAAAAGGCATGGAGTACGGTTCGTCATAGTCTGATACCGTCTCATATTGAAGCCTTACTATCTGATATTCTATGCCCTGCCGCATATACCTGCCGGGCTTGGAAGGTTGCTCCCGATCGTCAGGTGAGCACTATCTCCGCCTCGGCATATTCCGCAAAACCGCCCACCGGCGGCACGGGCTTTCTTACCCTTACCGCGACTTTTTGCGGATGGTACTCATCCATCAGCCGCGCTGCGATGTCGTATGCGAGCGTCTCGATCAGGTTCCTCTTCTCTCCCCCGATAACCTCGCCTGCGATGATGTAGACATGTCCGTAGTCAATGGTAAGCGCCAGGTCGTCCGACAGCGCCGCGGGCTCAAGGTCGATGAAGAAGTCAGCGTCTACGAAATAGGCCTGGCCGTTCTCCCTCTCTTCCGGAAGGCATCCGTGGTAGCCGTAGAATTCCATCGATTTGATGCTTATCCTGCCCGTTTCAATCTTGCGCAAATGTCCCACCGCCTTCAAAAGCCAAATGGGCTAAGCTCTTAGGGCATCGGCCACCTTCGCGGCCTGGGCTGATTCTGCAACATCGTGTACTCTCACAATGTCGGCGCCGGCGAGTATTGCAGCAGTAAGGGCCGCCAGGCTGCCCGGCATCCTGAGAGAGGCGTCCTTGATGCCGGTGAGCTTCCCTATGGTGCTCTTGCGGGACAGGCCGGCAAGTACAGGATAACCCAGGTTGGCAAACTCCCGCAATCTCATGAGAAGCTCGATGTTCTGTTCAGGAGTTTTCGAGAAACCGAAGCCCGGGTCAAGGATTATGGAGCTTTCATTCCACGCCGGCCTCAATTGCCTGCGCAGCCCTTTCGAGGATCTCTGAGGAAACATCCTTCACCACATCGGCATATTCGGTATGCTGCATCATGTCCGCGGGCGTCCCCCTCATATGCATGAGCACAAGCCCTGCTTTGAAGGAGGCGGTAAGCTCTGCGATGCGTGTGCCTTGGGCCAGAGCGCTGACATCGTTTATTATGTGCGCCCCTTCATCGAGGCTTGCTTTCGCGACTTCCGGTTTCATCGTATCCACCGATATGATGGCGTCCGTCTTTTCGGCCAGGTACCGGACTACGCCGATTACCCTCTGGAGCTCCTCTTCGGCGCTAACCGCGGCTGAGCCCGGCCTTGTGGATTCCCCGCCGATGTCGATTATATCGGCGCCTTCTTCCAGCATGCGGATGCGAATGCGCGATCGCGTCCTCAGCTTTATAATGCTTGCCGCCGTCCGAAAACGAATCCGGCGTGACGTTCAATATGCCCATTATGTAGGTGCGTACGCCCATTGGTAGGAGCCGATCCCGAAGAAGGAGAGGCTTTCTCGTAAGGCGCGGATCATCCATGGACTCAAGTACCGAAGCCAGCTTCTTCAGCCCGAATGGCTGCATGCGGAGCTTATCGATAAATCTGCCGATGTGGGAGTGCGAGAGAAGCAACACCAAGTCGGTATGATCGGCCCTCAGGCCCGCCACATCTATCGAATAGGCGGCGTCCCCGCCAACCGAGAGTGCCTCCTGCTTGATAATAATCGCCGCCTTCAAGGCACGCCGTCCACCCTTATGGCGATAGGAAGCGCCTTCCTCAGCATGATCTTAAGGCCTGCAGGGCTGCAGCCGGTTTCGGCCATGTTCGCCTCCGCGGCCTTCGAATCCCTATAGGCGACGAGCCTGGCCGAGGAGGACCAGTGTTCAGCCTGCGATAAGTTCACACCAGCCGGCATATCAGCTGTGCTTCGAAACCGGCAGCCTTCTTGCCGCCTTGGCGACTATCCATGCGATGACGCTGTCGACTGCATGGTGCGCCATGGTCCCGAAAAGGACGATGAGCACGGCGGTAACCAGGGTTATGTCGGAGGCTGTGACGCCCGTGCCGCCTGTGAGGGGAAGGCCGAATACGGTGACCATGAGCATGATGGCCACTACCTCAAGAAAACCGTGCAGCGGGGCGGTGGCAATCAGAGCAGAGGTGTAGCTTGCGCCCTTCTTGATCATCAAAGCGCCGGCAAATGCCCATATCGAATGGGTCAGGGCCCTTGCGGTTATCATTAAGCCCACGGACGACGCGCCATAGGAGATGAGAAATCCTATCGCCGTGCCTATGCCCACCATGATCGCCACAACCGGCGAGATCAGCATGGAAAGCAGCACCGGCACGTGGGAGGCGAGCGTTGCCGAGAAGGGGGGGATGAAGACCCTCAAATAGGCGCCGAACATGACCGGTATCATAATGCCCAGGGCGGTGAGAACCGCTCCGTATGCGATATCCCTTGGTTTCATTGGACCACCTTCCTTGTAGGAGGCAGGGCTTTTTGCTATTGCCTCCTGATGAGTTTATCTGCGATGTCGAGGACTTGTTTCTTCAAGCCTATCCTATCATGGGTGATAGCCCATATGAGCTCCTCCGACTTGCGGACCGTATCGGCGTCCTTGATCTCGGCCAGGTAGAAGGATGCGCTCATAAGCGCGCTTCCCGCCGCCGCGTCGAGTAGCATCGAAGCTGTCGCCAGGTCCAGGGCATGCATGCGGTCAACGCTTTCTGCCGCCAGCTTTGCCAGGGACTGACCGAAATAGGAGGCCTCCAGCAGGGCGATCGATGCGTCGATGCCCGCAGAAAGGGCATGTGCCGGCGCTGCCGTCCGTAAATGAGCAGATGAGCTCATCCGCCGCATCTAGCCTTCCTGCCATATCCTCAAGCTCCCGGGCCAGCGCGATCGCCTTCAAGCAGACACCGTCCTGCCCTTACTGGTCCTTCGAGCAGGCAGCCCTCGAAAGAAGCGCCGCAGCGGCAGCGGCCGAGACGCAAGCCACCGAGGCGCCGCCAAGGCGGATGTCCTCATCGGCCGCCGCCTCGCAAAGATCCCTGATGCTCATCCCCGGAATGCCGGACTCATCTTTTGCGATCAGGTCTTCCATCTTAGGACTTCCTCCAGACCAGCGCCTCCAGCACCTGCTCCTCATCTAGGGAGGGGAGCATCAGGGCCGCCGCCGCGGTTTTCATTAGATATTTCAAAGGTATGAGGCCGATTAGCTCGCCTTCGGACGCCTCCACCCCGTATTTGGCTGCCTCCTTGCGTATGGCAGCGAGCGCCTCCAAAGGCGGGGTTACGTCGCAGTCCACCAGGTTCATGGAGACCTGGGCGCATCCTTTATCCTCTATCATGAAACCGAGCGCCTTGACCTTGGGCAGGCCGCCGTCCCGCTCGCGAATGGCTTTCGCAATCTTCTTGGCGATGCCGACATCGGACGTGTTCAGGTTCACATTGTATGCGACGAGGAATTGCCTTGCGCCAACGACGCTTGCCCCGGCGCTCTCGTGAAGGCCCGGGCCCCCGACATCAGGCTTGCGGTCGGGGTTGGACAGCGCCTCGACAGAAAGCCCCTCGAATTCGCCCTTCCTTATGTCTGCGAGATTTGTCCTGTCAGGCCTTCTCGCCGCGGCCTCGTAAAAGTAGACCGGGATGCCCAGCTCGCTCCATGCCAGATCCCCGACTATCCACGACAGCTCGGCGCACTGCTGCATGCTGATGCCGCCGATTGGCACAAAGGGCACGACATCGGTGGCGCCGATTCTAGGGTGCTCCCCCTGATGCTTTCTCAGGTCTATTAGCTCCTTGGCCTTTTTCATACCGAGAAGAGCGGCGTGTGCCACCGAGGCAGGGGAGCCTGCAATGGTCATGACGGTCCTGTTGTGGTCAAGATCGGAGGTAGTATGCAGAAGGCTTGCGCCGTCGACTGACGACACCGCAGAGGCGATGGCGTCGATTACCTCTTTGCGCCTGCCTTCGCTGAAATTGGGCACGCATTCTACCAGCGCACGCCCCAGCCCGTTATTGGCCTCGAATTCCTTCAGACGTTGGGAGATATCCTTCATGAAGCACCTCCAATGACCATGATATCAATTTCTACGCGCCCGGGCACATACCTTCACGCCCACACCGGCATTATTTGAGCATCTTAGTAAGCGACGGTTTTTGCCTACCGCTTTGTACGGAATTGGTAAGCAGCAACATCGAGTCTGCTTTAGGGGCCTGCTTGCAGGCAGCATTTAGAAACAAAAGGGCATAGCATGGACGATCCCAGCTATGCCCGAAAGGCTGCTCGTATTCGGTTATTTCGCTAAAATAGCCTATTTGAAAGCCTTCAGCATGATGACGATGGAAATCCATATGACAATTATGACGCCGAATACCCCTGCCATGCCTTTTGCGATGATCGGAAGCGTCGGTACAATCGCTTGAAAATTAAACATATCCCATACCTCCTAGCGAGCGATCAGGCTCAGGATCATACCGCCCGCGATAACGGACGCGATCTGGCCTGATACATTCGAACCCACTGCGTGCATCAGAAGGAAGTTCTGCTTGTCCTCTGCTTGGCCCATCTTATGGATTACGCGCGCCGACATGGGGAATGCGCTTATTCCCGCGGCGCCGACCATCGGGTTTATCTTGTTCTTCGAGAACAGGTTCAGGAACTTGGCGAAGAAGACCCCGCCTATTGTGTCGAAGGCGAAAGCGACCAAGCCTAGCCCCAGGATCATAAGAGTCTCGCCCGTTACGAACAAGTCGGCCCGCATCTTTGCAGCCACCGAAATCCCTAGAAGCAGCGTGATCAGGTTAACAAGCGAATTTTGTGCGGTCTTGGACAGCGCCTGGAGTACTCCGCTTTCTCGAACCAGGTTGCCGAACATCAGAAAGCCGATGAGCGCCACCGAGCGGGGCGCCGCAATGCCTGCGATAACCGTAACTACTATGGGGAAGAGTATCCTTACGGTCTTGCTGACTGAGGCCGGTTTGTAATTCATGCGGATCATGCGCTCTTTCTTCGTCGTGATGAGCTTGATTATCGGAGGCTGGACTATGGGGACCAGCGCCATGTATGAGTAGGCGGCGACTATTATCGGCCCGATATAGGCGCTCTTGTAGTAGTTCGCCACGAAGATCGAGGTCGGCCCGTCGGCCGCTCCTATGATGGCGATAGATGCCGCGTTCCTGATATCGAACCCCAGCATGACGGCCATGCCCAAAGTGAAGAAGATGCCAAACTGGGCGGCAGCGCCGAACAGCAGCATCTTAGGGTTTGAAAGCAGGGGGCCGAAGTCTATCATTGCGCCTATGCCTATGAAAAGCAGCAGCGGGAATAGCTCGTTGGCTATGCCTATCTTATAGAGCAGGTCGATTACGCCCTCTTCCATGGTGCCGGCGTATGTCTGCAGCAGCGCCCCGGAAAAAGGCAGGTTGACGATTATTGCGCCAAAGCCCATGGGAAGCAGGAGGGCAGGCTCCATTTCTTTCTTGATTGCAAGATAGATCAGGGTCCCGCCGATCGTCCACATGACAAGCATTTGCCAAGTTATAGAAGTGAAGTTGTCCAGGATGCTCATTGGTTCTCATTCCTTTCGCGAAGAAGAGGTACGGACTTCCCATTGCTGCAAGTCAGGAAACCATAAGGCGGCGTGTTTGCCAAAATTCTCGTTCGGCCCCGTTGCTCCATTCTTAATGCAATGTAAGCGAAGTTCCGTCTTCTGGTTCGCCGTTCAGCTTGTCTTGCGCATAAAAAGTCCGGGACAAAGCCCGGACTTTAGGATTTACCCTATTTCGGTCCGTAAAGGGAAAGCAATATGCCTGCGGCTATGGCTGAGCCTATGACTCCTGCCACATTAGGTCCCATCGCATGCATCAGAAGGAAGTTCCTGGGATTGTCCTTCTGGCCAACTACCTGCGAGACGCGCGCTGCCATCGGTACTGCGGACACCCCGGCGGAGCCGATCAGAGGATTCACCTTGCCCCCTGTCATCCAGTACATGAGCTTTCCGAGCAGAACGCCTCCTGCAGTTCCTCCGGCGAATGCGGCTAGGCCCATGAAGATGATTTTGAGCGTCTCGGCTGTAAGGAACCTCTCCGCGGATGCTGTAGCCCCTACGGTTACGCCCAGGAAGATCACTATTATGTTGTTGAGGTCATTTTGCGCCGTCTTGGACAGCCGCTCTACCACGCCCGATTCTGCGGAACAGGTTGCCCATCATCAGCGAGCCGACCAGAGCCGCGGCAGAAGGGACAAGCATCCCGACCGCAATGGTCGTCACGATGGGGAAGATTATCCTTTCGAATTTGGAGACGGGCCTCAGCTGCTCCATCACTACCATGCGCTCCTTCTTGGTGGTAAGCGCCCTCATGATGGGAGGCTGGATTATCGGCACAAGGGCCATATAGGAGTACGCGGCGATGGCTATGGGCCCGAGCAGATGGGGTGCCAGCTTGGTAGTCAGGTATATCGCGGTGGGGCCGTCAGCGCCCCCGATTATGCCGATCGATGCCGCCTCCTGGGGATTGAAGCCCAGAAGCAGCGCTCCGATGAACGTCGTGAATATGCCCAGCTGCGCGGCGGCGCCAAGCAAAATTGTCTTGGGGTTGGCGATAAGAGGGCCGAAGTCCGTCATGGCGCCTACGCCCAAGAAGATGAGGGGAGGATAAACGCCCAGCTTTACGCCCTGGTACAGGTAGTAGAGAAGGCCGCCCGGGCTGCACTCTTTCCAAGGTGCTTCCGTCCGCCAGCAAATCCTTAACCATCGTCGGCCCATCCATGAGGCCCGCGAGGGGAAGGTTAGCAAGCAGCATGCCGAAAGCTATCGGCACCAGCAGGAGCGGTTCGAACTTCCTTACTATGGCAAGGTACAGAAGGACGCAGGAGACCAGTATCATCAGGCCCTGCTGCCAGGTAATCGCGTAATATCCCGTCGTCTTGACGAAATCAAGTAAGGCCTGCATGGGATCGCCCCTTTCAGGTATTTATCCTATTGTGACTAGGGCTTCGTCAGTGTTGACGGTTGTGTCCCTGGATACGTGCACTGCCGTTATCGAGCCGGACACGCCAGCGAAGATCTCGTTTTCCATCTTCATGGCTTCTAGGATTACGACAACTGTGTCGGGAGTCACTTTATCGCCTACTTTAACCCTAATGTCTTTGATGACGCCAGGCATGGGCGATACTACGGAACCAGCTCCAGCAGAGGCCGGGGCCGGCTTGGGAGCTGCCACGGGTGCGGGAGCAGGGGCCGCGGCCCTTACAACAGGCGCCGGCGCGGGGGCGTAGGATGCCGTTGCTCCCAACTCCTCGACTTCTACTTCATATGCATTGCCGTTTACGTTTACTCTAAACTTCCTCAAGGTCAATACCTCCTAAAGAATAGTTGAAAAGCTTCTAGAGCCTGCTTGCCATTATGTCCCTTCGGCCAGCTAAGGCCCACAAATTAAGCTTCGGTCCGAGAGGCCTGACTGCGGTTACCGCGCCCTGCACTCCCTCGGAAGTAAGAATTGCCATTACGGCGGCTATTGCAGCGATTTCCTCATCGGCCGTTGAAGTCTTCGAGGCCACCGGGGTTACATTATCGACAACCGGGGCATCGGCTTTTTCTACTTTCTCAATCGTTACTGCGGTCGGTTCGCTGCCGGGCTTTTCGGCTTTCGCTGCGGGCCTCTTTGCGCCCGTTTTGCTAATTCCCGCAAGCCCCAACATTATATACATAAGGAATATCAGGCCGAGAAACACCACCAGCATTCCCAGGCCCGTAGTTGATAATCCCTTTACCAGGTTCTCCATTAATCAAACACCTCCGGCTGTCCGACTATACGGGCAGGTTGCCATGCTTCTTGGCGGGGCGGCTGTCGCGTTTGGAGGAGAGCATCTCAAGCGCCCTTGCAATCTTGATGCGCGTCTCGGCGGGGTCGATGACATCATCGATATAGCCCCTGGAAGCTGCGACATAAGGATTGGCGAAGGTGTTGCGGTACTCGTCGATCTTCTCCTTGCGCTTGGCGTTCTTGTCCTCGGCGCCTTCGATCTCCTTGCGGAAGATGATGTTCGCCGCGCCGTCCGGCCCCATGACCGCGATTTCGGCGTTGGGCCATGCCGCAACGTAGTCGGCCCCCAGGTCGCGGCTGCACATGGCGAGGTATGCCCCGCCGTAGCTCTTCCTGACTATGAGGCTGATCTTCGGCACAGTGGCCTCGGAGTATGCGTAAAGCAACTTGGCGCCGTGCCTGATTATGCCGCCGAGCTCCTGGTTGGTGCCGGGCAGGAAGCCAGGCACGTCCACAACGTTAACTACAGGCACATTGAATGCGTCGCAGAAACGTATGAAGCGCGCGGCCTTGTCCGACGCGTTTATATCGAGGCAGCCCGCCAGCACTTTGGGCTGGTTGGCGATTATCCCTATGCTCTGTCCCGCGACCCTTGCGAAGCCGACCACTATGTTCATCGCATAGAGGGCCTGTACCTCGAAGAAGTCGCCCGCGTCGACGAAACCGGCGATAATGTCGCGCACATCGTACGACTTGTTGGGCTCAGAGGGCACTATGCTGTTCAAAGCCTGAACCAGGCCAACCTGTGCAGCGTCGCCCATTGGCGCCTCCTCCAGGTTGTTGGAGGGCAGGTATGACAGAAGCTTCCTTATCATATAGAAGGTCTGGTCCTCGTCCTCGCACATGAAGTGCGCAACGCCGCTGGTCTGGTTGTGGGTGAGGGCACCGCCGAGCTTCTCAGCCGTTACATCCTCGCCAGTGACCGATTTGATGACCTGCGGGCCTGTTATGAACATGTTGGAACCCTTCACCATGAAAACGAAGTCGGTGAGGGCGGGGGAGTATACCGCGCCGCCGGCGCAGGGGCCCATTATAACGGAGATCTGCGGGATGACGCCCGATGAGATCACGTTCCTGTAGAAGATCTGGCCATATCCCGAGAGCGCGTCAACGCCCTCCTGTATCCTTGCTCCGCCTGAATCGTTGATGCCGATGCAAGGTGCGCCAGTCTTAAGCGCCAGGTCCATCACTTTGCATATCTTCTTTGCGTGCATCTCGCCAAGCGAGCCGCCCATGGTAGTGAAATCCTGGGCATAGACGAACACTTGCCTGCCTTCGACCGTACCGTGGCCGGTAACCACGCCTTCTCCCGGCAGCTCCTGCTTGTCCATGCCGAGATCAGAGCAGCGGTGCCTAACGAACATATCGAGCTCTTCGAAGCTGCCGGGATCGAGGAATTTGGCAATCCTCTCACGCGCAGTTAGCTTTCCGCTCTCATGCTGCTTGGCAATCCTGTCGGGGCCGCCTCCGAGTTTGACCTTGTCGCGCATTGCCGTAAGGTCATTGATGAGCTTGTTCTCCGACACGCGAAATCACCCCTGTATCATTTATCGTAGTATTGCTAAAAAGGCAACTATTTTCACAATTAACAATTATATCAGAGGGTAGTCAAGTGGAATATAGCAATATGTCGGGGATATTCTTCATACATCGCATGGAATAATGGCATATTAACCAAATTATACAGTATACAGAGAGGATCCCGCAGACTGATAGTGCATTAATTCACATACAGTTGCGCCACATTCCCATTAAACATTATCTGTCAAGCGATCGGCCTGCTGCCGGTCATGGCGCCAAGGGCTGATAATAATGCATACAGGTGTTATAATTCTATAAAGAAGCAATCTTTATGCTATTTGAGGAGAAACTGATGGAAAGAAGGACTCTTGGCAGATCAGGCATCGAAGTCACAAGGATGTGTTTCGGAACTCTTACCTTCAGGCAACTTAACACGAACCCGAAGGTTGCGGCAGACGTCATAATCCACGCGATAGACAACGGTGTAAACTTTGTGGACACGGCCCAGGGATATGCCACTTATGAGCATGTCAAGCTGGCGCTTAAGGCGAGGCCGGGCTTCGTTGTGGACACGAAGTCGCCGGCAAAGACATATGAGGAGATGGCAGCTTCCATAGAGGCTGCAAGACGCGGGATGGAGCTCGATACTATAGACAGCTTCCTTCTGCACGGCTGCGGAGGCCCCGGCGACGGCATTAAAGAAAGGGCGGGCGCCCTAGATTGCCTGCTGGAGGCCAAATCCAAGGGGATAGTCAAAGCCGTCGGCCTATCAAGCCATTACGTATCGGGCATTGAACAAGCTGCCGCGTGCGATGAAATGGACGTATGCCACCCGCTGTTCAACATGCTTGGCAAGGGCGTGCCGGACGGCACAGTGCACGATATGGAAGCGGCCTGCAAAAGGGCATATGAGGCGGGCAAGGGCCTGTTCAGCATGAAGTCTCTGGCCGGCGGCCTGCTAATCCCGAGGCGCAAGGAAGCCTTCGAATACGTACTCGGCAGCGAGTACATATCGTCGATAGCGGTCGGGATGACGACTACTGCTGAGGTGGACCACAATATCGCTTTCTTCGAGGGAAGAGAAGAGAAGGAAGCATCCACGGCCGAGCTCAAACCACAGGGAATGAGGCTTCATATACTTGGCAGCTGCGTCGGGTGCGGTGACTGCGTGAAGGTGTGCCCCTCCGGCGCGATGAGCATAGTGGACGGCAAAGCCAAGGCCGATCCGAATCTTTGCCTTACCTGCGGATACTGCGGCTTCGAATGCAAAAGGTTCTGCATAAGGCTGGTATAGCGCCTGCATCAGTGCTGAACTAAAAGGGGGAAGGCGCGATGGCGATGCTCAAAAAGCTTACAACTTTCGAAGCGGCCTGCATAATTGCGG
This sequence comes from uncultured Bacillota bacterium, assembly GCA_963823655.1. GTDB lineage: Bacteria > Bacillota > DTU025 > DTU025 > MWDF01 > MWDF01. The sequence goes on from CAWGMK010000010.1 coordinate 240,652, forward strand.
GAAACGGTATCGGAGGCGGCGTCATGGCGGTGCCGTACTTGGCATCCAAAGCGGGCGTCTGGCCACTTTTGTTGACCGCGGCCATCGGTTTTGCCGCGGCCCTTATACTTCACCTTATGATACTGGAGGCGTCTTTGAAGGCGCCCGGCATGCAGATACTCTCAATCCTGGACAAGTTCCTTTTCAAGGGCAGGAAGCCTTTCATCTACCTGTTCTTCGCATTGATCGCGCTCGGTGCCGTCTCCAACCTGGCTGCCTATATGTCCGGAGGGGCCGCGGTAATGGAGGGCTGGGGCGTTAACATGTGGGTCTCGGCCGGAATATTCTACCTGTTGTGCGCAGCCATTGTCCTGTTCGGCATAAAGTCCATGGGCGTGGGTGAGAAGGCGGCTGTCATCGGAATGATAGGCATCGCTGTTTACATCGCGGGCTCATCGCTTTCCGGCACAGCGTCACCGGCTCCCGCAATGGCCGATTCTAAGGCCTGGCTTGCGCTTTACGGCATGCTGATGTTCTGCCTGGGCTCATATTTCGCCATACCTCAGGTCGTAAAGGGCCTGGAAGGCGAGGGAAGGCCTGCGGCGAAGGCCGTAGTTACAGGGCTCATTTTGAACATCGCGATAACGCGTGATCATAGCGCTTTCGGTGATGAAGGTATCTGACCCAGTCACTAAAGTAGCCATTGTAGGATGGTCTGAAGTGATAGGCGGCGCATCCGGAGCCCTGGGTTCAGCCTTCGTATGGCTTGCGTTAGCCACCAGCTTCTGGTCGCTCTCCTATGCCCTCAAGGACATAATAATGGAGCAGTTCGGGGTGAAGAGGCACACATTGGCGTGGCTCTTTGCGACGGCCCCCGCAGTCATCATGCTCACCGCAGGTACCGGCTTCATAGAGCTTCTCAAGCTTGCTGGCGGCGCCACCGCCCTTGTGCTCATGTTCACGCTGCTTCCCGCATTCGTCAACTCGAGGAAACAGAAGGGGAGCTGGTCGATAGGCGCGCTTGGCGGCCCGATAGTGCTTGTCTTGATAGTCATTGCATATGCCGCGATGGCGGCAGGCTCACTTATACCGGTGGATTAGAGGCTAATTTGCCCGCCTCGTAAAGCCCGGCGGGTCCGGAGGTAATACGGATGAATGATTACATCGAGCTGAGATCGGACACTACAACGCACCCGACCGACGAGATGAGGGAGGCCATGAGGATGGCTCCCGTCGGAGACGATGTCTTCGGCGAAGATCCGACAGTCAATAAGCTTGAGGAGATCGCCGCGGCGAAAATGGGCAAGGAGGCCGCGCTTTTCGTGGCCTCCGGAACCATGGGCAACATCACGGCGCTTCTTACGCACTGCAAGAGGGGCGATGAGGTGGTGCTCGAATCCGAGTGCCATATCTACTACTACGAAGTAGGCGGCATGTCCGCTCTAGGAGGCATGGTGCCGCGCCTTGTTACAGGCAAGGACGGGATGATGAAGGCCGAGGATGTAAGGTCCGCCATCAGGGAATACAACGTACATTACGCGATGCCCTCTCTCATATGCGTGGAGAATACGCACAACAGGGGCGGCGGGACGATATATGACCTGGAGAGGCTCTCCCAGATAAGGGCGGTCGCCGATGAGAAGGGCCTGCCGATGCACTTGGACGGCGCCAGGATATTCAACGCCTCCGTCAAGCTGGGTGTTGAGGCCTCACAGATTGCCAAGTACTTCGACAGCATACAGTTCTGCCTTTCGAAAGGGCTCTCTGCTCCGGTAGGATCCATCCTGGCAGGTGACAAAGCCTTCATAGCGAAGGCGAGGAAGTACAGGAAGATGCTCGGAGGCGGCATGAGGCAGGCTGGTATTATCGCTGCGGCCGGCATTGTAGCGCTGGAAAAGATGATACCCCGCCTGGCAGAGGACCACGAGAACGCAAGGCTTCTCGCCGAGGGCCTGTCGAAGATACCCGGCATATCGGTGGACCTTAGCACCGTAGTGACCAACATGGTCGTATTCGACGTATCGGCGCTGGGCATAGGCTCGGATGCCTTCGCAAAGGAGTTCTGGGCGGAGGGCGTAAGGGTCACCGTAAGGCCGCCGCATAAGCTCAGGGCGGTCACCAGCCGCATGTTCTCAAGGCAGGAAGTACAGCTTACGCTGGAAAAAGCTGCGAAAGTTTGCTCAAGGCACATTTAGCTGAAGGACATTAGCATGTGAATGTTTAATCCTACTAACGCAATATATTAAGGAGGCGGAACAATGCGCAGATTCACAATTATCATGCTCACTATCCTGATGATAGGGGCGATGGCAGGCGCGGTGGCATCTATAGAGGCACCGGAGCCCGCGTACCCGATGTACATGACCACCACAGGCCAGGGTCCGGACGCGATGATGCTGGACATCCTGCTCAATAAGGTACAGGGCATTCCCGTCAAGTTCGACACAGTGCTCAAGGCAGAAAACTGCGCGGATATGAAGACCATCATATTCGTGGCGGGCTACAGCGGCAAGGGAATGACCGCCGCAGGAATCAACGACGCCGCCGAGGAAGCCAGGGTCAAGGGCCTGATGGAGCTCGCGGCCAAAAACAGCGCCTACGTGATAATAGTTCATATGGGCGGCACGACCCGCCGCGGCGCAAGCTCCGACAAATTCACGGATTTTGTAGCAACCGGCGTAAGCAAGATCGTAGTAATCCCCGACAGCAACAAGGACGGCTATTTCACCAAGATGGCAGAGCTTAAGGGCGTCGGCCTTGTGACGGTTGATGTTCCGGAGGGCGGATCGGTCAGGACCCTCGTCGCCCAGGCTCTGAAGGCGATATTGCCGGCACCTGTAAAGTAAAGAGCGCGCGACTTGCGAATGGAGGATTGAGCGATGCAGAAGCTTAGAAGGATATTAGCAATCCTTGCCATAATCGCGGTGAGCGTGATGTTCACTGCCGGCGCCGCCTCGGCGCTGCCGGGTCCGCTTATCCATGACGAAAGGCCGGGAACCGGAGTCACCCAGATGAGGTGGCTGTCCGATTATTTCAAGCCTATTGCCGGCACTCCGGTGGATACGAAAGTATACATCATGGACAGCGGAAAGCCGGGGCCGACCGCGATTGTGCTCGGAGGCACCCACGGCAATGAGATCTCGGGCATCATGGCCACGACGCTGATAATCGAGAAGGCGACCGTAACGAAGGGGCGCCTCATTGTACTTACGCATGCCAACAACGCGGCGAACGCCAACAAGGACACAAGGACCAACATCGAATGGGTTAAGCTTGCGACTCCTAGCGGCGAGCGTACGTTCAGGTACGGCGCAAGGGATACCGTGGCAGATTTCCAGGAGCCGGACCCCGAGAAATACAAGCACTTCCCGACGGGCCAGGAGCTTGCGGGCAATGAGGCCAGGAACCTGAACCGCAACTATCCGGGCAAAGCCGATGGAACACTTACCCAGCAGCTTGCATACGCGATCATGAGGCTAATAGAAGCCGAAGGCGCGACTATCGGCATGGACTTCCACGAGGCGGACCCGGGCGGAAGGTTGGAATGGATGCTTGTCACCAACCCCAAGAGCTTACAAATAGGCGCTATGGCGATGGTCTATATGGAGATGAACACGGGCTTTACGCTGAAGACTCTTAGAGCCTTCGTCCGATGTCAGGGGCCTTACCCACAGGGAGTGGGGCGACTACTTCAAGGACATGCACCCTTACCTGATAGAGACGGGCAATCCCGGAATGGGGGCCAATTCGATGACCGCTGACGTCGTCAATGACGCCTCAAGGCCGCTTGGCTTAAGGGTAGCGGTGGCGCTCAATACGCTGCTGGCAGTATTCGAAGCTGAGAAGGACACGCGCGGGGACGCGCCGGTCCTTACAGGGCTTCCAAGCTTCGCCGAGCTTTCCAAGCAAGGCGTAGGCAAATTCCTCAGATAGGTTTTATGGAATATTCGCGATTCCTAGAAAACATATTCGAAGGGAGGACTCGGTAGATGAACAGGCAAATCAGAAGGGCCGCGATGGTATTCATGGTCGTGGCGGTCCTGGCGCTCTCGTTCATATCGGTCAACGCAGCCACCAAGAACCAGGAAGTAAGAGGCTCCAACGGAATGGTGGCGGCTGCCAGCCCATACGCTGCGGCGGCGGGCGTCGAGATCCTTAAGAAGGGCGGCAATGCCGTGGACGCGGCAGTCGCAACGGCATTCGCAATCAGCGTCGTGGAACCTAATGCATCAGGCCTCGGCGGCGAGGGTTACGTAGTCGTATACCTTGCCAAGGAGAAGAAGGCGGTGGCGATAGACTACAGATCAGCCGCCCCCAAGCTTACAGCAGAGAAATACACGGGCAAGAGCTTCTCCGGCGTCAAGGGTTGGGACCTCGTCGCGACCCCCGGATACGTGCTCGGCCTTTGCACCCTGCAGGAGAAGTACGGAACCCTCTCCTTGCCCGAAGTCATGTGGCCCGCGATAAGGCTGGCCGAGAAGGGCTTCGCGATCACTGCGTACCTCGCACAGTCAATAACCGACAGCCTTGCGGTCATCTCGGCGAATGCCGACTTGTCCAAGGTTTACCTCGATCCCATGGGCCTTCCCAAAGAACAGGGCCAGATCCTGACCAACCCCGACCTCGCCAAGTCCTTGAGGCTTATCGCGGTTAAGGGTCCGGACGTGTTCTACCACGGAGAGCTGTCATATGCAATAGAGCAGGCATCCATCGCCCAGGGTGGACTTCTCAGAAGGTCCGACCTGGAGGCATACAAGGTATATGAGAGGGAGCCCATGAGCGGAAGCTACAGGGGCAACCACTTCTATACCGCACCTCCGCCGGTCGGTGGCATCATATTGAGCGAAGCCCTCTCGATAATGGAGAACTTCGACCTTTCGGCGAAGCCTCTGCTGGATCCCTACAACATCCACATAATGGCTGAGGCCCTCAAGAGGTCGTTCGCCGACCATTACCAGTACTGCGGCGACCCCGCTTTCGTAAACGTGCCGCTTAAAGAGCTGGTAAACAAGGACTACGCCAAGTTCCGTTCATGGACGATCAACCCCGCCATGATGACACCGCTTAAGGAGATCGTCTACGGCGATCCGATGCAGTTCTCCAACATCACCGAGTACGCCCTGACCGATCCCGGCTACGAGTCGGCCAGCACCACCCACATCTCGGTCATGGACAAGGACCGCAACGCGGTGGCCCTGACCCAGACGCTAAGCAGCTTCTTCGGCGCCGGCGTCACGGTTCCCGGAACGGGCATCATCCTCAACAATGAGAACGCGAACTTCGCCATAGCTCCGAACATCAACTCCATAGCCCCGAACAAGCGCATGAGGACAACCATTGTTCCGACTATCATGGTCGACGCGAACGACATGCCCATCCTATCGGTAGGCACCCCCGGAGCCGGGCGCATAGCCCCGTCGCTCACGCAGATCATACACGCGATAGTCGACCAGAAGATGGGCCTGCAGGAGGCCATCGAGGCTCCGCGCTTCTATGTTGTCAACTCCAACGTGAGATTCGAGTACGAGTCGCGCATGCCCGCAGCCACCATTGATGGCCTGAAGGCCAAGGGCTATACGATCGACCCAACCAAGGATATGCATCCCGAGTACGACCTCTACTTCGGAGGCGCCCAGGGCGTATACTTCGATGCCAAAGCTAACCAGTTCGTCGGCGCAGCCGACCCCAGGCGCGATGGAGCTGCAATAGGCTTCTAGCCCTGTAAGAAAAGAACAAGCTAAAGCGGCCGGGGAGCATCAATTAGGAATGCTCACCGGCCGCTTTCAATTCTCTCTTCGGCAAAAACAATCAGGCCAGGTCCTTGGTGTACCATCTGTAGACTTTGGATAGCTTGCCGCCGATTCTCTCTATCGCCCTCCTTGAATGAATATTGGTTTCGAGTATCACAGATGCCTCCGCCCTGAATATGCCCTTGGCCGAAGCGTTCTCGACGATTTTGGCATATAGCGCGGGTATCACGCTCGATCCCCTGTACTCCTTCAGGCAATACTGCATCATAAGCCTTACCCGGGTTATCTTGCGTTTCGCCCTGATCATGTTCAGCCATCCGAAAGGGAAAAGCCTTCCTCGCATCCTTATCAGGACCTGGTTCCAGTCTGGAAGCGTGACGATGAACGCCGCAAGCTTTCCTGAAGCTTTATCGCGGGCAAGCCAAACGAGGTCGGGGTCGGCAAGGCGGGCAAGAGGGCCCGCAAGCTTTCTGAACTCGTCCCATGTGGGCGGCTCATTGTACCATTCGCCCGGGAAGGCCTCAACCATGACTGAGTGGATGTCTTTAAGCTCTTCCTCGAGCCTGCCCATATCAATCTTCGCAGCCGTCACATTCGCCCTTGCAAACGCGGTCTCAGAGCCTCTTGCCAGGCTCTGCATGGGTATCCTGTCCGTGCTTAGGTCATAGCCTACGAAATCGGCGAGCTTCGTATAGCCCATTCTTTCCAGGCTATCCTTATACCATGCCTTGTTATAGGAGTTTAGCAGCACAGGAGGGTCGTCGAAGCCTTCGGCCAGAAGGCCTATGCCCTCCTCCCCATTGGAGGGGGACCAGGGTCCTATCAGCCTTTTAAGTCCCAGGCCCTTTGCCCAGTCCTCGGCCGCTGCCATTATTGCGCAAAAAGCCTCATCGTCCTCGGCTTCGGGCAGGCTGAAGGTGGCGACGGGAACGCCCTGCTTGATTGAAAGGGAATCATTCTTCGCTACCATTACGCGCGAGACCATCCTGGCTCCTCTGAAGCCGGCAAGGTACGCATGGGTAGATTCCGCGATGAACTTGTTGCCGATTCCCCTAAGGGATTTGGCCTGGTCCGATACCAATGGCGCCACCCAATTGCCATCTCCCCGATACAGCCTGAAGGGGAGGTTTATGAATCCCTTAAGGGAATCTGCAGGCAGCTGCCTTACCGCGATGTCTGTTGTCCGCTGCAACATAAAAGCCTCACATTCTTAATCCAGTTCCTTCTGATACCATCTGTATGTGCGAAACAGCTTGCCGCCGACGTCTTCGACAGGCTTCCTGGACGGCATGTTGTCATCTCTGATCGTGCCCGCCTCCCAGTACTCGTAACCGCCTTCGACCACCTTGTCGCGAAGCTTTGCGTAAAGGACAGGAAGGATACCGGATCCTCGGTACTCAGGAATGCAGAATTGCATGAACACCCGCACTCCCTTAATCCGTTTCTTGGCCCCTATTGCGTGTACCCAGCCGAAGGGGAAGACTCTTCCGCGTATCTTCTTTAGAACTTCGCTCCAGTTCGGCATGGCCGCGACGAAGGCCACAGGGCTATTGTCTGACTGTTTCCTGGCAATCAGGATGAGGTTGTCGTCGGCCATCTTGGCGAGCCTTTCGGCCTCCGGCAGGAACTGCTCCCAGGTCGGGGAAGGGAGGTCGGGATTGTCGCCCACTGCCGCCAGCATCACGGTATGAAGGTCCTTGATGTCCTTCATCAGGTCTTTCCTGTTGAAAGTGGAGATTACCGTCCTCGTCCTTTTGAACGCTATTTCCAGCAGCCGCTGTACCCTTTCGTCCCCTGTGGGGTATTTGACCAGCCTGTATGAGATGAAGTCGACAAGCTTCGAATACCCGTTTGCCTCGAAGACGTCCTTGTACCATTGCTTGTTGTATGGCCCCATAAGAGACGGGGGGCCCTCGAACCCCTCGATTAGAAGGCCCTTATCGTCGTCGGTGTCGGTAGGGGACCACGGCCCTATCATGCCTGAAAGCCCCATCTTCCGCGCCCAGCCTTCAGCAGCCTTTATAAGCTGCTCCAACACCTCGGGCGAATCCGCCTCAGGAAGCGAAAAGTAGGCCTTTCCTGCCGCATCCTTTCGCATGCCCTCATACTTGCCGACCAGTATCCTTCCGCAGGCCGCGCCGTCCCTGTATGCCATGAGGAAGGAGTGCTCCGTGGCTCGCATGAAGTGGCTTCCGCCCCCAAGGAGCTTGACCTGGTCTTTAATGAGCGGCGCCACCCAGTAGGCGTCCCCTTTATAAAGCCTGAACGGGAGCATCACGAACTCTCTGAGCTGTCCAGCGCCTACTTCCTTGATTTCAACGCTGCTCATTTCCTCGCCTCCGGGGCGCCTTCGAGCCCTGCTCTGCCTATCCTGAAGCCCCTGGCCACCATTATGCCAAGTATGGTCAGTATTGCGGGCACAACGGCTACTAGCATCTTCAGCGCCGTTATAGTGCCCGGCGTCTGTACGGCGGCGTTCGCATCATAGCCCACTATGTCGAGGACAACTCCGAGCCCGAATATGGCAAGGGCAGAGGCCGTCTTCTGCACGAAAGTCACGACCCCGTTCCATATGCCCTCGGATGCGGCGACCCCGGAGGATATGCCTGCGTCTATGGCCTCCGGCACGATTGCCGCCGGCATCAGCTGCAGCGCCGAGACCCCGATGCCTATCAGCACCGCCACCGGCAGAAGGATCGTGCTGACTACGGACTTGGGCAGAAGCAGGCTCAGGATGACTATGCTGAATATGCCAAGGCCGAGTATGTAGGCGCGCCGCTTGTCCAGCCTCTTGGAGACGTAGTTCCAAAGCGGAAGCGAGAGCGTCGCCACTACCATCATCACGCCCATGGTCAGCTCGAAAGCCGAGGGGTTCTCAAGGTAGTACTTGAAATAGTAGAGCATCGCCGCCATGAGGAATTTTATCGGCAGCCAGGCGAAGATATACATCAGTACAGCCTGACGGAAGGGCTTGAACTTTAGCGATTCCAGGAGGCTGTTGAGGAAAGGTTTATCGTCCGTGACCTTCTGCCTCTCCTTGCCCGCGAAGATGACGAATATGGGGAATATCATGATGGAAAGGCCTATTATCCAGCCCATGGCGGAGTAGCCCGACCTTATGTCAGGAAGGGCGTCTACAAGCATCTTGGGCAGGATTGTGGCCGGAAGAGACAGGCCGATGTTGAATATCATGCGCCACATGGCAAGCGAGGTCCGCTCGTCGTAATCGTTGGTAAGCTCCATCCCCAGCGTAGTGTAGGGGACCATGAAGGATGTAATCATGAATATGTATAGCATATAGAAGATCGACGAATACGCGAAAGTGGCGGCCTGCCCCAGGCCCTGAGGAACGCTCCATATGAGCGCAAAAGAGATGCCAAGGGGAATCGCCGAGCCCAGGACCCAAATCCTGCGCCTGCCGAACCTGTTGTTGCTCCTGTCGGACAGCCAGCCCACGAACGGGTCGGTTATAGCGTCCCAGAAGTTGCCCATAAGCACGACTGCGCCCGCAAGCGATGGCCTTATGCCCACTACGTCCGTCAAGAAAGAACATGAAGAAGAAACCGATTGTCGTATTGGCCAGCGTATTCGAGCTTTCGCCCGCGCCGTAGAATATCCTCTGAAGGGTAGTAAGCTGCGCCTTGCCTTTCAATTGGGACATTTGTCCACCTCCCGAGGGGCAATTCACCCCTCTGCCAAATTTAATTATACCTTGAAGGGGGGATGTGAGCATAAAATCAAAGCTGAAGGACCTGAAGGCGTTTTAACGAAGCGCTGCAAGAGGGCTATTGAGCCGATTGCCTAGATTCGACCATCTGCAGGAGGTGTCCAACTGTGGTAAGGCTGATGGAGGTTACGAGCGAAAACCATGGCAAGATCGTAAAGCTGGTGGTAGGTGAGCAACAGGCCGCATTTGTGGCCACAAACGCCTTCTACCTTGCACAGGCAAGCAATGATGGGAATTGCCGGCCCTTTGGCATATATGATGCGAGATGTCCTCGTCGGCTTTTGCATGTACCGCCTGGATGAGCAGGATGGTCAATACTGGATAGACCAGCTGATGATAGATAAGCAGCATCAATCGCGCGGCTTCGGCAGGGCGGCGCTTGAGCTCTTGCTGGGCCTGATAAAAGCGGACAGGGCGCATGACAGGGTATTTCTCAGTTTCGAACCTGAGAACGAGTGGGCGAAATCGCTGTACGAGAGCATAGGTTTCGTATGGGATGGGAGGATGGCCGAAGAGGACCTTGTCTACAGGCTCGACTATTAGATTACTGTGCCAAATAGGTTTGCTAATACTAGCGGACAGATTTTTGCTTCTAGTGTAGAATCAAATCAGTCAGGGACGCCGGCAGGGCAAAGTGAACAGTTTATTTACGGGAAAGCCCGGCATGAGGTGTACCGATGAGAGTATCCGCCATAGTAGCGGCTTTTAATGAAGGACCCAGGGTTGCCGATGTCGTCCGCGTTCTTAAAAGGTGCAGCGGAGTGGACGATGTCGTTGTTGTCGACGACGGATCCGAAGACTACACGACGGCAGCGGCGCTGGCAGCAGGCGCCAGGGTGATTACCCTTCCTCATAACCTGGGCAAAGGCGGGGCCGTGGCCAAAGGGCTGGAGGCCACCGACGGTGAGATAATCCTCCTTATAGATGCAGACCTGATAGGCCTTTCAAGTAAACACATTGGCGACCTTCTCAAGCCTGTTCGCGAAGGCAGCGCGGATATGACAATAGGCCTTTTCCGCGGGGGCAGGCTGTCCACATACTTCTCGAACTGGATCGCCAAGCCCTTCACCGGCCAGCGCGCCTTCAAAAGGAGCCTTGTGGACCCCAAGGAGCTGGAAAAGACCAGGTATGGCCTCGAAACCATACTGACGCAGATATCAAAGGAAAAGGGCATTATCGTAACGCGGATCTGCCTTGATGACATTACCCAGGTGACCAAAGAGGAGAAGATGGGCTTCTCCAAGGGAAGCCGCCTGAGGATGACGATGTACTCCGAAGTGATAAGGCAGTTCTTCAGAAGGTTCTTCATGGCAAGGTAATCATCAGCCAGTGGGGGCATTAGAGTTTGAAGGCCGGGGCAATCTGATTGATTGCCCCGGCTTTCGCAAATTTCGGCACCTTCTAACGATGCTCTACTGAAGCGGCTTCCTGTACCACCTGTAGGTCCTGTAATGCTTGCCGCCAATGGCCTCGATCGGCCTTCTGGATTGGTAGTTGTCATCCTTGATGATGCCGGCTTCACCGTATTCGTATCCGGCCGCAAGGGCCACTTCAAAGATCTTTGCGTAGAGCACCGACATGATGCCTGATCCTCTGTACTCAGGTACGCAAAACTGCATCAAAGCCCTCATGCCCTTGATGCGCCTCTTGGCCCCGATCGCGTGGATCCAGCCTATAGGGAAGAGCCTGCCGCGCATCTTAATGAGCACTTCGCTCCAGTTGGGCATGCAGACGACGAAGGCGGCCGGTTTGCCGTCCTCCTGTTTGCGTGCAATCCAGATTAGCCTTTCATCTGCCAGCTTTGAAAGCCGCCTCGCCTCTGCAAGGAACTGCTCCCAGGTGGGGTTGGGAAATTCGGGGTCCGCCGCGGCGCATATCCTGACGATCTCGTGCATGTCGCGGAAATCTTCCATCGGTTCCTTGGAATTAAGGTGTGAAACCCGCATCCGGCTTCTCTTTAGGGCAAATTCAAGGGCCCGGCTTATCCTTTCATCTACTTTTCGCTCCTCGGTCAGCAGGAAAGTGTAAAGGTCCATACCCTTCACATAGCCAAGCTTTTCGATCTCGTCTGCGTACCACTTGAAGTTGTACGTCCCCATAAGGGTAGGGGGCCCCTCGAAGCCTTCAATGAGGAAGCATCGGTCATCCTCGCCGTCCGTGGGCGACCAGGGGCCGGTTACCTCCAATAGGCCTCTTTCGCGGGCCCAGCCCTCCACCGCGTCCATGATGGCCTTGAAGGCTTCAGGGTCCGATGCCTCCGGAAGCGAGAAGTAGCAGGAACCCTCCATGTACTCCTTCATTCCCTTGTACTTGCCCACGATGGCCCTTGCGCATGGCCTTCCATCCCTGTAGGCCATGAGGAAGGCATGCTCGGTGCTTTTTAAAAATCCGCTGCCGCCTCTTAGCATTTTAAGCTGGTCTTTTATCAGAGGCGCCACCCAATTCGGATCATTTCTATAAAGGCCGAAAGGCAGCATGACAAAGGGCTTGAGGCCGCTTTCATCCAGGCGCCTTATAGTCACCTCGCTCATTCCAGCGCCTCCTTGAGCTTTTTCGCCTCGTCCCGCCCGATTCTAAACGTAAAGGCTACGATAACGCCAATGAGCATGAATACCGCGGGCGCGATGCTGACCAGGAACACTATCGCGAATATTGCGCTTGGAGACTGCTTTTCAAGCCCTGGCACATAACCCGACAGGTCCAATATCGCGCCCATCGCAAGAGCCGCAAGCGCCGCCGACATCTTGTGCACGAATGTGATTATACCGTTCCAGACTCCGTCGGACGCCGTATGTCCGGCTGCCCTGCCAGCGTCGATGACTTCGGGCACTATCGCCACAGGCATGATATGCAAGGCCGATATCCCAAGGCCCATGACGAAGGAGAACGGCAGCAGCAGCTTCGATACGATGCCGGCCGGAAGCAGCAGCACAAGGATCAGGACGGCGGAGGTAGTGATGCCGATGATGTACGCCTTGCGCTTGTCGAGCCTCCTTGCCACCGCGTCCCAGAAGAACAGGGCCGCAACGCTTGTAACCATCATGATGCCCATCGAAATCTCGAAGGCTTCGGCCTTGAGCAGGTAGTAGGTGAAGTAGTAGAGGATGGTTGCCATCAGGAGCCTTAACGGGAGCATCGCGCATACATACATGTAGATGGCCTGCCTGAAAGGCGCGAATTTGAAGGCGCTTTTCAGGCTTTGGAAAAACGGTATGGCTTCTGCCTTGCCCCTCTTCTCCTTGCCTGCGAACACCACAAGGGCCGCAAGCGGGATCATACAAAGCCCCAGTATCCACCCCATGGCGAAATAGCCGCTCCTGGCGTCGGGCATGGCGTCTATCAGAAGCTTGGGAAGCACTGTAGCGGGCAGAGCCAAGCCGATGCTGAAGACCATTCGCCACATGGCAAGCTGGTTTCTTTCGTCGTAATCGTTGCTAAGCTCCATTGCCAGCGTCGTGTAGGGAACCATGTAAGAGGTAATCATGAATATGAAGAACATGAAGAAGAAGGTGGCATAGGCGAAAGTGGCCCATTGGCCAAGGCCCGCCGGCACCTTCCAGATAAGCGCAAAGGAGAGGGCGAAGGGCAGCGTCGATCCCAGTATCCATATCCTTCTGCGCCCGAACCTATTGTCGCTCCTGTCGGAAAGCCAGCCGACAAACGGATCGGTCACGGCGTCCCATATGTTTCCCAGGAACACTACTGCGCCTGCAAGAGAGGGCCTGAGGCCAACTACATCGGTCAGGAAGAAGAGGTAGAACATGCCCACGGCAGTGGTTGCAAAAGTGGAGGCGCCCTCCCCGCAGCCGTAGAAGAATTTCTGGAAGCCCGTCATCTTTGTTTTCTTGGCGGCAAATTCGTCCATGATTACCATCCTTAATACATAATGAATGCCTGCCCCCCACGGCGCAGCTGTAGGTCACATTTCGGTATTGTCCTTGGTGATTAGCCCTTCCACTCGGGCAGCCTGTCCTCTATCAACCTGCAGATATCGTGGTAGATGCGCTGGTGCTCGGACTGCACGCGTGCCACAGGGCCTTCGCCTGCAGCAATGAGAAGGTTACAGTATCCGGCCAGGCGGCAGTCCTTGCTTCCGACAAGGCCGATTACTTTCATGCCCTGAGCTTTTGCGGCCAAGGCGGCATAGATGATGTTCTGCGACTCTCCGGAGGTAGAAATGCAAAGCAGGGCATCCCTGTCATTGCCGAGGGCGAACACCTGCTGCGCGAAGATCGCATCGGCTCCGATGTCGTTGGCTATTGCGCTGATGACGGCTCCGTCGGCAGCAAGCGAGATAGCAGGAAGGCCTATATGAAGAAGCTTGGATAGAATAGACGCCTGCTTCACCGCCGACGCTTTCGAGGTTCTCTGTAAGCCGCCTCGTTAACGCCCTTCTCTTCTCGAAGGATTTAACAAGCTCTCCGGCCATGTGGGATGCGTCGGCGGCGCTGCCGCCGTTGCCGCAAATGAGCAGTTTACCGCCCCTTTTAAAGCTGCGCTCGATCAGCTCTACTGCTTTGAGCAGGGTCTCTGGTGTCTGCTCGCTGTCCTTTCGGGATTCTTCCATCTTGTCCTCCGGTTTGATTAATCGATCCAACTGAAGCCAGCTCAAGCTATCCTAGCGCTAAAGGATGAGCCACATCTATCGGAAAGCCCGCGAAGACCTGCTCACCGACAGAGAATACCCCGTGCTCTGCCGGGCTTTCTATGACTGCAAGCACCAGGTAGCCGCCCGCCTCGATGTCATATTCCGCCACTGCGCCCATATAGGCCGCCCTTTTCACAGTCCCTTTGAAACTTGCGAACTTGCTTTCCGCAGGCTGCGACCTCCAAAGCTTTACGGTCTCAGGCCTCACAACCAGGTCATACTCAGTGCCGGATATTGCCGCCAGCTTTGAGCTGGGCATAAGGCATCTTTCGCCCATGAGCTCAACCTGGGCTTCGGTTCCAATTCGGCTAGTGAGCTTTGCCCTTACGAAGTTGGCCCTTCCTACGAACTCTGCCACGAATCTGTCCACCGGCGTGTCATATATCTGCCTTGGGGTGCCTATCTGCGCTATCCGCCCCTGGTTCATGATCACTATCCTGTCTGAAAGGGCCATCGCCTCGGACTGGTCATGCGTAACGTATATGCTTGTTATGCCCAGGCTCTGCTGTATGCGCCTTATTTCGAAGCGCATCTGCTCCCTGAGCTTGGCATCCAGGTTGGAAAGAGGCTCGTCGAAGAGGAGAACATCCGGTTCGTTGACGATGGCCCTGGCAAGCGCCACCCTCTGCTGCTGGCCGCCCGAAAGCTGGTCCGGAGACCTTCTTGCCATCTCCGACAGGCCGACAAGCTCCAGCATCTTGCCCACCTTGGACTCGATGTCGGCCTGGGGCATCCTCTTTATCCTGAGGCCGAAGGCGACGTTTTCGAATACGCTCAGGTGGGGGAATATCGCGTAGCTTTGGAACACCATGGCGGTGCTTCTTTTATTCGGTGGCCTGTCTGTGACGTCATGCCCGTTGATTACTATATTGCCCTCGTCGGGCATCTCGAAGCCCGCTATTATCCTGAGGGTAGTCGTCTTGCCACAGCCGGACGGGCCCAGCAGCGTGACCATCTCCCCGTCATTAATAACCAGGCTGACATCATTGACCGCAATCACCGAGCTGATCTCGCCCTCCGGGCTTCTGAACCTCTTCGTTACCCTTTTCAGCTCAACGCTCATTTAAAATCACCGCCTTGGAACCTGGCCTGATACTTAATGCCAAGCAATTTGTCCACCACTAGCCTGATTACGATCATAGCGGCCACGATTATGCCGATCAGCACGACGCTGAACGCGGCCGCGGCCCCGAGCCTGCCGGAGTTGACCTGGTTTAGTATCTGCACTGTCATCAGGTTCCAGTCCGCTGACACAAGGAATATCGCGGCGCTGATTGCGGTCATCGCCCTTACGAACGCGAATACGAGCGAAGAGAAGAAAGCGGGGGCGATAAGCGGCAGCGTGACCTTTGTGAAGGTCTTCTGCGTGCCGGCGCCCAGGTTGTAGGCCGCCTCTTCGATGGACGAGTCCACCTGCCTTAGTGTCGCGACGCCCGCTTGTATGCCGACCGGGAAGTACCTGAAGACGAAGTTAAGCACGAGGATGGCAAGAGTACCTGTCAGAAGGAAAGGCCTGGTATTGAACGCGAGAATATAGCCTATGCCTACGACGGTCCCCGGAAGGGCGAAGCTGAGCATGGATATGAAGTCCATGGCCTTCTTGCCGGGGAAGTTCTTCCTTACGACCAGGAAGGCTATTGCCATGCCGAGTATGCCGGAGATGGGTGTCGAGATGCCCGCAATCAGCAGCGTATCCATGATGGCCTCTTTGCCCACGCCCCAGACGTATTCGAAATTCCTAAGCGTAAATGAAGGGTCTATGCCCCAAAGCTTGGCGAACGCGCCCGCGACGATGACCCCATAGAAGAGGATCACCACGCCCGCGACGAATGTGCACAGCCCGAACAGAGTCCACTTCATACCCTTGCCTACACTTTTTATGGCTGTGTTGGTGGGCTTTCCCGTCACCGTTACATATTTGCGCTTCTCCACCCAGTACTTCTGGATGACGAAGGCTGAGATCGACGGGATGAGCAGTATCACCGAAAGGGCTGCGCCGCCCGGAAGGTCATACATGCCGGTGATCTGCAAGTATGCCTGCACCGAAAGCGTCGGGAAGTCGCTTCCTGCCAGCACCAGCGGATTGCCGAAGTCGGCAAGGGATTCTATGAAGATGACCAGAAGCGCGCTTGCGATGCCGGGAAGCGCAAGTGGCAGCGTAACCTTCCTGAATACCTGCGTCCTGGAGGAGCCCAGGTCCAGCGCCGCGTCCTCAAGGGTCGGGTTGATGGATTCGAGCACTCCCTTCAAGGTCAGGTAGGCGACCGGGAAGAAGGTCACTACCTGTGCAAACAGCAGCCCCTTGAAGCCGTAGATCGGGTAGTTGTAGATTCCCAGAAGCTTTGAAGTTATCAGCCCGTTCGAGCCGAACAGCAGCAGCACAGAGACCGCCCCCAGGAAAGGAGGCGATACTATCGGCACTATCGCCATGAAGTTGAAGAAACCTTTGAACGGGATGTCCGTTCGGGTTACGGCATACGCGAAAAGGAAGCCTACAAGCGAGCTTACCAAGCGCGGCCGCGGCCCCCATCGAAAGGCTGTTGTACAAGGACTGTCGGACATAGGAGCTGGACAGCAGGTTCACATAAACCGCAAGCCCCGGATGCTCCTCCGACGCGAAGCTTTTCAGAAGCACCATGGCTATCGGGTAGATTATGAAAACCGCCAGCAGAGCGAATATGCCAAGTATGGAGGCGAAAAGGAAGGGGTCTTTCGAAAGGCGTACGATGCGCCTTATAAAGCGACCGAAAGGCGAGGCTTTCCGGCCTGCATCAAGGGTTGTACTCATGGTTCCTCCTAAAGCGAAAGGGAAGGCCCAAGTAGCAATTGCCGCCGCTCGGGCCCTCCTTGGCATAAGGCCGGATTACTTGCTCTGCAGAACGTCAGCGATCCACTTATTGACTACGCGGGTCTTCTCGCCTGCGGCCCATACGGTGTCGACTTCGATGGTGTTGATCTCATCGAAGGCGGGCATTCCTGCGGCAAGCTTCGCTTTGGGATGTATCGGGTAGAAGTAGGTCTTGGAGGATGCGATGACATTCTGTCCTTCCAGGGACACAAGCCAATCTACAAGGGCCTTCGAGCCTTCAAGGTTCTGGGCGCCCTTTAATATCGACACGGCCGGGGCCTCGTAGGTAACGCCCTCTGACGGGAATACCAGGGTCACAGGATAGCCGTCATCCATTGCCTTGAGCAGGGCGGGCGTGAACTGGATACCTATAGCCGCCTGGCCAAGGGCAAGGTTCTGGGAGGGCGCGGTGCCGGACTGGGTGTAGAGCTGGACGTTCGCATGGAGCTTCTTGAGGTATGCGAAAGCGGCGTCCTCGCCCCACATCTTGACGAAGCCGATCACCATGTTGTATCCGGTGCCGGATGTCTGCGGGCTGGGGTACTGTATCTGGCCCTTGAACTCGGGCTTCAACAGGTCAGCCCAGGTCTTGGGGGCGGTGAGGTTCATCCTCTTAAGGAAGTCGGTGCGCACGCCTACGCCCATCGGGTTCATGTAGAAGCATGTCCAATAGCCGTCGGCGTCCTTGAACTGGGGCTTAAGATAGGAAGCGTTGGGCGATACATATAGCTTGTGTCAGCCCGCGGGTCTTAACAGTGACGTGGTTTTCGCTCGGTGCGCCCATCCATACATCGGCCTGCGGATTGGCCTTCTCGGCCTCAATTCTCGCAATCGCCGGGCCCGACGACAGGAACACCATCTTATAGGGTATGCCGGTGGACTTCGTGAAGGCATCCAGGATCTTCTTCGCGTTCTCCTCGTCCACGCTGGAGTATACGGTAATGGATGCGGGTGCGCTGACGGCCGCCATTACCAGTGTGGAGAGCATCAGTGTCAACAGGATGATGATAGTCAGGAATCTCTTCAAGCTTATCCCTCCTCAGTTCATTATTGGCTTTAAAGCTATTATACTATGCGCTTGGCCTAGTTTCCTCCAGAAGGAAGGGAAGCGTTTCCGCCCTGCTGCCTGATAATCTCCCTCAGCGCAAGGCTTATCCGGTAGGCAGGGTGGGTCGCATCCTTGAACAAGAACTTGTAATAGCCCTCTTCAGTGCATACAAGCAGCCAATTGGGCTTGTATATGTGCATGGGCAGGACCCTTACCGACTTCATTTCCGAGATGGGGATTTCCAGGGCAGTCGATGAGTCCGCATTGATCGCCTTAAGCCCGCTGGCTCCGACTTCAAGCCTGTTTGCGAAAAATTTCTCAGGCCTTCCCAAACGGCGGCTGTTGAAGCCGCTCCCGGATGCTATACCATTGATGCTTCCCTTCGCTCGGACCAGCTCAGCCTTGCTTAAGGCATATACCCTGTGAAAAGCTGCCTGTCTCTGAGCTCGCGATTAACCGCTTCGAGCCAGTTGATGCCCTGTTTGCGATGCCATTGCCAGATGTCCGTAATCCCCGAACTCCCCCCGTCTGAAACCCTAAGTGAGGGGTCAATATTCGCTTTGTATCCGCATGACGGGCATTCGATGCTAGTCTCAGAATCCAACAGGCCTTCCGTCTGTTTGCATGCAGGGCACATGAAAAGCATCTTGGAAAGGCCGGAGGCGCACTTGCTGCCGTCGTATCTATGGAAGCCCCCTCGCCGGAGAGCACCCATTCCCTTTCCGAATGTGAGAACGCCCTCTAAGCTTTAACAAGCATGGCTTCGTCGTCGAGCTCCTTAAGCTCCTCCTCATCGAGTGCCAGCTTGAATGAAAGGTCCACCCTGCCGCGCCGCACGGATGCCGCCCATCTGGGGTAAGTCATGTAAGCGCCCTTCTCCTGGAAGATGAGCACCGGCAGGCCGATATAGCGTACGAGCTTAACTATCTCAGACGGCAGCTCTGCCGCATCACCGTCCCAGGTAAGGTCTCCTTCCGGGTAGAGGAGTATCGAGCGGCCCGAAAGAGCCGCCCTTTTCATCTGCCTGATGGACTTCGCCTCATGCAGGTCCGCCTGCTTCCAGATGAGGCCTAGATGGCTAAGCAGCCTTGCTACGAACGGATTGCGCTGGAAGATCTCGTGGATTACGATCACCGGCATCTCCTTTAGCTGAAGGAGCACAAATGCCAGGTCGTATATGCTTACGTGGTTGGATATGATCAGGTAGGGTTTTCCCGCGTTCGATGGCGCAGGCGATGTCAGCTTGTAGTTTGTGATCCTTTTCATCCATGCTGCGATGAAGGGCCTAAGAAGTGTGATCGCCTTGCGCCTTGATGTAAGCGGATTTGACATGCCTATCCTCCAGGTGTAAAGCTTTGGGCGCTGAATATTTTGCTTTGTGCCCTATTATAAACATATAGAACCGAGGATAATACCAGTCAGAGCTCGAAAACATATGTAAAAATGCACATGCAAGGCGCAACCCGGCAATTTGGCGGATGACAATGCAGCCTGCCGCTTCATAATGGCGAGTTTCGCGCTGTGGTAATATATTCTTGATTTCGCTTCTTCGGAGGAGATATGGACGCACTTGTTGGCTATACGGGCTTTGTAGGATCCAACCTTATGGCACGGCATGCCTTCGGCGCCGCCTTCAACTCTGCGAATATCGCCGATGCCTTCGGCCTTGAGCCGGATTTGCTCGTCTTTGCAGGCCTTAGGGCCGAGAAGTTCATAGCCAACAAAGAGCCGGAGAAGGACCTTGAGTCCATACGCACGGCCATGAAGAACATCGAGGCCATAAAGCCAAAGAGGCTGGCCCTAATATCCACAATAGACGTATATCCCGACCCGTCAGGGAAAGACGAGTACGATGCCATAGACGAATCCCTCCTGGAGCCATACGGTAAGCACAGGCTCCTGCTTGAACACTGGACCAGGGAGCGCTTCGAGCACAGCCACATCTTCAGGCTCCCCGGACTTTACGGAGCGAATCTAAAGAAGAACTTCATATACGACATGATGAACAGGGCGCCCTCGATGTTAACGCAAAAGAAGCTGTCTGAGCTGGCCATTAAGGAGCCCGGGATTGCTGACTTCTATGAACCGGGCGAAAGCGGCTTCTTAAAGCGGCGCGCCCTGGATGCCGCGTCCCTTGCAGTGCTTCTAGAGCTTCTAGGCCGTACGGGCTTCAGCGCTCTAGATTTCACCGACTCAAGAGCCCGCTTCCAGTTCTACAACCTGTCCCTGCTTTGGGACCATTTAGCGGGCGCGATCGACAGGGGAATCGGGTTGTTGAACCTTGCGACCGAGCCGGTTGGCGCCGGCGAGCTTTTCCGCCATGTCTATGGGCAGGATTTCGAAAACTTGCTGGAGCGCAAAGTACCCTCATACGATTTCAGGAGCCTGCATGCGGAGGATTTCGGGGGCAGGGGCGGATACATCTTCGACAGGCAGTTCATACTTGATGACGTCAAAGCTTTCGTAAAGGAGCGGCAATGAGACTATCGGTTTCCAACATAGCCTGGGGGGCTGAGGATGACGAGAGGATGTACAAACACCTCTCGGACATGGGCTATGAGGGCCTTGAAGTGGCCCCTACAAGGCTTTTCGGCAAAGAGCCATACGTATATCATGGTCAGGTAAAGGAATTTGCTGCGCGGCTGCGGCAGGAATATGGCCTTGCCGTATGCTCCATGCAGTCCATCTGGTACGGACGTGAGGAGAAGATATTCGATGTCCCCCAACAAAGGCTGGCGCTTCTCGAATACAGCAGGCTGGCGGCGGGTTTCGCAAGGGATATCGGGTGCGGCAATCTGGTGTTCGGCAACCCGAAGAACAGGATGATCGGCGGGCCTTCTGACATGGGCATAGCTGTGGAGTTCTTCTCCAAGCTGGGGGAAATCGGGGAGAGCTTGGGCGTGGTCTTCGCAATTGAGCCCAACCCGATCATATACGGGACCAACTTCCTTAACACAACGACGCAGGCGGCAGAGTTCATAAGGCTTGTGGGCAGCGACAATATAAGGCTTAACGTCGATTTCGGCACCATTATCGAAAACCGCGAGGGAATCGACGTGGTGAGGGCGAACGTCGATATAGTGAACCACGTTCACATCAGCGAGCCTAACCTTGTGCCGATCAGGCGCTCGGATGCTCATGCAGAGCTTGCCGCCCTTCTTAAGGAAGAGCACTACGAAGGTTTCGTGTCCATTGAGATGAGAAGGCCGGAGCGGCCCGACCAACTGCTCGATGCCATGGAGTATGTTAAGGCCACATTTGCCTGAGTTGCCCGAAGGGGGGAATGGGAAAATCAGCAGCGACATAAAAACCGGCAGATATGACAGGATAATCATAGGCGCCGGCTTGTACGGCATCTATTCGGCCCTTTCCTGCGGCAGGCGCGGGGAGGAAGTGCTCGTCCTTGAGTACGACGATTCCTCCTTCGCCAGGGCCACCCACATAAACCAGGCCCGCATACATATGGGCTACCACTATCCGCGCTCGTATGCGACCGCGATAAAATCCATCGGGTATTTCGACAGGTTCTGTAAGGAGTTCGATTTCTGCATACATTCGGACTTCAAGCAGATTTACGCAACATCCGCGGCGTTCTCATGGACGAATGCGGAGCAGTTCAGGAAGTTCTGCTCCGCGACCAAAATAATGTGCGAGGACCTGGATCCGAAGAAGTACTTCAACGACGGCATGTGCGACGGGGTGTTCCTCACTCAGGAGTACACTTATGATGCGCAGGTTCTAAAAAGGCACCTTCTCGCTCAGCTGGAGGGCCTGCCGAATGTGAAGGTGAAGTATGGCGCAAGGATCGCCGACGTAGAAAAGACCGAGGACAGCTTCGTTCTGAGCATGGCTTCAGGGGAGAAGTACGAGACAGGCTTCCTTCTCAACGCGACCTACGCGTCCTCAAACCAGCTAATAAGCAAGCTGGGCTTCGAACCTTTCAAGATTAAGTACGAGCTGTGCGAGATGATAATCTGCAAGACGGGGCCCGCGCTCAAAGACATAGGCATTACTGTCATGGACGGGCCGTTCTTCTCTATCATGCCCTTTGGCAAAACAGGGATGCATTCGCTGACATCTGTGACTTTCACCCCGCATAAGACCAGCTATGAGTGCCTTCCCACATTCGACTGCCAGCTTGAATAGCGGGGGCACCTGCTGCCCGCAGCAGCTTGGCAACTGCAACTCCTGCCCCGCGAAGCCGAATACGGCCTGGGTCTACATGTCCTCCATGGCCAGGAAATATCTTAAGAAGGAATATGATTTCGAGTACGTAGGTTCAATGTATTCGATGAAGCCGATATTGAAGGCCTCGGAGATAGACAATTCCAGGCCGACAGTAATAAGGCAGCATTGCGCAGGACCTACATTCATAAGCGTGCTGTCGGGTAAGATCAACACTGTATATGATTTGGACGAGGTGCTGACGACATGATTATTAACAAGGAGAAGAACTTCGTCTCCGCAGTGGTCTATGTCCATAACAACGAGGCCCAGATAAAGGGCTTCCTTGAGCAGATACTCTCGGTGCTGGGGGAAAACTTCGAAAAGTACGAGATAATCTGCGTAAACGATGCCTCCGAAGACGACAGCGGCGCTGCTATCAGGCAGATGGCCGACCGGTTCGGGGATACGGTGGTAAGCATCATAAACATGGGCTATTTCCAGGGCAGGGAGATGGCCATGAATGCCGGCGTGGACCTGTCCATCGGGGATTTCGTCTTCGAATTCGACAGCCTTGAGGCAGGATTACGAGCTCGATCTCATCATGCAAGTCTACAGGCATTCGCTAAAAGGCGGCTTCGACATAGTAAGCGCCGCTCCGAAGCGGATCAATAAAAGGTCCGTCCGCTGGTACTACGGCTTTTTCAACCTTTTCTCCAAGTATCACCTGAAGCTGAGGCCCGAGTCCTTCCGCATACTGTCCAGGCGCTCGATCAACCGCGTAAGGGCGCTTACGGTGACCGTCCCTTACCGAAAGGCCGTCTACGCCAACTGCGGCCTGAAGATGGACTGCATCGTCTATAAACCCAAGGCCGTGGACAGGAAAGTGAAGGACAAGGCCATATCCAAGTACAGAAGCGCGCTTGCGCTGGATACGCTGATACTTTTCACCGACATCGCCGGCTGGTTCGTAAACGTCATGATATTCGCGACGCTGCTATCGACCTTCGCGATAGCAGGCTACATGCTCTTCGTCTCCTTCGGCAGGAAGGAGCCTGTCGTATGGTGGATGGTGATGTCATTCCTGCTGTCTTTGGGCTTCTGCGCCCTTTTCACCTGCATGGCGACCATCATAAAGTACCTGTCCATCATAGAGGGCCTCGTGTTCAAAAGGCAGAGGTACGTAATCGAATCGATAGAGAAGATCGCCAAGTAGCCAAGGATTGCCGCCTGGCTCTATCTAACGCTGTAGGACAGGGAAAGGAAATGTCTTCAAAAAGAAAGAGAGCAGCCCGTGTGGGCTGCTCTCGCTACGTATACTAAGGGCTTTTCTGTCAGGCGCTTCTTTGCGCGATCGCCTTCTTGATGGCCAGAAGCCACGGGTAGCACGGATTGCCGGAGCCCACAAGCTGGATGTTTATATAAGCCTCGTCCGTCATCATAATCAGCCAGTTCGGCTTGTATATGCCGATAATGAACACCTGGACGGACTTTATGTCATCCATCGGCACGAATAGGCTGACCCTGCCGTCTTTGGCAATGACCGTCACGCCGTCCGCCCCTAAAAACGCCAGCGCCGAGTCGAACTTCTCCGGCATCTTTAGTATCCTGTGCGGGAAGCCCTGTTCGCCGGGCGCTCCCTTGTCCAATTCGGGGACGGGATAGATGCGCACTATCTCGGCATCGCACGGTGATTGATTCCAGGTGCAGCGACTTGTCCAAAAGCGCCGCGCCAACTTGCTTATCCCACTCATCTGTCTGCCAGTCGTGCCACTCCCAGATGTCCTTGAACTTTAAGTTAGAGGTCGACTTCACAGCCAGGTTGGCATCAACATCGGCCCTGAAGCCGCATTCACCGCACATGATGCCGGTATTATCCGATTTCATGCAGGAATCCTTGCCGCAGGATGGGCACATGAAAAGCAGCCTCTCAAGGCCCAGCGCAGGCTTTGAGCTTGTAAACTGCTGGCCTTTGCCCTCACCTTCATAATGCCATCGCCTTTCCGAGTGATTGAAGGCGGCGTTGAGCTTCTCGAGCACCTGCTCGTCGGAAAGCTTTGCGAAGTCCTCGGCCTTCACGGCAAGTTCGTACTCCATATCAACCCTGCCGCGCCTTGCCCTGTGTGCCCAGCGCGGGAAAGCCATGTATGAGCCCTTTGTCCTGTAGACGAGCACCGGGGCGCCTATGAACCTTGCGACCCTTGCCATGCCCAGATCTAGCGGCTGCGAATCCCCGTTCCAGTTAAGGTCGCCCTCAGGGTAGATGAGCACAGAACGCCCCGCCCTGACGGCCCTCTTCATCTGCCTTACGGTCCTGGCATCGGGAAGCCCCTGCATCCGCCACACCGGCCCCACCATGCTCAGCAGCATCATGAACAGCTTGTCCACAAGGTGCAGCTCGTGCAGCACTATGACAGGGTTGGGCTTTATCGTCATAAGCAGGTATGGCATTTCGAAGACGGAAACATGGGTCGAAAGTATGAGGTAAGGGGGTTTGAGCCCTGCCGGCGGAGGCTTAACCACCTTGCAGTTAGTGAGGTATCTGAGCCAGACGCTCATGAACGGCCTCAATATAGAGATGAAGATCTGGCCCAGCACTTTCATATAACCTGACATGCTATCTCCTTCTTGCGGGCGTGCCGCCGCATCAGCGCAATTCGTAGCAGGATAAGGGAGCCGTTGTTTCAGCTGATGGTTTAGATAATTCTATACGGCCCCGTCAATACCTTCCAGACCATAGAAGTGCTTTAAAAAGGGCATTTGGACTCTTGGATAGATAGTACTCGATTTCACATACTCAGAGCGCCAAAAGACTGCCTTGAATAGGTTGTGCTGCCCTTATTGTGGTATCATATTTTGATAGAATCACATCATTTACCAAGACGGAGTTGATCGGCATGCCAGTGAAATCGGAGCAAAGGCCCAAAACTCGCCGAGGAACTTTTCTTAGCCAATTACAACTGTGCCCAATCAACATTAGCAGGCATTTTAAGTGCCAAGCGGCAGGGCTTACGCTGACAGGATTAGATTGCAGGCGCCTTCGGCGCAGGCATAGCGCAGACCGGCGGCCTGTGCGGCGCCCTGACCGGGGCTTTCATGGCCTTCGGCGTGCTTATCCCGATGAAGGATGACATCGGGGCCTGGAAGGCGGAAGTGGCCTTGGTGAGCAAGGAATTCATGGCGAGATTCGCAGCGCAGTTCGGGGATACCGCGTGCAGCCGGCTGGCGGGATGCGACATGACTTTGGAGATCGAAAGGAAGGTTTTCCATGACGAGGGAGGGCGCGACAGAATCTGCACTCCCATGGTCAAAAGAAGCGTAGAGATGGCGCTTTTGCTGCTCAAGGAGCGCAAATGAAATCCGCAAGGGGCAGAAGGGAAGAGCTCCTATCCGAGATCATTGCGGACGGGCTCGACAAGCTGGCGACTTTGGACTTGCATGGAAGGGGCATCGTAGCTCCGATCTATGCGCATGCAAGAAGTGCCAGGGCGGCCTGCCGCTGTCCTTTATTTTCGCAAAAGCCTTAATCGAGCGCTCAGTAAAGGGCAGATCCTGCATAGTAGCTACCGGGTTCATGATAAGAAGGGCAATGCAGCCGGAGACGGACGGCATGACCGGCTCTGCGTACCTCTCCTATGTGCTTTCGAAGGGCCTGGGATTGACCCCGGTTCTTATTTGCGAGGAGGCGGCAATGGCCGCAGTCAGGGCAGCGGTAGGCGCGACTGGCCTTATACGAACTGCCGGGACTACCGGGAGAGGCAACAGTGCCCGCAGGCAACGGCGAAGGCTTTTTTGCGATAGGTTATCCCGCAGCGGGGCAGAATTGTGAAACAGAGCGGGAGAAAGCTGTCCGCGAAGCTTTATATGGGCTTAACCCTTGCCTTTTCATAACCATCGAACGGCCGGGGATGAACGCGAAGGGCATGCCTCATACTACATTCGGAGTTTCGACAGCTGACATAAGCGCACGGATAGAAAATGTGCTAAAAGACATGAGCGAGCGCGGCGTACCTACGTTCGCAGTCGGGAGATATGGGCAATGAGCTGGGAATGGGAGCGGTATCCGAGCTTGTGGGCGAGATAACGCCATTCGGCAGGCAGTGCATATGTGGTTGTGGCGGCGGCGTCGCAGCGGATGCGAAGGCCGATTATCTTATGATGGGGTCGATCTCGGACGATGCCTGCTATGCGATAGGCGCGTCCATCGCCCAGCAGCTTGGACGCGACGAACTGCTGCCGGATGAAGAAATGATTCATCTCGCCCTTTCGGCCGCGGTCAAGGCGGGGGCCGTAGACGGGCTGACAGCCGAGAACGAGCTGTCTATAGATATGATAGCCTGGAAGGATCACGCCGGGATCATCAACCTAATGAGGGCCGCCGTAACCGAAGCAAGGGGACATGACAAGGCCAGTCCTCAGTTCATAGACCATCTTTTAGGGCTTGAGAAACACGCGCTTTAAGTAGTTGGAAAATGCAGGAAATCGGCAGTCGTCCGGAGAAATATTAATATTGGATTGCACGTAGTTCGTATCCAAATATATGACCGAAGGAGGACAGCAGTATGAAGAGAATCGCAGTTTCCTTTGTACTCGTGGCCATACTCGCAATGGGCATTATCGCCTCTGCCGCAGCAGCCGGTGGATACCCATTTGCCCAAGGACGTTACTGGGAAAGAACGGTATGGTAGCGGCGGCGCACCCGCTGGCATCGGCTGCCGGCGTGGAAATGCTGAAAGCGGGAGGAAACGCAATCGATGCGGCAGTTGCGACAGGGTTGCCTTAAATATGGTGGAACCCAACGCATCAGGCATCGGCGGCGGCGGCTTCATGGTAATCCGCTTCGCCAAGACTGGCGAAATCGCTGTCATAGACTATCGCGAAATGGCCCCGGGCGCCTCTACTAAAGACATGTACTCCGACCCAAAAGCCGCGACCGAGCACTGGACCTATGAGGGCGGCAAGTCCGTAGGCATACCAGGAACAGTCGCCGGATATTTCATGGCACTTGAGAAGTTCGGCACAAAGTCGTTCAAAGAGTTGGCTGCGCCGGCCATAAAGCTTGGCAACGAAGGCTTCGTGGTCTCAGAGATGCTAGCTGGCATAATCAAGGATAACTATGCCAAGATGGCGAAGTTCAGCGAGCCAGTGGACGTACCTTACTTCGACGAATACGGTCTGCCGCTGGAAACTGGCACATCCTGAAGAACCCCAAGCTTGCCAAGGTATTCACGGAGCTGGGCGACAAGGGCCCCAGGACGCGTTCTACAGCGGCTGGGTCGCTGATGACGATAGCTAAATCCGTCCAGAAGGCCGGAGGCATCATGACAGTGGAGGACCTCTCCAAGTACGTGGCCAAGATGAGGACTCCCGTAACGGGCACTTACAGGGGTTATGAGATAATCTCGATGCCGCCTCCGAGCTCTGGCGGAACCCATATAATCCAGATGCTCAACTGCCTTGAGAACTACGACGTCAAGGCGATGGGCCACAACAGCGTCATGTTCATGCACACTTTCGCAGAGATCATGAAGCTGACATTCGCCGACAGGTCGCGTATCATGCGCGACTCCGACTTCGGCTATGTGCCTGTGAATGGACTCACTATCCAAGGATATGCAAAAACCATGGTAAACCAGATAGCCCCCAACAAGATAATAGACAAGCCGCTAGCAGGCGACCCCAAGAAGTATGAAAGCGGGAACACAACCTCGTTCGTCGTCGTCGACCAAGAGGGGAACATCTGCGCCGTGACGCAGACTATCAACTACTTCTTCGGTTCCGGCGTCATGGCGTCGGGCGCAGGCTTCATGCTCAATGATGAGATGGACGATTTCTCGACCAGCCCGGCTTCTGTATCGGCCCCTGAGCCGTACAAGAGGCCGCTGTCATCTATGTCGCCTACCATAGTGCTCAAGGACGGCAAACCGTTCGTAGCGCTAGGAACTCCGGGCGCAACAAGGATATTCCCCAGCATCGTCCAGACTCTTGTGAACATAATCGACCACGGCATGACGATGGACCAGGCGATAGAAGCGCCCCGCTTCTGGAGCAACGGGCCGGCCACGTTCGCATATGAGGACAGGATAGATGCGAACCTGATAGCCGCCGTTGAGAAGCTGGGCCACAAGCCCAAGAAGTACACATCATACGACGCATATTTCGGAGCAGTGCAAGGCATTCTGTTCGATCAGGCAACAGGCATAATGTACGGCGGAGCCGACTCCAGAAGACTCGGTGAGGCCATAGGCTTCTAGGTGCGTCACAGGAGGAAAGAAATGCGCAGATCAATAATCCTGGCGGCTTTGGTAATCCTAGCGATGCTTTGGGTGCCGCAGGCGGCGCGATGGCTGCAAACCCGCTTCTAATCACAAACGCCGGCCAGGGCGCCGAAAGCGCGATGGTAAATACTATGTGCAAGATGGCAGAAGATACCGGCAACGCTCAACGACACCATAAGGCGGAAGCCTTGGCAGGAAAAGACGGAAAGCCTTTGTTCTCGTACATGGCCATTGTGGTGGGTTATAGCGGCAAGGGTATGGGTGCTGCGGGCATAAACCTTCAGACGAGGTAGCCCGCAAGGGCTGACTGCCTTACTTAAAAAGGCCCAGGCATTCAAAATACCTATAATCATGATGCATATAGGAGGATTCGAGAGAAGAGGGCGAGAACTCGGACAAGTTGATCAAGGAAGTATTCAAGTACGGTGAGATTCGCCATTTTCCTGAACTCTGGCAATTACCCCGATTCTGTGGCCTTCAACAACAAGAAGCCGGACAATCTCCTCAACAACGCCTCCCCAAGGGGGTAACTCCGAAGATAGTGGAAAAGATGAATAACATCATAGCCCCCCTTAAGGAGATCATGGGCCTGTAAGCTCCAGAACCAATCTAAGAGGATTATCCGGGGCAGGGATAATTGTCCTGCCCCGGCCTCATAGAATGAGAGGGGGCCGTTAATTACATGGCAGAAGGATCATATTCATTATCATGCTGGAGTCTTCGTATTAACTGCATTCGCATTCAAACTTCCCGGTGGGAGTTTGCATGATGCTGGCATCGATTGCGGGCCTGCTGGCCGACGGCCAGGGCATCCCGCTCAGGCACATGTCGAGGGCTACTTTCGGCTACTTAATACGATATTGGTCATAGCTGCGGCGATGCTCCTTATGAAGTCCATACAGAAATCCGGCCTTCTGGAGACCGTCGCAAGGTTCATAATAGACCGTTTCGCCAATATGAAAGCTCTGATCCTTGCCGGCATCACACTTCTTATCATGTTTCCCGGGATGATAACTGGATCTTCATCAGCTTGCGTTTTAACGACGGGTACACTTGTTGTGCCGGTCCTAACGTACTTCGGCGTGCCGAGGGCGAAAACAGGGGCGATAATTGCGATGTCTGCCATCTTCGGCATGCTGGCGCCGCCAGTCAATCTCCCGGCGATGATAATCGGAGCAGGCATCGACATGCCCTACGTGGGTTTCTTCTGGCCGCTTCTGTAGCTACGGTACCAATTGCAATAATTACCACCCTTATTATCGGCCTTCCCACGTATATGAAACATAAGGAAGTCGGCAGGATGAGGATAAGAGCTCTTCCTCTAAGCTACTACAAGCAGTACGGCTTAAAGCTCCTCCTGCCGCTTATAGTCCTGGTGGTCCTCATGGTGCTGCCAAATGTATTCCTGGGCAAGTTCCGCGGACCTCGGGATGCCCCTTGTGATGCTAATCGCCGCGCAGTCGCTATCTCACAGGAGAAAGTTCAACGCGATAGGCGCCGCAAGGGAGGCCATCAGAGAATCCGTCCCTGTCTGAGCAACTAGTCGGAGTTGGCATGTTCATACAGGTTATGACTTTACCGGGGTGAGGGGCTTCATCGTTGTAAGCTCTCTTTCGATACCACAGGGCGTGGCTTTATGTTGCGATGGCGTAACTATTCCGGCTATTCGGCTCGGTCTCGGCATTCGGCTCGGCATCTGTACTGGGCGTGCCGTTCGTGCTGGCATTGAGCGGCTCCGGCAATGTCGTGATGCTGACTGTCGGTCGTCACGCTGCTCGTATGCCTTGGAGACCTGGTTCCGCCAACAGCGCTGGCTAGCGTCCTCGCGGCCCAGGTGGTTAAGGAGCCAGTTACTTCAGGTGCTGAAACATTGTCTTATGCCGGCAATGCTTACCATCGCCTGGGGGCTTTTGATAATTGCCAACTCGGCGCTATTGCCAAGTGGCTGATTTAAGGAGGCGATGAAATGATTGGCTTCATGGACTATTCTGGGTATACTGGCTTTTCTGCCTGGGATACTCGCACGTGGTACTAGACGGTCTTCAGGGAGAAGAACGTCTGGAAGCAGGTCTCGGCGGCCATGATCATAATCCCGCTGGCCCTAAGGGCCCTGTTGTGAAATAGGGGGTTGTGACATGAAGATCGATGGCAGGATAAGTGCGGTATGATCATACTTGCCGAATCGGCATTAGTGCTTTTAACACGGGCGTGAGCTTCAGGTCGATGTACAAGCCGGACATAATAGTGAGCGGGCCTTCCGTGAGCGAAGTGAAGATGCTCTCGGACTACTTCGACGGCTTGAAGGGAACGAGGGTGACACAGCGGTCTACGTGCTTGAGGGTAAGGAACCGGGGGCACTTTGCTGTTCCTTGGCGGAACTCACCCTAATGAGCCATCAGGCTTGATGACGGCCGTCCTTTTCATCGAAAACGCCGTTGGTAGAGAAGGGCAGGTGATAATCATACCCGCAGGCGGATAGCAAGCGGTTTCAGCGTGAACGATCCTCAGGAAGGCGTCCCCGCAGAGGTTCACATTCCATACGGCAACCGGGATGTCAGGACTTCCGCTATCGGGGCAAGGGCGACGAACCCGCTGCACCAGTGGCCCGACCCTGACATTTACATCAATCCTTCTGGGCAGACCTTGTCCGGCAGCGAGAACAGGAATCTGAACAGGGCTATCCAGGCAAGCCCGAGGGCAACCTGACCGAGAAGATCGCCTTCGGCATCATGGAGGTGATAAGGAAAGAAGGACGCCGAAGTGTCGGTAGACCTGCATGAGGCGAGCCCTGAATACCCAGTTATTAACGCGATGGTGGCGCATGAGAAGTCGATGGACCTAGCCTCAGTCGCAGTGCTTGACCTGGAGATGGAGGGCATAAAAATCAGGCTTGAGAAGTCGCCGCCAACATTCTATGGGCTTTCCCACAGGTCTTGGGGCGACTACTCCGACACAATGCCGATACTAATGGAGACTGCTAATCCGCTCACAGGGAAGGCTGAGGTCCAAGACGAATGAGAAGTTGGTCCTGACAGGCGTGGACCCCTGGTACGTGAAGGCGCAGAAGCTTGGGAAGGCTCTATGTGCCGTTCGACGAGGAGGGCCATCCTATGGAGGAGAGGGTAGGCAGGCACTCGAGCGCTTTGCAGGCAATAATGAGGTCGATGGAGTACTTTTTCCCGGCGGAGTAGCGATTTCAACTAAGCGGCGTGCCCGGCTACGCCGAACTGATGGAGAAGGGTATTAGGCAGCTTCTTAGGGAGCTATCCCGTCAAATTGAATTATGAACCGGAGGATGGAAAATGATCAGAAGGAAAGAAGATCACGTAACCACCTATAAATCGGACATGTTCGGCGGCAGGGGAACAGTAAGCTATCTTCACCTGGCAGCCAACGAGGAGCTTTGCAACAAAGGCAGGATGCTTGCCATACTGACAATACCCGAAGGCGGCATTTTGGGCTTCCATGAACATCACGGAGAGATCGACATCTACCATATCCTGAAGGGCAAGGCCGAGTTCAACGACAACGGAACAGTCTTGCAGTTCAATGAGGGAGATACGACCTGGATAAAGCCCGAACAGGGCCACTCCATCGCCAATGTCGGAAAGGGCGATTTGCAGTTCATCAGCCTCGTGCTGTTTGCAAAGCAGGGAGACTAGCCTCAAGAGGAATGAGAGCCCGGCGCCTTCTTGGGCGCCGGGCTTTTTCATGCAGCCGGCTTATGAGGGTGCTTTTGAAGCATTGTCTTAGCAATATCCTTAACTTATGCTTCTCCGCTCGGTTTGTGACTTCGTCCGCCGTTTATCAAGCGGAGGACAAGCGTTAGAAGCCTGCTGCTTATTGCCCCGTTCGTAATCGACGGCAGGCTCCTAAGCGGCATCTCCTTGAAGATCGTGGTGGCGCTCATTGCCGTCGGGTTGCCAGCGTCCTTGCGGGTCGCAATCCAGGCGGCGAAAACAAGTGCTGACCTGAAAATGGAGGCGAAGAGGCCTCTGATATCGCTAAGTGGTGTGTCAGGAGTGTAGAACCCCCGGCGCATAATCGCATTATCAGGAAGGTCCCGACCCAGTATGCTTCTGAAAGCTTCCCGGCTGAAGGCATTTGCATTGAGTTTGCCGCAATACTCCGCAGGTTCAGAGCAGCTGCCGCGCACTGTACCCTCGCCTGCGGAAGTGCCAGCATCAGGTAGAATTTTAGGGATGGCGCTCAAGCGAATGTCCCTTGAAGATGAACCTATAAGGATTTCGAAGTCGCCCGGCTCAACCTTCCAGGCATTTGTCGCCTTATCCCAGAAAGAGAATGCATCGTCTCCCAGCACGAACTCGACTTCTCTTTTCTCATTGGGCTCAAGCATCAGCTTCGCGAAACCCTTAAGCTCCTTTTCCGGCCTGAATGCGGTCAATTCGACATCCCTGACGTAAAGCTGTACTACTTCGGCACCCGGGCGAGTGCCGATGTTCTTAACTGTAAACCGGACCCGTACAGACAAAGGGCCTTCTATGGTGGGGCTGCCAGGGCTTAAGATTAGGTCCTCATACAGGAAATCGGTGTAGCTCAGCCCATGGCCGAACGGGAAAAGGACGTCCTTTCGCGCCTTGTCATAGTAGCGGTAACCGACATAAATGCTTTCGCGATATTCAACGGTTGCAGGCCCTCCGGGAAAACTTCCGAAAGTCGGATTGTCTTCCAACTTCAACGGGAAGGTCTCCGCAAGCTTGCCTGAGGGATTGCAGTCTCCGAATAGAAGCCTGCTGATCGCAGCTCCTCCTGCCTGCCCTCCAAGGTAGGCCTCAAGAATGGCGTTGACCCTGCCGGCCCACGGCATTTCAACGGGGGAGCCGTTCATCAACACGACCGCCACATTCGGATTGGCGTTGCACACGGCATCAATTAGGGAGTTTTGGCCGGCCGGCAGCCTCATGTGCTTGCGGTCCAGGCCCTCAGTCTCGAAGGACGCGGGCAGACCCGCAAAGACCACTGCGACATCGGCACGGCTGCCACCCTGCAAGCCTGCTTAATTGAGGCCTTCGTAATGCTGCCATCGGCTGCATTGTAGCCCGGTGCGTAATCAATTCTTCTGTGATGCAGCCCTTTTTGTGATTTCATCGTATGCGTTGCTCATGCGTATCGGAGTCACCATGGAGCTGCCGGCTCCCTGGTAGCGGGGCTGTTTTGCGAAAGATCCGATTAAGGCTATCCGGGATGTTTCGGCTAAGGGGCAGGCATCCCTTATCGTTTTTGAGCAGGACGGCGCCCTCACAAGCTGCCTTGGCGGCAAGTTCGTGGTGCATGTCTATATATGAGAAATCGGCTGGTAACTTAGGAAGCCCGGCTGACTTAGATATCAGCGTCAGTATTCGGCGTACTGACAAGTCGAGCGTTTCCACTGGAATGGTGCCATCAAGGACGGCGGCTATTATTGCTTTCTCGCCATCGCCATCGTAGCCTGGCATCTCCAGGTCCATGCCTGCCAGCAGGCCGGAAGCGTCGGTCGCTGACGGCCCCCCAATCCGACATGACAAGGCCCTCGAAATTCCATTGCTTCCTAAGGATATCCGTTAAGCAGCGTCCTGCTCTCTGTGCAGTAATCGCCGTTCAACTTGTTGTAGGCGGCCATGACAGTCTGCGGTTTGGCCTCTTTGACAGCTATTTCGAAAGGCTTGAGATATATCTCGCGAAGGGCCCTGTCGTCAATCTGGGCGTCGATGGTGAACCTTCTGGTCTCCTGGTTGTTGGCGGCGAAGTGCTTTATGGACGTTCCGACACCAGTGCTCTGTACGCCTTTTATAAAGGCTGAAGCGATGGAGCCGGACAGGAATGGGTCTTCCGAGAAGTATTCGAAGTTCCTGCCGCCAAGCGGCGACCTCTTTATATTCACTCCGGGTCCAAGAAGGATGTTGACTTGATTGTGGCGGGCTTCCATCGCCGATCGCCTTGCCGACTTCGCTTATCAGATCCCGGTTCCAGGTGCTGGCAAGGGCAGAGGCGGTAGGAAAGCAGGTGGCAGGCACATTGTCGCTGAAAGAGTGGCCTCCCGTATTTGCTTTCTGCTTGCGAAGCCCATGAGGACCGTCAGCGACGGCAATGGGAGGTATGCCAAGGCGGGGGATGCCCTTCAGCTTCCATAGGCCATCGCCCGAGCAAAGTGAAGCCTTCTCTTCAAGTGTCATTTGCGCGATCAAAGCTTCGATGTCGAGGTGGCTACTCTTTTCTTCTGAAGGCATGCAGCACCCCCTATATAAAGCGCTGTGGGGAATATGCGTTCAGGGCCTTGGCCTATAGGTCTTTTATGAAGGGCAGGACCTGCCTGAACTCCGGGACATCGGCGCGGCCGATGAGCTCGAATGCAAGGCTCTGAGCCGTAGCAATCACTGCCCCTGCCTGGCGCATCCTGTCATAGGCTATGTCTCTATGGTATGGAGAAGTGGAGGAGCTTGCGTCCGCCACTACGAAGACGTCGTAGCCTGCCTCCAGGGCATCTAGTACGGTCTGACACAAGCAGACGTGCGCCTCTACGCCGAAGATGATAATCTGGCTGCGTTCGGCCGCTTTGAGCGCGGATACGAATTCGACATTACCGAAGCCTGAGAATGATGACTTCGAGATTGGCTTTGATGCCCTCCATCACAGCATCAAGAGAGGGGGTCGTCCCGCCCATCTTGGAGGGCACGTGCTCAAGCTTTATTAGGGGCACATTCAGCAATTTGGCAATCGACGTCAGGGCAACGGCCCTTGGACGGACGATGTCCTTGTCCCAAGTGATGTCGATTACCTTATCTTGCATATCAAGGCTAACAAGGACGCATGACGCAGGGTTCAATTTAAGGCTCTTGCTCATAGGGAGGACCTCCTGTTTCGCAATGCTAGGTACATTATAGCCAATGGGAGCATATAGATGGGCATAAGGAAGAGCCGTTTGCTTTCTTTAGAGGTAGCTTATTGATTTTATGGTCCGGCCTGTGATAAATTTATGCGTGCACAACACTTGCCGAAGTGGTGGAATTGGCAGACGCGCTAAATTCAGGGTCTAGTGGGGGCAACCTCGTGCGGGTTCAAATCCCGCCTTCGGCACCAATAGGGTTTTAAACTGCCAGTAAGCTGGCGGTTTTGTTTTATCATTTCCCGAAATGTCAAACAAATGTCAAGCAGAGCACTAAACCCACTCGTGAATGTGGAGGGTATTCGTTGGTATGCTTTGTCCTTCATGCAATGACCTGCCCCCAGTTTTTGGTACAACCCAGGCTTTAGTTTTCAAGAACCTTCTGGAAGAGGTATGGGTCGCCGACCAAAATCTTTTAGAAGTAGTGCAAATCGTTGCCTAATACCTTCTCAGTGAAGTCCCATCTAACGAATTCATACTCGTCGATGGTATACCAAATAATCCCGTCTGCATGGAAGAATATTTAAGGTTTCCCTACATCGGCGCCTTTGGCAAACAGCGCGAAGGACAGATCCGATACCGGGAACCTTGATTTTTCAGCCTTAAGTTATCCCCGACGACAGTGGAAATGATGAAGATGTTGACAGGCTGCATTACGGCCCCTGCTTTAAAAGCAGGGGCCGTAATATTTATTCGGTTGTTGCGATTAGGGATTATTCGGAGGTATCACCGGTTTGCGAACGTCATAGTCACGGTTTACTTGAATTCGGACATTTCCGGTAGGCGAAATTGCAGAACTCAAACCAGTATTCAATATAGCTGCTGGATTCTGCCGAAATATTCCCGCCCTTTCCGTCAGGCGTCCAGGCTACTCCCGACACCGCGAGATCCAAAATTGCCTTCGCTGCGTCTCTTAATTCCCGAACGATTTCCTTGCCGTAAACAAGTTCATTATGAGAGCCACAGATCCACTTAATGTCCAGCGGCTCGAGGATATCCCAAAGTTTTGCAGCGCTGTTGTAATAAGCAACAAGGCTCGTTCTGCCCGGCTGATACACATAGTTCGGCCCAGGATAATAGAAGTCGCCGGTAAAGGCCATTTTGTTGGTCGCGTCAATAAGTGTGATGCTGTCTGAGGAGTGTCCCGGGGTGTTTACGACCTGCAACTTGCGCCCGCCCAAATCGAAGACGTGGGTTTCGTCTATACGCTTAATCTGAGAAGCGCTGACGCCTGGCCTAATAAGAGGATTCTCTTTGGACACGCCAATTAATTGAGCACTAAACTCAGCGGGAAGATCACGCATTAGGTCGCCAGTAGTTATCGCGCCGCCGCCGCTGCCAACGAAGAAGTTGCGAGCGATTGCGGTCATCGTGTCGCCTGCGTCGCCCGGTAAAGAGGCGTTGTCGTCGCCATTCCATACATAAATTTCCTTTACCTCGGGGAATTGCCAGCTGTCTCCCCTATGGTCGGAATGGGTGTGGGTGTTCACCATGATGAAGTTCGTACCGATTTTGATGTGGCTGTTTTCCGGCAATTTGAGAACATCTTCAACGGCTTTTCTGAGATTTCCAATACCCATACCCGTATCAATAAGCAACGCCGTCTCTGTTCCAATGACGAGGAAGGATATAACCTCCTGATCGTGACCGGGTTCAGAGAACACATACGTGTTGCCGGCTACCTTGTAAACATTGAACCAAGGCTCGGATGTTTCAATCATTTTTAACAACCCGGCGTTTATATAATCGCTCCAGCTGTCAAAGGGCCTTATTCTGTCAGGCCTGCGGTACGGTCTACTGCTCGTTGGTGCATCAACCCACCAATTGGCTGGCCTGAATGATGTGAAAATAAAGGTCGGAGGATATTCCTGATTGAAACCCTGCTTGGTGGTAAATGTGATTTTGTTTTCCCCGTCAGTGTAAGTGATATTATAGTTCTTCAGTGTGTCGTCGTCCGCGTTGAGCGGCGTCCCTTTCAAGACGGCACTGAGATTTTTTGTCTGTTCAGCGGGGGTCTTGCCCTCAAAGTTCGTGCCGAGTGTATAGTATGTAAGGCCCAACCGGATTGTATTACCCGCAAGCAGCGCCTTATCAATCGTCAGCGTCCACTTGCCCGATGCGGCCTTGATGAACGATACAGTTCCTGCTGTCTCACTCAGAAGAACATCGCTGAAACTTGACGCGAAGACTCCCGTCGATAACAAACTAGCCAACATAAAAACTAAAAGTATCGCCAAGATAATGCGCTTTGAACTTCTCATTAAGTAATGCTCCTTTCATCTTAAAAGAGGCCATGGGAAACTATAACCTCGATTTTTACGAACAAAGAAGATACAGAATTGGACGACAATTCAAGAGTCATAAATGATATGCATCGCCTCTGTCCTCTGAATAAAATCTGAATAAATATTACATTGTTTGTCCGTTATAGTCAATTCTTATTCATTTGTGCTGTCAACCTCTATATGGAAAATTCATACATTGATGACTTTTGAATGCTTGTTATATCAAACCCTCTTATAATATTTTTATTCAAAGAATATTCAATGCAAGCGCAAGAGCATCTCCCCACAAATCAAAACTGGTTTTTGTACCATAGGCATATTTCACCCGATAGTCAACAAGGGTATTGTGTTGTGTCAAACAGAATGTCAAGCAAATTGATATCTCGGTCAAGCGATGTACTAGTTGTACTGAATGGAATGTAATTTGGCTTGTAAGCTGGACATATTATCATGGCTATGGAAAGCTTGAATGTATCAGATTGAGACCTTTTGAATCCCGCCTTCGGCACCGATAGGGCTTTAAATCGTCGGTATGCTGGCGGTTTTGTTTATTTAACAGCCAAGAGAAAGGCAAAGCATGAAGAAAACGTCAGAACCCAATCCTTGATTAGCGAAAGAACTTGTTGCAGATTGGAAATTTCAATTGGATTAAACTTATCGAGGTAGGCTAGACAATTGTGAACATAAATCTCACTAAGAACTACGGATCAGCGCAAGAAGGGAATAAGCTCAACACCATTGCATGA
Organism: uncultured Bacillota bacterium; assembly: GCA_963823655.1. GTDB lineage: Bacteria > Bacillota > DTU025 > DTU025 > MWDF01 > MWDF01. Next base: position 279,008 of record CAWGMK010000010.1, read on the forward strand.
ATAAGGCTGCTCAATAGAAAGCAGATTTAACGCACCGACAAAATCTTATTGCATGTTCCTATCTAGGGCCAATATCGATAGAAATCCGCCTCGGATCAAGAATCCGTGGCGGATTAGTTACATTCATTCGATCGCATATAAGAATAGAATTCATCAAGGCAATTTTCGATAGCCTGACGCGATCCTTTTAATGCGTAGCAGCTCCGTCAAAGCCACCGACTGCGCCTATGGATAGTACTGAGGAATCCAACGGAGTCAAGCCGTTATCTTCATAGGAGACTTTGACGCTCTTGTAAATTATCTGGTCGGTGGTAAGATCGCCTGAATTGAGTGTCAGGTAAAAGTCATTCGACTCATAAGATATATTATCCCACTCACCGATGAGCGTATCGTTCAATGTCACTAAGAAGTGGTCGCTGACCTTCTTTAGTACATAAGTGTTTATAGCTTCGTTGAGCATGCCCGGAATTTCGGTACTTGAAGTCTCGATCATCAGTAGATCAGTCGATGGGCCATCGGTCCAAAGCTGGTAATAGGGAAGCTCCGCTCCTCCGCGGCGGTAGAAGAACGAAATTATGCTTCCACCGCCGGGGTAGCCAGTCGTGCTCCCAAGCCATATAGCCCCATATACCCTTTGCGTTATGTCTGTGGCGACTTTGAACTTAACGGTTATCGTAAAATCGCCGTTTAGCACGAACGGCGCAGTCACAAAGTTGTTTGCCTCAATTACGAGTCCTTCGGGCGCAAGCTCATAGGTGGAAGACAAGACCCAGTCGTCCAGGTCAGGCACGGTTACGAAATCGACGGACCATGATTTGACGCACCCTCCGGCGACAAGCAGCATGGCGAATGCAATAGTCGCCAGGAAGACTCTTGACCTCTTCATTGCATCATCCCCTTTCTTGAACTGGTGTGTATATTATAGAAATGCTCGCTATTTCCTGCTTTTTATTAATGAAAACAGCACGGAGAGCCTGGGGCCTTATTGATATCTATTCTCATAGATATGCCAGGCGTGTGGGCTGTACATTCGTTTATGTGACCGCCATGCATTTATATTTGAACGATTACTATGAAATCCCAGAATTGAAGCCGGCGTTTCGGATTGAAATCCTCAACAGGGCGAGCAGACGAAAGAAGGCTTAACACTAATCGCTAATAACATCTGAAAGATCAGAGGCCTGTTATTCTGTTCTTCCGTTACCCCTAAAGTGCTAGTATCCTGCCTCAAGAGCGGCAAAATTGTAGGTATAGGAATCTTATCAAGTCAGTCCTTCAACTCGATGACAGGGCGTTTTTATTGATGGCCATATCTTTCCAGGAGATAATCCAGAGCTTCGTTGTATCCCTCAAAGCCTTTACCCATTATAGTTTTATCAGTGTAGAGCGCGACATAGGAAAAACTTCTAAAGTCTTCTCTTAGAACGAGATTTGAAAGATGCACTTCAACGGCGGGGAGATTTGCTGCTTTGAGTGCATCGAGTATCGCGATACTTGTATGGGTGTAAGCGGCGGCATTTATAATGATAGCGTCGAAAGCCCCTTTGGACTTCTGAATCGCCGTAATTAACCTGCCCTCGTAATTGGATTGCAGGATTTGCACATTAATTCCCTTCTGCTTGGCCTTCTCCTTAATATACGCAACAAGCTCTGGGTAGCTCTTATCTCCATAGATCTGCTTTTCTCTTATGCCTATCATATTCAGATTGGGGCCATTTATTATATGTATTTTCATAGTGTTTCCTTCCATATTTCTGCTATTTTGATCTGCTTGATTCTATCTAGAATCGATATAGCTGCGTCTTCTATCTCGCCACAATTATTGATTTCGAAATCACAAAAACCTTCGTACATGCAATGTCTGCGCTCCCAGAGCGATCCAACATCCTGCACTTGATATAGAGGTCTTCCAGCGACTTCGAGCATGTGCAAATCACGTTTAATATGGACTCCAATCGCATTGGCGCCTAACAGGTAACGGTTCTCTTCATCGAGCAAAGCGCCACCACCCGTTGCGATTATCGCTCCATTTTCAACAGCAACTTCGCGCACTACTGCTCTTTCGAAACCTCTGAAGGTTGACTCGCCGTAAAGTTCGAATATCTGGGGTATGCTCATGCCGGTTCTTCTCTCGATGATTTCATCAGTGTCAAAAAACGGTTTCCCATAGATCTCAGAGAGCCTTTTGCCAATTGACGTTTTGCCTGCGCCAGCCATGCCAACAAGTACAATGTTGCCTTGCTTGCGTAAACAGGCAGAGTAAATCTGTGAGAAGAGTTCTTTTTCGGTCTTAGAGCCGGTAAATAGCTCATAGGCAAGTCGAGCCTGTTCGGCCAGCATTGCTAGCCCTCCGGAGAATTTTAGCCCAAGTGATCTGGCATCCTGCACTAATCTAGTATTAATAGGGTTGTAGATTGCATCGAAAACCGCGTGGACGTTGTTAAAGTCCTTTAGCTCCACAGGCTTTTCCCCCGCATTTGGGAACATGCCTACAGGCGTGGTGTTGATGATTATATCGGGATCAAAGCCCTTGCAGTTAGAGTAATTCAGTGAACCACTCCTTGATACAATCGCCACCTCAGCCGCGTTGTTCGAAACAGCAAGGTGCTGCGCTGTTCTGGCTGTTCCGCCGCTTCCCAGAATCATGATTCTATTTCCCTGCATCTTAATCTCTGCTCTATGAAGTGCCTCAGCCATGCCGCAAAAGTCGGTATTGTAACCCAGTAACCTCCCTTCAACATTCAGCACAATGTTGACTGCGCCGATGTCGATTGCTGTCTTATCAATGTAATCGAGGTAGTTCATGACCGTCGCTTTATAGGGGATTGTGACATTAAGCCCTGCGAAATCCCTTCTGGCAAGGAATTCGGCAACGGCATTTTCATCTGCGAGTTCTTTCAGCGAATAATCGAGCCCAAGCCTGCCATATATGTCCGCGGACAGGCTGTGGGCAAGGGTTTGCCCAAGTAGATAGTACTTTTTTACTCCTGGTTTAGCCGCTGTTGAGTGACAGCGGATCTCTTTAGAACCATCCATCATTTGATCTCTTCACGAGTTGAAGACCTCTCCTCAATGAGACTCCTTTGGTAAGCCTTACTCGTCTCGAATAGCGTTGAGAAAAGCTGCTTTGCGAACAATCTCAGTTCATCAGGCATGCTTTCCATTACGCGGTTGAGCACCTGTCTTTCGCGGTCTGTATTGAGTACAGGAGCGCCTACGCTGCGCTTTAGGAGCGCAATGTTTTTACTTACTTCCATACGGCTTCTGAAAAGAACCGCTATCTCATCATCGATTTTGTCAATAATAGCCCTTTGTTTATCAAGTTGTTCCATAACATTACCGCCCCTTCAGCAAATTTCGTGTTCATCCGCTTTTCCCGTTTACTTCGCTCTCGCGGAAAATCCCAGTTTGTTTGCTGAAATACTTATAAAGAAGATTTGCACGCAACAGCATTTTCACCCAGCAGTACATCAAGGAGCGAGAGAGCTACTGCTGCTTCTATGCAGGGCACCGCACGCGGGACAATACAAGTATCATGGCGGCCTTTGATTTCGATGGTGGTATTCTCGCCCAGTTCAAGATCAACTGTGTGCTGAAGGATTGAAATCGACGGTGTCGGTTTGATAGCTACCTTAATAGTCAATGGCATGCCATTGGAAACGCCACCGTTGATTCCGCCATTATTGTTTGTCTTCGTTACAACCTTATCGTCCCTGTACTCGAACGCATCATTAGCCTGGCTACCACGCATTTGAGAAAACCCGAAACCAGCTCCGAATGCAATGGCTTTGACTGCCGGTACCGCGAAAACTGCATAGGATATCAACCCCTCCAAGCCATCAAACATCGCGTCGCCAAGGCCTGCGGGCATTCCAAACACAACACACTCTATCTCACCGCCTATACTGTCATTAGCCTCTTTAGCATCCATTATCTCTTTTAGCATGCCGTTGTCCGAGGCTTCGTCTGCTACAGCAAGGCTTCGTGCTTGTGCTTCAAGGACAATGTCGGGAGTAATCTCTGCATCTTCATAGCTTAGTAGCCCTTTCGCTTTGCCGATGCGCGAGATGTAGGCTGCGACCGTAATACCTTTAGTTCGCAATATTTCCTTTGCAATGCCACCTGCGATGCAAAGTGGGGCGGTCATCCTGCCGGAGAACCTACCTCCGCCGCTTGTTGTCTGGCCTTTTAAATAGGCTGCGTAATCTGCATGTGAAGGCCTGGGTTTGTTCGTTAGCCCGCTATAATCGCCAGTTCGCACGCTTTGGTTCTTTATGGTGGCACGTATAGGGCCCCCATCTGTTACGTCATTGGCTATCCCTGATTCAAAGTGAATAATGTCTGGCTCAATGCGGGGAGTCGACCAGGGATTATCCCCGCTTTTACGCCTATCCACGAATGACTGTACATTTTTCAGCGACACGGCCTCACCTTTGGGAATGCCACTTAACAGCATTCCAATTTCGCTGGAATGCGATTTTCCGAAAATCTCGAGTTGGATATTCTTAAAGTTTGCATGCACTAGTTATACCCCCAAGCTTTGCCATGTCTGCAAAGAAAGCCGGATAGGACTTCTTTACGCATTGGGCGTTAATAATTCCCGTGTTTCCGACCCTGGATCCTCCTATGGCTGCGCTCATTGCCAGGCGGTGATCGTTTTGCGAATCGATGACATTGCCTCCGCGCATAGTCACCTCCGAAAATCCTAAGGGTATCATCTGCGTATTCAGATCTTACGGAAAACCCTGCCAGCATCTTCATTATGCCCTCAAGCCTGTTGGACTCCTTGAAGCTGAGCCTATCTACGCCTCGCATGATGGATACGCCTTTCGCCGTTGCCATGGCTATCGAAAGTATAGGAGCGAGGTCCGGGAAGTTTTCGATGTTCAAGTCAATAGGCTCAAGCGCGCTCTCGTTGAAGGTGATGGAGCCATTTGAAAATGTGATTTCAGCTTTCATATCCCGCAAGATGTCAATAATCGCCCTATCGCTCTGACGCGAGTCCAAGTTGAGCCCCTTTAGAGTTACACAGCCATTAATCGCCCCTGCTACAGCGAAATTTGCAGCCCCGCTGAAATCTCCCTCCACAAGAAGGCTCCCGGGCGTTTTGAATTCCTGATTTCCTTCTAAGTGATAGAATATTGCCTTCCCGCACGACATTAACGGAAAATAGGCTGAGCATAGACAGCGTAAGATCTATATAGCCCTCCGACACAATGCCATTCTGGATGGAGATTGTGCTATCACCGTCAAGCAGAGGAAGCGCTAGATAGCAATCCCGTAACATACTGAGAACTGATAGAACCGTCCACTTCGTATGCCCCGCTGCGAAGCTTTCCGCTCATACAAAGTGGGAGCCTGTCACTGTCTGCCTTGACACCATGGGCCCTCAAGGCTTCAAGAAGTCCTGAAATTGGCCGCGAAGAAAGCTGGCCTTCACCAATGAACTCAACGTCCAACCCCAGTGCTGCAACTACCGGGATCAGGAAACGAAGGGTAGAGCCGCTCTCCTTAGCATTAAGCCTAAGATTGTTCTTGCGCGTAATTATCGGATTGACGATAATGCCCTCTTCACATGGTATAAACAAAGCACCCATCTCACTAAGCGCTGACATTGTGGCTTCAACATCGCTGCCTACAATGTTCCCATGAAGGTGGGTTGGCCCTTTTGACAATGCGGATGCAATTAATGCTCGGTGAGCGACAGATTTTGAAATCGGTGCGAACAATTCGCCCGAAAGCTTCGACCTCTCAACGGATTCAATCATCAGCATATTCTGCGAGCTCCCCCCATGTCGTTTCTTGATGGTGCATTAGGCTAATCCATTGATGACAATAAAATCCCCTTTGCCCTCAGTCTTTAATGAAACTGGATGCACTTGTATCCCTGCAGATAGGATCCCAACCGAAAACTTCGTTGAGCGGGCTTTAGGCATAGACAGTAATTTTAACAACCTTTCCCATCCTTCGCAGTTCTATCAGCCACTTCTTTCATCCTCACGCCTTCTGTCAGCAATTGATTCAGCAGGACCGCATCGTTGTTCACGAGCGCCAGTTTAATATCAGCAATGTTCTTTTCGAGAGCGTCAATCTGAAGGAGCACATTATCGCGATTCTCCAAGAGCAGCTCCGTCCATGTCCTAGGATTGAGCCTCGCCACCCTGGTCATATCCTGAAAACTCCCTGCCGAGAATCCCAAATGATCCTCAGAAAGTGGATTTCTGATATAACTCATGGAAACGACGTGAACAATTTGGGAAGTGTATGCTATCATCTCGTCATGCTTCTCAGCCGTTGCGATCCGGATGCCCTTACAACCAATCTCGCGCAGCAGTGATATTATCCTGTCCAATGCTGGATGCGAAGTTTTGACAGGTGTGACGATGGCGTAGGTGCCTTCGAATAATGATGCTGCCGAATTCGATATCCCGCATGATTTCCCTTCCAGCCATGGGGTGCACGCCAGCAAACTCAAGGTTTGGGTATCTCTCACGCAGTGACTCCATACATCTGATTACCCTTCGTTTAGTCCCGCAGCTGTCGATGATTACTGCTCCATCCTTTAGCTTGGGTGCCGCCTTTTCCATTTCGGATATGGCATCAGATGGACTAAGGGCGAAAATCGCCAAATCGACATCTTTCAGGTTCTCATCCGTTATCTCATCATCAATCGCCTTCAAAAGTCTCGCATCGATCACGGTTTGCGGGTCTATGTCGCGCCCAAGAACCTTGTGCGGCGTCTTTTCCAGTATTGCCCTTCCAAATGACCCCCCAATAAGCCCCAAACCATATATGGCGATTACCATGAATATCTCTCCTTATACGCAGTAGGTTGCATAATGCCGAGGAATCTCGCGATATCTTATGACTGCTAAGCTTAAGTGACTTTGCCAATCGTTTAATGATTTGGTCCGGTCGTTGTTAGCCTCGGTCATGTGCCTGTCTGCACTAGCTCCTATTTATCTGAGACTGCGCCCTTAGAAATTCTGGTCGTAAACATCGATTGCCGAATTTAGCGAATGGAATTTGGCATGTGCATTAATATTGGGATCTTGGTTTTTATTTATCGACTCCACTATTTCGAATGAGTGTAAACGGTTCATGTCGATGCTTGCCGTGTCTCCGATGAGGCCAATAAGCGTGGAATTATCGCTCTCGCTCATATGGACACCTAGGCCTTGATCTTCTATCCATCTTAAAAGGTCACTGATCTTGTTCCTGCCATGAGTCTTCCTAATGCTTATAACCATAGCTTGCTTCGCCTCTTTCTTTAAATAATGATTCCTCATTAAGAGCTTATTGCCCCTTGTTATCAACCGTTGATTGCGTTTCTCTATTTCAATAAGCGTGCGAACATACATCCCTTTTTGGAAGGGATGTGATGCAGCATCTCTGCCTTTATGGTTGGGCCTTTCATCGTGGGGGAAAAGGTCGATCTTGTGAACCACTTTGCAATTGTTTATGTCGACCCGAATAGGTCTACTGTCACTAAATCTGAAATTCCATTAGTACATCATCCCCCTTAATGTAGGGTAGCGGGACGAGATTTCACTCGAAGGCAGAAATAAAAAAAGACCCGGATATCCCGGACCTTCAGTTTTACGGCCTGCCCTCGCGCCCGCTTAAGATGATGTACCCTAAGCTTTGCCTATACCCAATGGTAAGCGCAAGAACAAGCCGCCGTATAGGCGTAATATCGATATATCGCTATCATCGATATCAATTGCTTCATGTCTGCGCCTCCGTAGTAAGTTTGTACATTACGAGAAATATATAGCCCTTAAAGTGTTTTGTCAAGGCATCGACTTGCTTCTTGTGATCAGTCAACGATAATGTCATGGTGTAAACTCATCAGGGAAAGTGTCATCCTCAAGAACGATCTGCAATGAGAGGATGAGATACGAAATGAGCAAGCAGGACGCCCGCAAGGTCACAATCATAGAGAAGCTTTTGGCATAGAGGCACTACTCTGCCGATTTGGCACACGCTAAACCTCAACTATATTGTTGGGACAATCATTGTGATGTTGCGTTCGCCTATCAAGTAGATACGCTCCTGCGATTTTCTTAACGCTATCGGCCCTTTCAACCAGCTTGCCTGGTAATTCTCTATAGTATTTAGCTCTTCGTCAAGTATTACCAAGCCACCATCTACCGGTATCAAATATGTTGGCCCATCTGCTATAGGGCGTCCAACAATTCTGAATGATGAAATAATCCTTTTTAGGATTTGGCCCTTATCTATGTCAATGAGAGAAAGCGTAATCCCGTCCTTTGCCACTGCCAGGGCTTTGTCGGCGTATCCCACAACAAGGTATTCAGGAGGCTCCATAATGAGCCGCCATTCATAGAAAGGCATATCCTGATTGCTCCATTTGATTATCCCTATGTATTTGTCTAATACTAGGATGCTTTTGGGTCCAAGCACTTCTACATCTGTGAAACCGATACCTATCTTTTCTAGCTGCCTGGTTGTGGATCCGTCATTCATATCGACAATGTTGAGGTATTCTATTCCCTCCGTTAGGCCGGTATCAGCCGAGTTGTAGGAAACCTTCCCTATGACTATGCAACTGCCGTTAACCAGGTAATCGAGGGACCATACAGGCCCCGCATATTCTACAAATCAGCAGTTGGGCGGTTTGAAGTACTCCCAGGCAAGGCTTCCGTCCAGGTTAAGTGCAAACAGGCCGTGGTCCCATCCTACGAGCAGGATGCCATCCATTACCGTCAACGCATGAACAATGTCATAGGCATCGATCTGCCATTTCAACTTCCCATCTTTTGAAAGCCCGGCAACGGTATTCCCGAAAGCCATGTAAATATCTCCGAACAAATCTGTTGCCAGAAGGTATATGGGTTCGCTGGATTTCCAAGACCACCTGACATGCCCATACTTATCGAAAACCACAGCTTGATTTCCTGCCGAAATGACAATCCCTCCGTCTGGCATTAATTCAGACGAGGTTATGCCTTCGACTTCTACCGACCATATCTGGTCAACTTTATCGAAAGAAAGGGCAGGGGCTGCACAAATGAATAGGAAAAGTACGGCGGATGCCAACATCCTTCGCATTTTATCCCCTCCGAATTGGCCATTACGAATGTTCTTATGAACAACTATACTGCGTTCAGAATTACTATGCTAAGAATGTGAGCAGCAGCGGCAACAGCGATAAGGAATGTTTCGAACCCGTCGGTTCATAGGAGAACAACAACGATCCAGCTCCGATGCTTATTGGGACTTCTTCCGGCTCAAGCCCATTTCTGCAACGATGCCAAGTTCATACAAAGCGAACTAATGAATACCTAACAAACAAGGTGAGCCGATGCAGCTTGTCTCGGCTCACCTTAGTGAATTCATTCTTTCTCCTCAACCTTGTTAGATCGGGCACACCATTATTCCAATTCTACTAATGTCTCGTGATCCGACGTCTCCTGCTTTATTCAGGCATGCAAAGTCATGAATTTTGGCCAAAACTTGATTTCCTCTTACGCCAATAGAGATCACGTAGCCAAATCCTCTTCCAGATTATCAAGGACCTTATGTAGAGTCAGCGTATCCATATCGTATCTGGGCAGGCAGTAATGACACCCGTTATAGCCGCTGTCCCTGATCAGATCCGCCACCTCGCCAAGGTTCTTGCAGAACGACTTGTTGCCCGCTGACATAAGAGATGCCCAATGGCAATCAAGTCTATGTATCTCCTTGGAGTGGAGGTTGGCCACATGCCAATGAGGATTGAACCTGTAGAGGTATCGCAAGGTTACCTTTGACTTATCAGCGTTAAGCGCAGTAACCCGGAATGCGATATATCCTGCTGTCTCCCCTTCTTGGGCCATCGATACATAAGTGTGGCCGACAACCGCGGCTACCCCAAAGCGGGTAAATCCAGAAGCCGGGATGTTCACAGCGGCCAAGTCGGTGCTGCCAATATCCCCCAAGTCTGTGACTCCCTTTTGCTTCAGGTTGTTAGCCCAGAATTTGCCCTGGTAATAGTAAAGATCGCCTCCTGTAATATTACCCAAGGTATTTGTAGAGAAGTCGAAGCTGTCCTCGCTATCAAAAACCACTTGGAGCAGGGAGTGAGCGTGGAAAGCCTGCTGGATATCATTGAAATACGGAAAGCCGTTCAGCAGATTGTTATCGATATCGGCAGCTTTGTAAAGGGCTGTTAGCAGGTTGCTTTCGTGCGGATCGGAGAAGTAGTAGTCTCTGGGGAAAGCCGAGAGTATCTGGTGAGCCTCCAGTATTAGCTGGTCTGCGATTCGCGCCCCCAGTGCTCCATGGTTGTTGATCAGCCGCTGCCTGAAGTCCCAGGCCGCCCCGCTGATTATCATCCCGCCGGTATGCCCCTCGCTGTTGTAACTGCTCCTGCCGGGATACTGATTGGTGTTTTGAAGATTCCTTGGAGTGAAACAGCCCTCACCAAGCCTGGAATCGTTGGTGAAACTGCACGCGAAGTAGTCCGCAAAGCCCTCGTCCATGGCGTAAGCTTCCGTATATGCGTCCGGCCAGCCGATATAGTCGCCGTATTCATGGCACAAAATGTTATGCGTGCATTCGTGGTAAATCACGTCGCTGCTCCTGGCGAAGTTATTTGTGCCGAAAGTCATGGGATTGCCGGCATAAGCGTTGGAGAAGGCGTAGTTGACCTTCACATTGAAGCGATTGGTCCCGTCAAGGTTCGCCCATAAATAGCCGAGTTCGGTTTCCAGCCAGTCATGGTATAGGTTCATATGGTAGAAGAGGTTAATATGATCCCTGTCTGCGGCAGTCCAGGTCATGTCGCAGGGGTTGTCGGTATTACAGTCCCTGGTTGCTATGTAATCCGTGCCATCGCTGTTTTGGACCCTTGCATAAGGGCCTTCCAGTTTGAAGGTGGCATGATGAATGGGAAACAGCCACCAGTACCAGGGGACGTTACGGGAATATGCGCCAGAGTGGTTAGTGTTGGCATTTCCCGCGAATTCGACATCTACGATCTCATGGCGCAAAGGCACAGTACTTAGCGCATCTGTCGGATTTGCTGGATATATCTCGCCTCTGACCGTGCCGGTTACCTGTACACCCGGAAACCTTGCGGTGTAAGACCGGAGGATCTTGCCATCGATTGCGTCAATGATAAAATACTTCTCAATCTCGGGGTCGGTCTGCTCTTTTGCGAGCAGAAATTTCCAAGCCAGATGATGTACTGATCGTGCCTTCTGCTGTCACCGGGAAAATCAGCAGGATGCTCTCACTCTCGCTCAATTTCTGAGAATCACCCTTCGGATAGGTCTTTTTTGCAATATCGACGGCTTTTTTCAGGTCAACCTTCGGATCTGTTGTAATTTTGATTCCGGGCAGGTAATTTGATGCGAATGAGCTAACCTTGCCGTCTTCCGCAGTTTCCAGGCTAACGACGGCGTTGTATACAGGAATGCCCTTATAAGTCTGCCCGTATTTAACGAACCACTTCCTGTTGATGTTTTTCGCGGACACAAGCTGCAAATCTTTGCTTTCAACTTCGAAAAGCTTCTTGTTTTCACTTATAAACTTCTTAAAAACCGACTCGATGTTCGCTTCTAGTAACGGGATCGTGCCTTTCTTCAAAACGCTTGGATAAGCGTCAATCCCAGAAATGCGGTCGGGTATTTTAGTAAGCCGGCTTCTTGTTATCTGGGCGCTGGCGGCAAAGCTCTTGCCTGTTCTCTGTGCCTTTTCCTCCCCTTTGTTAATATTCATATCACTTACCTCCTATACGCTATTGAATGCCCCTATAAGATGGATATGAATTATTTTATAGATGCGATAATATTCAATTTAAGAATAGTTTCTTAATATGAATCATATCACGCTGGCTGCGGGAGCGATTATGGTGCTCAAGAAAAAGCAATGACGGGAATTATTTACCATTATCCAATTCAGTATTTGGATATAAGTTCAAGAATATCTTTGAAAAGCGTGCTTATTAGGGAGGGAGCGACTTGGAAAAGAAGAGGATAGAGGGGTTTAAAGCATTCCTTTTCGTATGGTTCGGGCAGCTGGTTTCCCTTAGCGGCTCGGGCTTGACAAGTTTTGCGCTCGGAGTCTGGGTATTCCTGAAGACAGGTTCAACCACAGCATTCGCCCTCGTCCAGTTGTTCGCCACCCTTCCATCGATTCTCATCGGCCCTTTCTCGGGCGCCCTGGTTGACCGCTGGGACAGAAGAAAAGCGATGATGCTCAGCGATAGCGGAGCCGCTTTCTGCACTCTTATCATATTTCTCCTGCTATCTGCAGGCAGACTGGAGATATGGCACCTGTACCTGCTTCTTGCCATAAGCGCATCATTTGCGACATTCCAGTGGCCCGCATACTCTGCCGCCATGACTTTGCTGGTGCCCAAGGAAAAGCTGGGCCGTGCGAATGGCATGGTGCAGCTGGCCGAAGGCGTGGCTCAGATACTGGCGCCTGTGACGGCAGGCGTACTTGTGGGGACCATTCTGGTACAAGGCGTAATGCTGATTGATATAGCAACATTCCTGTTCGCGCTGATAACACTGTTCATAGTTAGAATACCGAGGCCGGAGCGGACCGCAGAAGGGCAGGCGGGCAGGGGTTCTATCTTTAAAGAGGCTCTTTTCGGCTGGAAGTATATCCGTGAACGCAAAGGGCTGCAGGGCATGCTCCTGTTCTTTGCCGCATTCAACTTCCTGACCAGCATCGCAGTCGTTTTGTTCACGCCACTTGTGCTCGGCTTCTCAACAACGCCGATGCTCGGTCTGCTGACCTCAGTAGCGGGCTTGGGGTATCTGTCAGGGAGCATATTGATGAGCGCCTGGGGCGGGCCAAAAAGGAAGATTACAGGCATCTATCTCTGCGCGATCATGGTTTCTGTCTCTCTCTTCATCCTGGGATTTACCACTAACCCCCTTGTCCTTGGCATCGGCGCATTCCTTGCCTTTACAGGAACACCTGTATTGGGTGCCTGCAGCCAAGTTATCTGGCAACGGAAGACCGCTCCGGATATCCAGGGAAGGGTGTTTTCTTATAGGAGAGTCATCTCGTACTCGTCTATACCTCTTGCATATGTTGTAGTCGGACCGCTTGCCGACAAGGTCTTCAACCCGCTCTTGGTGGAGGATGGCAAGCTGGCAGGAAGCATAGGGAAGCTGATTGGAGTAGGACCAGGGCGTGGGATCGGGCTCATGTACGTACTGATGGGAGTTCTGCTTCTTGCCGCTACTGCCATTGCGTTCTCGTACTCGCACATGCGTAATGTAGAGAAGGAGCTTCCTGACATGGCACCGGACAGTCCTGCCGCTGTATAGGGCCTGTATGGATACAGCCAGGTTCGTGCCTAAATCTCCGGCTTCGAGAACAAAGAAGTATGCGAAACTAGGCTATGAACGATTAAGTCATAGTGAATTGCTTGGAGCTCAATAGCGGTCAATGCTTATTCAACGCCAGTATCGGGGATGAATGGCCAAATTCCATAAACGCAAATTCGCGCCTATAGCTGTTATAAATCTGAGCTCAGATGAAGAAACATATGTTGAGTCCGATACTACTCGTGGCAGCTTCCGATCATGTCCTAACCAACCCCTCTCAATCTTAGGAGCTAATCAAAGAAGAAACAGGGTCCCCAAAGCGGGAAGCTGCCTGTTTTTTATTCCATACATTTACAAATGTGCAGGATTGTCACTATTAGGAAACATAATCGATAATTGTCGTGGAAATCTCACTCCTTGAACAAATCTGGCGATTAAGGAGAATCGAAGCGTGAACAAAGTATTCGCGATTATCCTGGTTATTATGGTTGCTGCCGGGCTTAGCGGCTGTAGAACCATAAAGTGGAGTTATTGCGTAAACAGCATCTACGCCAATGAATACGTCGACCTGGGCAATGGTCAACACGTTGAATCTCAGCGAGGCAACGATGGATGGATTATTGTCGATGTCTCCGTGACCAACATTACGGGCAGAACTCAATGCCTCGATAACTACAACGAGCAATTCCTTCTCATTGTCGGCGAAGAGGGCACAATCTACGATAACGCCGCATTTCCCGAATCAGAGTATGGCATACCATGGGACATGCCTATTGAAAGTGGGGCAACTATCAGGGCAGAAGTATATTTCGATGCCTCGCCTAGTTACCTTGAAAGCGATGCAATCGGCTTCTTCATGATGGAAAGCATTTTCGTTGAGCCAATGGGCGTGGCGATCGACGGATCATCCCTTGAACCGGCTTTGCATTCCGATGCTGCCGGTAGAAATGAGGAGGAGAGATGAAAACCAGGAAGCTGCTTCAGCTCGTAATGGCAATAATCATCTCAATTTCCGTCGCCGGCTGCATAGGAGCACCTGCTTCGCTTGAGATAGTGCACCTTGGAAAGCCCGTTCGTCCCGGGGACATAGAGACTTTAACGGTCCTCGGGGTCGACAGAAGGGGCGGAATGAAACCGGTAATTGCGGACTGGTCGCTGGAAGGGGACAATGGCCTTCTCTTCAACTCGTCCGGGCATGCTGCATACATCGGCGCACTCAGCCCTGGCACTTCAAAAGTGACTGCCCGCAAAGGCAATCTTGTAGGAATATCGACTTTCGAAGTCTATGAACCTATGCTAACGAAAATGATATGCAATGGGAAATACTGACAATTATGCATTCTGGATGTCGGTAGGAGAGAAACGCTACTTCCGTGCGATATGGCTACGATCAGTTCGGAAGGGAAATGACAATCGATCCTGATTGGAGCGTAACGGAACAACTCGGTGATATTCTCCGAATGCGAGGTAATTGGTTTTACGGACGGCGTGTATCTCGAAGCAACCAAGGGCGGAATAGGTACGATCACTGCAGAGCAAGGGGGAGTGAGCGTTTCACATATGCTTGTAGTGGAACCGTATGAGCGTGTTATAACGCGCTACGAAATAGACCCGGCTTCCGCGACAGTGTACGTAGGAGACAGGATGGAATTCTACGGAGCTGCTTGGGACCAGATTGGAGGGGAAATCTGGCTTGATTCCTCCTATGCTCTGGAAGGGGATATCAGGAACCGTTCATGACCATGGGCGCCCATGCATATTCTGGGCTGAGAAAGCCGGCACTGGAAAGATTGTCGCATCCTACGGCACTTGGACGTCAACCGCAGAAGTCGTTGTGATTGAAAGACCCATAGAATGAAGCAGGCAAACTAATACTGCTGCACCCACGTACGCAAAGGCGGTTCATATTCCTGTGTGGTGCTCCCGGTCTTATAAAGGTACATCTTCCGATTGGCAATTACTGCTACTTGAATCTTAAGCTTTGCTGCAGGGCAGCTTAATTTCTCATGCCGCTTCAAATATTAAATGTCCTCATAGACCGTGTTGGTTGCCAATATTGCTTCATAGGCGAACAGGCAATACTCTAACAGGCTTTGTGTATGATAAATAATACAAAATATGTATATTTCATATTATATAATGTTGCCGTGAGTTTCTCTGAGCGCGGACCCGTCGGAAATAGGACATATGTCGGGGACCCCAGCTGCCGAAGGAACGTAATCACCAATCATTAGTTGCAATTGTTAACTGAAAAACAAGGAATTGGCGGCGCGGATGATGGCAGATGGCTTTTCTCAGTCGACGTTTTACAGCATGGGCACTTTGGTGTCTTGCGTAGCCTCGGGCCCAGGATCAGAAGAGGCGGTAGGCGAAACTGAGAAGGATATCCTGGAGCTGGAGCGCAATCTCAGCCGTTTCCGCCCTGACAGTGAGATTTGGGCAATCAATGATGCGGCCGGTAAAAAGCGTGCAAGCATATCAACGGAGACTTGCGGACTGCTGGAGAAAGCTCTTGATCTATGTCGGTTTTCCGAGGGGCGTTTCGATGTCACCGTGGGCCCTTTGATGGATCTGTGGGGGGATTTCACGAACAAGGGGGCAGAACCGGAAGCGTTGGCGATTAAGAAGGCCCTCGAACTGGTGGATTTCAAGGACCTCGCAATAGACTCTGACAATAGGACTGCGTTCTTGGCGAGGCCCGGGCAGAAGATCGATCTGGGTGCGATAGGAAAAGGGTACGCTGCCGACCATGCATTGGCAAAGATGAAGCGACACGGGATATCCTCTGCATACGTGAACATCGGAGGCAACGTCGCGACATTAGGGGCGAAGCCGGACGGCTCGCCCTGGCAAATAGGCATATTGCATCCGAGGCGGCTAAATGGGCTTATCGGCAGCGTATCGGCCGCAGGTAAATCTGTGGTGACATCAGGCGACTACTACAGAGGTTACGATGCCGGCAACGGCAGGAGACTGCACCACATACTGGACATAAGAACCGGTTATCCTGTGAACTCGGGCATTATCAGCGCAACAGTCGTATCAGACAGCTCGCTTATGGCCGACGCTCTATCTACGATCCTGTTCGCATCGGGCATTGAGGAGTCTTTTGAACTCCTCAGGAGGCTCAAGGGCAATGAGGCCATCCTGGTCGATGAACATTTAGGCGTGTATCTGTCTGCGGGCATAGAGGGGGCCTTCCGTGCGGCTGATGATATCAGGCCGCTTGTGTTGGAATGATCAAGCGAATTCCAAAAGGAGAGAGTGAAAGAGATGGCAAGAAAGGGGAATCGGAGGATGACTGGCTGGATTATTGCATTAGTCATATTGGCCGGGTTGCTCATATTTGGCGGAGTGATGTGGACGAGGTTAAATAAGGAGCACATTGAAGCAAAGAATATTCCCTTAGACGGCGCAGACTTCTCTAAGCTGAAGGATGGCACTTACACAGGCAACTACGCTGGCGGGATGTACAAATGGAGGGCTAACGAGGTAGAAGTCACAATCGGCACCGGGAAAGTCACGGGCATACAACAGCAGAACTCCAAGGATCCGGCGGCCGCTAGATTCGACACAGAACTGCTCTATAAAAGGGTGATAGATGCCCAGTCCCTGCAGGTAGACACGATAAGCGGCGCTACCCTCACCTCAAAGGCATATCTGAAAGCCGTAGAGGACGCCCTTATAAAAGCAGGGAAATGATGCCATCTGCGCAGCAATAAAGCCTGAAATATCTCGAACAGTCGATGCTGGCTTTAGAAGGTAAGGACAAGTGGCAGCGTTTGGCTGCCACTTGTCTTGCTGTAGGGGCCTTAAGCTAGCCGCGTTTGCATGCGACGAAGATGGATTTGGCAGATGAGTTTGACGTTGCGGACGGGTCCGCCTCAGGCAGCTCATCGCGACTAAAAATGCAAAACTGCGAAAATCCGTGAATAACAAACAGGATACGAAGGATATCGGTAGAAGGTAAATGCATACGATAGATTGCCTGACTGGTTTGAGTCGCTTAACTGGGCAAAGAACGATCCTTTACCTACTATCCTGAACGCCGGGGAGGACGGGGCAATTATCTGCCAAGTAGAGGAATTGGAGTGAAAAGGCACTTTGCCGAAAAGCAAGCAACAGAATGCATCCTATTTAAAGCTGATGTCCAAGTACCTTTACCGACAGCGGGGAAGCGTAAGTATTCTGGCCGGACTTATCCTGCTGGGAATTGCGCTGCAGCTTGTGGGACCGCAGATACTTCGCTTCTTCATCGATAATGCATTAGCACAGAAGCCCTTGGAGTCTCTGACGCTGGCTGCCATCATGTACATCGCTTTCGCGGTAATGGGGCAGTTTCTCGGAGTTTTAACCACCTACATTAGCGAGAAAGTCGGCTGGACTGCCACCAATGCCCTCAGGGAGGACCTTGTCTGGCATTGCCTGCGATTGGATATGGCATTCCATAAGGAGCATCTTCCCGGTGAGATGATTGAAAGGATCGATGGCGATACGACGGCGCTCTCTAACCTATTTACGAAGTTCACAGTCACAGTCTTAGCCAACCTCCTGCTCGTAATAGGGATGCTCGTCCTCCTTTCTCGTGAGGTCGTGCTCGTCGGCCTGGGTATGGGCTTCTTCGCTCTGACGGCTCTTATGCTGCTTTTAAAGGTTCAGTCCGTAGCGGTTCCGCACTGGGTGAAGGTCCGCAAGATAAGAGCCGAGTTCTACGGTTTCCTGGGGGAGCATTTGCAAAGCGTCGACGAAATCAGCGCCAACGGCGCCATACCTTATGTCATGAACAGGTTTTATCAGACGATACAGCAGTGGCTTCCTTTTGCTGTGCGAGCAAGCCTTGCAGGGTATGCGATGTGGATAACCACGGTCTTCATTTTCGCGCTCGGCTATGCCCTTGCTTTCGGCCTCAGCGGATATCTGTGGACCAAGGGAAAAATCACCCTAGGCACGGTCTACCTGATCTTCACTTATACAAATCTGCTTAACGGACCTATCGATCAGGTCAGGGTACAATTGGAAGATCTGCAGAAGGCCAATGCGAGCATAAGGCGCATCAGGGAGCTCCTTTCCATTGCACCGGCGCTAAAGGACGGTGACGGCCCACCACTACCTGAGGGAACATTAGAGATTCGAGTAGAGAACGTCTCTTTCTCGTACGCTGAGGATCAGCAGGTGCTCGATCATGTAAGCATCAATCTGGAGCCCGGAAGGGTATTGGGGGTCCTGGGCCGCACAGGAGGGGGCAAAACCACCCTTACTCGCCTTCTCAACAGGTTCTATGACCCTGACGAGGGAAGAGTTCTGCTGGGCGGCCGGGACTTGCGGTCCGTTCCCATGGACAGCCTAAGGGACAGGGTCGCTTATGTTACACAGGATGTGCAGCTGCTCAAAGCGAGTGTTAGGGATAACCTTACCTTTTTCGACTCACGCATTAGCGATGATAAGCTCATTGCGGCCCTGGAATTTGTGGGATTGGGTGAATGGTACCGCTCGCTTCCGGATGGGCTTGATACCCAATTGGCAAGCGAAGGAGGCGGCCTTTCTGCAGGACAAGCCCAGCTTTTGGCGTTTGCCAGGGTTTTCTTGAAATCTCCGGGCTTCATCATCCTTGATGAGGCTTCATCAAGGCTTGACCCAATCAGCGAAGCGCACATGGAAGGAGCAATGGACCTGCTGCTTGGCGGTAGGTCCGCGATGATAATCGCCCATCGGATAACTACGCTGGATAGGGCCGATGACATTCTCATACTCAGCCACGGGCGGGTTTTGGAATATGGTTCAAGGCAGGAGCTGGCAGCAAACCCTGAATCGAATTATGCCAGGCTGCTAAGGGAAGGAATGGAGGATATGCTGGCATGAATACATACGAATTCATTAAGCGCCTGATCCTCTACCGCCCTAAGCTCTACGTGGTAAACGCCTTGTCCTGGATCCTGATTCATACATACCCGGTCGTCCCGGGGCTGATAATAAGGGAGTTCTTCGATACTCTAAATGAGCAGTCGCGTCTTGATTTGGGCATATGGGGGCTTATAGCCCTTCTGGTAGCTACAACTGTTGCCCATATAGTAAACATCGTTGTAGGTGCGCTGGCAGATACCAACCACCGATTCTCCATGAGCGCGCTGCTTCGCCGCAATACCCTTGAAAGCATCCTTGCCTCCCCTGAAAACGCCCGGTCCAAGTCCATAGGCGAGGTGCTGAACATCTTCGAGGAGGACGGCAAACAGGTGGAGGATGCCATCAGCTGGTCAGTTGACATGATGGGAATGACGGGTTTCGCCGTAGTTTCTGCCGCCATACTCGTGAGAATAAGCCCCCAACTGACATTGATGGTATTCCTGCCCTTGATCATCGTTGTCATGATCGCCCAGTCTGCCAGCAAGCGATTGGAGAAGTACAGGAAGGAGAGCCGTAAGGCCACATCGCGTGTGACAGAGGCGATGGGGGAAGCCTTCAATTCAGTGCAGGCAATCAAAGTCGCCAGCGCTGAGGAGAGCGTGACCTGGCATCTGAAGCTGCTCGGGCAGAAAAGGAAGGATGCCATGCTTAAGGATAAGCTCCTCTCACGGATCCTCGACTCTGTCTTCGACAACACCTCCAAAATCGGGACAGGGATTGTCCTCCTGCTGGCGGCGAGGCATTTGCAGCTGAAGACTCTCAGTGTCGGAGACTTTGCCCTTTTCGTATACTATCTGCAATACATTACTGAGTTCGCAGCGTTTTTCGGCTACTTCACTGTCCACATCAAGCAGACCGGCGTAGCGCTTGCCCGTTTCAGCAGCATTGTCGGAAAGCCTGAGGAACTTGTGGGGAACAATCCGCTGTATTCTTAGGGAAAAGCTTCCTAAGCTGCACTTCATTCGCCCGGATCAGTCCGACAGGCTCAAATCCCTTACTGTTTGCGGGTTGACTGCGCGTCATTCGGATACTGGCCGGGGAGTACAAGATCTCAGTTTCGCCCTGGAAAGAGGGACATTCACTGTAATAACGGGGAAAGTCGGATCCGGCAAGACGACCTTAGTTAGAGCCCTGCTGGGCCTAATCCCGCTTGAAGCAGGGAAGATATATTGGAATGGCAAGGAAGTCCGCGATCCGCGCACTTTCTTCATGCCACCGCGCAGCGCATATGCTCCTCAGGTTCCGCACCTTTTCAGCGACAAGCTCAGGAATAACGTCCTGATGGGGCTTCCGGAGAATGAGGTTGATTTAGAGGCCGCGGTTAAAGCGGCGGTACTGGAAGAAGATCTTCATGATCTTGAAAAGGGCATGGAGACGATTATTGGACCCAAGGGAACAAAGCTTTCGGGCGGACAGCAACAGCGTACCGCCGTGGCCAGGATGCTTGTGCGCCAAACCGAGCTGCTGGTCTTCGATGATGTATCGAGCGCTTTGGATGTAGAGACAGAAAAACAGCTATGGGAAGCTTTGGCTCAGAAATCGCAAGCCACATCCCTGGTAGTCTCGAATAGAAGAGGCGCAATAATGAGGGCGGATCAGGTACTTGTTATGGAGGACGGGAAGATTGTGGCCCAGGGCCGGCCTGAGAGGCTTTTGGAAACAAGCCCCGGACTTCGGGCGATTCTCGACGAGGTCGGCGAGGATGCCAGTATGCAATGATTCCCCGCAGATTATGCGAATTGGGAGATTAGGGCGAAAACCCTAGCACAACATAAAAATGCTCCCTCCTCGGTAGACAGCAGATTTAATAAGCTATCCCGGAGGGAGCATTTAGGATTCAAACTACACAGCGGCAATTGTTGTGCCGTTGTCTTCCGCCCGCTATCTACTTCTTTAGTTCGGCCTTCTTCTGCCTATACTCATCATCGCTGATTTCGCCTTTGGCATAACGCTCAGCCAAGATCTCCAGCGCCCTGTTCGTATCTGCGCTATGGTCTTCGTACTTGTCGGAACAACAAGGCCTCCTGTGCCCGCTGATCGCATGCACAATCAAATATATTCCCAAGCAGACGAGCCCAACCGGCAATATCCAGCTTAAGCCCATTCCGTGCCATCCCCATCCCCAACCCATCATATCAATGCGCCTCCTTTGAGTTACCATCTTCGTTATAGACCTTATTTGTGTAGATTTGATGAAGAAACAGAATGGTCAGAGTTTATGCACAGTAGTGAGACTTGGGCAGCATGCTTTAATAAGGTTCGAACTGGACAAGACACAGGTACAGCTCGGCTCGATCCGGGCTGTTGCAGGTCAGCACTAATCATTTGGCTGTCCTTGGGTGACTGCTCAAGTTAGCCGCCATTTGAATGATAAAAAGAATGAGCATCACAATTCCCCATGAAACTGAAGATTTCCACGGCATGATAATAAATCCGTAGTTCATGGAATAGTAGAGGCACAAGTAGGGTACAGCCAGCTTCCAATGCTTTTTCATATTCGTGCGGAAGTCAATTTTCAAATAATGATCATATGCCCATTCTAGGGCCAAAAACGCCAGGAAGATGGCCAAGAAAATCGAGTATTGAACGGATTGCCGCTCCAGCAGTGCAAGGACAATCCCGTAAGCTGCAGGAAATGCCAAAAGGAGGTATATCCAGCCGTAACGCTGGACAAGAATAAGCCTATTCTTCCGAGTGAGGAATATGGAAATCAAGAGCATGCTGTTTACCAATCCGAGCAGGAAGAAGAATTGCTTAAAATCCTGATGCACCTCTTGAACTTTACTTAATTGTCTCCTCTTTTGCTGCGGCTCTCTTCAAAATTCCTTCGATCTGCGATGCCGGGAGTTAGCATGAATGGTCGATTTTGCGAATTATCCGGATTTCTTGAAGGCTTCTACAATGTAAAGCAGAATCCTTCATAAACAGAATATATCTATGATATAGACATTCGTCGCCGCAACCCTCCGGCTAAATGCATAAACGGGAGGAAAGGGGTGAAATCAATATCGAGAGGAATGCTTCAAGGCAAACAGAAGGCACAATGACATCGGTGATGAGAGACTATGCTGATCAATGAATTTCTAGCTCTTTAGAGGTGATGAAATGGCTGAAATGAAGGCTGAGCTTATTGCCCCTTGCGGTATGAACTGCAGACTTTGCCTTGCTTACCAAAGGGATAAGAAACGCTGCACTGGGTGCCGCAGGGAAGACGCATATGAGAGGAGCTATGGTTTGAGATGCGTTATCAGAAACTGTCAGACCGTTAAGGACAGCATCTCGGGATATTGCTATGAATGTGGCAAGTTCCCCTGTAAACGGCTTAAACAACTGGATAAGCGATATAAAACCAAATACGGCATGAGCATGATAGAAAACCTTGGGGCGATCAAGCTGCTTGGCATGGAGGCATTCTTACGACAAGAGGAAGTGCGGTGGACTTGTGCGGATTGTGGGAATACTATCTGCGTACACCGAAAGGCTTGTCCGACATGCAGATCAATAAGGAGTAGCCCTTTGCCTTCGTAGCGGAGATTGTATACAAAATGTGATATCAAGCTTTCAAAGGAGGCCAAAGATGATAGGTAACTCCAATCCAATCTCAAAACACTTCTCACTGGAGCTTTTGGCAGATGGTGTATATGCAGCTATTCATACCGACGGAGGGGCTGCGATATGTAATGCGGGATTGATTGACTTGGGCAACCTGCTTGTAGTGTTTGATACGTTCCTAACGGCCCAGGCTGCCAGAGACCTGCGGCTTTTCTCAATCAATGAATTTGGAATAGCACCTCAACTTGTCATCAATAGCCACTACCATAATGACCATACCTGGGGCAACCAGGTATTTGTCCCGGATGCCCAGATAATTTCCAACACAATTACGCGCCGGCTCTTCGAAACGGAAGGCAGGGAAGAGCAGGAATGGTATAGGGACAATTCAGCACAGCAGCTGCAGGTTATGCGTGAGAGATTTCAGAACGCGAAAGATGAGCATGAGCGAAAAGGACTGCTTGGCATGCTCGGGTATTACGAGGGCTTGGTTGAATCAATGCCTACTTTTGTGGCCTGCAAAGCCAACATCACCTTCGAAGGCAAATTGGATTTCTGCGGGAAAAGGAGATCCGCCGAGCTAATAAGCTTCGCAGGCGCTCACACGAGCAGCGACGCTGTACTGTTTCTACCTGCAGACGGAATAATCTTTATGGGCGATCTCCTGTTTGTAAAGGCACACCCCTACCTTTCCGAAGGCAATCCGCTAAAGCTCATTGAGGCTCTGCAAGCAATATCCGGTTGGGGGGCATCCTGTTACGTTCCCGGCCACGGCGGCATCGGCACAAGTGAAGATGTTGCGTTGCTCATTGAATACGTTCAGTACTGCATAGAGTCGACAAAAGAGGTCATAGATAAGGGCTCCGGAAGGGAAGGGCTTAAAAATATCGGTATTCCGGACAAGTTCGCCAATTGGCAGATGCCACAAATGTTCCAAGGGAATCTTAAAGCCATCTATGAGAACATATTGGCAGCTGACATGCAAAGGGCAACTTCAGGCCCTACTCCAATGTAGAGCATTCTTACCGCATCTGACTGTGGAATTGCCACAAATACATTATTAAGAAGAATCAGCAGGGCATCCCCACGTCAAAAGGGCTGTTAAAGTGCGCTTTATTGAACGATGGCAGTCGGATATGAATTAGAATATAATTAAAAGGATAGCGACCAATAATTGCAGCATAAGCACATTTGGTTGATTTCGGAATTTCGGGAGGTAAATTCCTTGGATAAGACATATTTCAACCCGGGTTGCGCCTTGAGTATTTACAAGCCCGAAATGGAGATAAAGGTACTGAAGTATCTTAGAGACAACCTTGGGGAAGTAGAGCTTCATAAGATCTGCTGCAGGCATGAGCCGAGGCTCGAGTCCGGCTCGACCATTATAAACGTATGCGCAGGCTGTGACAGGCGATTCAGGAGCCTTTACGAGGGTATTTCGACGATATCGCTCTGGGAAGTAATTGATAGCTCCGACACATTCAACTTTCCCGACTATGGCGGTCTGAAGATGTCAGTTCATGACGCTTGCCCTGTCAGGGAACGCTCCCAGGTGCACATTGCAGTCCGTAACCTTCTAAAGAAGATGAATATCACCGTCATAGAGACCGAATTTCATGGAACAAAGTCGGTTTGCTGCGGAGACGATTTCTACCCTGCTTTGCCTGTCGAGAAAGTCCATCAGTACATGCAGGCGAGGGCCTCATCAATGCCCTGCCAGGATGTATGCGTCTATTGTGTATCCTGCATCAAATCCATGTATTTGGGGGGCAGGACGCCCAGGCATTTGATGGACCTTCTGCTAGGCGAGACCACCGAACCTCAAATATACGACACGCAGCAATGGCATGAGCAGCTTCAAGATTACATCGACGCCCATTAGGTAAGATGATTCCCTAGATGGTTGCGTAACTGGCATATTTGAATCGAAGGTGTGCTTTCCAAGGAGTCTTTGAGTAAGACTGCCAATAAGCCCCCCCGATTAAGTGAGTATCTAAGCTTTGGTGCTTCCGCCGGCGAAACGACGGATCATATCATAGGCGCGGTTTACTGCGATTGTGCTCATATATTCCTTGTCGCGGCTGGTTGGGTAGTTATATGAGCCCTGCTCTGTTTCACGCCGTCTGTGACCGTGAAGTATGCCGCAGCCTTATCCCTGATAATGCCAACACCAATATCTGCACCGGACTTCTTGTGCATGGTATTTGCCATTTCACCGGCTACTTGGCTCAGATGCGACTCATCATGGTTTTGAAATGACGATCCCAAATCCATGATTGCCAGCATATCCCCTATGTTTGATGCCGTTATGCCGGGCTTCAGTACGTTTGCGCCCCCTGCACGTCAAACAACCTCTTTGCTGCAAGGCCGCCCGTGCTGACCTCGGCGAATGCCACGGTCTTTCCTTTTTCGGCCAACAGTTCGACAATGTGCTGTTCCAATGAATCGATATCGATCTCCATATGCGAAAATCCCTAGCCTGCGCTTAACTTCCTCAACTGCGGGATCAATCAGGGCATAAGCGGCAGCTTCATCATGGGCTTTCGCAGTAACCCGGACGATACACTCGCCGGATTTGGCATAAGGCGCCAAGGTTGGGTTTGTCATCGATTCCATCATGTCGAGCAGCTTTGCCTCCATGGCTGATTCCCCGATGCCTATTACCCTGACTACGCGAGATACCAGGATATCTTCGGACAGTTTCCTTAGATACGGCCTTACCAGGTTGTTGAACATTGGCTCCATCTCGCGCGGGGGGCCCGGCATCATTATCGCGATCTTGCCGCCTTCGTCTTCGATGATGCAACCCGGGGCCGTGCCTTGAGGATTCTTTAGTACTATGCAACCTTCTGGCATCATCGCCTGCTTCTTGTTGTTGTCGGTCATCGGGCGGTTGATGTGCGCGAAGAAGCCTTCAAGCTCCTTCAGGGATTCCTCGTGCATGATAAGCTTTCTGCCGTAGCTTGCGGCAACTGTTTCCTTTGTCAGGTCGTCATATGTCGGGCCGAGTCCGCCCGTAGTTATTACAATGTCGGCCCGCCCTTTGGCAATAGAGAGGACTTGCCCCAGCCGTTCAGGGTTGTCTCCCGCAACGGTCTGGTAGAATACGTTTATGCCCAGATTGGCCAAGCCGCGCGAAATATACTGGGCATTAGTGTTTACTATGTCCCCAAGCAGCAGTTCAGTGCCGACGCATACGATCTCACAGGATATATTGCTCAAAATAACAACTCCCCATGCCAGTATGGAAATGATAGGTCGATATTTCCTTGCTTCTTTATATCATATCCATGAGCGTCGGCGGAGGGCGAAAATTTCTCTTCAGTAAGCTTGCATCCGGGCACAATCCCCGATTTCTTCCGGCAAATGATTAGAAGGCGCGAATTCCGATTATTCGCGCCTTCTTTATCCAATTTCACATCCACGAAGTACCTTGAGGAGATGATATCCTATGCGACGATCCCCTGCAGTTCCTGCACGCCGTTGATTGTCAATGTGCTTACTTCTCTCGAAATCCTTCTTATCATTCCCGTGAGGGTCTTGCCCGGCCCGATCTCGACGAAACTGTCATAGCCCGACTTGATCAGCTCCTCAACGAGCCCCTGCCAGCGCACCGCGCTGAGCATTTGCAAAGGCAGGTACTCCTCCGGCTGCGACTCGAAAGACATTGCAGAGCAAGTGACATTGGAGAATACGTCCAGGCCCGGCTGCTCGAATTTCATGCCGTCCAGGCTAGTCGCGAACTCACCTGCTGCCCTTCTCATCAGTTCGCTGTGGAAAGCAGCATTCACATTCAGCCTTACTGCCTTGTGACCCTCTTCCGTGCATGCGGCCGCCGCCCTGATGCATGCAGCTTCTTCGCCTGCGATGACTATCTGCCCGGGGCAATTGAAGTTGACCATCTCGACATAGCCTGTCACAGTGGACAGAATCGACGAAAGCTTCTCCTCAGTTGCGCCCATCACGGCAAACATAGCACCAGAGCTGGCTTCGGCCTCCTTTTGCATAGTATTGGCCCTCGCTGCTATCATCTTTGCGGAATCATCCAAATTCAGGGCTCCTGCCGCGCAAATTGCGGTACATTCACCAAGGGAGAATCCTGCCATCGCGTCCGCCTTGCCGCCCATCTTCTTGTAAGCAATATAACCTGCTAAGCTGTGAGCGAATATCGCAGGCTGTGCGATTCCGGTCCTGCTCAGACCATCTGTCCGGGATCCGAAACTGGCATCCGCCACGTCAAATCCTACTGCATCCGATATCCTGGAATAGAGGTCGCGTACCTCGTCGAACTGCTCGTAGAGATCCTTTCCCATCCCATCGTATTGAGCCCCCTGGCCGGGGAACACTATAGCTGTTTTACCCACTTAAGCTGCACCTTCCTTATAAGTATCATTCATTTGGCCACATTTCTCTTGACGACCGTTTTTAATCCTAATATAGTTTGAATATCGTACAATTTGATATTCAAATGTTACGGCGCGAAGCCGGATTAGGCAAGAGGTGATTTTTTGAAGGCCTCGATAGCGGGTACTGGAAGCTACTTACCGTCACGGATAGTGGACAACGCCGAAATGGCAAAGCTCGTAGACACCACAGACGAGTGGATAACTACGAGGACAGGGATTAAGCAGAGGCGCTACAGCGAGGGAGAAAGCACCTGGCAGATGGCGGAGAAAGCAGGGCTTGCCGCGCTGAAAAGCGCAAACATAGACGCCAAGGATCTGGACTTGATTATTGTTAGTACGGTGACGCCGGATTATTACACGCCTTCGATGTCTTGCCTGTTACAAGGCAGATTGGGCGCGAAAAAAGCTGCGGCATTCGATATAAATGCGGCATGCAGCGGCTTTGCCTACGGCCTCGACGTTGCTTGCCGTTACATCGAGTCCGGCAGGAGCAGGAATATTCTTCTTATATGCGCGGAGACGCTCACCAAGATAACCGATTTCACGGACAGGAACACCTGTGTCCTGTTCGGGGACGGTGCCGGCGCCGTTGTGCTCACAGCCTCAGAGTCAGGCGGCGTACTAGACACATACATTGCCGCCGACGGGACGGGGGCAGCCATGCTTACATCAAAGGCGCTCCCCTCGATAAACCCCATTTGTGCAGACCCCGGCCCGGACATACTGGATTCCCGCCCCGACCGCTTCATAGCGATGGACGGCAAGGAAGTATACAAGTTCGCGGTCAGCGCCATGCCAGACGCCATGGACAGGGTGCTTGCATCTGCCGGGCGCAGCATCGCTGAGGTGGACCACATAATACCCCATCAGGCAAACGCCAGGATAATCGAGTCCGTAATCGCAAAATATGGGTTGGATCCCGCAAAAGTACTAATAACGCTGGACAAGTATGGCAATACATCCAGTGCGAGCATACCGATAGGCCTGGACGAGCTGAACAAAGAAGGCAAATTGAAACGCGGGGATCTTATCCTCGTAGTCGGATTCGGTGCGGGCCTTACTTATGCCTCAGCGCTAATTCAGTGGTAGGAGGAATGGATTTGCATACCAGAGTGACAAAACTGCTGGGAATAGAACACCCGGTATTGCAGGGCGGGATGGCCTGGGTCGCAGACGCAGGGCTTGCGGCCGCAGTATCTGAAGCAGGAGGCCTTGGAATAATCGCGGGCGGAGCTGCCCCGGCGGACATCATAAGAGCCGAGATAAGAAAGGCCAAGCAGCTTACAAGCAAGCCCTTCGGCCTGAATATAATGCTTATGAGCCCGTTTGCGGACGAGCTGGCGGTACTTGCGATTGAAGAGAAGGTCGCCGTCGTCACAACCGGTGCGGGCAGCCCCGGCAAGCATATTGCAGGCTGGAAGGATGCAGGCATTAAAGTCATACCGGTAGTGCCGTCTGTAGCGCTTGCGCTTCGCATGGAGCGCATGGGAGCAGATGCTGTAATTGCCGAGGGGACAGAATCAGGCGGGCATATCGGAGAGTCTACGACCATGGCGCTTGTGCCGCAGGTGGCCGACGCGGTCTCCATACCTGTTATCGCGGCAGGCGGCATCGCTGACGGCCGGGGTATGGCCGCTGCCCTATGCCTGGGAGCTGAAGCCGTACAGTGCGGCACATGCTTCCTGGTAGCCACCGAATGCTGCATTCACCCGGACTATAAGGCGAAGGTGCTCAAAGCCGGCGATACAGACACCATAGTCACAGGAAGAAGCGTCGGAAGGCCTGTTAGGTCTTTGAGGACGCCGTTTTCAAGGCAGTTCGCGGACATGGAAAGAGGAGGAGCCACTGCTGACGAGCTGGAGGTAGCAGCGGCCGGTTCGCTTAGGTGCGCAGTCAAGGATGGGAATCTGACCACTGGCACTTTCATGGCAGGACAGGTAGCGGGCCTTGTCAAGAGGGAAGATACCTGCAAAGGCATCATATTGGGCCTGGTAGAGGGCGCCGAGCTGGCATTGAAGGATGCCGCGATCAGTTTTGAAGGCGGGGCGGGGAGATGACTACCGAAATGACGGCTAATAACCCTGAACAAAAGACCGATCATTTGGGTATTTGCATGGATGCCTCAGAGGATGCGGCTAAAAGCGCGGCTTCAACACCCGCCCAGGCCTCAATGCCGCACTCAGGGACCCGTTTGGCACCGGGCGAAGTTCAGACTGCGATAGTCACGGGTGCGACCAAGGGCATCGGCCTTGCCATTGCCAAAAGGCTTGCTGCGTACGGTATGAACATCCTCATGAACTACAGATCCGACGAAGCCCGCGCAGAGCTTGCCCGAACAGAGGCGCAGGAAGCGGCCAAAGCAGCGGGCCAGACACAAAATGTCGTTATCACCTGCAAAGCGGATGTCTCAGACCCTGCCGAGTGCGAGGGCCTTGTCAAAGCGGCCATGGAAAATTTCGGCAGGGTGGATGTGCTGATAAATAACGCAGGCATCACAAAAGACGGGCTTCTTATGAGAATGAGCACGGAGTCGTTCGAAGAAGTCATCAAGAACAATTTGAGCTCCGCATTTTTTATGAGCAGGGCGGTCGCCCCGATCATGCTTAAGGCAAGGCGCGGCGCAATCGTCAACATCTCCTCTGTCGCAGGCACGAAGGGCAACCCCGGCCAGTCCAACTACTCGGCCTCCAAGGCGGGCATGATAGGGCTGACACTAACTACTGCCAAGGAGCTGGGCTCGCGCGGGATAAGGGTTAATGCGGTAGCGCCGGGCTTCATAGAGACGGATATGACAGGCAAGCTTAGCGATGCGCTCGTCGACAAGGCCAGGCAATCCATCTCGCTAGGCAGGCTCGGTAAACCGGAGGAGGTTGCTGAGCTGGTCCTTTTCCTTTCTACAGATGCCTCCTCATATATTACGGGACAAGTTATCGCCGCAGACGGCGGCTTAGTCATTTAGGAGGGTCAGATGAACCGGGTTGCGATTACTGGAATAGGGGCGATCTCGCCCATAGGAAACGACGCAAACAGCATATTCGACTCTTTGGCCAGCGGAAATGCGGAATCGGAAATCTTGAGGGGCTTGATACCGAAGGCCTGGGAACATCTATCGGCGCCCAGGTAAAGGGGTTCGAGCCTGGCGACTACTTTGAAAGGCGCGACGCCCGCAGGATGGACAGGTTCAGCCAGTTCGCCATGGCGGCATCGATAATCGCCGAAAAGGATGCAGGGCTGCTTGAGGGAACATATGAGCCGACCAGGTGCGGCGTCTACATAGGAAGCGGCATTGGCGGGCTTACCACCATCGAGGAAGAGCATACGAAACTTCTGGAGAAGGGTCCGGGCAGGGTTTCCCCGTTTTTCATACCTATGCTCATCGGAAACATGGCGGCGGGCAATATATCAGCGAAGATGGGTTATCGGGGTCCCAGCATGAGCATAGTAACCGCATGCGCGTCGGGGGCGAATTCGATAGGAGAGGCGATGCGCGCCATCAGGCACGGCTATTTGGACATGGCGCTAGCAGGCGGGACCGAAGCGCCGCTCACAAGGACAGCTATAGCAGGATTTTATAACATGACGGCGCTGTCGAGCGCGCAAGACCCTTCGGCCGCAAGCATACCCTTCGACATGAGAAGGAGCGGTTTCGTAATGGGCGAGGGGGCGGCGGTGCTTGTGCTTGAGAGAATGGACAAAGCACTTGCAAGAGGGGCGCACATATATGCCGAGCTTGCGGGCTACGGTACTACGGACGACGCCTATCACATAACAAGTCCCGACCCCACCGGCAGGGGCGCATCAGAGGCGATGCAGGCTGCAATCTCCGATGCTTGCCTAAACCCTGAGGATATTGGGTATGTGAATGCTCACGGCACCAGCACGCCGTTGAACGACAAGTACGAGACGGCCGCGATAAAGGCCGTATTCGGGGATTATGCCTATAAGCTTCCTGTTAGCTCGACAAAATCGATGACAGGGCATCTTCTGGGGGCGGCTGGGGCCATAGAAGCGGTGATAACGGCGCTTGCTGTAGAAAGAGGCCTTTTGCCACCGACTATTAACTATCTCGAGCCCGATCCTGAGTGCGACCTGGATTACGTGCCGAATGCGGCAAGGAGCTCTCAATCGGCTCTGCTATCAGCAATTCGCTGGGTTTCGGGGGCCATAATGCGTGCCTGGCGTTTAGGAAGATCGAGGCGAGCGCAGCTTGTGAAAGCGCGGAGGCTGCGACCGATGGAAGATAAGAAAAGCTTTCCTGAAATAAGGCAGGTGCTTCCGCACAGGGAGCCATTCCTGCTTTTAAGCCGCGTCCTGGATTGTGTCCCGGGGCAGTACGCTACGTGCGAGCTTGATCTGACAGGCGATGAGGATTTCTTCAAAGGGCACTTCCCCGGGGAGCCTGTAATGCCGGGGGTGTTAATGATAGAGGCGATGGCCCAAGCGGGCGGATATGCCATCCTTTGTCTGGATGAATTTCATGGGAAGCTGGGCTTCCTTGTGTCCGTAGAAAAGGCGAGATTTAGAAAGAAGGTGGTTCCGGCAGGTAAATTGAGATTGGAAACAAAAATAACCAGAATTTCGGGCGTTTTCGCCAAAGCCGAGGGCAGAGCTCTCTATGATGGGGCGCTGGCGGCAGAGGCGGAGATGACATTCGCAATAGGAAAGTGAGGAAAAATTGATGGTTGTTGAGGAATTGAAGGTATTGCTGGCGGACAAGCTGGGCATGGATGCCAAGCAGATAAGCGAAAGCTCGAACATTGTCGAGGACCTCAAAGCGGATTTGCTGGACATGGTTGAAATCGCGATGTCGCTCGAGGATCGCTTCGGGGTGAAGATCCCGGATGAAGCAATGGCGAATTTCCATACAGTAGGGGATCTGGCAAACTATATTTCCGCTAAGATAGGGCAAAAAAACACAGGGCCTCGGACATTTCGGTCCGAGGCCCTTCTAATTCAAGCCATTGTCTTTTCTTAAGTGGTATATACGTGCCTAATCATAGTTTGGAGACGAATAAGATCGTCCACTTATTTTGCAGCCATACCGGTCTTCCTGACCTTTTGGGCCGCTATAGTAATGACTGCGGTATCCCCGTATTTTACCCTTATACTCCTTACAAACAGCGCATCCGATTCAAACGGCTGGACAGTAGATATGGGGACTGAAGATATCGAAGCCATAATCAACGATCGGCACGTCGCCATGAGGGTTACGCCATTGAGCCAGAATTCCAGCAGTTGCCGGTTTTCATGAGCCTGAACTCATTTATCCGCTTCTATGCAAGCACGGGTATGGGCGTGATTTTATCGTAGAGCTCTACGCCATACTTAAATATGCCGTAATACTGTTCCGGAGCCAAGGTTATAAATGTCAATTCCCATGCAGGGTCATTGTACGTCGATGTCGGTTGCAAGCAGGATCTCCAAGTTGGCGGTAGAATCGATATCTACATTCAGTTCGAACATTACTATCACAGTAATATCGCCTTTGAATCCCAGCGGCGCCGATACGTAATTATTCCACATTCCAGCCCGTCGCCGGATAATTCGTACTCAGTCTTCGAATGCGCTATCCAATCCCCGTCGGCCCTTTCAAGATCCTCCTCGCTGGTGAAATCGAAGAAGTACGTCTTATTAAGGCACCCGGAGAAACTCACCAATGAGACGCTAGAACGACAAGTAACATCCACCTTAAGCTCTTCATTCCATCGCCTCCAAGTTGTTAAGACTCGATGATTAGAATATTGAGCATTCTGCGAATAATCCCAAAATCCTTGATTGAGGTGAGAGAAAAGTGAATGTGACAGGATCAAACTACAATGAGCCATGACTGACTTGAGCTTGAATTTCGCAGTATACCCAAACCGAAT
The DNA here is from genome assembly GCA_963823655.1 of uncultured Bacillota bacterium. GTDB lineage: Bacteria > Bacillota > DTU025 > DTU025 > MWDF01 > MWDF01. Next base: position 312,029 of record CAWGMK010000010.1, read on the forward strand.
GCGTGAAAATGCTCCCCCGGGATAGTTGAGATCTCTTCACTGTCCCATTAGAGGGAGCATATCATCGGCTGAAGGAAGCCGCATATTTGCGGTTCCGGTCAGCCGGAAGGCTGCCTAAAATGCCATTATATCCTTGAAAGCACAGCCGATATTTGCTGGGGATACGGGCCGTTGATCACTACGCTGTCTTTGAAGGTATAGTATCCGGGAAGGACCAGCGTTACCTCATAATCACCATAGTTCAGGTTATTGACGCTCATCGGAGTATTGCCTATGGCGTTGCCGTTGAGGAATACTTTCGCCCCGGACGGGCTTGAAGTTATGTGCAAGCCGCCATTGTAGGTTACGTGAGGGGTTACTACGGGGGGCGTAATTATGATCGAATTCACTCTAGGCGGCTCGGGCGGCGAAGCCGCACTGCTGACTAAAAATGTCACATAGGCGCTTGACCAATCATCATCGAAAGTCGGATTAAGCGATATGGACTTTATCTGTACCAAGAAAGTGTCAGCATTGATGTTTATATTTATCTGAGGTGCGAAGTTGTTGTTGCTCAGCGAGGCTGCAAGCCAGCCGGTGTCCTTGATCTTCTTGGGAGTAGCTATCAATACCAGCTGGACAGTGCCCCTTGTGCCCGGAGCAGTCATTGCGTATCTGCCGTTATCGGGTATGCTGTAGATCTGGTTTGCCTTCAGCTTATTCTCATCCGAATGGATATTCGGGAAAATCATCCTTACAACACCATCATCGTCTACAGAGAAGACATATGCATATGAGGCCTCTTCGACGCTGAAGCTGACGGTCATCTTCTCGCCCGCGCTGTAGCTCTTCTTGTCGGTCCATATAGAAGTCTTGTAAGGCTGCTTATTGTTCATGATCGCTCCCTTAACATTGGGGGAGGAGGCAACACCCACAAGGGCGGTCATGAGGATCACGGCTGTGATCATTGTTAACAAGATCGCGGTTCTTAGGTTCTTCATAGGTTCACTTACTTTCTCCGGCGGCTTGAGCCGCCAATAAACATATTCTTCGGGCTGTTCATATCGACGTCTATTCAACAGTTCATTTGGCGAAAGGTCCTCTACCGCCCGTCTTTTCCCCTAAACAGAATTATCCTTTGGACATAATCCGGGTCCGAATGCAGTTCTGCCAAGAAAAAGGAGCCTTGTGGAAAAGAACCTCATTTAATATTCCTATTAATTATTGTATCATAATTACAATAAATTATTTGAAAATTATATGAATATTTAATATGAACTTTTATTTTAAAGGAATCTGCAAAGTAGATTACAAGGAATCCGCAATAGATGATAGAATGCGAATTTAGCAAAGGGATCGAATGAAGGGTGGTTTAGAAGATGAGCAGGGAAGTTCACGGGGGTGCCCCCGCAGGCGCAATCTATGGCCTTGGCTTTATAGGGGCTGCTGTCTATTTCATATCTCAGGCCAATGGCTTCTGGATGGGCGTGCTTGGTTTTCTAAAGGCGATGGTATGGCCGGCGTTCTTGGTGCATAAATTACTGGAATACCTGAAAGTCTAGGCAATATTTGCTTTCACAAAAAAAGCGGCTACGTTAATGTCGACCGCCGGCGCCATGAGCCGGATACCGGTTCCCGTGCGCAGGATTTTCCCTAAGGGCCCTTAGGCTGGGCATAAACCGGCCAAAGGGCCCTTGATTTTATAGCTTTTGCCAGTCGGCCTGAAAATCTGTGAGACACAAGAGATACATTAGCAGTGCGGCAGCTTTACTGGCGCGGCGGTACTGCAAATTGGCCAGTTATTATCAGCTTGTTCTTCACGTTTTCATCTGCCTTCTGAATGCCCATATCGCGACTAGGAAAACTATGACAGCGTATCCGGTTACCCACGAGAGATGTGATATCATCGATGGATATTGACCTGCAAGAGAAGCCTTTGCCGCTGACACTGCATGCGAGAATGGGAGCGCCCCCGCAACCTTGTTAAGAGTGCCTCCGACTGCCTCGAAATCGATCCACATCCCGCTTAAGAATGCCACTATCCAGGCAAAGATTGAGAAAACCCCGCCCACCTGCCTGTCGGTGAAGATGCTTCCGAAAAGCAGCCCGAAACCAGTGAAAAGCACGGCGGACGGTATCAAAGCTAGCAGAGTAACCAGGATATTCACAGTAACCGGCAGCCCCATGAAGGCAGCGGCAGCGAAAAAGACGGCGCTTTGCAACAGGGCGATGGGCAAAAGGGGCAAGGAGTAGCCGAGTATGAAGTCTGAGGCGGAAAGAGGAGACGCGAACAACCTAATGAGAAAAGATGTGCTCCTGTCCTTGCTTATTAGCATTCCTAGGAATAAGGTGAGGAACGAGAAGCCGAATACTGCGGTACCCGGAGCGAAATTCTGGATCTCGAACAGCTTGAATGCAGGCAGGCTCCTGTTGAGGATCTCGACCAGGACGAGCAAGAAAAGCGGGAATGCAATACAAAAGACCAAGCTTAGGGGGTCTCTTAGCAATTCCTTGCTGTTTCGTGACGCAAAAGCAGGAAATCTCATGATTGCCCCTCCATTCCCGTTAGCGCTATGAACGCATCCTCAAAAGTCGTCTTGCCGGTCTGCAGTTTCAGCTGCTGCGCCGTTCCAAGGGCTTTTAGCTTTCCATCATGCAGTATTCCTATCCGGTCGGATAAGGCTTCCGCCTCCTCAAGGTAGTGTGTGGTCAGCACCATGGTTATCCTGCCCTTCAGGCCGGTCATCACCTTCCACAGCTCGCGCCTTGCAATCACATCCAGGCCAAGGGTCGGTTCATCGAGGAAGATTATTTCAGGGTCCGATATAAGGGCCATTGCAATGCTAAGGCGCCTTTGAAGCCCTCCGGACAGGGTTTTAGCCTTGTCCTTGGATCTTTCCAGCAGCCCGAATGACCGAAGCATTTCATCGGCCTTCAGCAGGGCCTCACTCTTTGTGCTTCCATAGATCCTCGCGATGAACTCCAGGTTCTCCCTGACCGACAGATTGGGAGCTATAGCGGTCTCCTGAGGGGAGACGTTAACCTTCTGTTTCACTGCATTAGGATTATCCACAATACTGTCACCAAGCAGCACCGCATCCCCGCTTGTGGGCGCTAACAGGCAACACAGCATCTTTATGGCGGTCGTCTTGCCGGCGCCGTTTAGCCCAAGCAAAGCGAAAAGCTCGCCCTTTTCGATATTCAGGTCGAGTGCATCAACGGCCGTCCGGCCTTTGAACTTCTTAGTCAAACCGATTGTATGGATTGCCGTCATTTTTCCCACCGACTTCCTCTTCCCGAGTAATAGCCCATACAAGCCCTCTTTTATCACCCTTTAGAAGGCGTGTGTTCGACAGGGCCTTTTTAGCAATAACTATAGTAATATTGGATATCCGGGCGAGAATCCCTTTGTTCCAAGCAGAGAGCGCCTCAAACTGCAATGCACTAGGGCTTGTACTGGAAAACAGACGATAGTTGTATGTAAGTTAATAGCCATATAGGCTGCAATGCCGCATAATATAAGAGTAGCGGTAAGAATCCATTTGGAGGTAATGTTCGATGACCTACAAGTATGCCGAAAGGATCAAATACGTCAAGCCGTCAGCGATTCGCGAATTGCTGAAACTTGGAGCCGATCCTGAAATCATCTCCTTCGGCGGCGGCTATCCCGATCCTGACATCTTCCCGATCGAAAAGCTGCGCAAAGTCTTTGATTCAGTGCTTCTCAACAATGGGCGGCAGGCGCTGCAGTATACGACATCTGAAGGGCTTCCATCCCTAAGGCAGAAGCTCGCTGCCCGCTCGATAAGAGCCGGCGTCCCATGTAAGATGGAGAACATCTTCATAATCCAGGGCGCCCAGCAGGGACTGGATGTAGTCGCAAAGATGTTCATCGACAGAGGGGACGTCATAATTACCGAGAACCCGACATTTATTGGTGCGCTTATCGCCTTCAACCCATATGAGCCGAAGTATGTCGCGGTTTCAATGGATGACGAGGGCTTGAAAACAGATGAGCTGGAGCAGGCGCTTAAAGACAATCCCAAAACCAAGTTCATATATACGATACCCGACTTCCAGAATCCCACCGGCATCAGCATGAGCCTTGCGCGCAGGAAGCGCATCGTCGAGCTGGCCAATGAGTACGATGTGATGGTCCTTGAGGACAGCCCTTACCGCGAAATACGCTTTGAAGGGGAAACAATCCCATCAATAAAGAGCTTTGATACGGAAGGCCGGGTAATCCAGGTTTGTAGCTTCTCAAAGATACTTTGCCCGGGCATGCGCCTGGGATGGCTAATTGCCGAAGCCGAGCTGGCGGAAAAGCTCTGCCTTCTTAAGATGGCCGCAGACACCCAGAACTCAACATTGAACATGTACGCGGCGAACAGCTTCATGGAGATGTACGACATGGACGAGCACATCGAAGATGATCCGCAAGGCATATAAGTTGAAAAAGGACCTTATGCTGGATACGATCAGGGAGGCATTCCCGGCCAACGTCTCCTACACGAATCCGCAGGGTGGCCTTTTCACATGGCTTACCTTCATTAAGGATCTGGATGCTACGTGGCTCATGAAGGAGAGGACCCTGCCAGAAATTAAGGTTGCCTACGTGCCCGGCGCGACTTTCTATCCGGTCAATGAGGAGAAGAACCATTGCCGCGTCAATTATTCGTGCATGTCGAAGGAGAAGATAGTCGACGGGATAACAAAGCTCGGCAAGATACTGAAAGAGTATAAGTAAAGAATTTGTTGACCGGGGCCCTAAGTAAGACTCAATGAACAACGAAGGCGGCCTATAAAAGGCCGCCTTTAGATTCACCTCGAATGATCCATGGCAAATGAACTAGCCTCTGGCTTCCAGATTCTCCATCAACCTGGCCCAGACCAACTGAGTTTTGAGAAACTGCTCGTAATGCTTTTTCACATTCCGGTGGTATCTCTCAAGTTCATTGATTATCCCGTTAAATCCGGGATGTCCGAAGAACTTGCTCACTTTAGGAAGCGTTTCATTCAGCTTGGACCTCATCTCACCGATCTTCTCCTCGTAGTGCTCCGGTTGCGTAATAAAAAGGAGCAAGGGCTTGTAGCGCACCCAGCCTATGCAGGCTCTATAGAAGCGGTCGATGATTTTCTCATCCTCTGCTTTTACGAATCTCAAATGGATGGGAAGTACACCTTCCAGCAGGTGGTTGTAGGTAGAGAACCCGTCATGGAATGTATAGGCGGGCACGCGGAGCACGCGCCTTTCGCCAAGGCATGTGCTTAGGAACGTATCTTCACCTCTGGCCATGGGCGGATTGTAGAAGGGGAATATCCTCGAAGGTTTTGTCAGGTTGATGCACAGGTTCGCACCGGAGATGAACTTTGCTCGGTTCACTTCCTTTACTTCTGCAGCGGTATCGCTTATGAGGACGGAAGTTTCGGCATAGCTTACGCCGCCGTCTTTCATTATCTTCTTCAGCTTGTCCCAGCTTATGATGTCATTGCTGATGGCTTCTATGAATGAGCGGAAAACAGCCTCCGTCATAGTTTCGTCGAAGTCGATATATGGGATTGGGGAAATGTAGCCGCAATGATGCCCGTGGGTGATATCCGCGTCCTTAATATACTTCAGATGGGTCGCCAGGACGTGTTGGCCGCCCCAGACTGCGGTATTCCTGGTGTTCGTAACAGCGAGCGGATACTCGTCGTCGTCGATGAAGATCAAGTAGTCCATCTTCGCCTTTATCGCGCTATACAGCACGGAATTCCGCTTTGCCGCATAGCCTCTGCCGAATATGCCCACCGCCTCGTCTTCGCTTATGACATCATGCCTTATAAGATCCTCGATCTCCTTCTGCTGCGAAGGGCCCCCAATGAAATGCCTGCTGTCGATCTGATGGGCCAATTCCGGGTGTATAGCCGTGTAATCCGAGACCTGGGTGTTCTGGTAATGGAGATCGTACGCTACGAATAGGTTCAAGCTCACGTTCTTGTCGTCAACCAGGCCTGATTCTTTCCAGCTGTGAATATATGTTCGCAAAACCTTCAGGAAGCTCTTTCTGCCGGTCGCGAAACCTACTCCAACTCTAATCTTATCGGCGCCCTGCATTAACAATCCTCCTTCGATCAAGAACCGAGATGTATCTCCACGGAATTTGGATTCGAACTCAATATCTATAACGAAATAACGCTCTCTCCGAGTTATCGCTAGAAATAAACCCTGTACAATGCGGCAAAAATAAGAAGGCGCACTGGCTTGTCGGCCATGTGCGTCCTTCGAATTTCCATATACTTCAGCGTTCGCCTATTTTGTGTGCAGTATCTTCTCCACTCTAGGCGCTCTGAGCGTGCTTGCCGCCGGCATGTTAGATCCTAGAAGCGGCAGCAGATAGTACTTGAATGCGTCGGTGACGTTGTTGCCTGCGGAATTTATAAAATCATCAGGCATCAGCCTTGTCTTTCCTGCTATATCCTTAAGCGGCCTAAGCTTGTAGTCTACGGAGTAGAAGCCAGTCCTCTGTATGGTTATCGAGCCATCGATATTGTGCCATATGGCAAACTGCGCCGACTTCTCGCCGACCTCCCTTGCCTCCCTCTGGTCTACGTCAGAGACGCATCCCATGAAGGAGCGCTGCACGTAACCCAGGGTATCCGAACGTACGCGAGAAATGCTCAGCTTCTCTTTTATATAATTGCTAAGCAGGTCTCCCAAAGCGCCTGTGCCCGAAAGCTGCATGTTGCCGTGGGCGTCCTTCTCCCTTTTGCCGAGCTTGCTCACAATAGGTACGCCGTTTTCATCCTGGATGCCTTCGGAGACTGCGATTACGCACCTTCCGTTCCTGTCGTAGATGTTCTTAACGTCTAGCAGGAACTTGTCCATATCGAATGCCCGCTCCGGCAGGTAAATTAGGTGCGGCCCGTCCTCGGGGTACTTCTGGGCGATGGATGAAGACGCTGTAAGGAAGCCTGCGTGGCGGCCCATCACAACTCCGATATGAACGCCGGGAAGCGACTTGTTATCCAGGTTTATCCCGATGAAGGCCTGGGCGACATACTTGGCAGCTGAAGGGAAGCCGGGTGTATGGTCGTTGAATACCAGGTCGTTATCTATGGTCTTGGGTATATGGATGGCCCTGAACTCGTAGTCGAACATGTCAGCCTGCTCGTTCACGATGCGGACCGTGTCGGCAAAATCATTGCCTCCGATATAGAAGAAGTATCTTACGTCATGTGCGCGAAAGACCTTCATTATTTCCTTGCAGTAAGCCTCATCCGGCTTGTCCCTCGTTGAGAACAGCGCAGATGAAGGGGTCGTGGCTACCCTTTCCAGGTTGTTCGTCGTCTCCTGGGTCAAGTCGAGGAAGTCCTCGTTGATAATCCCCTCTACTCCGTTGATCGCCCCGTATACCTTGGTTATCTGCTTGAACTTCCTGGATTCAAGGACGACGCCTACCAGGGACTGGTTGATTACTGCGGTGGGGCCCCCGCCCTGGGCTACTACTACTTTGCCTTCCAACTCCACTCCAAATCACTTACTTTCCTCGGAATCTTTATAAACATTATAGGGTCTGGGACACGGTTTTGTTAGCCCCAAAGCATTGCCCGGGAAATCAATTGGCTGAAACAGATAGCTCTTGCAAGTGCGCCGGGAAATGAGCGAACAAGGCGAACGTAATTTTGTCCACAGAATAACAAAAGCATCCCTCAGCCTAAGCAGGGGATGCTCTTGGAAGCTTAATCACGATGACCCCTATATGCGCTAAACCGCCTTTACTTCTAGCTTCTTGTCCAGGTCGCGCACAAGAAGCTGGTAGGCGACAGTCACAATGGGAACGCCCAGCACCATACCCAGCACGCCGAAGAGCCCGCCTCCTACAATTATGACAAGAAGCAGCCACAGAGGCGGCAGCCCTATAGATTGCCCTACTACCCTGGGGTAGATGATATTGCCCTCTATCTGCTGCAGTATAACGATGAAGAGTATGAACCACAGCGCTTTGACCGGATCGATGAGAAGCAGTATGAGTGCGCTCGGTATCGTGCCGATTATGGGGCCGGCAATGGGCACAAGGTTGCTTACACCTATCATGATGCTTATGGGAAGCGCATAAGGGAAGCCGAATATCATCATGCCGATGAAACAGAGCACACCCAGGATAAGAGCCTCGGTGAGCTGGCCGTATATGAACTTCTTGAACGTGGCGGTGGTTATGGCCGCGACATCCTCGATGCGCGCTGAGGACTTGGACAGATATGCTCTGTTCGCCCTTATCAGCATCCTTTCGATATTGCGCTTGTCAGCAAGGATGTAGATGGACAGCACAAACCCGAGGACTATGTCCACGACCGTGCCTATAACGCTGGTTGTGATGGTGAATACCTGCGGCAGGAAACCGGTTAGTATGGTGCTCAGCTTTTCAGGAAGTTGCTTTATGAAGTTATCGAAGCTGGAAAGGTCCAGGGTACCCAGCTTAAGATAGCTGTTTATCATATTCAGGAAGGAATCGATCTGCTCGCGGTATGTAGGATAGTTAGAGGAGAACTGCCGCACGCTGTCTATGAATTGCGGAATTATGTAGTAGAACATGCCTGTGAGCGCCAAAAGGAATACCAGATGAGCGAGAAGCACCGATGCTATCCTTACTAACTTCTCCGCGCGATCTGATTTGATAACCCTCATCAGCTGCTTTTTTATCCACTCATACGGTCCATTGATTATAAATGCCAGGGCAATACCAATGAAAAGAGGGCTCAGCACACCCATCGCCTTGCCCAGGAATGTTAGGATGACGTCGACTTTTACCAATGCCGCCGCCATCAGGAGTATTAAAGCTGCCAGTTTCAAATAGCTTTTAAAGAGGCTGGAGTTCAAATGCATCATCCTTCGTCTTTGGGCCACGCTTGACCCTAACAAAGATTATATCAGCTGAGGCAGTATTCTAGCGCCTCTGCTACATGCAGGTGCAATGTGTCCAGAAATGGCCTGCCTGCGGGCGGGGTACCGACGAGGAGAGGCAGCTCTGTACAGCCGAGTATCACGCCGTCCACATCATATTCATCAGTCATATCCAGAAACCATTTGCGGCTTGCGGCTTCGAACTTCTCTAGAGCAAGCTCCTCGAAGATGATCCTATTAATCTCGTTCTGGTGATCCTGGGAAGGGACTATTACCTTTATTCCTGCTTTTGCGAAGCCGTTTTGATAGAAGTCCCCGCCCATCGTATATTTGATGCCGGTCAGTAGCACCTTGCCAAGGCCAAGCCTTGCGGCTTGCCGCGCCGCTGCATCAACTATGCTTATCATGGGGATTGGGGACCTCGCGTGAACCCTATCGTAGGCGGAGTGGGCCGAATTCGCTGCCATTATCGCAAACTCGGCACCCGCCGCCGCAAGTGCTTCTATGGTTTCAGAGATGTAGGATGCGTACTCATCGAACCTGCCTTCGTCCTCAAGGTCGGTGTAACGGCCGAAATCCAGGCTCTTTATAACGATTTCAGGATAATAGTAATCGTGAGCCCTCTCATAATACATCGAGATGATGGATCTGTAATACTCAAGCGTAGATGCAGGACTTATGCCTCCTAATATGCCTATGGTCCTCTTCATAATGCATCCTCCTTCGAAACGGGCAACACTTTATAAAAGGAGAACGACTTGTCGTCGATCGCCCTCATTGTGGCCAATACTCCGTCCAGGTGGTCGTACTCGTGCTGGATGAGCTCCGAAAGATCACCTTCCAGGCTCATGCTTGCCGGTTTGAACGAGAGGTCCAGGTAATCCACATGGCACCTGCGATGCCTAAGGACCTTTACGAAAAGCCCCGGGAAGCACATGCAATCGTCCATGACTTCCATCATCTGATCATCGGGGAATGAAAGCACGGGATTAACCAGGGCGATGGGCGAACCCGCATCCATGTAAATGATGCGGCGGAAATGTCCGATTTGAGGCGCGGCAATGGCCCTGCCAAAGCCATAGGTCCTCCTGAATTGCATCATAGTATCTTTCAGGTCTTCTGCTATCGCTGCCGCTTCGCCCATTTCGGACACTGTCACCGCGCGGCTTGCATCATACAGCGCCGGCTCGCCCAGCCTGAGAATCTTTCTGACCATTACTCTCACCTGCAATCATTCAGTTGGCTTTACAAATAATTTATGATACTTCAATTCGTCGGAACGTAATTAAAACCTTTTCCGCATTCCTAACAAAAGGGCTTATATACTCATAATATAGTAAAATCCTGCCATCAGTGAAGTAGGCTTTGACTGGGGCTTAGAATGCATAGAGGTAATTGAATAGTAGCAGTTAAAGTGATACAATTCACAATAAATGCGACCAATAATCCAATATAAGGAGGAGAAAAAATGCGCAAGTTATCTATGCTTCTGATCGCGGTGCTAATCCTCGCGGTCTCCGGCGCAGCCGTACTCGCCTACACCAATGGCGTGTTCGAGGGCGAAGCTGACGGATATCTCGGCAAGATAAAGCTGGCCGTAACCGTTGAAAACGGAGCCGTAAAGGCACTTAAGGTGCTTGAGACCCATGACACTGACGGAATTTTCGGGCCCGCTTTCGAAGAGCTGTCGGCCAAGATCGTCAAGGCCAACGGAGTCACCGGCGTAGACGCAGTCTCCGGAGCGACCTATTCGTCAAAGGGTATTTTGGCTGCTACCACCGCTGCTCTGAACAAGGCCGGCGCGGGAATCGCGGTTGCTTCAGAGAAGCCTAAGGAAGTTGTCAAGTCAGCACTCCCCGAGGGCGCCAAGTCCGTATATAAGGGACTCGGCAAGACGGTCACATTCAGGCTCGGCCCCGGCTCCGACTCGGAGAAGGTGCCCGTATACAGCTTCAACATCGTTTTCGCTAGCGTATTGTTCGACAATGCTGGCCGCATCATCGACGCTTTCGTCGACATGTACGAGATCAGCACCCCGAACTACGACGGTGCGAGCATGCCTCATTTCTCCGGCTGGCCCGGCACACCCGGCTATAACTACACTGACCATGAAGCCGAGAAGGTCACCGGCAAGACCGACAACAGCGTCGAGAAGATCACCGCCGAAGTCAACGGCTGGCTCTCGAAGCGCCAGCGCGGCGACTCCTACGGCATGAACGCCGCCAACGAGTGGTACAAGCAGATGAATGCCTACCAGGATTTCTTCAGAGGGAAGACCGTTGAAGACATCATCAGGTTCTTCGTCAAGTACTGCTCCGACCGCAATGGCCGCCCGATAAAGGCCAATACTACAAACGCAGTGACCTCGCCAAGTTCAATTTGTTGAACGACAGCGAGAAGGCCCTTCTGGCAGACGTAGTTGCGACCGCCACGATGAGCCTTAACGATGCTCATGGCAACATCCTTGCGGCCCTTCTGGATGCATACAACAACCGCGTCGAGATTGTAGTATCCAAATAACTGTATTAGCTTGACTCTAGCCAGCGCCCCAAAGGCGCTGGCTTTTTTATTTCATGCTGTGATTAATGGGACAATGTGAATATAGTTGCATGCGCATGGCTCAAGCCGAAAATGGGCATGGAACATAAGTTGTGCTGCGATGCGTCTTAGTAGTGAAATGAGGGACGAACCGAACTGAACAGATAACATTGTGAAGTAAATATTTAAGTACTAAAACTGATACAATGTAATGCGTGCTAGATTATTTATGAGTATAAATGTATGTGATAAAATGAACTACGTAAATGACCTAAAACCTATTTATTGGGAGGAAAGACAATGAAAAGAGTAATGTTGGTTGTACTGGCGATCATGCTCGTCTCAGCCGTAGCAGTTACGGCAGCCGACGCTCCGATAGCCCTTCTCGGCCTCGGACACGTCATCAGCATCAAGAGCTCCAAGGACGCCACGGAGACGGCAACTGCGGTTGGCCAGGTTGATACGGTAATGGCCGCAGTAGCTTTCGACATCAATGGCAAGATAGTAAAAGTGAGCATCGACAACGCCCAGACGAAGGTCAACTTCGACAAGGCAATGAAGGTTTCTTCCGACGTAACAGTCGCCCCCCAGACCAAAGTAGAGATCAAAGAGGGTTACGGCATGGGCAAGGTATCCACGATAAAGCTCGAGTGGTATCAGCAGATGGCCAACTTCGAGAAGTGGATGGTCGGCAAGAACATCAACGAGATCAAGGCCCTCAAGGTCAAGACGCGTGATGCTTCCCACACCAACGTTCCCGACATCCCGGAGCTCACCTCCCTCGTCACGATAACTGTACAGGATTATATTGCAGCCGTAGAGGATGCATGGCTCAACGCAGTCGCAGTAAAAGCGGGCGGAGTCAAGCTCGGCCTGGGCCAGAACGTATCAATTAAGAGCTCCAAGAGCGCAACCGATACAGTAGCCCCCGTCGCCCAGGTTGACTGCGTAATGACAGCGACCCTGTTCGACGCAGCAGGCAAAGTAGTCGAGACCGTTATCGACAACGGCCAGACCAAGGTCAACTTCGACAAGGCCGGCAAAGTAACCTCGGACAAGACCGCCGTCTACAAGACCAAGAAGGAAGTCAAGGAAGGCTACGGCATGGCAAAGGTCTCCACCCTGAAGCTCGAGTGGTATCAGCAGATGGAGAACTTCGAAGCTTGGATGGCGGGCAAGACCGTCGCTGAGATCCAGGCCCTCAAGGTCAAGACCCGCGACGCCTCCCACACCAACGTTCCGGACGTCCCGGAGCTGACTTCTCTCGTCACCATCACAGTACAGGATTACATCGCGGCCGTTGCCGAAGCGTTCGTAAACGCCAAGTAACCAAGCCCGGACAATAAGGCAGTACAGGGCCTCCTGAAAAGGGGGCCCTTTGCATGAGCTGTTGCTAAGAAGGCTTCCAACGCTTAATATTGCTAAAGGTGATGATGATGTCGAAAAAGAAGAACTCGATAATAGCGCTGATCGCGGCAATCGCACTTATTGGTGCAGGTATTGCGGGCTATTACCTGACGCGCACAAGGTATGAGAAGTACACGGAGAGCATGCTCGATGTGTTCGATACGGTTATCACGCTTGTGGCATATACGAAAGACGAGGCGGAGTTCATAAAGTACTTCGATTACGCTTACGACCGTCTGCACGAGCTACACAAGCTATATGACTTCTATAATTCCTACGAAGGCATAAACAACATAGTCACAATTAATGAGAATGCAGGCATATCCCCCGTAGCCGTAGACAAGCAGATAATCGATATGATCCTGTTCGCAAAGGACTACTACAGCCGCACCGGCGGGAAGACGAACATCGCCATGGGCTCGGTCCTTAGCATCTGGCACCGATACCGCGATGACGGCATCAATGACCCCGACAACGCCAAATTGCCAGACATGCAGGAGCTTGTCGCGGCCTCCTTACATACCGACATAAACAATGTAATCGTTGATGAGTCCAACGGCACCGTCTATCTCAGCGATCCGCTGATGAGCCTGGACGTGGGGGCAGTAGCCAAGGGTTACGCAACCGAGCTTGTCGCAGACGAGCTGGTTGCCATGGGAATGAGCTCCGGCATGCTCAACTCGGGCGGAAACGTCAAGTCGGTTGGCAAGCCCATGGACGGCATCAGACAGAGGTGGGGAGTAGGCGTCCAAGACCCTGACGCATTCATCTTCTCTGATGACGAGGACCTTCTGGACGTAATATTCGTAAATGACGCCGCAGTTGCCAGCAGCGGGGACTACCAGCGCTACTACGAAGTGGACGGCAAGGTGCTGCACCATCTAATCGACCCTGCCACATTGATGCCCGCCCAGTATTTCCGGGCAGTCACTGTGCTAACCGACGACGCAGGACTGGCCGACTTCATGTCGACTGCGCTTTTCATGCTTCCTCTAGAAGAGAGCAGGGCGCTAGCGGAAAGCTTCGATAATGTAGAGGCGTTCTGGGTTTTGCCGGACGGTAAGATGGACGCAACAAACGGAATGCTAAAGCTTCTCAGAAGCCAGGGGGCGTCTGGCGCAGACAAGCAATAATGCAAAGGGATTAGAAACGATCGGGTCCGGCGGCATAACAACCGCCGGACCTTTCTTTTTCTTTGACCCGCGCCCCCACGATAAGCCCTCTCTGATGATTCCTGCTCGCGTAAAGCCCAATTATGAGGGACTTCCGCTCGTGCCAAAAAACGGAAAATTTTAATGTCATTAAAAACATAATGGCAGACTGATTATCGCTATGCGACTTTGCATAGCCTTATACTGGAAATCATATGCGCCGCTTAGTGCGATTATGGATAAATGTCTATCTGTGATATTTGCTATTGTAAGTTGAATGAGATTCAAATATTATGTCATTAGAGTTATATCCGCCTCTGTTCTTTCGACGAAGGAGGATGCCATGCTCGACAAGTACGGTTACATAGGCGAGCGCATCCGCAAGGAGCGCACGAAATACGACTTGAGCCTCTCTGAGCTAGCAAAAGAGATCGGAGTCTCCGTCTCCCTGCTGAGCCTTGTGGAGAACGGCAAGGCGACGCCCTCCATGACTGTGCTCGACAAGATCTGCTCATTTTTCTCAATCCATATGGCATCGCTCTTCGAGGAGGAGACCGGTAACCCGAAAGTGGTGCTGCTCAAAAAGGACAAGCAATTCGAAGTGAAAATAGACGAAGCCAGGGCAAGGAGATTCCTCCTGCCTAGAACAGGCGTGCCCATTGAGCCCGTCCTTGTGACCATAGATCCCGGTGCGCCCTATATCGACTTTTCCGTCCATAAGGGAGTCGAATATGGCTATGTCCTGGAGGGCGCAATAACGGTGGAAGTGGAAGGCGGCGAATCCGTTACGTGCGGCGAAGGGAGATTCCATATTCTACAAGGCATCTCAGCCCCACAGGCTGCTGAACCTGTCCACCGAGAAGGCGGTCGGCCTTTGGATGGGAGTGCCCGATGTCAACGACACCGCCGGGCATACGGCTTTTTCCGAGGAAGGCAAGAAGGCCAGGCGGTAATATTTTCGGAGGTGTGGCAATGAAGAAGATAATCAACAAGCCCGAAATGGCAGTACCCGAGATGCTGCAGGGAATGATGAAAGCGCACCCGGGGATAGTCGATGTGCTCCCCGGAACCCAGGCAGTAGTAAGGTGCGACGCGCCCGTTAAGGGCAAAGTGGCGCTGCTCACAGGCGGCGGAAGCGGACATGAGCCTGCCCACGGAGGCTTCGTCGGCAAGGGATTGCTTGATGCGGCGCTCGCCGGCGCGGTGTTCTGCTCACCTCCTCTAGATGACGGCATCGCCGCGCTTGAGCGCATCAACGGCGGCGAAGGCGCGCTCTTCATAATCAAGAATTATACCGGCGACATACTTCTCTTCGACATGCTCGAGGAGGAGGCATCCGACCGCGGCATAAAAGTCAAGAAAGTGCTGGTAAAAGACGACGTGGCTGTGGACAAGCGGGAGGGAACGACGGGAAGGCGCGGCGTCGCCGGTACCGTGTTCGTGCATAAGATAGCCGGAGCTAAGGCGGCATCTGGCGCTAAGCTCGACGATGTGTACCGCACAGCCGTAAAAGTCACCGAGAACATGAGGACCATGGGCATGGCTACAAGCCCCTGCCTGGTGCCCGGACGCGACAAGACCAACTTCGAGCTGGGTGAGGGCGAGATGGAAATCGGAATCGGCATACACGGCGAGCCCGGCGTAAGGCGCGAGAAGCTGGCAACGGCTGCTTCCATTACATCGGAGCTGCTCGATCGCATAGTGGCTGACCTTCCATACAAGTCCGGGGACGAAGTCGCGGTCATGGTCAACGGTATGGGCGCAACGCCTCTCATGGAGCTGTACATAATCTTCAACGAGGCAGAGAAATACCTGGCAGCCAGGGGAATTAAGATTGTGCGCAGCTATGTGGGCGAGTACATGACATCGCTTGAGATGGGCGGCTTCTCCATAACGCTGCTTAAGCTTGATTCTGAGCTGCTGCCGCTGCTCGACGCCCCCTGCAAAGCCGCAGGTTTGGTGCAGGCATAGATATCGAAATCTTAGGAGGTCCGGGGCATGTCGATCGAAAGAGCTGATGTTCTAAAGGCGTTCGCGGCTATGATAGACGCCGTAGATAAAAACAAATCCCTGCTCAACGAGCTGGATTCCACAATAGGCGACGCCGAGCACGGGATGAACCTGAAAAGGGGCTTCGGCATAATCGCAGATAAGCTGGAAGGGCTTTAGGAGCTTGAGCCCGCGATGATCATAAAGAAGGCGGGGACAGCGCTGGCAGGCGCCGGATGCGGATCAGGCCCCATATTCTACGGCCTTAGGCATTAGGGCCGCGGGCGATGCCCTCATCAAGAACGGCGGGGCCGGGCCCATGGAAGTCTCCGAGGCACTAACTGCCGCGCTCGACGTCATAAAGGAGAAGGGTGGGGCGAGCGTCGGCCAGAAGACGATGGTTGACGCAATAGAACCGGCAGCCCTTGCTTTCAGGAAAGCCGCAGATGCGGGGCTCGACATGAGATCGTGCTTCGATGCCGCAGTTGATGCCGCCAAGGTTGGCATGGAAGCGACGGCGAAGATGGTCGGCATGAAGGGCAGAGGCTTCCATGCAGGCGAGCGCGGCCTGGACCATCAGGATCCGGGCGCCACATCGGCTTACATGCTTCTTAAGAGCATAAGGGACATAATCTAACACAGGTATTTCCATGGGGGACCCATGTGGAATATAGGCAAATCGAAAAAGTAGGAGGCAATAATATGAAGAGAACAATTCTAACCCTTGTTGTAATCGCCTTAGTAGCAAGCCTCGCGGCGATAGGCAATGCGGCCACAGTCATAAGAATCGGACTTTCTGCGCCGATAACCGGCAACTATGCCGAGTACGGCCAGAACTTCGAAGTCTCCGTAAGGATGGCAGTGGATGAGATCAACGCCAAGGGCGGCATCCGCGGCATGAAAGTCGAAGTAGTAGTCATGGACTCAAAGAGCGACCCGAAAGAGGCCGCCCTCATAGCGCAGAAATTCGTCGACGATCCTACCATAGTAGCCGAAATCGGCGACTTCAGCAGCACAGCATGCCTGGCAGCAGCCCCGATCTATGAGCGCGCAGGCATGGTACAGCTATCACCCACAGCATCCAGCCCGCTGTTCGCGCCGTCAGGCGAGTACATGTTCGGCATAGTAGGCACTCAGACCGACGAGGGCCCGTTCAACGCGAAGAACATCGCGCAGGACTATCTCGGTCTTAAGACGGTAGCCACCCTCTACATAAACAATGACTGGGGCAAAGTGACCAACTCCACATTCGTAGAAGCAGCGAAGAAGATCAACCTCAACGTAGTAACCGAGCAGTTCTTCATGGACTCAGAGAAGGATTTCACAGCAGTGCTCACCAAGATCCGCCAGCTGAACCCTGACGGAATATTCTTGGCAGCCATGTACAATGAGGCCTCAGCCATAGCCCGCCAGATCCAGAAGATGGGCTGGAAGGTAAAGCTGTCGGCTCCCAGCTCGGTATTCTCAAGCCAGCTCATAGCGCTCGGCGGCGACGCCGTCGAAGGCCTGGTAACCAACACGTTCTTCGTACTTACCGATCCCAACCCCGTCGTCCAGAAGTACATCAAGGACTTCGAAGCAAGGGCCAAGAGATACCCCAACCTCCACGCCGCCTGCGCATATGACGCAGCATACCTGTTGGCCGCAGCAATCGAGAAGGGTGGCCTCGATCGCAAGGCAATCAGGGATGTCCTGGCAGTGACCAAGGGCTTCAAAGGCGTCACCGGAGAGATAACCTTCACAGCAGTTGGTGACGTCGTCCGTTCGTACAAGATACTTGCCGTCGAAAAGGGCGAGTGGGTAATCAAGAAGGACAACTAACATCGATCTCGCCCAAATCCTGCGGGCAGCAGCGATCCTGCGCCCGCAGGATTCCTAATTGCAAGAAGGCGGTGAGCCAATGTTCTTCCTGCAGCAACTTGTAAACGGCCTTGCCCAGGGCTCGATCTATTCCCTAATGGCAATAGGCCTCGCGATGATAATCGGTGTAGTCGGGCTGGTCAGCTTCGTAAACGGCGAAGTCATCATGGTGGGGGCGGTTGCGTCCTACCTTGCGATCACCTACATAACCCCCAACCCGGTACTTGCTTTGCTTATGGGCATGCTGGCCTCGGCGGTCATGGGAGTGGCAGTC
Source organism: uncultured Bacillota bacterium (assembly GCA_963823655.1). Classification (GTDB taxonomy): domain Bacteria; phylum Bacillota; class DTU025; order DTU025; family MWDF01; genus MWDF01. The sequence continues at coordinate 330,111 of CAWGMK010000010.1, forward strand.
GAGTACATCTGCTACAGGCCTTTCAGAAGGTCGAAGACCAATAACGCGCTCATTGCGACCATCGGGCTTTCGATATTCGCAAAGAGCCTCATGCAGGTAATATTCGGCACAGAGCAGAAGTTCATGCCGGACCTGCTGGGAACGAATGTGATAATTATCGGGGATCTGAGGATAAGCTACGTCCAGGTGATGATAATAGCGATTGTCGTCGGCCTGAGCGTGCTTCTCCAGCTCATCCTCTACAGGACCAGGACGGGGGTAGCCCTGAGGGCCGTGTCGATGGACAAGACGGCCGCGGCGCTTCTTGGCGTTAACGTGGACCGGACGGTCCTCATAGGTAACGCCATAGGCTGTGCGCTAGGAGGGGTATCCGGAGTCTTGATCGGCATATACTACAATTCCGTGTACGCGCTACTGGGCGCAAGCGTGGCCATGAAGGCGTTCGCAGCCGTCGTATTCGGAGGGCTCACCAGCATACCGGGGGCCGCTCTTGGCGGGCTTGTGCTGGGAGTAGTAGAGAATATGGCCGTTACGATATTCTCATCTGGCTATAAGGATATCGTAGCGTTCATAGTGATCATCATAGTGCTAGTCATCAGGCCTTCGGGCATCCTGGGACGCAAAGGGGTGAGCATCTGACATGAAGAGGACGAAGCTCATCTACATCGGCCTTCTGCTTGCGGCCTTGATTCTTATCGGGGCCTTCCCGAAGTTCGCCGGGTCCAATTACATACTTAGAGTCGCAATACTGTCGATGATAAATGTGGCGCTTGTCGGCAGCCTGAACCTGGTAAACGGCTATATCGGCCAGTTCAACCTGAGCCATGTGGGCTTCTACTGCGTCGGCGCCTACACCGCAGCCATACTCTCTACCAGGTACAACTACAGCTTCTGGCTTCTGCTTCCCCTATCGGGGCTTATGGCGGCGGCAGTCAGTATGATATTGGGCGTGCCCACTTTAAGGCTCAAGGGCATATTCTTCACGATAACGACGCTCGGCTTCTCCGAGATAATCAGGATGACGGTGCTCAACTGGGAGTCGCTCACCCGCGGGACCATGGGAATACCCGGAATACCGTTCCCGGTGCTCTTCGGCATGAAACTCAAAAGCAACGCCCAGTTCTACTGGATAATATTCGGGATAGTGATAGTGCTTTATATCAGCAATTATCTGCTCATGAACTCGAGGATCGGCAGGGCGTGGATCGCCATCAGGGAGGACGAAGGTGCTGCCCGCTCCATGGGGGTCGAAACCTACAAGTACAAGCTGATGAACCTCGCGATTAGCGCCTTCTGGGCAGGCGTGGTCGGCTGCTTCTACTCCTTCTTCAGCGCCTACGTCAGCGCCGACAGCTTCAAGCTTGACGAGAGCTTCTCTATGGTCGCTATGCTCCTAGTCGGCGGCCAGGGCACGATGCTTGGCCCCGCGATAGGGGCTATAGTGCTTACCGTGCTGCCCGAGGTCTTCAGGAGCCTGGTTGAATACAGGCTCGTCATATTCGGAGCTGCGATAGTCCTGATGATACTGCTAAGGCCCCAGGGCATAGTCGGGGGGCTAAGGCTTGCAAACTTCCAGCTTCCTGTCACAAAAGTCGGCAGGGTAAGGAAGGGGGCGGCGTGATGGAGCATCAGGGAAAGGTAATACTTGAGGCAAAGGGCCTGTGCCGCTTCTTCGGCGGGCTAAAAGCCGTTAACAATGTGGATGTCAAAGTGGAAGAGGGCATGATCCACGGGATAATCGGGCCCAACGGCGCGGGCAAGACCACTTTCTTCAACGTCCTCACCGGCACTTACCCCGCATCCGCCGGGGAAGTCCTGTATCTGGGCGATAAAATCACAAACAAAGCCCCGGAGCATATAACCCGGCTTGGCATAGCCAGGACGTTCCAGAACATCAAGCTCTTCAAGAACATGACCGTCCTGGAGAATGTGAAGATAGGCTTCCACGTCCATACGGGAACCGGGCTTGCAGACGCGCTGCTTCGCACCCCCAAATGCAGAAGGGATGAGAAGTTCGCAACCGAGAAGGGCCTCGAGATCCTGAAAAGGGTAGGGCTTGACGCCCACGCGGACGACATTGCCACGAGCCTCCCCTACGGCGACCAGCGCAGGCTCGAGATAGCAAGGGCCCTTGCGACGGCGCCGAAGCTTCTCCTCTTGGACGAGCCGGCTGCGGGTATGAACCCCATGGAGACGGCACGCCTTATGGATTTCATCAGGCAGCTAAAGGGCGAGGGCTTAACTATAGTAGTCATCGAGCACGACATGAAGCTCATCATGAATATCTGCGACAGGATAACCGTAATCAGCTACGGCGAGAAGATCGCCGAGGGCACGGCCGCCGAAATCCAGTCGAATCCCGCTGTAATAGAGGCGTATCTGGGCAAACGCGGCAATCTCAGGGCGAGGAAGGGGGCCGTCAAGGATGCTTAAAGTAGAGGCCCTCAAGGTAAGATACGGGGCGATCGAAGCGGTCAAAGGCGTTGACATACAAGTTAACGACGGCGAGATAGTGACGCTCATCGGATCAAACGGCGCCGGCAAAAGCAGCACCCTGATGGCTATTTCGAACCTCGTAAGAAAGACCGGCAAAGTAAGCTTCGACGATACTGACATAAGCGCGCTGGAGCCGAGCCTGATAGTTAAGAAGGGCATCTGCCACGTGCCTGAAGGACGCCATATATTCCCCTTCCTGACGGTCGAGGAGAACCTTGTGATGGGGGATTTCGGCAACACCGATGGATCCAAGGACAGGGTCAAGGACAACATGGACCATGTCTTCGAACTCTTCCCCCGGCTTAAGGAAAGGCGCCGCCAGAACGGCGGAACGCTCTCGGGCGGCGAGCAGCAGATGCTTGCAATCGGCAGAGGGCTTATGATGAACCCGAAGCTCATGATGCTCGACGAGCCCTCCCTTGGGCTGGCTCCCATGCTCGTCGACCAGATATTCGAGCTGATTTTGAAGATTAGGGACCACGGGAAGACGATACTTCTCATTGAGCAGAATGCTAACATGGCTCTCCAGATTGCTGACAGGGCATATGTTATGGAGACCGGCGTGATAAGCATGAGCGGGCCCGCTGAAGAGCTGGCCGGCGACGAGAGAGTAATCAAGGCATACCTGGGCATCAATTAACGAAAGGCGGTAAATTAATGAGCATCAACAACGTAGCCAAGACCAAGGCGGACGAGAAGACACTTGATCTTAGAAACGCTTTCGAACACAGGGCGACATGGTTCTATTACCTTCTTGACGAGGCGGAGAAGGCGGGAGCAGACTGGGAGAAGATCGGGCGCAACGCAATTTTCCGCTGCGGCTGCTTCCACGGCGACAACAAGTTTACGCCGACATCCGATCTAAAGAAGTTCGCAGGCGAGTTCGCCAACGAGAACGTGAAGAAGGTATTCGAGATGGACATCAAGGAGATGTCCGACGACAGGTTCTACGTAGAGTTCAACTTCTGCCCGCTAGTGGCGGGCTGGCTCAAGCAGACCAATGACGAGAAGAAGATCGAGACCCTCTGCGACATCGCCATGGACGGCGACCGCGGCATCATCAACGAGTTCCCGGGCTTCGAGTTCAAGCTGGGCGACACGATAGCCAAAGGCGGCAAGGTTTGCTGCGTAGAGGTAATAAAGAACAAGTAGGAGTGCTTGATGATAACAGTAAGGGAGTATCTTAAGAGGGAAATGATGCCCTCTTTAGGCTGCACCGAGCCCGTCGCCGTGGCGCTTGCCGCGGCGCGGGCCTATAAGGCGCTTGAAGGGCGGCCGATCGACCGCATAGAGGTCGACATCAGTGACAGCATCTACAAAAACGGGATGGGAGTCGGAGTGCCGGGAGCAAACGGCAGGACCGGAAACGGCCTTGCAGCAGTGTTGGGGGCAATTGCCGGCGACTCGTCGCTGGATATGCAAGTACTAAGGGATGTAAACGACGACGACGTCGAAAGGGCCCTGCAGATTCTTGCCGAGGGCAGGATGCAGCTCAACTGCCTTGAGGACGTGCACGGAGTTTACATACTCGTGAAGATAAAAGCAGCAGGCCACACAGCCGAGTGCAGGATCGAAGGGGAGCACAACAATATCGTATCGGTGAAGCTGGACGGAGTACAGATGCAGGAGAGGAAACAGCCCTTGCCCGGTAAGGCCGCTGAGGCTGACCCATTCCTGGAAGTGGAGTTCGAACAGCTTCTAGAGCTTGCAGACTGCCTTGAGCCCGAGGACATAGACGCTATCATGGATGGCGTGGAGATGAACCGCAAGATCGCTGCATACGGCCTTTCCGGAGGCCCGATGTCGGGGTTGGGCGTTGGTTCGGTCTTCAAGGATTTCTTCGAGCACACCCACCTCAACGAGGACCTTCTGTTTAGAATCCGGGCTGCCTGCAGCGCGGGCTCAGATGCCAGGATGGCAGGTTGCCCTTTGCCGGTCATGACGGTAGCAGGGAGCGGAAACCAGGGGATTACCTCCATGCTTTCGGTTGCCATGCTGGCGGAATACTACGGCAAGAGCCGTGAAGAGATAGCGAAAGCCGTGATGGTCAGCATGCTGACGACAAGCTATGTAAGAAGCGTCATAGGCAGGGTGACACCCATGTGCGGTTGCGTTGTAGGCGCAGGTTCGGGAGCCGCAGCCGGAATGACATATTTACTCAACGGCTCGATTGACCAGATAAAGCTATCGATGCAGACGATGATGTCCAATTTGGCCGGCATAGTTTGCGACGGGGCGAAGGGCACCTGCGCGCTTCGGGTAGGGACCGCCGTTACCGAGGCCTACCTTTCAGCTCTCATGGCCTGGCACTACAAAGGCGCGAGCAACGTGGAGGGCATCGCCGGAGTGACAATGGAACAGACAGCCCATAATGTTTCCATGCTCAACAAAGAGGGCATGAAAGAGATGGACAGGCTGATAATAGACATTATGGAGGAAGGCAAGTAGATTGCCGCCCTCACCGGAGGACCGGACATGAAGAAGATAATCGACAGCCCGGAAAGAATAGTGGATACAATGCTCAACGGCATCGCCTTCTCTCACTCAGGGAAGGTAGCAAGGCTTGAGGGCTTCAACGTAATAGTCAGGAAGAATCATAACGACAACAAAGTATCCCTTATAAGCGGCGGAGGATCCGGGCATGAGCCCGCGCACGCGGGCTTCGTAGGCCGCGGAATGCTGGATGCCGCAGTGGCAGGCGAGGTATTCACCTCTCCCACGCCGGACCAGGTGTTGGCTGCTTTAAAGGCAGTGGCCAGCTCAAAAGGCTCGCTACTGATCATCAAGAACTACTCGGGAGACGTAATGAACTTCGAGATGGCCGCAGAGATTGCAGAGATGGAAGGGCTCAAAGTGGCCAAAGTCATTGTAAATGACGATGTGGCCGTGATGAACAGCACTTATACGACAGGCAGGCGCGGCATAGCGGGAACAGTGTTCGTCCATAAGGTGGCGGGGGCCAAAGCGGAGCTCGGAGGAAGCCTGGAGGAAGTAGCCGCGGTAGCCTGCAAAGTAATTGCAAACACCAGGAGCAAGGGCTGTGCGCTTGCTCCGTGCATAGTGCCCGCGGTGGGAAGGCCTACATTCACCCTTGCTGAAGACGAGATGGAAATAGGCCTTGGCATCCACGGGGAGCCGGGCGTAAAGCGTGTCTCCATGATGAGCGCAGAACAGATAGCCCAGGATCTTGCAGGCTCCTGCGCCGACGACCTAAAGCTTACAGACGGCGAATCGGTGGCGGTCCTGATAAACGGGCTCGGATCGACGCCCCTTATGGAGCTCTATATTCTTGCCGCCAGGGTTGGCGATTACCTCAAAGCAATTGGAGTTAGCGCCCCAAGGGTTTACGTCAAGGAGTTCATGACATCGCTTGAGATGGCAGGCGCCTCCGTAAGCCTGATGAGGCTGGATGATGAGATATTATGCCTTCTGGACAAGCCCTGCGATACGCCCGCCTGGACGCAGTTCTAGGCAGGTGGATAGGATGCAGATTACTTCCAAAGACCTAATAAAGATGCTTGAGGCGATGCGCCAAACCATCGCCGGGCACAAAGATTACCTTACGGAGCTAGACGCTGCGATCGGAGACGCGGACCACGGGATAAACATGGACAGGGGGTTCGCAGCCGTCGTGGCCAAGCTAGTGACCCTCGAGGGCGCATGCTGCGGCACTGTGCTCAAGACGGCCGGGATGACTTTGCTTTCCACTGTAGGCGGGGCGTCCGGGCCATTGTACGGCACGGCATTCATGTATGCGGGCAACGCTGTCATGGGAAAGTACGAGCTCGGAGCCGAGGATGCGGCAAAGGCGGTCGACGCTGCAGTCCAGGGCGTCATGAAAAGAGGCTCTGCCGTGGCGGGCGATAAGACTATGGTGGACACGCTGCTTCCGGTCTCGCAGTATATGGGCAGCGAGGAGTATCTAAAGGCAGATAGCTTCGATGCGATGCAGAAGGTGCTTATGATCGCTGAAGACGGCATGAACTCGACGGGAGGGCTTACTGCAAAGCGCGGCAGGGCGAGCTTTCTAGGAGAGCGCAGCGCAGGGCACCTGGATCCGGGCGCCGTTTCCAGCTACCTTCTTATAGGCGCCGCAGTGCGCCTTCTGGGCGGTGATCGCTTTTGATCGGCATACTGATAGTGTCCCACAGCAGGAAAGTCGCCGAAGGCGCAAGGGAAATGGCCCTTGCGATGACCGGAGGGGAAGTTGAGATAATCGCCGCCGGCGGAACGGCAGACGGTGGGCTTGGCACGGATTACGAGGCGATTTTCAATGGCATGAGCAAGCTTGCCGCATGTGGCGGGGGAGCAGTCCTCATGGACCTCGGAAGCGCTGTAATGAGCGTGCAGGCGGCGCTTGAGCAGTTGGGGGACGACCGAGACAAGATCGTTCTACTGGATGCCCCATTGGTTGAAGGGGCCGTCGTAGTGGCCGTACAGGCATCGCTTGGCAGCGGCTTAGCGGAGCTTAAAGAAGTAGCCCAAGGGGCTTGGGGAATGCGCAAGCTAATTTAAGGAGGGCCCGTTTTGCTGGAGAAAACCGTAGTAGTAGGCGGCAAGGAGGGCCTTCACGCAAGGCCTGCGGCTGCTTTTGTCAAGGCGGCATCGAAGTTCAAATGCAAGGTCTCCTTGAACCATAAGGGCAGAAGCATAAACGCCAAGAGCACTATAGACATGATGATGTCTGCAGCATCCGAGGGGGATCTGATCATCATCCGAACTGACGGCGAGGACGAAGAAGCCGCCATGGGCAGCCTGTCCATTCTTATCGAAGGAAAGGCCGGTCAATAGCCATGAAGCTTTCGGGCATCCCGTCATCTCCGGGCATAGCTGGGGGGATAATTCGCAGGATGGAAGCGGCCGGCGCGAGGGGGCTGGCAGCGGACTTTGCGAGCTCGCAGCCTTTGAGCTGGGATGAAGCTGTAGACGCAGCCAAGGGAGTGCTTGAACAGGCGCGAAAGAAAGCGCTTGATTCTGTAGGCGCCGAGGCTGCGGCAATCTTCGAAGCCCAGATGATGATAGCGGAGGATCCGAGCCTGAAAGATGCCGCAATGGAGCTTTCCGGCGGCAAGCCGGGGGCGAAGGCTGCGATCGATGCCGCGGAATCCCTGGCGAAGATGTTCGACGCGATTGAAGATGAGTACATTAGGGCGAGGGGGGCCGACATACGCCATGTCGGCGCGCTAATAGCCAAGGCCTTTTCGGGAGAGGGCGAAGACAAGCAGGAGGCCAAAGACGGCGCTATATCCTCTTCTAGCGGCTCCAAGGGCATGGTAATTGCAGCATACGATCTGTCGCCTTCAGAGACAGTCTTCCTGGATGAGAAAAGCGTATCCGGCATCGCTCTTGAGGGCGGGACCGTTAATTCCCATGTATCGATTCTGGCGCAGGCTATGGGCATACCGTGCGTAGTCGGCATAAAAGGTTTAATGCAAGCAGCGGTCCAAGGAGATGCCTGCTTTCTTGACGCGGTTGAAGGCTTTTTCCTTACCGGACCTGACATCCCGGCAGGAAGCCAGAGCAGCACCCGTCCCGCAGGAGATGTGGCGCAATTTACTAAACATCTCGTTAGCAAGGATGGGTACAACATAGGCCTTGCCCTTAACATCGGGAACATTGAGGAGCTCAGGAAACTGGCGAGAATTGACCTGTTAAACACCAATATCGGGCTTATGAGGACCGAATTCATCTTCATGGGCGCAAAGCAGCTTCCTGGCTACAAGGCGCAAAGCATCATTTACAAGCAGATCATGGAGGCTGCACATTTCGGAATGGTCAGATTCAGGACCTTGGACATTGGCGGGGATAAAAAGCCTTCGTTTGTGGAGTTCGCCCATGAGGATAACCCTTACCTCGGTCTCAGGTCCATAAGGCATTCGCTTAAGAATGAAGCCATGTTCAAAGAGCAGTTGAAAGCGCTTGTAGAGGCAAGCGAGGGGCATGCCATTGAAGTGATGTTCCCGATGGTGAGCACCATTGAGGAGCTGAGGCGCGCAAAGGGCCTTCTTGCGGATGCGATAGCCGAAAACGGCAAGGCTAATAGATTTTCGGTCAGCTCGGGCATCATGCTGGAAGTCCCCTCGGCCTGCATTATGGCCGACGCCTTCGCAAAAGAGTGCGACTTCCTCAGCATCGGCACGAACGACCTTGTGCAGTACACCATGGCCACTGACAGAGGCAATCCTGAAGTTTCAGAGCTTTACCAGCAGTTCAACCCTGCGATTTTCAGATTGATCAACTCCTGCGTACTCGCATGCGAAGTGGCGGGGAAGGAGCTTTCTGTCTGCGGGGAGCTTGCCGGAAGCCCTGAAGGCGCCGTCATACTTGCAGGCCTGGGCGTAAAGAAGCTCAGCATGTCGCCAAGGAACACCATGCGAGTGGCCAAGGCCCTTTCGCGATTTAGCGTGCATGAGATGCGTATGCTGGCGATGGAAGTGCTTAACGCCTCTTCGCAGCAGGAAGTTCTGGACATGACGGAAGAGATCAGGGCTGGAGTGAAATAGCCGGTTCGGATCTGCCCGAAAAGCTTATGCAGAAAAAATAAAGTACTAAAAAATATACGAGCATATGCAGCAGAAAGGAGCTTCCCGCAAGGGGGGCTCCTTTCTTTCGGGTGTATAATATTCATGGTCGGGGGCGTCAGCCTCCGGCGAAAACAAGAGGAGGGGAATACATGAAAAAGAGCTTCTTTTCAGGCATGATGGCAGTAATGCTAATTGCCGCCTTCGCAATAGGCGCAATGGCATGCACATCAATTCCCGTATCCAAGGGCGCATCGGCCGGCGGCTACGTGATGACCACATGGACAGATGACTCGGGCACCGATAACATGAGAATAAACGTCGTACCGGCTAAGGACTGGCCGGCAGGTTCGATGAGGACCGTCCTTAGAAACACAGACTACGGTCAGTTCGCACAGATTGCAACCCCGATATTCTCACCTGGTGAGATGCCACAGGTTCCCCATACCTACCAGTATATCAACGCATCTTACTCCTTCATGAACGAGAACGGAGTGGGCATGGGCGAAACCACAATAGGCGGAGAATCAAGGATGAGGAACAGCAAGGGCTGGTTCGACATCGTCGAGCTGCAAAGGATTGCGCTTGAGCGCTCCAAGACAGCACGCGAGGCCGTCATGATCATGGGTTCTCTCGCTGAGAAGTACGGCTACGGAATCGGCGGCGAATGCCTTACGGTAGTCGACAAGGACGAAGTATGGCAGTTCGAAGTCTTCGGACCCGGCCCCCTGTGGGAGTACGGCTCCGGCGAGCCCGGCGCAGTCTGGGCAGCAGCAAGGATACCCGAAGGCTACGTCGGCGTATCGGCCAACAGGAGCAGGATCGGCGAGGTCAACCCCGCCGACACAGCGAATTACCTCTGCTCCGCGCACATTTTCTCTCTCGCAGAGTCGATGGGCCTCTGGGATCCTAAGTCCGGCAAGCCCTTCAAAGTGTTCGAGACCTACGGCAAGAAGGCCTATTCACCTTACAACGCGCGCCGCGAGTGGAGGGTATTCAGCCTCCTGGCGCCTTCCATGAAACTAGATCCGTGGCTTGAGCAGTACCCGTTCGCAATCAAGCCCGACAAGCCGGTCACACCGCAGATGCTCATGGCCATCTGCCGCGACCACTATGAAGGCACAGAGTTCGACCTCACCACTGGGCTCCAGGCAGGCGCATTCGGCACCCCCGACAGGTGGCCTACCCCTTCCAGCTCCAACCCCAAGAACAGCGTAGGCTGGGAGCGCGCGATATCCATGTTCAGAACCAATTTCTCTGTCGTATTCCAGATGAGGGCCGACATGCCGGCAGCAATCGGCGGCCTGGTATGGTTCGGTTATGACAAGCCCGGCACAACATGCTATATCCCGATCTACGCCGGTGCCAAGTCCCTGCCCGAATCGTTTGCGAAGGGCATGAGAGGCGCCAATTACGACGTATTCAGCCGCGAATCGGCATGGTGGGCGTTCAACTTCGTCTCCAACTACGCCAACCTGAAATACAACGTAATGATAAACGACATCAAGGCCGTCAGCGGCCCGTTCGAGGACGAGTTCTTCAAGCTTCAACCCTACATAGAGAAGGCAGCAACCGACCTCTATGCCAAGGACCCTGAGCTTGCGAAGGAGTTCATAACCCAGTACACCAACTCTGCGGCCAACAAAGTCGTAGCCGCCTACTGGAAACTGGCATCCACGCTGGCCGGCAGGTACACAGACGGATACACCTACGGCTATGGCGACGGCAAGCTGGTACAGAACGGCTACCCGAAGGAGTGGCTGGATGCAGTGGGCTTCGGAATCAGCACAATAAAGCCCGAGCTCAGGACCACGAAGTAAGCAAAAATCGACATAAGGTCAAATAGGAAGTGCCTCGGCGACAGCCGGGGCGCTTCTCATTATCAGGGTGCTTCTCACTATCGTGGACTTCCCGTTTATCGACAGCAAACTCCGCTTGAAGTATCATTGAAATACCGGCGATGAGCGGAGGGATTGCATTGAGAAGGATTGCGGTGCTGACAAGCGGCGGCGACGCCCCCGGCATGAACGCGGCGGTCAGGGCGGTCACGAGGAAGGCGATAGGCCTAGGCGCAGAAGTCGTTGGTGTGCAAAGAGGCTACCAGGGCCTTATAAACGGCGACTTCATCGAACTCAAGTCGAGGTCTGTGGGAGACATCCTTCAAAGGGGCGGCACGATGATCAAGACCGCAAGGTCTGAAGAATTCAGGACCCCCGAAGGGCGCACCAAGGCCATGCTCATGATGAAAAGCTACCAGATAGAGGGCTTGGTGGGAATAGGCGGCGACGGCACCTACAGGGGCCTTGCAGAGCTCGTGAAATTGGGCTTTCCGGTAATCGGCGTGCCCGGCACCATAGACAACGATATAGCGTCCACTGATTATACGATAGGCTTCGATACAGCCTGCAATACAGTGATAGATGCTATCAATAAGATAAGGGATACGGCGTCCTCCCACGACAGGACCTTCGTCATTGAAGTCATGGGCATGCGATGCGGCGATATCGCGCTTCATACGGGGCTCGCAGGCGGCGCTGAGGAGATTATTATACCCGAGATACCCTATGACATCGAAAAGGCTTGCGCAAGGATTGAAGACGGCGTTAAAAGGGGCAAGGGGCACAGTATCATAGTCGTGGCCGAGGGCATCATCGACAAAGCGGCTGATTCAATGGCTGCGACGCACGGCAGCGCCTACTACATCGCAGACCAGATCAGGAAGAGGACCGGCATGGAATTCAGGGTGATCGTCCTGGGTCACGTTCAAAGGGGAGGCTCTCCTACTGTAAGGGACAGGGTGCTTGCCACAAGGCTGGGAGCCAAGGCGGCCGAGCTTCTGATTTCGGGCGTGCGCGATGCGGCGGTGGGGATAAAAGACGACGTAATCGTGCATTACCCGCTGCTTGAAGCGCTTGCTATGGAGAAGCACGTGAACATGGACTTATATGGGCTGGTCAACGAGATGTCCATATAGTAAAGGCTCCAAACAATATTCTAAAAAAAGCGCTGCTTTGGCATCTGGCCAAGACAGCGCTTTTGTCGCCTCTATATACCTGGCAACAAGAAACAATTACTTTATTCTAACCAATGAATGATTGCCCCATATCCTTGGGCCTGCATCTCGGCTTTCGGAACGAACCTCAGCGCTGCGGAATTTATGCAGTAACGCAGGCCGCCGTACTCGGCTGGTCCGTCATCGAACACGTGACCTAGATGGGAGTCCCCGCTGCGGCTTCTTACTTCCGTCCTTGTGTAACCCAGGCTCTTGTCGACGACATAAGTCAGCACATAGTCGACGATTGGCTTCGTGAAGCTGGGCCAGCCGCTGCCGGATTTGAACTTGTCCTTGGATGAGAACAGGGGCTCGCCTGTGACGATATCCACATAGATGCCGGGCTCGTAGTTCTGGTCATAGATGTTGAAGTAGCAGGCCTCAGTTGCCTCAAGCTGCGTTACTCTGTATTGCTCATCGGTCAGCATCCGCTTGATCTCCTCATCGCTTGGCTTCGGATAGTCGCTGACCCTTAACACCGGTTCACCCGCAAGCGAGAGGTTTATATGGCAGTAGCCGCTCGGGTTCTTGTCCAGATAATCCTGGTGGTAGTCTTCAGCGTTGTAGAACTTCGTCAGCGGCTCTACCTCAACGGCCAGGGGCTCGCTGTAAGCCCGCTGCACCTGGCTCATCCTGTTTTGAATTACGGGAAGGTCGGCCGCGTCCTTGTAATATATGCCGGAGCGGTATTGGACGCCCACGTCATTGCCCTGCTTGTTGAGGCTTACCGGGTCGATAATCCTGAAGAAGTAGATTAGCACTTCGTCAAGGGAGATGCGGCTTGTGTCGTATCTGACCATAACCGCCTCCGCGTGCCCTGAATTCCTGTATATTAGATCCTCGTATGATGGGTTCTCGGTGCTCCCGTTCGCATAGCCGGAGACGGATTCCACCACGCCGTCTATGCGCCCCATGTAAGCCTCTACACCCCAGAAACATCCTCCGGCGAGGTATATCTCCTTAATGCCGGTGGGCGTTGTCCCCGCTTGTATATTGCCTGACACGGGTACCGTCTGAGGCGGTGCCGACGCAATTTCATTATCCCCGCAGGAGCTCAAAAGATATGCGCCTGCCAGTATGGATGCCACAGCCACAACGATGATAATCACCCGCTTTTTGCTAAAATTTTTCATTTGACCACTCATTTCGATTAGATTTATCCACGTACTAATATATACGAATCCTGCATAAAATCGTTCTATCCCAGAGTCCATCGGAGCCCTGTGCGGATGGCTGTTTCGAGCCTCGAACAAACGGGATAAGCAGAAGGAGCATCTTGCATCGGCTAGCTTGCCGTTTAGCCCCTCCGAATGAAAACATCCCCGGACCTAACGATCCGGGGATGTGCATTGATATCGGGTTTTGGCTCTATTTAACGAAAAGGCATGCCACCCTGTGGCCCGGGGTGATCTCGATCAACTCCGGCTCTGTCACATCGCACTGCCCTTTTGCGAACTTCGGGCAGCGGGGGTGCAGCCTGCAGCCTGAGGGCGGATTAATCGGGTTGGGTACCTCTCCCTTGAGGACCTGCCCCAGCTGCCTGTTGTTCGGATCCGGCACGAATACCGCCTTTATTAGCGCCTGGGTGTAAGGGTGCAGGGGGTTCTTGACGACGTCGTCTGCGCTTCCCTCCTCGACTATCCTTCCCAGGTACATGACTGCTATCCTGTCGCAGATATGCCTTGCGGTGGCAAGGTCGTGAGTGATGTATACGAAGGTTACGCCCTTGTCCTTCGCCAGGTTCTGCATCAGATTCTAGGACTTCTCCTCTAATGGACACGTCCAGCATCGATACAGGCTCGTCAGCTACTATGAATGAGGGATCCAGCGCAAGGGCTCGCGCAACCGCGATCCTCTGCCTTTGCCCGCCTGACAGCTCGTGAGGATACCTTCCGATATACTCCTCGACCGGCGTCATCTCGACGTCCTCTAGCACCTGCTCCACCCTCGGCAATGCCGCTTCGACGTCCTTTGCCACCCTTTGTATCCTCAACGGTTCGGATACCACGCTGCAGACGGGAAGCCTCGGGTTCATCGATTCATAAGGGTCCTGGAAGACCATCTGCATGTGTCGCCTGAGCACCTTGGTCTCGGCATGGGGCAGCTTCGCTATGTCCGTGCCCTCGAACCACATCTCGCCGTGTGTGGGCTCGGTAAGCTTAAGAAGGGTCCTCGCCAATGTGGTCTTGCCGCAGCCGGATTCGCCGACTATGCCATAGATCTCGCCCTTCCTTACGCTAAAGGAAACGCCGTCCACGGCCTTTAAAACAGGCTGTGTGCCTCCTTTAAGAGATGCCAGCAGGCCTCTTCTTACGGGGAAGTGCTTCTTCAGATTCTCTATATCAAGTATGACCTCTCCGACTTTGACATTCGGATTCGCGGTCACCTTGTCAGCAACTATTGCCATATGTCCACCCCCTCGGAGATCTCCCTTTCCCTGTGGCATGCGACCTTCTGTCCGCTGACTACCGACTTCAACAGAAGAGGCTCCTCGGAGCAGCACTTTTCATTGGCCATGGGACAACGGGGATTGAAGCGGCAGCCCTTGGGCGGCGAGAGAAGATTCGGAGGCGAACCTGGTATCGAACGGACCTTCTGCTTCTCGGCTGCGATGTTGGGGAATGCCTTGACCAGGCCCATCGTATATGGATGCCTGGGCCTCAGGTAAATGTCCTTGGCCGAGCCGTACTCGACTATCTTGCCGCCGTACATTATGGCCACATCGTCGCAGGTCTGAGCGATTACGGCCAGGTCATGGGTGATGAGTATCATACCCAGGCCCATCTTCTTGCGCAGATCCTCCATCGCTGTGAGCACTTGCGCCTGGACCATTACGTCCAGAGCGGTAGTCGGCTCATCCGCGATGATTATGTCCGGGTTGCATGCCATGGCCATTGCGATGACGACCCTCTGCTTCATGCCTCCTGAGAACTCATGCGGGTACTCATTGTGGCGCTTGGGGTTGATGCCCACCATATCCAGAAGCTTAAGCATCCTGTCCTTGGCTTCGGCCTTCGTGACGTTCTCATGGGCGAGCATCGCCTCTGTTATCTGGTCGCCTACCCTGTGGACGGGGTTTAGGGCGTTCATCGCCCCCTGGAATACCATGGACATCCTCTTCCAGCGGACTTCCTTGCGGAAATCCTCCTCGGAGAGGTCGATGATCTCCTTGCCGCCCATCTTGACCGAGCCGCCCATGATCTTGCCGTTTGCGGGCAGGAGCCTGAGCACTGCCGTGGCCATCGACGATTTGCCGCATCCTGACTCGCCGGCAAGGCCCAGCGCCTTGCCCTTGTCCAGGTCGAAGCTGACGCCGTCGACGGCTTTGACATAGCCTCTCATGGTCTTATAGTACATAGTCAAATCCCTGACTTCTAACATAGCCATGGCTTAAGACCTCTCTCTGTAACGGGGATTTCAGAATCTCGTTTATCGTGTTGCCTATGAACACGAAAGCGAGGCTTAGGAAAGTAAGGGCCAGTCCGGGAGGCAGCAGCCACCACCAGGCCATTACAGTGAAAGCTCCGAACCCTCTTGCATTTTGCAGCATGCGTCCCCATGTGGGCACACGCGGATCGCCCAGCCCCAGGAAGCTCAATGATGCTTCCGTAAGGATCGCGCTCGGGATCCTCAGGACCAGCGACGAGAATACCAGCGGCATAACGTTTGGCAGGATGTGGGTGACCATTACATAGCCATCCGATCCGCCGGACGCTTTTGCGGCCTCGACGAAAGACCTCTCCTTAAGAGTAAGAGTCTGCGAGCGTACCAGCCTTGCCGTTCCCATCCATGAGAACAGGGCGACAAGTATGACCACGTTCCAGACGCTAGTCCCAAGAAGGGCCGAAAGGACGATCAATACCGGCAGGCTGGGTATGGCAAGGAGGACATCTACGAAACGCATCAGCACTTCGTCGACCGCGCCTCCTATATAGCCTGCGATTATGCCCACCGTAGTGCCCAGGAAGACGGAGATGAATGCGGCGGTAAGCCCTATCATAAGGGATATCCTGGCCCCGTATATCAGCTGTGACCAAAGGTCGGAGCCCATATGGTCGGTGCCGAGCACTCCGAAGACGAGGCCCGGTATCTTAACATTCATTGCCGACAGGTAGATCTGCGCGCCTGTTGCCGAATCCGTCTTCGCGATCAGCTTTATGGTGTAATCGCCGGCCTCGGTGAATATCAGCTTGGCGGGGTCTCCGAAGAAGTCCATGCCCAGCCTCATCTTCACAGGCACGTCCCTGCCGTCCACCGTCGTGTAGGAAAGGGGCCACTCGCCGTAAGAATCGGCGCCCCATACATCGTATTCCTTTCCGGAGGGCGATACGATCAGAAGCTTCATTCCGGTCATCGATTCAGGCGTGACGCCCTCTATCGCGTAATCGAAAGTGATGTTGAACGTATTCGGTGGATCATAGCTGTAAGGGAACTTGAATTCTGCGGCGAAAGTCGAACCTGACAGCTGTGCTGGTGCCGGCAAGCTCCGCTATTTGCTCGTCCGTGTATTCCGGGTAAAGCTCCTTCAGAAGCGCTATCATCGGGTCTTCCGAAGCTGCGGCGCTTGCCGGAGGGAAGCTCTATCTTGACGAACTCATCATCATCGTATGTGGTGGGCGACAGAGGGTAATCCAGGCCCTCTGTTACGGTCCAGCCATCAACTCCGACCGCCTTTTCTATCGTCGGCGGCGCGTTCTTATACTTGGCTGACAGGCCTCTCATCCATGACGGAGCGGCGAGGTTGTCCGCAAGGAACAGGTCCTTGGTGGGATCGTAGTTGGTGATCAGCGGCGCAGCAAGGGCGCCAAGGACATATATGACCACGATTGCCAGGCCTATCATGCCCAACGGCTTGCGCCTGTACTGCTGCCAGAAGGTTACCTTCTTTATCTTCAGGGGAGCTTCCTGGATCGGGCAGGAAGCGTCCTTCTTCTCTTCGCTCACTTCGCCCCACCTCCTACTCTGATCCTGGGGTCGACAAGCCCGTATGCCAGGTCAGCGAGCAGGTTCGAAATGATGACGGAGAGCGCTATCAGGTAGAATGCGCCCTGGGCCGCCGGATAGTCCTGCTGCATGACCGCATCGATGAGGTATTTGCCCACGCCGAACCAGGAGAATATGGTTTCGGTTATCACTGCCCCCGTAACTGCTCCGGGCAATGACATGAATATAAGCGTAAGGATGGGCGGCAGCACGCTTCTGAGGGCGTGCTTGTAAAGAACGGTCCTCTTGTCGAGGCCCTTGGCCCTTGCGGTCAGAATGTAGTCCTGCCCCAGGGCCTCAAGCATCGTATTCCTGGTATAAAGGGCCCACGAGCCGAAGCTTATCACCATGAGGCTGCCCGCAGGCAGAATCAGATGCCACGCCCTGTCCAGGAAGGCAGCTATGACCCCCGGAGGAGGAGGCGCGCTCATCGTACCTCGTATGGGAAGGATCGGGAAGTAGTAGCCGAATATCATCAGTAACATCAGCTGTATGAAGAAGCCCGGCACAGCATAGGCGAAAAGCCCTGCTCCCGTGACGAAATTCTCTGCGAAAGTGCCTCGTCTGGCGGCTGCGAACACTCCTAGCGATATGCCCAACAATGCAGTGGCCGTGAACGAGACGAAGAATAGCTTGAGCGTATTAGGAAGCCTTTCTTTCAGCTCATCCCAGACAAGGCGCCTGGTGCTGAAAGACCTCCCCATGTCGAACGTGATAAGCGCCTTCAGGTACTTTACGTACTGGGTGCCTATCGATTGGTCAATTCCGAACTGCGATCTGAGTTCCTCCTTGGTAGCCACGTCGAAGTTGGGGTCCAATATCATGGATACCGCATCTCCCGGCATGATTCTAAACAGGAGGAAGTTGAGGCTCAGAATGATGAAAAGGACCAGTATGGCGTAGCCAAGCCTTTTCAACAGATAATTCCTGAAGCCCAAGTTCCTGTCACCTCACTTAGCGTGTTTGCCTCTGGCAATGATAGCCCTAATAATTTTTACGAGCCGCCGTCCAGGGACACTGGACGGCGGCCCATAGCAGGGAAAACGGTAAGGGGCGATCTGGAAACCCCTTACCAATCAAGTCCGCTTATTTCTTGGGCAGTGCGAAGTAGTTGGCGTTCTTTTCAAGGCGGACATACTCGCCGACCTTGTACTCCTTGAGGTTGAAGGGTCCGAGGCCGACCAGCTTGGTCATGCCGGCCACTGTTGGATGCGCTTCCTTCCAGGGCTCGAACGCGTTGAAATCCTTGACGTCCTTCCAGATGTGCTGGGGAAGTCCGCAAAGGTCGGCATTGTCGATGTTCCAGTAGCTCAGGTTGGAGAAGTACACCTTGGCGGTATACTTGTCCGGCGTCTCTACCTTGACTACGTTCGCCACTGAAGACAAGTACCTGGGCGCCTTGTTGTCGCGCAGGATACTCGATGGTGAACTTAACGTCGGCCGAGGTGAACGGCACGCCGTCGGACCACTTTATGTCATCCCTGAGATGCCAGGTGATGAGTGTGCCGAACTGGCCGGGGGCTACCTGCCACTGGCCGATCTCCCAGGACTTTGCCATCCACGGGATGTCTGCGGCGGTGACGGGGTCGATCTGCCTGAGGCCGCCCATGGGAGCTACGCGTCCGAGGACTTCCCACTCATATGCGGAGGAGCCTGTTACGGGGTTCAGGTTCTTGGGCTCTTCTGACAGCGCCCAACGGATGGTTCCGCCGGGGCCTACTACGCGCTCTATGTTAAGGGTGGTCCAGAGGTTGTTGTAGTTTGCGGCGCCGAAGCCGTTCATCGGTACCCAGCCCTTGACGATGTCCTTGCGGAAGCCGTCGATGTAAGGCCTGGAGTAGAGCGGTACGTACGGCATCAGGCGGGCGAGTATGAGCTGCGATGCGTCTGCAGCTGCCTTTGCGGTCTTGAGGTCGACCGGCGAATAGAGCTTCTCAAGCGCCTTGTCGAGCACTGCGTCGCGGATGCCGGGCCTGTTGTAACCGGCCTCGATATCCTGCGAGGAATGGAAGAAGTCATACAGGAAGTCAGGGTTCCTGCTAAGGCTCCATGCAAGTGCGAACATATCGAAATCGGCGACGTCGAGCTTGTCGAGCATCACGTTGAAGTCCATGGGCTCGTGCTTGGCGGGGATGCCGATCGCGTTCATGGCTGCTACTATGATCCTGCCGATTTCGGCGGAGGTGGCTGCCACTTCGTAGGTGGGTGTGAAGAACTTGACTTCGCGCATCGTCTTGCCCGTTGTCGGGTCGATACGCTTGCCGTCCTTGCCTACTACATAACCGGCGGCGTCCAAAATCTGCTTGGCCTTCGTCGGGTTGTAGGGGTATACGGGGACGTCCGACTTGAAGAAGGGGCTAGCTTGCGGGACGAAGCTGGTGAGAGGAAGCATATTGCCGGCGAACAGGGTGCGGATGATGTTGTCCCTGTCGACTATATGGGCAATGGCCTGCCTTACTGCCAGGGCATTGAAAGGATCCTTCCTCATGTTGAAGGACATATAGAACATATGGTAGCCATAGTTCATATTGACCGCTGCATTGGAAAGGCCCTTGACCTTTGCGATGTCCGCTGCGGCTGTCAGGCCGGGGATCACCACTGTGTCTCCACGCTCGAAAGCGATTAACCTTGCCTGCTGTTCCTTGATGATCGGCATGATGATCTCGTCAACGCGGGGGCCCGTCTTCTCGTAGGCCAACGCGGCGACACCGACCATTGATACCATCATCACTGCCAGGGCGATGATTGCCAGTGTACGTCTCACTAAGATCTACCTCCTTATATGGATTGATACCCTAATAATCGGAAAACTGCGCCTTAATAGCCGGGCTGACCGGCCTTTTAAGTTTTGACTGAAAATTACGCTGCTATGTTTCAAATGAATTCGACGCTGTATATATGATTCCTTCTATAATTCTATGTTAATAGCGCAGATATATCAAGATAAGGGAATGTCGAGGGGCCTCCTGCCACATGTATACAATATTCAGCATTGTATAGCTGAAACGCTTGGGAAATGACCTTTGTGCCCATTTTCTGCTATTATTTACTTATCACCCATGCTGCTCGAACGCTAGCTTCACGCGGGAGTGTGTTCAATGTCTTCTTATGATGTGGCGGTAATCGGCGCCGGAATATCAGGCTGTGCTGTCGCCAGGCAGCTTTCCATGTATAAACTCAGAGTGATCGTAATAGACGCGGAAGACGACGTGGCTTCGGGCACGACCAAGGCCAATACAGCTATAGTGCACGCAGGCTATGACGCCAAGCCCGGAACCTGGAAGGCAGCCACCAACCTTGAGGGATCGAGGATGTATGAGGGGCTGTGCAGGCAGCTGGATGTGCCGTACTCGAAGACAGGCACCCTTGTTGTGGCGATAGATGCTGTCCAGGACGAAGCGGTAAGGCAGCTCAAAACCAGAGGAGAGATGAACGGTGTGCCCGGCCTTGAGGTGCTGGATTCTAAAAGGCTTCTGGAGATGGAGCCGAATATCAATCCTGCTGCTAAAAGCGCCCTGTTTGCGCCCACCGGGGCCTACACTTGCCCCTGGGAGATGTGCATCGCGCTGATGGAAAACGCCGTGGAAAACGGCGTGGAGCTATTGCTGGGCGAGGAAGTGTTCGACATTGCCCAGATGGTTGACGGTTTCGATGTGATCCTCAAAGACAGGGCCTTGAAGGCTTCATTTATCGTAAATGCTGCAGGCTTGCACGCCGACAAAGTAGCCTCCATGGTTGGAGACCCGGGCTTCAGGATAGCCCCAAGAAGGGGCGAGTACTGGCTCTTCGACAAGAACCTGCAGGGAATTATTACAAGGCCCCTTTTCACCGCACCCACGCCGATTTCCAAGGGAGTCGTAGTCACCCCGACGGCCGATGGCAACATCATGGCGGGGCCCAACGCGGAGAACATCGACGACCCCGATGATACATCAACGACAGCCGAAGGCCTGGAGAAGGTATGGAACGATGCGCTTTCCCTGGTACCCTGCCTGCAGAGAAGGTCGGCTATTACGAATTTCGCTGGTTTGAGGGCCGCTTCATTCCCTCAGGCCGATTTCATAATCGGCCCGATGCCCTCGCAACCCAGGTTCTTCAACATCGCGGGCATCGAATCCCCAGGTTTGACTTCTGCGCCGGCGATTGCCGTGCGCGTCGCTGCCATGCTCAAGGAAGCAGGCCTCAATCTGGAAATGAAAGCGGGATGGAACCCCGAGAGGAAGGGCATGGTGCACTTCGCTCTGCTTGACCGCGAGCAGCAGGACGAGCTTGTCAGGCGCGACCACAGGTACGGGCATGTGGTGTGCAGGTGCGAGACCGTGACCGAAGGGGAGCTTATCGCGGCCATGAACAGGCCTGTGCCGTGCAGGACGATGGACGGGCTCAAGCGCAGGACGCGCCTGGGGGCAGGGCGCTGCCAGGCGGGCTTCTGCAGCCCGAGGGCTTTAGGCATTGTATCCGAGCAGCTGGGAATACCGATAGGGGGCATCAGCAAGAATGGCGGGGGCTCGAACCTGGTGCTGGGCTTGCTGGGCGAGGAGGAGGGCCGCTCGAATGACTGAGATCAAGGTTGATGTCGCCATCATCGGCGCCGGCCCCGCGGGCCTTGCTGCCGCCATAAAGGCCAGGCAAAGCGGCGCTTCCCGCGTACTTGTAATTGAAAGGGACAGGGAGCTTGGCGGGATACTCCAACAGTGCATCCATAACGGCTTCGGGCTTCACCTTTTCGGGACCGAGCTTACGGGGCCGGAGTATGCGTTCAGATTCATAGAGGAGGCCCAGGCAGCAGGCGTCGAGTTCATGCTTGATACCATGGTGCTGGAAGTATCGAAGGACAGGTCAATAATCGCCCTTAACGAACAGAGGGGCATGTTCAGGATAGATGCCGGCGCAATCGTGCTCGCCATGGGCTGCAGGGAACGAAACAGGGGAGCTGTTACCATACCGGGCTCAAGGCCGGCCGGCGTGTTCACGGCGGGCGCCGCCCAGAGATTGGTCAATATGGAAGGCTACATGCCCGGCAGAAGGATTGTAATCCTCGGCTCCGGTGACATCGGCCTCATAATGGCAAGGCGCATGACATGGGAGGGAGCCAAAGTCGAGGCAGTCTTGGAGATACTCCCCTTCCCGAGCGGGCTTACGAG
The DNA here is from genome assembly GCA_963823655.1 of uncultured Bacillota bacterium. Classification (GTDB taxonomy): domain Bacteria; phylum Bacillota; class DTU025; order DTU025; family MWDF01; genus MWDF01. Next base: position 352,307 of record CAWGMK010000010.1, read on the forward strand.
GAATCTGGTGCAGTGCCTGAGCGATCAGGGAATACCCCTTTACCTGGGCAATACGGTGGTCAAGGTGCACGGCAGAAGAAGGGTCGAGGGGGTAACGGCCGCCAAAGTGGACGAGAAGCTCAGGCCAATTCCCGGGACCGAATGGCACATACCATGCGATACGCTGATGCTTTCCGTGGGGCTGATCCCCGAAAACGAGCTTAGCCGGGGCGCAGGCGTGGACATCGATCCGATAACAGGCGGGCCCGTAGTGACGGATGACATGGAGACGAGCGTCGAGGGCATATTCGCATGCGGAAACGTAGTTCATGTGCATGACCTGGTCGATAATGTAACGATGGAAAGCCGTATAGCCGGCCTGGGCGCTGCCAAGGCGGCAACAGGCAGCATCGGCAGAGGCGCCGCGGTTAAGACCAGGGGCGGGGAGAACATCAGGTATGTCGTCCCTCACTCACTCAGGCTGGACAATGCGAAAAGCCGCGAGACTACGTTATATATGAGGGTAAACAAGCCCGTCGAGAAGGTAAAGGTTCAGGCCACGTCAGGCGGAAGACTGCTTTACTCTAAGACGGAAAGAATCTGCAAACCGGCTGAGATGCTGGTGCTTAAGCTGCCGGCAGGCAAGCTTCAGGGGTTGGCAGACGGTGCCGAGGTCGAATTCGGCATAGTTGTAGAATAACGGATTGCGGGGATGATGGGATGTCGGAAGAAGTAAGGGAGCTTACTTGCATAGTATGCCCGGTGGGCTGCAAGCTGAAGGCGACGATCGACGGCGCCGATATAAGCATTGAGGGAAATACATGCGCAAGAGGGAAGAAATACGGGCTTGACGAGCTATGCAGCCCCGTTAGGATGATCACGTCGACTGTTAAGGTGGACGGGGGCTTCCTGCCCAGGCTGCCGGTAAGATCGGCTTCGCCCATACCCAAGGCGAGAGTCCTGGATGCGCTGGCCGCGCTCACATCCGTCAGGATGCACGCCCCGGTGGAAATGGGTCAGCTGGTTTTAAGGGATGTAGCAGGCTCCGGCGTTGACATCATCGCGTCCAGGCCCATGGACAGGGTATAATGCAATCCTAAGGATTTAAGCAATCGGAGGTGCCAAATGAAGGATCTAGTCATTATCGGAAGCGGACCCGCCGGGATGGCGGCAGGCATATATGCCAGGCGCGGAGGGCTGGATACAGCGCTCATCGAGAAAGTATGGACCGGAGGGCAGGCCGTATATGCCCACAGCATAGAGAACTTCCCGGGCTCGTATCAGATGCCCGGTTACAAGCTTATGCAGTCCTTTGTGGAACACATGGCGCAGTTCGGGCTCGCCCCGGAGATAGTGAAGATAAACAAGGCGGAGCTAAAGGGCAAAGTAAAGCTCATACACACAGATAACGGAGTCATAGAGGCGAAGGCCGTTGTAATCGCATCAGGAGCCAGCAACAGGAAGCTGGGCATGCCAAATGAGGGCAGCCTCATCGGCAACGGAGTTTCTTACTGCGCCAATTGCGACGGCAACTTCTTCAAGGGCAAGCCGGTCGCAGTAGTGGGCGGCGGGGATACGGCCGCCGATGACGCGATGTACCTGTCTAACATCTGCTCGAAGGTATACCTGATTCACAGGCGCGATTCCCTAAGGGCGCAGCAGATAATACAGCAGAAGCTTTTTACGATGACGAATGTGGAGCTGGTCTGGGACAGCGTCGTCGAGGCGATAATCGGAAAGCCCAAGGTGGAAGCCCTGTCCGTGAAGAACGTGAAGACGGGTGAGTTGCGTAGAATCGACGTAAACGCAGTATTCATAGCCATCGGGCAGGTGCCCAATACCGAACTTTTCAAAGACGAGGTAGAACTATCAGAGTCCGGGCATATCATTGTTGACCGCGATATGCGCACTAATGTGAGCGGGGTTTTCGCAGCCGGCGATGTTACTGTGAAGTCATTGAGGCAGGTCATAACCGCAGTTGCGGACGGGGCCGTCGCTTCATACAGCGCAATAAAGTACATAAGCACTGAATACTAGGCTGAAAGGCGTTACATATGAGCGAGTGCTGCAAGGACGAGGGCAAGAAGGCCTGCTCATGCGAGGCGGCGCCCATAAGGCGCATGCCGGGCACGGGCACGATCATGAAGGCGGGGAGGAGAAAGGGCTAAGGGCCCTGCTCGCAACCGGCCTTCTGCTTTTCGCCGCCGGCCTTGTGGCCGAGCATATCCTGAAAAGCGGCGCATCCTTCTGGCTTTACTTGCTTGCCTATCTGTCCGTCGGCTGGAATGTGGCAAAGCAGGTTATAGATGACGTAAGGGGAGGGCAGGTCTTCACGGAGAACCTGCTTATGAGCACGGCTTCCGTAGGCGCTTTCCTTATCGGCCAGCACGCAGAAGGTGCGGCCGTTATGATCTTCTATACGCTCGGCGAAGTGCTGCAGAGCCTCGCTGTGGGCAAATCCAGGAAGAGCATCGAAGCCGCGATGGACTTGAGGCCCGACAGGGCGAGGGTAATCAGGGACGGCCAGGAGGTCGAAACCTCACCTGAGGAAGTGGAAGTGGGCGAGACTGTAATAGTCAGGCCCGGCGACAAGCTTCCCCTAGACGGCACTGTCATCGAAGGCTCATCCTTTATAGACATGTCGAAGCTTACAGGGGAATTCGTCCCCAAGCGGGTAAATATTGGCTCGCAAGTCCTGGCAGGCACCGTAAACGGCACAGGGCTTCTTACCGTGAGGGTGGATAAGACCTACGGCATGTCAACGGCGGCGAGGATAATGAGAAGCGTGGAGGAGGCCGAGGACAAAAAGGCCGTTCCCGACAGGTTTATCAGGCGCTTTGCCAGGTATTATACGCCGGCAGTCTTCGCAATAGCCGTGTTGATCGCGCTAATCCCGCCGATGCTCGGTTACGGCAGCATAGCCTACTGGGCCGAAAGGTCTCTTGTGCTGCTCGTCATGGCCTGTCCGTGCGCCCTTGGTCATATCTGTGCCTCTAGCCTATTTCGCCGGCGTCGGCAGGATCTCAAGATACGGCGTTCTGGTGAAAGGCGCAGCATACGTGGACGTGCTCGCAAGCTTGGATGCTATGGTCTTCGACAAGACGGGCACGCTTACCGAGGGTAGCTTCCGAGTAAGGGAAGTCGTCCCCATGAAAGATGTATCAAGCATGGACCTTGTGCGCGCCGCAGCGTCTGTTGAAGGCGGTTCGGTTCACCCGATAGCCTCATCAATAATGGAATATGCGAAGGATTTGGGGATAGAAAACGGGCTCAACCCTGCCTCCGGCTATAGTGAGATCCCGGGAACCGGAGTTATCGCCTCGGTCGAGGGAAGGGAAGTGGCAGTCGGCAATAAGGAGCTGATGCTGCGCGTTGGGGCGTCATATGAGGATCCTAAGTGTTCGGATCCGGTATGCGAGCATACGGTAGCAAGCGTCGCAGTCGACGGCAACATGATAGGAAGCCTGCATCTTGGCGACATGCCCAAGGAGATGGCCTCCGATACGATAACCGAGCTTAGAAGCATCGGGATTAAAAGGATCGCCATGCTGTCAGGGGACAAGATGGAAGCGGCGAGGGCGATGGCCGATGTGATAGGCGTGGATGAAGTGTATGCCGAGCTGCTTCCGAATGAAAAGCTCGACCAGCTCGAGATCATAATGGCGACATCGAAAAAGACCGCTTTCGTGGGAGACGGCGTAAATGATGCGCCGGCGCTTGCCAGGGCAGATCTGGGCATAGCGATGGGCGTGCTCGGCTCCGATGCCGCAATCGAGACCGCTAACATCGTTGTTATGGACGACAACCTCACAAAGCTTCCCAAGGCTATAAGGGCTGCTCGTTATACCAGGGCTGTTGCCATGCAGAACATCGTGGGGGCCCTTGCAGTAAAAGCAGTATTCCTGACACTAGGCGGCAGCGGGCATGCAGGCATGGTGGAGGCCCTCGTGGCAGACGTAGGCCTTACTTTGCTTACCGTCTTGAACTCATTCAGGCTGTTTGCGGGCATGAAGGAAGAGACAATGAGGACGAGGTCAAAAGGTTAACGATTGCCTGATGGAGCAAGTTAATTTCCTGACAAGGCAGCTTTTCCTCATAAAAGGCTTGACAGATGCCACGATGGAGAATAATATTACGACATAACGCATAAATCTACCATGGGGGCGCAGGCATGCAAGCTTCGATATCGATAAGAGAAATGAATCGATATTATACCTATATGACGGCTTGCCTTTGCGCTTACCGTAGAGTATAGGCAGCGCTTCTGGTACATCTACCTTAAGCGGGCGCAAGGGCAGGCCGTAAAACGAGGACTCGGTTAGTACCGGGTTCTTTTATTTTACTGCCTCGTATTTATTTTGCCCCGCCCTGTGGATATTTAAGGGAGGATGTACATAAATGGAGTTCAAGTTAAGAGACGGCAGAACGATACCGGTAGAGATGCACAAGACTAAAGTAGTCCAGACGATAAACCTTCTTTCCCCGGACAAGCGCCTTGCCTCGATCAGGGAGGGCGGATTTCAACACCTTCCTTCTTAGAAGCGGCGATGTCTTCCTCGATATGCTCACCGACAGCGGCACAAATGCCGTCAGCGACTGCCAGCAGGGCGCAACAATGTGCTCAGACGACGCCTACGCGGGCTCCGAGAGCTTCTACAGGCTTATGGATGCCGTCAAGCAGGTATGGGGCAAGGATTTCGTCCTGCCTGTCCATCAGGGAAGGGCGGCCGAGCACATACTAGCAAGGTTCTTCGTCAAACCCGGATCGTTCCTGCCCATGAACTACCATTTCACGACCACCAAAGCCCACTTCATGATGCAAGGGGGCACGGTGCTTGAGCTTTTCAAGAAGGGTGCACTCGACATCGACAGCGATGAGCCATTTAAAGGCGATATCGACATAGAAGAAGTCGAGAAGGTTATCAAGGAAAAAGGCGCAGCGAATGTGCCGTTCGTCAGGATGGAGGCCACAACGAACCTAATTGGGGGCCAGCCGTTCTCCCTTGCCAACCTCAAAGCGCTCAGGAAGATGCTCGACAAATACGGTATACCGATAATGCTGGACGCAAGCCTAGTGTCTGAGAATGCCTTCATGATCTGGAAGAGGGACAAGAGTGCAGCAGGCATGAGCGTTGGCGAGATCTTGAAGACGATGATGGACCTTAGCGACATAGTCTACCTTTCCGCAAGGAAGAGCTGCGCCGGGCGCGGCGGCATGATAATCACCAACAGGAAGGACTTCTATGACGGAATAGCACCCATGATACCGGTATACGAAGGCTTCCTTACATACGGCGGCATGTCTTCCAGGGAGATAGAGGGCATCGCAGTTGGCATACGCGAAATGGTGGAGCCGGAAGTAGCAGGGTCTTCAGTAGAGATGATCCGTTTCGGGGTCGAGAAACTAAGGAAGAACCGCATACCGGTTATCACTCCGGGCGGCGGCCTGGGCATACACCTTGACGCGAGAGCATTCCTGCCTCATATCAGCTGGAACCAGTACCCGGCCGGCTGCCTGGCAGCGGCCATGTACATCGCGTCCGGAGTAAGGGGAATGGAGCGCGGCAGCATATCGATGGACAGGACCCCGGAGGGCGATGAAGTCCCGGCCGACGTGGAGTTGCTAAGGCTTGCCGTTCCCAGAAGGGTTTTCAGCTCATCGCATATCGAATACATGACAGACATGGCAATTTGGCTGTTCGAGCACAGGCATCTTGTAGGAGGCCTGAAGTTCGTACAGGAGCCGCCGGTGCTGCGCTTCTTCATGGGAAGGCTCGCGCCTGTGGACGATTGGGACAGCAGGCTGCTTGAAGCTGTGAAGGCCGATTTCGGCGCCTAAGCCATAAGTAATCGACAGGAGTGAAGTGAAAGAAAAAGGCTGCCCGTAAAGCAAATCCTTGCGGGCAGCCTTTGATTCTAAGTTGCGGTAGCCTACAATATTTCGCAGGTTTCGCAGGTCCTTTTTATTACATCTACACCTATCAGGCTGATGTCTGGAGCCATGAAGCCTTCCTTCACCGGCTCCGGCCTCATAAGATCGGTGCTCAAATACTTCTTGTTGTCATCCGAGAAGATGGTGACCACTTTCGCGTCCTTGCCGAGCTTCTCTTGCGCTACCAGGGCCCCGAGGAAGTTCGCGCCGGAGGAAATGCCAACCGCAAGGCCGAGCTCGCGGGCCAGCTTCTGCGCCATTATGATCGAATCGCCGTCGTCGACAGCGATGACTTCGTCAATCTCCCCCACTTCCAGTATCGGCGGGATGAACTCGTCCGATATGCCCTGTATGCGGTGCTTGCCGACTTTATAGCCGGTGGATATTGTGGGCGAGTTGGACGGTTCGAGCGGATACAGCTTCACTTTCGGGTTCTGGCTGCGCAGGAACCTGCCGGTGCCCATTATCGTGCCGCCTGTTCCGACTCCGGCCACGAAGGCATCCGGGAACCAAGCCCCTTGATTGCATCTGGAACCATATCTCAGGCCCCGTATGCAGAAAGTGGGCTTCGCAGTTGTCAGTGTTGGAGAACTGGTGAGGAAGGAAGGCGTCGCCCACCTTTTCGGCGAGCTTGTCCGCGCCTGCTATGCTTCCAAGGAAGCCGCCCTGCTCTTTGCTGATGAGAACGATATCGGCTCCGAGGCTGCCTATAAGGTTCTTCCTTTCGGAGCTCATCCAGTCCGGCATGAATATCGTTACGGGATGCCCGAGGGCGCGACCGATCGCCGAGAAGGATATGCCGGTGTTGCCGCTCGTCGCCTCGATTATCATGTATCCAGGTTTCAAAGCCCCCGTCTTGTAGGCCTTGCTTATTACGTGGATGGCCATGCGGTCTTTGATGCTGCCGGTCATGTTGAGGTTTTCGGATTTGGCATAGATGGTCCTTTTGCTGCCTTTGTAGAGAAAATCGATTGCAAGAAGGGGAGTATTTCCTATGTAAGCTGAGAGATTTTCCATGACAGTGCTAGTAACGACTCCGTGTCCCATCTTAGTCACCCCTTACAAATAGAGAATACGCTATGTATAAAGGATACCATTACCGGCGATAAATTTCCTTCACAAGCCTTTGGCTACGCTTATGCCGGCAGTAAGGGGGTTAACCATATTCGATATTATCCCCGTGGAATATATGACGGAGGCCCTCCTTATTGATGCAGAGCCGAACCTTGCAGCCATATTGTCCATGACGCCGCGGATCCTGCCGCCCAGGTCTGACTCCACATCGAGAGGAAGCCTCATCTGGATCTCCCTGGTAAGGCCGGATACTCCTGCTCCCACCAGGCGGACCCTCCTTCCGGGCGAGTAGACACGGGCATATAGGTGCATCAGGGAATCCATGATATGGTCGGTGAGCGTCATGTCGTAGCCGATCGTAAAGGAGCCCCCGACGTCCTTGAAATCGTCGTATCTCAGGTGCAGGTGGGCTACCCTTGCCGCCATCTTCTCTCCGGCGAGCCTGCCTGCGAGGCCGTCCGCTATCATCAAGGATATGGGCCTTTATTACATCCTCATCCGTAGTATCCTGCATGAGGGTAAAATCATTGCTCATGGACCTCATCTTAATGGGCACGCCCCAGCCATAGGAGGGCTCCCTGCCCTCTATCGAATCGTAGAGCCAGTCGGCCCTGACGCCCATCAAAGGCCGCAGCAGCTCCCTTGGAAAGGCCCTAAGCTCGCCTAATGTATGCACACCGCGCTTTGCAAGCAGTGCGGAAGTCCTGTAACCTATGCCGGGCAGGTCGTCCACCGGCAGGCGGTCTATCTCCTGGCTTATCCTGTCAGGGTTTATCACTTTGAGCCCGTCCGGCTTGCCCATATCGGATGCAAGCTTTGCCAACACCCTGGTATCCGCAACGCCCGCCGTAACCGTTATGCCGAGGCTCTTCTTCGTCCATGCCCTGAAATCGCCGGCGATGTATACCGCGCGGTCGTACCCCTCGGGGCAGCTAATGTGGAATTCATCTATGGAGCAGGGATGCACGTACTGGCCGTAGGTAACAAGCTTCTCATGCAGCTTCCTGCTGAAATCCAGGTAGATGTGGGGCTTGCCGCGGATGAAGTAGCCGTTTGGCATGAGCCTCTTGGCTTCGAAATAGGGCATGCCGGCGGTTATGCCGTACTTCTTGGCCTCTCTGGACCTTGCTGTTACGACGCCTTTCTGCGTGGATTCCAAGGATCCCACGACGGCCACGGGCTTGCCCTTCAATGAGGGGTTTATCGCCTGTTCGCAGCTGGCGAAGAAGGAATCGCAATCTATGAACATCTCAGGCATTGTGATCACCCCTTCCTAGCTGTATGTGCTTCCGTCGGGCATATGCACTCTGAGAAGGCGCCAGGTCAGGGTCTCGCTGGAAAGCTCCAGCTCATATACGTCAGGACCGTCGGAAAGGACCGCGAAATGGTGCTCTATCACGGCGCCGGCCCTTTTGGCCCAGCGGGCGGTTATCGTGCTCACTTTGTAAGTCCTACCGCCCCAGAGGAAGGCCAAAGGAGATATGGCTCCCTTGGAAAACCGGGCTGTAACAGCTATTGCGCATGGAAGTCCTCCGCTCATGGCCAACTCCTACCGAACATATGTTCGATTCGAATCTACCATATCGGGGCCTCCGGGGCAACAGCTTCGCACGAAAAAAGAGGGCGGCCTGCGCCGCCCCCACAAATGAAATGCCGTATCAATGAACTGTGAACTAAGAAGAGAGTATTCCCTGTCGGGCGCAGATCAGAACTTCAGCCCCGCCCCGAGGCTTACGAAGCCGTCCCGCCTCAGATAGTCCATGCTTGCGAAGATGATAAGGGGACCGACCGGATTATACCTCACCATCAGCCCGCCGTTTACGAATACATCCCTAAATGTGTAGGAAACGTTGCCGTCTATCTCCAGCTTTCCGGACAGCAACGAAAGGAAGGCCTGGGCCCCTATATTGAAATCGACCTTGCCGGAGGTGTTCCCGAAGGAAACGTTACCGTAGCTCATTCCAGCTGTGGGCCCGAAGCCGAAGTAGGTGCCCTCCTTGTCGTATTTCAACAGGTCGTAGTCCACGCCGGCCCTTGCAGTAAGGGAGATGACCGGCGGCGGTACGGGCTCCATCTCCTCGGGCAGCGCTTCAACGCCTCCGTATCCGATGTACGATGCCATATTGACCCTTACGCCCGGCATCGCCCCAAGGCTTAGGAAAATCGAGCCCTTCAAGTTCTCCTGCCAGTTGGGGGCAACCCAGAGAGGGTCAGATGAGAAGGACCTGTAAGAGGCGCCGAGGCCGATATAACTCGATGCGGATGCCGATAACGCGGCCCCCAGGACCATTATGACGATTGCAGGAAGCAACAAATGGCGTTTCATTTCTATTCCCCCTAAAAACACTCTGCTTATGGATAATACTACGGTAAGTCCCGGATACCTCTATTGCCCGATATGTCGGGCTTATTATTTGGCATCGTGTGAGTAGGAGCAGCCCTTTTGCCGAGCTCTTACCGCTGCATGTCCGGTTTGCGCTTCTCAGCGCCTGAATATAGTACAAGTATTGTGCCCGCTTTTCGGTCTAATACTAGCAAAGTAGCCATTTACTAGGTATATTTATATTGCGTACGGCAGAATCTGAGCTAAGCCTGAAGGGGGGCAGACAGGTATGATCAAGATCACCGCCGATAGCACATGCGATCTCTCTGCCGAAATCATAAAAGAAATGGATGTCAGCCTTGCGGCCCTGCACGTGATAGTCGACGATAAAGACTACCTAGATGGCGTCGACATAACGCCCGCGGACATTTTCCGCTTCGTCGACGAAGAGGGCAAAACATGCAAGACCTCTGCCATGAATGTGTACGAGTATGAGAGCTTCTTCTCGAAATTCGCCGACCAATACGATGCAGTCATACATATAAACATAGGATCGGGCTTTTCGGCCTGCCATCAGAACGCGACTATTGCGGCGGCCGGTTTCAAGAACGTACATGTCGTAGATTCCAAGAACCTCTCCAGCGGAAGCGGCCACCTGGTCTGCGATGCCGCGAGCATGGCGAAAAAAGGCATGAAGGCAGAGGAGATCTGCCGCAAGCTTGAAGAAACGGCGCCTAAGATCGACGCAAGTTTCGTAATAGAGCACCTTGATTACCTGTATAAGGGCGGGCGCTGCTCGGGCCTTGAAGTCATAGGGGCCAACCTTCTGAAGATTAGGCCGTGCATAGAGGTCAACAAGGGTAAGATGGGCGTCGGCAAGAAATACAGGGGAAGCTTCGAGCGCTGTTTGGAGCAGTATGTGGAGGACAAGCTTTCCGGCAGGCAAGTCGACCGAAGCCGGGTCTTCATAACCCATTCCTCATGCCCGGAAGGGACAGTGGAGAAGGTGAAGGCGGCCATCAGGCGCTTTGCCGACTTCGACGAGATAATCGAGACGAATGCCGGATGCACCATATCCAGCCACTGCGGCCCCAACACCCTGGGGATACTGTTCAAGCATGCCAACGGGGCATAGGATAGGAAATATCCGCAATTCAAATGCCACTTAAGCTCATATATGATCGCAAGCGGCCGCCCTTGGCCCCCATCGGGAGAAAAGGGCGGCCGCTTGCTGTATAATTGACCTGATTAATCAGTCGCAAAGGATTTCGAGGTGGAAGATGTCCAGATCGGCCGAATGGAAGCTTTTTGCAGCAAGTATACTCTTCGGTGCCATAGGCACCTTTTCGGCGCTTCTAAGAAACGAGGGGGTCTCCTCGCTCGTACAGACGTCTTTCAGGACGTTCGGCACATCCCTGGCCCTGATACTCTATTACATCGCAATACGGAAAAAGCCCGCCAATCCCGGCAAGCATTCATGGTATTTCCTCGCGTATGGGCTTTTCGCTTTCGTGGGCATGTTCATAGGCTACACATCATCTGATTGCCATGGGGACGCCGATTACGGTCGTTACGCTGCTTAGTAAACCTGCAGCCGGTATATGTGCTCATAATGGCAGCGACCTTGCTCAAGGAGAAGAGTCGACATCACGAAGACGCTGCCGGTCGCAGTATCCCTGATCGGGGTGGCGATCCTGGTTGGAGGCTGGAGGATGCAGGGCGAGGTGCAGGTAGTAGGCGCGCTTTTCGCCGTCATGAACGGCCTCTGCTATGCCCTTTACCTGTTCATGACGAAGAAGCTGAGGGCAGGCAGCGGCATGGAGCCTACCGACATACTCCTTCTGGGGCTACATTGCAGCCTCCGCTGCGATGCCATTTGTATTGCTGATCATGCCCGCCCTGGTAAAAGACCCGGTGCTTACATCCTTGAAGCTTGATCTTACGCTTGCCTCCTCGCTCTATCTTGCCGGGCTTACGCTCTGCTGCACGTTGCTGCCGTACCTTCTGATAACCCAAAGCCTGGGCAAGGTGGAGCTTTCGAGGGCGTCGCTGAGCCTTTTGATGGAGCCGGTTGTAGCAATCCTGATTGGTTCGTTAGTATTAAGAGAACCTGTTCACATCTACCAAGTGGCGGGCGGCAGCCTTATACTATTGGCCGTGATACTGATAAATCTGCCCAGGGAGACATTCCTGAGGTTGCTCGTAGGAAGGGCAAAATAACTGTGGAGGACATGATGGGAAGCGAAGCAAAAGTAGTTCTAATAACAGGGGCGACATCCGGATTCGGGAAGGCTACGGCACTTCATCTTGCAGGCATTGGATATAAAGTATATGGTTTCGGGCGCTCTGTTGATGAGAGCAAAGTGGAAGCGGGCGGAAACCTCACGATGATGAGGATGGACGTCAATGATTCTGCGTCGGTAAAAGAAGCAGTCGATGCAGTCATCGCGGCCGAAGGAAGGATAGATGTGCTGCTGAGCGCCGCCGGGCTCGGATTTCGGAGGCGCGGTGGAGGACGCATCCATTGCGGAAGCCAAGGCCATTTTCGAGACGAACTTCTTCGGTTCGTTGAGAGTCTGTAAAGCGGTCCTGCCTCAGATGAGAAGCCAGAAGTCGGGATTGATAATGCTTGTAAGCTCGGTGGCGGGGGTTTTCGGGGTGCCTTTCCAGGGCGTTTACAGCTCAACGAAGTTCGCGATCGAGGGAATTGCCGATTCCATGTCCATGGAGGTCAGGCAATTCGGCGTGGATGTAGTCATACTCGAGCCGGGAGATTTCAATACAGGATTTACTGCCAACAGGGTGAAGGCCGCAGCCGCAGAGACGGAGGATTCGCCTTACAGGAAGGCATATCTCAAGGCCCTGAAGAATATCGAGAAGGATGAAGCCTCAGGGCATACGGCCGATTACCTTGCCGTGGCCGTGGCGAGGATAATCAAGTCCAAATACAGAAGGCTCAGATACGTAATAGGCAGCCCATTGGAGAAGCTGGCCATCGTCCTCAAGAGGACCCTGCCGTCCAGATTTTTCGAAGGTCTGCTGTATTGGTACTATATGATGTCCAGATAAAAACGGAGGCGCTTATTATGTCCAGCGATATTTCTGCCAAATACTCCAAATACATATTCCCCACCCTGAAGACCCTCTATGAAGAGCCTATAGTCATGGTAAGGGGCGAGGGGCACTACCTGTTCGACGAAGAGGGCAAGAGATACCTCGATTTCTTCGGAGGGATACTCACCTGCGGCATAGGGCATGCCAATCCGAAAGTGGCGGACGCGGTATCGAAGCAGGCCCACACGCTGCAGCACTGCTCGACTATCTACATCATTCCGGGCCAGGTCGAACTGGCTGAGAGGCTAATGGGGATAGTGCCGGAAGGCATAGGAAAGTTCACCTTCACCAGCAGCGGGACCGAGGCGATCGAGGCGGCGATAATGATGGCCCAGATAGCCACCGGCAACGATGAGGTAATTGCGCTCAGGCACTCCTATTCAGGAAGGAGCAAGCTGGCAATAGAGCTCACCGCCCTTCACAACTGGAAACAGGGGATGGCACCTTCCGGAAACGTAAAGTACACGCACAACGGTTACTGCTACAGGTGCGCCTTCGGGCTTAAGTACCCCTCGTGCGGCATGAGGTGCGCATACGACCTGGAGGAGCTGATTAAGACCTCTACAAAAGGCAGGATAGCAGCATTGATAGCGGAGCCCATACAGGGTGTGGGCGGCGCGATCACGCCGCCTTTGGAGTTCTTCCCGATAGTGGCCGATATTACAAGGAAGTACGGCGGCATCTTCATATCCGATGAGGTGCAGACGGGCTTCGGCAGGACCGGAGGCAAGTGGTTCGGAATAGAGCACTGGGGTGTCAAGCCCGACGCCATGACGGCGGCAAAGCAGATGGCCTCAGGATCTCCGATCGGGGCCCTTATGGCCAAGCCGGAGTTCGCAGAGAAGTGGACCTCGCCGTCGATTTCGACCTTCGGCGGCAATCCGGTAACCATGGCGGCAGCGTGCGCCACTATAGATTTCATGAAAGAGAACGATACAAAATCGAATGCCGAAGCGATGGGCAGTCGCTTCATGAACGGCCTACTTGAGCTCAAAGAGAAGCACAGATGCATGGGCGATGTCAGGGGAAAAGGCCTTATGCTGGGCATAGAATTTGTGAAAGAGGGCAAGGAACCGGCCCCGTCGCTGCTTCTTAAGATCATGGAGGCGACCAAGAAGAGAAGGCTGCTCGTAGGAAAAGGCGGGCTTTACGGCAACGTAATGAGGCTAGCTCCTCATATGACGGTGACAGCCACCGAAGTGGACACCGCAGTATCGGTCCTTGACGAGGCGATAGCGGAAGCGACCAAGTAGACAAGGTTCAATCTAATTAGGGAGATTATGCCGCGCTTTGTGCTTAACGCACAGAACGCGGCATATCTTTACAATTGAGCTAATTCGGTATATTGTTTATATAAAAGCAAACGATTAAGGAGAAAGCGATGCAACTTCCATCGGTGTTCTGGAATGCCGGACATGAAGATATGATGAGGGGCTACTCGTCGATAGACGGTATGCTCATGTGCCTTGTATGCTGCAAGAGCTTCCCTGAATCCGAGGAAGACGCAATAAAAGTCCACATCAAAGAAGAGCACGGCGATATGTTCGAGCTTCTTATGGGGCTCGATGCCGCAGAGAACGGGCTTACTTCAAACCAGGAGGCGGTACTGAGGCTCATCAGGCAGGGGAAGTCGGACGGCGAGATCGTGGCGGCGGGGCTATTCGGCGCTACTTCCACAGTCAGGGGCTACAGGCTGGCGCTAAGGGAGAAGGAGAGGCGTGCGAAAGTCTTTCTGGCGATATCATGCCTTCTGCACGAGGGCGATTATAGAAAGAGGCGTCCGGGCAGGAAGCCTAGCAAGGGGTGGAGCATAATGGACGAAAGGTTCGACATAACCGAGGAGGAACGCAAAAAGGCGCTGAAGACGTACTTCGACGAGGAGAAGGGCATATTGAAGCAGTTCCCTTCAAAAGAGAAGTACAAGATAGTAATCCTGGACAGGCTGGCAGAGATGTTCGAGAAGGGGCGCACCTACAAGGAGCAGGAGATAAACCAGATATTGTTCAGGGCGTTCAACGATATCTCGACTCTGAGGCGCTATCTAATAGAGTACAAACACCTGGCCAGGGTCGCCGACGGTTCGGCCTACTGGCGCACCGATCCGTGGCATAAGGAATAATCCGGGCAATATACGAAAACAAGCCGATCGGGGTCTGCCTTCTTTATAGGCAGACCCTTTTACATGCCTCTATTTTTCCGTGAGTATGAATTATTAATGAATATTACGTATATATATTGACAAGTAACAGAATAATTATTCATAATAGCGACATACACTTTTACTTGAGGAGGAAGACGCATGAAAAAGGCATCTGTATTGTTCCTGATAGCAGCATTGCTTCTTGTCATCGCATCGGTATCCATGGCCGAGGCCGCATCCGGCTTCAAATTCGAGGTCAAGGTACCGGCTAGCTTCGTAGGGGAGCTTAACGGCAGGTGCCTTGTTATACTCACCAAGGACGCCAGTACACGCGAACCTAAGAATCAGGTCAGCCCGACGGGAGTGCCCGTATTCGGAAAGACCGTATTCGGACTTAAAGCAGGCGACGTGATTACGTTCACGGCAGAAGACGCCGAAGTCTACGGCTTCCCGTTCCAGATGGGCGACATCCCTCAGATGGAGCTCTATGTGCAGGCATTCTTCGTGAAATATACGAAGTTCACCCGCTCGAACGGCAGCACCATCTGGGCGATGGCCGACCACGGAGGCGGAGGCAAGATGTTCTCCAACCCTTACAACCTTTACAGCAAGGTCGTAAAGGCGCTCGTCGATGTTAAGTCGGCATCGTCTGTGCAGCTAGAGCTCACCGAGGAGATACAGCTTGCGGCACCTCTCAAGGCTGGCGAAGTCACCCAGCAGGGCAACTATGAGGACAAGCCCTATTTGAAGTACGTCAAGATCCAGAGCAAGCTCTTGACCGAGTTCTGGGGCACACCGATGTACATCGGCGCTAACATACTTCTTCCCAACACCTACGGCAAGATAGCGGGCAAGAAGTACCCCGTGCTCTACTACCAGGGCCACTGGCCGGCGGGCGGCGCACCCCTAAGCTATGAGAGCACAGCTGCTACCGGAAAAGCCCTCAAGGCATACTGGGACAGCGAAGAGGCCCCTCAGATGCTCGCAGTAACCATTCGCGACGCCAACCCATTCTATGACACTGCGTATTCGGTGAACACCGCAAACCTCGGCCCCTGGGGCGATGCCATAACGCAGGAGCTCATACCCTACATCGAGAAGAACTTCAGCGTCGTCGCCGAACCTTGGGCAAGGATACTCGCCGGCGGATCCACCGGCGGCTGGGAATCGATGGCGATGCAGGTATTCTACCCGGATTACTTCGGCGGAACATGGCCGATGTGCCCGGACCCGCTCGACTTCAATTACTATCAGATAGTCAACGTATACAAGGACGACAACGCCTACTTCATCGACAAGGGCTGGTACAAGGTCGAAAGGCCCGGATCAAGGTCCGTGGACGGCAACATCAGCTACATGATGAAGGACGAGAACCTCTGGGAAATCGCAGTCGGCGGCCTTGAAGCGCTCAGCCTCGGGCAGTGGGCGATCTGGGAGGCTGTATACGGGCCGATGGACAAGGACGGCTATCCCGCAAGGATATGGGACCCGCTGACCGGCAAGATCGACAAGACCGTGGCAGAGTACTGGAAGCAGAACTTTGATATCAACTTCAAACTGCAGAAGGAATGGCCGACGCTAGGTCCCAAGCTTGTCGGAAAGATACATCTCAGAGGCGGAGACATGGATGCCTACTACCTCAACAACGCGCAGTATCTCGTAGGCGACTGGCTCGAGACCACTAAGGATCCATACTATGCGGGATATTCAGTAACGTTCGCCAGGAAGGGCCATACCGGCAACATCACGAACGTGGATCTTCTCAAGGAGATCGCGGCGCACATGATAAAGTACGGGCCGGCTAACGCCGCATCCATACTGGCAGCCAAGTAAAACAGCATATAATCCCTGATATTTGCCGCGGGATGCTTATGGCTCTCCGCGGCAAATCGCTTTTATGGACGATAATTCGAACAGGTGGATAATGGGCGATAATGGTAATATAGTTAAAGAATTATTACGGAGGTGCAATCAATGTCTTTATTCGATATCTCCAAGATCAAAGGGGTTTTCGCCCCTATAGCGACTTCCTTTGACGCAGCAGGCGAGCTGGACTTCAAATCGCTTGCGGCTAACATGGCCAAATGGGGTAAGACCAGGATGCAGGGTTACGTCGTCCTCGGGTCGAACGGGGAGGCCAACTTCCTGACTTTCGACGAGAAAATTGAGCTGGTCGCAGAAGTCGTCAAGCTCAACCGCGGATCCAAGGTGATCATCGCGGGCACCGGAGTTGAGACTACAAAGGAGACCATAGCCCTCACAAAGAAGGTAGCCGAAGTCGGAGCCCAGGTGGCGCTCGTGCTGCCCCCATTCTACTTCAAGGCCGCCATGGGCAATGCCGCGCTCGCAGCCCATTTCAAAGCCGTTGCCGACGCATCTCCCATACCCGTAATGCTTTACAACATGCCCGGCAATACCGGCTTGAACCTGTCTTCGGGACTTGTAGCCGAACTTTCCTATTACCCGAACATCGTAGGCATCAAGGACAGCGGCGGAAACATCGTCCAGATAGCCGAGATAATCGCCAAGTCCAAGCCAGGCTTCATCGTATTTGCAGGTTCAGGCAGCTACCTGCTTCCCACGCTTGCAGTTGGCGGGCATGGCACGACAGCGGCGCTTGCCAATATAGCGGCAGATGAACTTGCCGACGTTTACGAGGCATTCATGGCGGGCGACTACGAGAGGGCGAAAGAGGCCCAGAAGAAAGTGCTCGACATAAACGCCGCCGTTACTAGCAGGTGGGCCGTTCCCGGACTGAAGGCTGCAATGGATATGATGGGCTACGTCGGCGGAAGGCCGAGGCTTCCCATGCTGCCCCTTCCCGAAAAGGACAGAGTCGAGCTTGCCAAAGTAATAGAGGACTTCAGGAAGTAGAAGAGGCACCATAAGGAAATCGACTTAATAAATAAAGCTGCCGTACGGTTTGTGATTTGTTCACACCGTACGGCAGCTTATTTTGTCTCAGCCCTTTAGAACAGGGACATGGTTAGGAACAATGTGGCCATAAGGGATGAGACCAGCGATACGACAGTTATCTGCGTGTTGATCGAAGGGCCTGCCGTGTCCTTGAAGGGATCTCCCACGGTGTCGCCGACCACTGCCGCCTTATGGGTGTCGGAGCCCTTGCCGCCGTTGTTGCCCGCCTCGACGAACTTCTTGGAGTTGTCCCACAGCCCGCCGGAGTTGGACATGAACAGGGCGAAGACGAGTCCGCTTACAATGTTGCCGGTAAGATAGCCGCCTATTGCCTGCACGCCGCCAACGAAGCCGACCACAAGGGTCAGGAGTATCGCTGCAAGGCCTGCGGGTATAAGCTCCTTGATCGCCCCGTCAGTGGCGATCTCAATGCACTTGTCATATTCCGGCGTCACTCCGGGTTTGCCCTCCTTGAGGCCGATTATCTCCTTGAACTGGCGGTGTATCTCAGCTACCATGCGCTGCGCATTTCGGTTGACTCCGAGCATGAGCATCGCCGAGAACACAGGAGGCACCGCGGCTCCGACCAGGATGCCGAAGAATACCAGAGGGTTCATAATGTCGAAGCCCTGTATGCCGGCAATCCCGAGCTCCGCCGCTGCGGTGTTGACCTCGCTGATGAACGCCCCAGCAGAGCGATGACGGTAAGGCCTGCGGCGCCGATTGCGAACCCCTTGGTTACCGCCTTGACGGTATTGCCCGCGCTGTCGAGGACGTCAGTTGTCTCGATTACTTTTTTGCCGAGGTTGCCCATCTCGGCAAGGCCGCGGGCATTGTCCACGATCGGGCCGTAAGCGTCGTTCGAGATTATCATTCCTACGATTGAGAGCATGCCGACTGCCGCCATGGAAATGCCGAACATGGCGTAACCGGGGCCCAGAGGCTCGCAGATCTTGTAGGCTGCAAGCGCGGAGATGCCGATTCCTATCATCGCGGGAAGTACGCTTATCAGCCCGTAGGAGACACCGGAAAGGATGGTGAAGGCGGGTCCCGACTCGGAGGCCTTAGCGACCATGTGAACGGGCGGCTTGGAGTCGTCAGTGAAGTAGTCGCTCGTGATGCCGATTACTACGCCGACTACAAGGCCCACTGCGCTTGCGCCCCAGATGCGCCACTCGAAGCCGAAGGCCCATGTGGCAAGCGCTGTGAGCAAGGCGAATACGAAGGTAGTGACATATGTGCTTGTATTGAGCGCCTTCGTGGGGTCGCCGCCGCGGCCGATCCTTGCGGTTGCGACGCCGATGATGGACGACAGGAGGCCAATTGCTGCATACGCGAACACCATGGTGGTATTCATCATGCCGCCTACCAGCTTGTCAAGGCTGCCGGCCATGACAAGTGCCGCGGCCATGGAAGCGACGTTCGAATCGAACAGGTCGGCGCCCATGCCGGCTACGTCGCCCACGTTGTCGCCAACATTGTCTGCGATGACTGCAGGGTTGCGCGGGTCGTCTTCAGGGATGCCAAGCTCCACTTTGCCTACCAGGTCAGCGCTTATGTCAGCGGTCTTCGTAAAGATGCCGCCGCCCGCTTTGGCGAACAACGCAAGAGAGCTTGCCCCGAAGCTGAAGCCCAGAAGCGCCGAGGTGCTGCCCGTTATCACGTATACTAGCGTAACGCCAAGAAGGCTGCTGCCAACGACTGCCATGCCCATCACGGCGCCGCCTCTGAAGCCCGCCATGAATGAGGGCTGTATCCCGTCCTTGGCGGCCTCTGCGGTCTTCATATTGGCTATCGTGGAGACTTGTATGCCGACTTTGCCGGCGGCTGCCGAGAACGCCGCGCCCGCGATGTAGGCAAGCGCCATCATGATGTTGTTGAGCGGCGAGCCGTGCCAGATCGGCTTGGGCAGGAAGACCAGTATCAGCAGGGATGCGACGCCTGCGAACTTTGACAGCATCACGTATTCCTTCTTCAGGAAGGTGTTAGCACCCGAGGTGATGAGCTTGCCCACTTCCGCTATCCTCTTATTGGAGGAGGGGCGCGCTTTTACCCAGGAATAAAGCCAGGCTGCGAAGGCGAAGGCGATTAGGGCGACTACTGAAGATGCAATTAAAAACTGCGTAAGAAGCGAGCCCATGGATGTAGACCTCCACTAATTGAATTTGTCGTAGCGGGGTATCTGATGCATGCGAAATCCAATGGATATCGTAATGTATGCGGCGGATATTTTTGAGAAACTTCCTACCTGTCGAAGAAGGGGCTCTTCCCGGTTGCGGTCAGAGGCACTCCAATTACGGTGTCGGCCTTTATCAGCCCGAGCTTCCTTGCCACAACGCCTATCCTGTACATGATCCTGTTGTCGACATTGTGAATGGACGCAGTCTTTACAGCTGAGCCCAGCGCTATTCCCAGATCCTGCATCTTCCAGGCGCAGTTGGGCCCGGCGAACTCGGAGAACTCCGTATGGGCTTTGGCCAGCTCGGCGCAGGTGGCAAAGCCGCACGCGCCGCAGTTGAGCCCGATACCGGCGCACTGCCTGAGGCCAAGGAGCAGCACAGCCGATGAAGCATCCACTCCTTTAGCGTCCCTGTCGAAATTCTTCTTGCCGGAGGCGATTCCGTACTCCCGCATCCCGTCCGCCAATTTCCTAAGCTCGGAGCCCTTGAGAAGCTCGATTTCTATGAAGTCAGAGCCGGTCGCCTTAGGGGCGGTCCTCGCTGAAACCGCCATGAGCTCGCCTACGAGGATTACTGCCTTCTCCATATCCATAGTAAAACCTCCACTATATGCCCTAAATAGGGGCAGTTTGCTTAGTAAGACATTCACAAATAGAATATACTTATTCTAACAGGAGGTAGCATGCATGCAAACGGAATTAAAACTATCCTCATGGAATATAAACGGCATAAGGGCTTCTGTGAAAAAGGAGCAGGGCATACTCTCATATCTTAAGGACTTCTCCCCCGATGTGGTAGGCGTGCAGGAAGTGAAGGCAGACATGTCGCAAATACCGACTATGCTGCTGGAATTGCCCGGCTACAAGACTTATTTCAACACCGGCGAGGTAAAGGGCTATTCAGGGGTGGGCCTTATCACGAAGAGGGAGCCGCTTAGCATACAAACTAGCATCGGCGTGCCCGAGTTCGACCGCGAGGGCAGGTTCATCGCAGCCGACTTCGGCGACTTTGTGCTCGCCAATGCATATTTCCCCAATGGAGGGCAGTGGCCGCAACAGTGGCCCTTGGACCTCAAATGGCCGCAGTACTCGGACTGGAGGGACTGGCTGAACCATCCGGAGTGGCCCGATTGGCTCGGCAGGCTGAAGTTCAAGATGGCATTCTATGAGTGCTTCAGGCAATGGGCTAAAGGGGTTATAGGCGGGGGAAAGCATCTTGTGGTGTGCGGGGACGTCAATACCGCACACAAGGAGATTGACCTGGCAAGGCCCAAGAACAATGAGCGCACCACGGGCTTTCTTCCCGGGGAGCGCGAATGGATATCCAAATTCCTTGACGACGGCTTCGTGGATTCATTCAGGGCTTTCAACGAGGAGGGGGACAATTACTCCTGGTGGGACATGAAGACCAGGGCCCGCGACAGGAATGTGGGCTGGCGGCTGGATTATTTCTTCGTAGATAAGGCTTTTCTTGGCAAAGTGAAGGGCGCATCCATAGAGAAGGATGTCTTAGGTTCGGACCACTGCCCGGTGAGCATAACGGTCAGCAGCTCATAGCGGCATAAACAGATATTGCAGGCTGAGAATCTAGATGAAGTAGATGAGCATGAGGCCCAGGATCGCGCCTATAACGGTGCCGTAGGTGCCGGAGTGGCCGATTGCAGAACTTTGCGATTCGGGGATGAGCTCGTCCGCCACGATATAGAGCATGGCACCTGCGGCAATCCCCAGAGATGCTGATACCATCGCCGGGGATATCGAGCCGAAGACCGCCCCCAGGAATGCTCCTATCGCCATGGGAAGGCCGGCGAGGGCACCAATCGAAAGCACTTTCCAGCGGCGTATCCCACAACCGGCAAGAGGCGCCCCGAGGGCTAAGCCTTCTGGCAGGTTATGAAGGGCGATGGCGATGAACAGCGTAAGGCCGAGCTGTTCGCTGTGTGCATACCCAGCTCCTATAGCCAGTCCTTCGGGCAGGTTATGGAGCGCAATGCCAAGGGCCGTTAGCACGCCGGTCTTGTACATCTTGGGATTGACGTTGGGCTCAAGCGTTGTGAAGTGGCGGTGCGGCAGGAGCTTGTCCATAAGTGTCATGCTAAGAGCGCCTGCGAGGAACGAAATGTAGGCGAGGACCATTCCTCCCCTGCTGTCGGGGAAGGCCATGCTGCCTGCATGTACGGCTTCGGGCATAAGGTCCGCGAAGACCAGGGCTACCATGACGCCGGCTGCTATGCCGAGCATGATGCTTATGTACTTCTCGGCGCGCCTTCCTAGAAGCGTGGGCAGGAAGCTGCCGATGGCCGTGCTGACAAGCCCTGCGAAAAGGCCGATTAGAGTGACTTTAAGGATTTGCATCGCCAAGTGCCCCTCGCTTCATTAATCGGCGCGGTATCGTGCCCTAATTAGATTATGATACATTCATAGTGGTTTCGCGGGCAATTTTGTAAAAACCTTGCGGAGGTGCGCCATGTTCCTTGCAGTGGATATTGGAAACACCAATATTGTAGTGGGGCTGTTCGACGGCAGCAGGCTGGTCTCATCGTTCAGGATGGCATCCGAGAGGAACAGGACTGCGGATGAGTACGGCATACTGATGGACCAGTTCCTAAATCACAGAGGGATATTGAAAGGGCAGATAGCCGGCGCGATAATCTCCTCGGTTGTGCCGCCTCTAAACGATGCGGTGGAGAAGGCGGTATCGCTCTATTGCGGCATAGAGGCGCCGTTGCAGCTGGGGCCTGGGGTTAAGACCGGGCTTGCCATAAAGATCGAAAACCCAAAGGAAGTCGGCGCGGACAGAGTATGCGACGCGGTGGCGGTAACCAGCCTGTACGGGGCCCCTGCCATAGTCGTGGATTTCGGGACCGCCACCACTTTCAGCGCCGTGGACTGCGACGGGGCGTTCATAGGAGGGGCGATCGCGCCGGGCGTGATGACTGCAAGCGACGCGCTTTTCTCGAAGGCTTCAAAGCTTCCCAAGGTGGATATCTCAAGGCCTAAAAGCGTCATAGGCAAGAACACCGTAGCTGCGATGCAATCGGGCATATTCTTCGGCACGATCGGCATGGTCGAAGAGATTGTCGGGCGGATGAAAGCAGAGATGGGCTTCGAAGGAATTAAAGTAGTCGCGACAGGGGGCCTTGCGGGGCTGGTTGCCAAGGAGACATCGGCAATAGACCTGGTGGATCCCGACATAACGCTCCAGGGGCTTAGGATAATATACGAAAGGAACGTGAGCTCGTAAAGTGTCAGAGAAGGAGCTTTTCGGCGCATCAAAGACAATAGAGGTTGGCGACCTTCAGGAGAGGGTTATCATAGTCGCTGTGGATTCGTCCACCAAGCAGGATCCGGGCAAACCCGCCGCCTTCGACGAGGACGAATCGCTGGTGGAACTCACCGAGCTAATCAAGTCGGTCGACGGCACGGTAGTCGGTCAGATGGTGCAGAAGAGGATGAGGCCCGACCCGGCATACTATATAGGAAGCGGCAAGGCGGAAGAGCTGGCGCTAATGTGCGAGGCGCTCGATGCCGACACTGTGGTGTTCGACGACGAGCTGTCGCCCGGCCAGCATGCCAAGCTTGAAGAGATCATCAAGAGAAAGATCATAGACCGCACGCAGGTGATCTTGGACATCTTCGCAAGGCGGGCGTCTACTGCAGAAGGGCAGCTTCAAGTCGAGCTCGCCCAGCTGGAGTACCTGCTTCCCAGGCTGATAGGAAGCCGCCAGGCTCTATCAAGGCTAGGAGGAGGCATCGGTACAAGGGGCCCCGGCGAGACCAAGCTCGAGACCGACAGGCGCGTCATAAGAAGAAGGATATCCGACATAAAGACCAAGATAGAGGATGTTAAATCCAGGCGGCAGATCCAAAGGGGGAAGAGAAGGTCCAACGAGCTTCCCGTGGCATCTCTGGTAGGCTATACGAACGCCGGCAAATCGAGCATGCTGAACCTGCTTACGGGAGCCTCCGTGCTAGTTGAGGACAAGCTCTTCGCTACATTGGATCCTACCACCAGGAAGTTGATCCTGCCCAATAAACAGGAGCTTCTGGTCACTGATACGGTCGGCTTCATAAGAAAGATCCCCCATCATCTGGTTGTCGCATTCAGGGCGACGCTGGAGGAGACGCTTGAGGCCGATATGCTAATCCATGTGGTCGACGCCTCGAGCAGCTATGCCCAGGAGCAGTATGATGCCGTCATATCTGTGCTTACCGAGCTGAAGGCGAACGACAAGCCAATGATCACTGTGCTCAATAAGAATGACAGGCCGGAGGCCGCCGAGGGGACGAAGAAGCTAACAGGCAAAGTGCCAAACCCCGTGGCGATGTCGGCTATGACGGGCGAGGGGCTGGAGGAGCTCCTTTCGGAAATAATGAAGGCGCTGTCATCGAGGCTTGTCAGGGTGGAAGCTTTCATGCCGTATGACGAACCTCTCCTCAGGGAAGTGGAAGCCCACGGCGAGATTATAACCAGGGACTATGTGGAAAATGGCGTTAAGCTGGTGGCAGAGGTGGAATCGATACTTGCTATGAAGATTGCTGCCAAGTTTCCCAAAAGCAACGGGGGCAAGGCATGAGCTTCAGCATAGGCCCGATATTGATCCAGGGCGCCCCGGTAATCCTGGCGCCCATGGCAGGGGTAACTGACCTGCCGTTTCGCATAATCGCAAGGCGGATGGGCAGCGCCGTCTCCTATACCGAGATGCTCAGCGACATGGCTCTCACTTACGGCAGCAGGAAGACAAAATCCATGCTAAAGCTGGATCCGGGCGAGAAACCTGCTGTGGTTCAGCTTGCCGGCTCCAGGCCCGATGTTATGGCCAGGGCGGCCGTTATGGTGGAGGAGGCAGGGGCCTGTGCAGTCGATATAAACATGGGCTGCCCCATGCAGAAGATAACATCCAACGGAGAGGGAGCAGCGTTAATGAAGGACCCTTCCAAGGCGGAGGCGATAATCCGCTCCGTGAAGGCCGCAGTCGGGATTCCCGTCACGGTGAAGATAAGGAAGGGCTGGGACGAAGACACAGAAAACTACCTTGATTTCGCACTGATGTGCCAGGATGCCGGCGCGGACGCGCTTGCGATTCACGCAAGGACGAGGAAGCAGTTCTACTCGGGCTCGGCCGACTGGGAAGCTATCGCCAAAGTAAAGAACAGGCTATCGATTACCGTCATCGGCAACGGGGACATCAGAGATGCCCGGGATGCGGTGCGGATGTTAAATGAGACGGGCTGCGACGCGGTCATGATAGGTCAGGGGGCCCTGGGCAATCCCTGGATCTTCAGGGAGGCAAGGCATCTGATAGAAAGCGGAGAGCTTCTTTCACCCCCTGATATCCAGGAGGTTTTCACGGTCGCCAGGGAACATATAGACGCGATGGTCGCCCTCTTCGGCGAAAGGTCGGCCTGCCTGAAGATGAGAAAACACCTTTCCTGGTATGTGAAGGGCATGCGTCAGGCCACGGATGCAAAAGACCGGATCAACACATGCGAGAGCCCCACTGAGATGCACGAATTTCTATCCGAGTACGAGGCATTCCTGCTCCAGGACAGGAAACACCAGTCAGATACCCCTCACGAAAGGCTTGTTTAAGCTCGCATGAGGGTATAGAATTTCTTTGTGCACAGTAATGTACACAAGGAGGCGGCATGGAACTCATCAGAATCGGCGACAAGGTAATTGACAGGGATAAAATAAACAGGATGGTCGCCAGGGTGCTTGAGGCAAGGGCAGAGGGCCAATCGCAAGCTGAGGCCGCTTCAGGCTTAGGCCTCGACCGCTCCTTCATCTCTAGGCTCGAGGCGATAGGAGAAGTAAGGAAGGGAATGAAAATAGCCCTCATCGGCTTCCCCCTATCCAACTGCGAGGAAATCGAGAAGGTCGCAAAGGACGAAGGGCTGGACTACGTGTGGCTCATGGACGACAAGCAGAGATGGGCATACGTTAAAGAGAAGAACGGGATTTCCCTTTTAAACGACCTTATGAGGATAATCGCGCACCTGAAGGACTTCGACGCGCTGATCATGATCGGCTCCGATATGAGGGTGAAAGTCGCGGAAGCATTTATGGGCAGCAGGGTATACGGGATAGAGCTCGGCAGCTCCCCGATAAAAGGCGATGTGAGGCTGGATCCTGACAAGCTCAAGGGGATAATCGCGGGCATAAAGGGCTAGAAAGCCCGGAATGGATTGGGGGCGTCTTCAATGAAACACATCGTAAGCGTAAGCCTTGGATCCTCAACCAGGGACCATAAGGGCAGCATGATGGTATTCGGAGAGGAATATGTGCTCGAAAGGCGCGGCACGGACGGCGACATCGACAAGGCCGTGGCGCTTTTAGGAGAGCTTGACGGAAAAGTGGATGCGTTCGGCATGGGCGGCATCGACATTTATCTTGCGGGCATGGGAAAGAAGCTAATCTTCAGGGATGCCAAGAGGATAGCCGCAGCAGCCAAGATAACGCCTTTGCTGGACGGAACGAGCATGAAGTCGGGCATCGAGCACAGGGCAGTGAAGTTTGCGGCCGAACAGGCAGGCCTTCCGATAAAGGGCAAGAAGGTTTTCCTCGTTTCCACGATCGACAGGCTGGGTATGGGAGAGGCCTTCGAGGAGATGGGCTGCGATATGGTTTACGGGGACGCGATGTACGCGCTCGGGCTCAACTGGAGGCTTACATCAATCAAACAGGTGAAAAGGATCGCCGCTATATTAGGCCCGATACTGGTGCAGCTGCCCTTCAAATGGCTTTATCCCATCGGCAAGGCGCAAGAAGACAAGCCCAAGCAGAAGAAATGGCAGCAGTACTACTCATGGGCGGACATCATCGCCGGCGACTTCATATACATTAACAAGTACCTGCCCGAGGACATAAGCGGGAAGATCGTCATAACCAATACGGTCACCAAGCAGGATGTAGAGGAATTGAAACGGCGCGGGGCGGCAGCACTGGTAACGACGACTCCTGAGGTCGACGGCAGGTCGTTCGGCACGAATGTGATGGAGGCAATGCTAACGGTGGCCATAGGAAAGAAACCCTCGGACATCAAAGAGGGCGAGTACATGGCCATGCTGGACAAATTGGGCGTACAACCCAGGGTAGTAATTTTCAAGTAGGAATATTACATCTTGACATGAGGGTCATACATCTTCATAATTTTCCTCGTATCGCGCGGCAACTTGGGTTCAAATCCAGCTTGCCGCACATATTTTACTTCTTTTTTGGTTAAGGGGAATGAAAAATGGCAGAGAGAGAAGTCTTCCTTACTATCGACGGGCTTAGGAGAATAGAGAAAGAGCTCGATTTCCTGAAGGGCGAAAAACGCTTGATGATATCCGAGAGGATCAAGCAGGCCAGGGAATTCGGCGACATCACCGAGAACTCTGAATACGATGATGCCAAAAACGAGCAAGCCGAGGTTGAGCAGCGGATTTCCCTCATAGAGGCAATGCTTGTCAAGGTCAAGATCATCGATGAGGTCGACCAGGATACGAACATCGTATCGCTGGGAAGCACCGTCGTACTCAAGGACATGGAGTGCGACGAAGTCGAGAAATATACCATAGTCGGTTCGGCCGAGGCCAACCCTATGGAAAACAGGATTTCCAATGAGTCACCCGTTGGCAGGGCCATAGTGGGCAAGCTCGTCGGATCCGTGGTAGAAGTGGCAGCACCTATGGGAAGCATCAAGTACCAGATCGTGGAGATCTGCGTTTAACTAAGCGAGGTATCATCATGGACGAACTCAGGACCGGTATAGTCGAGCCTGTGGAGGGCGAACCCATCGACGAGGGCGAAGAGATATCAAGGCGCAAGAAGGTTGCCGAAAAATGGTCTGCCATAGGGCTTGAGCCCTTCGGCGGCAAGTTCGGGCGCGACACTTCGGCGCTTGATGTGCTTGAGAAATTCGCCGAGCTCGAAGGCAAGGAAGTCAAGCTCGCCGGCAGGATCATGGCCATCAGAAGCCACGGCAAGGCATCCTTCGCGGACCTCAGGGACCAATCGGGCAAGGTCCAGCTCTATTTCAAGCAGGATCTTCTTGGAGATGAAGCATACGAGAGGTTCATGCTCATCGACCTGGGCGATATAATCGGCGCGACCGGCAAGGTTTTCAAGACCAGGCGCGGCGAGATCAGCGTGGAGATAATGTCATTTGTCATGCTTACGAAGGCATTGAGGCCGCTTCCCGACAAATGGGGAGGGCTCAAGGACGTCGACGCCCGCTACCGCCAGCGCTATGTGGATATGATTGCAAACCCCGAAGTCAGGAAGACATTCCTCACCAGGAGCGCAATCGTGGCCAGCATAAGGCGTTTCATGGACGGCAGGGGATTCGTCGAGGTCGAGACCCCGTCGATGCATGCCATAGCCGGAGGCGCCCACGCAAAGCCGTTCATTACGCACCACAACGCGCTGGACCTGGATCTTTATCTGAGGATCGCCACCGAGCTTCATCTGAAGAGGCTGCTTGTGGGCGGCATGGAGCGCGTCTACGAGATGGGGCGCATCTTCAGGAATGAGGGCATATCCACGAAGCACAACCCGGAGTTCACATCGATAGAGCTATACCAGGCCTATGCAGATTACTACGACATGATGGAGCTTACGGAAAGCCTCGTGGCGAATGCGGCATTAGAAGCGCTCGGGACGACCAAGATTAAGTACCAGGGCGTCGACATCGACCTGACGCCACCCTGGCCGAGGAAGACAATGGCGGCCCTTGTAAAAGAGCATACGCCCGAGGACATCGCCTCTATGGATGATGCTGAAGCGAGAAGGGCCATTGCAAGGCTCGGGCTTGAGATCGCGCCCCACGCAAGCATGGGGCAGTGCCTGAACATGGCCTATGACGAGATTGTGGAGCCTAAGCTAGTGCAGCCCACAATAGTCATGGATTACCCGATAGAAGTATCGCCACTTGCAAAAAGGCGCGAGGATGATCCACGCTTCACCTACAGGTTCGAGGCCGTCTGCGTCGGCAGGGAGCTGGCGAACGCATTCTCCGAGCTCAACGACCCCATAGACCAGAGGGGAAGGTTCGAATCCCAGATGGGCGAGAGGGAGAAGGGCGACGAAGAGGCCAATATGATGGACGAAGACTTCGTCAACGCGCTCGAATACGGCATGCCGCCCGCAGGAGGCATGGGCATGGGAATCGACAGGCTAGTGATGCTTCTGACCGACTCAGCTTCGATCAGGGACGTCATCCTGTTCCCTACGATGAGGCCCAAAGCCTGATTGCACCGAAGCGGCGGCGCATGATATATTACCTATTGCGTCAATTAGCTAGCACGGGCCCGTAGCTCAGTTGGGAGAGCGCTAGAATCGCACTCTAGAGGTCGCGCGTTCGATCCGCGTCGGGTCCACCAAGTTACCGGGACCGGCCCACGGCCGGCCCCGGCTGTTTATTTTCAAAGGAATTGCGGGCACTTCATGTGTTTTATCAAAGCTGTCCACATATAAGTACACAGCTTTCAATTGAAGATAGGGCTCAGATTCGTTAGAATCTATTGTGGAAGAATAATCGAGGAGGTTTTTGAAATGCCACATTTTATCGCCAATGAGTGCATAGGCTGCGGAAGCTGCATGGCGGAGTGCCCGACGGCAGCAATTACCGAAGGTACCCCTTATGTGATAGACCCCGACCTTTGCATCGATTGCGGCGCCTGTGCTGTTGTATGCCCAGTATCTTGCATCAGCCAGAAGTAGCGCAAAAAAGGCAAGGACCTTCGGCTCCCCGGCCAGCCGGGGAGCTTACGTACGCAGCTGTCCTGCCAGGACATGCATATAAGCTATAAGACCAGGATGAGGATGTGATTTTCATGAGCGATACAAGGCAGGGGACATGGAAAGTCAAGGTAAGCTTCATACAGATGCTAAAAGGCGGAGTCATCATGGACGTGGTGAACGCCGAACAGGCCAGAATAGCTGAAGAGGCGGGTGCCGTCGCGGTAATGGCGCTTGAGCGCGTGCCGGCGGACATAAGGGCCACCGGCGGTGTCGCGAGGATGTCCGACCCCAAGATGATAATGGAGATTAAAGAGGCCGTAACCATACCCGTCATGGCGAAGGCAAGGATTGGCCATTTCGTCGAGGCCCAGGTGCTCGAGGCGATCGGCGTGGACTGCATAGACGAGAGCGAAGTGCTCACACCGGCCGATGACAAGTACCACATAAACAAGCACGACTTCAAGATCCCGTTCGTCTGCGGCTGCAGGAACCTGGGCGAGGCGCTAAGGCGCATCGGCGAGGGCGCAGCCATGATGAGGACCAAGGGCGAGGCGGGCACTGGCGATGTCATAGAGGCGGTAAAGCACATGCGCCAGGTCAGCGAGGACATAGCAAGGCTGCAGTACTCACCGAAAGAGACCCTGATGACCGCCGCTAAAGAGCTTGGCGCGCCTTATGAGCTGGTGCTCCAGGTCGCGGAAGCCGGAAAGCTTCCCGTAATCAACTTCGCCGCCGGCGGCATAGCCACGCCGGCAGATGCCGCTTTGATGATGCAGCTGGGCTGCGACGGCGTCTTCGTAGGATCTGGCATCTTCAAGTCGGACAATCCGGCCCTCAGGGCCAAGGCCATTGTAGAAGCGGTTGCGCACTTCAATGAGCCTGCGATAATCGCCGAAGTCTCCAAGGGATTGGGCGAGCCCATGAGGGGGATCAGCGTATCCAGCATGCGCGAAGAGGATAAGGTACAGGGCAGGGGCTGGTAGGTTTTGGCACGACTGCACCGGAGGGAAAAGATTTGTTGAAGATCGGCGTACTTTCCTACCAGGGCGATGTATCTGAACATATGGACATGGTGAGGGCGGCCGGTTGCGAGCCCGTCGCGGTGAAAGACGAGAGATCCCTCGCTTCGGTGGGGGGGCTGGTTCTTCCTGGAGGGGAGAGCACCTGCCAGGGGAAGCTTTTGAAGCGCTTCGGCCTCGACGCGCCCATAATAGAGCGGATAAAAGCGGGGATGCCGGTTTTCGGCACCTGCACAGGAGCGATATTACTAGCCCGTGAGATAGACGGCAGCTGCCAGCCAAGGCTGGGTACCATGGGCATAAGCATAGCCAGGAACGCCTTCGGCTCTCAGGTTGACAGCTTCGAGACGGAAATCGAAATCGATGGCATCACAGACAATGTCAAGTACGGCTACGGCCCTTTCAAGGCCCTTTTCATCAGGGGCCCCGTAATAAGCGGGGCGGATGCTGATGTAAAAGTGCTCGCCAAATTCGAAGGAAGGATCGTGCTCGCAAGGCAGAGGAATATGCTTGCCTGCTCCTTCCACCCCGAGATGGGGGACGATTTGCGCATTCACCGTTATTTCGCCGACATGGTAGAGGAATACTCATAGAAAGTTAGGGGTGGGAAGATGATGCTCGAGAACCTGCGCGTTCAGGACCCGGAACTGGCGGAGGCCATATTCAAGGAAGTATCAAGACAAAGGACCAAGATCGAGCTGATCGCCTCCGAGAACTTCGTAAGCCGCGCAGTGCTGGAGGCCGCCGGCTCGCCGCTTACGAACAAGTACGCCGAGGGGTATCCCGGCAAGAGATACTACGGCGGATGCGAGTTCGTAGACATCGCCGAGAACCTCGCAATTGAAAGGGCCAAGCAGATCTTCGGCGCAGAGCACGTAAATGTACAGCCTCATTCCGGCGCGCAGGCCAACACGGCAGTGTATTTCGCAGCCCTGGAGCCCGGCGACAAAGTCCTGGGTATGAACCTGGCGCACGGGGGCCATCTAACCCACGGCATGGCAATCAACATTTCCGGCAAGTACTTCAATTTCGTACCTTACGGCGTCTCGCAAAAGGACGAGAGGATCGATTATGATGCGCTCGAAGCCCTTGCTATGGCTGAGAAGCCAAAGCTAATCGTGGCTGGAGCCAGCGCCTACTCGAGGATAATTGATTTCCCGCGCTTCAGGCAGATTGCCGACAAGTGCGGAGCCCTTCTTATGGTTGACATGGCCCACATAGCGGGCCTTGTTGCAGCAGGCGTACACCCTAGCCCGGTACCTTACGCGCATTTCGTGACCACCACCACCCACAAGACCCTCAGAGGACCCAGGGGCGGCATGATCCTGTGCACCGAGGAGTGGGGCAAGAAGATAGATTCAGCGATATTCCCCGGAATTCAGGGCGGACCGCTGATGCATATAATCGCCGCCAAGGCCGCGGCCTTCAAGGAAGCCCTCACCCCCGAGTTCAAGAGCTACCAGGTGCAGATAGTCAAGAATGCAATAGCTCTTGCGACTGCGCTTACAGAGAAGGGCTACAGGCTGGTCTCGGGCGGCACCGACAACCACTTGATGCTCCTGAACCTGATGGGAACGGGCATAACCGGAAAGCAGCTTGAGAAGGCATTGGATGCAGTCAATATCACAGTGAACAAGAACGGCGTCCCGTTCGATACGGAGAAGCCGACCATTACAAGCGGCATAAGGCTCGGAACGCCTGCAGTTACCACGCGCGGCATGAAAGAACCGGAGATGCGCCGGATAGCAGGCTTTATCGACAGAGTCATTAAGAACATAAACGACCAGCCTGAGCTCGATAAGGT
Source organism: uncultured Bacillota bacterium (assembly GCA_963823655.1). Taxonomy (GTDB): domain Bacteria; phylum Bacillota; class DTU025; order DTU025; family MWDF01; genus MWDF01. Next base: position 384,514 of record CAWGMK010000010.1, read on the forward strand.
GGCTTTGGAAGTGCTAAAGCTCACAAAGGACTTTCATTTATATGAGGAATATATATAATTAATATGAGGCGGCTAGGAGGGCCGGTGATCGGCCCTCCTCCCGATACCCTGTCGTAGCTGGTGAAGCAATCAATGCATCATTGATGTGGATCATATGGCAACACTGGACAGGGATACCCCTGTCCTTAGTATTGTATATATACCGAAAGGGGGAGAAGAAATGGCAAAGCTTGTGGAGATACGCTGGCACAGTCGCGCAGGCCAGGGCGCCAAGACGGCAGCTCTGACCCTAGCCGAGGCCGCCATCGAATCCGGCAAGTACGCGCAGGCGTTCCCTGAATACGGCCCGGAACGTATGGGCGCACCCATGCAGGCGTTCAACAGGATCTCAGAGGATGAGATCACGGTTCACAGCAACGTACAGAACCCGACGATCGTAGTGATTCTCGACCCCAGCCTTATAGGGGCAACCAATGTATACGTAACGGGTGGCGTGCCCGAAGACGGCGTATACATAGTAAACACGCAGCTTCCGGCGGCAGAGATGAAGAAGAAGCTGGGAGTAGGCAAGGCGGCCAAGGTCTATACCGTGGACGCGACGGCGATAAGCATCGACACCATCGGCAAGCCGATGCCGAACACGCCCATGATAGGCGCCCTGATCAAGATCACAAAGATGCTCGATTGGGACCTGGTAATCCATGAGACACGCGCCAAGCTGGGCAAGAAGTTCGGCAAGGACATAGTCGACAAGAATGTTATGGCCATGGAGAGGGCCTACAAGGAGGTGCGCTCCTGATGATACCCGATAAGAATAAGGGTTGGAAAGACGTACCGAAGGCCGGGCGCATCCTCGATGCGGGCTCGGCGAATGAATATGAAACCGGCGGCTGGAGGACCTACAGGCCAGTTTATACACCGGAGAACTGCATACAGTGCATGTTCTGCTGGATATACTGCCCTGACTGCGCCATCAAAGTCGTCGACGGCAAGATGGCAGGCATAGACTATTCCCATTGCAAAGGCTGCGGCGTTTGTGTCAGGGAGTGCCCGACCAAGGCCGAGAAGCGCGCCCTTGTCCTCGTAAAAGAGGATGAGGCGAAGGGGAAGGAGTGACAGGAATGACGAAGCTAACAGGAAAGACCGGTAATGAGGCAGTAGCCGAGGCCATGCGCCAGATCAATCCCGACGTAGTGGCCGCTTACCCGATCACTCCTCAGACCGAGATCGTGCAGATATATTCGAGCTTTGTGGCTAACGGCCAGTCAGATACCGAGATGGTTACAGTTGAATCCGAGCATTCGGCGATGAGCGCAACAATCGGTGCGGCCTCTGCGGGCGCAAGGGCGATGACCGCCACTTCCGCAAACGGCCTGGCGCTTATGTGGGAAGTCGTCTATATTTGCGCTTCGATGCGCCTTCCCGTCGTAATGCCCGTAGTCAACAGAGCCCTTTCCGGACCGATCAACATCCATAACGACCACTCGGACACCATGGGTGTAAGAGATTCCGGCTGGATACAGCTATACAGCGAGAACGCCCAGGAAGCCTACGACAACACGGTCATGGCCGCAAAGATCGCCGAGAACAAGAAGGTTCTCCTTCCGGTCATGGTCATGATGGACGGCTTCATCATAAGCCACGCCCTCGAGGCGATGAGCATGCTCCCGGACGATGTCGTGAAGAAGTTCGTAGGGCCCTATAAGCCCGAAAATCCGCTCCTCGACGTAGATAATCCGCTTACCGTAGGACCTCTGGACCTCTTCGACTGGTACTTCGAGCACAAGAGGCAGCAGGCCCAGGCCATGATAGATTCAAAGGCAGTAATCCTCAAGGTCTCCAAGGACTTCGCGAAGCTCACCGGCAGGAGCTATGAGCTGTTCGAGAAGTACATGTTGGATGACGCCGAAGTAGCGATAGCGGTAATCGGCTCGACAGCCGGCACAGCACGCAAAGTCATCAACGACCTGCGCGCCGAGGGCATCAAGGCTGGCATGCTGAAAGTCCGCGTATTCAGGCCGTTCCCGACAGTGGAGCTGATCAAGGCGATCAAGGGCGTAAAGGCCTTCGGCGTCATGGACAAGGCTGATTCCTACGACGCAGTCGGAGGGCCTTTGTACAAGGACGTGCGCGCCGCAATGTACGGCAAGCGCGGCGGCAAGATCGTCAACTTCATCTACGGCCTTGGCGGCAGGGACGTAACCGAGCAGAACATACGCACGGTATTCGAGGACCTCAAGAAGATCGCTGACTCCGGCAAGGTGGCAAATCAGGTCACCTACCTGGGCGTCAGAGAGTAGGGGGTGGAAATAGGATGGCAACTTTAAGGGAATTCGCTAAGAAGGAACTTGTGCTCTCATCAGGACATCGTGCCTGTGCGGGCTGCGGTTTCCCGACGATAATCAAACAGGTGGCCCTGGCATCCGACGCACCCCTTGTGGTCGGCTGCGCGACAGGTTGTATGGAAGTCACCACGACAATATATCCTTACACCGCGTGGAAGACCTCATTCATACATAACGCGTTCGAAAACGTCGCTGCCACTGTCAGCGGAGTAGAGGCGGCATATCAGTCGCTCAAGCGCCGCGGCAAGATAAAGAAGGACCAGAAGATCAACTTCGTCGCGTTCGGCGGCGATGGCGGCACCTATGACATCGGCTTCCAGTCGCTCTCAGGAGCTATGGAAAGAGGCCATGACATGGTATATGTCTGCTATGACAACCAGGCCTACATGAACACAGGCATACAGCGCTCATCAGCTACACCCAAGGGCGCCAACACCACGACTTCCCCGGTCGGCTCAATGTCGACGGGCAAGCGCCAGTTCAGGAAGGACCTGACTGCTACCATGGTGGCGCACGACATACCATATGTGGCCCAGGCCAGCCCCTTCTTCTGGAATGACCTCACATCAAAGGCCAAGAAGGCCTTCGATGTAGAAGGACCGGCATTCCTGTGCGTAATCCAGCCCTGCGTATTGGGCTGGAAGTACGAGCCCAGCGAGTCGATGAGACTTGCAAAGCTCGCTGTAGAGACCTGCTACTGGCCTCTTTATGAGGTAGTAAACGGCGTCTACAAGCTCACCTATAAGCCCAAGGAGAAGCTGCCCGTGGCGGAGTTCCTGAAGACCCAGGACCGCTTCAAGCACCTCTTCAAGCCGGAGAACGCCGCCTTGTTGCAGGAAATCCAGGATGACATCGATCTTAAGTGGAACAAGCTGCTGAAGCTCTGCGGCGAGATCTAGGAATCGGACAAGTCATGATGTGCGCCAGAGGATAAGCCCTCTGGCGCCTTTTCATCTAAAGCGGGAAATTTCATACAACTATGTATATTGACTATTAACATTCACAGTGGTAACATAACCTATACTAACGCGATGAATGGGAACAGTAGACGAAGAAGCGCCCTACAGAGAGCCGGTAAAGCAATAGGCCTTCCAAAGAGACCAAGCAGGTAATGATGGGAAATGACCGATTTGCAAAAGGTGTGAGACCGGTGGGAGCAAGCGTCGAATCCGCCCAGGAGCGGCCGGCCGAACAAGAGTAGGCTGTGACGGGAGCGCCCGAAAAAGCGCAACGAGAGGGTATGCTTAGGTAGGCGATTGGACCTACTTGGCATACCAAGCGGGGTGGTACCGCGAGTATCATGTAACTCGTCCCCGTGCGGCAGATGACCGCACGGTATTTTTTTATTCCGGCGGTCCTAAAGGGAGGCGCGGCAGATGTTGGATATCAAACTCGTAAGGAACAATCCCGACCTTGTAAGGGAGGGGCTCAGAAAGCGCGGCCACAGCGAAGAGGTCCTTGATGAACTGCTTTCACTTGATGTTGCAAGAAGGAAGCTTATTGCGGAAGTCGAGGAGCTGAAGAGCCGCCGCAACAAGGTGTCCATGGAGATCGCCCGCCTTAAGCAGAGCAAGCAGAACGCAGACGAGCTTATAAAGGAAATGAGGCTCGAGGGCGACAGGGTAGCCGAGCTCGACCGGGAGCTCACAGGCATGGACGACAGGCAAAGGCAGCTTCTTCTGAACATACCCAATATTCCAAACAGCAGCCTTCCGGTCGGCCTATCTGACAAGGATAACGTCGAAGTAAGGCGCATCGGGACTCCTCGTGAATTCGCTTTCGAACCGAAAGCACACTGGGACCTGGGCACTGCGCTGGATATACTGGACTTCGAGCGCGCAGGCAAGATCACCGGCGCGAGGTTTGTTATATACAAGGGACAGGGCGCAAGGCTTGAGCGGGCGCTTATGACATATATGCTTGACCTGCACACGGAGAAGCACGGCTACCACGAGGTATTCCCGCCTTTCATAGTTAACAGGGACAGCATGATTGGCACCGGCCAGCTTCCAAAGTTCGCCGAGGACATGTTCAAGCTCGAAAACCTGGAATATTTCCTGGTGCCGACAGCTGAAGTCCCCGTCACGAATATGTACAGGGCTGAGATATTAAACGGAAGCGAGCTGCCGATCAAACACTGTGCCTATACTGCGTGTTTCAGAGCTGAGGCAGGGGCATCCGGCCGGGACACAAGGGGCCTGATCAGGCAACATGAGTTCGACAAAGTGGAGCTGGTGAAGTTTACAAAGCCGGAGCAGAGCTACGACGAGCTCGAAAAGCTCACCGCCGATGCCGAGGACGTGCTCAAAGGCCTTGGCCTTCCGTACAGGGTCATCACCCTGTGCACGGGAGACATCGGCTTCTCGAGCGCGAAGACTTACGACCTCGAAGTATGGATGCCCAGTTACGGAAGGTATGTGGAGATATCCAGCTGTTCGAATTTCAAATCATACCAGGCCAGGCGCATGGATATTAAATATCCGCGGCGAGGATGGCAAGACGGAGCAGGTGCATACGCTAAACGGCTCAGGGGTCGCAATAGGCAGGTGCTTCGCAGCCATTCTCGAGAACTACCAGCTTGAGGACGGCACCGTGGAAATCCCCGAAGCGCTGAGAAAGTACATGGGAGATAAGGACAAGATTCAGTAGGTACATTAGGATTTGACGGGGCACCAGCCCTGATGTTAAAATCCAACTTGCTGATTCACTTCAGCCCACGGCCACGGAGGGGTGTCCGAGCGGTTTATGGAGCTGGTCTTGAAAACCAGTGTCTCAGCAATGGGCCGTGGGTTCAAATCCCACCCCCTCCGCCATAATGCCTAATTGCCAGCTTTACGGAGAGATACCCAAGAGGCTGAAGGGGCCGGTTTGCTAAACCGGTAGTAGGGGAAACTCTAGCGCGGGTTCGAATCCCGCTCTCTCCGCCAGATATGAAGGGGACCGGACGTACCGGTCCCCTTCAACCTTGCTTATAGGGCCAAACGGCTTATAATAGCACTTAGAGGGCATAATAAGGGAGGCGATTAACCTGGGTGAGAACAAGCTTGTCAACGAAATCCGCCTATATCTAGTAAGCAACTCCGATCCCAAAATCGCCGAGAAGTACAGGAAATACTTCGTCGAGGGGTACGATCCGTACGGCGTGGATGCGTCTCTAACAGTACGAAAGGCCGAGGAGCTCATAAAGAGCGGTATTAGCCTCGATGAGGCAATGTCCGTGTCGCTTGAGCTTGTATCCTCGGGCAAGTACGAGGAAGGGCACCTGGCTATAAGCCTCATCAAAAGGCTGCGCAAGCAGTATACCAAGGAGACCTTCAAGCAGATCGCCGGCTGGTTCCAAAAGGGCATCAGGAACTGGGCCCACGTAGACGGCCTGTCCGGGGATGTCGTATCTTCCTTCCTTATAGATGGCATCATAGGGCTGCACGAGATCTCCATATGGGAAACGTCAGAGTATAAGTATCAAAGGCGAACAGTGCCGGTATCCCTTATAAAGACCGTAGGCAAGACATTCACTTCGAACCAGGTCATTGATACGGTGGAGCCGCTCATGCTGGACCCTGAAAAGGTCGTCCAGCAGGGTATGGGCTGGCTGCTCAGGGAGATCTGGAAGAAGGATCCGGCCCCCGTGGAGGCCGTTCTTATGAAGTACAGGCTGACGGGCCCTCGTGTGATTTTCCAATATGCCACAGAGAAGATGACCCCCGAAAAGAAGGAAGAGTTCAGAAGGAAGGTCAAAGTCTGAGGATGATCGCACCGGTTACAAACGCAAAGCGGCTATTCATGCCGAAGACATACCATAACAGGCTGATCAAGGGCGTGATGCAGTTCGGGCTCATCAAGCCCGGCGATAGCATCCTTGTGGGCTTCTCCGGAGGGAAGGACAGCGCATTTCTGCTATATGCCCTGAAATGCCTGCAAAGCTACGGCAGCCTGGACTTTAGCCTCGGGGCAGCTACCGTGGACCTGGGATTCGAGAAGCCGCTTGAAGAGAAGCCGATTTCGGACTTCTGCGAGAGCCTCGGGATTAGCCACTCGTTCATAAGGACAAAGGCCTATGACGTAATAATGGAGCGTTCCGAGGAATCCCCCTGCGCATGGTGCTCATATTTCAGGAGGGCCACCATAAACAGCTTCGCGGTGAAGAGCGGGTTCAACAAGGTGGCCTATGCGCATCACATGGACGATGCCATAGAGACCCTGCTTATGAACATGCTCTATTCGGGCAGGGGAGGCACTTTCCTTCCTTTGACCAAGCTGGAGAGAAGCGGTATAGAGGTAATAAGACCCCTGATCTACTTCGAGGAGAGGGACGTCGCCCGCTCACTGAAATTCATGGGTTTCGAGCCCGTGCCAAGCCCCTGCCCGTTCGGCGAGCAAACGGCAAGGGCCAAAGTGAAGGCCATGATTAAAGACCTACACAGAGAGAATAAAATGGTAAGGCCAAACCTTGAGGCCGTAGTCAGATCCGGCCTGTCGCAATACATAGTGTCGGACAAACCTAAAAAAGGCCAAAATGGTCATTTGTTGGCTTCAGGAGGAACAACCGGCGCCTAGAAAACGTAGAATATATATAGTCGGTTAATTTGACGTCAAACTGGCATTAAAATATAATCATATAAGTATGAAGTCTTAAGCTCTGGAGGCTGATTCCCATGAGATTTAAAGCTAGCGCTGCATTGTCGGCTGCAGCCAGGATGTTGGCTGTAGCCGCATTAGTAATTATCATAGCAAGGGCAGCGCAGGCCGCCCCCTCAGGCGAGGAAATTGCCGCGAGAGTCAAGGCCAGCTATGAGAGCCTTAAGACAGTATCACTCATCACTGCAATAGAATATAAGGACGGCAAGAACCTTCTTGCCATGAAGGCCAGCGTTAGTGCGGATATGGCCACAGGCATCCTTCGCATAGAGATAACCGAACATCCCGTAATAGAAGGCCAGATAGTAATCATAGACGGCACCAAGGGCATATCTACTGTTTATATGCCGGTAACAAGCCAGGCGTTCCGCGGGCCTTCAGCTAAAGTGGCTGCGGCCATCGGGCTTGACCTAAGCGCGATAGACCCGGAGCAGCTTTTGAACATCGACATCAACTCGGCACTATCCGTAAAGTATGTAAGGACGGAGAAAATCGACAGGTTCAACTATTACGTGCTGGAAACTAGGCCTAAACAGGCTCCTGATACATATCAACTCGTATGGGTCGACGCGGAAAACTACAGCATCAAGCAAGTAGAGGCGTTCGACGCAGCTAAAGTAAGACTGGTCAAGGTCGTAATAGAAGACTACAAGCCGAATGTAAAGCTTGATCTAAAGAAGCTCGTTGAGCTGCCCAAGGGCACTAAGTTGACCGATATAAAATAATACCCGGTCTTCTGGAGGGAAATATATGAATCTTACGCTGTTCTCACTAAAAAGGCCGGTAACAGTCCTTATGACGATACTGGCCATTCTTCTTTTCGGTCTGATCTCCTTCGGAAGATTAGGGCTTGAGATGCTGCCCAATCTTGATTTCCCGATGCTCGCGGTAGTAACGATATATCCGAACGCCGACGCTGAAACGGTCGAATCGACGGTTACCGTGCCGGTGGAAGCCTCCATACGATCTATTAGAGGAGTCAAGAATGTAAACTCCACCAGCATGGAGAATGCCTCCATGATAATGATGGAGTTCGAATGGGGCACGAACCTCAGCGAAGTGGAATCGCTCGTGAAATCCGAGCTAGAAGCCAATGCGCTCTTCATGCCCAGCGGAGCTCAGGCGCCCTTCATCATGAGGATGAACCCCAAATCTGTTTCTATGCTGATGATAAGCATAGGCCTCGAAGGCGACCCCGTGGATGTGACAGCCAGGATAAGAAGCGAGATACTCCCCGAGCTGAACAGGGTTCCGGGGGTTGCAGGCATAATCCTCAGCGGCGGAACGGATAAGATAATAACTGTCGAGTACGACCATGATAAACTAGTCGAAAACAGCGTCAATCCTTCGCTTTTGCAGCTTCTGATCCAGTATCAGAACATGTCCATTCCTGCAGGTACCATTGTTGAAGAGGGAGTAAGGTACCAGACCAAGGTGGGCTCGAAGCTCAAGAGCCTGGAGGATATCGAAAACCTCGTAATCGGACTTAAACAGAAGGATGAGGACAGCGAGGGCGGCTCCGGAATATTGGGGCTTTCCATGCTGATGCCATCATTCCTTACAGTTGGCGACGTGGCGGATGTAAGAGTAGAGGGGCAGACGGCAGAGGGCTTCATGAGGATAAACGGGAAGTCCAGCGTCGTCATAATGATATACAAGCAGTCGGGCTACAATACAGTCCAGGTGGCAAGGGACGTCAAGGTAAAGATTGCCGAGCTGAGGGAGAAGTATCCCGAGATATCTCTTGGCTACATCTTCGACCAGTCGGAGTACATATCCCAAGTCGATTAGCGACCTAGGCTCAAGCGCTATACAGGGCGCATTCCTGGCCATGGCGATATTGCTCGTATACTTGAGAAGCATAAAGGCAACATTCGTAATCGGATTATCGATTCCGCTTTCCATAGTTATCACTTTCGCCGTGATGCTTGCCACGAAAATGGAGCTAAACCTCCTTACTCTAGGAGGGCTTGCGCTGGGGATAGGAATGCTCGTGGACAACTCGATAGTTGTCCTCGAGAGCATATACCGAAGAAGAGAGATGGGCGACAGCATGTTCGATGCTGCCCTATACGGCACCAAGGAAGTTGCCTTGGCGATAATGGGCTCTACTCTTACGACAATCGGCGTATTCATTCCGGTAATATTCCTTTCAAGCCTTGCCGGGCAGCTCTTCAAGGACCTGGCCCTAACGGTCACTTATTCGCTGGCGGCATCGATTTTCGTCGCCTTGACGATAGTGCCTCTTGCAAGCCTCAAGCTGAATCTGAAGGCCCCCAAGAATGCCGCCTTGGAGCTTGAGGAATCCAATCTATACCGAGAAGGAAAGGTATGAAAGGTACGGCAAGAAGAAGTCACTGAAGATATACGAAAATGCCGTCGGCTGGGGACTCAGGCATAAGTGGTATGTGATAGTCATTGGTGGCGGCTTCGGTCTTAATTTCGGTATTCCTGTATATGAATATGGACCAGGAGTTCCTGCCTAAGATGGACATGGGCAGGATAGACGTAACATTGACCCTGCCTGCAGGTAGCCCCATCTCGGTTACCGATGCGGCTTCTAAGGAATTCGAGGCCATGCTGCTTGAGAAACCATGGGTAGAATCAGTCTCGGCCCAGGTAGGAAGCATGGGAACTGGCTCATACCTGGCGCTTACCCTTTCGAATGCCGCCAATGAGGCGACTCTGGGCGTGAATATCCGTCAGGATGCGGAGAACATCCATATCGATAAGGCGAACGAGGAGGTAAGGCTTGCCGCGAATGCGATCAAGGCCAAATACCCCGGCTCCAACATTACTGTAGACACATCTGGCTTCGGCTCCCTGTTGGGAGGGGTCGTCGACATCTTCGGCACCAAGATAACAGTCAGCATAACGGGCAATAACGATGAGAATATTTCGAAGTTCGCGGCCGAAATCACCGAGAAGCTAAGGGCAACAGAGGGCATAGTCGACGTGGTTTCGGACCTTGAGAATACTCAACCTGTCATGGTTCTGGATGTTAACAGGACCAGGGCTCTTAATGGGAGGCCTTACGGTCGCCCAGATTGGTCTTGGTGTAAGGACCAGTTCGCTGGGAACCAACGTAACGTCCATCAACCTGGACGGTGAGACAATTCAGGTGGTGGTCAAGCCTTCAACAGGAGACAACCCTGATTTGGCCTCTCTCATGGATCTTCCTGTTAGCAGTTCGATGTCCATCTTCGGAGGCGCGGATTCTTCGGCGACATCAACCGCCGCCGCCGCTAGCTCGCTGCTATCGCCGGTGACCGATGTATATGTCAACAAAGTAGCCACTGCAGTGCCTGAGACCGGGCCTGTACAGCTGCTGAGATTGAACGGCGAAAGGATTGTCCAGGTAAAGTACGCCTTCGAAGACTCACTGAAGGTGGGAAGGGCGCAGGAAATCGCCGAAGAGATCGCGGCCGGCATGGATATACCTGAGGGTGTAAACGTAAGCTTCGGAGGGGTATCCGAGTTTCTCACTGAGGGCTTCAACGACTTATACTTCGCAGGGGCGCTTGCGATATTCATCGTCTATTTCATAATGGCGGTCCAATTCGAATCCTTCCTGTATCCGCTGATAATCCTGTTCACCGTCCCGTTGGCGTTGATAGGTGCCATCGCCATAATGTTCTTAACAGGCCAGGCGATTGGCATAAGTGCTCTGATAGGGATAATCATACTTATCGGGGTGGTCGTGAATAACGGCATTGTAATGGTGGATTTCATACTACAGATGAAATCCAAGGGATTTACTACAGACGAGGCAATAGTAGTCGCCGGCCGCTCAAGGTTAAGGCCGATTCTGATGACGGCCCTGACTACAATACTCGGGTTGATCCCGATAGCTTTGTCTACCGGAAAGGGTTCCGAAATCAGCAAGGGAATGGCATTGGCGGTAATTGGCGGCCTTACGGTGGCCACTTACCTAACACTTGTGGTAGTGCCTGTTGTGTTCAAGCTCTTCGACGAGCTGAAAAACTGGATCTCCAGGCGCAAGGAGGTAAAAACGAATGAAGCTTAGGATAGCGGTAATAGTTCTCTCTGCAATGGTTGCCTTCGCTGCTCTGCCGGGCTTGGCTGTTGCTGCCGGGGAGCCTTTCAGCCTGAAACTGCAGGAGGGCGGGTCCGTCGCGTTCATAAGGCTGAACACCGGCCTCGACGATGCAGACAAGCTTTACCTTGACCTCGATTGGACGGGGCTTGCCATCTCCATGGACCTCATGGGCGCATACCTAAGGCTAGGGGCGGCCGTGGATATCTGGGAAAAGGACGAAACTGCATCCAGCATCGGAGTAACAGCTGGTCTGGGCATCGAATGGACCGAGATCATAAGCCTTGTCGCGGTAGTGGAAACATCGGGCAACGCTTATTTCCAGAAGACGGAGGACGGCATCAGCGGGGCTTTGACGGCCCGCTTTGCGGCTAACACAGCCAAATTGGCGGTCGAGCTGAATGCAGGGGCAATATGGCCTGATTTCGATGCGTATCCGGCCAAGATGCTCGGACAGCAGATATGGTCAGGCAAGGTCCTACAGATGGATCCTGGTCAGGGATGGCTCGACCTGGGGCTCGTATTCTTAAGCTCTAAAGGGCGCAAGGATGCGATCAAGCTGTCCTACTCGAGGGACATCGAAGAGGCGCTCAACAGGTTCGATGTCGGCTACAGCACAAGTTTCACGCCTGAAGGAACAGGTTTCACGATGGGACTGTACACAGGCTTGGGCTTCGGGCAGCTGATACCCATACTTACAAGCGAGTTCTATGCGCAGTACGACATTACCGACAATATCGGCATGATGGCAGCCATCGGGGCCCAGGGAGGGCTCTATCCGATGGCATGGTTCAGGGGAAAGGCTTGGGCGGAAATTGATGAGACAGCGATCATTGAGCTTGAGGGGAAGACCCCGATAATCGTCATCGACCCGCTAGCATCAAGGCTGTACCTAGAGGATCTTTCCAGGGAGATTAGCCTTGGAGTAACGTTCCCCAGGGCGCTGATGAGCAAGGTTCTGCTTACCTATGATTTCAACGATGAGCAGTTCAGCCTTGAGTACTCGCTTAAGTTCTAATCCCGGAGGTTAGCATGTCGGAAATGCCAATACCAGAAGGTCCGGCCGAAATCGAAGCCGCGGCCTCGCCCGAAGAGGCCGCCAGGCCGGAGGGCGAGGCCTTTAAACATGTAAGGGCCGAAGCCAAGGCCAAATCGGTCATCCTCGACAAGGAGACCATAGAATTCGTCGAGGGGCACCCGGGGCGGTTGAAACCGCTCATCATGCGCCTTGCGCTACCTGCCATCGCTGAGAACATATTGGCGATGGCTACTCAAATGGCCGACATGATAATGGTCGGCAGGCTAGGGGCTAGCGCGATCGCATCGGTCGGGCTCAGCAACCAGCCTCTTTTCTTCATTCAGGGGCTTTTCATGGGGCTGGGAGTCGGCACCACTGCCATAGTGGCGAGGCTGTACGGGGCCGGAAGGCGTCGTGAGGCCAACCATGTAGCCCAGCAGTCCCTTCTTTTCGCATTCCTCTTCTCGGCCCTGGTCTGCAGCATTTGGTACGCCTTTGTCCCGCAGATAGTGGAGTTCATGGGTGCCCAGCCGGACGTGCTTAAGCTCGGCATCGGCTATATGAGGATCATAGTGCCAGGGTTGTTCCTGTTGACCTTGAACATCACCATGTCATCGGCTTTGAGAGGTGCCGGGGATACCAGATCGCCGATGATTGCCAACACCATAATCAACCTGATAAATATCGTGGGCAACTACGCCCTTATATTCGGACATTTCGGGATGCCGGCCCTCGGCGTTAACGGGGCTGCGATCTCAACCTCTGTTTCCAGAGGAATCGGCACTCTCATCCTCTTCTACATAATGGTGGCCGGTAAAGGGGTGGTTGAGCTAAGCCTTGCCGACGGGATCAAGCTTGATACAGGCACTATAAAAAGGGTGCTTAAGGTCGGGCTTCCGACCGCTGCAGAAAGAGTGAGCCTGAGCCTGGGTATGACCTTCTATACAAGGATTGTGGCATCTCTGGGCACAGTTACATATGCTGCGCACCAGATAGCCCTAAATGCCGAGCAGATATCCTATATGCCGGGCTTCGGCTTTGCTACCGCTGCCACCGCACTTGTGGGCCAGGCTTTGGGGGCGGGCAGCAAAAAGATGGCAGAGCGCTCAGGATGGACAGCCTGGAAGATGAGCGCCTGGCTTGCCGGAATCATGGGCATTGTGCTGCTCATATGGCCAGAGTATCTGATGAGGCTTTATGTGAGCGACCCTGAGATCATAAAAATCGGCGCGCTTTGCCTGAGGATAATGGCATTCGCCCAGATCCCGATGTCCGCAGGATTTACCATAGTAGGCGCACTTCGCGGCGCAGGCGACACCAAGGCTGTGCTTTACTTGACCATATTCAGCGTATGGGTAGTAAGGCTGACCGGAACCTGGTTTGCAGTCAAGGTCCTCGGCCTGGGGTTAGTCGGAGCGTGGCTGGTGATGGCGCTGGATTGGTTCACAAGGGCAACGGTATTCATCATCAGGTGGAAGGCGGGCCATTGGAAGGAAAGAAAGGTATAGTACGGCGAACAAGCTTTCCATAAGATAGTATGTCCATATGCATTAAGCAGGCCGTCATGGCCTGCTTTAAGATTCCTATTGGTTTTCTTCCCAATATGATATAAAATGCATCTGTGTTATATTAAGCAAATCTTAATATTGCACTATATAGCACAAATAAGGTTATTGATAATGGATTAAGGGATAATCATAACGAGCGGAGGTAGCAAAGACCGATGAACGAAGGCTTAAAAAAGATTGGAATATTAACAGATACGATTTCCGACCTGCCGGAAAGCATCTCAAAGAAATTCGGAATAGAAGTCATACCGGTGAAAATCCACATAGACGAGAAGACTTACCTTGATAAGGTGGAGATCACCGACGAGGAGTTCTTCAAGCTCCTTCAGGACCCGAGCATACATGCCAAGACCTCGCAACCGAGCCCCTACGACTTCCAGGTAATCTTCGAGAAGATGCTCACAAAGTACGAGACCGTTAGTCGCAATACACGCGTCTTCCGAGCTGAGCGGCACATTCCAGTCCGCTTTGATGGCAAAGGAAGCCATTGGCCAGAAGTTTTCGGACAGACTTGTGCTCATCGACACGAAACAGGCCTCGATGGGTGAGGGGATAATGGTACTTAGGGCTGCGGAAATGGTGGCAGAAGGGGCCCTGGTCCCCGAAATCGTAAAGGAGCTGGACAGGATCTCAGGGGTAATAAAGACCAGGTTCGTGCCCGATACGCTTACATACCTGCAAAGGGGCGGACGCATAGGAAAAGCAAGCGCGTTTCTTGGCAACATCCTGAATATAAAGCCTTTGCTGGGCGTAGATAAGGTAGTCTATCCGGTAGAGAAGATCAGAGGAAGCAAGAACGTGGTTCCCAAGCTCATTGAGCAGCTTAAGCAGAGCCTTAAGCCAACGGACAAGTTCAAGGCGTGCATACTAAGCCTTAACATGCCTGAAGACGCTGCTGCGCTGGAAAATCAGATCAATGAGGACGCAAGGGTACAGGAGATAGTCCATGCCAAAGTCGGACCCTCTATCGGATGCCATGTCGGGCCCAAAGTGATCGGGCTGATCTGGTATACGCTGTAAAAGGAAGCATCAGTTATCCGGGGCTGCTTTGATGAAAAGCAGCCCCATTCTTTTTAACATCGAGGTGTTCAAATGGCCATACGCCTTAAAGTCTTTGCTATTCATATTCTTTGGGTATTTCATGATGCCGGAAGGATTGGCCCGATATCTAAAGAAAATTAGAAAAAGGCGCATGCCGGGCGAATAGGCGAGGACGATGATTTGGTGGCCCTCAGGGCGAGCATGTTGCATATAAATGGCTGTGACGCTATGAAAAAACGCCCCTTGGGCGTCGTTTTCCTCGATATAAAACCCCTAATGGTTGAAAAAGGCGGGCAAACAGTGCTACATATCTATTAGTTAGGTTGGTGGCCCAGGCAGGAATTGAACCTGCGGCCAACGGTTTAGGAAACCGCTGCTCTATCCCCTGAGCTACTGGGCCACGTTTATTGGCGCGCCTGGCAGGATTTGAACCTGCGACCTGCGGATTCGTAGTCCGTCACTCTATCCACTGAGCTACAGGCGCCTGACTTTTATATATTACATCCGTGGGACGGCATAGTCAATAACGGCCGGTGCCGGAAAGGTTGTGCAGGTCATGCTGCCAAATACGGAAAAGCAGATGCGAGAGTATCTCCAGCTGCTTCTTCAGGACTCGAAAATCCAGCGGCTTTTCAAATACATAGAAAATGACCATATAAACACGGTAAATGAGCAGTGTGACATTGCGCTTATCGAGGCGCCGCCCCTTTTCGAGGACGCGAGGGCTGCCGATATCGCCGAACGCTTTGGGGAACTAGGCTTAATTGGCGCTCGCGTAGATGAGCATAAGAACGCGGTTGCCCTGCTTCCTGGCAGCGGCAAGCATGGGGACCTGCTTATAGAAGCCCACCTCGACACGGTCTTCCCGTTCGGCACTGTCAAAGGCATCAAGATGAGCGAAGGAAGGATCGAAGCGCCGGGAATTTGCGACAACTGCAGGGGCCTTGCTGCGATTCTGTGCATTATAAGGGCGATGAACCATGCGGGCATCGCACTTAAGAAGGACGTTACTTTCGCAGGCACATCCGGGGAGGAAGGCATCGGGGATCTCAAAGGCATGAGGGGGCTCTTCGCCTTCGGCCAAAGGAAGTACGACTACTGTTTGAGCGTAGATGGGCACGGCAAAGGAGATTTCGTCTTCGACGGCACAGGCAGCCGCAGGTATGAAGTCGTTTTCGAAACAGCCGGCGGGCACAGCTGGACTGACTTCGGCAAGCCGAGCGCAATACACGCTATGGGAAGGGCGATATCGAAGATAGCTGCCATAGGTGCCAAAGATGGCCCCAAGACCACTTATAATGTCGGGCTTATTAAAGGAGGCACTTCCGTCAACGCAATCGCCCAATCAGCGTCAATGACCGTGGATATGCGTTCGGAATCCCCGGAACACCTTGAGGAGCTGGAGAGGGCATTCATGGAATTGGTAAATGCCGCGTGCGATGAGGAGGTCAAAGCTGCCAGCATCAAGGCCGAAGTGAAGGCGTCATTCAGAAAAGTTGGCGACAGGCCTGCGGGGCGCCAGCCTGAGGGCTCCCCCATGCCATTGGCTGCGTCCATCGGCTGCGAGCTTCTTGGAATCAAATATGAGAGGACCGGGGCATCAAGCACGAATGCGAACATCCCCATATCCTACGGGGTGCCCAGCCTTTGTATGGGAGCAGGGGGCGATGGCGGAGGAATCCATACCGTGGAGGAGTGGTTCCTGCCCTCCGATGGTTGGAGGGCCATACAGCTATGTGCACTGCTTCTTATCGCATGTGCAGGGCTTGCCTGATTAGATAGTGAATTTGCGGCCGCACCAAATGGACCAGGTGCGGCCGCCTCCTCTTACTTAGATATCTTACCGACAGGGGCAATATATACTGTGAATTCATCCTCGCCGTCGACACCGATCAGACGGTCCATCAGCACCTGGTCGTACGCTGCAATTGCGCATGTGCCGAAGCCGATGGATTCTGCCGCCAGGTACATGTTCTGGCATACGTGCCCTGCATCAAGCAGCAGGATCTTGTGAGCGGTCGAAGGATAGCGCCATTCGCTCCTGTACGGGATTACAGTCCATGCGAAAGTAGCCGCGGCCTTTCCGGCGAAGGCCTGGTTCAGGCATCCTTCGGCAAGGGGCCCGGCAAGCTGGTCTGACTCTTTTATCAGCTCGAGCTTGTTTTCAAGCGGCAGATAACGGTATAGCCCCTTGTTAAGCCCGGTTACGTTAAGCGCGAATATATAGGTTTCGAAGGCATGCCGGGATCCGGCAGAAGGCACCGTACGCCTTGTTGCCACCCCGTTCTTGAAGACTTCATGAACCCCCTGGGTAGCCCAGAGAAGCCATGAGAGCTGCTCAAGGCTCATCGGCTCGGGACCGTATTCCCTTCTGCTCTTTCTGCCTAATATGAGAGACTTCAGGTCGCTGTTGACAAGCGCTGCTGAATCCCACGCCGGAAGGTCTACCATAAGCCCTTGTGCTGGCTTCTGTAACGGCGGAGGAGGCATTCCCTGCTGCTGATCGCTTTTGACCGACCTTGCCATAAGAAAAGCGGACTTCAAGTTATTCCTTAATTCCCTTATCTGGTCCATATTGACCCTCCGTTCCTTTGATTGGCCGGGAATAGCTGATTTGATTATACTATCATTGTAATATATGCGCTAAATCAGGCGGGCGAGGCAAAAGCAATGGAAGCGCGAGCAGGAATGCACGAAAACTATATGCGCATTGCGCTGGATGAGGCAAAAAAGGCTCTGGAAATGGGAGAAGTCCCTGTAGGTGCCTGTATTATCCACGAAGGCCAGGTCATCGCGAAGGCCGGAAATAGGCGGGAAGCGGACAATGATCCGACCGCCCATGCTGAGATTCTCGCGATAAAGCATGCATCCGCGGCATTGGGCAAGTGGCGCCTCTCAGATTGCACGCTATATGTTAGCCTGGAACCTTGCACTATGTGCGCGGGCGCGATATTACAGGCAAGGTTGGGCTCCCTAATCTTCGGCGCTTTTGACGATAAGGCCGGCGCCTGCGGAAGCCTCTATGACATACCGAGGGATTTCCGGCTGAACCACTTCGTCGAAGTCATTCCCGGAGTCCTTGAGAAGGAATCGACCTTGCTTCTTAAGGAATTCTTCAAACAGAAAAGATAATCTTGCAACTTAAAGCGAAGGCGGAGGCCCGCGTAAGCCTCCGCCTCTTTTCATTTTAAGTGGGTTTACTTGGCAGTTGCATAGAAGATGGAGTTGAAGAACAGCTTGAAGGTGCCGTGCGGCTGTCCGCGATGCTGCGGGCGGAAGCCGATCATGATCGCGCGGCCCTTGCCATAGCTGTACTCAAGCAGATTAGCCTTACCCTGAATATACTGCGGACCCATAAGCCATCCGGACATCAGCGGATTCCTGTCAGCGGGATACGCTGCAAGAATCTTGACGCCGGGGCCTGTGACTTCGAAAGTCGGGCTCGCTACGAAGTAGGCGCCGAACTTCTCATCCATGCCGAAGGTCACGGGGCTTGTCTTATCGACAAGATCCGCCTCAAGTACTGAGCCGGGGCAGTAGAAATTGGCGCTGGTCACTCCCGTAAGGGCATTCTTGACAGGAGCGCCGAGAATCGTTGTGGCGAAGTCGAAGATGCTGTCGAACAGTATCAATGTGCCACCGGCATTGACGAACTCCTTAAGGTTGGCAAGGCCTGCATCTCCCATGCCGCCCGCGAACTCGGCAGGGTAGGTATTGGCGCTGATGCCGTTCTTAAGGCTGTTCGTGGACGTATCGGGCAGTATGATCGCGTCGAACTTGTCGATCAGTTTGCCGGCTTTTATGTCGCCATCGCGCAAGAAAGTGTAAGGAATCTCGAATTTGTCGAATATCAGCCTTGTCCATCCGGCATCGGCATTTCCGCCCCAGTTCTCGTAGATGCCGACTTTTGGATTCGAAAGGGTCGTCATCTTAACTGCGGGTGCTGCCGCTACAGGGTAGAATGTTGAGGAATACTTGGTCGCCATTTCGAAAAGCTTGGTCTCAAGGCCGGGGGCTGCCAGTACTATTGTTGTGCCCGCGGGCAGTTCGGTACCGCCCACCTTTGCGGGTTCCATCATCCACTTAAGCTTGAAACCTGCGGCAAGAAGCTTGCTGCGGACAGTGGCGCTGTAGTTTGCCTCGGGCCTGAATGCGAAGCCGTAGCTGGCATCTCCGGATACGAACGCCCCGGAGACTCTGCTGAATGTGTTAACAAGGACCAGTTCGGCCTCAAATTGCTTCTCGACTCTTATGCACTCCACTCCCATCTGCATGGGAAGTGTCCAACCGGCGACATCGTATGGAGCCTCAGCCGGTCCGCCCGGGTACTGCAACCTGTCGGGGTACTGCTGCTTTTCCAGCAGTGCCATGACGTTGGGCCTGTAGGGCTGAGCTGTGAGTATCACAAATGTGCCGGCGGGGTAATTCTTGCCGTCCGCAACGAATGCCTTAGCCGCCTTGTGGACTTCCACACCCTGGAAGTCAAGGACTTCGAGCATCCAGTTCAGCGTGGCGGGATCATTGGGATCAACCGGCAGCACGAAGGCCGACGGCGATTCCGTTAGGCCTCTGTATACGGCATCTTGGCCCATCTGCACGAAGTTGCTTACGAAGTCCTCCTTAAACCTGGAAAGGCCCTTCGCGAAAGAGTAGATTACCAATTCGGGATAGGCTACTACATCCTCGAAGGTCCATAGGCCGCCCGGCCATGGCTCGGGGAATGTCTGCACCCTGGTCTGCGCATTGGCAAGGCCCCTGGTGCTTGAGGTAAGCTTGTCGAACCCGATTGTTATCGGAGTTGCTATATTGACACTTGCGGTCTCAGTGAGGAAGCCGACCATGTTGTGATAATACGGGCCGCTCCTCATACCGCCGTGCCACCAGGTGTCGTACATGGCATTGGTGACAACGCCGGTCATCTTCTGGGCCGAAAGGTCGGTAGTCGCGATGCCGCCCAGCAGCATGATCTCCCTGAAGATGATAGAAGGTATCTCGGGATTCGGCGGATCGAAGAACGGGGGTACGAAGAGCCTTGCTCCGTTGGAGCCCATCTGGTGGATGTCATATACCACTTCAGGGAACCAATCAGTATAGAGCACCTTTCCCACGTTCCTGCTTTCGGGCAGGTTGAACATGAACCAGTCGCGGTTGTTGTCATGCCCGGTGTAGTAATGGTACAGATACGGAGGCGCTGTGCCCTCATACTTGGTTCCGAGGTACTTGCTGTACCAATCAACGACCATGACATGTCCGTCCGGGTTCAAAGACGGCACGAACAGCATGATCACGTCGTCAAGTACTTCTTCGAGCTCCTTGTCTTCGGTGATCGCGTATGTGAATATTGCATTTAGTATCGCGTGCACGCCACCGATTTCGGTTGAGTGTATGGAGCCGCCGACCAGGTAGACGGCCTTGGCTTGAGATTCCAGGGCCTCGATTTCGGTCTGGGACAGCCCGCGGGGATCTGCCAGCTTCTTTTGTATCATCTTGTAGTATTCGAGGTTGGCTATATTCTCCTCCGAGCTGACTATCGCCATTATCTGGCGGTCGCCGAGCACCGTCGGGCCTATGTCCTGGTAGACTACCCTGGCAGATTCCTTATCCAGGAGCTGCAGGTAGGTTTTGATATCGGGCCAGGAACACAACTTGCTGCTTGTACCCGGTTTGAAACCAAAGAAATCCACCGGTGAGGTTAGGATTGGGCCTTCGGCTGATACCGTACCGCCGATTAGGACCACAGCGATAAGCAAGACCGACAGGATTGCGAACAACCTTCTGCTTGTCATCGAAGCACCTCCCTATTGATTTAGACACTGGGAATTTGGCATATGCTGCCCCAAACCTTACAAAATATGGCTATCAGACAGCAATGATTAATTTTCAACATTATTGATTCTTATCCTTCATCATTCCACGCATACGCAAATGAATATTAATATGGCCGGTTATGTGTAGGATTAATATGTTTTGCAACCTTATGCGGTTCCGGATGTATAAGAGAGGGATAGAGGAAGCCATATTGCGGTTGATTCAACTGACCGGATGCTATAAAATAAAATTTGCCGTCAAAAAGAGACGACCAATCAGCGACGGTGTACACGGAGAGATGGCTGAGCGGTCAAAAGCGCTCGCCTCGAAAGCGAGTGGGCCAGAAATGGCCCCGTGAGTTCGAATCTCACTCTCTCCGCCATAAAAGAATAGTCCTTCCGGATTGACGCGCAATCGGTGCGCCGGGCCGGACGCGGAGAGGTGGTTGAGTGGTCTAAGGCGCTCGCCTGGAGAGCGAGTAGGCAGATGACCTCTGCCTCGTGGGTTCAAATCCCACCCTCTCCGCCATTAATTGTCCAACTTTGGCCGCGCTAGGCGGGGAGTTAGCGGTGCCCTGTACTCGCAATCCGCTGCAGCGAGGCTTAATTCCTGCCCCAGGCCCTCATTTTTGAGGCAGCCCGGCGCAAGTGGCATTGATATCCGGGTCTTGCGCAATGCGGACCTGTGAACCCCGTCAGGATCGGAAGATAGCAGCGGTAAACAGGAAACCGCATGTGCCGCGGGGCAGCCTGGAGGGAGTCGGCTACGTCGGTCCCGCTCGGAAGTGCGTGTCGAAGGCAGGTGCGCGGCCATTCTTTGGGGGCGGGCTTATAATGAAGCCCGCCCATTTTTCATACTTCGGTTGCAAGGTCAAAGGGCAGGACCTGAAGAACTATAAACAGAAACGGAGGCAGACATGTCTTACTTATCTTTGTACAGGCAATGGCGGCCTCAGACATTCGAGGACATCGTAGGGCAGGAGCATATAGTCCGCACGCTGAGAAACGCGATTTCAAACTCGCGCGTCGTACACGCCTATATGTTTGCCGGCCCCAGGGGCACGGGGAAGACTTCGACTGCGAAGGTATTTGCGAAGGCCCTGAACTGCTCCGAAGGGCCCACGATCAAGCCTTGCGGGGTTTGCGTGTCCTGCGTCGCGGTCAAAGAGGGCAACGCCCTTGATGTAATCGAAATTGACGCTGCATCCAACAGGGGAATAGATGAGATTCGAGACCTAAGGGACAAGGTCAGGTTCTCGCCTGCCCAGGGCCGCTACAAGGTCTATATAATTGATGAAGTCCACATGCTGACCATGGAAGCTTTCAACGCCCTGTTAAAGACGCTTGAGGAGCCTCCATCGCATGCAATATTCATATTGGCCACTACAGAAGCCAACAGGGTTCCTTCCACAATATTGTCCAGATGCCAGAGGTTCGACTTCAACCGCCTTAATGTGACGCAGCTGTCGGCACATCTTAAAAGGATATGCGACGAGATAGGGGTCAAGTACGAAGCGGATGCGCTAACGCTCATCGCAAGGCGCGCCGAGGGAAGCGCCAGAGACTCGTTAGGCCTCCTGGAGCAGGTAAGCGCCGCAGGCGAAAAGATTACCACCGGCATGATAGCCGATATGCTGGGTGCTACGAATTTCGACCGCCTTACCGATATAGCCGAAGCCATCGCAAACTCCGATACAGGAAAGCTATATCCCCTGATATCCGATACGCTTTCCTCGGGCACTGACCCAAGGCAGCTTCTGGGCGAGATGGGCGAGCACTTCATGGACCTGATGCTCGCATCCGAATGCCCCGACAGGAAAGATCTGCTGCATTCAGGCGAGGAGAGATTCCCTCAGCTGTCAAAAGCGGCAGCAATGTTCCGTAAAGGAAGGCTGCATTCGATAATAAAGTCGATAGGGTTGGGGCTCGCCGAGATAGGCAAAGCACACAACCCCAGGCTTACGCTCGAACTGTTCCTCGCAAGGCTGATCCAGGACGCATCCGCAGCCATTTCTCCGGAAGCCGCAGTAGAAGTCGCCGGACCTAGAACGGGAGAGGGGCAAGCGACAGTCCCCGCCCCCACGAAGAGGCAGCAGTCTGCGACCCAGGCATCAGAGAAGGTACACCCTGCCTCCGAGAAATCGGAGAAGGCCGAGAAGGCCGGAGAGCAGGCAGTTCAGCCGAATAAGCAGGAAGCGACGGAAATCGCCGACGTAAAGACGTCCGAGGCGCAGCCCCAAGGCACAACGCAGATATGGAATAAGGTGCTTGAGCAGCTAAGAAGAAGGAATGTGCGCGTCGAGGCCTTTGCCAGGCAGGCGGTACCACACTTCGACGGCGCTGCACTCACACTTGAGTACACTTCGGATTGGTTCTTCCATCATCAGAAGATGAAGGAGGAGGCCAATGAGGCCCTTATGAAGGAGATAGTCAAGGAAGTCGCGGGCCCGTCAGTGGAATACAGATGCCTGCTGCTTAAAGAGGGCGAAAAGCCCTCCTCAGAGGCTTCTGCGGCGAAAAAGCCTGCTAAGCAGGCCCATAAGCAGGAGTCAACCGTAGTAAAGCCAGGCGATGAGGGAGCAGCCTCAAAGGCGGACGATGGGACCAAAATCAAGGACGAAGAGAAAGTTCAAAAGAGCCTAGACAAGCTCAAGGCGCTTTTCAGCGAAGTTGAGATAAAGATAGTAGAGGAATAGTGATTCGGAGGTATTCGAAATGGGCATGAACATGCAGAACATGATGAAACAGGTCCAGAAGATGCAAAAGGACGTAGCAAGGGTCCAAGCTGAGCTGGCCGAGACCAAAGTGGAGGGGACTGCGGGCGGCGGCGCCGTCAAAGCGGTCTTCACATGCGCAAAAGAGCCTGTGGAGTTCAAGATCGACCCTTCTGCCGTTGATCCGGATGATGTGGAAATGCTTGAGGAGCTAATCCTTGCGGCCACCAAAGAGGCTCTCAAGGCGGCCGAGGATGTAGCCCAGAAGCAGATGTCGCGCGTTACCGGAGGGATGAACATCCCAGGTATGGGCTTCTAGGAGGGCGCATGAAATCTCCCGAATCCATGGTCAAACTGGTGGAAGAGCTAAGGAAGCTGCCCGGCGTCGGGCCTAAGACGGCAGGCCGCCTCGCTCTATATATAATAGGCATGGACTCAGAGTCAGTTACCGGCCTTGCGGATGCGATGGTAGCAGCCAAGCAGAAGATGCACGCTTGTCCGCGCTGCTACAACCTGACCGACGAGGACATATGCGGAGTATGCTCGGATGATGGCCGTGAAAAAGGGATGATTTGCGTAGTAGAAGGCCCCGAGGACGTCATAGCGCTTGAGCGTATGGGCGAATACAATGGCCTCTATCATGTGCTTGGAGGCAACATATCCCCCATGAACGGCACCGGACCCGATGACGTAAGGCTCAGGGAGCTGCTGGAAAGGTTGAAGGAAGGCAATATTACGGAGGTAATACTTGCCACCGACCCGGACGTCGAAGGGGAAGCCACATCCATGTACATCGCAAGGCTTATCGATTCTTCGGGAATCAAGGTCACCAGGCTGGCCAGAGGGCTTCCTGTAGGAGGAGACCTGGAATATGCCGACGAGGTGACTCTCGCAAGGGCCATGGAAGGTAGAAGGAAGCTATAAATCGGCCTGTTTAGCTGTTAAAAAAGGAAACCTGGTATTTCGGCTGTTTTTTATGGATTTTCCTGTTGACTTAGCCATTCGGTAATGATAAATTATTCATTGTCGCGTCTAACGAGCGGCGGCTCTTTGAAAACCGGGAATAGGGAAGGACAGCAAACGAGGAAAGAAGAGAGAGAAAGAGACTCTAAATAAGCGAGCGGGCGAAGAGGATCTTTGAGAAACTTGTCAGCGGATGAAAAAAAGCTAGGTTAGAGCAGACCTCTAATGGGGTTTAGCGATAAACTTTTGTTGGAGAGTTTGATCCTGGCTCAGGACGAACGCTGGCGGCGTGCCTAACACATGCAAGTCGAGCGGAGGCGGAGGAAGACCCAGCGATGGGTAGGAGACTGCTTTAGCGGCGAACGGGTGAGTAACACGTGGGCAATCTGCCCTCTGGAGCGGGATAACAGACCGAAAGGCTTGCTAATACCGCATGAGGCCGTACCCTCGCATGGGGGAACGGTCAAAGGGGAAACCCGCCGGAGGAGGAGCCCGCGTCCCATTAGCTAGTTGGCGGTGTAACGGACCACCAAGGCGATGATGGGTAGCCGGCCTGAGAGGGTGAACGGCCACATTGGGACTGAGACACGGCCCAGACTCCTACGGGGGGCAGCAGTGAGGGATTTTCGGCAATGGGCGAAAGCCTGACCGAGCGACGCCGCGTGAGCGAAGAAGGCCTTCGGGTCGTAAAGCTCTGTCTAGGGGGAAGAGAACGGACGGTACCCCTGGAGGAAGCCACGGCTAACTACGTGCCAGCAGCCGCGGTAATACGTAGGTGGCGAGCGTTGTCCGGAATTACTGGGCGTAAAGGGCGCGCAGGCGGTTCGTTAAGTCTGGGGTGAAATCCTTCGGCTCAACCGGAGGGGGACCCTGGATACTGGCGGGCTTGAGTGTGGGAGAGGGAAGCGGAATTCCACGTGTAACGGTGAAATGTATAGATATGTGGAGGAACACCGGTGGCGAAGGCGGCTTCCTGGACCATAACTGACGCTGAGGCGCGAAAGCTGGGGGAGCGAACAGGATTAGATACCCTGGTAGTCCCAGCCGTAAACGATGAACACTAGGTGTGGGGGGTATCGACCCCTTCCGTGCCGCAGCTAACGCAATAAGTGTTCCGCCTGGGGAGTACGGCCGCAAGGTTGAAACTCAAAGGAATTGACGGGGGCCCGCACAAGCGGTGGAGTATGTGGTTTAATTCGAAGCAACGCGAAGAACCTTACCAAGGTTTGACATCAATGGAAGACTATCGAAAGGCAGTCGCCCTTCGGGGCCAGAAGACAGGTGGTGCATGGCTGTCGTCAGCTCGTGTCGTGAGATGTTGGGTTAAGTCCCGCAACGAGCGCAACCCCTACTGCCAGTTGCCAGCGAGTAAAGTCGGGCACTCTGGCGGGACTGCCGGTGACAAACCGGAGGAAGGCGGGGATGAGGTCAAGTCATCATGCCCTTTATACCTTGGGCTACACACGTACTACAATGGCCGGTACAGAGGGAAGCGAAGGCGCGAGCCGGAGCGGACCCCGTAAAGCCGGTCCCAGTTCAGATCGCAGGCTGAAACCCGCCTGCGTGAAGTCGGAATCGCTAGTAATCTCAGGTCAGCATACTGAGGTGAATACGTTCCCGGGCCTTGTACACACCGCCCGTCACACCACGAAAGTTTGCAACGCCCGAAGCCGGTGGCCCAACCTGCAAAGGAGGGAGCCGTCTAAGGCAGGGCAGATGATTGGGGTGAAGTCGTAACAAGGTAGCCGTATCGGAAGGTGCGGCTGGATCACCTCCTTTCTAAGGAGAATTAGGCAAAGCGCTTAGGCGCCGAGCCGAAGACTTCAGGTCGATGATCAATTCGTCCATCAAAGCTCGCGCCGGTGGCTGACAAGCCGGCGGGTCAATGACTCTCTCAGACAACTCGTAAGTTCAACTTCCATGTTCCCGGTTTCCAGGGAGTCTTCCTTGGAGTGCTCTTTGGCAACCGCATAAGGGAAAAGTGAAGAGGAAAGAAAAAAAGGGTAACAAAAGGCAAGTGTATACAGTCCAGGCGAATACCTGGGAAAAGATAGAAGAAGCGCGTAAAGGGAAATAAAGACAATTGGTCAAGCTACAAAGGGCATACGGTGGATGCCTTGGCGCTGGGAGCCGACGAAGGACGTGGTAAGCTGCGAAAAGCCTCGGGGAGCCGCAAACAGGCTACGATCCGGGGATATCCGAATGGGGAAACCCGCCGCGGGCAATGCCGCGGCATACGCATCTGAATACATAGGGTGCGTAAGGGAACGCGGGGAACTGAAACATCTCATGTACCCGCAGGAAAAGAGACAATGATTGCATTCCCTGAGTAGTGGCGAGCGAAAGGGGAGAAGCCCAAACCGGTTGGCAGCGATGCTAATCGGGGTTGTAGGACCGCATAAGTAGGAAGAAACCATGCTAGCCGAGCGCGATGGGAAGCGCGGCCGAAGAGGGTGAGAGCCCCGTAGGCGAAAGCACGGCGAACCGAAGCGGTATCCTGAGTACCACGGGGCACGAGGAACCTTGTGGGAAACCGGGAGGACCACCTCCCAAGGCTAAATACTACCCAGCGACCGATAGTGAACAAGTACCGTGAGGGAAAGGTGAAAAGAACCCCTGGCGGGGAGTGAAATAGAACCTGAAACCGTAATGCCTACAAACAGTTGAAGGGTTATGCCAGCAATGGCGGCCTAACAGCGTACTTTTTGTAGAACGGACCGGCGAGTTGCGTTATGCGGCGAGGTTAAGCTGGAAAGAGCGGAGCCGTAGCGAAAGCGAGTCTTAAAAGGGCGAATGAGTCGCATGGCGCAGACCCGAAACCGGGTGATCTATCCATGGTCAGGGTGAAGCGGGAGTAAAATCCCGTGGAGGCCCGAACCACGTTGTCGTTGAAAAGGCATGGGATGAACTGTGGATAGGGGTGAAATGCCAATCGAACCCGGAGATAGCTGGTTCTCCCCGAAATAGCTTTAGGGCTAGCCTCGGTATACAAGCTTGCGGAGGTAGAGCACTGATAGGGATAGGGGCCCTGAAAGGTTACCGAACCCATTCAAACTCCGAATGCCGCAAGGAGATGACCGGGAGTCAGACTGTGGGGGCTAAGCTTCATAGTCGAGAGGGAAACAGCCCAGACCGCCGACTAAGGTCCTTAATTCATGGCTAAGTGGAAAAGGATGTGGAACCGCAGAGACAACCAGGATGTTGGCTTAGAAGCAGCCATTCATTGAAAGAGTGCGTAATAGCTCACTGGTCAAGCGGAGCCGCGCCGAAAATGTCCGGGGCTCAAGCCATGAACCGAAGTCGCGGATTTGATTAGTTTCAAGTGGTAGGGGAGCGTTGTGTATCCGGAGAAGCAGGACCGTAAGGACTTGTGGAGGGTACAGAAGAGAGAATGCCGGTATGAGTAGCGAAAAGACAGGTGAGAATCCTGTCCGCCGTAAACCTGAGGTTTCCTGAGGAAGGTTCGTCCTCTCAGGGTAAGTCGGGGCCTAAGGTGAGGCCGAAAGGCGTAGCCGATGGACAATCTGTTGAAATTCAGATACCTCCAGAGTGACGTTTGAGCGAAGTGGGGGCGCGGAAGGGTAGACCATCAGGCCGATGGAATGGCCTGTCCAAGCGAGCAGGGTGCAGCTTAGGCAAATCCGGGCTGCGTTAAACCCGAGACGTGATGGGGAGCGAAATTAAGTAGCGGAAGTGGTTAAGCCCATGCCGACTAGAAAAGCCACGCAGCGAGTCAAGTTGGAGCCCGTACCGCAAACCGACACAGGTAGGTGGGGAGAGCATCCCAAGGCGCGCGAGAGAAACCTCGTTAAGGAACTCGGCAAAATGATCCCGTAACTTAGGAAGAAGGGATGCCCCTGAGGGTTAATAGCTTTTGGGGGCCGCAGAGAAACGGCCCAAGCGACTGTTTAACAAAAACACAGGTCTCTGCTAAGTCGGAAGACGAAGTATAGGGGCTGACGCCTGCCCAGTGCCGGAAGGTTAAGGGGAGGGGTTAGGGTAACCGAAGCTCTGAACCGAAGCCCCGGTGAACGGCGGCTGTAACTATAACAGTCCTAAGGTAGCGAAATTCCTTGTCGGGTAAGTTCCGACCTGCACGAATGGCGTAACGACTTGGGCGCTGTCTCAACGAGGTACTCGGCGAAACTGTAAATACTTGTGAAGATACAAGTTACCCGCGACTAGACGGAAAGACCCCATGGAGCTTCACTGTAACCTGAGATTGGATCTTGGCAGGGCATGTACAGGATAGGTGGGACGCTTAGATGTCATCGGCGCAAGCTGTGCGGAGCGGACGTTGGGATACCACCCTTGTTTTGCCGGGGTTCTAACTGCAACCCGTAAACCGGGGGCAGGACATTCTCAGGCGGGCAGTTTGACTGGGGCGGTCGCCTCCCAAAGAGTAACGGAGGCGCTCAAAGGTTCTCTCAGCGCGGTTAGAAATCGCGCATGGAGTGTAAAGGCGTAAGAGAGCTTGACTGCGAGACCAACAAGTCGAGCAGGGACGAAAGTCGGACTTAGTGATCAGGTGGTACCGAGTGGAAGGGCCATCGCTTAACGGACAAAAGCTACCCTGGGGATAACAGGCTTATCTCCCCCAAGAGTCCATATCGACGGGGAGGTTTGGCACCTCGATGTCGGCTCATCGCATCCTGGAGCTGAAGTAGGTTCCAAGGGTTGGGCTGTTCGCCCATTAAAGCGGTACGTGAGCTGGGTTCAGAACGTCGTGAGACAGTTCGGTCCCTATCTGTCGCGGGCGCAGGAGGTTTGAGGGGCTCGGTCCCTAGTACGAGAGGACCGGGACGGACGCACCTCTGGTGAACCGGTTGTCACGCCAGTGGCACAGCCGGATAGCCAAGTGCGGATCGGATAAGCGCTGAAAGCATCTAAGCGCGAAACCGGCCCCAAGATGAGACCTCCCACCGGGTTAACCGGGTAAGACCCCTTGAAGATCACAAGGTTGATAGGCCGGCAATGCAAGTGCAGCAATGCACTAAGTTCACCGGTACTAATAGGTCGAGGGCTTGACCTTTCATAGCGGACTTCTGCTTAGGAACAGATATCCGCCGTGACTGTAGCTTGCCCAACCCATTACCCCAAAATCCATCCTCTTCTTCAATTCACCTTTTGCGGTTGCCAAAGGGCATTTTCCGGTGGCAATGGCGGAGGGGCCACACCTGTTCCCATTCCGAACACAGTAGTTAAGCCCTCCAGCGCCGATGGTACTCGGCTGGCAACGGCCCGGGAGAGTAGGACGCCGCCGGATCTTTAGTTAAAGGCCTTCGCTTATCGCGAGGGCCTTTTTCTTTGCGCAAAATCGCCGAAATTGAACCTTATACTGCCAATATCTGATAGAATATTCGCGGGATAAAAGAAGCAAGGAGTTGTTAATCTTGTCATCTACGGTAACGCCTGTGTCCCCCAAAGCATTGGAATCCGCAAATGTACTAAGAAGGCTGGTTAAATGGATCCTCATAGGAGTGCTGGCCGGATTGCTTTCTGCAATAGGGATTATCGCCTTCTTGAAGCTTCTTATATACCGGAATCGAGTATGCCCATGAGGCGGGCGACTTCTGGTGGCTGTTGCTGCCAGTGGGCGGCTTCATAAGCACATTATTGATAATGAACGTTGCGCCGCAGGCGTTCGGGCATGGCACCGAAGCTGTAATAAGGTCGGTCAACCAGGGCAACGGGAACATCCCGTTCATAGTAGCGCCTGTTAAGGCAATCGCCACCGTAATATCCATATCCGCCGGCGCATCCCTGGGCAAGGAAGGCCCTTCAGCGCAGATAGGCGGGGCTATAACATCCACTCTAGGAAAGCTTCTAAGGCTCGAGAAAGAGGATCTGAGAAGATTGACGCTCTGCGGCATGGCGGCCGGCTTCTCAATAGTAAGCGGCGCCCCGATCGCCGGTGCGATATTCGCGACTGAGGCGCTGGTGCTGGGCTCCCTGAACTACACTTACCTTCTTCCCAGCCTGATTACCTCCGTGACCTCTGTGTATGCCGCAAGGCTATTCGATCAGAGGTTCGAGCTTCACATCTACCATCCATTGTGGGACATAGTCGAAAGGGGCGAGCTGTGGAAGGGCGTTGAGGAATTCTCACTTGCCAGTTCCATGCCTTTGCTGCTTCTTACCATACTCGGCGCTGTAGTAATTGGCCTCGCAGCCCTGCTGTTCACGAAGGCGGCCGAAGTATCGGAGACCGTCTTCCACAAGATCAAGCTCTGGATGCCTTTGAAGACCGCCCTTGGCGGCATCGTACTCGTTGTGCTCGCCCTGGTATTCGGCAGGGAGTATCTGGGCCTCGGGATGCATGAGCTGTGCGATCCCGCATTAGCCGGCGAGCAGGTCTCCTATTTCGCCTTCGCGCTGAAGATCCTGTTCGTCGCAGTGAGCCTCGGATGCGGTTTCAGCGGAGGCGCCATGACCCCCATATTCGTAATCGGCTCAGTAGCAGGTGCTGCCTTCGGCAGGGCTTTAGGGCTGGACATACAGTTTGCGGCCGGCATCGGCATAGTGGCGTTCCTCGCGGGCGCGGCCAACACTCCCATTACCGCCGCGGTCCTCGGACTTGAACTTTTCGGCCCGTCATTCGGCATATATGGGGCGATTGCGGCCCTCATCGGCTACACAGTCTCGGGGCATACCAGCATAAATGCCAGCCAGATATTCGGCGGCCCGAAGATCTGCTCAGGGGACGATTGCCCGGGCCTTGGCAAGTCATTCGAGGAGATACAGTGGGAGCACCACTCGCATAACTGGCGGCAGAATCCTTAAGAAGCGGCCTTGCCTTAGGGCGGGGCCGCTATTTGCTGCACTTTTCACAAAATAGCGAAATGTTAACATCAATAGGCCCAAGTCGTTATATAATTATTAAAATACATGAGATTGAACTGGAGGAGAAAGAATGCTTCGCACACATACTTGCGGCGAGATCAAAGCATCCGATGCTGGAAAAGAAGTCAAAATTTGCGGCTGGGTTCAGGTAGTAAGGGACCATGGAGGGCTCCTTTTCCTTGATCTTAGGGACCGCTACGGTATAACCCAGGTCTCTGTCAGGCCGGAGATGGACGCTATCGCTCGCAGAGCTGGTGAAATCGCTCTCGAGGGAGAGCGTAATCCAAGTATGCGGCGAAGTCGCCATAAGGCCCAAAGAGGCAGTGAATAAGAACATTGCGACCGGAGAAGTAGAAGTGCTCGCGACATCGGTACAGGTATTCACAAGGGCAGAGAGCGTTCTTCCGATAGAGACCTCAGACGATAAGAAGGCTAATGAGGAGACCAGGCTTAAGTACAGGTATCTGGACCTTAGAAGGCCGAGCCTCCAAGCCTTCATGGCAAAGAGGCACTTGGTTACCGAGACAATCAGGGAGAGCCTGGCTTCGCTGGACTTCCTTGACATACAGACCCCGGTACTTGTAAGGAGCACCCCAGAGGGCGCAAGGGACTTCGTGGTGCCGTCAAGGAGATACCCCGGCAGGTTCTTCGCGCTGCCACAGAGCCCGCAGCTCTACAAGCAGCTTCTGATGATCGCCGGCTTCGACAGATACTACCAGATAGCGCCCTGCTTCAGGGATGAGGACCAGAGGGCGGACAGGCAGCTTATGTTCAGCCAGGTGGACCTCGAGATGAGCTTCTGCGACGAAGAGGACATATACGCGGTAATAGAAAAAGTGGTGGCGGATACCTTCAAAGCAGGCCTTAACATTGAAATCGAAGCCCCTTTCATGAGGATGACATATAAGGAATCCATGGACCGCTTCGGCTCCGACAAGCCGGACCTCAGATTCGGCATGGAGTTGAAGGAAGTAACCGAAATCGCGGCCAAATCCGATTTCGAGGCCTTCAAGGCTGCTGCTTCCACAGGCGGGAAAGTTCGCGCCATGGCGGCTTCCGGCTGCGCCAGCCTGACCAGGAAAGAAGTGGACGAGCTTACGGAGCTTGGCCAGGCAGTACAGGGCCAAGGGCCTTGTCGCCCTGAAGTGCGCAGAAGGGGCTCTCACAGGCAGCGCCGCCAAGTTCCTTTCGCAATCCGTACAGGAAGAGCTAATTGCTGCGACCGGCGCCAAGGACGGCGATATGGTCTTCATGACCGCGGATAAGGAGACTGTCTCCGCGGTATCGCTGGGGCAAGTAAGGAAGGCGCTGGGCAAGAAGCTCAACTTGATCCCTAAGGACGTCTACAAGTTCTGCTGGATAACCGACTTCCCGATGTTCGAGTGGAACGAGGAGGAGAGCAAGTGGGATGCGATGCATCACATCTTCACCTCGCCGAAGCTTGAGCACCTGGAACTGATGGACACTGACCCGGGCAAGGTGCTAGGCAGGCTCTACGACCTGGTCCTAAACGGCAGTGAGCTGGGCTCGGGAAGCATAAGGATTAGCGACCCCGCGCTTCAAAGGAAGGTCATGCAAGTAATAGGGCTTCCTTACGAGCAGGCTGAGGCGAAGTTCGGCTTCCTGCTCAAAGCCTACAATTACGGCGCCCCCGTCCACGGAGGCATCGCACTGGGCCTGGACAGGCTTCTTGCGATAATGCTGGATCTGGACAATCTCAAGGATGTTATCGCCTTCCCGCAGAACTCGGCGGGCATTTCGCTAGTCGACGACTGCCCGAACTTCATCGATGCCAAGCAGTGGGAGGAGCTTCACATTAAACCGGACCAGGTAGCGCTGGAGAATATAAAAGAGTGATTTATGGCTCCGCTCCCGTAAGGGGCGGAGCCACTATTATTGAGGAGGGGAAGATGAGTACAAATAAGCAGATAAGGGAAGGTCTCACATTCGACGATGTCCTGCTTCTGCCCGCCTATTCTACGATCACGCCGAACGAGACGAACCTTCAAGTGCGGCTTACGGAGAGGATAAAGCTGAACATCCCCGTAATGTCGGCTGCGATGGACACCGTTACAGAGGCGAGGATGGCGGTCGCAGTCGCAAGAGAGGGCGGAATCGGCATAATACATAAGAACATGTCCATAGAGAGGCAGGCGCTGGAAGTCGACAAGGCAAAGCGCTCAGAGCACGGTGTCATTGTGGATCCGTTCTCTTTGCCTCCGGACGCGAAAATTAAAGATGCGCTCGCTTTGATGGAACGTTACAGGATTTCAGGAGTCCCAATAACCAAGAACGGAAAACTTGTGGGCATCCTTACGAACAGGGACCTCAGGTTCGAGACGGACTTCGAGAAGCTTGTGACCGAGGCCATGACGAGCGAGAACCTTATTACTGCCCCAGAGGGCACGACAATGGCCGAAGCGATCGAGATACTCAAGTGCCACAGGGTTGAGAAGCTGCCCCTGGTGGACAAGGATTTCAACCTCAAGGGCCTGATTACCATCAAGGATATACAAAAGGCCCTGAAGTATCCCAACTCCGCCAAGGATGACGGCGGAAGGCTGCTGGTAGGTGCGGCCATCGGGGTGACCAAGGACACAATGGAGAGGAGCGCAGCGCTTCTTTCCGCAGGGTGCGACCTCTTGTGCCTGGATACGGCCCACGGCCATTCCAAAGGAGTTGTTGAAACCCTCAAGAAGCTCAAGGCGAGCTTCCCCAACTGCCAGGTGATGGCCGGCAACGTGGCCACGGCAGAGGGCGCAAGGGATCTGGCAGAAGCCGGAGCCGACCTTGTGAAAGTGGGAATCGGACCCGGTTCGATATGTACCACAAGAGTAGTTGCCGGAATCGGCGTCCCACAGCTTACGGCCATAATGGATTGTTCAGCGGAGCTTGCGGGCAAGACTCCCACCGTAGCGGACGGAGGCATCAAGTTCTCCGGTGACGTAACCAAGGCGATGGCAGCCGGCGCCTCAGTAGTAATGATAGGCCAGCTGCTGGCGGGCACAGACGAAAGCCCGGGCGACTTCGAGATCTACAAGGGGCGCAGCTTCAAAGTCTACAGGGGCATGGGTTCCCTAGGCGCCATGAAGGAAGGTTCGTCCGACAGATACTTCCAGCAGGGAAGCGCGAAACTGGTACCGGAAGGAATAGAGGGCAGGGTGCCCTACAGAGGTTCGGTATCGGATACGATATACCAATTGATGGGTGGCCTGAGGGCCGGCATGGGTTACTGCGGGGCGCATAACCTCAAGGAGCTGGCCGACAGGGCGAAGTTCATGAAAATTACAGGCGCAGGGCTTAAGGAAAGCCATCCACACGATATCTCCATTACAAAGGAAGCACCAAACTACATGGTGCACAGCTCGGATGGTGAGGATGCCTAAAAGCCGGCGCGAAGGAGGCAGGACTAATGAAAGCTTTCAGGAACGCGACTCTAATGGCATTGATTGCGGCCATGATCCTAAGCATCGGAGCGGCCGCGGGCTCGGCACCGAATGTAAACAGCATAATAATCAACCCCAACCCGCCTTACCAGTCGAGCATCTGGTCGGACAGGGCGAACTATTCCATAGGGGATAAGATCGGCATCGGCTTCAGGGTCAACAAGGATTCCTACGCCTATGTGTTCTCGATAGACGCAACCGGGGTTGTAAGGCTCATATTCCCGAACATTTACTCGTCGGACAACAAGGTTAAGGCGAACAGGGCCTATTCCCTGCCCGACAACAACAAGTACAATTTCACGATCGGCGGCCCTGCGGGCACTGACCAGCTGGTGCTCATAAGCACCCCCAACAAGATAGATGACACGGACTGGCTGAGAAGGTCCCTGCAGCAGAACAGCTTCGCCCCGCAGGTGAACATCAATATTGCGGCGGACGGCTTCATGGCGCAGATCAAGAGCGTGATTATCACCCCTGTTTTCAAGAATGAGTGGTCCAGCGCTTATGCCACATATACAGTGGGCGGATGGGTCAACATCCCGACGCCGGTGACGCCTCCCGTAGTTGTGGTGCCGCCTGTTGTGGTAAACCCGCCAGTTATAGTGAACCCTCCGGTTATCAACCCGGTATTGCTGTACGGCAGGATCAATGTCTCGACTAACCCGGCGGGCGCAAAGGTATACCTTAACGGCGTGGACCAGGGCAGCAGCCCTTCAAGCATCGCGAACCTCAGGTTCGGCGAATATGAAGTGACTGTCGTATATCCCGGCTACTACACCGCCACCAGGCGCGTACAGGTAAACGGGACTGCAACGCAAAGCGTCGCAATCACCATGGACCGCATTGTAGACAGGGCCGCGGGAACTGCAGTGTTCACTAAGCTTGTGGACATGGGCTGGCCTTCCTCAGGGCCTGTTACACGAAGTCTTCTCGTACTACGGCTACAACGGCAGCATCAACTTGAGGGCCGACGTGATACTGGGCATGATCTCAAGGATACAGGCCACGGCAACCGTACAGGGCCAGTCGGTGCAGTTCGCGGAGCTGACGGGCTCAGGCCAGGATGCAGCTTATGCCGGCAAGGTAGTGGAGTATCTTTTCAGGCCCTTTACCATAAGGCTTACGGTCGTTAGCGTAAACAATGTGACAGGTTCGCTTACAGGCGCAAGCTACATCGAATCGATCAAGCTCTACATAGAGGTGTTCTACGTAGGCTAGCCTTGATGGCAACTAAGAGCATGGATATTGGCGGCGGGGGGATGCCCTCCGCCGCTTTTCCCGCTTCTTTTACAGGAAATCGGCCAAGTTGCTATAATATAGTATTAGCTGCATGAAAAACAGGAGGTGGGCCGCATGGCCTCATTGGCCACAATAGCGGGAATCGGGAGGTTCCAGGATCAAGAAGTAGAACTCAGAGGCTGGCTTTACAACAAAAGATCCAGCGGAAAGATCCATTTCCTCGAGCTCAGGGACGGAACAGGCTTCATACAGTGCGTAGTGGTCAAAGGCGAAGTAACCGACGAGGTCTTCGAGGCCGCAGGATCGCTTACGCAAGAATCGTCTTTCAAACTGATCGGCCGCGTGAGGGCCGATGCTAGGGCGAAGGGCGGCTTCGAGGTAACTGTAAGCTCACTCACGGTGTTCCAGATAGCACAGGACTATCCGATTACGCCCAAAGAGCACGGCACGGACTTCCTGATGGACAACCGCCACCTTTGGATTAGGCATAAGAGGCAGCACGCGCTGCTTACTATAAGGCATGAGGTAATTGCCTCTGCCCAGCAATTCCTGAACGAAAACGGTTTCTTGAGGATAGACTCGCCGATTTTGACGCCGGCGGCCTGCGAGGGCACGACGACGCTCTTTGAAACCGAGTATTTCGAGGAGAAGGCATACCTGAGCCAGTCCGGCCAGCTCTATAACGAGGCGGACGCCATGGCTTTCGGCAAAGTATACTGCTTCGGCCCGACTTTCAGGGCCGAGAAGTCGAAGACCAGGAGGCATTTGATCGAATTCTGGATGCTCGAGCCGGAGATGGCATGGTGCGACCAGGAGGAGAACCAGCAGGTGCAGGAGCAGCTGGTCTCGTTCATCGTACAGAAAGTTGTCGAGAAGAGAAGGCCGGAACTTGAACTGCTGGAAAGGGATATCAAGAAGCTTGAGAACATCAAGCCGCCTTTCCCCAGGCTGTCCTATGACGACGCGATAGCCATGCTTAAGGCGGAAGGGCACGAAGTCCAGTGGGGCGACGATTTCGGGGCCCCGGACGAGACTTTGATCTCGAACAAGTTCGACAGGCCGGTGTTCGTGACCAATTACCCGACCTCGATAAAGGCATTCTACATGCAGCCCGCCCCGGGCAGGCCCGAGGTTGTGAAATGCGCTGACATGCTGGCGCCGGAAGGCTACGGCGAGATAATCGGCGGCAGCGAGAGGATACATGATCCGGCGCTTATGCAGGAGCGTATGAGGCAACATAGCCTGAGCGATGAAGCTTATGGCTGGTATATGCAGCTTAGGAAGTACGGCACGGTGCCTCATTCCGGTTTCGGAATAGGCATCGAAAGGACTGTCGCGTGGATTACGGGCTCCGAGCACATCAGGGAGATGATAGCGTTCCCCAGGCTTTTAAACAGGCTGCGCCCGTAAATTCCTGACGGCGAGGCGAACCAAACGTCTCTGTCGTCGTCTAATTATTGAATTGGACAAATCAATCTAAGGGGGGATAGACCATGCGTACTAGAAGGCCGATGGCACTTATAGTCACAGCTGTTGTCGTCTTCACATTGTTCATCGGTGCAGGCTCGGCGATGGCGCAGATAAGCACACATCTGCAAAATGGCGAGAGATTTATAACCGAGGGCAATTGGGCATCAGCAGTTATTGAGTTCAGGAATGCCCTGAGCTATGAAGCACAGAATACAACGGCCTGGTATGGCCTTGGCAGAGCCTATGAGGGCCTGTCTGGGGCGAAAGGCGCATTCGATCGGAAGATCGAAGGTCTTACGGGAATCGCCGAGTCAAGCGACTGGGCGCTGACCGCTGAGGCATCATCCAACCTGAATGAAGCAGTCAAGGCGTTTACGAATGCCGTTTCTAATTTCCCTTCGAACGTTTCGGCCATAGCGCCTTTGGCAAGGGCGCAGTTCATGCTGGGACGCACGCAGGAGGCGCTGCTTACGCTGGAGAAGGCAATCAGCCCGTTCCAGCTCAACAACGACGCGCTGGCGCATATGCTGTACATCGGTACGCTTTCCGGCGATGCGCAGAGAGTGGCATACTACGCACAGATAGCAAGGGCCAACCAGCAGGCCATGTCAGATCCTGCGGTCCTGCACGCCCTCTCGGCCATCGAGTACGCCAAGGGCGACTATAAAGCGGCCGAAGCCATACTGACTCCGCTTATGTACAGATACGACATAGGCTACATTCCGCTTAAGGCCATGGGAGATGTCTTGCTCGCACAGGGCAGGCCACTGGAAGCGGTCAACTTCTACAGGTACGCGGCCGGCCTAAACGACAAGGCATCCGGCGCGTGGTTAATGTATGCGGATATCATGTCCCTGTCAGGGGACGCGGTAAATGCGGCCTCTGCATACAGGTCGGCGTTGCTGGCCAACCCGTCATCTGTCTGGGCCAAGTTCGGCCTCGCCAGAAGCCTTGCCGAGACCAACGACCCCAACGGGGCGCTGGGGCTTCTAAAAGACATCGTCGAGACGGGCAATGCCGCAAACCTCGACAGCATATATACCTATAAGGGTCAGGTCGAAAGGACCTTGGGCCAGCTGCAGCAGGCAGAGATTTCCCTTAAGTCCGCCCTGGTCCTGAATTCGGCAAACTCAGTAGCCGCGAACTACCTGAACCTGGTACAAGGCGAGATGCGCACAAGGGGCATGTCCAGCCTTCAGTTCGACGGCGTATCCATACCTGCTTTCGACGGCTTCGTGATCAACGGCGGTGCCGCGTTCACGAACAACCGCAAAGTAGTCCTCAATGTCAACACTTCGGCCAGCTATGTGGCCTTCAAGAACGAGAACTCGGACTACTCCGCGATGAACTTCAAGTTCGGGAGCACCGCCTCGTACGATTGGCTCCTGTCCGACATCGACGGCAAGAAATCCGTTCAGATGAGGACAAGGGAAGGCCTCTTCTCCGTAGCGAAGGACGGCCCGGTCAAGGAGATAATGCTTGATTCGACCGCCCCGGTGATCTCCTTCAAGGAGACCAAGTTCAGCTCGGGCAACGTCTTCCTTATGACGCTGCAGGCGACAGACGCTGCGACCGGCATAGGCTCGTTCTGGCTCTCCGTAGACGGCATAGATTGGAAATACTATAGATGGATTGGCGGCTCGTTCCCCTTCAGTCTGACGAACGTGCCTGCTAACAAGATAGTATCCGGCGCTATAGTAGACGGGGCGGGCAATTTCATGCCCTTCCAGTCCGATCTCGGCTCGACTGTCCCGGGACCTGTTATCACTAATGTGACAGTACAGGAGACCGGCACGGGCAAAGTCACGGTGAAATGGAACACCGACAGGCTGGCAGACAGCTATGTGGAGTATAAGCTCGGCCAGGCCGCCAACACTGTGGGAGCCCCTACATCGACCAAGACCCACAGCGTGGACATCACAGGGCTTGTCACCGGCCAGACATACCAGTTCAAACCGATTTCCACCGACAGCTACGGCTTAAGGGCCGAAGGGCAGCCGGTAAGCCTTCTGATAAGCATGCCAGCTTCAGGGCCCGTCATAAGCAACATCAACGTTACCAACGTGTCAGCAAGCGCCGCCACTATCTCATGGACGACGAATGTGGCAGCTTACGGCTATGTGGTTTATACCTCAGCCGGGCAGCAGTTCACCTCCCAGCAGGTGGGCCCGTCGCAGTCGGCGCAGGTATCGCTTACGGGCTTAACCCAGATAGCCAGCTACCAATACCAGATAGTCGCCTGGGATGCAGCAGGGCGCCAGTCCTACTCCGACCCCAGGACGTTTACAACGCTCTCATCCGACAGGGTGGCACCCGTAATCTCCACGCTTAGGATCAGCGGCGGAGTTACGACTACGGGCAACCGCAATGTCGGCATAGAGCTGTTCGCGACCGATGATTCGGGATATGTCACCGAGATGAGCTTCAGGGATGACGCGACAAGCTGGGGTGCCTGGCAGACGTACAACTCCTATGCAAGCTTCATCCTCAGCGACAAGGACGGCCAAAGGACGATATACGCAAGGGTAAGGGATACCCAGGGCAACATATCGGCCGAGGCGTCCGTAAGGGTCACACTGGACAGGACCGCCCCCAAGATCAGCTGGGTCGGCGCCCAGGTTGGCTCAGATATGGCGGATGTGACATGGGATACCGATGAGAACGCCAATTCGTGGGTGCTCTTCGGCTCCTCACAATTCTCGCTCAACAGCACCATGGGGCAGGCAGACTCCACAAGGTCGCATAAGGTGATGCTCACCGGCCTGCTTTCCAATACGACCTACTTCTACAAGGTAATGTCGCGCGATGCGACCGGCAACTCCTCGGAGAGCTCAGTGAGCTCCTTCAGGACTCAAGCCGCGGTGCAGTCTGACACCAAGGCGCCTACCGGCTCCATCACGATCAATGACAATTCGCAATATACAAGGTCCAGATACCTCTACTTGAACTTGTACGCCACCGACGACAGGTCCCAGCAGGGCGAGATACAGTTCAGGGTGGGCGAGGGGACCAGCTCATTCAACATCAGCTGGGGCAGCTGGCAGCAGTACGCGCAGATGGTGCAGTACACTCTTGCGGCAGGAGACGGCCAGAGGAACATATGGGTCAGCTTCAGAGACGTCGCAGGCAATGTATCGCAGCCCTACAGCGCAAGCATAATGCTTGATACCAGGACCCCTTCCATAACCGGCCTGCAGGCTTACAACATAACCACGACAAGCGCGGTCATCGGCTTCAGCACGAACGAGCCCTCGTTCGGTAGCGTGGAGTACGGCACGAGCTCGTTCTCGCTGATCCTGTCCGTGGGAGACGGCGAGGCGAAATCAGCGTCAGTAAGCTCCGTTGCGCCAAGCTCGGTCATCATAACACCGAACCCCGTCGCGACAAGGCCGGGCATGACCAGTTTCAACGTAAACATCACTGGCCTCAAGGCGAGCACAACTTACTATTACAGGGCAGTGGCGACCGACCTTGCCGGCAATACGTCGGTAACCCAGGTCATGAACTTCAGGACACAGGATCCAGTAGTGGCAGATACCCAGGCGCCTACGGGGTCAATAAGCATAAATGACGGTTCACAGTACACAAGGTCCAGATATATCTATCTCAACTTGTTCGCGCAGGACAACAGGTCGCAACAGGGAGAGCTCCAGTTCAGGATAGGCGAGGGCATTAGCACCTTCAACATCAACTGGGGCAGCTGGCAGCAGTTCAACTCCAAGGTGCTATACACCCTGGCGGCGGGCGACGGCCAGAGGAACATATGGATTACCTACAGGGATGCTCAAGGCAATGTGTCGCAGCCATACTCGGCCTCTGTAGTCCTGGACACCAGGGCTCCCGGCATATCGGGCCTGCAGGCATACAATATTACGACGACCTCTGCAATCGTCGGCTTCAATACGAACGAGCCGGCCTTTGCAAGCGTCGAATACGGCACATCCTCCTTCTCCTTGAGCCTGGTATCGGGCGAAGGCGATGTGAGATCGGCGTCCATAAGCTCCGTTGAGCCAAGCTCGGTCATAATCACGCCGAATCCAGTAGCGTCCAGGCCGGGCATGACGAGCTTCAATGTCAACATAACAGGGCTTAAGGCCAACACGACTTACTACTACAGGGCTGTGGCCATGGACATCGCCGGCAATACGACGGCGTCCCAGGTCATGAGCTTCCAGACGAGCGCGCCTGTGCCGACGGATACGACGGCGCCGGCAGGTACGATCGTGATAAACGACGGCACCAACTACACAAGGTCCAGGTACGTCTACTTGAACCTCTCGGCGAATGACAACATCACACAGCAGGCCCAGTTGCAGTTTAGAATCGGCGAGGGAGCCAACAGCGTCAACATCAGCTGGGGCAGCTGGCAGCAGTACACATCAAGGGCATCTTATGCGATGACTGCAGGTGACGGCCAGAAGAACATATGGATCACCTACAGGGATGCGGCCGGCAACATCTCTCAGCCTGCCGTAGACTCGATAGTCCTCGATACTAGAGCGCCTTCCATAACGAACCTGACGGCGGGCAACATTAGCCAGAGCTCGGCGGTGGTGAGCTTCAATACCAGCGAGCCGGCCTATGCAAGCGTCGAATACGGCACGTCCTCATTCTCCCTGAGCCTGGTATCCGGAGAGGGCGACGTGAGGTCCGCATCGATAAGCTCAGTTGAGCCCAGCTCGGTCATAATCACGCCGAACCCGCCGGCAACAAGGCCCGGGATGACGAGCTTCAGCGTGAACCTCACAGGGCTCAATGCGAATACTACTTACTACTACAGGGCCGTTGCGATGGATATCGCGGGCAACACCACGGCATCCCAGGTAATGAACTTCAGGACGGGTGCACCCGTGCCTACCGACAGTACGGCGCCAACGGGTTCGATAAGCATCAACGACGGTACAAGGTACACAAGGTCCAGGTACGTCTACTTGAACCTGCTCGCACAGGACAACATGACGCAGCAGGCTGCGCTTCAGTACAGGGTGGGCGAGGGGACCAACAGCTCCAACATCGGATGGGGCAGCTGGCAGCAGTTCTCGGCCAAAGTCGCGTTCACAATGTCCGCGACCAACGGCCAGAAGAACGTGTGGGTAAGCTACATGGATGCTGCCGGTAACACTTCCCAGCCTTACGTGGCGTCGATAATCCTGGACACCATAGCCCCTTCGATAAGCAACCTGACGGCAAGCGCCATAACGCAGTCATCGGCGACGATCAGCTGGAACACGAACGAACCCACGC
The DNA here is from genome assembly GCA_963823655.1 of uncultured Bacillota bacterium. Lineage (GTDB taxonomy): Bacteria > Bacillota > DTU025 > DTU025 > MWDF01 > MWDF01. The sequence goes on from CAWGMK010000010.1 coordinate 426,907, forward strand.
TCGGCAGCGTAGAGTTCGGGAGCAGCCCGTCATCGCTCAATTCGGTATCGGGAGATGCAAGCGTAAGGTCCGCTGCTGTAAGCTCAGTACAGCCCAGCACAGTGATAATTACGCCTCAGACAATCTCCTCGAAGACGGGCAATACGTCTTTCAGCCTCAATATCACAGGGCTTACGGCGAATACTACGTACTACTACAAGGCCGTTGCAATGGACCTTGCAGGAAACGCCACGGCATCGCAGACGGCAAGCTTCAGGACCTCGTCGATATCGGCGCCCCCTGTTGTGACCCCGCCTGTCATCACGCCTCCAGTCGTAGTACCGCCCATAGTGCAGCCGCCTGTGGTAACGCCTCCCGTAGTAGTGCCGGGTTCGCCTACGGCTCTGATTAACCTCGCGGGCAAGTCGCAAGGGGCGAAGGCGGACTCCAACGCATGGAACAGCGGCAATGTAGCGAGCATGGCGAACGACGAGAGCGCATCCTCCTTCTGGGAATCCGGCTCGACCCCTGATGATTCAGGTTCCGAGAGGCTAATCATTAATTTCGGCAAGTCCGTCACATTGAATACGGTAATACTGAAAGTCTCAGCCGCTGGCTATCCGAAGGCCTTCCGCCTGATGGCAGTCCTGAACAACAAGTGGACCCAGGTGGCCGAATTCAAGGACGGCAAGGTCAAGGGCAACACCAACGCACTCGAATTGCTCACGTTGAGCTTCAATGCGATAACGACCACATCCATAAGAATTGAGTTCCTCGATGTGGTGAAGAAGGGCGATCTGGTAAGGATATACGAAATAGAAGCATATAAGAAGTAACTGTATAGACTATGAATGGCGCCGCGGGGCGGGAAGCCGTCCCGCGGCGCGTTCCTTTGGAGGGTTTACATTGGGAGTCATAAAACTTCAAAATGGCAGGGACAAAAGGGTCAGGGCGGGGCATCTCTGGATATTCGACGGTGAGATCGAATTCTATAAAGGACGCCCTTCCGGGAGACATCGCCGAAGTTGTCGGCAGCCACGGAACATTCCTGGGCAAGGCGATGATCAGCGGATCATCGAGCCTGAAAGCGCGCATGATGACGAAGCTCAACGTCGATGTCGACGACGCTTTCTATATGAGGGCGCTAAAAAGCTGCATCGCGCACAGGAAGGCCGTGGCAGGGGGCGCATCCTGCTACAGGGCGGTCAACAGCGAAGGGGACATGCTTCCCGGCCTTATAGTGGACGTATATGAGGACGTATTCGTGCTTCAGGCGACGACTCTGGGAATGGACATGAGGAAGGCCAAGCTTTCGAGGATGCTTTCGGAGCTTTTGGGGCTAAAGAAGGCCTATGAGCGCAGCGACATGCCGATTTGCAGGTACGAGGGCCTTGAGCCGGTCGCAGGTTTCATATCCGAGCCTTTCGACACGAAAGTCAGGATGCACGAAAACGGCATCATGATGGACATTGATGTGGCGACCGGGCAGAAGACGGGCTATTATCTCGACCAGAGGGAGAACAGGCTCGCCGCCTCCCAGTACACAAACGGCGGGGATGTGCTCGACGCCTTCTGCTACAACGGAAGCTTCGGCCTTTTAGCGGGGCTTAAAGGGCGCAAGAAGCGTACACTTCCTGGACATGAGCGAGCCGGCCGTCGAACAGGCCAAGGCCAATGCCGCCTTAAACGGGCTTGAGGGGATAAGCAGCTTCAAGGCCGCGAATGCCTTCGACGAGCTCAACCACCTCGTCAAGGAGGGCGCCTCATACGACCTGGTCATGCTGGATCCGCCTCCTTTCACCAGGAACAAGGAGGCCATCGAAGGGGCGATACGAGGCTACAAGGAGATCAACCTCAGAGGCATGAAGCTGACAAAGCCAGGAGGCTACCTTGTGACTTCGAGCTGCTCGCAGCACATAGGCATCGAGCTTTTCAAGGAAGTCATCGCCATGGCGGCGGCGGACGCCGGAAGGTATCTCCAGCTTGTAGAGTCAAGATCGCAGGCGAGGGATCATACGGTACTGCTTTCGATGACGGAGACCGACTATCTGAAGTGCCTGATATTCAGAGTAATTTAAATGGGAGGCAGCCCTTCCATTATCGAGCCGCTATATGTTATAATCCTTCTTGCTTTATGTCGAAGAGATAACTCCTTCTCTTTGTGGAGGTGTACAGAATGAAGGAAAAGATACATCCAAAGTACAAGTTAACCAAGGTTACTTGCGCTTGTGGGGAGACTTTCGAGGTAGGATCAACAGCCGAAAACCTCAGAGTCGAGATCTGCTCCAAGTGCCACCCGTTCACTACCGGCGTCCAGAGAATAGTAGACACCGGCGGCAGGGTGGAGAAGTTCCGCAAAAAGCATAACCTTTAGCAGTCCGGGCGGAGCCGAAGCTCTGCTTCAGCTTTGCCCAGATCGCGAATATGTCGGAGCCTTGCTATATGCTAAGGCTCCGACATTATTTTATAATGAGTTGGACAAGCTTTATTTGGGGGTTGTTTCTGATGGATATGAGAGGAAACCATCCGGGCGGCTGGATAGAGGTCATCTGCGGCTCCATGTTCTCCGGCAAGAGCGAGGAGCTCATCAGGCGGGTGAAGCGGGCGCGGATAGCAAAGCAGAAGGTGGTTGTCCTCAAACATTCCATAGACGACAGGTTCTCTTCCAAGGAAGTCGTCTCCCACGACGGCGACAAGCTTGAAAGCATCCCGGTTGCCAACTCAAAGGACATATTCTCCATAGTCCCGCTCGGGACGCATGTAGTGGCAATAGACGAGGCCCAGTTTTTTGACGAGGGCCTGGTGGGAATCTGCGATACATTGGCCGCCAACGGCGTTAGGGTAATAGTGGCGGGCCTTGATACCAACTTCAGAGGAGATCCATTCGGCCCCATGCCGATGCTTTTGGCGCTTGCGGAGGACGTCAGCAAGCTTAACGCCATCTGCATGAAATGCGGAGCCCCGGCGTCGAGGACGCAGAGGCTGGTAAACGGCAAGCCCGCCAAATACGACGATCCGGTCGTAATGATCGGGGCCAGCGAGTCCTACGAAGCCAGATGCCGGAGGTGCCACGAGGTCCCCGGCAGACCATAATCCCATGTGAGGTGTATTTATGAGCGAGAAACACAGCTACGGCGGCCAGGCGGTGCTCGAGGGCGTCATGATGAGAGGGCGCAAGGGCATAGCGGTGGCCGTAAGGAAGCCTGACGGTCAGATAAGCATGTACAAGAAGCTGATGAAAGAGGACAAGAAGCCGGCGCTGTTCAAGATGCCCGTAATCAGGGGAGTTGTGAACTTCGTCGAGACGCTGGTAATCGGCATGGACGCGCTCATGTTCTCAGCGAACGAGGCGACAGGACAGGACGAGAAGCTTACAAGCTGGGAAGTGGCGCTGACCTTACTAGCGTCTTTCGGACTCTTTGTGGGCCTTTTCATTGTTCTTCCCAATGTCCTCGTGTCCATCATATCGAGGTATTTCGCAAGCATTTTCGTCATCAACCTTATAGAAGGCGCGCTCAGGCTCGCGATATTCGGCCTCTACCTGTACGGGATATCCTACATGAAGGACATAAAGAGGCTCTTCGCATACCATGGGGCGGAGCATAAAGTCATAGCCGCCTATGAAGCTGATGAACCTCTGGACACAGCGCACATCCAGGCCCATACGACGATGCATACCAGATGCGGCACCAACTTCCTTCTCATAGTCATGTTCGTTTCGATACTGATTTACTCGGTGCTGGGCAGGCAGACGATACTCGCCCGCATCGCGACAAGGATAGTATTGCTGCCCGTAATCGCAGGCCTTGCCTATGAGCTGTTCAAGCTGGCCGCCAAAAAGCGCGACAGCGCAATACTAAGGGCCGTCTCGTACCCCGGCTTGCAGCTGCAGAAGCTTACGACCAAGCAGCCGGACAACGATATGGTGGAAGTGGCGCTTGCGGCGTTCAAAGGAGCACTTGAGATGGACGGGGAGCCTGTGCCTGCGATTGAGGCCGGCACGGTTCAGGAAGGATAAATTTCCAAATGGTTGAGAAGCTCTTAGACGTCGAGAAGAGATATGAGGAGCTAGAAAGAAGCCTCTCCTCACCCGATGTCGTATCCGACATGGATCAATTCAGGAAGCTCTCGAAGGCCCATTCGTCCCTGACTCCGATAGTGGAGAACTTCAGGGAGCTCAGGACGGTCGAGGAGCAGCTTGCAGGCGCAAATGATATGCTCTGGCACGAGGATGACCCCGAGCTTAAGCAGATGGCCTCGGAGGAAGTAAGCTCCCTGCAAAAAAGGCAGGAGCAGCTCAACGACAAGCTTAAGCTGCTGCTTCTCCCCAAGGACCCACTCGATGAGAAGAACGTAATCCTCGAGATTAGGGCGGGAACCGGCGGCGAGGAGGCGGCCCTTTTCGGAGGGGACCTGCTTCGCATGTACGGCAGGTACGCCGAGCGCAGAGGATGGGCACTTGAGCCCATGAGCATGTCAGAAACGGGCCTGGGAGGCTTTAAAGAGGCCATCGTGATGATCTCGGGCGACCAGGTTTACTCGCGCCTGAAGTTCGAATCAGGGGCCCACAGGGTGCAGCGCATCCCTGAGACCGAGGCGCAGGGCAGGATACACACATCCGCCGCCACGGTAGCTGTCATGCCAGAAGCAGAGGAAGTGGACGTTGAGATCAACCCGAACGATCTTAGAGTCGACGTCTTCAGAGCAGGCGGGCACGGCGGCCAGGGCGTAAACATGACGGACTCAGCCGTAAGGATTACCCATATGCCTTCAGGGCTGGTAGTACAGTGCCAGGACGAAAGGTCGCAGCTTAAGAACAAGGAGAAGGCGATGAAGGTGCTTCGCTCAAGGCTGCTGGAAAAGACCATAGAGGAGCAGCAGTCGAAGTACTCGCAGCAGAGGAAGAGCCTTGTCGGAAGCGGCGACAGGTCCGAGCGCATAAGGACATACAATTTCCCGCAAAACCGCATGACGGACCACAGGATAGGCCTTACGCTGCATAAGCTGGATATGATAGTCGACGGCGACCTTGACGAGATAATTGACGCGCTGATACTCAAGGAACAGAGCGAAAGGCTAAAGAAGGATGAGTAGGCAGGATGGAGGGCACACTGTGCTCGACCTCCTGAACAAATCGGCGGGCTACCTCGCCCAGAAGGGGTCACCCTCGCCAAGGCTTGATGCAGAGCTCCTGCTTGCCAACGTATTGGGCTGCAGCAGGATATCCTTGTATGTAGGATTCGACAAGCCCCTTGGCGAAGATGAAGTGAACTCTTACCGGCAGCTTGTAATGCGCAGGGGACGCAGGGAGCCGGTAGCCTATATAATCGGCAAGAAGGAATTCATGGGGCGCGATTTCGCAGTCCAAGCCGGGGCCCTGGTCCCAAGGCCTGAGACCGAGCTGATGGCGGAGCGCGGCATTGAGGCTATACGCAGCGCAGATGAGCCTCTGGCGGCCGAGCTGTGCTGCGGAAGCGGGGCGGCTGGCATATGCCTTGCCCTGGCCCGCAAGGAGTGCAGGCTGCTGCTGACCGACATCTCGGACGAATGCCTCTCGGTGGCAAGGGCGAATGTCGAGGCCCACAAGCTGTCCGACAGGGCAGAAGTATTGAAAAGTGACCTTTTTGAATCGTGGCCGGCCCATTATGCAGGGCAATTTTCGGTGATCATCGCAAACCCGCCGTATATACCCTCGGCGGAGATAGACGGCCTGGAGCCCGAAGTGTCGCTGCATGAGCCAAGGCTGGCCCTGGACGGCGGCCCCGACGGGCTGGACCTTTACAGAAGGATAGCCCGGGAAGCTTCGCATTGGCTCAAGGCACAGGGCGTGCTTGTGCTGGAAGTCGGGCACGATCAGTCTCGCGACGTCGGTAAGCTCCTGGTTGATGCCGGTTTAAAGGATGTACGCTACCACAAGGACCTTCAGGATTATGAGAGGGTAGTCGAGGCTATCGCTTAAGGGGGGCTTCCTATGAACACCGTGTTTGTGAACATGGCGTCGGGCATCAAGGAAGAATACATAGCGAAAGCGGCCGAGATCATAAGATCCGGAGGGCTCGTAGCATTCCCCACGGAGACAGTGTACGGTCTGGGAGCCAGCGGCTTCGACCCGCAGGCGGTGGCCAAGATCTTCAAGGCGAAGGGCAGGCCGCAGGACAATCCGCTCATCTTGCACATATCCAAGCTGGACGACCTTTTTGAGCTGGCCAGCGAAGTGCCGCCGGAGGCGATCAAGCTTGCCAACTTGTTCTGGCCGGGCCCGTTGACCATGGTGCTCAAGAAGAAGCCGATAGTGCCCGACACCGTAACCGCGGGCCTTCAGACCGTGGCCATACGCATGCCCGCGAACGACATCGCATTGAGGCTCATAGAAGCCTCCGGTGTGCCCATCGCCGCCCCCAGCGCCAACGTCTCAGGAAGGCCCAGCCCCACATCGGCGGAGCATGTCATGAGCGACCTGTCAGGAGTAATTGACATGGTAATCGACGGGGGGCCGACGAGAATAGGCGTAGAATCCACAGTGCTGGACATAAGCGACGCCACGCCGGTGCTCTTAAGGCCGGGAGGGTTGGGGCTTGAGGATTTAAAACTTGTCCTTCCCGATATCGAGATGGGAATGGACAATCCGGACGGGCCTGCGAAATCGCCGGGGCTCAGGCACAAGCACTATGCGCCCAAAGCGCCCCTGTTTCTTTATAAAGGCCCGGTCGACGAGCAGATAGCCACAATCAGCCAGGAGATGGTCTCGCTCGCTAGAAACGGCAGCAGGGTGGGCGTTTTGGCGGCGGCTGGCGAACTGGAGGCCATAAGGAAGAGCGCGCGACTTGCCGGCCTTTCGGCAAACGACGCCCCGTGCGGCGAATCGGACATCGTGTATGCGGCAACGGGCAGGCGGGATCGGATGTATGAGATCGCCTCATCGCTTTTCGCATGCCTCAGGCAGCTTGATGCCTCGGACGTGTCAATTATTCTGGCGACATCATATATTGAAGAAGGGCTCGGTTACGCGGTCATGAACCGGCTGGTGCGCGCAAGCGACGGCAGGGTCCTAATGGTTGAGGAAAGATGATTTCGGAGGTGCTCGGATGAATATTTCTATAGGTTGCGACCATGCCGGCATTGAGCTGAAGACGGCGCTTATCGGAAGGATCGCCTCACTGGGGCATACTGTCCGCGACAGGGGGACTCATGCTACCACTTCGGTGGACTACCCGGATTTCGCTTCCATAGTCTGTGCGGACGTGGCATCGGGCCAGTCTGACAGGGGCGTGCTCATATGCGGCACGGGCATCGGGATGTCGATGGCCGCCAACAAGATAAAAGGCATAAGGGCGGCGCTCGTATACGATATGGACACCGCGCGCCTGTCAAGGGCTCATAACGACGCCAATGTGCTCTGCCTGGGCGCCAGGACCCCTAGCGCAGCCATTGCGCCTGAGATACTGGAGCTGTGGCTTGCCACAGCTTTTGACGACGGCAGGCACAGCCGCAGGGTATGCAAGATAGATGCGCTGGCCATTGCCAGAGAGGGCTGGGAGGGGCTCAATAACGTACATGTGATCAACCACCCTCTCATACAGCACAAGCTGTCGCTCATAAGGCAGAAGCAGACCGAGCCGCGCCATTTCAGGGACCTGGTTTCGGAGATCGCAAAGCTCATGGCATACGAAGTCACAAGGGATGTACCGCTTGCGGAAATCGAGATCGAGACGCCGATCTGCTCCGCCAAGGGCAAGGTCATGGCCGGCAAGCACTTCGGCATCGTTGCAATATTAAGAGCAGGCCTTGCGATGGCAGAATCAATACTCGAGATAATGCCCGGCGCAAGGATGGGCCATATCGGCCTCTACAGGGATCCCTGCACGCTAAAGCCCGTGCAGTACTACTCGAAGCTTCCCCAGGACACAGCAGACCGGAGCATGATACTAGTCGACCCCATGCTTGCGACCGGAGGCACGATAATAAAGGGCATCGACCTGCTCAAGCAGGCAGGCGCCAAGGGTATCAAGGTGGTCAGCATCGTCTCCGCCCCTATCGGGATCAGGAACATCGTCCAGGCCCATCCGGATGTGGAGATCTTCGTGGCTTCAGTCGACGAGAAGCTAAACGACCACGGCTACATAGTCCCCGGGCTGGGGGATGCGGGCGACAGGCTTTACGGCACCAAGTAAGGGGTGGACAGGATGGTCGACAGGCCCAGCTGGGACAGATACTTCATGGATATAGCGGTGATGGTCGCGACTAGGTCCACCTGCATGAGAAGAAGCGTAGGTGCCATCGCTGTGAACAACAGGCGGATACTCGCCACAGGCTACAATGGCACGCCAAAGGGGCTCAGGCATTGCACCGAAGTGGGCTGCATAAGGCAGGAGCTGGGCATACCGTCGGGCCAGAGGCACGAGCTTTGCCGCGGCCTGCATGCGGAGCAGAACTGCATAATACAAGCGGCGGTCCACGGAGTGCAGCTGGACGGCTCGACCATATACTGTACTTTCCAACCCTGCGCAGTGTGCGCCAAGATGCTCATAAACGCCGGCATATCGGAGGTCGTCTACGAGGGGGGTTACCCCGACGAGATGGCTGTGTCGATGCTTAATGAGGCGGGGGTAAAGCTAAGAAGGCTAGAGCCGGAAGCGGAGGTTGGCGGCTGATGAATTTAATATTGATCGCCTTTTTCCTTGCGACGGCACTGTCGCTGGCATTGACTCCGGCGGTCGGATACCTTGCCAGGAAGACCGGGGTAGTCGACGTTCCGCGCGGAAGGCACGCGCATGAGAAGCCAATACCGCTGATGGGCGGCCTTGCCATTTTCATCGCCTTCGTGGCAACCGTACTTATGAGGCTTGGCGTTACAGGCTGGGTCCTGGGGCTTATCCTGGGAAGCAGCGTGATCATGCTCACAGGCATAGTAGATGACATCTTCGAGCTGAAGCCGCTTGCGAAGCTTGCAGGCCAGATAACAGGCGCCGTCGTCATGGTGGCGATGGGAGTGCGCATGGAATTCGTGTCCAACCCGTTCGGCGGGATAGTGCACTTAAGCTGGCTTTCCTATCCTTTCAGCGTAATTTGGATACTGTCTTTCGTCAATGCCATTAACCTCATCGACGGGCTGGATGGGCTAGCCTCGGGCGTAGTCGGCATAGGCTCGATGTCGCTGGGCCTCATCGCTTTCAGCAAAGGGCACATAGATGTCGCGATACTCGCAGTCATCCTTTCAGGCTCCTGCATCGGCTTCCTATGGCACAACTTCAACCCCGCCCAGATTTTCATGGGGGATACGGGAGCGCTCTTCATAGGCTCGGTCATGGGAGGAATCAGCGCGGTCGGAGCCATAAAGGGCCCTGCCACGATGACTATCGCCGTCCCGGTCGTGATATTGGGCGTTGCCGTAGTGGATACGGCACTTGCCATATTAAGGCGCATCGAGAACAACGTGAGCATAGGCGAGGGAGATTATGACCACTTCCATTACTGGCTGGTTAAGCACGGCCTAACGGTCAGACAGGCGGTCGGCATAATCTATGCGCTGACTATTGCCCTTTCAGTAGTCGCCTACTTCATATCCAGCCAGAAATCGACCCCCGCGGGCTGGTTTATTGCCTTCGGCGCGTTTGCGGTGCTCATCATCGCAGGTGCGATGGTGGGGATGATAAAGCTCGGCAGGCTGGGCAGATGGATCAAGGAAAGGCGGAAATCCTAGATGCCAAGGGTCATGGCGGTATTCGGAACCAGGCCGGACACCATAAAGATGATGCCTGTCATAGAGGCCATAAAGGCGCATCCAGCAGATTTCGAGCTGTTCTCATTGTCGACCGGCCAGCACAGGCAGATGCTTGACGACGTCCTGAGGGTGTTCGGCGTGGAGCCGGACCTCGACTTGGACATCATGAGGCCGGACCAGACCCTAAGCGACATCGTTACCAGGGGGCTTCCGGCCATAGGCGCTGTTATCAAGGACATTTCACCCGATCTGGTGCTTGTGCACGGCGATACCTCCACGGGCTTTACCGCCTCTCTTGCGGCGTTCTACGCAGGCGTCAAATCGGCCCATGTAGAGGCCGGCTTGAGGACATTCGATAAATGGAACCCATTCCCCGAGGAGATGAACAGGAAGCTCATAGGTTCCCTTGCCGACTTGCACTTCGCGCCGCTAAAAACCCACAGGGCGAACCTGCTGGCAGAGGGCGTAAAGCCCGATGGCATCTACGTGACGGGAAACACTGCGGTCGACGCCGTACTGAGGACGTCCGAGAAGGTCAAAGACCTCGAGAATGCCGAGCTGGAAGGCGCGATATATGGCTCCGGAAGGCTGATACTGGTAACCGCGCACAGAAGAGAGAGCATCGGCGCAGGGATCGAGGGCATATGCCTTGCCGTGAAGAGGATACTGGGCAAATACCGGGATGTCAGGATATTGTTCCCCGTGCATCCTAACCCCAGGGTCTCCGGTACAGTCCACAGGATACTCGACGGCGAAAACCGGTGCCACCTGGTGAGCCCGATGTCCTATCCGGACATGGTGCTTGCCATGAAGAGCTCGTACTTCTGCATGAGCGATTTGGGCGGCATACAGGAGGAGGCGCCTTCCCTTGGAAAGCCCGTCCTTGTGCTGCGGGAGTGCACCGAAAGGCCCGAGGGGCTGGCCGCAGGCACGCTAAAGCTTGCCGGCGTATCGCCCGACAGGATATTCGAGCTGGCAAGCCTGCTTCTTGAGGATGAGGGCGAATACAGGAAGATGGCGGCAAGCCGCAACCCGTTTGGCGACGGCAAAGCCTCGGACAGGATAATACAGGCGATTTTACACAGCGCGGGCCAGGCCTCAAGGCCGGCAGATTACGAATAGTCAACCGAAAGGCGTGAACGATATGGAACTTAGCACCTTGATCGTCGAAGGCGGAAGGAGAATGGAAGGAAGCGTGAGGGTGGGCGGGGCCAAAAACTCGTCTCTGCCCCTTATAGCCGCAGCTTTGCTTCCAAACGGCGTGTCCGTCATTGAGGACGTACCGAGGCTTAAGGATATAGAGACGATGCGAGGCGTCATCGAGGCGCTCGGGGCGAGGATAATCATGGACGGCAATGTGATGTCTGTGGACTCCTCCGGCATCAACGGCAACGAGCCCCCCTACGAGATGGTGAGATCCATGCGGGCATCTTTCCTTGTGATGGGCCCGCTTCTTGCCAGGATGGGCAGCGCCCACATATTCCAGCCGGGCGGCTGCGCGATAGGCGCAAGGCCCATTGACCTGCACCTGAAGGGCTTCGCCGCCCTTGGCGCAAGCGTTGATATGAGCGGAGGCGTCGTCAAGGCAAGCGTTGCCGGAAGGCTTAAGGGCGAGAGGGTCTACCTGGACTTTCCTAGCGTGGGCGCCACGGAGAACATAATGATGGCGGCAGCTACAGCCGACGGCAGGACCTTAATTGAAAACGCAGCGAGGGAGCCTGAAATCGTTGACCTGGCCAACTTCCTGAATAAAATGGGCGGCAAGGTCAGAGGCGCCGGCACCCCTGTTATAAGAATTGACGGAGTCGAAAACCTGGCTCCGACCTCCCATACGGTCATACCCGACAGGATAGAAGCGGGCACTTTCATGATAATCGCAGCTACGACGCAAGGCAGCCTCTACATAGACAATGTCGTCAGCGAACACTTGAAGCCACTGGAGGCAAAGCTATTGGAGGCGGGAGCCCAGATAGAGAACTTCGAAGGCGCCATAAAAGTGAGCGCCGACAAGAGGCTCAAAGCCGTCGATATTACGACGATGCCCTACCCCGGTTTCCCGACCGACATGCAAGCGCAGCTTATGGCACTTCTTTGCACGGCGGACGGAACATCCCAGGTCACCGAGAACGTCTTCGAGAACAGATTTATGCACGCCCCGGAGCTTTCAAGGATGGGCGCTAATGTCAAGATAACCGGAAGGACCGCCATAGTCGAAGGCGTACCGAAGCTCACCGGCGCACATGTGAACGCGACTGATTTGAGGGCCTCCGCGTCGCTTGTTACCGCGGCCCTGGTGGCCGAAGGAGAGACCCACATACACAACATTTCGCATCTGGACAGGGGATATGAGAACTTCGAGGGGCGGCTTGCCAAATGCGGCGCCAGGATGAGAAGGGAGTAGATTTGATGCGCAAGCCCAAAATTAACTCCCTGATGCTCCTGCTGGCCGGGCTAATGGCAATTTCGCTGGCTGCAGTGTCCAATGCCGCGCCCAGCTATATGGACCCGAAGGACGCGAAGGCGGGCATGTCGGGCGAGGGGTTGACCGTATTCTATGGAAGTGAGCCATCGCCTTTCAGCTTCAGGGTGATTGCAGTCACAAAAGGAGATTCCGGCCTTTCGGACCTTATTATCATCAAGGTGGGTGGCAAGCAGGTGGACGAGATTGGCGGCATCGCGGCGGGAATGAGCGGGAGCCCATGTTACATCAGGCGACAGGCTCCTGGGGCGCTGTCGCATGTGCTTGAGGGCCCGGATGCCAGCATTGGAATAATCACTCCCATGAGCCAGATGGTCAAAATACTGGAAGCCTACAAGTTCGCAAGCCTGTACGAGACTATAGAGGTAGAAGGCTGGGGGACATTCAAACCTGCGGCCGGGCCCATGTGGGTGGGAGGACTTAATTCCAGGGGTTTGGGCCTTCTGCAGTCCCGCCTTGGGGTTTTGGGCTTCGCAGCTGCCCCTCTTCCGCTCGGCACAGGCATCAGCATAGGCCAGAATACGCCCTATGCTGCAGGCTCTTCCATAGCGGTGCAGTTGTGCAACGGAGACATAGAGGCCGGAAGCATCGGCACTGTGACATGGTCGGACGGCAAGAGCTTCCTTGCCATGGGCCATCCCTTCATGAACCTCGGCGAAGTGGGATTCCCGATGTCGAAATCCCAGGTGCTTGCAGTGCTCCCTTCGGATGATTTTCCCTTCAAGCTGGGAACTTTCGAGAATCCCGGAGCTATAGTGACCCAAGACCGGGCCTCAGGCATAGCGGGGCTCATCGGACTTGAGGCACAGATGACGCAAGTGCAGATCACAGTAAACGACATGCAGACCGGCAGGAAGAGCACCTCCAATTTCAGCTGCGTGCCGGATGCCAGGCTCATCGAGGGGCTAATAAGCTCCGGGCTCCTATCGGTCGTGGACAGCACGATCATGAGGGTGGGAGAGGGGACGGCATTCATAACGGTATCCATGGACGTATCGGGAATGAAGCTTCTCAGGGAAGATATGGTATGGTCTGCCTCGGACATTGCAGGCTACGCATCCTTCGAGCTGTCGGACATATTAAGCATGATTCTTGGAAATGACGTCGACGAGCCTGCAATAGCAGACATTTCGGTAAGCCTGGACATCGCGCCCGTCAGGCTGACATCCTCGATACTGGAATTGAAGCTTCCGGAAGGGGGCTTCAAGGCCGGCGAATCTAGCTCGGATCGGAGTAGTGATAAGGCCCTTCCGTGAAGTAGCCTATACGGAATATGTCGAAATCGAGATCCCTCAGGGGGTTCAACCCGGAAATATCGTAGTCGTTGTACGAGGAGGTTCCTCCGAGGACGATGCGGAAGTATATACTATTGTGGATAAGGTCGGCGAAACCGAAGGCGTAGCGCTAGTAGACATGCTGGAGGCAATAGAAGGCGCCGAGCAGAACAACGAGCTGATAATCGAGATCAGATACGCCCTTGACGAGGAGTCGACTGGCACTGACGAAGGTTATGTGGAAACGGAATCCGAGGAGGAGGAGCCCCTCTACTCCGCGGGAATTGTGATTTCAGAGCATCATAAGAGGGTATGTTTCAGTGGAATCAGAGATAAAATAGGGGCTGAATCGATAAACGGGAACGGACTCGGTCCTTCCAGACGTTTCTTCTTTAGTGACTTTAAGCTTAAGAGGAGCCGTATGAGCCGGGACCGGACAAAAGTTAGCGCAACCGTCAGGAGGTACTAAGATGATAAGAGGCGGCAAAGGCAGGGCAGTCATAATCCTTTTGGCAGCCATGGGTCTAGTCGTAGCAGCGTCTGCTCTGGCATCGGCCCAGTCTTACGGCAGGCTTGCCAGCATAGAGATCGAAGGCAACAGGAAACTGGATGCCGAATTTATAAAAAGCCTGATGCCATTGACCATAGGGATGGATTTGACACAGGAGGACCTGGACAAGACCTTCGCGGCGATGCAGGCAAGCGGATATTTCGCCGATCTGGGGGCGCGTTCGCAGTCTTTCCTGGGCGGAATCAAGCTCATTGTCACGGTGGAGGAATTCCCGGACCTCAATACGATAGCAATCTCCGGCAATACGCTAATAAGCACGGAGCAGCTGCTATCTCGCATGAAGTCCACTGTTGGCAAGATGATCAACATAAACACCGTCAAGGAGGACCTGGACGGGATAATCGCCCTCTACAAGGAGGATAACAGGATTGCCACCGTCCAACCCGACATCAGCATGGACGGGGTGCTGACCATAGTTATAATCGAATGGAAGGTCGGCTTGGTACAGATTACCGGAAACGAGAAGACGAAAGAGGAGATTATCAGGAGGAACATCAGGGTAACAGAAGGCGACTTCATCGATACCCAGGTCCTTTCTGATGACAGCCGCCGCATATACAACACGGCGATATTCGAGGATGTGGGAGTCGAGCTTCTGCCCAAAGACGAGGGCCCGTATGCCGACATCACATTCGTGGTCACGGAGACTAAGACGGGGCTTTTCAATGTCGGCGCAACTTACAACTCGGCTGAAGGCCTCATCGGCTACATAGAAGTATCCGACAAGAACGTATTCGGCTACGGCATCACAGTTTCCGGCAAGCTGGAGGCGGGCGGCAAGGAGAAGCAGATCCTCGGCGAATTCAGCATATCTACGCCGTACCTGTTCACAGACAAGCTCAGCGGAGGCCTCGAAGTGTACCGCAAGATGGCCAACAAGACCATAGACATAGATGAGGACGAAGAGGAGAACGACCTCGACGATCTCATCTACAAGCAGTACAGGACCGGCGGCAGCATATGGATGGGATACAATTTCGACCTGTACACCAAGGCGGGTGCGTCTTTCAGGGTCGATTTCATTGAGAACCAGTCTGAGTTGCCATCTCCCGCAGTGCCGGCCGATACATCCACCAGGAGCATCACGCTGTCTCTTAACAGGGATACCAGGAACGACTTCATTAACCCCACCAAGGGATACACCATCTTCGCCTCTACGGAGTTCGCAGGCGGCATTCTAGGCGGGGACGACAATTTCACCAAGCTCTTCACCCAGCTGACGGGCTACTATGAGTTCAAGGACGGCCAGGTGATAGCGGGGCGCCTCGGCGCTGGCGCCGGTATAAAGCCGCTTCCCTCACATGTTAAGTTCCTGCTTGGCGGCGGGGACAACCTAAGAGGCCTCAAAGAGCCCATAGAGGGCGACTATATAGTATTCGGCAATGCCGAGTACAGGTTCCGCATCTATGAGGAGATCGTCGGCGGCGTGGTATTCTTCGACCTCGGCCAGGCCTGGAACAAGGGCGAGGGCTTCACATTGGACGGGATGAAGTACGGCGTCGGCATAGGCGCAAGGGTCACAATACCGATGCTCGGGATGATAAGGCTCGACTACGGCATCTCAAACGGTCAGGGCCGGGTGTATTTCGGCTTCGGTCATACGTTCTAATATATGAATGACAACTCAGGCAACTGAGAATTATAATTAAATATGTTGTCATAAATTATCTAAATGAGAGGATGGTCAGTCCCAGATGAAGAACCTTTTTAGAAACACGACGGCAGTAATAATGGCAATCGCTTTGGTGGCAGTGGCCGCTACAATCAGCAACCTTACGACAGGCAAGGCAGGCGCCGCCCCCGACTACGCGGTAATAGGCCATATAGATACCGACAAGCTCAACTCCGATTTCCCGATGCTCAAGACGGCATGGGAGGCGGTCGCGGCCAAGAAGGCAGAGCTTGAGAAGGAACTTAACAAGAAGGCCGAAGGGCAGGACGCCGACGCTAAGGCGAAGCTTGTTGAGCAGTTCAACGTGCTTTACAACGACTACGCCAAGAAGACACTCGATCCCGCCTACGCCAAGCTCGAGACGACAGTCAAGGAAGTGGCCAAGGAAAAGGGAGTGACCGTGATCCTCAACAGCTCGATAGTCATCGAGGGCGGCGTCGACATGACCGATGCAGTCCTGGCTAAGGGCGGCCTTAAGTAGTATTCGCCAACTGTACAGAAAGGGGCGCGTTTAGGCGCCCCTTTATTCACATAAGTGACAGGAGTTGCCTCAATGAGGAAGCTTGACCGGTATGTGGCGCGGGAGTTCCTAGGCCCATTCTTTGCCGCAATAACCGCGTTCATCGTCATATCCCTCAGCGTCCAGCTCTTCTGGCTGGCCGAAATGGTCGTGGTCAAGCACACCCCCCTTGCGACCGTATTGAAGCTCATACTCTACAACATACCCACAGCACTGGTACAAGTTCTCCCCTTCGCCACCCTTTTTGCGGTCCTGCTAGGATTGGGCAGGCTAAGCCGGGACAGCGAGCTTTCGATAATGAGAGCCGCAGGCCTCAGGCTTTCCAGGATCGCAGCCCCCATGATATTCATAGCGCTTCTTATCAGCGCATTCGGCTTCTATATGGGCGACCAGGTGGCCCCCAAGGCCAATTTGGAATCGCGCAACATCGTAAACAGGATGATCCTGGGCGACAGCATACCGGGGATTGAGAACAACGTCTTCTTCCGCGGGCCCGACAACAAGTTCTTCTATATCGGCCGGGTGAGCGAGGACAGGGCGACTGTCCAGGACATCATGATATATGACATCGGATACGGGAAGTACCCGCAGCTGATAACAGCGGCCAAGGGGCAGGCGGACTCTGGAGTATGGGTATTCCTCGACGGCAACATCCATGAGTGCGGTTCGGACGGAAGGGTAGTATCGACGGCCCATTTCGATTCGCTGGAAATCAGGATGGAGCGCGCGGTCACAGATTATACGAATTCCGGCAGGACAACCTCCGAAATGTCGATGAAGCAGCTTAAAGAGAGCATCTCGCTCTTCACGAAAAGCGGCATCAAGGCCAAGAACCTTCTCATAGACTACTACCTCAAGATCGCCCAGCCCATCTCATCCCTGATTTTTGCAATACTGGCAGTGCCTCTTGCAGTACGAAGCCCCAGGCGCGGAGGGGCCGTCTACAGCATCGCCGCCGGCATACTTATCGTTACCTTGTACTTCATATTCGAATCGGTGATACGCTCGTACGGAATGCTCCAGGCGACAAGGCTTCAGCCCTGGATGGCGGCATGGTCCGCTGACATCATCTTTATGGTGGTGGCCCTCATCCTTCTTATAAGGGCGGATTCGAAGAGGATGAGAAAGCGCATCCGTAAGCCCAAAGGGCCGGCAACAGCCATTATCCTGCTCATAGCCCTCGTACTTCTTCTGCAGCCGTCAATTGCGGCTGCGGCCGGGACGAATGTCAAGGTAACAGCCGAAAGGCTGGTTTATGAGGGCTCGGACATATGGCGCGCCGAGGGCAAGGTTGAGGTTTCCTTCGATGATGTCGTGGTGAGGGCTGATACCGCAAGAATCGACCTTACGACGAACAAGGCCGAGCTCACAGGATCGGTTACAGTAGAAATGAAGGGCAGCGTCATCTCCTCGGGCCTTGCCGTCGTGGACATAAAGACTAAGGAAGTCACTTTCGGGGCGTTCGAAGGGCGGGTAAGCGACGAGCGGGTAGAAGGGTACATCTACATCAACGGGGCCGGGTTCACCGAGAAGGACGGAGACTACAAGCTGACGGATGGCTATCTGACCACATGCGACCTGCCTCAGCCTCACTACAGGATAGAGGCCAAAAGCATAGAGTTCACCGAAGCTGACGTCATAGTCGCAAAAGACGTTTCATACTTCGAGGGCAATATTAGGCTCCTGCGCCTTCCTTCGCTGACCATACCTCTTAGGGAGGAGGACAGGATCATCCTTCCTGAGTTCGGCTGGAGCGGAATAGACGGCGCATACATCAAAACTACGATGAAAAGGCAGCTTAACGAGGACAACAGGCTGACACTAAGGCTGGATTTCTTCACGGTAAGCGGCCTGGGGCTGGGCCTGAAGCACGAGTACGGCATAGAACGGCAAAGGTGAATGGATACTACTCCCTGTATGTGCTAAAAAGCCTGATGAACCCCGCCTCCGACTGGACCGCCGAGATCTCGCAGACGCTTAAGCTGCCTTTGGATATCATAGCGACCGGCAAGTATTCTTACAGGAATACAACAAATGCGAGCCTTGCCAAATCGGAGGAGCACTTCGCCGAGCTCAAACTGAACAGGAGCGTGGAGGACGACAAGACCGCGATTGCCGCATCTTACCGATACAAGGACGCAGTAGCCGATACATCCACCTTGAACTTGTCTGCATCCCACTCCATGACGCTCTTAGAGGATATCAAGCTGTCGGGAAGCGTAAGCTACAGGAGGACCGAGATAAACGACGCTTTGAATTTCGAGAGCATGACTTACAAGGCAACTTTGTCCCACCAGACGGAACAGGGAAGGCTTACGCTAAACGTCCAGGCCTCCGAAACGATGAACGAAAGCCAGGAAGTAGTCGTCGCTTCGTTGAAAAGGCTGCCTGAGCTGCAAATAGAGCTTTTCAAGATGCCTATCGGGAAGCTGCCTTTAAACATCGGCGTCAAGATGACTGCCGGCAGGTACGTGGAGAGGATTCTCAATACTGACCCGATAGAGTTCTCTGGATGCGGGCAAGGGCGAGGCTGATATTAGCCTTGCCATCGACAGGGTGGACCTTTGGGGATTCGCCACATACGATCTGGCCGGCACATTTATCGGCAGCCTCTACTCTACCGGGGATTCAAGGGCGTACCTTGGCGTAGCGACTTCGCTGAATGTGACTCCGATAAAGGGATGGGGCATAAAGCTGTCGTACGATTACTTGAAGGGCTTCGGTTCGAGCCCATACAGGTTCGACGCGCTTAACGAGAAGAACAAGATTGCCCTGTCTACTTCCGCTTCGTTCTACGGCGTAACTGCTTCTGCTTCGTCGGGCTACGACTTCATCAAACTGAAGTACGACAGCCTCTCCGCGGGGCTAGGCTACAAATTTGAGGACAAGTACCAGGCGGATGTCACAGCGAAGCTTTCCCTGCCGGATTTCGGGATACAGACTATTGTAGGAAGGCTCACCATAAGCCCTATCGAGGAAGTAAGCCTGAAGTTCGGCCTAGAGTACAATGGTTCGCTCAACAAGATTAGCAAGATCGAGACGAGCGGGAGCCTTAGCATACTCAAGGAGTGGAAGGTAGGCTGGGCGGTAATATACGATGTGGCGAGGGAAGGCTTGAGGAAGGCGGACTTCGCGCTGACAAAGGATTTGCACTGCAGGGAGATAACGGCAGGCTACCAGGTCGTTGACAAGAGGTTCTTCGTCAACTTCAAGTTCAAGGCCTTCCCTGACATACCGATCGGGATCGGCTCGGACGACTGGAGCCTATTTAACTAGAAACCGCAAGGAAGGAGGGCTTACGTCGTGAATACCAGGGTGGGGATAGCGATATTCCTGATTTTCGCAGCTCTCGTGGGCGTGTCCTACTATTACGGTTTCGTTAGGCAGGAGCCCTCAATAGAGGCGGCGCAAGAGGCGGTTGACGACAAGGACCTTCCTGAAGTGCTCATAAAGGGGCTTACGATATCTAGCTGGACCGGCGGCGCAAGGGTTTGGGAGATGAAAGCCGACAGCATGGAGCTGCCCCGATTCGGCAGGAACGCCACGCTCACAGGCATCAAGGAAGGCACCATATTTAGGGATGATGTAGCTTATCTGGGCTTTTCCGCGGGCAGGGCGGCCGTCGACGGCAGGAACAGGATGCAGTTTTCGGAAGGCGTGCTGATCATGTCTCAGGGCAAACCCCTGATGGTAACCGAGTCGATGGTATGGGACCCTGTGACGCAGCTGGTCAACATCCCCGGAGAGACCGAGATAACGGCGGACGGCAGCAAGGTGACGGCGAAGAACCTTACGGTGGACCTTAAGGACGAGTACATTTCTACGACCGGCGATATAATCGCCCAGCAGGGCGACAGCGTAAAGATAACGGCAGGGAACATGAGGTATTCGGTCACCAGGCGCGAGATGGAGATCATCGGGCCTTTGACGATAACGATAGACCTCTAGGAAAGGGGTGCACAGATGATAAAGAGCAGATCAAGAACGGCAATCGCCGCGGCACTGATCATCCTGGTACTGGCCTCTACGGCGCTTGCGGCCAAACAGGTCAAGATCACAGCCTCCAAGAAGCTCAGCTACCAGGGCGCCAAAGGCGACGCAATGGTAGAGGGCGACGTAAAAATCGAATACGACACTACCCTGATTACAGCCGATAAAGTGATTTTCAACAGCGACAACAAAACGGCTAGGGTGGACAGCGGCGTGCGCATAGTGCAGGACAATATCGTCATCACGGCCAATGTCATGAACGCCGACTTTAAAACCGAGAAAGTCATGGTCAGCGGCAATGTTAAGCTGGAGATGACAGAGACTCTTGCCGAGAAGGATGCCAACGGCGTCGCAAAGAAGGATGTCGTGCTGCTTTTAACTTCAAGCATGACTATTGATATCAATACAAACGACTTCACGGCGTCCGGCGGAATAATAATAACCAAGGACAAACAGAAGGCACAGTCCGGAAGCGCTGCATACATCGAGGCTGAGAAGAAGATAACCCTTACGGGAAATGTCAGTATCGAGACCAGCGACGGCGATACCGTAAAGGCCGAAAAAGCGGTCATCTATACGGACAAGGATACTTTCGAAGCCGAGGGCGAACGCATAGAGATCAACTTCATCGTATAGCGTTATCGGAGGCAACATGGGAATTAGGGCGGTCAAGCTTACGAAGTCGTTCTCCGGCCGGAATGTGGTGGACGGGGTCGACATCAACCTGGAGCGCGGGGAGGCAGTGGGACTTTTCGGACCCAACGGGGCCGGGAAGACCACGACCTTCTACATGCTCCTGGGGCTTGAAGTGCCCGATTCCGGCCTTATCGAAGTGGACGGCCGCGACGTCACCGAATTGCCCGTTCACATGAGGGCCCAGCTTGGCATAGGATATCTGGCCCAGGAGCCTTCGATATTCAAGCGCATGAGCGTACAGGGCAACATCGCCTCTGTGCTAGAGACGCTCAGGCTGCCCGCAAGGCAGGTCAGGCAGAAAACTCAGGACCTGCTTGAGGAGTTCAACCTGACCGATATCAGAAGGCAGATGGGCTTTACCCTGTCAGGCGGAGAGCGAAGGCGAGTGGAGATCGCAAGGGCCGTGGCTATAGCACCTTCCTACCTGCTACTCGACGAGCCTTTCACGGGAGTTGACCCTTTAGCTGTGATGGAGATACAGGGCATAATAAGAAGGCTGAAGTCGCAGGGGCTTGGCGTGCTGATTACTGACCACAATGTGCGCGATACGATGGCGATAACCGACAGAGGGTATATAATGTATACAGGCAACATACTTGTATCAGGCACTCCGGAGCAGATTTCGGCGGACCCGCTGGCAAGGAGATTTTACCTTGGCGACTCATTCAGCTTCTAACCGGAGGTTTATTTGAACGGAGTAGTGCTGATTGCCGTATTGGCAATAATAGGAGGCCTTGTCGCAATCGCAGGCGACAGGATAGGCATGCGCATAGGGCGCAAGAGGCTTACCCTCTTCGGGCTCAGGCCGAGGCACACTTCTATTCTGATAACCTTCATAACCGGCATCGTGGTCGTCGCGCTCACTGTCGCTGTCTTGTCCCTGCTTTCTGAGAACGTAAGGATTGCGATCTTCAAGATACAGGAGCTTCGCAGCGACCTTGCGGAAACGAATGAAGTGCTCAAGGTTACCAAACAGGAATTGACCCTCAAGATGGACGAAGCGCAGCAGCTTACCGACAGGGTGGAGAGCATCGGCAAGCAGTATGAGTCCTTGAAGTCCGATTATGGGATAATCAGTGCCGAGCTTAGCGATGCGAACGCCGAGAAGGTTCAGACATATAATGAGTTGAAAAGCCTGAAAACGGGCCTTGAGGAAATACAAAGGAAGCTCGTTTCCACAGAACAGGATTTAAACGCCGCAAGCGCGGAAATCGTCGAATCGGATTTGATGCTAAAAAGCCAGCAGAGCGAGATTTCGGGCTTGTCATCCGAAAGGGAGCTGCTCGAAAAGGAGATCCTAAGCCTTCAGGACACCAGATCAAAGCTCATCGAAGAGGCAGCGGTGCTTGAAAAGCAAGTGGACAGCCTGATGCAGACAAGCCTGCTGCTCATACAGAGCAAGCAGACCTCGATGACAAGGCAGGTCATCTTTTATGCCGATCAGATTATATTGGGTACTGTGATAGACTGCGTGCAGCCTGTTGAAATCATCCATACCCAGATAAACGACTTCCTGATAAAGGTCAACACGCTGGCCAAATCAAAGGGCGCGGGGGAAGTGGCGGGCCGCCAGGACGGCTCCGTGCTGAATTTCGACGAGGACAATGTTCTTAGTGCTTTCCAGAAAGTATATTCGTCTTCCGGCAAGGTGGTAATGAGGGCCGTATCGCCGGTCAACAGCTGGCCGGGCGAACCTCTTTGGATTTCTCTTCATACATTGCCGGATGAATTGATCTTCTTTGAAGGCCAAGTAGTCGCCAGCAGGGATGCAGACGGCAGGCTCGGAGCCGACAGGATACAGCTTGAGATTCTAGGCCTAATTGAAGAGGTAAATGCGATTGCGCTGGCCAAAGGCATGGTTAGCGACGATGAAGGGCGCATAGGGACTTTCATTAAAGCCCTTCAATTTACCGAGGCAATCATCGCGGCTTTGGAGTCGGGCCGCACAGTCAAGATAGAAGTCAAAGCGGAAGAGGACATCTGGCGCAGTGATAGCACACCTACAATGGGTTTGCATGTGGTATATTAATTACATGATATTTTTCCAAGCCTTTTGCTCTGCCTTGATAAAAAAGCACAATTAGATGTATAAAGAAGAAGGATTACTAGCTTTATTGAAGAAAATATAAGAGAAAATACTATTCAATGCCCTGCCCGTTCGCAAAAAAACATCAAAGGGCGCGCATAAGGGCGTAAGATCAAACCACCGGTGAAGGAAACTAGGAAACTTCACTGGTGCGGAGGTTTATGGTTTGGTGGTTAATCAACAAAGCCAAGGGGGGTAAGAACACATGAAGAGAACCGTAGCAATGCTAATTGCGGTTCTGCTTGCCGTGGCGGTAGCATTACCAGTCATGGCAAGTCCGTACACGGATCTGCCCGATACACATTGGGCACTATCGGCCGTGTATGAGTTGTCCGCACTAGGAATCTTCGAAGGCTATCCTGACGGAACCTTCAAGGGACCGCAGCCAGCAACGAGGTACGAACTGGCAGTAGTCATCGCCAGGCTCCTGAAGTATCTGGACCAGGAGATAAGTGCCCGCATGGCGGCATTGGAAGCCAAGATTCCGGCTGCCACAGCGGCGGCAGTCGTACCGACTCCGACTCCCGTACCGACACCCGCGCCGGTAACCACGGTTGTTCAGGTGGAGCCCGACCAGACAATTCTTGAGACCATTATCAGGGAGAAGATCGAAGCCCTGGTAGGGCCCAAGTTTGAGGACATTGACGAGAGGATCGCTGAACTCTATGCAATGATCCAGGACCTCAAGACAGAGTTCTCCCGCGAGCTCTCAGTCCTTGGCGTCCGCGTGACAGCCCTGGAAGATGAACTCGCAAAGATCAAGGAGAGGCTGGCCAAAGCAGAGGCAAACATCGGCGCCCTGCAGCTCCAGCTGGATCCCGCTCTTGTAAGGATAACGGTCCTCGAGAGCAGAGCGAACGCAGTCGACAGGCAGCTTGAGGAGCTCAACCTCGCCCTGTCCCAGAAGGCGAACGCCCCCGAAGTAGAAGCGCTCAAGGCGCTAATACTCGGCCTCGAAAAGGACAACGCGGCACTAGCGGCAAGAGTAGCCGCCCTGGAAGGCAAGCCTGCGGTAGTGATACCGCCGATGCCTGTAATACCCGCCGCGGCCAAGCCTGAGGAAGTTGAGGCCCTTAAGGCCCTCATGCTTTCGATGGAAAGAGACAAGGCAGCCTTGGCAGCAAGGGTTTCCGCCCTTGAAGCCGTCAAGCCTGTAGTAGCTCCGGTAATTACAGCACCGGTCGTCCCGGCCCCTGTAGTGCCGGCGCCAGTAGTACCCCGCTCCAGTAGTAGTGAGCTCTGGAGTAAGCGCAGCCGAGCTAGCTGCAGTCAAGGCATTGGTGCTCAACCTCGAAGCTAACAAGGTCGACGTGCTTATGTCCAAGCTGGGCGCCCTCGAGTCCAAAGTACTCGCCCTCGAATCCAAGCTCAACACAGTTGACACAAGGGTAGGCAACCTTGAGCTCAAGTCAAACGAGCTCGAAGCCGAAGTCGACATGGTGGCCGCGCAGTCCGGACAGAATGCAGCCGACATAATCGACCTCTACAGCCTCTCCTATAAGAATACCGATGATCTCAACTTCCTGAAGGCAGACCTTGCTGCAAAGTTTGCGGACCTTGAGGCCAGACTGGCCGCCAAGCCCGAAGCAGTAGCAAGCGTTTCAGGCGCAAGCCCTGAGAGCGTTGCCCTTCTGAAGTTGGACATCCTTGAGGCTCAGGATGACATAGAGAAGCTGAAGGCCCTCTATGCGCAAGTCGGAGACCTCACCGCGCGCCTTGATGCAGCCGAGTCGAAGCTGATGCTCCTCGACGAGAAGGTTGCCATGCTCAATATGGACCTTGCGGCACTTGAGAGCGAGAAGGTAGACAATGCCCTCGTAAGGATCGGCCTGCTCGAGCTTCAGACCGCTGATCTATATGACAAGTATGGCATGTTGGCTGACGGCCTCAACGCGATGGGCCTTGAAGTCACCAGGAACTCGGAAGACATCAACGACTTGTACATCCAGCAGAACAAGACCAACAACCTGCTCAAGAACCTGGCAGCAGCTGACCTCGCCCTCAACGACAGGGTAGCGGCCATAGAAGCGGCCAACAAGATAAGCGCAGATGCCCTGGCAGCAAGGGTAGCTTCCCTTGAAGGCGCATCGGCAGAAGGCGCAGCGGAGACGCTAAGCCTTAAGAACGGCCTGATGGGATTGATCGACAAGGTATCGAACCTCTGGATCAACAAGTTCCTGCTCTCAGGATCGTTTGAAGTCAAGTTCACCGATGTGGCCGTCGTAATGGGATTGCCGTACAAAGATCCGTTCGACAACACGACCACAGCTATAGTTCCGAGCAATTCGTACTACGGCAAGCTGACATTGAAGGCGACGATCAAGCCTGAGCCCGGCGTGGAAATCAATGTCGGTCTTAATGCCGGCGTAGATACTTATGGCATAAGCGATGTCAGCGCCCTCGTGTTCAACGGCGACCTCGACATCAAGGTCACCTCGCCCAACGGCTACGGCCAGCTCATCGGCGGCGAGCAGGCCAGGCCCAAGTATCTCAGCAAGTACGTATTCTCATCGATCCTGTTCGCAGACGAGGCGTTTGAAGGACTCGGCGGCTGGGCGAAGTTCGCACCCGGCATGGAAGGTCTGACACTGGGCGCCTCCGCAATAGTCGCGAAGAAGGGTTCGACCACCGACTTCAGGTATGTATGGGGAATGGCCGGCAATGTGAACTACGCTGACGTAGCCGATCTTACTCTCTACTACTTCGCAATCGATGACGCACCCAACTCGGGCGACATCCCGGGCGTCTATGATGGAACCGAAGATCACATCGGCCTCAGCGCAGACTTCAAAATGGGCGAGAACTGGACGGCAGGCGCATTCGCCAACCTGTTCTTCAACGATGTGAACCCGGATCCGGAGAGCGCAATCACCGCATACATCGATGGCAAGGTCGGAGTATGGAACATGAGCCTTGGCTTCGAGCGCGTGAGCGATGCCTACACACCGATGTATGCTGAGTTCGTCGACACCGACGATCCGGACATCATCGAGAACGACATAATGAACCTTACGATGAGCAATAGCTTCGACGTCCTGCCCAACCTGGTATTCGGTCTGGATACCGAGCTCAACGGCGACGACGATTGGGCCAACCTGACCCATATCAACGAAGTGTATGCCAAGTACTCGTTCGGCAAGGCGACTGACCTGTTCAACGGATCGCTGAAGCTCTACGGCGGACGTGAGTCCGACATAGTGATAGGCGGCATATGGAACGTACCCGTACCGGATGCCGACGGACTGTGCTATGCAGGAGCTGACCTCAAGCTGAAGCTTTACATCTTCAACGCGGGCTTCTCCTACTACACAGAGACCTACGACATAGCGGGTGTCTTTGCCGGAATAATACAACAAGTACACTGCATACCTCAACACGGAGCTCTCCCTCATACCCGACATCCTGAAGGCTAAGGCCGGATGGAAGGGCGTGTTCGGTGACTTCACAGGCAACTACCAGGAGCTCTACGGCGAGTTGAACCTCACCACCGGCTTCGCGGTCAAGTGGAACCTGGCAGCCAACCTGGGCGTGTACTTCAAGACCACAACGATGTTCAAGGTCTATGGCGATGCCAAGCTTACCTACAACCTGTCCAACACCGCCAGCCTCTACGCAATGGCAGCCGGCGAGTACAGGAACAGCGTAAGCGCAGCCAAGCCTGATGGCTTCGTGCTGTCAGCAGGCCTGGGCTACAACCAGAAGATCTTCAACGCTACGAGCCTTGTCGCAGACTTCACCACCAAGTACGTCAAGTACACCTACAACCCCGGTGGATACGCCGACAACCTCGTGAACACGCTTGGCATAAAGCTGAGCACCACGTTCTAAGCTAAAACCGGACTAGCCCCGAGGAGCATTGATTTGCTCCCCGGGGCTTTTTTCTTTCTCCTGTCTCCGGGTTGTATAATATAAGCTGATACCGGAGGAAAACGTCATGAGATTCGTTATTGGAGTAGACCCCGGCAAGAACAAGGTCGGCGTTGCGCTTTTAGACGCGGATGGCAGGCTCATCGAAAGGCGCCTTTTGTCGCGCTTTACAGCCGCAAAGCAGATCGCTGAGCTTGCATCAGGAAGAGAATCGGTCATCGCGCTGGGCGACGGGACTACGGCAGGCAGGATGGCCGCCGAAATCCAAGAAGCGCTCGGGAGCGACATTGACGATATAATTGTCATGGTGGACGAGGACAACTCCACTGTGGAGGGCAGAAGGAACTACCTTTTAGCAAACAGGCCCAGAGGTTTGGCAAGGCTTCTCCCTTTGGGGATGAGATCACCTGAAAGGCCTTGGGATGATTATGTAGCCGAGGTCATCGGCAGAAGATACCTGGATTCGAGGAGCGGCTCTGCCGATATAAAGGAAAACTGAGCCATATATAGAATATAAAACTATTGAAAGACCGAAGGTGTAAGGAGGTGACGCGAGCATGCAGGCCATACGCAGCAAATCCCCGATTCTCCTATTCGCTTTGATATTGCTGCTCGCGTTGCCGATTGCTGCCGCGGCCGAGCCCGAAGTGCTGAAATCCGACGATTGGAGATACAGGGCCCTTGCCGAGCTTGCAACCCATAGCGTGCTTGATGAGAAAGACGCCCCGTACTACCTGACTAAGATACCTATCAACCTGGACTTCGCAGTGGCATCCGTCGAGAGGGCGCTAATCAAGCTAGGGCTGAAGGACATAGATTTTACAAACGCGGCATCCCTGGACCTGAGCCTTTACGGCACATCGGTTCAGAAACTTGCGCCGCGCGATTCCTGGCTTCTTAACGATCTTACGAAGGAGTTTGCAACGCAGCTTGCCACAAGGGGCATTGTGGGCAAGGCCTCGCCTGTTCAAGCACAAGCCGGGGACACTGCAGCAGCAGCCCTTCCCGTATCCGATGCACAAGCTTCGCCGGAGCCGCCCGCCGCGCAGCAGGGCCCGGTCGTCCTTTCGCTTACAGATGTGCTGAAGAAGATAAATATGCCCTCTGCGCTGTCGCAATCGTCCCTTACGATGAAGCCGCAGGACAATACGATACCTCAGGTGGCTACGGGCATGGAGCCGCTTCAGGTAGGAAGCATCAATCCTGACACGTCCAAGGTAGTCAGCCTTTTCGATGTTCTGAATGTCAACGCCTCGCTGTTTGCGGACGATTCCACCGTAAACGGCAAATCAAGCGCCGGCATAGGCCTCAAATTGGGCGATGACCAGGGCGGGGGCCTGACTTTAGATTATAAGATGGTTGGAGGCAAGGACGAGGCTTCAAACCTCACCGACCTTTCCGCCATAACCGGAGTGGGCGTCAAGTACCAGGTGAACAGCATCATGCCCTTTAAGAGCGTGACGGACAGCATTACGATACAAGCGGGTTACAATATCGAAAGCGGAGACCTGAAGGCGGCAGTAGATACCGGAATTGAGCTGCAAGCTTCGGCATCCCTTGGCATATATTACAAGCTGCTTCTCGGCAACGCGGCCTTCCTTCAGGCAGGATATCAGGTTGAGCAGGTCAGGAACCTGATCGCTTCGGGTGCCCTTTCGACCAAGTCATGGATGTATGACGACAGCTCGCCTTTAGGCTGGATCTTCAGGGGCTCACTGAGCCTCAACAGCGATGTGGGCGTCAAGCAGCTGGCAGGAATAGACGTCGGGTATAACCTTTTCAAGGACGCCTCTATTATGATCGGCTACAGGCTTATAGACTTCTCCGACTTCGACAAGCTGGATCTAAAGAAGAACCTGACCGCCCTGGGCATTAGCATCAAGTTCTAATTACTACGGAGAGTGAGCATATGATGATGAACAGATACGTCCGGGTTCTTGCGATCGCGCTTTTGATAGGGCTTATGGCCTTCGCTTCAACACTTGCCGCCCCGCCTCCGACTACCACATCGGAGATGCTCGCCATGCTTGAGCGTACGCTGTTCGGCGTGGCAGGGGAGGGCGCGATAACACCGAGGGTACAAAAGATCGAGGACGTTGCCCTGGGCAAGCCCGGCGAAGGGACGCTCATAGAGCGCATAGAAAGCCTTTGGAATGAGTTCGGCGGAGGCAGGGAGGGCGTACAGACACTCGACTACCAGATCAAGTACTCCCAATGGATAGCAGACGGCAAGGTAAGCCAGGGCACGCTCCTGGATCGGCTGGCCAACCTTGAGACTTTGCTCATGGGTTATGTAAGCAAAGACCCTTTAACCTCAAGGATAGACGCAATGATTGCCATCACTGCGGGCGCTACGGGCATTGATTCAACATACGCAAAGCTTGCTGCCGGCACTCCGGTCAAGCTTGTGTTAAAAACGCCTCTTAGAACCAATTTCACAAGGCCCGGCGAGAAGGTGGACCTCGAAGTAAGCGAAGATGTGTTCATCGGCGACAGGCTGGCAATACCCAAGGGCACCGCGTGGCAGGTTGAAGCGGCGGATCCTACCAAATCGGACAAATTCGACCTTAAAAACCTAGTCGAACTGCTTCTCAGCCCCATATACGCTATCGACGGCACTCCCGTAAAGCTCATCGCCGACGATAACGCGACCTCAAATACCCAGCTTGCCTCCGGAATACTGATATGCCAGGGCGAAAGGCCCGAAAGGCTGGGCTTCTTCGGCCTGGGAAATGCTGTGGACAGGCTATTGCCGGGCAGCAAGAACCTGGATATCATAAGAGGTACGGCCATAGTCCTGTCGGTAAGGGAAGACGTATCCATCATGTCGGCCAAAGTCAAATAGCAAAATCCCAAGCTCAATTCAAATTCGCGTCCTTGTAGGCGCGAAAATTACAGGAGGTCACCTTATGTCAATAAGGCTGTTTACAAGCAAATCTGTCACCGAGGGGCATCCCGACAAAGTATGTGACAGGATTTCCGATGCGGTTCTGGACGAGATACTAATCAAGTACGGTGAAGACAAGAGCAGGTTCTTCGCCCGCTCCGCGGTCGAGGCCCTGGCAACAACAGGCATGGTGCTTGTGGCCGGCGAAATTACATGCGATGTATATGTGGAAATCCCGGAAATAGTAAGAAACGCAGTCAAAGAAATCGGTTACGACGCTCCTGAACAGGGTTTTGACGGCAACACCTGCGCGGTGCTAACAACCATACACGAGCAATCGGACAATATCTCCCATGCCGTAAACCGCGGATCGTCCAAGAGAAACCCCTTGTCGGGCCTAAGGGCAGGCGACCAGGGCATAATGTTCGGCTATGCCACAGACGAGACTGAAGAGCTGATGCCGATGCCGATCATGGTAGCGCACAGGCTCGCCGAAAAGCTTGCGCAAGTAAGGAAATCGGGCGAGCTGGAATGGGTGAAGCCTGACGGCAAGACACAAGTTACGGTGCAGTATGACGACAAAGGCAGGCCGATAGGGCTTGATACGATAATAATCTCAACTATGCATTCGCGAGGCATTAAACACGATGCGATAAAAGACGGGCTCTTCAACAAGGTGATTTTGCCTGTAGCTAAAGCCTACGGTTTCAGCTTCTCCGGCAACGCCTGCCTTGATTGCGAGCAGGGCGAATACTTCAAGGTCAAGTTCGACGGCTGCAAGAGCCATACTAAGGTCTTCATAAACCCCAGCGGCCTTTTCGAGCTGGGCGGCCCCAACGCGGACACCGGACTTACAGGCAGGAAGATAATCGTGGATACCTATGGCGGCATGGCCAACCACGGCGGCGGATGCTTCTCGGGCAAGGACGCCACGAAAGTGGACAGGTCGGGCAATTACGCTGCTCGGTATGTGGCGAAGAACGTCGTAAAGGCGGGCCTTGCCAGAAAATGCGAACTTGAGCTCGCCTACGCCATCGGAGTCGAGCGCCCGGTAGCGGTGAGCATCGATACATTCGGAACGAGCGTCATCCCCGAAAAGCAGATCATCGAGCGGATACTAAAGACGATAGACCTGACACCGGGCGGCATGATCAGCAAGTTCAAGCTCTTCGACGTAAGCCGCGACGGTTTCAACTATAAGAGGCTGTCCAGCTACGGGCATTTCGGGCG
Organism: uncultured Bacillota bacterium; assembly: GCA_963823655.1. Classification (GTDB taxonomy): domain Bacteria; phylum Bacillota; class DTU025; order DTU025; family MWDF01; genus MWDF01. The sequence continues at coordinate 457,879 of CAWGMK010000010.1, forward strand.
CGATGAGGCCCATGCCCCGTGGGAGAAGACGGACGTCGCAGACCTGCTAAGATAGTCGCAATAGAAGGCGGCCCGGCGGCAACGGCCGGGCCGCCTGATTATTCTACAGGTGGTATATGGAGAAAATCGAAGGCAGGATCGAGAGGGTTACCTTCAGAAACGAAGAGAACCTCTTCACGGTCGCCAGGCTGAAAATCGAAGGCGTGAAGACCGAAGTGACCGCTACCGGCAAATTCCCGACTGCAAAGGCGGGCCAGCTTGTCGTACTCACAGGCGACTGGACGATGCATGCCACATACGGCAGGCAGTTTCTAGTCGAGGAAGTCCAATACACCGAGCCCAAGACGAAAATCGGCATAGAGAAGTATCTGGCCTCCGGCGTTGTGCCCGGCATAGGGCCTGCTAAGGCGCGAGCCATCGTCGATCACTTCGGCGCGGACGCCCTGAAGATACTCGAGCAGGACCCGAACAGGCTTTCCGAGATCAAGGGCTTCGGGGAGAAGATGGTATCAAGGATAGCCAAGGGGCTCGCCGAGCACAAGGCCGTTGAGAAGATCATGGTGTTTCTAAGGGGGCACGGCGCCACTCAGGGCGACGCCCTTAAGATATTCAAGAAGTATGGCGAGGGGGCCATCGAGGAGATTAAGAGGAACCCCTACCGCCTGGCTACGGAAATCAGGGGCATAGGCTTCAAGAAGGCCGATGCAATAGCGGCGGAACTTGGCTTCACGAAGAACCACCCGTACCGGGTAAAATCCGGCGTCTCCCACTTCCTCATGGCGGATTCCGAAGAGGGACACTGCTATTCCGACCTGGACGAATTTAGCATAAGGGTGGCAGGCTTGCTGGAAGTGGACGAAAACGATGTAAGGCGGGCGGCAAAAAGCATGGATGGGGCGGAAGTAGTGCTTGAAGAGGGCAGCTGCCTCTTCTCGGCCCCTCTATGGCACGGCGAACGCCAGGTGGCGAAGCTTCTTGTAAAGCTTATCGATACCGGCATGTGGAAGCTTGATGAGGCCAGCGATGAGGTAATCCAGGCAGTCGAGAAAGAGTGCGCCATTGAGCTTGCTCCTTTGCAGAGAAGTGCGGTAAAAGCGGCAATGGGCAACGGGGTCAGCATACTCACAGGCGGCCCTGGAACCGGCAAGACGACCACCATAAGGGCGATAATCGCCCTTTTCGAAAGATACTCCAAGAAGGTGCTGCTGGCGGCGCCCACAGGCCGCGCCGCAAAGCGCATGAGCGAGGCGACCGGCAAATCGGCGATGACGATACACAGGCTGCTGGAATTCCAGCCTCAGCAGGACGGATGGCGCTTCCAAAGGGATGAGGGCAACCCCCTTAAGTGCGACGTTCTCATCATCGATGAAACCTCCATGGTCGACATAATGCTCATGTTCAGCCTGTTAAAAGCCGTAAAGCCCGGCACAAGGCTGGTATTCGTGGGAGATGTGGACCAGCTGCCATCAGTGGGCCCCGGCAACGTACTGCGCGACTTGATAGAATCCGGTACTATCGCAACCACAGAGCTCACCGAGATATTCAGGCAGGCGAGCGAGAGCTCCATCGTGCTAAACGCCCACAAAATCAACGCCGGCGAGTTTCCCGAGCTTTGGGGCAAAGGACGACTTCCGGTTCGTGCAGAAGGAGGACCCTGCCGAGGCCGCGGCCGCGGTCGTGGACCTCGCCTGCAGGACTCTGCCCTTTAAGCTGCATCTGGACCCGATAGCCGGCATACAGGTGCTTTCCCCCATGAGGAAGGGCGCCTGCGGCGTTGAGAATCTGAACCTCGCCATAAGGGAGAAGCTGAACCCGCCCAAGCCCGACAGGCCCGAGCTCAAATACGGCTTCAACAGCTTCAGGCGCGGGGACAAGGTGATGCAGACCAGCAACAACTACGAGAAGCTGGTCTGGAACGGGGATCTTGGCATTGTGACCTACGTCGATGTCGAAGAGGCAGAGATGCTGGTCGCTTTCCCGGATTCCGACGGCGAGCGCACGATCAAGTACGCCCAGCAGGAACTAGACCAGCTGGACCTCGCATTCTGCATATCGGTGCACAAGAGCCAGGGCAGCGAATACCCTGCTGTAGTCATGCCGATAACAACCTCACACTATATGATGCTTCGAAGGAATCTGCTCTATACCGGCATTACCAGGGCGAAGTCCTATGTCGCGATCGTTGGCACCAAGAAAGCGCTGTTCATAGCGATCAAGAACGTGAACGTGGCGGAGCGAAGGACAAGGCTTGCCAAAAGGCTTAAGGACCCTGAGCCATCGTAGCGATAAAAGGGCTAGTATGCAGGTAATATATTGATAAATACCGAAAACACGGCACCGAGGAGGGATCGCCGTGTTTTATTTTGTCTACCATCTCAAACAGGAGAGCACAGGAAAGGTCAGCATCGGCATCAGCCCGTGCCCGGAATATGACCTTGCGCTTGCAATGCAGGACGGCCAATCAATCATGCACATAATCTCCCCGCCATTGAGGCTGCCGGCGGCTTTTCGGGCGCGCAATGACGCGGAAATCTGCAGCGGTGGCGCGCTCCAGGCCGCCTTCTATTCGGTTAAGAAGAGCCTTGCCATCTACTCCGGGCGAGAGAGGATGCCGCAGAACCCCATACGGGTGAAGGCAGGGAAGGGGACGGATGACAATACGGTGCCGGAGGTGGCAAAGCAGATGGCCGCAAGGCTCAAAGGCAGGATGCTGAGGATGGACGAGCTGGAATCGGCCTTCCCCAGCGCGGGCCCGAGCAGGATCGCCATGGCGGCGGAATATTGCAAGGTACACGACGAGCTGAACATCATCCCCGGAATAATGTACAAAGGCTATGGAGGAAGGGTTTGCGCCAGGTGCGGGAGCACAACGGGCTTCCAGGTGTCGGAGTGCCCGTCCTGCGGGGCGTCATCGTGCATTAGCTGCTCGGAGTGCTCCACCATGGGCCTGGTTAGGGAGTGCGAGCCTTTGTACAGCATAACAGGCGAAAGCGGCCATACGCCCCCTGTCAGGGCCCATGAGCCGATTTTGAAATACAAGCTGACGCCGGCGCAAGTCGAGGGCCTCAGAGAAGGTTTCGCAATGGTACAAGGAGGGCAATTTGGAGGAGGCTCTCGTTTGGGCAGTGTGCGGCGCCGGCAAGACAGAGGTCAGCTTCGGCGCCATCGCTGCAGCCCTCAATTCCGGAGCCCGGGTGCTTTACGCCGCCCCTCGCAGGGACGTTGTGGCTGAGCTTGGCGAAAGGATAGCAAGCGCCTTCCCCAGGGCCAGCTCCTCCCAGTATTACTCGGGCAGCACCGGCCGGAGCGGACACAACACCGACATAACTATAGCCACGACGCACCAGGCCATAAGATTCTATAAATGCTTCGATCTAACCATACTGGATGAAGTCGACGCTTTTCCCTACCAGGGCAGCCGCGTGCTGGTGCAGGCCGTGCGCAACGCAAGAGCCGACGGCGGCAAGACTCTCTTCATGTCGGCGACCCCTTCAAGGGATCTGATGGAAGCATCTTTGGAAGGGCGGATGCTGACTGCAACGATACCGGCAAGGCACCACGGCTATCCTCTCCCCGTTCCTCAAGTCTCGCTGCCTTGGAAAGGCGTCGCAGGCCATGCTTGCAGGCGGTGCCCAAGAGGTGCCCGACGAGCTTGGAAAGGCCCTCATGCAAAGCCTTGAGTCGGGCAACGGCCATTTCGTATTCGTGCCGAGGAAGTCGGCAGCCGAGACCGTGTGCGCTAAGATCGCCGCATACCTGGGGAATCAGGGCCATGCAGATGCCAGGCTGGGATGGGCGCATTCTGCGGACCCGGACAGGGAGAAGAAAAGAAGGGCCTTTATGGAGGGCTCTTTGGATATCCTGGTATGCACTTCGATCATGGAAAGGGGCGTGACGGTTCCCGGCGTTGATGTTTCGGTGCTTGGCGCCGACATCGACGGGGTATTCGACTACAGGTCCCTCGTTCAGATGGCGGGGCGCGCCGGAAGGCAGCAGGCGAGGCCCACCGGCAATGTCAGCTTCTTCTGTGAAAGCGTAAACCGGGACATCAAAGAGGCCATAGGCATGATAGAAAGGATGAATGAAGATGCCTTTGAGGGCGGTTTCCTTTTCAATGGCGCGAAAAGCCCTGCTTAAGGCCAAGCCGGCCGCAGATGCCGCTATAGATGCGCTCTTTCCGCCCCAAGGGGCCTGCCAGTTCTGCTCATCCAAGCTGGAGGATACGGATTTCAGGCCGGTTTGCGGCAGTTGCTCCCAAAGGCTTCTCTCTTGGTTCGCCTATGAAAGAAGGGTTCCGGGGGTTTACTGGGACTACATTGAGGGCCATTTGGCAGGCAGAATCAGAGCAGCAAGCGAAGAGGCCCCGGAAATCGCCCGAATCATCGGGACGGGCAGCGCCGCCGCGATTGCCGAGATCTCCAGGGCTATGGCCACATGCGTTCCCCCGATAAGATACATCAGGACGGACGGCGTCTATTTGTTCGCGGATGGCTTAGATTCGGGCCGCGCAACAGCGCTTAAGGCATTGGGTAAACAGCTGGCCCGCAGCCTCGCCTGCGATTACCGGGGCCAGGCGGGAAGAAGCGGCTCGCACTGGCAGCAGGAGGCCATGGCAAAGTACGGCGGCGCCAATTCTGTCCCCTCCTCTGCATATCCCGTCCTTATCTGCGAAAGCCGTTCGGTCAATGAGGCAGCAGCCTTGCTCTTGCAGATGCGCGCCAAGGAAATTATTTGGGCTGATGCGGATGGCCTGTAAACGCCCGAATTTAATGATGGTATAATTAATATTTAATAATAAGCGCATACGGGGGAATAATGAATACTGCGATTCTGGTAGCTATCTCACTAGCTGTGGCGTTGGTCTTGATTAGGCTGAAGGTCCAAAACGGGCTTGCCATGAGCATAGGCGCGCTCGTCATGGTAATCACTACGGGAATGGGCCTGACTAAGCTCTTCCAGACGGCCTGGGTGACATTGAAGTCCGAGCAGACCCTGACTATTGTCGGGGTTATGATCCTGGTAATGATGCTTGAGGAGATGATGAGCAGATTCGGCCTCATCGACAAGCTTATCTCATCTTTAAGCAGGCTTCTTCCTGACAAGCGCATACATATGATCATTTTGCCGGCCTTCATGGGCCTGCTGCCGTCGGCAGGAGGCGCCCTTCTGTCCTGCCCGATGGTGGAGAAAGCCTCTGACGGCATGGAGATAAGCGCCTATAAGAAGGCGTTCTCCAACTTCTGGTTCAGGCATGTCATGGAGTTCATCGCCCCTGTCTATACTGCGATCATCATGCTCTCGCAGCTATCCATGCAGCCGATGGGCGTCATTTTGCGAACGCTTCTGCCCGTTGCCGCCATCGCCACCCTTGTCGCGCTGCCGGTGGCGTTTGCAGGCACCAAGAAGATGCCCAAGAACGCCGCGGACATGGAGGGCACGAAAAGGCATGCGATGAAGGATCTTCTAACATCGATAAGCCCTCTTGCCTTGATCCTAGTGATGGTTATTGTCTTCGGGCTTAATCCGTTCTTCGCGATAATCCCCGTAATTCTGGCCCTCGCCGTCATCTTCCGCCCTAAAGCGGCAGACTATAAGGCAATACTCAAAAAGGGTTTCAACCTCAACATCATGTTCATGGTGTTGGGGATAATGTTCTACAAGGAAGTGCTGACCGCATCGGGAGGCATAGACTCTTTGGCAAGGACATTTACTGACATGGGCCTGCCCCAGCTGGCAATGGTGCTGGCGCTTCCTTTCGCCATCGGCTTTTTAACCGGAATGGCCTCCCCGACAATAGCCCTTTCCCTGCCGGTGCTAATCAGCATGTACGGCCTTTCGGGGATTACGCCACAGATAGCGGCGCTTACTTATGTGGGATGCAATTTCGGCATGAAGCTGACGCCCACGCACCTGTGCCTGGTGCTTACGGCCGACTATTTTAAAGTGGACATGATAAAGCTTATCGGGATGATGATACTTCCGGCCGCTTTGACCATATTAGCTTCAGCTTTGCTGCTTTACTAGCACAGGGCTTGCTTCAAATAAACAGCAACAACACCAAACCAGCACCTACGAGTATCGACAGGAGGAGCCGACAATGCCTAATTGGTATATGAGCGAAAAGGATGCCGTGCTTGCCGAGCTGGATTCAAGAGCCGACATAGGCATAACCGAGGAGGAGGCCGCATCAAGGCTTTTGAAGTACGGCCCGAACGAGCTTCAGGAAGGCAGGAAGAAGACTACCTTCGAGAGGTTCGTGGCCCAGTTCAAGGAGTTTCTGGTCATCCTGCTTGTAATCTCTGCGGTCGTTTCCGCCATATTCAGGGAGTTCGGCGACGCGATCGCGATAATCGTAATCGTGATAATCAATGCTGTTCTCGGAGTTGTCCAGGAGAACAAGGCCGAAAACGCGCTTGAAGCGCTCAAGAAGATGACCAACCCCAAAGCAAGGGTGGTAAGAAGCGGAAGGATTTCCGTAATAGACGCCCAGAAACTTGTTCCCGGCGACATCGTCATCCTGGACGCGGGCGATATAATCCCCGCGGACCTGCGCCTTGTGGAGGATGCGTCCTTGAAGATCGAGGAGGCGGCCATCACCGGCGAATCGATGCCCTCCGAGAAGTCCTCAGACGCCGTCCTTGGCAAAGATGCCCAGCTGGGCGACCAAATAAACATGGCTTTCATGGGCACAAGCATCACATACGGCAGGGGCAGGGGAGTCGTCACCTCGACGGGCATGCAGACCGAGGTGGGCCGCATAGCCGGCATGCTGCAAGAGCAGACAGATGAGAAGACCCCCCTTCAGATAACCCTCGACAAGCTCGGAAAGGTGCTTGGGACCGTTGCGATCGCAATGAGCCTCATAGTATTCATCGCAGGCCTCTTAAGAGGAGAGGAGCCCCTTGTCATGTTCATGACATCGGTGAGCCTCGCCGTAGCCGCCATACCGGAAGGGCTGCCCGCGATAGTCACGATCGTGCTTGCCCTTGGAGTGCAGCGCATGGCCAAGCGCAACGCGATTATAAGAAGGCTTCCTGCTGTAGAGACCCTGGGCAGCGCGACAGTCATATGCTCCGACAAGACCGGCACACTTACCACCAACAAGATGACCGTGAAGAGGCTATTCGTCTCTGGCAACTGGATCGATGTGACGGGCGACGGCTACTCCCCCAAGGGCCAGTTCAAAGCCGGGGGCAATGTGTACGATTACGGCAACGATGAGGGCTTCCGCCAGCTCATGTACTGCTCGGTGCTGTGCAACGACGCCACTTTCGAGCAGGAGCAGGACGGCAGCACTCCGATGATTGGGGACCCAACCGAAGGCTGCCTGCTGGTGGCGGGCGCAAAGGCAGGGCTCTGGAAGTCGGAGCTGATTAAATCGATGCCCCGGGCCATGGAAGTGCCCTTTGATTCCGTAAGGAAGAGGATGAGCACGATACATGCCCTCCCCGAGGGCGGTTACCGGGTCTATGCCAAGGGCGCGCCCGACGAGATGCTCAGCATATCCGACAGGAGGCTCGCGGACGAGGGCGTATTGGCGATGGATGTTGCCGGGGCGCGCCTGATAGCAGAATCCAATGACGCCATGGCCGTATCCGGCATGAGGGTCCTGGCAATGGCATACAAGGACATAGAAAAGCTTCCCGCCAAAGCAGGGGCCGATATCGAATCCGGCATGGTGTTCATCGGCCTTACCGGCATGCAGGATCCTGCAAGGGCTGAGACTGCGCCTGCTGTCGAAGAGTGCCACAAGGCGGGGATAACCCCCGTAATGATAACGGGCGACCACCTGAAGACCGCGGTGGCGATAGCACGCCAGGTGGGTATAGCGGACCAGGACAGCCTGTCGCTTTCAGGCGCGGACCTTGCCAAGCTCTCGGACGCCGAGCTTGCAAACACTGTGGAGAACATCAGGGTGTATGCAAGGGTGTCGCCGGAGCATAAGATGCGCATAGTGGACGCCTGGAGGTCCAAGGGGTTTGTAGTTGCCATGACGGGCGACGGCGTCAACGACGCGCCCGCGCTCAAGAGGGCCGACATCGGCATCGCGATGGGCATCACGGGGACCGATGTATCAAAAGGCGCCGCAGACATGATACTTACCGACGACAACTTCGCCACCATCGTCCACGCCATCGAAGAGGGAAGGACGATTTTCGACAATATCAGAAAGTCGGTGCAGTATCTCATCAGGTGCAACATCGGCGAGATAGTCCTCGTTTTCGTCTCCATCGTAGCCGGCCTTGCAAGGCCGCTTCTGCCCATACAGATACTCTGGGTGAACCTCGTAACAGACAGCTTCCCGGCCCTTTCTCTGGGCATAGACCCTCCTGAGCAGGGGATAATGAAGAAGAAGCCCAGAAGCCAGGCGGACCCGATACTTAGCGGCCCGCTGCTCGCCTCCCTTCTGATACATGGCGTGCTGCTTGGCCTCATATCGATCGCCTCCTTCCTTGTGGGGGAAAGATCGACGATGTACAGTCTCGTACCCGGAATAGATGCCGCAAGGACGATGTGCCTTGTTACATTGACCTTCGGGCAGCTGTTCACCGCATTTTCGGTAAGCTGCTCGGGCACTTCCGTATTCAAAACGGGGCTCAACAGGAACCCTTACCTATTCAAGGCCGTTTTAATAAGTGGAGTGTTGCAGATAGCCGCTTTGTACATACCGGGTGTTAATACCTTCCTGAAAGTAGTCCCCCTCTCATGGGGCCACCTGGGAATATCGCTGGCTTTTGCGATACTCATGCTGCCTGTCGCTGAAATTTTGAAATTCACGTTCAAGAGAGGGCAGTGCTGAAAGATAAGAAGGAATCACAGCCTCAGGTATTGAAAGAGTAACTACGGCGACGACCGGCAGAGACTAAGAAAGGAGCTGGTCTAATGGACACCATCTTCAAGAGCAGAAATTTCGAGATCACCGAGGCGCTAAAATCCTACGCCAACAAGAAGCTGGAAAGGCTTACCAAGTACTTCGAGCCCGAGAAGATCGAATTGCAGGTCATGATGACCCTTCAGCGGGGAATCCACACGGTTGAAGTAACCCTTAACGTAAGAGGGCTGCTGATCAGGTGCGAGGAGAAGACGGGCGATATGTACGCATCCATCGACGGTTCCGTTGACAAGCTCGAGCGCCAGATCCACAAGTTCAAGACGAAGATGAACCGCAAAGCACACGAAAGCCACGCCACAGCGGCCCCTGCACCGCAAGTAGCGGCAGAAGAGGGTCAGGAGGCCGAGATAGTCAGGACGAAGAGGTTCGCCTACAAGCCTATGACATCGGAAGAGGCAGTAATGCAGATGGACCTTCTCGGACACGATTTCTTCGTTTTCACAAACACGGATGATAAAGGGCACGTTTGCGTAGTATACCGCCGCAAGGACGGCAACTACGGGCTTATAGAGCCGGAGCAGTGAACCGGCCCAGACTGCGCGGATGGGCTTCCGAAAGGGGGCCCATCCGCTTTGTCATTTGTTAAAGACGGGGTGTTCTAGATGATGACTTTGGTAGTGTTCGAGGGAGGGATCCCTGAAGGTGCCGTCGAGGGCTGGCTTTCCGATATCAGAAGCAGGATGGCGGAGTCCCTTTTGGATTTAGCGCTTCAAACAGGCGCCTTCGACGAAGCGGTCCTTGTCACGGACAAGCAGCTTAATGTCCCTGCATCGGTTAAAGTGATAAGCTCAAAGGCTTTTGCCCCCTTCCACTTCGGCAAGGTGTTGAAGCACGTGCTGGAAGGCGTCCGCCCGGGCGGCTTCTGCTATTTCTCCGGCGGCTCGGCCCAGCTGATGGGGCCCAAAGGCATTCTCTCCTTCGCAAATGCGGTAAGAGACGCAAACGGCGCGATTGTGGCCAATAACGCCTTCTCGGCCGATTTCTTCGGCTGCGCGGACAAGTCCCCGTTTTTGGTTGACGACCTGCCTTCGGCGGACAACTCGGTACCCATCTACATTTCCGATCATTACGGCGTTAAGCTCAATCCGCTGCCGTTTTCCGTGGAGGCCTCATTCGACGTGGATACGCCCACCGACGCGCTGATACTCTCCCAGGCGGCCGGCTGCCCGGAGATTGTAAGGCAGGCGGCGCTTGCGAAGAATTGACGGGCTTCCCGAAGGGCGGCTGGAGCTTGCCGCAGGAAGGCTTGCCCACATAAAGGCGCTCATGAGGAAGGATTTCAGCGACATTACGCTTGCCGGCAGGGTGGGCCCAGCCTCGATCATCGAGCTCAACCGGCTGACAAGGTGCCGCTACAGGCTTTTTTCAGAGGAGCGCGGGATGCGCTCGTTCGGGCGCGATGAGGAGGGCACCGCAAGGACGATCTTCGCGGACCTTTTCAAAGAGAAAGGGGCCTCCGGAATGCTGGAGCTGATAATGTCCCAGACTGAAGGATTCCTTTTCGACGACAGGGTGCTCTTCGCGGCTCTGAGGGCAAAGCCCAAGGCCGAGGAGAGGTATCTGTCCGACTTACTGGCGTGGGAGCTGATGCCCGAAGGTATCCCAAGGCAACTTGCAAAAGCAGCATGCGAAATCGATGGCATCTGCCTGGGCGGGCACAGCCTGGTCAATTCAGGCGCCGTGGCAATCGCCAAGTAAGCCCCCCACTATGGTAAAATAGTTTAGTTAAACAGTATAAGAGGTGTTGTGATTGTTCGGTTTCCTTAAGAAAGCATTCGACCCAAGCAAGAAGGAGCTGGCGGGGCTGGCCGAGACCGCGGCAAAGGTCGCGGCGCTGGAGCCTTCGATGAAGCCGCTCACAGACGAGCAGCTTCTGGGCCTTACCGCGAAGTTCAGGGAGCGCCTGGCAGGCGGGGAGCCCATAGACAGCGTCTTGCCTGAGGCATTCGCGGCCGTCAGGGAGGCCTCCATCAGGACTCTTGGCATGAGGCACTTCGACGTGCAGGTAATGGGCGCAACAGTCCTTCATATGGGAAGGATCGCAGAGATGAAGACGGGCGAGGGCAAGACGCTCGCCGCCACCATGCCCGCATATTTGAACGCCATCTCCGGCAAGGGAGTTCATATAGTCACGGTAAACGACTACCTGGCAGCGCGCGACGCCAACTGGATGGGGCCTGTCTACAAGGCTTTGGGCCTGACAGTCGGCGTAATAGTGCACGACCAGTCGCCCCAGGTGCGGCGCGAGCAGTATATGTGCGACATAACCTACGGCACCAACAATGAGTTCGGCTTCGACTACCTCAGGGACAACATGGTAACGAGCATGGACAACAGGGTGCAAAGGCCGCACCATTACGCAATAGTGGACGAGGTGGACTCGATACTGATCGACGAGGCCCGCACGCCGCTCATCATATCCGGAATGGCTGAAGATTCCGGCCCGAAGTATGCGACTTTCGCGAAGATCGCAGCCATGCTCGAGCCCGAAACCGACTATACGGTGGACGAGAAGGCCAACACGGTAGCCATAAACGAGCAGGGCATAGAGAAGATCGAGCGCAGGCTCGACATAGAAAACCTCTACGATGAGGTCAACATAGAGCTTATGCACCATGCACAGGCGGCCTTGAAGGCCAAAGCGCTGTTCAAGCGCGACCGCGACTACATAGTAACGCCCGACCAGCAGGTCATAATAGTAGACGAGTTCACAGGCAGGCTCATGCACGGCAGGCGCTACTCGGACGGCCTGCACCAGGCGATAGAGGCCAAGGAATCGGTCAAGGTGCAGGAAGAGCACCGCACGATGGCGACCATCACCTTCCAGAACTACTTCAGGATGTACGAAAAGCTCGCCGGCATGACCGGCACCGCCAAGACCGAGGAGGAGGAGTTCAGGAGCATCTACGGCCTCGACGTGGTGGAAGTGCCGACTGCCAAGCCCATGATAAGAGTCGACAATCCCGACTCCGTGTACAAGACGCAGAAGGCAAAGTACATGGCCGCGGTGGAGGAGATAGCCGCCTGCTACGAGAAGGGCCAGCCGGTGCTGGTGGGCACCGTGAGCATAGAGAAGAACGAGCTCCTCTCCGAGCTTCTAAAAAGGCGGGGCGTAAAGCATCAGGTGCTAAACGCGAAGTTCCATGAGAAGGAAGCGGAGATCATCAAGATGGCGGGCCAGAAGGGCGCGGTCACCATTGCCACCAACATGGCAGGGCGCGGCACCGACATCGTCCTGGGCGAGGGCGTCGTCGAGCTCGGCGGGCTTCACGTCATAGGCACCGAAAGGCATGAGAGCAGGCGAATTGACAACCAGCTTAGAGGCCGCTCCGGCCGCCAGGGGGATCCTGGGTCTTCCAGGTTCTACGTGGCTATGGACGATGACCTGATGAGGCTGTTCGGCGGGGAGAACATAGGCAAGATCCTCGGCGTAATAGGCTGGAAAGAGGGGGAATCAATAGAGCACGCCCAGCTTTCCAGGCAGATAGAAGCGGCGCAGAAGAGGGTTGAGTCCAGGCATTTCGATATGCGTAAGCACCTATTGCAATACGACGACGTGATGAACAAGCAGAGGGAGGCCGTTTACTCCCAGAGGGATACCATCCTCAGAGGCGAGGACATTAAGGAGCGCTCGGTGGAACTTTCCAAAAAGACCGCCGAGGGGCTTGCGAGGGCTTTCGCCGACGAGAAGTCGTACTCGGAGGACTGGGACCTTGAGGGCCTGGCCGAGCAGCTGACAGCGCTAGTCGGCATAAAGGTTCCGGCAGCATCCCTGAAGGCCTCGGACTGGAAGGGCCTGCTTCAAAACATAGACTCCGCAATCGCCGGGGCGTATGAGTCCAGGGAGAACGCCGTCGGCGCCGATCGCATGAGGCAGCTTGAGCGCGCCGTTATGCTGTATCTGATAGACAACAAGTGGGTGGACCACCTGTCGAATCTGGAAATGCTCAAGGAGGGCATAGGCTTGAGAGCCTACGGCCACCAGGACCCGCTTTTGGAGTATCGCAAAGAGACCTACAACATGTTCAACGACATGATGCAGGCCGTCGGCGAGGACTTCATAAAGCTCATAATGCGCGTCAGAATCCGCGAAGAGGGCGAGGAGCAGGTGCAGGCCCCCGCGAAGTCGGTATACAAGAACGTTGCGACGAACCGGGCCTCGGAGGGCCCGAAGGAGCCGGTTAAAACTGGCGACAAAGTGGGCAGGAACGACCCTTGCCCCTGCGGAAGCGGCAAGAAGTACAAGAAGTGCTGCGGCATCGGCAAGTAAATAAAAGGGAGAGTGCCTGGTAGCATCATGAGGGCAGAGCTTAGCACACCGATAGACCAGCTGGAATCGCGAATCGGCGAGATGCGCGGATACCTCCATATAGAGGACAAGCGGAAGCAGTTGGCAGAACTCCAGGAGCAGGCAGGGGCGCCCGGGCTTTGGAACGACCGCGAGAGCGCCCAGAAGCTCATGCAGAAGATCTCCGCCGTCGAGGGGCATATAAACAAATACAAGACGCTCGCCTCCAAGCTGGATGACGTGAAGGCTTTGGCCGAGATGGCCGACGAGGAGGACGACGCCGAGGCCATCGCCGAGAGCTTGGACATGATTGCAGCCCTTTCCAAGGAAGTGGAGCGGGCCGAGATGTCCAACATGCTATCGGGCGAGTACGATTCGGGCAATGCAATAGTATCCATACATCCGGGAGCCGGCGGCACCGAGAGCAACGACTGGGCCCAGATGCTGTTTCGCATGTTCACAAGGTGGGCTGAGCGAAGCGGCTACCAGATGGAAATAGCAGACTATCAGGTGGGGGATGAAGCGGGGCTTAAAAGCGCCACGGTATTCATAAACGGCGAGAACGCGTTCGGGTATCTGAAATCGGAGAAGGGCGTGCACAGGCTCGTCAGGATCTCCCCCTTCGACGCATCGGCCAGAAGGCATACATCCTTCGCGTCGGTCGACGTAATCCCCGAGATCGAAGAATCCGAGGTCGATATAAACCCCGAGGATTTGAAGATCGACACATTCAGATCGGGCGGAGCCGGCGGGCAGCATGTTAACAAGACCGACAGCGCCATCAGGATTACCCACCTTCCGACGGGCATCATAGTCCAATGCCAGAACGAGCGCTCGCAGTATAACAACAAAGAAGTCGCGATGAAGATCCTAAAATCCAAGCTGATACTAAGACAGCGCGAGGAGCAGGAGAAGAAGCTTGCCGAGATGAGGGGCGACCACATGGAAATCGCATGGGGCAGCCAGATCCGCTCCTACGTGTTCCAGCCTTACACCATGGTCAAGGACCACAGGACGAACTGGGAGACCGGGGACATCAACTATGTCATGGACGGCGGGCTCGACGAATTCATAGAAGCCTACCTCAGGATGAAAGTGGCCACAGCGCACAAGGTCTAACTTCCGGGAGGTAATGCATATGTCCCAGAAGACGGCGAGGAATATTGCAATCATCGCGGTTGTGCTCGTTTTGGCGGCAGTCGCAGTCTCCGCATGGGCTACTGCCGAAAGGTATGCGAGGGAAGAGTCCTACCGCACCGCATCCCTATGCCTGGATTACGAGCAGTTCGCCTCGGTCGCGGCGCAGTGGCCGCAAGGGGCCCTTTCCTATTGGAAGGAAATGAAGGATGCCGGCGCCACCTCGGTCGCGGTGGGAGAGCTCACAATCGGCTGGATGGAAGACGCAGGCTATATCGAGATTATAAAACTTCCTGCAAGAGATGCCAATGTCGGGCACCTCATCAAGCCAATAGACCCGAAATCCGGTGACATCCTTACAGACAGGCTGACCGCAAGGCTAGGCGCGATGGCTGAGGTTGTACCCGGCGGCGTGCAGGTATACGGGCTCACGAACGACCAGCTGAGGGCGATGAACGCCGGCCCCGACGAATATGCCATCGAGCTCATGGGAGAAGCGGGGCTCGATGTCGTTTTGAGGCTTTCGGCATTCGGCGGGTTTGACTCCGATTGGGTCGAATTGGCATTGTCGGATGAGCTCGAAGCGGGCACTGTCGTGATTTTCTCGGAAAAGCAGGTCGGCGGCTTCCCCAACAGGCTGGAGGAGGTCTCAGAGGCCCTGGTCGCCGAAGGCGCCCTTATAGGCCAGGTGGAATTCTCCAAGCAGCTGGGCTCGGATGAGCTGGACGAGTTCATGATGCCCAATATCGTAAGGGTCCACAGCATCACGCCGGAGGAGCTTGCCAAGGGCATGCTTATGGAAGATGCCATAGTCCGCTTCGCCAGGGCCGTCAGGGAGCGCAGCATGAGGCTCATCTATGTGAACCCCTATCGCTTCGCGGGAGAGGATTTGGACATTCCCCAATACAACCTTGAGTATGTAAAAGGCATTGCCGGGGCAATCGTTGAATTGGGCTATGCCCTTGGCAAAGTATCGGTGCCCGATCAGGCCTCAGGCCCTGAGCTCTGGCTTCTGTTGAAGTCTACCGCGATCGGCTCTTCTGCGGCCCTCTACCTGATAATAATGCCGTTCGGCCCTATGCTGGCGCTCGCTTTGGCTTTGGCGTCCGCACTATTCCAGGTCGCGCTGTCCCTGTTCCTGCCCGAAAGCCTGGGCTCTTCGTTGATTCCGCTTGCGGCGGCAGTCATCATGCCCTGCCTTGGGGCAGCCGCCTGGATGAGGATCATGCGTTTTTGCAAAGGAAGCGCTCTGGTTAAAGCCCTTGGTGCCTGGGCAGCTGCATCAGTTATCAGCGTCTCGGGCGGGCTGATGCTATCATCCCCGGTCGCGGATGTGGCTCGCATGCTGGGAGTGGGCGTATTTACGGGAGTGAAGGTCGCACAAGTTCTCCCGCTGCTTCTGGCTTTTGCCGGATTTTGGGCCCTAATGCTGTCGAAGAAGGGCGGAAGAGGGCTCATGGACGAGGCTCTTGGCCTTGGCATGCAGCCGATTAGATGGTGGCACGCGGCAGTAGTCGGAATAGCCGGCGCCGTCGGGCTCTACATGGTTTTAAGGTCCGGCAACGCAAGCCCTGCACTTGTTACGGGCTTCGAGGCGGCCGCAAGGGAGGCGCTTGAGAAGCTGCTCGTCTTCAGGCCCCGCAGCAAGGAAGTCTTCGTAGGCCACCCGGCAATGATAATTGCGGGCCTGCTGTTTGCGGACGGTTTCGCAGGCTTGTCGCTTGCAGCCTTCGTTCTCGGTATGGTGGGTCAGGTCTCGATGGCCAATACTTTCATGCACCTTCACACGCCGATTGCGGCGACTGCCATCAGGACCGCGTTGGGGCTCATTCTAGGGTTCGCCGCAGGGCTTGCGGCAATCGTCATCTACAGGGCTGCTCTCAAGGCCATTAGGAAGAGATGGCCCAACATATGAAGATCAAAAAGCTTGTAATAAACGGATATTACGGATTGGGCAATGCAGGAGACGAGGCAGTCCTTGCAAGCGCCCTCAACGAGATAAAGTCCGTTAAGGCCGGACATTGAGGTTACGGTCCTTTCTGGAGATCCTTCGTCCACCACCGAAAGGTATGGCGTTGATTCGGTCCAAAGGAAGAGCTTCGCCGCCCTGAAGGCCATACGCTCTGCGGACCTCTACGTATCGGGAGGAGGAAGCCTGCTGCAGGATACAACGTCTGCGGCATCCATACTCTACTACCTGGTAATGATGTTCGCCTCAAGGCTTCTTGGAACGCGCTATGCGATTTACGCAAACGGAGTGGGGCCGATAAGAAGGGGCTGGGCAAGGGGGCTTACCAGGATGGCGGTGGAGGGCGCTTCCAGCGTTAGCGTGCGCGATGCCGGCTCTATGAGGCTTCTTGAGGACATTGGGGTGCAAAGGGAGGATATCGTCCTCACCTCGGACCCGGTCTTCACGATGAAAGGCGCCCCAAAAGACGCTGTGCTTGGCGAGATTGAGCGCGTCGCAGGAAGGAAAGCTGCAAAATTCGCGGAGCAGGGCGCAGGCAGGCTTGCCATATTCTCACTTAGGGAGTGGGCAGGGCTTGAAAACGGCATCCCGGCCCTGTGCGAGATGTCCTCTATTCTTAAAGATGCAGGTTTCCTGCCCATAGGATTGGCCTTCCAGCCGGGGCTGGACGAGGCGCCGCTCAAAAAGATTGCGACAGCTTGCGGGGGGGATGCGCCGATCATCCCCTGTGACTTCCATCCTGAGGTGACGGCGGGCATATTCAAAATGGCGGGGATTACGGTCGGCATGAGGCTCCATAGCCTGATAATGTCGGCGTCCGCCGGAGTGCCGGCTCTTGGCATAAGCTATGACCCGAAGGTGGATTTGCTGTTCGAGATGTTGCCCCTTGGCAGGTGCGTGAAGGTCCAAGATCTGAAAAACGAGGGGCCGTCGCAGCTTAGAGAGCTCATCGGCGAGCTAGCTGAGCAGAGCAGGAGGCTAATGGCGACGCTTGCCTCCGTACAAGACAGGGCATCGGACACCGTAGGTTTCATGCTCAGGAAGGCGGAAGAGGGAAGATGAGCTTGAAGTCTGCGGCAAGAGGAAAGCTCTTCGGCATGGGTGTAGATATAATTAGCCTGGATGAAGCATCGAAAATGGGCATGGCGCTAATCGGGGGCGACGGCGGCTATATAGTAACGATAAACCCCGAGATGTGCATGAAATCCCTGGATGATGCACCATTCAAGGAGGCGGTCCAGAAGGCTTCCATCGTGGTGCCGGACGGCGCCGGAGCAGTGTGGGCCCTTAAAAAGCTGGGCTACTCGGCAGCCGAGAAAGTGCCCGGCATAGAGCTTGCAGAATCGCTCATCGCCGAGTGCGCAAAATCAGGCGTTAGCGTCTTCATGATAGGCGCAAAGCCGGGCGTTGCCGAAAGGGCGGCCTGCAAGCTGGTTTTGAAATACAAGGGGCTGAAGATCGCAGGCGTGCGCGACGGCTACTACAAGGCAGACGAGCTAGACGGGGCAATAGCCGCTTGCGTGGAATCAGGTGCGGGCCTTGCGCTTGTGGCAATGGGCGCGGGCAGGCAGGAGGACTTCATGAGGAGGGCCTGCCTAGTGAAAAAGGGGATCGCGATGATCGGCATCGGGGGAAGCTTCGATGTCTTCGCGGGCGACGTTAAAAGGGCGCCCCGCATATACAGGCAATTGAGCCTTGAGTGGCTGTACAGGGGGCTTTCGGACCTCGGCAGATTTAAGAGGCTTCTGAAGCTTCCCGCTTTCATGTTCACGGTTATTTCGAAGCCAAGGCTTGCCAGGGACGGGAGAGCAAACTGAATCCGGAGGTGTTCATTTTGAAGGGACTTAGTGAGGCTCAGATTACGTTAATAAATAATAAGGCGCTGCTGATGAGGAGGGATATCCTCACGATGGTGTGCGGGGCGAGCTCCGGGCACGTGGGAGGCTCCCTATCCGCCGCCGACATCATGGCGGTCCTGTATTTCCGCGAGATGAACGTAAATCCCGAAAACCCCAAGGATCCGGACCGGGACCGTTTCGTCCTCTCAAAGGGGCATGCCTCGCCCGCGCTGTATGCGGCCCTTGCAAGAAGGGGCTTTATGCCGCTGGAGGAGCTTCAAAGCTTCAGGAGCATAAACTCCAGGCTCCAGGGGCATCCTTCCATGAAGGCGCTGCCGCTGGTAGAGATCTCGACGGGTTCTTTGGGCCAGGGCCTTTCCGCCGCAAACGGCATGGCGATAGCGGCGAGGATGGACAATAGGCCGAGCAGGGTTTATGCGATTGTGGGCGACGGCGAGCTGGAGGAGGGCCAGATTTGGGAGGCAGTGATGACCGCGTCCCATCACAAGCTCGATAACCTCGTTGCCGTTGTCGATTACAACGGCCTTCAGATCGACGGCAGGATAGAAGATGTCAAGTCGATTACGAACATCGCCGGCAGGTTCAGGGCCTTCGGCTGGCACGCGGTAGAAATCGACGGGCACGATGTCAAGCAGATTGCGGAGGCGTTCGACGAGGCGAGGGCCACCAAGGGCGTTCCGACCGCGATAATTGCCAAGACCTTGAAGGGCAAAGGGGTATCCTTCATGGAAAACCAGGCGTCATGGCACGGCACTGCACCGAAGCCGGAGCAGCTGGAGCAGGCTCTAGGCGAGCTTTTGGGAGAGGAGGCCTGAAGATGGGAGAGCTTATCGCGACAAGGCAGGCATACGGCAAGGAGATAATCGAGATGGCGAAGGTGCATCCCGACATGGTAGTCATGGATGCGGACCTTTCCAAATCCACTCTGACATTGGAGTTTTCAAAGGCCTTCCCCGAGCGTTTCGTGCAGATGGGAATTGCCGAACAGGATATGATGGCAACGGCCGCAGGCATGGCGACCATGGGCAAGAAGGTATTTGCGTCTACATTTGCGATATTCGCGGCCGGCAGGGCATACGACCAGGTCAGAAACTCCATCACCTACAACGGCCTCGATGTGAAGATATGCGCAACGCACGCCGGCCTTACTGTGGGCGAGGACGGCGCCTCGCATCAGATGATTGAGGACCTGGCGCTCATGAGGGTGCTGCCCAATATGACTGTGCTTTGCCCCTCAGACGCAAACTCAGCCAAGTGGGCCCTTAACGCGGCATACGAGCACCACGGGCCGGTTTACATCAGGCTTGGCAGGGTCGCAGTGCCGGAGTATCATGAATTGACCGAGGGTTTTAAAATAGGAAAGGCCGTCAGGATGAAGAGGGGCAAAGACGTGTCCATCATGGCCTGCGGCATGCTCATCGGGCCGGCTTTGGAGGCTGTGGAGCTTCTTAAGGCAGAGGGCATCTCGGCGGGGCTTTTGGACATGATCACGATAAAACCCATTGATGTAGCCGCTGTGCTTGAAGACGCGGCCAACTGCGGGGCGATAGTGACTGCTGAGGAGCACAACATCATAGGGGGCCTGGGCGGCGCTGTGGCCGAAACGGTCACGAGCGCATACCCTGTGCCCGTCGTAAGAGTCGGGGTGAAGGACACCTTCGGGGAGTCCGGCAAGCCCGAGCAGCTGCTTAAAAAGTACGGTCTAGGGGCGATTGACATAGTTGAGGCCGCCAAAAAGGCAATAGGGCTAAAATCGGCAGCAGGGTTAGCCCGGAGGTGAAAGCGCTTTGATCCATCTAAAAGGGGTTGGCAAGATATTCAGCAGCACGGTTGTGGCACTTAGCGAAATCGACCTCGATATCAAAAGAGGGGATTTCGTCTTTCTTGTCGGCCCGTCAGGCGCCGGCAAATCCACCCTGCTTTCGATACTTTACAGGGGAGTGAAGCCCACAAGAGGGGCAGTCACGGTCAACGGCATCGACGTCAAGGAGATGAGGCACGCTGACGTGCCCGAGTTCAGAAGGCACATAGGCGTCATATTCCAGGACTTCAAGCTTCTGCCCGACCGAAATGTGTTCAACAACGTGGCATTCGCCCTCGAGGTGATAGAAGCGCCGCCAAAGGACATAACAAGGCGGGTGGGCAAGGCGCTTGAGATGGTGGGGCTGACACAGAAGGCAAAGTCCAAGCCGTACCAGCTTTCAGGGGGAGAGCAGCAGAGGGTCTCCATTGCGAGAGCTATCGTCAACGACCCGATACTGGTGCTCGCTGACGAGCCGACCGGAAACCTCGACCCTGAGACCTCCAGGGATATCATGGAGCTTCTAAGCGACATCAACGAGCTGGGCTCGACCGTCGTTTGCGCCACTCATAACAAGTCGATAGTCGACGAGATGAGGCGGCGCGTCATAGAGATGGAGCACGGCAAGATAATACGCGACGAGAGAAGGGGAGTGTACAGCTTTGAGGGCCCGTTCAATTAAGTTAATCGCGAGCCAGACCATGCGCGGGCTGCTGAGAAACTTCGCTTTCATGGCCCTTGTCATCGTCGCCGCCTGCATGTTCGTCCTCGGCTCCACATTCGCTGTGGCGCTTAATGTGACGAACATCGGGATACAGATGCAAAGACAGATCGAAGTGAAGGCCTATCTGGTTGAAGGCTACAAGAATACCTCAGCGCTCGCGGAAAAGATCAAGGCTATCCCCGGGGTCAAAGCCGCGATCTACGTTTCCAGCGACGATGCGTTGAAGAACATGTCAGAGGACTACCCGGACTACCGCGAAGTAATCAAGGCACTGCCTGACAACCCGCTTCCCGCCTCATTCGACGTAAAGCTCTCCGATCCAAGGTCGGTAAAGGAGATTGCAGGCGCTGTAGAGGGGCTAGAAGGGGTGGAGGGCGTAAACTACGGCCAAAGCTATGTCGAGGGCCTCTCGCGCATGCTACAGGTATTGTGGTCGTTTACGGCGCTAATACTAGTCGCCATGGCATTCGGAAGCGCTATAATCGTCAACAATACAATCGGCATCACCGTGACAGCAAGGAAGGCCGAGATCGAGATCATGAGGCTGGTAGGGGCATCCGACGGCTTCGTGAGGGCGCCTTTTGTGCTCGAAGGCATGACAATCGGCATAATAGGCAGCGCGCTTGCCGGCCTTGGCATCTATGCCGGCTACGGCTACGCGATGAAATGGGTGCACGGCATCGCGCCGTTTATTCCGCTTGTAACATCGCCCTGGGCGAAATGGGGCCTGTTCATAGCGGTACTGACGCTCGGAGCAATACTTGGAGCGGGCGCCGGCGGCAACGCGACCAACAAATACCTGAAGGATTAGGCGGAGGGCGCAATGGTAAGGGGAAAAAGCCTGATGATAAGGTTCATCGTCGCAGCGGCGCTGCTTGCGCTGCTGTTGATGAGCTCTGCGTTTGCCGCCACGACGCCGACCGATACCGAAAAGGCGCTCGAGGACCTCATGAAGGAGATAAACCAGACCAAGACAACGGTCAACAAATATAAGACGGAAGAGAAGAACGCGCTAAAGGCGCTCCAAAACGTCGAAAACGACCTGGCTAACACCAAATACAGGATCACAAAGGCCGAAAACGATATGGTCTACCTGCAAAACAGGCTCGTGACCGTCGGAAAAGAGCTTGCGGCCGCAGATGCCGCCCTGGAAGTCACCAGGAAGAGCTACTCCAAGACTGTGGAAAACCTCGAGGCGAAGCTCGTCGCCATATACAAGGCGGGAAGCCCCAAGTACATGGAGATGCTTTTCTCCTCCCAAAGCTTCACGGAGTTCATGAGCAAGTCCGACTACCTGAAGGCCATGGTGGACTACGACAAGTCAACCCTGGATACGCTGAAGGAAAAACAGGAGGAGCTCGCTAACAAGACGGAGGCTGCCCAGAAGAAGAAGGCCGAGCTGGAGAGGACCAAATCAGTGATATCGGCCCTGAAAACGCAGCTTGAGGCCGATGTGGAATCCCTGACAGCAAAGTCCGCAAGCCGGGAGAAGTACCTCGCCCAGATACAGAAAGAGAAGGTCAAATGGGAAAAGGAGCTCGCCGAGGAGGAGAAGCAGTCCAGGGAGCTTGAGGCGCTGATCCGCGGCAAGCAGGATAGCCGTACGACATCGGTGCCGAGCAAGCTGCTGGGCAGGATGATATGGCCGGTAGACGGCGGCTGGGTAAGCTCCGAGTACGGCTGGAGGATAAGCCCGATTTTCGGCGACAGGCGCTTCCACGCTGGCATAGACGTCGCGATACCGACAGGCACACCGGTGAAGGCTGTCGCTGACGGAAAAGTGTTAGAATCCAGATGGATCAACGGATATGGCTATACGGTGATATTAGACCATGGCGGAGGAATCAGCACGCTTTACGGACACAACTCCAAGCTGCTGCTGAAGCCCGGAAATACTGTAAAGCAGGGGACCACTATATCGAAGGCGGGCTCGACCGGCTGGTCCACCGGGCCTCACGTGCACTTCGAAGTGCGTGAAAACGGGGTTGCCAAGGAGCCCAGGAATTATCTGATTAGGAAGTGATATTCATGAATAACGGCGCAAGGGCGAATTCGGGAAGGCTGGGCTTGAGGATTCTTAGCCTGCTGGCAATCATACTGGTGCTGGCAAGCGCGGTCTTCGTAATAGCGGCGGCCCCCGGCGATCAGACTACGGCGGCAACGCCCAAGTACAAGGACGTCGTCGAGGCATTCGAGGCGCTGCTACTGGTAAGGCAGAGCTACTACAAGGAAGTCTCCACATCGGAGCTTATAAAGACGTACATTGCGGAGGGGAACGTACAGGCGATGCTGGACAAGCTCCCCGACCCGTACAATACATACCTTCCGGCTGACAGGTATGCCAAGTTCAAGGACGACACCGAGGGCACCTTCGAAGGCATTGGCATACTCTTCGGCCTTAGGGACGGCAAGATGACGATAATTAGCCCCATCGAGGGGACGCCTGCTTATAAGGCGGGGCTTCTTCCCGGTGACATCATCGTCATGGTCGACGGCGTCGCTGTAGAAGGGCTTACGACCGATGAGGTATCGGGCAA
This sequence comes from uncultured Bacillota bacterium, assembly GCA_963823655.1. Lineage (GTDB taxonomy): Bacteria > Bacillota > DTU025 > DTU025 > MWDF01 > MWDF01. The sequence continues at coordinate 481,087 of CAWGMK010000010.1, forward strand.
GATTAAGGGCAAGAAGGGCACTACGGTCGTCCTTTCGATCGACCGCGGCAGCGAGCCCAGGCGCCTGGAGTTTTCCATTGTCAGGGATACGATAGTCGACCAGCCCGTAAGGTATTACATGCTCGATGACAAGACCAAGATCGGCTACATAGAGCTTCGCAGCTTCACGTCCAGGAGGGCCTCGGAACAGATGGGCGAGGCCATAAGGACGCTGCAGTCCAAGGGCGCAAAGGGCATAATACTTGACATAAGGTATAATGGCGGCGGCCTTGTCAGCATGGCAGTCGACATCGGCGGCCTGTTCGTAGGCCGGGAAGTCATACTCTACACGCAAGGGCGCGACCAGGAGAGGGAGCCTGTTGTAAGCACGGTCTCCAAGCAGGTCACTGTGCCCGTCATCTGCCTGGTAAACGAATATTCGGCGAGCGCCGCTGAGATATTGGCCGGCGCCCTGCAGGATCTGAAAGCGGCGACGATACTCGGCTCTCCCACTTTCGGCAAGGGCCTGGTGCAGACCTATTTCCCGATAAGCAACGGAGCCGCCATCGGCATAACCACCCAGGTCTACCTCACACCGGCGGGCAAGGCCATCACGGCAGAGACGCCGATACAACCCGATATTCTGCTTAAAGTAACCGACGAGGAGCTGGCAGCGCTAAGGGAGCAGGCCGGGACCAAGAAGATCGAGGAGATGACGGCCGAGGAGCTGATGAGGGTCGATCCTACGACGGACCCTCAGCTGAAGGCCGCCATAGGGAAGCTGCTTGAAATAACGGGCCAGAATTAGGCGACATGTCTGAGAGGTCAACCAAAAGGATTATATATGTACTGATGGCCGCAGCGCTCATAATAGCGCTTGCGGCCATTGCCGGTTGCACTCGTAAGGAAACCAAGGCGCCGGCACAGACGGTCGTGCCAAATGACGGCGCCAATTCCCAGACCAAGAAGGCCCCTAACGTGAAGCCCGACGACAAAGTATCGGAAAGCCCCCGGAATCCCGCCCCAGCAGCCCCCCTTGAAGAGTCGGTTGCTGAGGAAGAAGCTGATGAGCAGGCGGCCACCGAGGCCGATGACTTCGGCGAGGACTACCTGGACATACCCCCTGCGGTGCAAGATGACATCCCTGTGGAGATAACGCCCGGGGAAGTAAACATTGTAGGCCGGCTGGCGATAGTCATCGACGACTTCGGATACAGGAGCGAGGCCACAAAGAGGATTTTGGATCTGGATGAGCCCATTACATGTGCGGTGCTTCCGGACGCGAGGACTAGCGCCGAGGATGGACTTGACGCCTTCAACGCCGGCAAGCTGGTGATACTGCACATGCCGATGGAGGCGATCGATGGGGAGAAGTCCCAGGGTGATGGCTTCATAAGATCCGGCATGCAGCCCGATGAAGTGAGCGCCCTGCTGGCCGAGGCACTTTCAAAGGTTCCCATGGCCAAGGGCGTGAGCAACCACATGGGCTCGCGAGTATCCACCGACGCGGCAGTAATGAAGATAGTGCTTGAGGAATTAGCCTCAAGGGGGCTGTTCTATCTTGATTCAAGGACCACCGGGGATACTCTAGGGCCGAAAATTGCGGGGGAAGTCGGCACGAAATCATATATGAACGGGCTTTTCATTGACTCGGTCGACGACATTTCCTACGTCAAAGGCAAGCTCTGGGAGGCGGCCGAGAACGCGAAGCTCAACGGCCAGGCCGTGGCGATTGGGCATGTAAAATCATCGACTGCGTCGGCCCTTGAGGAAGTGCTGCCAAAGCTGAGGGATTACGGCATAGAGCTGGTATTTTTGAATGAGCTGGAGCCTCTTACCGAAGCGAGGTTCTAGCGCAAGGAAAGCACCCTCAGCCGGCGCCAGCTTTTGTTTGGTGCCGGCTCAAATTTCCTTGAAAGCCATACAAATTGAGTATATGATTAGAACAGATGTTCTAGCCTGAGGTGCGATATGGATTTCCGGCTCAAGTCCGAATACAGCATGCAAGGCGACCAGGAGAATGCGGTCGCCGAACTTTGCCATGGCCTCAATTCAGGCGACAGGGCACAGACGCTGCTCGGTGTGACCGGAAGCGGCAAGACGTTCACCATGGCGAACATCATAGAGAAGGTGAACCGCCCCGCGCTCATCGTCGCCCACAACAAGACGTTGGCGGCCCAGCTTTGCGGCGAGTTCAGGGAGTTCTTCCCGGACAACGCCGTGAGGTACTTCGTCAGCTATTACGACTACTACCAGCCTGAAGCATATGTGCCCTCCAAGGACGTGTACATAGAAAAGGAATCGGACATAAACGAGGAGATCGACCGCATGCGCCATGAGGCGACGGCGTCCCTCGTGGAGCGCCGCGATGTAATCATCGTAGCCTCCGTTTCCTGCATATACGGCCTTGGAATGCCCGAAGAGTACATGAAGCAGACCATAGTCATTAAAAAGGGCATGGAACTGGACCGCGACTGGCTTTTAAGGAAGCTGTCGAGCATTCAGTACACCAGAAACGATCTGGTGCTCTCCCGCGGCTCCTTCAGGGCGCGCGGTGATGTCGTTGACGTCGTAGACGCGGGCGGCGAGAGGGCTATACGCATAGAGTTCTTCGGGGACACCGTCGATCGCATAATGGAGGTCGACATGCTCACCGGCGAGGTCATCGCCATGAAGGACCAGGCCGCCGTATACCCCAACTCCCACTACGTCACCAACGAGGAGAACCTGCGCCGCGCGATCGGGGACATAAACCAGGAGCTTGCGTTGCGCTTAGCCGAGCTTCACGCGGACGGCAAGATGCTCGAGGCCCAGAGGCTCCAGCAGAGGACCAGGTTCGACCTCGAGATGATGAGCGAGGTCGGCTATTGCAGCGGCATAGAGAATTACAGCAGGCATTTGAGCAACAGGGAGCCCGGGGAGGCCCCCGAGACGCTTCTCGACTACTTCCCCAGGGATTTCATAACCTTCATAGACGAATCGCACGTCACGGTCCCCCAGCTGAAGGGCATGGAGCACGGCGACAAGGCCAGGAAGAAGAACCTTGTGGACTACGGCTTCAGGCTGCCCTCCGCCTACGACAACAGGCCCTTGAAGTTCGAGGAGTTCCAGAAGCAGATAGGGCAGGTGGTCTTCGTATCCGCCACCCCTGCCGAGTTCGAAAGGTCGATATCGTCAAGGATAGTGGAGCAGATAATAAGGCCGACAGGCCTGATAGACCCCGAGGTGTCCGTAAGGCCCATCAGAGGCCAGGTGGACGACCTTCTGTCCGAAATCAGGAAGACGGTCGCCGAAAGCGAAGGGTCCTTGTCACGACCCTCACCAAGAAGATGGCGGAGGATCTGACCGAATACCTCACCGAGCTGGACGTGAAAGTGCGCTATATGCACTTTGACGTCGAGACGCTGGACAGGATTGAGCTTCTCCGAGGGCTTAAGGCTTGGCGACTTCGACGTGCTGGTCGGCATCAACCTCTTGAGGGAGGGCCTCGACCTTCCCGAAGTCGGCCTCGTCGCGATACTCGACGCCGACAAGGAGGGCTTCCTGAGATCCACTACAAGCCTCATACAGACCATAGGCAGGGCTGCTCGTTCCTTGGGCGGCAGGGTGATCATGTATGCGGACAGGATGACCGACTCGATGACCAGGGCAATTGAGGAGACCAACCGCCGCCGCGCAATACAGCAGGCCCACAACGAGAAGTACGGGATAACGCCTAAGTCCATAGTCAAAGGCGTCAGGGACATGGTCGGCATGACGGAGCGCAAGGAGCAGGAGGCGGCCTCGTTCGAGGCATCCGAGGCAAGGCTTAAGGCATCCGAGGATCCCGAGGACATCGCCTCAGAAATCAAGAAGCTGTCCGAGGCCATGAGGAAGGCGGCCCAGCTGCTCGAGTTCGAGCAGGCCGCAGGCATCCGTGACAGGATCAAGTATCTCAGAAGGAGGCTCGAGGAGCTTGGGAGCTGATTTCGATAGTAATCAGGGGCGCTCGCCAGCACAACCTGAAGAATATAGACGTGGTGATTCCGAGGGGGAAGATGGTCGTAATAACCGGCCTTTCCGGCTCGGGCAAATCATCGCTCGCCTTCGACACCATATACGCCGAGGGGCAGCGCAGGTACGTCGAGTCCCTGTCCGCCTACGCCAGGCAGTTCCTGGGCCAGATGGACAAGCCCGATGTCGACAGCATCGACGGGCTCTCACCCGCCATATCCATCGACCAGAAGACCACCAGCCGCAACCCGCGCTCCACCGTGGGCACGGTCACGGAAGTATATGACTACCTGAGGCTGCTGTATGCGAGAATCGGCATCCCGCACTGCCCGCAGTGCGGCAGGGTGATAACCCAGATGACCGTGCAGAACATGGTCGACCTGGCCATGACGATTGCCGGAGGGCTCGAGGATCCAGGTATTGGCCCCCGTCATCCGCGGCAAGAAGGGCGAGCACAGGAAGGTGCTCGAGGACGCAAGGCGCGCCGGCTTCCAAAGAGTAAGGGTCAACGGCGAGATGCACGAGCTCACCGAGGAGATTAACCTCGAGAGGTACAAGATACACAGCATAGAAATCGTTGTAGACCGCCTTGTGATGAAGCCCGGCATAAACAGAAGGCTCACGGATTCGGTGGAGACCGCGCTCAAGCAGAGCGACGGGCTGCTGACGATTTCCGTAGAAGGTGCGCCCGACATGGTCTTCTCCGAGAAGATGGCATGCCCCGACTGCGGCATCTCATTCGGCAAGATCGCCCCGAGGATGTTCTCCTTCAACAGCCCGTTCGGCGCCTGCCCCGAGTGCACCGGCCTCGGCGTGCGGCACGAGTTCGACCCGGACCTGGTCTTCGACTGGGACAAGACGCTTGGGCAAAGGCGCCGTCCGCACATTCCAGAGGACGGGCACCATCGCGTCCTATTACCAGGAGAGGCTCCTGCTCGTGGCGGAGACCAAGGGCATCGATATAAACGTCCCGCTGAGGGACCTGCCCAAGGAACATCTCGACATGATAATGTACGGCACCGGCGAGGAGCTTTTCCGCTTCTCCTATGTCGACAGCTACGGCGAGAAGCACTTCTGGAGGACGAAGTTCGAAGGCGTAATGCCCAATTTGCAGCGCAGGTACAAGGAGACCACCTCCGATATGCTGAGGGAGGAGTACGAGAGGTACCAGAGCTTCAAGCCCTGCCTTGTGTGCAAAGGGGCGAGGCTCAAGCCCGAGATCCCTGGCGGTGACGATTGCGCGATCTCAACATCGTGGACCTGACCACCAAGAACATCGGCGGCATACTCGAGTTTCTTAAGGGGCTTAACCCTCACCGAAAGGGAGAAGACCATCGGAGGCAGGCTCATCAAGGAGATCAACGAGAGGCTGGGCTTCCTGGTCAACGTCGGCCTCGACTATATAACTCTCGACAGGCCCGCCGGCTCCCTTTCAGGCGGCGAGGCACAGAGGATACGTCTTGCCACGCAGATAGGCTCCGGCCTCACCGGCGTGCTCTACATACTGGACGAGCCCAGCATAGGCCTGCACCAGAGGGACAACAGGAAGCTCATTGAGACTCTCAAAAGGCTAAGGGACATCGGCAATACCGTCATAGTCGTCGAGCATGACGAGGAGATGATCAGGGAGGCCGACGAGGTAATCGACATGGGGCCGGGAGCCGGCTCCCACGGCGGCTACGTAGTGGCCCAGGGCAGCGTGGAGGACATCTGCAACACCAAGGGGTCGATCACCGGCGACTTCCTCTCCGGAAGGCGCACGGTCAAGATCCCGTCCACCAGAAGGGGCACCAACGGCAAATGGCTCACCATCAAGGGGGCTACGGAGCACAACCTCAAGAACGTCGACGCCGAGATACCCTTGGGAGGGTTCGTGTGCGTGACCGGGGCGTCAGGCTCCGGCAAGAGCACACTGATAAACGAGATCCTCTTCAGGAGCTTATCCCGCCGCTTCTACGGCTCGGCCGAGAGGCCCGGCGCCCATGAGAGGATACTCGGCCTCGAGTACATAGACAAGGTCATAAACATCGACCAGTCGCCGATCGGCCGCACGCCCAGGTCCAACCCCGCGACATACACCGGGCTCTTCGACGACATAAGGAGCCTGTTCTCCGAGGTGCCGGAGTCCAGGATCAGGGGCTACAAGGCCGGAAGGTTCAGCTTCAATATAAAAGGCGGAAGGTGCGAGGCCTGCAAGGGCGACGGCATCATAAAAATCGAGATGCACTTCCTGCCCGATGTGTACGTGCCCTGCGAGCAGTGTGCAGGGCCGGCGCTACAACAGGGAGACGCTCGAGATACTCTACAAGGGCAAGAGCATCGCCGACGTGCTTGAGATGAGCATCGAGGAGGGCGCGGAGTTCTTCAGGAACATCCCCTCCATATCAAGAAGGCTGGATACTTTGGTGGACGTCGGCCTCGGCTACATGGCGCTCGGCCAGGCGGCGACAACGCTGTCCGGCGGCGAGGCGCAGAGGGTGAAGCTCGCAACCGAGCTTTCCAGAAGGGCGACCGGGCGCACTCTGTACCTGCTTGACGAGCCGACGACCGGCCTGCATTTCGCGGACACGGACAAGCTGCTTCAGGTGCTGCAGAGGCTGGTGGACGCAGGAAACAGCGTGCTCGTCATCGAGCACAACCTTGACGTCATCAAGACCGCGGACTGGATAATCGACCTCGGGCCCGAGGGCGGGGAGAAGGGCGGCTACATAATAGCCAAGGGCACGCCCGAACAGGTGGCGGCCGTCGAAAGCTCCTACACCGGAAGGTATCTGAAGGAGATGGCCGGGATAAAGCCGGCGTCAAGCTGATATGGAAATACCCGTCGACCCTATGCTCAAAAAGCTGAAGGAGCTTCCCCCAAAGCCCGGCGTGTACCTGATGAAGGACAAGTCGGGCAAGGTCATCTATGTGGGCAAGGCGGTCAAGCTCAAGAACAGGGTCCGCTCCTACTTCCAAACCTCCAAGCACATGCACCCCAAGACCGAGGCGCTTGTGGGCAGGATATGCGACTTCGACTACATACTCACAACCACCGAAGTCGAGGCGCTGCTTCTTGAGAACAACCTCATAAAGAAGCACAAGCCCCACTACAACATACTTTTAAAGGACGACAAGACATACCCTTACATCAAGGTGAGCATAAACGAGCCCTTCCCCAGGTTCTCCGTGACCAGGAAGAGGGAGGCCGACGGCGCCCGCTATTACGGCCCGTTCGCTGCCACCGGCGCCATGCACGAAGTCATGAGGCTCATACAGCACATGTTCCCCCTAAGAGGCTGCGAGCTCGATATAAAGCCCGGTATGAGCAAAAGGCCGTGCCTTAATTACCAGATGGGAAGGTGCATGGCCCCGTGCGCGGGCTTCGTCACTGTGGAGGAGTACAGGGCGGTCGTTGACCAGGCGCTGCTTCTTCTTGAAGGCAGGGTGGACAGGCTACTGCGAGAGATAACAGCGGAGATGAAGAAGGCTGCTGAGGACATGCTCTTCGAGAAGGCGGCGCTTCTTCGCGACAGGATCAAATCCGTGGAGCTCGTCGGCGCCATGCAGAAGATCGTAATGGAGCCCGGCGACGATACCGACGCGATCGCCTTAGCCAGGCAGCTTTCCGACGTGTGCGTCGCGGTGATAATGATAAGAGACGGCAGGGTCAACGGCAAGGCGCACTTCTTCCTGGAGGGGGCATCGGACGCCTCTGACGCCGAGGCATTGTTGGCCTTCCTTAAGCAGTACTACATGGAATCCACGATGATCCCGCCGACCATCTGCCTTCCCGGGGTCCCTGAGGATTCGGCTGAGCTTGAGAAATGGCTGAGCGCCGCATCCGGCGGCAGGAAGGTGAAGTTTACATACCCTAAGCGCGGCACGAAGAAGGACATACTGAAGATGGCCGAGGAGAACGCGGGCGAGATGCTAAGGCTAAGGCTTGCCGAGGAGGAGCGCATGAGGGCGAGGACCCAGGGCGCGGTCCAGGCGCTTGCCGATGCTCTGGAGCTCCCGTCTCCCCCCTACAGGATAGAATGCTTCGACATATCCAACATACAGGGCACCGACACCGTCGCCTCCATGGTAGTCTTCGAGGACGGGCTTCCGGCCAAGAACGACTATCAGGAGGTTCAGGATAAGGACCGTGGAGGGCGCGGACGACTTCAAGAGCATGGGCGAGGCCGTTGGCAGGCGTTTTGCAAAAGCCAAGGAGGGGGATCCGAAATTCTCGAAGCTTCCGGGCCTCCTTCTAATCGACGGGGGCAAAGGGCAGCTGGGGGCGGCCATTGAGGCGATGAAGGCCCATGGCTATGACCTTCCTGCGGCGGGCCTTGCCAAGCAGAACGAGGAGCTGTTCCTGCCGGGCAAGCAGGATCCCATTGTGCTTCCGAAGGACAGCTTCGCCCTTCACCTGGTGCAAAGGGTAAGGGATGAGGCGCACCGCTTCGCCATAGCCTATCACAGGAGCATCAGGGGCAAGAAGAGCATAAAATCGGAGCTTTCATTACTGCCCGGCATCGGCAAGGCGAGGCTAATCTCGCTGATGAAGGAGTTCGGCTCGTTAAGCGGGCTTGCAGACGCGGATTTGGAGACAATCAGGAAGGCGAAGGGCATGGATATAAGATCGGCAAGGGCTGTGTGGGCGCACCTGCACGGGGGCCCGGCCGCTGAAGGGGAGGCTAACGGGCATGAAGGCGACATTCAAGCTTGATTGCGGAAAGTTCGGGCGACTGGTCGTAGAAAGCTCCGAGAAGGGCCTGACACTGGTTACTCTTGAGGGCGACAGGGAGATAGCAGACGGCGGAGATACGATTACCCAATCGTCTACGCTGGCCAAATCGGGCATCTCCATCAGAAGGATCGGCGCAGGCGAGCTGTTGAAGCTTGTAGCTGCATCTACTGCTCCTGTTTTGGTTAAGGGCGAGACGCCTGAGGCTCTTAGCAAGAGGGCTGCCTACCTCATCGCTGCGTTCTTATCCGGAGACGATACTGCATGGGGGAGGATTACGGCCCTTCCGGTCGACGAGGACGTTTTAGGAGGAGGATTCATCGCGAAAGTGCTCCTTCTTCTGAGGCATGTGCCCAGCGGCTGCTACATCACCTATGGGGATATGGCACAGGCTGCGGGAAGCCCCAATGCTGCAAGGGCGGTCGGCTCGGCGATGGCCAGCAACCCGCTTCTCATCGTCCTGCCCTGCCACAGGGTTTACGGAGGAGGGGGCAAGTTCACCGGCTTCGGCGGGGGCCTCGGATTGAAGGCTGCCCTAGCTGCGCTGGAACAATAATATTAATAAATATATTAAAAATATTAATATGACTATTGACATTGATGATATCGATATCTATAATCCGAAGTAATGACCAGAAGATTTCGGAGGTGGATATCATGTTCATGTGGGATCTCAGGGATTTACAGATGATGCACCAAAGCGACGCATGTGAGGAAGCACAGTGCATGAGGAGCGCGGCTCGCAGGCAGGCCTGGCACACAAGGGACATGGAGCTTGCATCGGGCGCTGACAGGAAGCTCATGGTACTTGTCAGGACCTCCGTGGCCGACGAGGCAGTCTTCGAAGTGGTCCTTTAGGAAGGTGATCGGTATGGCAGCAAGAGAGGCAATCGGCAAGTGTCCGATCTGCGGGGGCCAATTGGAGATAACCAGGCTTTCGTGCACATCATGTGGCACAAATATCGAGGGGCATTTCACAGTATGCAAGTTCTGCCAGCTCCCTCCCGAACTCAAAGTTTTCGCCGAGGTGTTCCTCAAAAACAGGGGCAACATCAAGGAAGTTGAGAGGGAGCTTGGCATCTCTTACCCGGCGGTAAGAAGCAGGCTCGACCAGACGATAACTGCGCTCGGCTACAATGTCGAGCAGGAGCCCTCCTCCGACAAGGAGGGGACGTCCGCCAAGAAGAAGGAAGTCTTGGAATCGCTCAAGAAGGGCGAGATCTCTGCCGAAGAGGCCATTAAAAGGCTCAAGTTGAGATAGCGGAGGGAAAAGTCATGTCTGATGAGAGGAAATTGATCCTGAACCTCCTTGCAGAGGGTAAGGTAACGGCCGAGGAGGCAGACGAGCTTCTCGAGGCGCTTGAGCAGGACGCATTCACAAAGCAGGAAGAGCAGGAGCAGAAGACCCGGCAGATGCATCTAAAGCGGGTACCGCTGAAAGCACTGCTGAAGGCGCCGCCGGAGCGGGCGCCAAAGAGGAGAAGCCGAAGGCAAGGCTGAAGGCGAAGCTGGAAATCGGCAACGGCCTGGAAGACAGGCTATCGGACATGGCTGTCGAGCTGGAAGATCTCGTCAGCGACATACCCGAGAAGGTGCAAAAGGCGCTGGACAGCGTCACCATAACCAAGGACGGCAAGAAGTCGACGCTTACAGAGATGCTCAAATCCTGGGGCATATCCGACATCGGCGGCATAAGCGCCACGCCCTCCTTCAAGATGGGCACTGCGGAGGTAAGCGACAGGCTTCCGATAAGTGTGACACTTACGAACGGCACCGCCAGGTTCTATCCCAATGAGGAGGGGACCGACATAAAGGTGGCGTCCAAGATATATGTGAAGAATGCGCCGCGCGAAGAAGTGCAGAAGATCGCAAGCAAGCACATCGAAGTGTTCTTCGACCCCAAAAACGGGCTTAAGGTGAGGTCTTTGGACAGCAGGGATGTAAACGTAATGGCAGTCGAGGTCATGCTGCCGAAGCATCTAAACTTCGACATCGCCGCGCAGTCCGTAAACGGCTCGGTGAAGCTTGAGGGCGTCACGGCCAAATCCGCAACTCTAAAGACGGTAAACGGCGGAGTATCGACGCTCGAGTGTACGATCGACCGCCTGGATTCGCAGACCGTGAACGGGGCAGTAAGGCTTGCCGGCACTTTCAAGGACGCCAACGCAACTACTGTCAACGGCGGCATAAGGGCAGGGCTCATCTTAGCCGGCGGCAACGTGCGCCTAAACAGCAACAACGGCACTGTGAAAGTAGTAATCGACCAGCTGAAGTCCGTTCCCATGCAGATTCAGGCATCAAGCAGGAACGGCTCGCTGAAGATGGGAATAGAGGGCCTGGAGACCGTACAGGAGACGTCGGTATATTCGATGCACAAGAGCGGCACTTGGCGAAGCAAGGGCTACGCCGAGGCCAAGGTGCGGGCCGACGTCGAGCTGGAGACCAGAAACGGCTCCACGGTCGTCACTTCAGAGGAATAGCTTCAGGAGACGGAATGGGACACGGCTCTTTGAAGATGAGGCCGGGCAGATCAAAGTGCCCGGCCTTACCCTTTAGCTACAATAGGGATTATGTGGAACGATGTGCCCCTATTGAAGTAAAATGTAATTTGTAGAGGAATCCCCGAACGGAGGAAATGTGCATGGAAGCGATGGATTCTAAGCGCCAGAAGACTTTGAGGACCCTGATGCAGGCGGCAGTCGCCGCGAAGGATCTGGGCATATCCCACATAGTCGTCGCCTCCAACAGCGGCGAGACGGCGCTGCAGCTTCTGACGGCGTTAAGGGAAGTCAACGCCGGAGGAGACCTGCCCAAGCTCGTTTGCGTAACCCATGCGGTGGGATTCGCAGGCGACGGCGTGGACGAGATGCCGGCCGAGATGAGAAAGAAGCTGGCAGACGAGGGCTTCTCCGTATTGACCACGACGCATCTTTTCGGCGGCGTGGAGAGGTCCATGAGCACCATGTGGAAGGGCGGCTATCCGCTTGCTATGGTGGCCAACGCGCTTAAGCTGTTCGGTCAGGGCGCGAAGGTGGCCGTGGAAATTTCCGTAATGGCCCTGGATTCAGGCCTCATTCCGTTCGGTCCCGACGTTATATCAATTGGAGGCTCGGGCCGCGGCGCGGACACCGCGCTTCTGATAAAGCCGGCCCATTCCCTGAGGTTTTTCGACACCAAAGTCAAGCGCGTTATCGCGCTTGCTGAATAGAAAGGCAGTGCTGACCAGGTGGAAGCAAGAAGGCTTTACCGTTCCGGAGCAACAAGATGGTCGCGGGCGTATGCGCGGGCCTTGCCGAATACCTCGGCATAGACCCGACGATAATCAGGTTGTTGTGGGCTTTCGCAATCCTTTTCGCGGGCGCGGGTTTCTGGGCGTACATCATCTGCTGGCTTATAATGCCGCAGGCGAATTAGGAGGGATATAGCATGGAAGGCAAAAAGCTCGTAAGGAACAAGACGAACAAGATGATCGGCGGGGTGTGCTCAGGAGTCGCGGACTATTTCGGCGTTGATCCGACAATTGTGAGGATCGTCTGGGTGCTGCTTGGCATTCGGAGCTGGAGCCGGCATACTCGCATACATCGCATGCTGGATCATAATGCCTGAGGCCTAGCCACAAAAAGGCGATTGGAGGAAGCATCATGGAGAAGAAGCTTACTAGAAACAGCAACAACAAGATCCTTGCCGGAGTCTGCTCCGGAATTGCCGAATACCTCGGCACCGATCCGACCGTCATCAGGGTATTGTTCGCCTTAGGGATAGTATTTACCGCCGGCTGGGGCCTTCTGGGTTACCTCGCCTGCTGGTTCATAATGCCGGCCAAAACGGCCTAATCCAACAGCTGAGGGACTATTTAACCCCAAGGAGGGGAAAAATGCGCATAGCCTTGATTGCCCACGACGCAAAGAAGGCCGATATGGTCGCCTTCTGCCAGGCCAACATCGGCCTGCTTTCGCAGTGCGAGCTGATAGCTACCGGCACCACCGGAAAGCTAATAACAGAGCATACGGGCCTTAAGATCCAGAAGGATGCTCTCGGGGCCGTACGGCGGGGACCTGCAGATAGGCGCGATGATCGCAAGCGGTGAAGTGGATGCGGTCCTCTTCATGAGGGATCCGCTCACGGCCCAGCCGCACGAGCCGGACATAGCAGCGCTTCTAAGGGTCTCTGACGTGCACAACGTGCCTTTGGCCACCAACCAGGCGACTGCTGCTTTGATTCTTTCGGCTATACAGAAGAAGCTGAAGGACTCAGGGGCGATAAAGTAGGCCTGCGTGATCTTAAAGGCCCGCGCAATCAGGCAAATGGCATGCGCGATCAATTCAGATTGGCGCATTCAAACAGGGCAGAACATTCCGGGAGGGAAACCATTGGGCAGATATTTCGGAACGGACGGCATAAGAGGCATAGCCGGAGGGGACCTGACTCCCCAGCTGGCGATGATTGCGGCAGCTGCAGGCGCTAAGGTGCTTGAGGCGTCCGGCAGGGAAGTCGTAATCGGCATGGACACGAGGATGTCGTCCGGAATGCTCTCTTCTGCCGCCGCGGCAGGGCTCACTGCCCAGGGTGCGGACGCGCTCCTGGCGGGCGTAATACCAACGCCTGGCGTCGCCTACATGGCGATGGCAAAAGGTGCAGCGGCAGGCATTGTGATCTCTGCATCCCACAACCCGTACGAGTACAACGGCATAAAGTTCTTCGGCCCCGACGGCTACAAGCTGCCGGACGCAACGGAGGATCTAATCGAAGCGGAGCTTGAGCGGATGCTGTCCGGCGCAACCCCAGTCTGCGCGGGCCCCGGCAAGATCGGCCAGGTCGCGGATTTCTCCGAGGCGCAGGCGGCTTACGAGGACTTCATCGTTAGCTCTTGCAAGGGGAGCCTGAAGGGCCTGAAAGTGCTTCTCGACTGCTCCAACGGCGCGGCCTTCGCCCTGGCTCCGAGCGCATTCAGAAGGCTTGGCGCAGAAGTAATCACAATCTTCGACCGGCCGGACGGGGTGAATATAAACGACAGCTGCGGCGCGACGAAGCCTGAGAGCATGGCCGAGACCACCAAGAAGCTCGGCTGCGACATCGGATTTGCCTTCGACGGCGACGCCGACCGCTGCATAATGGCAGACGAGCTGGGCAATGTGCTGGACGGCGACTTCGAGATGTGCATGCTGGCCTCCTCCATGAAGGAAGAGGGTATCTTAGGCGGCGATTGCATCGTCGCTACCGCATACAGCAACATGGGCCTTGCGGAAGGGCTCAACAAGCTGGGGCTCAAGCAGCTTACCGCCGATAACGGCGACAGGTACGTGCTCGAGCTGATGAGGCAGAAGGGCCTAAACCTGGGAGGGGAGCAATCCGGCCACATCTTGTTGCTGGACAGCTCGACCACAGGAGACGGCCTTCTTACAGCGGTAAGGCTCGCCTCTCTAGTCCGGAAATCGGCAAAGAAGACATCGGAGCTGGCAGCCTCGATGAGGAAATATCCGCAGGGGCAAAAGGCGGTCAAGGTGTCCAGGAAGGGCGATCTGGCAGGCGATAGCGCCATCTGGGATGCGGTTGCCGAGGCCGAATTCGAGCTTAAAGGCCGCGGCAGGGTATTCGTAAGGGCTTCCGGCACCGAGCCGGTCGTGCGCGTCATGGTAGAAGCCGCAGAAGCATCGTCGGTCGGCAGGATCCTCGATAGGGTCGCGAACATCGTATCCGAGCGCCTGTCATGACTTTTTAGGAGGTTTGCGAAATGTGCGGAATAGTTGGTTATGTAGGGGAGAAACAGGCGGCGCCCATCATACTGGACGGGTTGAAGAGGCTCGAGTACAGAGGGTATGATTCGGCCGGCATCGCCATCTGCGACGGGGACCAGACCGTGCTCAGGAAGAGCATGGGAAGGCTCGTAAAGCTGGAAGAGGCGATCAAAGACGAGATGCCCAAGGGAAGCTTCGGCATGGGCCACACCAGGTGGGCCACCCACGGCAGGCCGTCCGATCTCAACGCGCACCCCCACACCGACTGCACCGGGGACATAATCCTCGTGCACAACGGCATATTCGAGAACTACTCCGAAGTGAAGTCGCAACTTTTAGCGGACGGTCATGTGATGGTATCGGAGACCGACACCGAAGTGCTCGCCCACCTTATAGAATCAAATTACGAGGACGACCTCGCCGATGCCGTAAGGGCATCCTTGAAGATCGTGCGCGGCTCCTACGCCGTTGTGGTCATGAGCAGGCGCGAGCCCGGCAAGCTGGTCGCAGCGAAGAAGGATTCCCCGCTTATCGCCGGCAAGGGCAAGGGCGAGAATTACCTGGCCTCCGACATACCGGCCCTTCTTCCATACACAAGGGAGATCTTCGTCATGGAGGACGGGGAGGTAGTTGAGCTCACCCGCGATGCGATCAAGTTCACGAAGATCGACGGCAGCATAGTGGAGAAGAAGTCGATGACGGTCACCTGGAACCTGGAAGCTGCCGAAAAGGGCGGCTACAAGCACTTCATGCTCAAGGAGATCCATGAGCAGCCCAGGGCCATCAGGGAGACTCTGTCGGGGAGGATCACCCCCGACGGGAAATATGTGAACATCCAGGAGATAAGCCTCTCCGACGACTATTTGAGGCAGCTCAAGCGCGTGCAGCTAATTGCCTGCGGCACCGCCTCATACGCCTGCCAGGTCGGCCGCTACTACTTCGAGAAGCTGGCGAACCTTCCCGCATCCGTTGAGGTGGGCTCCGAGTTCAGGTACTCAAGCCCTCTCATCGGCCCCGAGACGCTGGTCGTCGCGGTGAGCCAGTCGGGCGAGACCGCCGACACGCTCGCCGCAATGAGGGAGGCCAAGGCCCACGGCTGCAAAGTAATCGCCATTACAAATGTAGTTGGCTCCTCGGTATCGCGCGAGGCGGACATGGTCATGTACACATACGCCGGCCCCGAGATCGCCGTCGCCTCCACCAAGGCATATGTCACCCAGCTTGAGGCCCTTTGCCTGTTAGGGCTGGACCTCGCCCAAAGGCGCGGCTGCATTGACCGCGAGAAGGTTGCAACCATTGCTCGCGAGCTCAAGGAGCTGTCCGGCAAGATGGAGTCCATATTCCAAAGAAACGAAGCCTGGATCGAAGGTTTCGCCGAGAAGCACAAGGACATGGAGCACGCGTTCTTCATCGGAAGGGGCCTCGATTTCGCAACGTCCCTGGAAGGGGCGCTAAAGCTCAAGGAGATCTCATACGTGCACGCCGAGGCCTATGCCGCAGGGGAGCTGAAGCACGGCACCCTGGCGCTGGTCACCGAAGGCACGCTCGTCGTGGCACTTGTCACGCAGTCCACATTGAGGGAGAAGATGCTCTCCAACATCCAGGAGGTAAAGGCCAGGGACGCAATGGTCGTGGCGCTTGCGCCGGACGGCGACGCCGAGATAGAAAGGCATGTGGACCACGTAATCTACATACCCAATACGGTCCCCGAGCTAATACCCATACTTGCCGTCGTCCCGCTTCAGCTTTTCGCCTACCACATGGCGGTAATAAGGGGCAATGACGTCGACAAGCCCAGAAACCTTGCGAAGAGCGTTACGGTAGAGTAAGCACACGTGAGGATCCTCGGCATAGGCACCGATATAGAGAAGGTGGCGCGCTTCGACGCGCATGCGGCAGCCCTTCCCAAAGGGGCTGCCCAGCGCTACCTGACGCCTTCAGAGATGGCAGAAGCAGCCTTGAAAGGCGCCGGTTGTGCAGAATACCTCGCCTCCCGCTTCACAGCCAAGGAGGCCGTCATGAAGAGCCTTGGTGCCGGCATGGACAAGATGCCTTTCAGGGACATCGAGATCGCGTCGGGCGAGGGCGGAAAGCCCTTCGTTAGGCTTTTCGGCAAGGCACTGCAGAGGGCTCGCGAGATCTGCGCCGCTACCGTCATGATATCCATCTCCCACGGAAAGGAGTACGCCGTGGCTTTCGCTATGGCCGTGGCCGAAGATGTCGATTAAGATAACCGACACTAGAGGAAGCATGGACATCGACATGCTAGCCGGACTGCACTATTCTCTCGACGGCAGGACGCTCATGGAAAACGCCGGTTTCGCCTCAGCGTGCCTTGCCCGCGAGATGATCGATTCCGAAGGGGATATAACGATCTTCTGCGGGGGCGGCAGGAACGGCGGCGACGGCATTGTCGCGGCAAGGCACCTTTTAAGTGCGGGATTTTTCGTAAACCTCGTGCTATTATGCCCGAGTAATACAAAGTCGATCCCCGCGGAGATAGGGGCGAACCTCGAGGCCCTTGGCTACCCGTACAAAGTGTCGGAACGCATGAAAGTAATCGACATAGACGGGGTTGACAAGATTATGGACGCCTATCTGGCCGTATCCAAATCCTGCCTGGTGATCGACGCACTGCTGGGCACAGGGATTAAGGGCGAGCCGCAGGGCTTTGTTGCCGACTGCATAAGGGTCATCAACTCAAGCGGCAAGAAGGTGCTCTCCCTCGACATACCTTCCGGCTGCTCTTCAGACGACGGCTCAGCGCCGGAGCTTTCGGTGAAGGCGGATGCTACGATTACTTTCTGCGCCCTCAAACAGGGCCTTTTAGCTGAGCCGACCGCATCTTTGGCGGGGAAGTTGTTCCTATCCCGCATAGGTCTGCCCGACAAGCTGCTTAATGGCCTGAAGGGGGAGCTGCTGGACATTAAGCTCGCAGGCTCCCTGATCCCCAGGCGCCAGAGTTGGTTCCATAAGGGTGATCTGGGCAGGGTGGGCATAATCGCGGGCAGCGTAAACATGCCGGGAGCCGCCGCATTGTGCGCGAAGGGCGCGCTTAAAGGCGGGGTCGGCCTGTGCGAGCTGTTCGTGCCCCAGGCGGCCTATAACGGGATAATGGCATCGGGTATGGCCTCGGAGGCTATGATAAGGCCGCTGCCCTCCAAGGACGGCTGGTTCTCAGGCAAGCTTGAGGGCGATGCGTGGGAAGTGCTTGAGGAGAAGGATGCAATTGTCATAGGACCGGGAATCGGCAGGGGGTTCGGGGCGAAAGATATTTTGAAGACTGTCATCGACTTAAATCCGAAAAAGCTCGTGCTGGATGCCGATGCCCTGTGGCTCGTTGAAGAGTATGGCGACCTTGTCAGCCTTTTCGAAGGCGAGCTTATGCTGACCCCGCATCCGGGGGAGCTCAAGCAAATGATGAGGTATGAGGGCATAACCAATGACAGGGTCGTAGACGCTATCGACTGCGCCGAGAAATTCCATGCCTGTGTGGCCCACAAGGGCCCCGGCACGGTGGTGGCGAACCGCAAGGGCAACTTCAGGATAGTCAACGCCGGAAACAGCGCGATGGCGACACCCGGCTCAGGCGACGTGCTGGCAGGGCTGGTAGGCGCGATCGCCGCCCGCGGCGCCGACGCTTACTCCGCGCTGTCGGCCGCGTGCTTCATACACTCCCTTGCGGGGGACCTCGCTGCCAAGGCGGGCGGGGAGTCCATCCTGGCGGGCGACATCGCGGACAGGATACCGGAGGCCATGGAAATGGCCCAGAATGCGGCAGACAGGATAGATGCGGCCGAAAGGCTGCCATATATAGAGATAACAAGGGATGTTCAGATCGGGAGGTAATTTGATGTCAGTTCCTTTAGTGGAGATCCTCAGGGGAGGAAACCTGGAAAGCGTACACATGGGAAACGCGGTATTTGTGGATTCCGACGGGAAAGTGCTTGCCAAGGCGGGCGACGAAACGAAGTGGACCTACTGGAGATCGTCGGCGAAGCCTGTGCAGGCAATACTGCCCGTAATATCGGGCGCGGTAGACAAGTACGGGCTCACTGAAAAAGAGCTTGCAGTCATATGCTCCTCGCACTACGGCGAGCAGATGCATGTTGATGCCGTAAGGTCCATCCTCAAGAAGGCAGGGATTCCGGAATCGTGCGTCAGCACGGGCACGCACCTGCCATTCGACAAGTACGCTGCAGAGGATATAATCAGGAAATCAGAGAAGCCCACCCCGCTGCATCACAACTGCTCCGGCAAGCACGCCGGCATGCTCATATTGTGCAAGCAGATGGGCTGGGACATGGATACATATTTCAAACCCGACCACCCAGTGCAGATGGCGGCCCACGAGATAGTCGCCGATTTCACGGGGCTTCCCAAGGAGCAGATTCCAATAGGCGTCGAAGGCTGCAGCGTATCGTCATTCTACCTGCCTTTATGGGCGATGGCCTATGCTTATGCGAGGCTTTCCAAGCCAGAATCGCTTGCCTGAAAAGTACAGGGAGGCGGCGAAGAGGGTAACGGCCGCCATGATGGCGCACCCCGAGATGATAGCGGGCACCCACGGCTTCGCAACATTGCTCATGCAGGCTCATACCGGCAGGCTTTTCGCCAAGAACGGGGCCGAGGGGGCCTTTTGCGTAGGCCTTGCCGACAAGGGCATAGGCTTTGCGCTTAAAATCGACGACGGCAACGAGAGGGCTTACCACACCTCGGTCACCAGCTGCCTGAGGCAGTTTGGCGTAATGCCGGACGAGGGCTCCAAGATGAAGCCCGAAAAGGACGTCAAGAACAATAAAGGCGATATCGTCGGGCAGTTCAGGCCCGGTTTCGAGCTTACAAGAACCGGAGGAGAGGTATAGAGCATGTTGAGCATATATGAGAGGATCGCCCAGGAGAGCGGCAAGCTGTTCCAGGAAGCGATAGAGATAAGAAGGACCCTTCATAAGTGGCCCGAGGAGGGCTTCAAGGAGTTCAAGACGTCCGCCCTGGTTGCGGACTACTTAAGAAAGCTCGGCCTCGACGAAGTTCGCACCGAAGTTGCGGTGACCGGCGTAATAGGCGTGCTCAAGGGCGCATTGCCGGGGCCGACGATTGCAATAAGGGCGGACATGGACGGGCTTCCGATATTAGAGAAGACGGGGCTTGCCTTCGCCTCAGAGCGCGAGGGCTGGATGCACGGCTGCGGGCATGACGGCCATACGGCAGGGCTCCTTGCTGCGGCAAAGCTTTTGGCAGGCCTCAGGTCCGAGCTTCCCGGCACAGTGAAGTTCATATTCCAGCCCGCAGAGGAGGGCCCGGGAGGGGCGCTTCCCATGACGGAGCAGGGCGCGATGGACGGCGTCGACATAGTGCTGGGCGGCCATATGTGGGGCGATTACAAGCCCGGGTCAGGTGGCCCTTGTCAGCGGGCCGATGTTCGCATCCCCTTCTGACTTCAGGATCTCCATTCAGGGAGTCGGCGGCCACGCCGCAGCACCCCATACCGCAATCGACACGGTGCCGATCATGGCGAACATCATCGACGCCCTTCAGACCATAGTCTCAAGGAAGGTCGAGCCGGGAGTCCCCTGCGTGCTGACTATCGGCACAGTGAGGGCGGGCTACAGGCACAATGTCATCGCCGACACCTGCGTCATGGAGGGCACTATCAGGACATTCGACCGCGGAGTCGAGGTCATGGTGAAGCAGGCGCTCAAAGATATGGTCCCAGGGATCGCCAGCGCCATGGGGGCGAAGGCAGAAGTTGAGTTTACAAGGTATTACCCTCCTGTGATCAACGACCGCGATATAACCGAGAAGATGACGGGGCTTGCCAAGATGATGCTCGGAGACGAAAATGTCATGGTGGCGAAGCCCACAATGGGCGGCGAGGACTTCGCCTATTTCCTCGGCAAAGTGCCCGGCACCTTCATGTTCATAGGTTCCGCCAACGAGGGCAATGCGTACTGGAACGACGCCCACCATCCGTGCTTCAACATAGATGAGAGGGCGCTAGTCACCATGATGAAGATGTACGCCGCAGCTCCCTTCTGGTTTGCGGACAGGACGAAGTAGAAGTGCGAGCGCTTAAGTTTACAAGCTGCTGCGAGGAAGATACCGAGCGGCTGGGCGAAAAGCTCGGCCGCCTTCTTCCTGATGGCAGTACGGTCCTTTTGAAGGGCGACATAGGAGCGGGCAAGACTTGCTTTACAAGAGGCCTTGCCAAGGGGCTCGGCTTCGATCCCGCGGACGTCTCAAGCCCGACTTTCACGCTGGTACACGAGCACAGAAACGGCAGGCGGATGTACCATATGGACCTGTACAGGGTGAAGGACCTGGCAGAAGCTGAGGACAGCGGGCTTATGGAGTACTTCGCAGCAGACGGCGTGGCGGTCGTCGAATGGCCCGACCCGATCGAGCCCGAGATACATGAGGGCGCTGTGGTGGTGAGCATCGGGCCTGGTAAAGATGAGGATGAGAATTCAAGATTTATTGAGATCGAGCTGCCTGAGGATCTGGCCTCAGGCCTGGAGGATAGATGATCACAATCGCGCTTGATACCACCTGCATGACGGGCGGAGTTGCGGTGCTCGACGGCGAGAGGCTCGTCGCCGAGTACATGCTCTCCGTGAAAAGGACGCACTCCGAAAGGCTGATGAGCTCCCTTTCCACGGTCATGAAGGACGCATCGCTTGAACCTTCAGACATAGGCCTTATCGCATGTTGCGTGGGGCCCGGCTCCTTTACGGGCATAAGGATCGGAGTCTCCAGCGCCAAGGCGATCGCAATGGCTCAGGGCTTGTTGTAGCGCCTGTCATCGGGCTCGACGCGCTCTGCTTCGGCTTACCCGAAGGCGAGCTTGCTTACGCTATGATAGACGCAAGGCATGAGAACTGCTATTGCGCAAGCTACATCGGCACGGGCGGTATGCCGCAGCGCACGAAAGAGCCAAGCGTGATGACGGTGGATGAGGTAATCGGCGAGATCAAGAGCTCGGGCAGGAGGCATCATCTAAGGGGCGATGGCGTACTGGCATACGGAGCCAAACTGGCAGCGGAGCTGGGCTCGCTTGCCGCGATGCCGTCAGTTGAGGATGCGGTAATAAGGCCTTCGAAAGTGGCGATGTGCGGGCTAAAAGCCTTTGAGGCGGGCCTTGCCGTGACGCCTGCGGCCCTTATGCCCTACTATATAAAGCATTCAGGCGCCGAGATCAAAGCAGAGGGGTGTGCTTGCACTGCTTAGCTTCGAGATGATGTCAACCCACCACGTGGAGGCGGTCTCGCAAATAGAGGCGCAGAGCTTTGCCAGCCCCTGGAGCAGGGAATCTTTCGATGCCGAGCTCTACAACCCTCGCGCGCGCTACATAATCGCCCTCGAGGGCGAGGAAGTGGTGGGGTATGCGGGGTATTGGAGGGTCTTCGAGGAGGCCCATGTGACCAATATCGCAATAAGGCCCGATAGAAGGGGCCTCGGCTACGGAAGGCACCTGATGGAGAAGCTAATGCTGCTGGCCGCCGAAGAGGGCGCGAGAGCGATGACGCTTGAGGTAAGGGTGTCGAACCTGAAGGCGAGGAAGCTGTACGAGAAATTGGGCTTTTCAACTGCTGGCATCAGGCCCGGCTACTACGAGGACAACGGCGAGGACGCGGCGATAATGTGGAACTGGCGGATCGGGGGACTAAAGGGCATTGATGGATGAGGGAAAGCTCGTATTGGGAATAGAGAGCAGCTGTGATGAGACCTCCGCATCTCTAGTTGAAGGCGGCAGGATCGTCAGGTCATGCATTATAGCGTCCCAGATGGAGGAGCACAGGCGCTACGGCGGCGTAGTGCCGGAGATTGCTTCCAGAAGGCATGTGGAGGCGATAGTGCCCGTGGTCGAGGAGGCGCTGGGAGGAGTTAAACCTTCCGAGCTTTGGGGCATTGCGGCGACCGCAGGCCCGGGGCTTGTCGGGGCGCTTTTGGTAGGCCTGTCATTTGCCAAGGCCCTGTCATGGTCGGCAGGGGTCCCTTTCGTTGGCGTCAACCACATTGAGGGGCACATATATGCGAACTTCCTGGGAAGGCCGGAGCTTGAGCCGCCATTTCTATGCCTTACGGTATCCGGCGGGCATACCGACCTTACGGTCATCGAGGCTCATGGGGTTTACAAGCGCCTGAGCCGCACAAGAGATGATGCTGCCGGTGAGGCCTTCGACAAGGTGGCGAGGTCCTTAGGGCTTCCGTACCCGGGCGGGCCGAACCTGGAGAGGCTCGCTAGAGGCGGGGACCCGGATGCCGTGAAGTTCACAAAAGTTGTAGTCAGGGACAATCCGCTCGATATTAGCTTCTCGGGGCTTAAGACTGCAGCTGTCAGGCTTGCGCAGGCTGCTACGGATGACAAGCGGAGGGCGGACATAGCTGCGAGCTTCCAGAAGGCAGTAGTTGAGGCCCTTGCCGAAAGGGCGGGCGAGGCGCTGAGGATTACGGGCCTGAACAGGCTTGCAGTCTCAGGGGGCGTGGCGTCCAATAAGGCATTGAGGGATCGCTGTAAGTCCCTTTGCGAAGAGACCCATTCAGAGCTTATAATACCTGAGGCGGTGTACTGCACCGACAACGCGGCCATGATCGCCTCGGCGGGCTTCTTCAGGCTCAGGGCTGGGCAGTACTCAGAGCTGGACGCGAACGCCGACCCCTCGTGGAAGGCGATCTAACTTATCAAGGATGGATGATAAAGCTTCATGGATGAGCAGAAGAATTACGAAGACGGAATGGAATATGAGGAAATGGAGGCCGAAGATGGCCTCCTGATTGAGCAGATCGAAGAGCCCGAAGAGCCAGAAGTACAGGATGAACCGGCCGGCGGCCTAAGGCGCGGCAGGGATAGCGGGAGAGATCGCGGCGGCAAGGCAAGCGCTCGTAAAAGGGGCGGCTGGTTTACTGCAGCCGTTGTGCTTAGCGTTATCGCATCTTTCGGGCTTCTGATAGGCGCCTACTTCTTCCTGGTGCTGCCTTCAAGGCTGCCCTGGGGAGAGGACGGGGTGTTCACGCTACTTGTGGTTGGCACCGATGTGGACTACGTGGGGCACGCTACAAGGGCCGAGGTGAGCGTTGGCAGGGCCGACACCGTAATGCTCCTTATAATGCCCAGGAAGGGCCAGATGGCCACCGTGATGTCCATACCGAGGGACACGCTTGTGCAGGTGAACGGCAACTACAGCAGGGTGAGGTTCAACTCGCTCTACAAGGGCCTTCCGCCGGATGAGCTGATCGAGGGCGTGAAGAGCCTGGCGGACCTTGAAGTGGACAGATGGGTGAGGGTCGATTTCGACGCTTTCGTGGGCTTCGTGGACGCTTTGGGCGGCATCGAAGTGGACGTCGAGAAGCGCATGTGGTATGTGGACAGGGCGGGCGGATACAGCCTCGACCTGCAGCCGGGAAAGCAGGTTCTAGACGGCAAGACGTCGCTTGCCTATGTTAGGTACAGGCAGGATGCCTTGGGCGATATAGCAAGGGTATCAAGGCAGCAGGATTTCGTGCTGGCGCTGGCAAAATCCACGATCAAGCTGAGCACATTGGGCAAGATCGGCGAGTTCAGGGCGATAATGGACAAATATGTGCAAAACGACATGAACCTGTACGAATATGCGGCGATTGGCATCAGGGCGCTCAAGATCGGCCCTTCGAACATAGACACAAAGACGCTTCCCGGCAACTTCAGCGGGCCGTACTGGGAGGCGGACGAAGAGGCGATAGCAGCCTTCTTAAGCAGATCGAAGGCGGTGGGTCCAGGTGAGCGGAGGGGCCGCAATGCTCGATGTGGCGCTTACCATCAATTCCGCAACTACGCTTAAGCGATCGGAATCGATTGTGGTCGTAATAGACGTGCTCAGGGCAACGAGCACGATAGCAAGGGCGCTCGCTTCGGGCGCCCGCGCCATATATCCGGCAGCTGGAGTGGAAGCGGCAAGGCAGCTGGCGCTTGAGCTGGGGGATGTGCTCCTTTGCGGGGAGCGCATGGGCGTTATGCCGGAGGGGTTCGACCTTGGCAATTCTCCTTTGGAATATACCGAGGAGAGGGTGTCGGGCAGGGACCTGGTGCTGGCGACGACGAACGGCACAAAGGCGCTTGAGATCCATTCGGACGCATTGGAGCTGTATGCTGCAAGCTTGCTGAACGCGAGCGCTGTAGCAGAGCGCCTTATTGCATTGGGCAAGGACGTAATCCTGGTGTGCGCGGGGCAGGACGGCGCCTTCGGGGCCGAGGATGCCATATGCGCCGGGATGATCGCCGACAAGATCAAGGGGCCCGGCTTCGAGATGACGGATCCGGGCTGGCTTGCCCTGACGGCTTACAGGGCATGCAAGCATGACATGGCGGGCTCGATCAGGCAGTGCGACCACGCAGTCTACCTCACAAAAGAGGGCTTTGGCTGAGGACGTATCGTATTGCAGCAATGTGGATGAGTTCGACGTGGTGCCGGTGGCAATTGAGACTGAATGGAAGAAAGGCGATAAAGAGCCTTAAAGTTTAGGAAGGTGAGCGTAATGGGAAGGATTTCGAACAACGTACATGATGACATCAAGAAGATCCTTTACAGCGAGGAGCAGATAGCAAGCAGGGTAAAGGAGCTCGGTAAGCAGATAAGCTCCGATTACCAGGGCAAGGAGATCGTCACGGTCTTCGTGCTAAGAGGCGCTACCGTCTTCTTCTCCGATCTTGTAAGGCACATCACCGTACCGATCGTAATAGATACTATAGCTGCGGCAAGCTACGGAGATGCAACGAAGTCATCAGGTACTGTGAGAATAGACAAGGACATCGATACGTCGATAGGGGGCAAGCACGTCCTTCTCATCGAGGATATAATCGACACGGGGCTCACCCTGTCATACCTGAAGGCCTATTTCCTGGCGCAGAAGCCGGCATCATTGAAGATCATTACGCTCCTGGACAAGCCATCCACCAGGAAGGTTGAGCTTGTGCCGGACTACAACGGCTTTACTGTGGGAAATGAGTTCGTGGTCGGATACGGGCTCGACTACTCGCAGCACTTCAGGAACCTCCCCTATATCGGAATACCGAAGGACTATGTCTGGAACAGCGAAAGCAAGGAGTAAGGCATGAAGGGCAACGAACTTGTCATAATACTGGATTTCGGCTCGCAGTACAGCAAGCTTATAGCAAGGCGCGTGAGGGAAGCGAGCGTCTACTGCGAGATTGTCAGGCATGACATCAAGGCCGAAGAGGTCGAGCGGATGGCCCCCAAGGGTATCATCCTTTCGGGAGGGCCGTCCAGCGTTTACGGGGAGAGGGCGCCGCAGATCGACAAGAGGCTGTTCGAGCTCGGTATTCCCGTGCTTGGCATATGCTACGGCATGCAGCTGATGGCCTATCACATGGGCGGCAAGGTGGAGCGGGCGGACAAGCGCGAGTACGGCAAGGCGGAGCTCATGAAGGAGGGCGAATCCTGCCTGTTCTCAGGGCTTGGGCGATGTTGGCACGGTGTGGATGAGCCACGGAGACTCAGTTGTGAAGATGCCGGACGGCTTCAGGAAGTCTGCCTGGTCGGACAATACGCCGATAGCTGCGATGGAGGACGAGGGCAGGAAGCTTTACGGGCTGCAGTTCCATCCTGAGGTGAAGCATACGGCGAAGGGGCAGGAGATCATCAACGACTTCCTGTTCGGTGCATGCGGGCTTAAGGGCGACTGGACCCCGGGCTCCTTCATCGAGGAGGCCGTGGAGGATATTAGGGTCAGGACGGCGGGGGGAAGGGTGCTGTGCGCGCTGTCGGGCGGGGTGGATTCGTCGGTGGCGGCGGTGCTGCTGCACAGGGCGGTGGGCGAGAACCTGGTCTGCGTGTTCGTGGACCACGGGCTTCTGAGGAAGGGCGAGGCAGAGCAGGTAGAACGGGTCTTCAAGCAGCACTTCCGCATGAATTTGATTGTCGTTGAATGCCAAGGAGCGCTTCCTGGGGAAGCTGGCAGGAGTGGCGGATCCTGAGCGCAAGAGGAAGATCATCGGCGAGGAGTTCATAAGGGTATTCGAGGAAGAGGCGGCGAAGCTCGGGAAGATCGACTACCTGGTGCAGGGGACGCTGTATCCGGACGTTATTGAGAGCACGGCGCCGGACACCGCGGGGACTGCGGCGAAGATTAAGAGCCACCACAATGTGGGAGGCCTGCCGGAGAAGCTGGGCTTCAAGCTGATTGAGCCGCTGAGGTACCTGTTCAAGGACGAGGTAAGGCGGATGGGCGCTGGCGCTGGGATTGAATGAGAGATCGTGTGGAGGCAGCCGTTCCCGGGGCCGGGGCTGGCCGTGAGGATAATCGGCGACATCACCGAGGAGAGGGTGAAGCTGCTGCAGGATGCCGACGCGGTCGTCACCGAGGAGATAAAGGCGGCGGGGCTGGACAGGGCGATCTGGCAGTCGTTTGCGGTGTTGCCCGGAGTGAGGTCGGTTGGCGTCATGGGAGATGAGCGCACTTATTCGGAGCTGGTGGCGATAAGGGCTGTTGTGAGCGATGACGGCATGACGGCGGACTGGGCGAAGATCCCTTATGATGTGCTGGAGAGGATATCGACCAGGATAGTGAACGAGGTGCACGGCGTGAACAGCGTGGTGTATGACATCACCATGAAGCCACCATCGACTATTGAATGGGAGTAGATGGATATGAGTACTGAGCCTATCCAAGGCGAGGTCATTGATGAGAATGCGGTGCGGTGCCCGAGGTGCGGCTCCACATCGGTATCCTTGGCGAATAAGGGCTATGACTACGGCTGCGGGTGCTGCGGAGCGGCGATATTGGGATGGCCGGGCCTTCTGTGCGGGCTGCTTGACGCGAACAACAAGCACAAAGAGTGCATGAAGTGCGGATATAAATGGAAGTAAACAAATCGGCGTTCATCTGGCGGGTTATGAGGTGCCACAGGATTCCTGAGAGGTGCCTGGTGATCGCGGGCCGGAGGATGCCGATTTGCGCTAGATGCTTCGGGAGTTATTTGGGGCATTTTACTGCGATTGTGGCGTTCATTGCTGGGTTTAGGCCGCACTGGGCGATTTGCTTGGCTCTGGTTGTGCCGATGGGCATAGACTGGAGCCTTCAGCGCTTCTGGGGGATTATGTCGAACAATACGAGGAGGGTAATAACGGGCTTCCTTGGAGGGATGGGGAGCAGCTTGCTGCAATTGACTATAATTCTCTTGCTTGTTCAAGTAATCTTAAGGCCTTCCAGCTTGTAGTAATCTATAAACATTTAAATTATAATAATCATACACGTGAGAGATAAAACCGCCTTATTTACTGATAAGCTGGGCACGTACTTCTACCTCACATTAGAGTAAGGCATTTATACTCGATAATATTGGTTGAACAATTTCGAAGGCTAGGTTTGCAAAAGAGCCAGAAGAGTACTCCATGTATAGTTTTCAGTGAAGAATAAAGGCTAAGTCCAATTAATCATGAATTGA
>CAWGMK010000011.1:0-10285 GCA_963823655.1 uncultured Bacillota bacterium
GATAGAGTCCGTCAGAGGATTTCCTGAAAGAACAGGTATAGAAGATCTAAAGCCAATCATACGGGGACCGGCGGAAGCATTCGGCTCCCAGGCCGGCATTACTTTATTCATCCCGCCGGCTATTGGTCAACTGACGAGAAACGATGAACAGGGGGCATGTAAGAATATGCTCCCTGTTCGTCAATTCGCTAGCTATATTTCCTCGAATTTCTGGTTACTATGGGCCTTAGACGCAATCTGTCGATAAGAAATGTGCTAGTTTCCACCAATCCGAAAGTCTTTGCTCCTACATTACCTGGCCAAGATATTGCTGCCCTTGTCATACGCTACCTTCACGCTTTCTATCTCAACTAGCAATTGTCAAACCCTTCGAAATCCGTGTTCGAGCGAGGATGTTGGGGCAGAACTCAACCGAGGGCGTAGACGGGTCATATTTAGCTCCTTCTATCACAGTTGAATCCATTGTGATCGACATCCATCGCCATCCTTAGCTGATAACCATAGTATTAGCCCCGGTCCTGGTCCAGTCCCGGCACAAGGCCCGTGGAGTTCATATGAACAATCATGCTCGGAAACGCATCATGATCTGTTTATCGCATTACTTTCTGCTGTGGACGGTTTCAGCTGCGATGTTGTCAAACTCGATCGCGAAGTGATTACTGCCGGGGCCGATTTCTTTTTAAAATACGCTATCTGCAAGTATAAAAGAGAAGAATGCCGTATGACTGCTGTCCAGGTTCAGATTGAATGCTATCGTCACGGTGAAATCGCCGGAGAACATGTTAGGACAGGCGATCACCATATCATGCAACCTGACGCCGCTATCAACGAAATCGTGCCCCACTCCCTCGTAGTACCACTCATCGGCCCCTTCGCCGAAGTCACCCTCAAGCTCAAAGCTGTAGACATACACAAGCGTTTTCGCAACCGCATGCCAGCGCTAATGCCATTGCAAGCATAACTACCAAAACGATCCTGAACGATCTCATCATCCCACCCCACTTTCAGGGGATATGCTTTCAGCATTGCAAGGATAACTCCTGCAACAGCTGAAAAAGTTGGATATGTAGTAATAGGGAAGGGCAAAAAGATGCCAGGTTATCCAAAAGGGAGCCCAAACTTACTTTTTCGGCGGATATTGCATTGAGGACGGCCAAAACAATCCGTGGCGAAAATCCAGACCAAAGACTTAAGCATAAATGGGGAAGGGGTTACTGCCCTCCCCATCTGTGAGCTTCTATGTTTGATTGCAGCTAGATCGAGTTGCCCTTCTCATACTTCACTTTGACGCTCCTCAGATAGAAGCCGGCATCAGCGGTGAAGCCCGTGTGGCGCACATACAGGTAAGGCCTGTAGTATTCAGCCAGGTTTCCGCTTTCCATTGTGAAATTCCAGGTGCTTAACCCATTTATCAGCACGTTGAAAGCGTTGCCTGTCCTTCTTATAGTGAATTCGTTAACGCCATCCTCCATGCCGTCCGGGCCCCAGGACCTGTCATCCCAGATATTAGCGGATTTGCGCCTTGCCCAATGCTGTGCCTTGCGGTAAGAAGGTCGAAGTACTCTGTAACAATGCCTGCGTGGCTGGCCTATGGAGCTGACATTGCCATCTACCATGAAGAATGTGAAGTACCCACATAATCCTTGTATTCAAGAATTTTGGCAGCTCGATTTCGAACTCGAAAGTGCACTCGAAATCACCTTTGAACGCCACGGGGGGCTGAAAGGGCCATATCTTCGAGAAGCAGGCCGCTTTCTGAGGTGAAGCTATAATCGGAGCCACCGGTGACCCACGCACCCCCTCATCATCCAGGAAGGTCTGGTTATCGATGAAATCATGGGAGTACGTCGTCTTACAACCGGTTAGAAGTGCCCCCACCATCACGATAACGACTAAAAATAATGAGCCCTTTGCCATTGCACGCATAATATTTCCCCCTTTGAGTTTTTGCCTGTCAACCACTTTCTTTTACTTAGGTATATGGAGCTAATAATCCTGCACTATAAAATTGATAGAAAAGGGGGGGGGGGGGGGGGGGGGGGGGGGGGGAGGAAATCAGCCCTGATCGATTTGTATAGGTACGATCTTCCTTTTCTGCCGCAAGGCGAGGGATGATTTTCAGGAAACTAAGGACGTTCAAGGCCGTTTGGGCACGCTTGAGGCTCATTGCGGCGCTTTTGGCGAAGTCGGCGCTGGTGAAGTCGGTAGGAAGATCTTCCGGCACCAACAAGGAATAATCGGCGAGGGCCTCCTATAAAGAGCTCCTGTTTCCAGGCTGAGCGGAAGTCGGTCGCACCTGCTGTAACTCTTCTTCCTGTCATCGCTCCAACCGTTTAGGAGCCGGTACTCTTCAAGGTCGACAAGCATGATGCATAAAGAAAGGTTCGGGTGCGCAAGCAAGGGCTTGATCCGATAGAGCTCGTAAAAAGCATCGTAGATGTTGCCATGCTTCGGGGAAAGGCGAGGCTTCGAGACCTGCCCACCTGTCTGGGTCGATCCAAAGCAGCCACTTCTTCGCGGGCAAGGGATAGACAATCGTCACCTTGTGTTCGGAAAGGAAGGCCACAAGCTTTGCTCTCAGCTTGTTGAATTGCCGCGTCTGGATTTCATAGATGTGATCGCCGGAGAATATGTCTGCGAAAAAAGACCCCAAGCTTCTTCTCATGCCTGGTCAAATCGGGCTCCAGGTAGAGTTTGATAGTGGCATGCAGTGCCTTCTCACCCAGAGTGCCTATACAGCTTATGGAGGGGTTGCCGTCAATGAATGCTTGACGGGCGGCTTCAAACCGGGTCTTGTCCATCGTGCCGAGCCCCTTTTCAAAAAACTAGTGTGTTGAAGAACGCCAAACCTGCGATAATGCTACATTGATAGCATATTGCTTGCCCTAATGCTAGATAGGAGAGGGCTCAACCAAACGAACCGCTTAAGATTCCGAATAACTGTCGCCATTTTGTGAAAATGAAAAACGAGCCAGGCTTGTTGCCAGTTAGTTGCCTTTCGCACTTTAGGAGCTCATCAAAATTACTTTAAGAAATATCGGATTTTGAGCTATCATCATTAGTATGACGGATAGGGCCATTCGTTGGAGGTGATTGTATGCCTGACATTTAGGCCTCAGCGCAGATTTTCCGCCAATATGAGAATCTGAAGCCGGTAGGAAAAAGGCTCGCCAATTACATCATGGATAACGAAAGGGAAGTCATACACCTTTCGATTACGGAGCTTGCCGAGAGGGCCGAAGTGAGCGAGACTACGGTAATAAGATTTGCAGGCAACTGGGGTATGAGGGCTATCAGGACTTTAAAATCAGGACGGCCCAGGGGATGGTGCCGGAACTGAGCAATATACATGAGGACCTTTCCGAAGGCGACAGTCCGAGATCGGTCTTGAAGAAAGTGTTCGCCTCCTCCATAAGCGCGATCGAGGATACACTTCAAATCATTGACGAGGTAGCCTTCGACAAGGCGGCAACAGCCATCGCAAATGCTACAAGGATAGTGTTTTCGGGTGAAGGCGGGTCAGGGATCATAGCAAAAGACGCAGAACATAAATTCATAAGGCTGGGGATTCCCACATGCTCCAACCTGGATCCTTATATGAGGCTGGCAGCTGCGACTTTGATGAAGCCGTCTAAGTAATGTTGAGCATTTCCCACAGCGGCAGCACGAAGAATATCGTTGAAGCATTATCATTGGCAAAGAAGAGCGGTGCTACAACTATTTGCATCACGCAATACCAGAAGTCTCCCATTACCAAAGTCGCCGATATTGTGCTGACGGTATTCTCGAAGGAAGTTGAGTACAGGAGCGAGGCCATGGGCTCGCGTATAGCCCAGCTATGTGTAATCGACAGCTTGTATGTGGAAGTAGCCAAGAGGCTAAGGGAGAAATCATGGGATACGATCAAGAAGGTGCGCGAGGCGCAAGTGACTCTGAGGTACTAGTGCCAACGGCTAAATATCAGCGCTCATCATATTACCCCACTCTGACTAATGGAATGTAGGCTATCGGGCGTGTATCCCAGGCTGGAACTATGCCCAGCATCCAAATACTTTGTGAAGAAAAATATATTCTCTTTTTTCGTTTTTAGAAAGGAATATTTTATTTTTGCGTGTATACTTATATATAAGTTTCGATAAATATTGATCGAAATCATTCTCGATGAAAATAAGGGAGGTAGCAGATCATGTTCAAGAGGTTGACGATCCTGAGCCTGGCAATTCTAATGGCAGTAGTATTAGCGGGTTCGGCAATGAGCGCGTATCCTACGCAGCCCATCAACTACCTGATTGCCTTCGCAGCAGGCGGCGAATCGGATATTACTGCACGTATGCAGCAGAAGTACCTTGAGCAGGAGTTAGGCGTCCCTATCGTAATGACATACAAGACGGGCGGCGGCGGCGCTGTTTGCTGGGCAGAGCTTGTCCGCTCCAAGCCGGACGGATACATCATAGCAGGCGTTAACGAGCCGCACACAATGCTTCAGCCCATGCAGAGCAACAGCGGTTATGAGACAAGCCAGATCCAGAGGGTTGCACTCTTCCAGTTCACCTCCCGCGCGCTGATCGTTCGCAAGGACAGCCCTTTCAAGACTCTTCAGGACCTGATCGACTTTGCAAAGAAGTATCCCGGTATGGTGACGGTAGGCGGCAGCGGCAGCTGGGCGTCGACCCACTTTACAACAATGTTGCTTAAGAAGGCAGCCGGAATAAAACTAACATACGTTCCTTTCGCAGGTTCAGGCGACACAAAACCCGCAATCCTTGGTGGTCATGTATCGGCGATAGTTGCACATCCAACGACTGCAGTTGGTATCAAGAAAGACATAAGGATACTGGCAGTAGCGGCAGAGACGCGCTCTGCGGTGTTCCCGGATGCTCCTACGTTCAAAGAGCTTGGTGTCCCTGGCGTCATTGAAGGTTCCTACAGAGGCGTCGCGGTGCCCCCCGGCACTCCGAAGGACATTGTGAACAAGCTTGCTGCGGCCTTCAAGAAGGCTAATGAAGACCCGGTATTTGTTAAGACCATGACGGATCTGGGCTTCGACCTCCTGTGGAAGGGCCCCGAGGAATATGAAAGCTGGATCAGGAGAGGACAGTTTATTACACAAACCTGCTTAAGACCCTCGGTTACACAAAATAGCTTCTGGACAGGCTTCGTAAGGGGGGCGAAAGCCCCCCATTTGAATGCTCCTATGAAGATTAATTAATGATTGCGAGGGACGCAAGAGGGCTCTTGAAGGCCTTCTGGAAATTTTAACTCCTCAAATTCAACTTTACATCCTGCTGGCGACCATAGGTGGGATGATAGTTGGCGCATTACCTGGGCTTACTGCGACAATGGCGGTTGCCGTAATGGTCCCGCTGACTTTCGGAATGGAACCGGTGACAGGCCTGGCAGTCCTTGGCGCTATTTACATGTCGGCAATATATGGCGGATGCTTCTCGGCCATCCTCATAAACACACCGGGAACTCCAGGTTCCATAGCCACCTGCTTTGATGGCTACCCCATGTGCGTAAAAGGCGAGGGAATGAGGGCTATTGTCGGCGCGACAGTCGGCTCCGTAATAGGCGGCGTCGTGAGCCTGGTGGCCCTTTTGATTAGTCGCCCCCGCTTGCTGCCATATCCTTCAATTTCGGACCCCCTGAATACTTCTGGCTTGCCGTATTTGGGCTTACCGTTATGGCCAGCATGGGAGGAGAGGGCTCGTTGGTAAAGACTTTCATGGCGGGAGGGCTCGGGCTTCTTATCAGCTGCATAGGAATGACCATAATGGGCGGGCAGCTGCGTTTGGCTTCAATAACTACCACATGCAGGGCGGCATTGACCTTGTATCGGCGATGATCGGCCTCTTTTCATCCCTGAGGCGCTGAACTATATGAGCTCCTTCGGCTCCATGTACAAGATTTCCGAAGTAAAGAAGCCAAAGGGCGCAATCTGGGCTGCGGTCAAAGAGACGCTTGCTCTTAGGGCTACGCTGGTGCGCTCTTCTCTAATAGGATTGATCGTAGGCATTTTACCGGGAGCAGGCGGCACTATCGCCAACATGATTGCCTACAACGAAGCGAAGAAGGCTTCAAAAGACTCGGCAAAATTCGGAACTGGGCTGCTTGAAGGTGTAGTCGCACCGGAGACTGCGAACAACGCGACAGTCGGAGGCGGGCTAATACCGACGCTTACACTGGGCGTTCCGGGCACCACGGTCGCGGCTGTCATCTACGGGGCTTTGCTATTGCACGGCCTAAGGCCCGGCGCTGAACTGTTCACCTCAAACGGCAAGATCGTTTAGCGGTCATGTTCGCCATACTCATTTCCACAATAATGATGGGCGTTATTGGGCTTCTCGTAGGCATACAAATGTATAGAGGAGTTTCCAAGGTGCCGACGAATTTCATGGCGCCGGCAATAGTCGCACTGTCTATTGTGGGAGCATATGCGGTCAGGAACAGCAGCATGGATGTAATAGTGATGCTTGTGTTCGGGCTCCTAGGATACATCCTCAAGGAGATGGGACTTGCTCCAGGCGCTCTGGTGCTCGGCCTCATATTAGGCCCCATCGCCGAGGCAGGCTTCGTCAGATCGAGCCTAATCGGTCAGGCAGCCGGCTATTTCAACATTTTCGTCAAGAGGCCTATCAGCCTGATACTGATAGCCCTTACTCTCCTGTCACTTATCTGGCCAATAATCACAAATTACCTGTCCAAACGGGGTAAGGGGAGGGTTTCAGGTGCATAAGAAGAGAAATATCGACCTTATTGCCGCAATTTTCGTGGGGGCTGTAAGCCTTGTCTTCTGGACCCAGCTTAAGGAGATCAACTCCCCCATGGATGTGATCTTCCCCAAGAGCGTACTCATAGTAATGTTTGCTCTTTGTGCGATTTGTTGATCAAGGCGTTCACCAAGCCTGAGCTCAAAGAGCTGTTCGCTATAAAGAACAGGAACATGGTCGCTTTGGGTGCGGTATGCCTTGTGGTATGGGTGGCGCTTCTCGGAGTAACTGGTTTCATTTCAATAAGCGTGTTGGCATTTACGCTGCTCTCCTGGATCATGCAGGATAAGCAGAAAAGGACCGTGAAGTCGGCCATCAACTCCGTCATCGTAGGCAGCATACTTATCGGGCTTATCTACCTGGTGTTCGTAAAATTGCTGCTTGTTCCGCTTCCAAAGGGCTTCCTTATTTAAGGGTTTGAAGTAAATAGCAGATTAGGGGGGTGTACCCTTGTTGCCGAAAAGGATTGGCTTCATAGGCTTCGGCGAGGCAGCTTCAGCATTTGCGAAAGCTCTCTCCGAACATGGAGCAAGCATAGAGGCCTTCGACATCCTGATCAATACTGAGGACGGCCTAAAGGCGCTGAAGCACAGAAGCGATGGCGTAGATGTGAGGTTTCGCAAACTCGAAGATGTCATTAGTGATTCCGAGCTGATCATATCTACCGTCACTATGGACGTTGCTCTGGCTGCTGCTCGAAACTGCGCCGGGCTGCTGTCTTCCTCAAAAGTATATTTCGACCTTAATTCCACTTCCCCAAAAATAAAAATCGAGATATCGGAGACCATCAAAAAAACCGGGGCTGGCTTTCTGGAAGGCGTAGTCCTCGGCGCGATAGGGGCCACCGGAGCTGCCACCAAAGTGCTACTCGGCGGCGATTTGGGCGAAGAGTACGCGGTCAAGCTTAAGGAACTGGGGCTAAACACCTCTTTTTTCAGCAGGGAGATTGGCAAAGCCTCCACTTTCAAGATGATAAGAAGCGTTTTCAGCAAGGGCGCAGAAGCACTGCTGCTGAGATGCTCCTTGCCGGCAAGAAAGCTGGCCTGGAGGAGGAGCTGTGGAAGGACATAGTTGGGTTCATGGAATCCAAGCCGTTTGGCAAGATAGCCTCCAATTGGATACAGACACATGCGGTAGCTTGCGAGCGCAGGTACTATGAGATGCTCCAGGTCTGCGGGACAATGGAAGAGCTGGCAATCGAGCCTATAATGGCCACTGCCACCGCAGAAGTGTTCAAACACTCCGTTGAAGCGGGCCTGAAGAATAGTTTCCGGGACAAGGCATCAAGCGTAAATGAGGTAATAGACGTGCTTTCCCAACATGTGGGCAATATGTAGGAGAATCATCGATGAAAAAGACGACGCAACTAAAAACGCTGCTGAAATCACCTCAGCTTGGTTCATACTCGAAGCGCATGATGGCATGAGTGCGAAAATCGTCCAGGAAGCGGGCTTCAAAGGGATTTGGGGAAGCGGGCTTACGATATCGGCAGCTATGGGAGTGCGCGACAGCAACGAAGCAAGCTGGACGCAGGTTGGAAGTTATGGAGTTCATGAGCGACGCCGTGGATATTCCGATTCTCCTCGACGGCGATACCGGTTATGGCAATTTCAACAACTTCCGCAGGCTCGTCAAGAAGCTTAAGCAAAGAGACATCGCGGGAGTGTGTATCGAAGACAAGCTTTTCCCGAAGACGAACTCCTTTATTAACAGCACGAACCAGCCGCTTGCGGACATACGCGAGTTCGCTAACAAGATAAAAGCGGGGAAGGACACGCAGTCAGATCCCGATTTCTGCATAGTCGCCCGCATTGAATCGTTCATCGCCGGCTGGGGCCTCGAGGAGACTTTGAAGAGGGCCCACGCCTACCACGAAGCAGGAGCCGATGCCCTGTTGATCCACAGCAGGATATCCAAGCCCGATGAAATCCTGGCATTCATGAAAGAGTGGAAAAACACCTGCCCCGTGGTCATTGTGCCGACCATGTATTATGACACGCCGGCAGAGGTGTTCGAAGAGGCTGAATCTCGCTCGTAATATGGGCAAATCACCTCATGAGAAGCAGCATTGCAAGCATGAAGGAAACAGCCGCGCAAATTGCATCAGAACGGTCCATAAGCAGTGTGGAGAAGAAAGTAGTCTCCGTAAAGGAGATATTCCCGCCTGCAAAACGCGAAGGAGCTTGAAGAAGCCGAGAGGATCTATTTGCCCTCCTGAGCAAACGGATAACATTACTTGGTTTCGATTAATTTCGGGTATGACAGCTTTGGAGGCGTTTCCGATGAATGCCAAAGTCATGGTTGAGGTAGATTGGCTGAGGAAGATCTCCCGTAGAATCCTTGAGATGCGCGGCGTAAGACAAGGATTGCTCCGATGTTGTGACCGACATGCTCGTCGAGGCGGACCTGTGGGGGAGGAATTCCCATGGAACAATGCGCCTCGCTAAATGGGCACCCGGGATCGAAGAGGGAACGATAGCCAAGCGCAATGAGATGAAGCTTATTAGAAGAAGCGGCTCCATCGAGTGGTTCGAGGGGAATATGACTCTTGGCCCCGTCTCCGCAATGACGGCGATTGAATTGTGCCTGAAAAGGGCAAAGGAATCCGGAGTGGCAATCTGCTGCGTATCCGGCGCGTCCCACATAGGAATGCTGGGCTATTACGCCCAGAAGGCAGCCCTCAAGGGGCAAATCGGGATAATAATGTGCAATACGGAGCCTGCCATGGCACCTTACGGAGGTTTAGATAAGGTGATTGGCACAAATCCGATTGCGGTGGGGATACCTTCCGGCGTTAATCCGCCAATAGTGCTTGATATGGCAACTACAGTGCATGCAAGGGGAAGAGTTGTGGAAGCCCTCGAAGAGGGCGAAGAGTTGCCGGCAGGATGGGCTGAGGACGCCTTCGGTGAGCCGACAATAGATCCAGCCAAGGCGCTTGAAGGCTCACTGCTTCCCGACCGGGGGCGTAAAAGGATACGCCCTGGCAATAATAGTGGACATACTCTCCGGCGCCCTCTCCGGAAGCTCGGTCGGCACAGGCGTGCTCGGCTCTCACGATATGAGCAAGCCTTCCTCAAGAGGGGACTTCTACATGACAATAGACCCGGACCATACAGTAGGCCGTTCAGCGTTTGAGGCATCTGTTATGGACCTTGCGGGACAGATCAGGTCTTCAAGGACTAAAGAGGGAATGTCGATAATGCTGCCGGGCGACCCGGAAATGGACGAAAGGCAGAGAAGGCTTGAAAAGGGCATACCGATGGTACAGTCGATAGTGCAGAAGCTCGAGATGCTGGCCAGCATGCAAGCAAAGTAGTGCAAACATACATCCGTGTCCGGCTTGGCTGAGCAACAGGCAAAATAGCAAATCCGTAAGACACATCCGAAATGACGGACGATGACGGCTTTCTCAGTGGGGTTCAGACCTGAGAAGGCCGTCATCGTTTAAATCTCTTGTTTAGTTAAACCTGCTCGTAATCAGTATAATCAGGCTCATCGAATATGAAGCGGAA
>CAWGMK010000012.1:0-167027 GCA_963823655.1 uncultured Bacillota bacterium
TTAGTGCAACCATTTCTTCCCATTTTCGTATATATATTGTTCAATTATAGGCTAGCGAAGAGAGGTATTTTAATGAATTTCAGTATGTATAGACAAGAAATTAATCAAATGATAGACAGTTTACCTGATGAAGAATTAGTGAAAGTTTACTGGTCCATTGAAGCTATCCGCCAAAAATATCTCTTTACTAAAAACATGCTTGATAAAGGGGTAGTTATTTTAACCTTATTGGAAAAAGAGCATGGAATTATGGACCTATGGGATAGCTCATTTGCAAAGAACATTAGCGATGAGACCAAAAGTAAAATTCATTATAATCAGTATAAGTGGCATATTTTTAGTTATAAGAAGCAAGAATGTTTTGAAAAAGAAGCAGCAAGAAACGCATTTGATGCCATGATTAAAAATGAATTATATGTCATGTATCAAAATCTTCCTGATATTGTATTTGAATATAATAACGCTAATGATATTGTTGCATCCGATTTTGATTATGAACAAGATATATATTTATTTGATAAGAATTTCACATGGACGTACGTATACACTCATGGATCAATGTGCGGACCATACTTTTATAAAAATGTTTAGGGGTAGTTAAACTTTTCAAGAAACGAAGCAACTTAATGACAACAGGTTGCAGGCATAATCACATAATCGGCAGCCTGTTGAACTAACGGGCAGTATTCTAATAAGTTATATTGATTGAAGGGAAAAGGATAAACAAAGTCGAAATTGTAATGTAAGTGGGTTATTATACCAATTGGGAGGGATATTTCTTGCAGAGTAAAGAACTGTTGATAAAAGAATTTTCTACACTGATTCCGTTTGTTCAATCATTAAGGCAATTAGACGATGGAACATGGGTTACTCCAATAGAGGAGGGCAAGTGGACAACAAGAGATGTTGTTGCTCATCTCATGTTTTGGGATAAATATTTCTTTGAGGAAGCTATTGAAAAGATAACTAATCGCCAGCAAGTGACATCCCAGCACCTTAACTTCGATGAATTTAACAAAAGAGCGATCGAATATGCAAAGACAAAAGAAAAGCAAGAGATTATAGATATGACCATCCATTATCGAAGTGAAATTCTTCGTCACTTGGGTCTCATACCCGAAGAAGAATTCATAAAAGAGCATGTTGACGGGGACGGTAACAATTTTTCTGTTTATAATTATCTAATGGGCTTTATTCCACATGATGCCCAGCACATAAACCAACTAAAAGACTTCTTAGCCACAGTTCAAACAAGTTAAGCGATCAAGTAAGAGTCCATCCAATATCGGATGGACTTTTTTCAAAACACGTCGTTACAGACAGCGCGTGAAGCGTGCCACAAGTCATTACGCTAACGAGAAACGATAGTGAAGGGAGCTTGCCAGCTCCTTTTTTGTTCATTCAAGTAACGGGCAGGATTAGTGGAACGAATATACTCAAATAAAAGACTTTTGGATAAAATAACCAAAGATGCAACCTTAATAATAACTATCGAGTCTATAATTTTATGAGTATTTGATTCAACGACCTTGTTAGGGTAGGTATCAGTCCTGCTATAAATATTGTAAAGTGGGGTAATTAACAGTGGAAGTTATGTATTTCCAGAGTTTGTATTTTTAAGACCAGTGTTTATTGCATTTATCATTGCATTACTTCTTGTGCTGGTTACTGTTGTCTTCCAAAGGAAGACATTATTAAACTTATTTTCAGTAATGTTCATATCAATCATCTGCTCTTGTGTATCTGCAATAACCATTTATGTAAGTGGCTACATTGTGGATGAATATAACTTGGGCGGAGATGTAGTTACATTTTTTATGTTTTTAGCTATTGTAGGTTTGTCATTCCTCAATGTATTGATTTATTTGTCTAGGAAATATTCGTAAGTATAAAAATGAAACTGAAAACCTTCTAAATTTCAGGACACAATCAAATTGCATTATTAACTTGAGTGTTGCGAAAATATTGCTGTCGGCTAACAACGGATAAGGCAATAAATTGAGAAGCTTCGTCGAAAGAATAAACAGAAGAAGGACATCACCCTTTGATAGAGAAATTGTTGTTCACCACAAACCACAATTTCCAAGAAAAGGAGATGTCCCACTCTCATGGTATCCCTCTACCTGCCTATCGTCAAGTTCATTTTTGCTTTGAAGCTGGAATTTTCTAAACCGCAGCTTGGTCATCTGTTTACTCTCGTTCACGGCATCATTCTTTGTGCTGGTCGTAAAAATATTACACAAATTCAGCAAGCTACCCGAGGAGATCGTCACCTCAGCAATGTCACGAATTTTTTGAATCATTCACCATGGTGCGTCAATCGCATGCAGCGTAGACGTATGCACTTCGTAATGGATAAGATTCGCACGAAGCGAGCAAAGAGCGGTGACTCTCGGCAACTTGTATTCTTCATCGTGGATGATACTTGCTGTAAGAAAGAAACCTCGACGAAAAAAATGGAAGCCCTCAGCTTTCAATATTCACACGAAGCTGGAAAATCAGTCTGGTGCCACTGCGTTGTCACGGCTCACGTGGTAAGCGAAGGCAGTTCCTATGCCTGGGATTTCCGCCCATATTACCGTGAAGAATATTGCGATGAGCACCGCTCTATCATTCAAAAGCAAGAATGATCTTGCCCTAGAAATGATTGAAGCATTTCCGGCTACGCAAGATGAGCAGGTTTACGTTCTCATGGATAGCTGGTATACCAGTGAGAAAGTTATCAATGCCTGCAATCGAAAGGGATTTCACGTCATCGCCGCTGTAAAGACGAACCGTCTAATCTGCGTGAGCGGCGTAACAATTTCTATGGCTGATTTCGCTGCCCAGTACATTCGCAAGTCTGACCTACGCTCCGTTACGGTGGAAAGTCAGGGGACGTACTGGATTTATGAATATGAAGGTCCTTTAAGCGAAATGGAAAACGTCAAAGCTTTGCTGTCTTGGAAAGATGGATATGTTGATTCGAGCAAACCTCAGGTTTGTCTCCTGTGCACGGATTTAAGCTTGGATCTCGTTACGATCCAACGTTATTATCACGTACGCTGGAACATCGAAACCGGCTATCGCTATTTCAAGGAACTGCTAGGCTTCGACCAATATCAGTTGCTCTCATTTGAAGGCATTCAGCGGTTTTGGGCCATCCAGTATCTGACGCAAAACTATTTGGAATCTCAGCGTCAGGACTGGATGAAGAACAACAAACATCTTACACTTGGAGATGTGGTGTATCGCATTCGGCAAGAGTATTTCGGGCAAATCATCGTCTATGTATACCAACAAGCCTTGGAAAAGAAGCCGTTATTCGACATCTTAAAGCATCTCAAGATACCCGCCTAACTTGCTGTTATCTCGCGTCTACTATAGGTCTGCCCATTAATGCTCTCTGAGAGTGAATTCGCAAGAGTCAAGTAATGTATATATTATGGTCAAACTGTACTTTGTGTTTAGATACATTACGGTGAACCGTACCATAAATGACAGGTCAGGTCATTAAGCTAACGGGATACGATAGTGAAGTTGCAAGCCTCAAGGTTGCTCCTTTTTTTGTTCATTCAAGTAACGGGCATAAATGTATAATTTTTACATTTAAAAGGATATTCAAGTTAGATAGCGAAAAGGGTACATCTTAGAGCTTTCCAAATTGAGGTGAAAAATGCCAAATATTAAATTCTTGAAGATTTGCACATTAATTTTGCTCATACTCTTATTTTTGTCAGCCTGTCTTAATAAGAATAACATTACTGCAGATGAGCAAGAGGAAGTTAAAGAAAATATTACTAAATATTTAGAAGCCGTTATCAACAAAAATTTTGAGACAGTGTATGACTTAACAGAAAGTAATCAAAAAAAGTACGATTCATTAGATAATTTGAAGGAAAAACAAATGGGTATTAAGAGCCTGGAAATTAGCAATTTAAAACCGTATCACGGGCTTGATTTAAACGATTATACCCCAACCAGATTGTTTAAAGTTGAATTAAACATCACTCCAAATGATTATGGTTCTTGGAATGATGGGATAAATCCACGGTTTATTTGGGGGGTAAAAGAAGGTGGTGTATGGAAGGTGTCTGGTTTTGCCGAATCCCCGTCAGGGGAAATAAACGATTATCAGAAAGGACTTCAAGAATCTGCGCTTTCTTTTCGTTAACGCAGAACGTTGAGCTAACTTGGATACGATAGTTGAGGGGCTTGCTTCGCGGCAGTTCCTCTTTTTTATTAAAGTAACGGGCAGCATTGCGTATCATTTCAACGAATAAATATTGTTAAAGAGATGAACATAATGGGGTATCTAAAGATAGAAAGATTTTAGACCACATTTTTAAATGCTATACATTGAGAATTATGCTTTCGTAAATTTTGACAGCTTTAATCCTACAATTATTAAATATCAATTGAAGCTAATAAATAGACATCTTTTATAGTTCAATCGTCAGATAAAGATAACGCTTATATTTCTCGGGGATGTTCTATTTTTGGTATCATTTTGTGAGTATTCCAACTGATTATAGGATGATGAGGAATAAGTACAAATTAAATCTTTTGAAATTACGATTAAGTTGTTTATTTGAAGTATGAAAAACTCGATGGGCTTAATTCTCAACATTAGCATCGAAATAATTATTGACTAATCCAATATATGGTTTATACTGGTAACAAATAGTTGAATGGTGGGATATGTGCAGTGATGATGATGGTGTTTCTGACGGAAGTTAAAGGTTAATCTAACCTAATAGCACATGAGCGTGACCGAGGCACTCTACTTATCTAGGTAGGGACAGCTTTGCTGTGTCGTCGTTCATGTACTCCGTCATGAACCAAATCATCATCACTGCTTCCGTA
Organism: uncultured Bacillota bacterium; assembly: GCA_963823655.1. Taxonomy (GTDB): domain Bacteria; phylum Bacillota; class DTU025; order DTU025; family MWDF01; genus MWDF01. Next base: position 4,846 of record CAWGMK010000012.1, read on the forward strand.
TTGAATGCTTGGGACAAGGCATTGTCTTGTTTAGGCATTTCTACGGAATGGAAGCCGTGGGTGAACGATTGTTCATCCATGGCTTTTTCTATTTCCATTCACTATTTTATTTCCATTTGTATCTCTCAAATAAAGGGAGGAATTTACCATACCTAGAGAAGTCATAGAAAGAATGAACGGGCACAAGGGTGGAGTTGTTTGGTTTACCGGCTTGCCTGGTTCAGGCAAAACAACGTTAGCCAATGAAGTGAAAAAAGAAATGCTTCAATGCGGTATCCGATGTGTAGTCATAGATGGAGATTGTTTGAGAAAGGGACTAAACCAAGATCTCGGATTTTCAGAAGCACATCGGATAGAAAATCTTCGACGAGCCGCTGAAGTTGCGCTTATGTTCATGGAAGCAGGTTTTCTCGTCTTGGCTCCACTTATTTCGCCCTCCGAATCGGGTAGGGTGATCGTCAGGCAGTGTTTTCAGCCGGAAGATTACACAGAATTATTTATTAAGTGTTCATTAACGGAATGCAAGCGGCGGGATCCGAAGGGGATGTACCGCCTCGCCGAAGCCGGCGAACTTCCGAACTTCACGGGCATATCTGCACCATACGAACCGCCAGTTCAGCCTGACCTTGTGCTGGATACGGAGAGATTTCATTTGCAGCACTGCGTCGACACCCTCGCCAACTATTTACGATTAAAAACAAAAAACTAAACCCATAAGGAGAATGTTCAATGAAACCATTACGCAGTTACACAATCTGGTTTTCGCAGCGGACCGGAAGTACCTTGTTGTATAAAGCACTCGAATCGACGGAGGTAGCAGGAATTCCAGGAGAGTGGCTGACGGAGCCAGATCCCGGTACATTCGGCATCCAGGATATACGGCAAATGTGGCAAAATGGTACGACTTCAAATGGCGTATTCGGGCTCAAGATCTCGTCTGTCAAGCTGGATGAATGGTTGCATACGTTCCAAAGAGAGTTACATCTGCCAGAAGGGCTGTCTAGGCCACAGATTTGGGAAGAAGCCTTCCCGGCTTGTAAACACATTTTTATGACACGTCGCAATAAAGTGAGGCTCGCGGTGTCGTGGTGGAGAGCTATCGTATCCGGAGAATGGCACCGGGTACATGGCACGAGACCACATCAGGAGGAGATAGCGGATAAGTATTCCTTTGATGCGATTAATCATTTGCTTGTGGAGTGCACGTTACGTGAAGCAGCCATGGAAGCATTTTTCGCAGAGGAGCGTATTGTACCTATGACGATCGTATACGAAGACTTTATCCTGAACTACGAAGATACGGTTATGAACGTATTGAACTTTCTGAACATACCGACGGAATCTGTTCAGGTAGCCGCTCCGTTCTTCGACCCAATCGCCGATGATATCGCTGAAAGCTGGGTACAACGTTTTCGGAAGGAGCGGCAAGCGGGCTGGGAGAACATAGCTTGGTGATTTAAACACAGCAATATAAAGCAAATGTATTAATGAACTAGGTTTCAGCAAATTGATAAAAAAATGACGAAGTAGCTACCACGCAGCTCCTTTTGACTCGTTCACAAAAACACCCAGTTTTATGAAGATATCTGTTTAAATTTAACAGAGGGGATTACCTGAATGTGATTGTTACGGAGAACGTTAGCTCAAGATCAATGTTAGAAGGTAGCGGATCAAATCAGTTCAGGTGCCTTTTCACCGTTGAGTAAATGTTACACGATTGAAATCTTATTTTCATCTGGTATTAATCATTAAAGGTTATAATAAAAATCGACCCCCTTTAAAATATAAACTTAGACTCGCAGCCCGTTGCTGTGGGTCTCTTTTTTTGTTATTAAACTAAAGGGTAGGATACTTCCAGTATGTGCTAAAATATTAAGACGAGTTCATATTTGTGGCGGGAGGGAATTCCTTTTGAACAGGTGGGTTGGTGCAGCAGGTATATGTGTTAATTCTGATAGTCAGTTACTAATGGTTTTACAAGGTAAACCAGAAGAAGAGAAACGATGGTCAGTACCGTCTGGGGGAAAAGACCAAGATGAAACCCTAGAAGACTGCTGTATCAGAGAGGTTTATGAGGAGACTGGTTACCGATGTAAAATCATCAAAGAAATTAAAAGTAAAGCAGGAGCTTTTCGTTCGAATTGAGTACTACGTAACATATTCAAGGTGGAAATTTTAGAAGGACAACCAACAATTCAAGACCCTGATGGACTTATCTATGAAATTGCTTGGAAAACCTCTGAGCAGTTAAAAAAACTGCAATTTTAGCCTTCCTGAAGATAAAGAGTTTTTGTTACAGTATATTGACAAAAAACATTGAACAATGGAGACGATACTTCAAAATAACATCTCGCGGCTGTCGTGAGATTGATCTAGAAGCCTCTTTAAACTCGTGGGTAGGATACGGAAAAGCTGAAGAGGTGAAATATGATTCGGGGAGTAATTATCGAAGGGTTGTCTACCGCAGGAAAAACATCAGTATTTTCTGCAATAAAGAGATTACATAGTCAAACACACAATGGTGAAAAAACAATAATTGCAATAAGTGAACACTATTCACAAGTTTTGCATTCATACCAAGGCGTCTTAAGATCGATGGACAAGGATGAACATATTCAACTTTTAAATCGTCATGTTGATTATCTTGAGCAACAATACAATTGGATTGATTCACTTGGTCATACGAAACCATCAAACGGTGTATTTTATCTTTTAGAGAGGTTCCATGTAAATCATCGAGCGGCATTTATAAATTCTTCAGAAATTGAGATGCTGGAAAAACGTCTATCAAGGCTGAATGCACATTGTGTACTATTAACCTTGTCCCAAGATGCTGTTGAGCCCAGATTTATTGAAAGTCGTAGCGAAGCTTGGAAATCATATGTGATGGAAAACCACTCTACGGTAACGGAGGCATGTCAGAAGTTCTTAGAGGATCAGGAAAAACTTCGCATGTGTGCGAAACATTCACTAATTCCCACTTTAGAGATAAACACAGACGAAGCAGACTGGGATTCTTATGCAAAACAAATACTCATGGAATTCAACTGGAAACGATAGTCAAAGCTGCTTCGCGGCAGCTCCTTTTTTGTTCATTCAAGTAACGGGCAGTATAGTTCCAAACATTTACAGTGGAATGCAGGAAACAGTCAAAAATTATCGAATGTAATATTTGGAAGATAATTAGATTTGATGGTTTTTGAAAGAGAGGTCTCAGATTATGAGTAAATCTACGATTCGCTCCATGCAAAGTCTTGATCTATAAACAACGGCGGTTGTTTGTATGGAGCCAGAATTTATTTTACCGCCTTAATATCAGCGTTTTGTGATATTTGTTTATAGGATAGGCTTTGCAACCTTAAATTTTCAATTAATTTTAAGGAGCAGAGCTATCATGAAGTATGTGAACGCCGATAACATTTTTCCAGAAGAATTATTACAGGAAATACAGAAATATATCCACGGTAAAATGGTTTACGTCCCCACTCCTGAAGGACAACGGAAGAAATGGGGCGAAAATTCAGGAAGTCGAAAACATTTGAGCCACAGAAATGAAGAAATACGTCAACAATATATCGATGGTGCAACGATAGATGAACTTTCTGATCAATTCTGTCTTTCCAACGATAGTATTAAAAAGATAATTTATTCAAAAATATAGGTCAAGGAAATCACATCAGATCTCATGATGTGATTTTTTGTGTAATAAATGATTCTGAATTATCTTTTATATATTTTTCAAACTGTTTCCTTTGCTATGATTGAAAAAAAGCTTTCGGGGAGGGCATTGGGATGTCACTACAAGTTCATCCATATTGCACTGAATTAGAGGATACAGTTAAAAATTTAAGTCACAAAGCATGGATACTTTTTAAGTACAATAAAGATTTCGATCATCAAAGGATGAGTTGTGTATTTAATGAGGACGGTAAATTACTTTGTGTGGGATACTTACGACACGGAATAGCTGATGATCATGATGTATTCGAAATCGAAATGCCTACTAATGAATTAGCTTCAAATCGTATGAATGAAGTGAGAATGGCACTTTACCCTATATTCATAAATACCTGTCAAAAGCTCCGTAATCCAAACAAGAAAACAAAGTTGGTTGCGTGGAAAGACTTTTATGGTGACAGCGAGTTTTACGAAGAGAAGGGCTTTATCCCTTATCAAACATATTTTATAGCACAACATTCACTTAAAAAACCCATGCCTGAAGTCAGAACGCCTGCTGGAGTTAATGTCAAATATCACCCGATGGAATCCAAAGAAGAAAGAATCAAATATACCGAATTAGAAAAACAATTTTATCAAGGTGTTGTATACAGAAGTGTAAATATGTTGGGATGGATGATGGGTGGTCCAGAGTTACATACCATTTCTGCTTTTGAAGGCGATGAACTTGTTGGCAGCGTTATGTGTTGGCAAACTGGTGCAGTTGAAAGATTATTTGTAATTCCTCGATGGCGTAATAAAGGGCTGGGTAAGTTTCTCATAACAAAGGGTTTTGAGTATCACATTAAGAATGGTCGAAAAGAAGTTGAGACGCTGGTTAATGAACAGAATAAGGAAGCTATGATGTTGTTAGAGTCAATGGGGTATACCTTTCCTATAAGATTAGAACTCAAGGCATTGGATGTTTAGCAAAGAAAAATAATATGTAAAAAGTAGTTTAAACATTATCCATCTGGCAGCCGTTATTCCGCTAACAGAAAACTATAGCTCAATTAACATCAGGAGAAGGCTACCGACATCAAATGGATCGGCAACCTTCTCATCTAAGCCGAGGGATGGTCAGGAGAGTTTAAAAAACCACAGGGGTTTCAAGGGATAAAACGGATTATAAAATAAATTACCGCGTTGGCGTTGGCAGCCTTCTTGTTTGTTAAAATGAGAAGAGAACGTTTAACAAAGGGGATTTGTTATGAACAACGGCTTTCGAATCGATACCGACATAAATCGGAGTCTTACGCTGAAGCAAACGAAACAAGCGGCGCTTAACGCTTTGCAGGAATATGAGGCAGACTGGAGTTCCATTCACTTCATCCAAGTATCTGAGCATGTAACCTTCCGTATAGAGAACGGCGAGGAAGAGAAGTTCTTGCTCCGCATTCACCAGGTGAACAAATCGCGCGAGGAAACCATCTCCGAACTTGAATGGTTGGCGACTCTTAGGCGTAAGGGGCTTGTCGTGCCCGAAGCAGTACTGAACCGGGAAGGAGCTTTCGTCACGAATACTGCGACAAGTGGTGGCCAACGATATTATGCGACCTTGTTGAGATGGATCGAGGGTGAGCGCTTGGATAAAAAGGCGCTTACGGAGGAGAGCATCCGAAAAATGGGGGCATTGATGGCAAACCTTCACGAGGCAAGCGCCGATTTTCATCCATACAATGGCTTTACACGCCCTTCTTGGGGTAGTGAGAGCTTTCAGCGGGACTGGGAGCATTTGCAGCGGCATCACTGGCATTTCATTTCAGATGAAGCCTTTGAGTTGTACACCATTGCCGCAGCTAAAGTGGCAAATCATCTCGAAACGTTGGAACCCCATGAACGGAATTATGGGATGATCCATGCAGATTTACACAATGGCAACGTCGTTTTTCGCGACGACGAACCGTATGCCATCGATTTCGGTAGGTGTGGTTTCGGCTATCATCTCTACGACATGGCCCAGTCGATCATGGGGCTACTTCCTCCCCTGAGAGAGCTTTTCATAGATGGGTATGAGCAGGTTAGAAAAATGGATGATTATGCCATCCCGATATTGGAGTCCTTCTTCATTATGTCGATCATCGAGGCATACAGCTTCCATGCTGAGAATGCGCTCGAGACTGAAGGCTTGATCGAAGAGCAACCCTATGCACAAGCGATATTGAGAGCCTACATGAATGGGGCGCCGTTCATGTTCCAGACACTTGATGAGGACTCTTAAGCTAGGGGTAATAATTGATATTGAAAAGTCAAAAGGATGGTGTAGTTTTGAGCTTATTTCCTGTTGCATACTCACTCTTGTCTAAGCAAGCGTTATTATCGCATATGAAAGACAATTATGAAGTTCATGAACCTATTAATTTAAAATACTTCCTTAGAGGCATGAACGATACTTATATTCTAGAGACTGGGTCAGGTAAATATATCTTTAGAGTTTATCGTGCTGATAGAAGAAATAAATCGGAGATTGCTTTTGAATTAGATTTATTAAATTATCTAAATGAGAATGATGTAAGCGTATCAATACCGATTACAAAAAAAGATGGCACCTTCATAAACGAGTTTTTTGTCACTGAGGGTGTAAAGTATGGGGTTATGTTTAGTTTTGCAGAAGGTAATGAAAAGCCTATTCATGCCGTAGAAGATAGTTATTTGTTTGGAAAAGCCGTTGCTCAAATTCATAAAGTTACTGATAATTTTAGAAGTGCACACGTAAGAGGTAATCTTAATTTGGAACATCTAATTGAGAAACCGCTTAACATAATCAAATTACATATGGAACATCGTCAAGAGGATTACAATTTTATTTATGAATTAATCTTAAGATTAAAGGAACAGTTAGTGATGAAGATAAAAAAAGGATTAGATTGGGGCGTTTGTCATGGGGACTTGCATGGTAACACAAATGTAGCATTTACGGACAACGGGAAATTGACACATTATGATTTCGATATTTCTGGTTATGGGTATAGATCTTATGATATTGCAGAGTTTAGATTGGCGAGAGAAATTCACAGTGGTCATAACAAGGACGAAGTTGAAAGGCTTTGGGAAGCTTTTCTACACGGGTACAGGGACGTAAGAGAACTCAGTGAAAATGATGTTAAAGTGGTTTCTATCTTCGTTGCCCTAAGACAACTGTGGCTCTTTGGTTTATGTTTTAGTGAATCAGAGCTAATAGGGGGAGCTGACTTTGATGATGGATTTATTGACAGTAAGATGGAGTATTTCAGGAAATTAATTTTTTGATCTCTTTTGGTAGAAATAAAACATTAATCCTTCAATTCAACGAATCGGTTCGTCGAATTCTTACGCTAAAGAGATAATTGGTAATTGGAATAGTTCATTACGCTAACGACGAACATTAACTCAATGAATACTAGGGCGGAGGAACTATAATCGAAACGGGAAGATGTATACTTACAAGATAAAAATTGATGATTTCGAAGACGTGAAAAAAATATATGTAAATGAAATGGTTAGAAGATACTTAGGCGGTGTGATCCCCGAAGAATATACAAGAACTAAGTTTATAGAGACCTTAAATCGATCTCAAATTGATTCACACTTTTGGGTTGTTAGGCTGAAAATAGACACCGAGTTTATTGGCTTAGTCTCTTTTGATAAACATGTAGATGGTGGCACAGAGGTATCTTATGAATTTCTCCCTACTTGGTGGAGGTCTGGATATGCAACTGAGGTACTCAGTCAAGTAATTAATTTCGCTTTTAATGAGCTGGAATTATCCAGGGTATTAGCTGAGACACAGACTGCCAATGCTCCATCCTGCAGACTTCTAGAGCGGCTTGGAATGAAGTTAGAACGGAAAGTTCAAAGATTCGGAGCTGAACAAGCGATTTATTACATTGAGAAAACTTAGCACTATTCATTCAACGGGGAACTATAGTTCAAACATCGTGTTTAGGGGGATTCAGTTGAAATTTAAATATGAATTGAGCGCTTCCGGTTGGGCCGATGGATTTATTGAGATCAACTCGAATGTAGCATATTTCGCTGCTAGTTATTTATCTGATGCCCTCAATGATTTGTTGAAGGCGCTTATTTCAATTATTCCTGATATAAGTCACTTTTTTGTAACTTCATCGCAATTCGAAATCCATGAAGAGCCGGGCGGAACAGTCTGGAAGATGCATAGAATTGATAAAGATCAAATGAATATAGAAATCGTGTCATTTCAAGATTTGTTGAGAAGAAAAGATTCGGTCGTGGATTTGAATGAAACTTGCTCACTCATTGGTTTTGCAAAAGTTGTGGTTTATGCACTTGATTTAGTCTTAAAGCAACTTGGTCAAGATGGTTATAAAGAGAAATGGGTTAATCATGATTTTCCTATTGAGTATTATTTGAAATTGAAGAGCTTCGTTACAGTAGATTAAACTAACGGAAACGAGAGCTCAATAGACACTCGTAAGGCTGCCAACATGAACGGCAGCCTTTGTAGAATGTTGAAATTAGTGAACAAAATTGAGAATGAAATCATGTAGGAGGGCGTTGTGAATGAATATAGATATTCTATCCTTGAATGAGTCTCTTGTTCCTAATGTTAAAGGCTTAATAGCTGGCTACATAAATTCTTCTTCCAATGGAGTAGACGAATCTGATACATCGCCCGTGCAGCTAGGGAAATGTGAACAAATCCTAAATAGCCTTATAAGTAATAAATTAGCACAATGTTATTTAGCTAAGCATGACCAAGAGTACGTGGGATTTATTGTACTTTCATGGAGCTTTTCAATATCCAAAGGGTATCCCGTACTTCGAATAGATGCGTTATATGCATCGCCATTACATAGAAATAAGGGTGTAGGTCGGAAACTGATGCAGCATGCCATTGACTTAGCTATTGAGAACAATGCTACCCGATTACAACTTGAAACAGATGATAATAATATTCCAGCTAGCACTTTATATAAAAGTCTCGGATTTAAATTAATACCAGGTAAGGGTGTGTACATGTCATTTTTATAAACGCTTGTTTATACGAAGGGCAGTATAGTTCCACTATATAGTATTATAAAGGGTGCAACAATGGCATTAAAAGCAAATCATCTCTCTTCAATTTAAAGGAGCTTTTTTAATGAAAGTTGTGAACACTACAAAAGATGATCTGGATGTATGGTTGGAATTGGCTTCTGAAGTTGAGTGCTTATTTGGTCCAATGTTAAGTGATCCGAAATTTATTCAGGCAATAGAAAAAAGTATTAATCAATTGAGTGCATTCTGTGTGAGGGAAAACGATGGATTGCCAGGATCACGCTTATTCGATGGAGTTTTATTTTCGTCAGCAGGTGCCCAAAGCTACAAGATTGGATGGTTAGCTGTTTCATCTCGAGCGAGAAACAAAGGTATAGTTTGCACTTATTCATGAGTGTCCATTTCAAGGAACACCACTTCATCATCATTGTCCAAGTTGTATGACAGAAATTCCATACGAACTATCCGATCGTTATTTTGAAGAGCTATTTGTATGTTTGTGTGGACATCATTTCAGACAAAATCAAAATGACATAAGATCCATTTTTCATTGGCGAAAGTATTCCAGCATTGATATTCAAGATATTAGGGTAAATAGGTGGGTTAATCTATGTGAGGACGATCAAGCTGAAATAAGTCGCATTTATTTATATCGTCACATTGATTTTAAATTTACACCTCAAATGCTTGAAATCCTTCTAGGTGTAATTCAATCAGAGAGCAGTATTCTAAATAACGGTGAATTTTATCAAATTAGTAGTCCCAAAAATATATTTAAAAGAAAAAGTAAACAAATAGCTTATATATATTCAAAATTCAAAAAACAACCGACTATAAAATTATTACATGATGAATCGAAAAAAACCCCCATAGCTTTATCTGATAATGAATATATCAAATTAAATGAAAAAATTAATAAAAATCTCCAAGAAACATGGTATCAAACTATCCATTCATTAGGAAAACATTTTAGAAAAACAATTTTAAAAAATCACAATACATGCATTCATAGATTTGTAAATGTCAAAAAACAAGTAAATACGCCTAATCCACCAACCTGCCCTTATGCCTACGCATATGTTATGTGGAAGCAAAAACTATTAAAAATGGATTATTACTATGATGTAGATAACTGTCCATATTATCCAGATCGGTTTAGTAACAACCCTAATCTAACCTCAGTTCCTGACTGGGATCCATTAATTCATCTTATTCGGGAATACCTAAATATTTACCCAATTCAAAAAAATGAGTACCATGATAATATGAAATGGGTTGTATCACATTTAATTGGATATGTGTCCAATCATTATTTTTATGAATTATTAAGTGATGCAGGCGGGCTGAAAAAACTTGTTAACAATTACCAGGATCCATTCATTCTTAGAGGATCAATATTGGCTTTTCGTTTTCCCAAAAATATCAATCAGCCATTTCAAATGCTTTGGGATAAGAAACCTGATGTTGATCTCAAGCAAATCCAATGTCCGTATCCAACTCAGAAATTGAAGAAAAAGAAAATTAGTGAAGTCTCTCATCATCCTCGAAGACTTGCAGTTAATAGAGCGGATAGTTATCCTAACAAATAAAAAAAGATAGAGCAGGTAGAATACACACCAACTCTATCTTTTTCCTATGTCAACATTTGCTCTTTTAAATCAATCGCAAGCGATTTCGAACCACTCATTCCTTTTAAATACTTTAAAGTTCCATTTACAGACCAGTCTATTTTATTAAGTTTTTTTACTGCTTTCATTAAGCTATTGTAGTCAAATTGTCTTTTACTATCTGTAGTACATTTAGATAGAACCTCTGAACCGGCTATGGATAAGGCATCGAGACAGACAATATGCGTTAATCGAAATCCACTATAATCTAACCATTCATGAGAGAACATTTCTTTAATAGCGTTGAAATATTGCAGTGCCATTGATAATTTTTCTTCCTTTGAGTAGCAAGAAATATTTGGTTCTTTGCTCAGCAGCAGTAGAGTGCGATAGAGGTTCTGCAAGGTTATATGCCTTCCTTTACTTCTTTTGCCGATTATACTTCCAATATGATAAAAAGGGCTCTCATGTCGTACTAAAAGCTCAGTTGCAATCCAACTGATATCATCGGAATCTCTTCTGTAGAATTTACTTAGTGAAGATCCGATTTCCTTTGCCTTTGTGTTAATGGTGTCAAAAAGTTTAATCTCCTCGTCTTCGTCTAAACAGTGGAATGCAAGAAAGGGCACGTTAATATCGGAATTTGTTTCTTGAATATAACGCTTAATCCCGCCGAGTCGGTGTTGGCCATCCATAAGAGATGCTTTACCTTTGGAAATTAAACGACCAAAAGACTGTCTTTCATTAAAAAATACTGCTGGCAATAGTAGGTTCAGTTAAACTACGCCGGGTTCATTCGCCGAATAAATGTCGAACTTTGTTAGCATCAGCTACTGAATCTATGTTTTCTGGGTATAAAGTCCGTTGACTGAAGTGTAAAAAAAGGGTAATTAGACCAATTCACTTCGCGTGTCCCCCATACCGTATAATAGAATTGACTCAGGTCGACAAAACTAGACGATAAGAATGTTATCTCGACAATGGCAAAACTAGCGAAAGCTAGCGACGCAAAGCTACAGGGGCTTAAGCGGCAATAGCCGCATGCCAGCCAGCTGCCGAAGGATAGGAAAACGGTGCGAACCCTCCTATCATAACGGGAAGGTTCGCACCGTTTTCATTTTCTTTCCACAAGAAAAAAAAGGGGGGGACTTTCTTACAAAAGCGAGAGTCATGAGAGTATCAACGTTTGCACATCTTTTCGTTTTCGGCGGATGCCGAAAACCATTCTGATTCACAGGAGGAAGTGTACGAAAATAAATACCGCATCTCCTAAAAACGCAATCGCATTTGTATTGTCCGATATGTTACCGATAACAAGTACTCCAACGGAACCTTGATGGATCTTTGGACCCCTACTGGCAGTGCAAATCAACGCTGGAAATTGATTGCGAAGTAACGCGCAACCGAGTTTATACCCCAAACAGAGGAATCTTTTCTACGGGTATAGTGTGCCCGATTATGGAGAAGCCAAAAGTCATAATCGGCCGCCTCTGTTTGCGGATGGAGTCATACAAAATAGGAGGGAAATATATGAGGTCAAAATTCAATTCTTACAAATCATTGATGTTAGCTTTGGTTTTGTTGTTTACAACAGTATTTTTCAGCTTAGGTTCAGTAGCATCTGCAGCTAATATGACATGGGATTTCACACAAATGAATGCATCGCAAATGACTGCAGAAATGGGTGCGGGCTGGAATCTGGGAAACACGCTTGATGCCTTTACTGGCGGTACGCCTAACGAAACAGACTGGGATAATCCAGTTGTCACAAAGGCTCAAATTCAAAAGGTAAAAGCATTAGGCTTTAAAACCATCCGGATCCCAGTTACGTATATGAGTAAAATCGGTCCTGCTCCGAATTACACCATTGATTCTGCGTACCTGGCCAGAGTAAAAGAAGTTGTGGATTATGCTTACAACGAGGGCTTGTTTGTCATTACCAATATTCACCATGATGGCTCTGTCTCTGGCGACGGCACTTACCCTTCATATGTTTGGCTGGTGCCTAAACTAAGCGACCAAACCGCGGTTAGGGCCAAATTCCAGGCGGTTTGGCAGCAGATTGCCAATACATTCGTCAATTACAACGAACATTTGATCTTCGAATCGATGAATGAAGTATTTGATGGAGATTATACTATTAAACAGCCTGACCTTACTGTTTATTCGAACATTAATACGTTGAACCAAATCTTTGTGGATACGGTAAGACAAACTGGCGGAAACAATGCGGCAAGATGGCTGTTGATTCCAGGTTGGAATACGAACATTGATTACACGGCTGGCAACCTTGGTTATACTGGTTTCGCGTTACCTACAGACAATTACAGATCCAGCTCAGTTCCAAGTTCTGAAAAGAGAATCATGATTTCGGTTCATTATTACGCACCTATCGGTTTTTGCCTAGATGAGACAGCAGGCGCCGCTACCCAATGGGGAATCAACAGCCGACCCTGCCAAAAAAGACACTTGGGGGCAGGAAGATTTCTTAGAATCGCAATTCAAATCCATGTACGATAAATTCGTAACACAAGGATATGGTGTAATCCTCGGAGAATACGCCGCAGCAGAGAAGTCGGCTTTGGACCCAGCCAACAATACGTATCGTGCAATTTGGGCAAAAGCAGTTGTCTCAACAGCTAAGAAATATAATCTAGTTCCTGTATGGTGGGATGCTGGGGGCAGCTCTAAATTGTTTGACAGAAGGACGCTCCAGACAACACAGCAAGGAATCATCGACGCTATTATGAGCGCAATAGGTACTTATTACAAGATCATCAATCGTAATAGCGGCAAGGCTCTGGATGTTAGCAACGGATCAACAACTGATGGTGCAGCTGTGGTTCAGAATACGTATACCGGCAGCAACAGTCAGCAATGGGAATTGATTAATGTTGGACTTAATAATTATGAACTTGTAAATCGTAATAGCGGCAAACCGCTGGAAATCTGGGGTTGGTCAACTGCTGATGGCGCTTTAGCTGAACAATGGACATATATGGGTGCTGGCAGCTATAATCAACAGTGGCAGAAGATTGATGTAGGTAGTGGTTATTCCGAATTACTCAACACTGCTAGTAATAAGCCTCTGGAAGTCTTCGGTTGGTCTACTGCAGATGGTGCAGCAGTTGGTCAATGGACATTAGGCGGTCAATATAACTTTAATCAGCAATGGCAGTTGATCCAGCTTTAATCAAATAGTAATTGTGTAAAGTTACCTATAGCTTGTAACCCCTGGTTAGGAATAACCGGGGGTTATTTTGTGTCATTTAGAAATGAATATCAGGGTAGGGAGCTTGCAGAATGTTGGAATATCGTGAATTATGTCGAAACACGTTCGATTTTGTTGCAAAATATGATTCACCTTTACTCCAGCATGGCAATCAGTTAAACTAAACCGCCTAATTCGCTTCAATTAGGCGGTTAGCATGCTTTTTGGGGAAACTAAACAAGGCATATAATAGTAGCTAGGGGCTGCGTGCATGGAAAACAAGGAGACGGAAGAGTTTCTCATAAAGAAGTTGCGTAAATACATAGAAGGGTATGTGTATGATGCTGATCTATCCAGTAGCGAGTGTTTGAAAGTGATTGTGGAGATAGTACGTACCTATCCGATCACAGGAAAGGAAAATGAAATTGATAGTTAAAAAAACAAAGAGTAGATATATATCACAATAACTGATCCTTGTTTTTATTAAGCTAGGGCAGATTTGCGTAGCTTGTATTACAAAAGAGGTGCAAGCAAGATGATGACGAAATATATGTACATAGGCAATACATAAATATTTTTTGTAAGTACAGCGGGGGAAATATGAAAAAAGTTTACATAATCGGAATTGTTGTCAGAAGAAAATAAAGTGTTAGACTGAGAAATAAAGTTGTAGACTAGAAAAATAAAGTATTAGACTGGGGTTGGCCATTAAGCTAATGTTCATGGGGAAAATGCATTAGAAATTTATTCTAGTACAAATATTGACAAATAGATGACGTGTCATCTATATTGATGATATATGACACGTCATCTATTTGTTTGGAGGGATATACATATGAAAGTACATGTTTTGCACACAGGTAAAGTTTACATTGATCAAGCCTTGGCTTTTAAAGAGAAAAGCTTGCATCCTATGCCATTTACGGGTTGGTTTAGAGGAAAAACTAAAAAAATGTGGGTGCCTGTATCAACTTACCTTATTGAGCATCCAAAGGGACTAATCTTAGTGGATACGGGTTGGCATCAAGAAATTAGGATAAATCAAAGAAAACATTTGGGAATTTTAGCTCAATCCATGTTTAAGGGCGATCTTCCGGAAGGAGATTCCATTGCTGAGCAGTTACACACATTAGGGATAAAGAGCAGTGAACTAGATTATGTTTTACTCACACATCTACATTCAGACCACGTTAGCGGTTTAAAGCATGTACAAGATGCTAAAAGGATACTAACAAGCGAAATAGAATGGAAGTCTGCACACAAAAGAGTGGGATATATAAAATCAATGTGGCATAATATTCCGATCCAGACATTTAAATTCACAGATATACCTCAAGGTCCTTTGAATAAGGGATATGATTTATTTGGTGATGATTCTTTATATCTTGTTCATACACCTGGACATAGTGATGGAATGTTCTCAATATTAGTCAAAATGAAATATGGGTGGTTGGTATTAGCCAGTGATGTTGGTTATTCAGAAAAGTCATGGAAAGAGATGATCTTACCTGGTTTAACGACAGACAAAAAAGCCGCTTACTCATCATTGAAATGGCTGAAAGATTTTTCAAATAAAGAAAATTGTATACGGGTGATTGCTAATCATGATTCTGCAATAGAACCACAGATTTTTACTTGATAGTAATGGAGACGGAAGTATGGAGAATAGATTCCAGGAAGAAGAAAAATTTAGATATTTTATTCTAGCAGTACAAAGGCAAGGAAACAGACTCTTTAAGGATTTACTAAAAGATATAGGAATTACTCCCTCTCAAGCTGAAGTGATAAGTATCTTGAAGAGTAATCAATCAATTTCCCTAAAAGATTTAGGGGAATTATTAATTTGTGAAGAAGGAAGTCCTTCAAGATTAATTGAAAGGATGGTACAAGATCAACTTATTGTAAGAGTGAAGGATGAAAGGGATTCTCGATTTGTTCGTCTCCAACTTACAATTTTAGGATTTAAGAAATATTCGTTATTAATAAAAGCAGAAAGTGAATTATATAAAATGCTGGAGCAAATCTATACAAGTGATGAATTGCAGTTTATGAATCAGCTGTTAAGTAGATTATTTGAGTCATCTTTATCTCAAACTCTTAGTAAACGCGGTTTAATCACTAAATAGATGATAGAGTAGATACCGAAAATACGTAATCATTCTTGTTAAGCTAACGGAAACGTTAGTTCAATACATGGAGGTAATACGTTGAGTCTTGAATCCAATAAAGTTGGACTTTCAAGCTGTATGGGCCCTGAATTGCGACACGAGGTTGAAACACAGTTACTTCGCGATCTTCTTTATTATAGAAGTGACACTAAAGATCTTTCTTTCGACTGGTCAGATAGTGTCATGGAGGGGCGTTGCCTTAAATTTCTCTGGGGTTAGTCTCTATGACACCGATAATCTATTGGTTGCCGATGGGTGGATGGATTTCATTACTGATGAAAAAAAGGAATTGCTCTTAGTTTTCTGGGACCAGCTTGATTTATATGAAGATGGCATAGAACGAACGGTTAGACATTTTGAAGGTATCCCTGAGCATATAGCAAAGCAATTGAATGATTCATTACGCTAACGTAAGAACGTTACTTAAATAGGGATCGTCGGCTGCCGCGCAGTCTGGACGATCTCTATTTTTATTGAAGTAAAGGGCAGGATAGTTTTAATCTTTTCGCGAATAATCTATTGGCATGGTATTTTTAACTACGAAGGTGGATTATTTGAATAAAGAGCCTATTTTTGAAATCAAAAATATTGAACCAGCTTTAACGGAAATGAAATACATTATTAAAGGAATTGCATTAGATCGTATCAATGAAGGTGACATACTTTATATTTCGCATCAATTATCTCAAGACGATTACTTCGTTGTTGAGAGCCTTGAAATAGAAGATCGTAAGATAAAAAGGGCATACGCATTTATGGAAATCACGATAAGAGCAAATGGAGTTTTTTCGATTATTCCAGAAAAGTATTTATTTGATTTAGTAGAAGAATACATCGCAGAGATTGACTTTCACCAGGCGAAGAACATTGCTGAGAATGCTGCTTTCAATAGTTTAAATCAGTTTAGAACAGATCCCCAGATTGCATTGTTGAGTGATAATTTCATCGAAGGTGAGTGTTGCTGGATTTTCTTTAGAAACAAAGAAATCGCTGGACCTCCAGAAAAAGCACTAACTTGGAGTTCTAATTATGTTGTAACAAAAAAAGGGAATATTTTCACAATTGGTGATAGGTCAGATACACTCGAAGAATCGAAAGAATATATACAGAGATATTCATCACATTTGAAACGAACAAGAGAATAAGAATTTAAAAGCAAATTCAAAGAAGTCGCCAACATCATACTTTAGCTCATTCAACTAATGGTGAACGATAGTTCAATTACAAAATATTGAGGCAGCAGACAACTTAGGTCTGGCAGACTTCTCAGTCAGAGGAGGGTAACATGTTTTCCTGAATAAAAGAAATCCACAAAGAAGATGTATTCGGAAATGACGATGAAAACGCAATACCAATCCATGTACCTTTTAAAATTGAAAAGTTGGAAGCAAGAGATTCTGTTTATAATATGACTGTCTTTGCTCAATTTCTTAATGCAACCAGTGTCCTATTGCCAGGGAATACATCCGTCCAACTAGAGCCTGAGAATGAAGAAATCCATAATTTGATTCTAAAGGAATTAGTTCCTCACTATGAGAAAGTTAAAATTGTTATAATTGATAATCGGATAAGCACCATAATGATGGAACAGTTGAAGAATGACTCCGTAGAGTATTTAGATCTATGGAGCAAAGCGGCGAACTGTCTCCTTTAATAATGGACTTTTATCGAAGTAGTGAAAGGAACTTGCTTGGTCCTCATAAGATGAGAAGAACTTGTAGGTATTTTAATGTATTATTTGATAAGTTGGAACCTATGAACTTAACTGGTACAGATTCTCTGATGGAATGGATCGAAGATGGGTATAAACAACCGAATGAAAGACTAGCTTTATCACCTACTGGATGGGTATTAGAGGACGAATTACAAAAGTCAGTCTCGCTTCGTTTCTTTGCATCATTCTGTTCTAGTCTTCTCTTGGTAGTAGATGCAGATGATTTGAAAATAGTCGGACTTGATATCTTAAAAAAGCAAATGAAAGCATTCAACTAATGATAGAGAACGATATTTCGAATGTGAACTTTTCTTCTTACTTGAATAAGACCAATGGAGGCTAAGTGTGTGAAAATTAAATTTGTAGCACTCTTACTCTTATTTACAATCTTTATTGCTTTGACTGGATGTTATAACAATTCCAAGGAGAAAACCCCACGGGAACTGACTACTCAATCGGTATCAGAACTGATAACTATTGAAAATGTTGAATCGTTACAAGTTGTTGGCGGCTTACCAGGTGCAAAGGGTTCTCAATTATTTCAAAAGAACGATGCAAAGGGTAAGGATATTATTACAAAAATTATAGGCTGGTTATCTTCTGCAAAGGCCGTAAATGATCAAACAGAAACACAGTATGGGAAACACGGTTATCCGATGGTTATAGAAATAAATAAAAATGACGGTAGGACTACATATATTGAGCTTGCATACAATTGTGTTTCTAAAACAAATCCAGATGGGAGCGGTACAAAGACATGCACTGCTGCTGAAGGAGAAGTCTTTATTTACAATGAGTTAATAAAAACACGTGTTAACTCTCCAAGACTGTACGAATGGCTTAATGAAGGATGGATAAAAGAAGAATAGTTTGACTATTATAATCTGATGTGTGTACTCAGGAGATTGTACAAATCGCTAAACTAACGGAAACTATAGTTTAATAACTACTTAAGCGTCAAGAGTTGACCATCAAGCGCGGTATGAAATGAGTGCAGCCTGTAAGAAACTTGAAAATAGTTAAGGAGGAAGATTTGTGGGGAAATATCAGTTTCTAATGACTATATCAATTTCTGAACTCATTTATTACCCTGATGAGTACAACGATAACTATGTAATAGAACCAGTTTTTCAAGAATTGATTAGGTTTTTGGATATCAATATTCCAATACATGAAATTGTTGAACAATACTTCAATTATTCAGTAGATACAGGTGACATTTTAGTTTTCAAAAGTTCAAAATCACAAGATGATTTTTTGTTAATTGACACTTTTAAAGGAGCAACAGATCAAATAGATCTTATACGAGTTGGAGTGAGTACAAGAGAAAATAGAGTACAAGCAAAGTATCATGTTCGAAAATTGTATGATAAGTCCGATTACGGGATTCATTTTGCCGAAGGGCAGTCTGTTTTAAGTCAAATTTTGAAAAATGAAAGAAACAAAGCTACTATTCATGGATCATACGAACAGAAAATTAATTACTACTAAAAAGGTAAGTGTCAAATAGCCTTCATCTGATCTCAAGGTGTGGCTATTTGACGTATACTTGAATACCAGCATCATTAAGCTATTGGGAAACGATAGTTGAATAAACATTAATGAACGAAGCTGCCGGCACAATTGGCAGCTTCATTACGTTAACGGGCAGGATACTTCCAATAAACAACGAATAATACTCTTACTATTGTTGCGCAAATCGCGATTATGGAACGAGAAGTGGAGGGTAACATTGTTGGAAAGAAAATTCTTTCATCATTTGATAATACAGTATGTAATTATTTTGTTTCCCCCAGCGGTAGCCGCCCTAATGTTTGATGTTAACCAATACATATCGAACTTTTTTGAAGAGTTCGTTGGATATTCAGTTGGAATAACTGGTTTAATACTTATGGGTATCTTATCAACGTTTCTCCATAACGAATTAATAGTTACGTTAATCTTCTTTGTTATAAAAATATTTGTTTTATATCCATACTTCGTGATTATGTACCTTAAACTAAGGAGAGTTCGATGTCTGCCTGTTTTGATTAGTTCGTTTCTTAGTTTGTGGGGAGTGATTGTTGGTGTTTTTTGGATGTTTTCTGCAATGCTGTGAATTGAGTCATTCAACTACTGGATGCAATAACGGAACTGCGGGTGCATCTGCATCTGCATCCGTTTTTTGTTTCGCTGAGCTAACGGGCAGAAGAGTTTAATACCAGAAGAAGGAAAGATTAACTAGTGATAGAACTATTTAACTGATAACAGCACTCATAAAAAAACTAAGGAGATTCTCAAATGAGTTCTAATGGTTCTGATGTGAAAAATACACCAAGCAATGAGAACGAAATTAAAATAGTTAGTCTTTTGATAAATAAAACAAGAAATGTTAGTGGAGAGTTAGTTTTGTTCGATGAATCGCCAGTGGATGCTGAAATGGTTTGCCTAGAATTATCTTATGAAGGATATACCATTACTAGTCAAAGCGAAAATTACTTTACTGCACTACAACAGCTGAGGGTTAAACTAGAGGAGCAAAATACACAAATTATGTGTAACGGTGCAGTGATCAACATTTATCCTTCACGAATGCAACTATCTATGGGGGTTGGGCGATCTGCATACAAGTTACATCTAGGGGTCCCTGCCAAAATTGCAGATGTTACTGATATTTTCGAATTTAATGAAGAGTTGGAGTTTGTAACAGTTATTGAGCAAGCAAATTACTATCAGAGATGGCATGACAGCATTCTGAGCAGATAGTCGATTGCGTAACGGGGAACGATAGTGAAGGAGATTGCCTTGCAGCAGCTCCTTTTTTATTCATTCAGTAACGGTTAGTTTAATCACTTCGCGAATACTTCATTTAGGGAGAATTTGCGTAATTCACCAAAAGACATGAAAGGGATGTTTGTGATGAGTAGAATTATAAAGGTTTTTTTATGGTTCGTATTCTTTAGTTACTTTCTAGTACTTGTTAAGTACCTAGTTCTTGATCGTCTTTCGTACATGAGTTTTGCAGGTAGGATGTATAATTTTTATCCATTTAAATCAATTAGTGAGTACTTTATTAATAGAGAACATTATAATTTAGATATCTTAATAAAGAATTTGCTTGGGAATCTATTAATGCTGGTACCATTTGGCATACTTATGCCAATGATGTTTAAAAAATATAGAAAATCAATTAATTTTTTTACTTTCATACTTATTATTAATTTATCCATCGAGATACTTCAGATAACTATAAAGTTAGGAAGTTTTGATGTTGATGATATTATTTTGAATTGCACTGGTGCTATGATTGCTTATGTGATTATCTGATTACTATTGCGTACTCCATTTTTCAACAAATTGTTAGGACACACCGCACCATACATTCATTGAACTAACGGGAGAACGATAGCTCAACGAACACCAGAACGAGGCTGCCGGTAAGAACGGGCAGCCTTCGTTACAGCTATCGGGCAGTGCGCGCCTAGCCAAGCTAGGCACAACTTACTGATGCAAGTTCAGTCGGGGTAAGGACCAAGCCGCCCCGTAGCTAGCAGGCAGACGTCGGCGAAATCCGGCGGATGAAGCCCTGTGAAAAGTCGCGCTTTGCGCGATGAAGCAAATCTGCAGGCCGTAATGAAAATGAATCCTACCGCATCGTGAAAGTGAACCCGAAAGGGACAAGAGGGAGCCGAGCCACGACTGCCCCGGCGAAGGCCATGGAACGCGCGAAGAACTTGGAACCGCAGTGCAGAAGAACCCTCCGGTGTATAGGGAGCGGCATGCAGAGACAGTTGTGTCTGGAACTAGGGAGACCCTCCCCCGCACGAAGTTTTTTTTTTTCGTAACGAGCAAACCTATAAGCCCTAAAGGTGAAATGGCGAGCTGCGGGAAGGGAGTCGGAGGGGGCCATAGTACCATTGATCCGGCGGACAACATAACCCCGGGGAGGGAAGGGCGCCGAAAGGCAATACCCCACTTCGTTCACGGGATATCAAGGAGGTAAGAGCAAGTGAATGCCGAATACACGGCTAACGCCACCAATGAAAACGCTCGACAACTCCAAAATGCCCTCTATCTTGCGGCTAAGGAGAACCCAAAGCGTAAGTTTCATGCGCTGTACGACAAAGTATTCCGGAAAGATATCCTGCAAGAAGCATGGAGAAGAGTGAGAACCAATCGTGGAAGTGCCGGCATCGATGGACAATCAATCGAATTCATCGTTCGAGAGATTGGTGAAGAATTCTTCATCGAAGAGATAAGGCAACAGCTAATGAATGGGGAATACCGACCGTCTCCGGTCAAACGGAAAGAGATTCCGAAGCCTGACGGAAAGACGCGTCCCTTGGGTATTCCAACGGTCCGTGACCGGACTGTTCAGATGGCTACCAAACTGGTGATCGAAGGCATATTCGAAGCAGATTTTAAAGATTGCTCTTACGGATTTCGCCCCAAGCGGTCGGCTCATCACGCAATAAAGAGCATCCGGGAAAGCATTAATTGGGGAGACGCCGTCAACTGGGTGATCGACGTAGATATTACTGGCTACTTCGATAATATCTCCCACAGCAAGCTGATGAAACTGGTTGAAGAACGCATCTGCGACAGGCGCATTCTAAAGTTAATTAGACTGTGGCTTGAAGCAGGCGTAATGAAGAATGGCATACGGCACAGTACGGAGATCGGTAGCCCGCAAGGCGGCGTAATTTCTCCGCTTCTTGCCAATATCTATCTCAACTACCTTGATACGATATGGGAGAAGCGATTCACTCATTTGGGTAAGCTGGTCAGGTATGCAGATGATCGTGCGCCACGAATGCATGGTGCGTAAGAAAGCCCAAGCAATGCTGAACAAAAGATGAAGGCGGGCCCTTCGGAGCCGCTGTGCAGGCGGAGGCTTCAAA
Source organism: uncultured Bacillota bacterium (assembly GCA_963823655.1). Taxonomy (GTDB): domain Bacteria; phylum Bacillota; class DTU025; order DTU025; family MWDF01; genus MWDF01. Next base: position 27,138 of record CAWGMK010000012.1, read on the forward strand.
CCACCTTAAGCTGCTGCGGTCAAAAGCCGTCGGTGGTGAGCGTTAAGGAAAAGGCAGAGCAAGACTCTGTCAGGTGAGTGTTACGGAGACGAACACAAGTCAATGGCTGATAAAGTGTCGAAAGCGTAGGGACGTCATCAAAACCAGGAGGGGGTCGTTGGCCTGGGATGAGTCTGGAGGAAACCTGTTTACTGTCCAGATGGTGACCGGCATGAAGGCGGCGTGAACGTAACACAGGCTTTTGTTCGGAACGTGGGAACCTACGACTCCGATGCGAATGGAAAAATCCAAGCGGAAATCCCGCAAGGATGAAAGTACAGATGCGGAGTATAGGGGCGGAATAGCCCGTAGTAGCGATGAACCCACTGAAAAGGTGGCGGAGCCAAGGGGCTGTGTTATCCAGTTTTGAAAATACGTCAACCGCGAAAGTGGGAGGAACAAATGGACAAAACAAAGTCGTATGAAATTTCAAAGCACACCGTTTGGGAAGCTTATGAGCGAGTCAAAGCGAATAAGGGAGCAGCCGGAGTCGATGAAGAGTCGATTCAAAAGTTTGAGGAAAACCTGAAAGACAACCTCTATAAAATCTGGAACAGAATGTCCTCGGGAAGTTACTTTCCCCCACCTGTTAAAGCGGTAGAGATACCGAAGAAGAATGGCGGGGTAAGGATATTGGGGATTCCAACCGTCTCAGATCGTATCGCGCAAATGACAGTTAAACTGATACTTTGAGCCGATGGTGGAACCTATATTTCACTCCGACTCCTATGGGTACAGACCGGGAAAATCCGCGATAGATGCGGTTCGAGTAACAAGAACTAGATGTTGGCGATATGACTGGGTGCTGGAATTTGACATTAAAGGTCTATTCGACAACATCGATCATGGGTTGCTTATGAAAGCAGTAAGGAAACATACGGACTGTCCTTGGGTCATTCTCTACATCGAAAGATGGTTAAAGGCTCCGTTTCAAATGAAGAACGGAGAGACAGTAGAACGAACTTCCGGCACACCACAAGGTGGGGTGATCAGTCCAGTACTTGCGAATCTGTTCATGCACTATACATTCGATAAATGGATGGGAATCGAACATCCCCAAAATCCGTGGGCAAGATATGCGGATGATGCAGTGATCCACTGTCGTACGAAAGAGGAAGCTGAACGGCTGCTTGAGCAACTCGGAAATAGGTTCAATGCGTGTAAACTCGAACTGCATCCGGATAAAACGCGAATTGTGTATTGCAAAGATGATGACCGAAAAGGGGATCACTCCGAAATTAAGTTCGACTTTCTGGGGTACACCTTTCGACCAAGACGATCGAAGAACCGGTTTGGAAAGCACTTCATCAACTTCACGCCAGCAGTGAGCAACAAGGCGTGCAAAGCGATGAGGCAGACAATTAGAGGATGGCAGATGCATTTGAAGTCGGACGTGGCTATTGATGACCTGTCGCGGATGTTCAATGCCTCGATTAGAGGGTGGATCAACTATTATGGGCACTTCTACAAGTCGCAACTATATCCCGTTTTACGCCATATGAACGAGGCACTCATCCATTGGGCAAGAAGGAAATACAAGAAATTGGAGAGGCACAAGACACGGGCGACAAATTGGATGGGACGACTAGCAAAGAATCTGCCTAAACTGTTTGCACACTGGCAGATAGGAATACTGCCTACGACTGGATAATGGGAGCCGGATGAGCCGAGAGGTTCACGTCCGGTTCTGAGAGGGCCTGAGGGTGTAATTCCCTCGGGCTACTTACCTTAAAATCATTTGTCGCGACTGGAAGTCGGCTCAAAGGTGGTATCATGCGGTAGTTCTGTATCTCAAAGACCGTTTGAAACTCGACGTTTCACCAGAGAAATCGCAAATCATCAATCTGCGAAAACGAGAGTCGGAATTCCTTGGATTTACAATCCGAGCGAACAAAAAGGGTCAAAAGCGAGTAGCGCATACGGGCATTAAAGCGAGCAAAAGGCGGAAAATCAAAAGTGAAGCCAAGAAACACATCCTCAAAATGAGGACTTCGCCAACGGCACTAAACGCTGGACGGTTCAACAGCTTTGTTTTAGGAATTCACAATTACTTCAATCGGGCAACACATGTAAGTGTTGCGTTCTCACGTCTTGCCTACGATCTGCGAGCTTTCATGTACAATCGTCTTAAACAAATCGGGAAATATGAGCATCCTGCAAACCCACCGCCAACGTACAGTAAATTTTACAGCTTGGGTTACAGGACTTTTAAAATAGCAGATGTTTATTTATATCCTCTAGCCAATGTGAAAACAAAGAATACGATGGGCTTCAGTACAGGGCTTTCTCTCTTTACCACAGCAGGCAGAGAACAAATACACAAAAAGCTTCGACCAGATTTACGTCAGGAAATTTACTTACTAACGAAATCTAGCATCCCGAATCAGAGTGTTGAATATATGGATAATCGGATTAGTCGGTACAGCATGAAGATGGGGAAATGCGAAATTACAGGCATGTATCTCTTCGCATCCGATGTTCACTGCCACCACTATATCCCGCCGCACTTAGGTGGAAACGACAAGTTTAATAATTTGCGTATCCTCCACAAAGAGGTCGGGCAACTTATCCTCCAAACACATAAAGAGACGATTGACGTACTCAAGAATAGACTGGGTTTAACGGAATTGATGATGAACAAGATCAACAAATACCGTGAAAAATATGCTTTAGAACCAGTTTAACATATCCCAAATCAATGAGTAACGAGGAACTTATGATTTAGTAAATTCAATTAGATGGAACGCGGAGTGCTGGGAAACTGGCACGCTCCGTGCGGAGCAGGGGAAAAGCTGGAGATGACTTCAAATGCTTACCTATTGCAAACCGATAGTGCAATAACCAGGGAGCAACTCGCCACGCGGCAGTTGCTCCCTGGTTTCGTTAAAGAAACAAGCAGATAGTCATTATCATTGATTTAAAAGGGTGCACAGTCCTCCATAACTAAAAACAAAGTACAGTTTGATCAAGTATATCTGAACTTAAGCTTAAGTAATTCCTTACTCACTTTCTTTCAATATTACAAACTCCTGCATTATAAAGGGTTGAATCAAAGTAATAGAACCCTGATCTAAAAATTAGGATTTGTTTCGATTTAGAACGCAAGTGGAGTTCTTTACACTGGATGCAATAGTACATTGGATCACCTCGTAATACAATAATTCGACAAGATAAATTGTCTAGAAATAATTAAGTTGCGACCTTCGACGGTGTTACACAGGTAATTTGCTGCGCGCAAATCAAGCAGTTCTGGAAAAAGGACCGATCAAGATCAACATCAACTTAGTTATACAGTAGTTTCTGTAACATCTTGTTTTAAAAAAGTACATCACATAGTCTTCAATTACAATTCTGCAACATTCACAACAGTAATACGAATTTGTATGATGCAAACAACATAACTCCTTTCAAAATTAGAGCCCCGATGCGAGAAATCTCAACAGTTTTTGTGCTCCTGCTGCTGGCGATAATCCGTTTGCTCCAGGCCGTACTTTTTGCGAAATAAATTTGCGGAAAATGACGTGCTTCTGATAGCCTACCCGTTTGGCGACGTCGACACAATACAGAAACTTAAGGTTTATGCTTTGCTTTTTTTTAGTAAAAAAAATTACTTAGAATAAATTGATCGAATCTGGGGCATTGGGTTAGCAAAAGATGATCCAAGCGTTGAAAATCCATTGAAATGGCGTGGGAAAAACTTGCTTGGGTTTGCATTGACTGAGGTGCGTGACCAATTAATGGATTCACTCGAGGAATGATGCATTGGGGAGCTGATTACGCTAATGAATATATTACGTCCCATACACGAAGGCAGTCGGTCACAATGATCGACTGCCGTCTTCAGGCTAAAGGAGCCTGGGTCCAATCTTCATAGCAGCCATACTATCATGTACTGGCGATCTCAGACAGTATGCACATGGACGTCAGTTATTGCGTAAAGCAGGTCTAAACTTGGCTGAAAGAATGTCAGGAAAACACAAGGGACAAATCAAGCTTTCGAAACGAGGAGATGCTACGTTGCGCAAATATATGTATCTGGCGACGATCACACTCGTAGGAACGAATCCAGTCTTTCGACAGATGCATGAGAATAATGTTCAGATCAAGCAAATGAAGAAACAACAGTCCCTTTTTAAGCTGCTTGGAAAATTGGCTCGAATCCTGGTTGGCATTGTTCAAAGAGGAGAATCATTTTTACCTGAAAAAGCTACTCCCAACTACGCTCAGGCTGCCTAAGACTTATTGAATATAACGTAGATTGACTCATTCGCAGGATTTTCACAAAGAAAGCACGGAGGACCGAGTTCGTTCTCCAATAAGGGCACAGACCCATCCGCTAAACGCTATCGGTCTCCACACCTTGGTCAGGTATAACGAAGGAATGTAAGGGCATAGACCCGTTGAGCCGTGGGAGGGTGAACCTCTAAGGAAATTGTGGAGTATGCGTGCAGTAGAATAGAACTTGGGGAAATATTCCATATGTTCCTCTGTTCCCGTATGCCCAAAATATGAACCAACGGTTCTAATCAACTTACTTTCTGAACGATACTGATTTTCAAGGTGATGAAATCCTGCGAATGAGTGAGTATACGTGAGATAAACCCTTAAAACCGAGGGACGCAGAACTATAGCGTAATTGACCTTCAAGTCAGAGGCTGCCGAGTAAACCGGCAGCCTTTTCTCAACTAATAAAGGGAAGTTTTCTTCAACAATTTATTTTGACTAATATGGTAGAATATGTATTATATATGAGTGGACGAGGTGACTAGAAATGAATTCTGTTACAAGTGTAAGGCTAGCATCCTTTACCGATGCTGAAGAACTTTCTAGACTAAATCAAGAGTTTAACGGCGGTGTAAAAAGACCTCCAGCTAAGATAATTGAACACCTAAATATAAATCGTAACGAATTGATTGCCGTAGCAGAGATAAGTGGTAAAATCGTTGGTTTTGGCTGTGCTCAAAGCTTTTATTCATTTTGTTATGAAGAACCACACGGAGAAATTACCGAACTCTATGTAGAAGAAGCCGCTCGAAGAAAAGGAATTGCAATTGCAATTATTTCTTGTCTGGAAGAAAACCTTAGAGAACGCGGAGTAAAAAGTATGAAGGTACTGACAGGTAGAAGGAATAACGCTGCAATTAGAACGTATGAACATTGCAATTATGTTAAAGACGATGAACAGATGTTAAAGAAAAGGTTGGAGGATTAAGTGCAGAACGATAGTTGAACAAACCTAAAAAGGCTGCTGCGTGCAGCCTTTTGTGCTAACGGGCATCTATATTAAAAAGATAATAGAAAAGTGCGTATCCTGGATTATGTAGCTGATAATCGAAAGGTAGGTTCGGAATTTGGCGACATATGTAATACTGATCAAAGAGTACGATGATACAGAGAAGGTAATTTATAAATTTGGTCCGACGGAAGAACGAATGGGAAGAATTGAATTTGACAAAGTTGTTGAAGAATTTAGGGAACTAGAGCAAGTACCTAATACAAAAAATGACCATACATTCATGAGGGCCGTTTCAGCTATTGCAAGATGCTATAAAGAGGGGAAAGGATTCCCAGATAGAACTTTTTTTGCTTCATAAATTATTTCACTAAAGTCAAACCACCTTCCGACCAAACTGGGTCTCTTTTTGCTATTCAACTATCGGGCAAAAGAACGCAATCATTCAAAACTTTATTGAGGATGATTTTTAGAATGTCTACGAGTGACATTGATACTATCTTGGATACACCAATCTTCACCAAATACTTCAACTACAAAATGGTCGTGTATTGTATCGTCTTTATCATATTTCCAAACACAAATCCAATCAGTTTTGAAGCCTGATTCTTCACAAATGAGTTTTCGATTTACCCATTGTTGAGTTCCAGTTGGAACTCTCCACACTTTTATTTTCTTTGCATAAGAGGTTGTAACATGAATTTCCATTTCCCCGCTACCCTCTGGAATATATGTCCAGTTACCTTCAGGAGTAGGTGTGGTTTCAATTTTCATCAATGGCGACGCTTGTGCAATTGTTGTAAAAAAACAAAACAGGATCAGGAAGCTGAATATCTTTCCAAACATGTAATTTTCACCCCAAAATAATATGCCCCAATACGATGTTTTTCTTCACAGCATTTTGCCTTGTCCAAAAGTTGAAAAACGGTATTACGCTAACGGGCAGAATTGCAACAAATTAATCATGTTTACAGTTATATTAAGTGAAGGAAGATGGTTACATAAAAACACCACTTTGCAACCTATCATTTCCAAATATTTATCATTGTTGTTGATATTAAGCAATTATAAATAATTGGAATGAATTAATATCGGAAATCATGCAAACATGTAATCGTCTACCTTAACTTTAAATTCGAGGAGAATGCTATCATATATGAAGAAGTTATTAGTTTTTATTTCCGTCACTTTAGTATTTACTATATTAACGGGTTGTAAACAGATCCGCAAGCGATTCCATAATTATACCATCACCAACGACCACGATAACGCCAACAATATCGCCAGGAATCCAACCGCAACGCCAGTAGCCTGGAAATGATGCACACAAGCTTGTTCCAATGACGTTTCAACTTAGTCAAGAACAAGTTAAGGCTATGTTCGGTGACAAATATGTAGAAATGAATGACCCTCAGTTGGTAGCGAAGCTAAGATTTGGCGTTATGATATTCAACCAAGCAAGGACTATAAGCCTGAAGGACAAGCTATTGACGTTAACGGCATAGAAAATGGTAACCTTAAAGGACAAGTGTTTGTGACTTGGTCAGTAGAGCGGAAGTTAATAAGTATTGCTAGTCATTACCTATTGAATGGTAAAGTGATAGAGTCGCGGATTAGCGAATCTGAATTGAAAAAAGCTTACTCAGATAAAAAGAAACTTGGCGATAATGAACCTGGAAATGATGTGCGAAACCCTATGTCCCTTCAATTAACCAAAGAACAAATTCAAGGAATGTTTGGTGACAACTACACGGAAGTCATTGACGCTATGACAGGCGAGTGGAAAGTATGGCGGTATGATATTCAACCCAAAAGTGGTTATAAATCAGATTATGATATTTACAAAAATGGAGTAGTTGATGAAAGTGGCTTGAAATCCCAAACATTAAAGCACAAGCGTTCGTTACTTGGGACCCAAATGGAAAACTAATCGGATTGAGTTGTTTATACTTAAAGAACGGTTCGATGTCAGACTTTGGATTAAACGAATATACGTTAATACAAGTATATGGACAGCAGGTAACTCCTTCAAAATAAATGCAAACCGAGCATACTTTGTTGAGCTAACTTTGAGAACGATAGTTAAACATCAGAAGGGCTACCGCGAAGCCCTTCTCTCCGCTAACAGTCAGGAAAGTTCGAATTATGTCTTGTTAAATGGCTATCCAGTCTAATACTTAATTTACAATGAACATCAGACCGCTACGTTTCATCACTTTGTGCCATTATGGAGTTTCACCAAAATTGAACCATTTGGTAACGCGTTTAACTTTGGTAAAGCCTAGGTAGGTATACCGAATCGTGACTTCTTGAAGGGGCCCTTCGTCGTACCGAACGACGACTCCGTAATGTATGGGTGTTTGCTTATTCGAGTTCACTTTACTTGCAAGAATGGTTCGAATCTCTTAATCGGATAATTGCGATTGGATAGATGCGTCATGCAAATCCATAAGTTTAGTCGCAGGGTCTGTCTGATCCCCCAAAAATTGCACAAGGCCGCCGGAATCATAGGTAATGCCAAGTTGAACGCGATTCGGCACCTTCTCGCCATTGACAGTCACGCTTTGAATGTCGATACCCGATTCGCTCCTATTGACAACCTCAATGGTATAAACCTTATAATTGCCGACCGGGTCCGTATATACGGTCAAACCGTTATCAATCAACGGGTCGGCACGATGATACCAAATGATAGCTGCAATCACAACCATGGCAGCCAAAGTGCCAATCATAGCTACAAGCCGTGAAATACCCGTAAGTCGTTTCAATGACAACCCTCCAGTCATATTTCCCCCTTAGGTTACGATCCTAATGTCGACTCGTTTATTATCGCCAAAGGAAATGGCTACCGTTTTCTAACGGGCAGCATAGCGAATGTTTATAAGGAAAAGGGGTTGCACATGATTTTTTCGAATATCTATTTTTACTAACGAATAAATGAGTTAATACCATTAAGGGGATTCTTTATGGCGGTCTTTCCGAGAACGAAGCGGATGAATCATTAAGAAGAAAAATACAAAAAGGATTGAATAAAGGAGAAGCCATGAATGGACTGGCAAGAGCTATTTTCTTCGGAAAACAAGGAGAGCTTAGGGAACGAACCATACAGCATCAATTGCAAAGAGCCAGTGCTTTAAACATAATTATCAATGCCATTAGTGTCTGGAATACCCTACATCTGACAAAAGCAGTTGAATACCAAAAAGGTTTAGGTAGTTTTAATGTAGATTTGTTGCATCATATGTCTCCTTTAGGCTGGGAGCATATCAATTTACTAGGAGAGTACCGTTTTAATTCTGAAAAAATGGTTGCGTTAGATTCTCTAAGACCACTAAAACTTTCTTAACGTTGTTAAAACTGGGGTAATCGTCTTGAAAATAGGCTTAGCGTTGTAAATCCGCATTTTCCTGACGGTACCCCTATTATAGTCCGGTGTGTAATCCAGGTCCCTCCAATCAGTCCATACCTGATTGTAGCCCATGGCTGTGACATTGACTTGAAGGTTGTCGAGATAAAGCCGGATCAATTGGTGTTGGGAATGTTTCATGGCTGCTCTCCGATCCTTTGAGCAATATGAAGATTATTATAAGCTTATCATGCTATTGAATCAATGAACCTTAAGCCATCATTGGGCAATGTCTAGATCGTTCTATTCCCCCGTCCAAATAATCAAGGTTTTTAATCAAACTGTGTAATATTATCAAAATAGAAAGACAGCAACATATAACTGAATGCGCTTTCAAAAAAACAAATAGGGAGAACCCAGATGAAGACACGAAAAAAGTTACTTCGCTTCACCAAAGGCTTCCGCCGTACTTGCAAGCGGTTCTGAAACGGCTTCTTATTCCTTGTCTGCCAATCGGACAACGCCCAACATCGGAGATACCGTGCAGATCACAGTGCAGGGATCGAACTTGAGCAATCTGTATGGTGTTGAAGCCAAGCTATCCTATACGAAGGATCGGCTGAAGGTCGTCGGCTCGCTCAGCAGCCTGATCGCTTTCTCCGATATGAAGAATAATTCCGAGACTGGCCGCATTACCGTCTTCGCCACTCATCTGGGCAACACTGCAGGCATTTCGGACAACGCTGCATTGTTTACGATTACATTCGAAGGCCTCTCGGTTGGACAAGCCGACGTCCAGCTGCTTGAGGTAACTGCGCTGGACAAGGATTCGAACAAGACCGTATGGACTGCAGGAGACAAGATCAATGTCAGCTATGTGAACAATACAGGAAATGGTACTCCAACGGCAACGCCAACAGCAACGCCAACAGCAACGCCAACTCCAACGCCAAAGAATGGCAAGCCTGTCGTTTCCAAGAATTCAATTCGACTTGGCGCCCGAATGGACGAGAACAAAAAGGCGGCCGTCTCGACGGTTGGTAGCGAAAGCTTGAAGAAAGCGAAGGAGCAAGTCCCTTCATCGGGCAAGAACGGCGCCAAGACTGTCGGAATCGAGATATCTGAAGTGAAGGGCGCACAAAAGTATGAGCTGGAAATTCCATCAGATGCGCTGCGGGATTCGGAATCGAATATTGTCTATGAAATTACAACATCGGTAGGGAAAATCACCATTCCGAGCGGCATGCTCTCCAATACCAACGTAAACACCAATCAGGTTTCGGTTAGCATCGGCAGAGCGGACGTAAGCGCGCTGAATGACAAAATGCAGGAGAAAATTGGCGACCGCCCTTTTCTTGAGCTTCATGTGCAGTCCGGTGGGGAAATCATAGCATGGAACAATCCGAAAGCACCGGTAACCATTACCACTGCTTATACACCTTCCGCCAATGAGCTTAAGCATCCGGAGAAGATCGTCGTGTGGTACATCGACGCACAAGGCGAGGCTCAGGTGATCAAGAATGGAAAGTATGATCCGGCAACCGGTCAAGTCACATTTTCGACTACGCATTTCAGCGTATTCGCATTCGCCTATGTTAACAAAACCTTCGCAGACATCGAAGGGTTGGACTGGGCGCAATCAGGTATTGAAGCCATGGCTGCCAGGGAGATCATCCTTGGAATGGACGAAGAGCATTTTGAGCCGGGTCTGGAAATCAAGCGTTCGGATTATTTGCTGATGCTGATGCGCGCCTTGGAGCTGGATAGTGCGGCTGCGGATGAGGAGACCGCAGCGGCCTTCGAAGACACGGATACTAAGGCGTATTACAGCAAGGCGCTTGCGCAAGCCAAAAATTTGAGGATCGTTGAAGGCGATCTGGATAATCGGTTCCGCCCGGGGGACTCCATAACGCGCCAGGACGCGATCGTATTGGCGCAGCGGGCGATGGCGGCAGCCGATAAAGATTTGCCTCCAAGCGATGCAGCATTGCTGCAGTTCCACGATAACGATGACATTTCTTCCTATGCAGCGGACAGCGTGGCAGCATTGTCCACATCGGGCATCATTCAGGGTTATGACGGCTATCTTCATCCGAAGGAGTTGCTGACACGAGCGCAAGCCGCTGTCATGATTAGCAAAGCAATAAACTAAGGAACTGTAGCCCTGCCAGAGCCTAAGCTAACATCGTTCGTATGCCAGAAACGCTAGAATTAATGCGCCGCGGCTTGCTGTGGGCAACACGATAACGATTATGGGGGAAGTAAGCGATGAGTAAGAAGAAAGTTGGTATTATTGGTTGCGGCAATATTAGTGCTGCTTATATGAAAAATATTCCTACCTTTGAGCATTTGGAACTGCTCGCGTGTGCCGATATCGATTTGGCTAGAGCAAAAGCTCGGGCGGAGGAATTCAGTATTCCTCATGCGTATTCGGTTCAAGAGCTATTGAATGATCCGAATATTGACATTGTGATTAATTTGACGATTCCGGCAGCGCATGCCGAGGTCTGTATTCAAGTAATGGAAGCGGGCAAACACGTGTATGTAGAGAAGCCGCTCGCTGTAACCCGTGGGGAAGGTTTGCAGATCCTAGAAGTTGCGCGCCGCAAGGGATTGCTGGTTGGCAGTGCACCGGATACGTTCCTCGGAGGAGGCATCCAAACGTGTGTGAAGCTGATTAATGACGGCTGGATTGGCACACCGATTGCAGCAACGGCATTCATGATGGGCAAAGGCCCTGAGCATTGGCACCCGGATCCTGAATTTTATTATGCAAAAGGCGGCGGCCCTATGTTCGATATGGGTCCATACTACTTAACAGCTCTTGTGGCTTTGCTTGGGCCAATTCGCCGAGTAACCGGCTCTGCTGCCGCTAGTTTCCCGGAGCGTACAATTTCTAGCGAGAAGAAGCGTGGGCAAAAAATTACAGTAGATACCCCAACGCATATTGCTGGAGTACTGGATTTCCATAGCGGTGCGATTGCAACGCTTGTAACAAGCTTTGATATTATGGGAGGCACTCAGCTGCCGAACATCGAGATCTACGGCAGTCAAGGTTCTTTACGCGTTCCGGATCCGAACACATTCGGAGGTCAGGTGCTTATTCGCAAAGGCGGTTCCGATTGGGAGCCGATTCCTCTGTCGCACGGTTACAAAGAAAACCACCGCGGTTTAGGCGTTGCTGCGATGGCTGAGGCCTTGATAAGCGGCAAAAGTGATGCACACCGCGCGAATGGGGAGCTGGCGTACCACGTGCTGGAGGCGATGCATGGCTTCCACGACGCGTCCGACTCAGGCAAGCATTATGTGATGCAAAGCAGCTGTGAGAGACCAACCCCGTTGTCACCTGATTCTGTGCTATAAAAAGTTTTAACAGCATCCTCCTCTTAAGTAAGAGGGGGTATTTTATCGAGGGTATTTCAACAACGGGCGTCAAAGGCTGAATAGGTGCTGTCCCAACTCTGAACAAAAAATGGAGGAATTAGAATTGAAACATATTGTTGCTGAAACAAAATTATTACCGTTAACCGATGTCAAAATCCAAGATTCATTCTGGTCAAGTTATATCAACTTAGTTCGTGATGTTGTTGTTCCTTACCAATGGGATGCTTTAAACGACCGGATTCCTAACGCTGAACCGAGTCATGCCATTAAAAACTTCAAGATCGCGGCGGGACTTGAGCAGGGCGAATTTTACGGGATGGTGTTCCAGGACAGCGATGTGGCGAAATGGCTGGAAGCTGTCGGCTATCTATTGTCGACGGAGAGAGACCCAGAGCTTGAGCGGATCGCCGACGAAGTCATCGACATTATTGCAAAAGCTCAGCATGAAGACGGCTATTTGAATACCTACTATACATTAAAAGAGCCTGGAAAACGGTGGACAAATCTAGCCGAGTGTCATGAATTATACTGCGCAGGCCACATGATCGAAGCGGGTGTCGCTTACTACCAAGCAACAGGAAAGCATAAGATTCTCGATGTCGTTAGCAAATTTGCAGATTATATCGACGAGGTATTTGGAACGGCTCCCGGCAAGCTGCAGGGATATGACGGCCACCAGGAGATTGAATTGGCTTTAATGAGGCTGTACGACGCAACCAGTAACGAGAAGTATATGCGTTTATGCCAATTTTTCCTGGAGGAGAGAGGGAAGGAGCCGCATTTTTACGATATCGAGTTCGAAAAACGCGGCGGTACAACGCATTTTGGGCGATGGATTATTGACGATAAAAAATATAGCCAAGCCCATGCTCCGATTCATAAGCAGGACAAAGCAGTAGGACATGCGGTAAGGTTCGTATATATGTGCACAGGTATGGCACATTTGGCTGCTGCAACTGGCGATCCTGAGATGCTTGAAGCATGCAAAGGGTTATGGGACAACATGGAAAGGAAGCAGATGTACATTACAGGCGGCATCGGCTCTCAAAGTCATGGGGAAGCGTTTAGTATGGATTATGACTTGCCGAATGATACGGTTTATGCGGAAACATGCGCATCGATCGGTCTCATCTTCTTTGCTCAGCGCATGCTGATGCTGCAGCCGAACAGCCGTTATGCGGACGCGATGGAGAGGTCCTTATACAATACGGTAATCGGCGGTATGTCACGAGATGGCAAAAGCTTCTTCTACGTCAACCCGCTTGAAGTACATCCGCAGGCATGTGGAGCGAACCATATTTATCATCATGTGAAGCCGGTTCGTCAAGGCTGGTTCGGATGCGCATGCTGTCCACCTAACGTTGCCCGTTTGCTGGCATCACTCGGCCAATATGTATATACGGTTTGTGAAAACACTGTATATGCAAACCTATATATCAGCGGGGAAGCCAAACTGGAGTTGAACGGAAATCGGATCGTCATCAATCAAACATCCAATTATCCTTGGGATGGATATATTCGTTTTGCGGTCGAAGCGGATCGTCCAGCCGAATTTACACTTGCGCTGCGAATTCCGGATTGGTGCGATCAAGCGGCAATTTCGGTTAATGGTGTAACGAAGTCGCTTGACGGGCTAGTAGTCGATGGGTATGCAATGCTGCAAGGAGCATGGAAGAAGGGCGATCAAATTGAGCTCATACTTCAGATGACCGTTGCGCGCATGAAAGGGCATCCGCTTGTACGTCAAACGGCAGGAAAAACAGCTCTTCAGCGCGGTCCACTCGTTTATTGCCTGGAAGAAGCAGACAATGGACCGAATTTGCATCATATCCTTCTGCCGAAAGAAGCAGAACTTGAAGCTAAGGAAGATTCAGCCCTGTTCGGCGGAATGCACACCATTACCGCTGCAGGAAGCAGACGGAGTGCGGACAATTGGGGAGAAGGCTTATATAAACGGAATGCGAAGGTTGAGGACGTAGAAGCATACCTGAAGTTTATCCCGTATTTCGCATGGGCAAACCGCGGCGAAGGCGAGATGCGAGTATGGGTTGACGAAAAATAAAAGGGAAATTCCCGGGGAGAGCGTCAACTAAGCTTGCTTGGGTCGATAGTTTCGCAGATATTGTCAGGCTTACCTATGATTATGGGCAAGTGGATGTCGAAGTACTGCCTAGATTGGTTGTTCCAATCGACGACAGAGAAACCCCTATAGTTATGAAGGGATAGCAAAAGGTCCGAGGATTATCGTCTCGGACCCTTTTTTTTATGGAACGTAAGGAGCTGGGAAGTTACCAAGTACGTTGTTTACGCATAATGGGGATGACCGTCTGGGTTACTGCCATCAGGCCGAAAACGTTCGTGCCGTATTTGCCGTTATCTTTTTCAATGATCTTCCGTCTAACCTTCTTAGGGTGATAGTTCTGCAGTTTGGTTTGGATTTCCGAAACCAGTTCCTCGTCACAGCTGGTTACACAGACCAAATATTCGGACTGACTCATTTATTAGGATTTAAATTTGCCCCAAGAATAAGGGATTTATCAGACTCGAAATTATTTACAATAGATAAAGCAAGTGAATATCCAAAATTAGAAGCCATTTTACGTGGACAAATAAATACAAAGGTCATTAAAGAAAATTATCAGGATGTTTTGCGATTAGCTCATTCTATAAAGGAAGGAAAAGTTTCAGCATCCCTTATTATGGGGAAACTAGGTTCTTATTCAAGACAAAACAGCTTGGCTACAGCCTTACGTGAGATGGGCCGAATAGAAAAAACGATCTTTATTTTGAATTATATTTCGGATGAATCATTAAGAAGAAAAATACAAAAAGGATTGAATAAAGGAGAAGCCATGAATGGACTGGCAAGAGCTATTTTCTTCGGAAAACAAGGAGAGCTTAGGGAACGAACCATACAGCATCAATTGCAAAGAGCCAGTGCTTTAAACATAATTATCAATGCCATTAGTGTCTGGAATACCCTACATCTGACAAAAGCAGTTGAATACCAAAAAGGTTTAGGTAGTTTTAATGTAGATTTGTTGCATCATATGTCTCCTTTAGGCTGGGAGCATATCAATTTGCTAGGAGAGTACCGTTTTAATTCTGAAAAAATGGTTGTGTTAGATTCTCTAAGACCACTAAAACTTTCTTAACGTTGTTAAAACTGGGGTAATCGTCTTGAAAATAGGCTTAGCGTTGTAAATCCGCATTTTCCTGACGGTACCCCAAAATCAGCTCTTTTTACTCACGCTCCTTGTTCTTTTATGCGCCAGTTATAGCTTACTTATGTAATACTATTTTCAAGCAAAAAAAGGAAACCGAAATTGGCTGCCCTTTTTCATTGTTTAACTAACACCGATTAAAAATAACTATCCCGATTTGGATTTCTTTCCTGCCGTTGCAGACTTTTAACGAGAACGTAACGTTTAACCCCTCGCAGCAGCCGGATTACGCGTGATATTCTATCCATCCGCGTAAAAGGGAATTTTATTGCGGCAGCTGTCTTGTTGACTTCACAACCTCATTAAATGGTTTGAATAATAGGGGAACCGCTTCTTATCGGCCAGTCCGATGATGAAGCGGTTTTTGTTTTACTGCACCGGATTTAGGATGTCTAAATTGTGCTATTCGATGACCTGATAATCAAGGTGGAACACTTAACTATACGATATAATCTGTAATTAATAGAGCTTCGAACTTTGAAAAGACTGGGAGTGCAGTATGATAAAATATACGAATCCGGTAATTCCGGGATTTTATCCCGACCCAAGCATCTGCCGTGTGAAGGATGATTATTATTTGGTGACAAGCTCTTTTGCATATTCTCCTGGCGTCCCCATTTTTCACAGCAAGGATCTTGTCCATTGGCGCCAGATCGGACATTGTCTTACCACCGAGCAGCAGTTGCCGCTAGGGAACGGTTGGCTCTCGGGAGGGATTTACGCTCCGACGATCCGGCATCACGACGGCTGGTTCTATATGGTGACGACGAATGTGAGCGGGGGAGGCAACTTCTTTGTTCGCAGCAAGCAGCCGGACGGTCCTTGGTCAGAGCCCATACCTGTCGCGCAGGAAGGCATCGATCCTTCCCTGTTGTTCGATGAGGACGGCAGGGTATACTTTCAATCCACTTGTTCTGGCGATGAAGGCTATGGCATTTATCAATGCGAGATCGACATTTCTAGCGGAAGCCTGCTGACCGGGAGTCGTCTGATCTCGAAGGGCACAGGGGCGGCGCATCCGGAAGCGCCCCATCTATACAAGATCAACGGACTTTACTATTTGTTAATTGCCGAAGGCGGGACAGAATACGGCCATATGGTGACAATATCGAGAAGCAGCTCTCCCTATGGACCTTATGAATTATGTCCCCATAATCCGATCTTGTCCCACCGAAGCTTGAGCAGCAGCATCCATGCAACCGGACACGCAGATCTGGTACAGGCGCATGACGGGAGCTGGTGGGCGGTTTTCTTGGGCATCAGACCAGTCTCCTATCCCTACCGGCATCATTTGGGAAGAGAGACGTTTCTGGCGCCCGTGTCATGGACGGCTGACGGTTGGCCGGTTATTGGCAATGGGGGACGTGTGGAAGCCATCATGGAGGCGCCCCAGTTGCCTGCATTCCGGTGGCCGACGAAGGGGGTCAGAGATGATTTTCTGGATGCAACGCTAGGCTTCGAATGGGTGTTCCTGCGGAATCCGGATCCGGCAAGCCGGTCGCTGCACGAAAAATCGGGGCATCTTGTGTTGCGCGGAACCAAGACGTCGCTCAATGACTCCGGCGCCCCCGCATTTGTGGGCCGTCGTCTGTGCCATATGTCATGCAATATTGCCGCGGCATTGGATTTCGAGCCGGTCATCGAAGGCGAGGAAGCCGGAATTACCATATTTATGAACGATAATTATCATTATGATCTGGCAATAAAGCTCAAAGAAGGACGCAGGGTGGTCGTCTTCCGTCGAACCGTAGGATCATTGAGGACGGAGAGCACGCTGGAATGCGCAGCAGGTCCGATCGTGTTGAAGATTAAGGCTCAACCGGAATGGTTTACTTTCGCCATTCAGCAGGATCTATCGAATGTCATAGAAATTGGCTCCGGCGAAACGCATCTGCTCTCAACAGAGGTAGCAGGCGGCTTTACGGGAGTAATCATTGCAATGTATGCAGTCTGCGAGACGGGGCAGGGTTCGCCTGCGCACTTTGATTGGTTCGATTATGAGCCATTGGTTGAAAAATTTCTTTTGGAGGCTTGAGGACATTGAAGACGAATATAGAAGTATTGCCGTTTCAAAATCCCGAACTACCGATCCGAGACCGCGTCGCCGATCTCGTGTCCCGGTTTACCTTGGAGGAGAAAATCGGGCTCATGCCCCAATATCAAACCGCAGTTGAACGACTGGGGGTAAAACCTTACAAGCATGGTACGGAAGCTGCTCACGGGATCGCATGGCTCGGGGAGGCGACATCCTTCCCGCAACCGATCGGTCTTGGCTGTACGTGGAACCCGGAGTTGTTGGAGCGTATCGGATCCGCAATCGGCGACGAGGCCAGAGTATTTTATCAGCGTGATCCTGCGCGCAACGGGTTGACGTTATGGGCGCCGACCGTCGATATGGAGCGGGATCCGCTGTGGGGCAGGACAGAGGAGGCGTACGGTGAGGATCCGCACTTGACGGGCGAGCTCACCACCGGTCTCGTCAAGGGAATTCAGGGGCCGCATCCCGTTTACCGTAAAGCCATCGCGACATTGAAACATTTCCTTGGCAACAACAACGAGAAGGATCGTTGCCGTTGCTCCGCCAGCATCGATCCGCGCAATATGAGGGAGTATTATTTGAAAGCGTTCGAGCCTGCCTTCCGCAAGGGAGGGGCGCTTTCCATGATGACGGCGTATAATTCCATCAACGGTACGCCTGCCATTCTCCATCCCGATGTGAATCAGGTGGTCAAAGGGGAGTGGGAGATGGATGGCTTTATCGTCAGCGATGCCGGTGACATGATCGGACTCGTGAAGGATCACCATTATTTCGAGACCTATAAAGAAGCCGTTGCGGCGTCGGTCAAGAGCGGGATTGACAGTATTACGGACGAAACCGACATGACTTGCGCGGCCATACGGGAGGCGCTCTCCGAAGGTCTGTTGGAGGAGGGCGACTTGAACAGGGCTTTGACCAACACATTCCGGGTGCGGTTCCTGCTTGGCGAGTTCGATCCAGACGAATGCAATCCGTATGCAGGCTTGCCTGATGACACGGTCTGCAAGCCGGAGCATGCAGCCCTTTCCCTGGAAGCGGCCCGGGAGTCCATCGTTCTGCTCAAGAATGAGCGTCAGATGCTTCCCCTTGACAGTAACGCCGTGCAACGGGTCGCCGTAATCGGACCGCTCGGCGATGTGGTATTCCGCGATGGGTATTCCGGCACCTGTCCATATAAAGTCACTCCGCTGCAAGGCATTCGGGCCAAAATGAAAGAGGGTTCCGTTGTTCATGTGAACGGAAGCGACCGTGTGCGCCTCCGTGCCGTTACGGGAAAATATGTGGGGGTTTCATCGGATCCGGCGGAGAACAGCGCATTGAAAGCGGACCGGTTGGATGCAGGCTCGGCTGAGACGTTCCAGCTGGCAGACTGGGGCTTCGGAAGTGTGACACTCCAGGCTCTCTCCAACGGCAAATTCGTTACGACCGATGACGTAACTGTAACTGCGTCGGCAGATGAAGTTTACGGATGGTACGTCAAAGAAGAATTTCGTCCGGTCGGGGGGCCGGATGGCACGATGTTGCTCACAGCATGGAACGGAAGTCCCGTTTCACTTCCAGGCGAAGAAGCAGGTTGTTTCCGTATGGAGGTCATAACCGACGGGCTGCAGGAAGCGATTGCAGCAGCTGAAGCATCGGAGGTTGCGGTTGTAGTTGTCGGGAACAACCCGCTGATCAACGGGAGGGAGACGAGTGACAGACCGGACCTAACATTGGCCGACTCTCAGGAGAAGCTCATACAAGAAGTAAGCCGGGTGAATCCCAACACGATCGTTGTTGTCATCGGAAGTTATCCGTTTGCCATCAATGGGGTCGAAGAGAAGATTCCGGCTGTCCTATATTTGTCACATGCGGGGCAAGAGCTGGGGAACGCCTTGGCGGATGTATTGTTCGGCGATTATAACCCGGCGGGTCGTTTGAATATGACCTGGTATCGATCCACAGATCAGCTTCCGGATATCATGGATTATGATATTCGGAAGGGGAAGCGCACCTATCAATATTATGACGGCCAACCGCTGTACCCGTTCGGTTATGGATTGTCTTATACAACCTTCCGATATGATGGATTGAAAGCAACCCCGGAACGTGTCGGTTCGGGAATGGAACTCTCGGTCTGTGTGCAGATTGAGAATACAGGGGGCAGGGGCGGAGACGAGGTCGTTCAGCTGTACGTGCGGGCAGATTCCTCCCGTGTCCAAAGGCCGCTCAAAGAACTGAAGGGGTTCCGGCGCATCTATCTGGCTCCCTGCGAAAAGCGGATGATCAACTTTACGCTGCCGACATCCGATCTGGCATTCTGGGATGTGACCAGGGACGCTTATTGCCTTGAGTCCGGCACCTATACGTTTATAATCGGCGGTTCGTCCCAGGATGTCCGTCTGGAGACGAAGCTGGTGATTGAAGGCGATACCGTGCCTCTTCGCGATTTGACGAAGATGACCCAAGCGATAAACTATGATGATTACGAGGGCGTCTATCTGGACGAATGCAAGGAAGAAGGATATGGTGTCAGGTTGTCGGGCGGGTCCGGCTGGCTGCGCTTCGATGACGTAGATTTCCGCGCCGGAATCGGCGGCTTCGAGGCCCGCTGTTCGTCTCCCAAGAGCGGCGGCAGAATAGAACTCAGACTGGATGCAGCGGACGGCCCGCTTCTCGGAACGTGTCACATTCCTGAGACCGGCGGGTTGCAAGTGTGGGAGACATTCGCCTGTAAGACGGACGTGGTTCAGGCAACCTGCTCGGTCTACCTGTGCCTGAATGGGGATATCGGCTTGAGCAGCTTCCGCTTTACCGTAAATTGAAGAAATTATGAAAAAAGATGTCTAAATCGTGCTACTTTTATGACTTAAAAATCAAGGTTCTGTGGTTTAGTATGGTATATTATTGCATTAGATGAATAGCACCAAGAAAACGGGAGTGTGAGTGGATTTATTTGCAAAGTGAAGAAGGGAAGGGGGCTTAGCATGCAGGTCGACTCATTGACCATGAACTTCGCCTCCCATAAAGTAAGCGGTTGCAAGTTGAGGGGCACCAACTATGGAGGATTTCGTTACAATTAATACAAAATCAATGTGGGGGTTGTTAAGATGCTAAATCAGTCAAACGGGGGAGTAAAATGAAGGCGGAACTGTACGATCAGACATATACCTCAGTAGCGAAGAAGCCGTTTCGGTTTAACGACAGGTATAAGTTATTCCTCATGGCGTTTCCTTTTCTTGCGCTTGTCTTTTTGTTCTCTTATTTGCCGCTGTACGGATGGATCTATGCCTTTTACGACTACAGGCCCGGCATACCGCTTTCCAAGACCGAGTTTATAGGCCTGCGCTGGTTTACGGCGATGGTGTCGAATCCGATACAGATTCAAGAAATCCTCAGGGTCTTACGAAACACGTTCGCAATGAGCGGACTTGGCATGCTTACATCGGTTCTGCCGGTCATCTTCGCGATTTTCCTGACGGAAATAAAGAACGCACCTTTTAAGAGAATCGTGCAGACGCTTACAACGCTTCCGAACTTTATCAGTTGGGTATTAGTATACTCCTTCGCCTTCATGTTGTTTTCTGTTGACAACGGCTTCCTGAACAATTTACTCAGGAGCATGGATCTGATAGATAAGCCGCTGAATGTGCTGGCATCGAGCAACCATATTTGGCTAACCATGACATCGTGGGGAATATGGAAAGGACTTGGCTGGGGTGCAATCTTGTACATTGCTGCGATTACTGGAATCGATCAGGAATTGTACGAGGCGGCGAAAGTGGACGGGGCAAACCGGTACCAGTTGATGTGGCATGTGACGGTTCCCGGGATTATACCGACATACTTCGTGCTGCTCATCTTGGGGATCGGAAATTTCATCAATAGTGGATTTGAGCAATATTTTATGTTCATGAACGCGATTAACATGAGTCATATCGAGGTGCTTGATGTCTACGTATACAATGTAGGGGTGGCGAACTCCAACTTCGGGTTCGCGACAGCGATTAGTATTCTGAAATCGATTGTCAGCCTGATCTTACTGTTTGCAGCCAACAGCCTGTCCAAGCTGGTTCGCGGCGAAAGCGTCATCTGAGGAAGGAGAGCCGACATGTGGAAGAATAAGATTACAATGTTTGACGTGCTTAACTATACGTTTTTTGCCTTATTTACTTTTGCTTGCTTCTTTCCGTTCTATTATTTATTTATCAATACAATCAGCAGTAACGACTTAAGCAGTAAAGGACTTATCTTGTTCTACCCCAAAGGATTTCATTTGTCCAACTATACACAAGTGTTCAATATTCCCGGACTGGCCACCGCAACGTTCATATCCGTTGCCCGCACTGTGATCGGCACGGTGCTTACCGTAGCAGCATCGGGTTTTCTCGGCTACTTGTTTTCGAAACCCCAAATGTGGGGGCGGAAATTCTGGTACCGATTCCTCGTTGTCACGATGTATTTTAATGCGGGTTTGATTCCCTGGTTTCTGGTCATGCGTAATCTCGGCATGACCAACAATTTCTTAGCCTATGTGGTACCCGGCATTGTCGCTCCGTTTTTTATCATCCTTGTTAAAACGTTCATCGAATCGACGCCGATCGCTCTGCAGGAATCGGCGCAAATCGACGGAGCCGGCATCTTCACGATCTTCAGTAAGATCGTCATGCCTTTGGTCGTACCTGTTCTCGCAACGATTGCCATCTTCACGGCCATCGGCCAGTGGAACTCGTTCCAGGACACGTTGTTCCTGGTCACGAAATCGAAGCTGTTTACGCTGCAATTTCTCCTGTACCGCTATTTAAACGCTGCGACATCGCTGGCAAATGTGATGAAATCCACCGGAGGAGCTCTCACTAATGATATGGCCAATGTGCAGACGGCTACTTCCATTCGGACGACGGTTTCGATGATTGTTGTCCTCCCGATATTGCTTGTCTATCCGTTCTTCCAACGATTCTTTGTCAAGGGCATGATGGTCGGTGCCGTGAAGGGGTAAATGGAAGGTCTGTTAAGGAGGTGATGCAAGCCTGTAGGTAGATATGTCAAATGTGCGTCAGCATTATTTTCTTGGCAGCAATGAAAGTGAAGGTTTTGGCAGGTACATAACAAGGAGGGGTATTAGACACATGACAAAAAGAAAAACATGGACAGCGGCAGCTGTCTTGATGAGCGCCATGCTTGTACTTACGTCCGCTTGCAGCAGTTCCAAGGGAGGCAGCCCGTCAAGCAGCCCGTCAAGCAGCGCGGCAGTTGAAGCAATTACCGATTTTGCGAAGCAACCGGAAATCACGCTGGATGTATTCTCGAACCTGGCCAACTTTGAGGGGAATCAGCCGGGTTGGTTTGCAAAGCTGGTCAAAGATAAATTTAATATCAAATTAAACATTA
Organism: uncultured Bacillota bacterium; assembly: GCA_963823655.1. Lineage (GTDB taxonomy): Bacteria > Bacillota > DTU025 > DTU025 > MWDF01 > MWDF01. Next base: position 49,772 of record CAWGMK010000012.1, read on the forward strand.
TCTCCGGCGGGCAGTCAAAGTTGAATACGTTGATGGCCGCAGGAGATTTAGGGGACATCGCTGTTGCGGTCAACTACGATGATCCCCTCAAAGCCGGTTTGCTGCTGGATTGGAAGAAAAACGGTCTGCTTGACAAATACGGCAAAGATATTCTGAAATATGCAGGCAAGTCCCTCGAAGCCAACAACAAGCAATACGGCGGCGGTACGGCGATTTACGGAGTTGGAAATAATATAGGCAGCGGCAACGGCCCGAGTGAAGGCTCCGATATGACGTTCGGTCCGATGCTTCGTTGGGACTTGTACCAGAAACTGGGGAATCCGGAAATCAAGACGCTGGAAGACTATCTGCCCCTCCTTAAAAAAATGCAGGAGCTCAGTCCGAAGAGCGACTCCGGAAAGCCTGTGTATGGGTTTTCGCTGTGGTCTGATTGGGACAGTAATATGGCTTTGAACTCGAAGGTTATGGGCCAATTTTATGGCTATAATGAAGGGGATGGCTTCAATACGGCTGATTTGATGATGACGAAAGCCAATGAAGCGAAATGGCAGGGTGTTCTCGACGACAACAGCTACTACCTGAGAGGCTTGAAGTTCTTCTATGAGGCGAATAAGATGGGGCTGCTTGATCCGGATTCTTTGACCCAGAAGTTTCCAGATGTGCTCAATAAGTACAAAGACGGACAAGTTCTCTTCGCGCAATTCCCTTGGCTTGTCGGTAACTACAACAGCCCGGAGCACACCAATGATGGCAAAGGCTTCGCGTTCGTGCCATTCGCCGAAGAGCAAATGGCTTCTGTCGGATTTAATCCTTATGGCGGCCAATGGAATTGGACCATTGGCGCGAAGACCAAATATCCGGAGCGCGCAATGCAATTAATAAACTGGCTGTGCTCGCCGGAGGGCATTCAGGAAGCCATGTTGGGTCCGAAGGGCTTAATTTGGGATATCAAGGATGGCAAGCCGACCCTCACCGATTTCGGTTACAAAGCGGTCGTCAACGAGGTCAATATGCCTGAAGAATACGGCGGCGGGTTGTTCAAGGACGGAACAAACCAAATCAATAACGCAACGATCTCAAAGTCCATGATCAATCCGAATAGCGGGGAACCGTATGATTACACCATGTGGACCTCCTATCTGAACCACAATCCGGATCCGGTCACGAAGAGCTGGCGGGAAACGATGGGTGCGCTGACGATGCACGACTACGTTGTCAAGAACAACAAAGTGGCCGTACAACCTGCGTACTTGAGCGAACAAGCTGCGGTGCCGGAATCATCCGATGTCAAGCAGAAGAAAGCTGAGGTAGGCAAGGTCATTAAGGAATACTCCTGGAAGATAATATTTGCGAAGAGCGATAGTGAGTATGACTCTCTGAAGCAGCAAATGATCTCGAAGGCCAAAGGCCTTGGCTATGACGAAGTTATTAAGTGGCAAGTCGGGAATTATGAAAAAACGGTCGGTGCGGCTTTGAAAAAGTAATCCCATATAAATGATTGTCCTTGCGAAAAAACCGCCCCTCCTCCTGGTATGGAAAGGGGCGGTTTTTTTGTTATATAAGAAAACCCCCAGTTCGACTGGGGGTTCCAGAAAGTTTATAGCTATGAGTGTTCATCCCTTGAACTTAATGATAAGGTGGAAGCCGGTCTGCCAACCGCTACCATCAATCATGGATAAAGTCGGTGCTTTATGTTTTACGGTACATCCTTCCCTCACCCAAAATAGCCTCGATAAGTTATCAGGAGAATAGAAGAGAGCAGAGCCGGCAGGGTCCAGTTATCGGAGAAAAGAACAATTCTGTATGAAATATCATATAGAATTGCGCTCGTTACTTCAATTTGTGCCATTGTGTATGAATTTTCATACAGAATTATGGAATTTAACGCATGAGGGATATTTCTGTATGATTTTTCGACTTCATCCTACAGATCATGGATGGCTAACAATGAAAGAGCTGATCGACCCGTTTACGGGTGAGTCGGTGAAAAAGGGCAGGTAAAGGGGCCCCTTTTCAGGGGCTGGCCCGAGGAACCCACGCGGTTGGCAGATTTTCAATGCGCCTTTGAGGCGCGTGCTTGTACCATGCCCTTATAGGGCTGAAGGAAGCCACCGGCTAAGCCGGTGGTTATGACGTGCGCCTCACAGTCTCACAATCTAAGTGGTTCAAATCCACTCGGTAAGCAGCGTAATAGCGAAATTATTGAACAGGTGGTAGAAGTCCCTGAAAGTAAGGAAAACATATGAGGGCCCTTAGGATAACCGCAGCACTGATATTGATTACACTTGTACTAATGTTGCCTCTTATTACAGATGCCACATCCGCTGCGAGCGTGAACGACATCATAGCCAACCCCAACCAGCCATACCAGGCTTCGATTTGGACCGATAAGAGCGATTACAATATCGGAGATAAGATCAGCATAGGTTTCAGGGTCACGAAACCCGCTTATACATATGTCTTCACGATTGATGTAGATGGCGCGGTCAGGATGATATTCCCCAACATATATTCCAAAGAAAACAAAATAAAGGCAAATACGACGTATAAGCTGCCCGACAGCAGCAAGTACAGCCTTACTGCAGGGGGTCCCAACGGCACGGACCAGCTTGTGCTTATATCCACCCCCGGAAAACTGCCTGACACGGATTGGATGTTGAAGTCTCTTGGTGAGGACAACTTCGCCCCTCAGGTCAATATTGGAGTTACGGCCGATGTGTTCATGTTAGAAATGAAGTCGGATACAATAAGCTCTGCCTTCAAGAACAGCTGGTCAAGCTCGTATATGTCGTACACTGTGGGCGGAATAAGCTCTATAGAGGCGCCGATTTCGGCAAAAGCTCCTCAAATCCCGCTTCCGGTTCAGAAGTCCGGAAAGATTTTCTTCTCCTCGGATCCTAGCGGGGCAAGGCTTTTTGTTAACGGAGTGGACAGCGGGATAACGCCCGTGAGCATTTCAAATCTCGATTACGGCCTATATGAAGTGAACATGATGCTGATGGACTACTACACGTATTCGGGTGTAGTGGCCGTAAAAGATAGCAACCCGCTTATTGTCAATGCATTGCTCGACAGGATTGAAGGCGCTTCCCGGGCCAACCTGACGGGTTTGCTCGTTTATAAGCAGATAATTATAAGCTACCCTGATAGAGACAATTTCAAAGAAGAATTCGCGGCGGGCGGATCAAGTGGGACCGTAACCTTGAAAAGCGCTTCTTTGCTTGGCATGCTTACAAAGATTACCGCTACTGCCGTCATAGATGAGAATACCGCAGTCATAGGCACGATCACTGCAACCGGGGAGAATGCCGCCGATTTCGGCAGAATTCTGGAATTCGACTTAAATCCGTTCAAAGTAAGGGTAACGGTACTTGACTACAGTACAATCAAAGGGTCGCTTACGGGCACCATCTACTTGGATACCGTTCGTCTGTTGCTGGAAGTGCTTTATGCGGGGTAAAAAGCATCAACACTGCCCTCACGTATCGCATATCGAAGGCTCTTTGGGCTTCCTTGCCGATCAAGAATCTGATTAAAGCAGGCTTATTCATTGATTTGTAGAATATAGCATCGATGGAATCCGTTGCTGTAAGCATCTTAATGGGAGGGATTGCAAATGAATGAGACGCAGGTAAAAGAGGGCGAACCCGGCAAGAGGCAGAACCTTCTAAAGAACCTGTTAGATGCCCTGCTTGTTGCGGTCCTCGGTTTCCTCCTGCTGAATTTAGCTTTCGTGGTATATGCGGGCGCCTACAACCTGGCCTTCAGGGCAATGAGGCTGGGTGCTGGGGAAGGAATGGACTTTGCAAATGCAGCCCCGCCTCAGATTCTAAGAATTGTCCTCGCCGTGCTTATAATACTGCTCTCGTGGTTTGTGCTCAGATCCAAGCTTAATGTAATCCTGAAGGCCGCCTTTTTGATGGTTCCCGTGGCAACTGCCCTGGTGACAATAGGAATTTACTTATATGAGACACCCGTGCTTACCTATTTGCTTGGAGGGCTTATATGCGCCGGCCTGTTGTTTTGGCTTTTCAAGAACAAATGGCACTGGCTATATATGTATTCGGTATTGCTGGTAGCTGGCGCTTTAACGCTTATGGGCATAATGGGAATTGACATTTAGCCATAACGACAGCAAAAAAGGTGCTGCAGTACGGCGAAAGAGCCGAGCCTTTGGAGGCTAGATGCGCGAGAAGTGACACATGGAATTGATGTTTCAATATGGGAATATGAGAACGGACCAGGATTTCCCGGTCCGTTCTTAATTGGTAGCCGCTCTATGTTTTCCTAGTTTACGGAACCATGTTACCTGATTCGTATTTGACAACTACCTTCTGGAGATACAGGCCTTTCCACTGGTCTTGCTCATCGTCATATGCCGAGAACAGCGGCCTATAGTAGTCTATCTGGTTTTCGGGCGCAATTGTGAAGCTGGTTAGCTCCTCATCGTTGAGATACAGGGTGATGACATCGCCGACCTTCTCATAAACGGCCTTGTTATTGCCATCGATATTCAAATGGGGAAGCATCCCGGGCAGATTTCCCACGCCGCTCTGGCCGAACCAATGAATAGAGTCCGCGATGCTTGTTTGTTGCATTCCCATGCCAATCCAGATGCCATAGCCCCAATCGCTGGAGTCTACCAAATAGAAATCCAGCCACTGCAGATAATTGGTGTCTGCAGTGTTGATGAAAAAGTAAACTTCCATAGTGAAGTCTCCGCCAAACTTGAACGGGCAAGTGATCGCATTTCCGTCCAGGTAGGCGCCCTCATCCTCAAACAGGAGAGGTTCACCATACTCAAGCCAGGTCCCCTGGTAGTTCGATAACGACTGCTCCCTTTCGAAGTTGAAAATGTAGCTCTTGGCGCACCCTGCCAGCGAAAATGCCAAGACGGCTACGAGCGCGATAAGAACAAGCCTTCTGCCTATCATAAGGCACCTCCTTTAGAAATTTCAAATTCTGTGCTAATGAGACTGAGAATATTCGAATTACAGCATTGTTATTAGATTACGAGACTTGTACACTGATTCCTTCACAAAGGGTAACAAATCGTGCTTAGCAGGATGCCCAAAACAACCGGAGCATTCCCGGCGCGCCCAAGAAGGGCCGGCGCAAGACAATCCGAGAAATACCGGACTGCTTAGGGGTTAGGAAGATTGAGTATTCGCTCACTTAAGTTAGCTTGTGAGGTTGACTTATGTTGGAGGGGAATTCCCACTAATCATAAAACTGTGCAAACAGGCTATATTCTCACCTTAGCCTGGATTCCCAAAGGTGCCTTAACGCCATCAGCGGATTGACGAACAGCATGCGAGGCCCTGAGTAGCGCATCACTCTGCGCACAGCCTGCCGCATATCATTCCTGTAGCAGTGCACAGGGCATTTCGAACAGAAGGGTTTGGACTCCTTGAACTTGCATGCCCCCAGACGTGCATGCGAATAGGCGATCAGCTCCGAGCACTCGCCACATATTGGGTCCTTATGCCTCTTTCCCCTGCAATACATGCTTATCATGGTCTCGATGACCATCTTTTCGCGATCTATCCTGCCAGTGCTCATGATAATTCAATCACCCTTGAGGATTATAAAGTCGCGGGCATATGAGTTCAAGTCGGATATTGCCGCTGCGGATCTAGGGTGAAAGCGCTGCCCCCCTATACAAAGAGGGATTTGCTAAGATATGTGCAATATCTATGTAATGAACAGTTTGATGAAACGGGAGGTGGAAATTGTGTCGCCATACCGCAAACTGATATTAATCGTCCTGGTTTCCTTGGTGATAGTGCTTTCAGGCTGCGAGCCGAAGGTTTACTACTTCAATTTCGCAGATAAGCAGTCCTTAACCAATGAAGAGGGGTCATGGTTTGTTGATACTCCCGGTGGCCATGAGTTCACGATTCACGGCCTGCTGATGAACGGGACGCTTCTTTGCGCTCCGCACAAATACAGCGGCGATTTTACGATTATCCTGGAGTTCATCGTTGACGTATCCTCAGATCCGGGGCAAGGCGCGCCAACGATTGCGTTGTATCTAACGCCGGATCGCAGCCTGTCGCCTGGTGAAAGCGATAACCAGATTTTCGTGGGATTTTCGAGTCAATCAACGACTTACACAATATGGGAATAATCGAAGAAGGCCCGGAAGGGGAGGACTCCATGATATTGGAGCATAGCATTCCCGGTCTTGGATACTTCGGGCAGCAATATGCTAAAGATCACGAAAACCGGCAACGAGCTTGATTTCGACCTCAACGGGACAACGCTATGGAACCACGCAATAGAGTATTACGAGAGCAAATGGTTCTGCCCATTCATTCACGCGCTGACACCTACTGAAACTCGTGGATCGTAAGCATGCGAGTCGAATACAAGGGAATGAGCAGCGCGAACTAGGGATTGATGGGATAGAAGAAGCAGAATCGAAAGGCTTATTGCGAAATAATGGCTCGCCTCTAAGCACCAAATTGCTTAATGGCGGGCCTTTTATATGGCACTTTCACGTGCTCATGTCAAAGACCGGGGCTTGTCGCAAGCAAAGGATCTCCCTTGAGAATCCTATCGACCTCCTCGTACCCTTCCGGGAATGCGAAATTGTAGCGGGCGGGCAGGGCGAATACGAACTTCGAATTGCGGCCCAGCTCACTAGGTCCAATCGGGGCTGCCCCTATATGGAAGAGCTCTTTTTGCAAATCATCCCAATCAGCAAGGCTTAACACCATAATCGGTATATCCTGCCTGGGTTTTTCTTCCTTCCACTGGGGATGCCTTATATTGATGATCGGCCCGCTTCTTTCCCCGGCAACATCCGAAGCTGACATGTTGGTTCCATGCCACTCGCCAAGGACGATCGAATAGCCCTTCCAGCCCTCCGGCAAATTGAAGCTGAAGCCGTAATGCGGGTTTTCGTATGTTACGGAATATGTAAAGCTTACATGCCCGTTGCCTGCAATTTGCCCTGGCCTGCCGCTGCCGGAAATAGTAATTGCCGCTGCATTGTCGACCCTTGCAACTTCAGAGTATCTGTTCAGGAATAGGTCGGTGCCGCCTGCCTCTGCCATAACCTCAACGGACGTGATTTTCGAGCTTTTGCCGGCCGAAATTGCCGTATCCTGCGCCTGAGTCCGGATTGTGGCAACCGTGCCCTCTACCTCGATGACAGAGCCTGCAGCCCTCTCATATAGCGTAATGTTGCCGACTTCCGCGCCTTTGCCGATGAATATCTCGGCCTTTCCTACAACCAGGATCTCTGCCACTATGCCGTTAACTTCAAGGTACGAGCCATCTTCCGCGCAGGCATTTGAAAATCTTCCTTCCAGATAAGCATTTGGTCTTCACGTCCACGCTCAAAGGCCCAGCGCCGCTTGAGATTATCTGCACAGCTCCCCCGACGCCCTGAACCGATATTCTGCCGTTGACTTCTGAGCCATTAATTAGTCTTACTACAGCCCCCGCTCCGCCCCTTATAACCAGGTTTCCGGATACTACCGAGTTATCCAGCGTAAGCTCTCCGCCGGTTATCCCTTCTGCGGCGATCAGGCTGCCGTCCATCACCATGTCTTTGAAGCGTTACTCCGCCAGCCCTGACGATCGAAACGCCATTCGCCGTGCCATCAGGCTGCTTCACATTCCCTGAAAACTCTCCGGCGGCAGAATAGAATGCCAGAACCGCACGGTCTATGATGGCGACTACCTGCGCCCTGGTCGCAAGGGCCTTCGGCGCAAAACTGCTTGCCCCTGCGTCTTCCAAGTATCCATCTGCCTCCATGCCGAATATCATAAGCTGATTATTTAAATCAATCTGGCCGGCGTTCTTCATCGAAGTTTCGTTGCCGGCATTCTCCTCTACTCCAAGTGCTTTTGCCAGCATAACTGCAGCCTGCTCCCATGTCAGGGTATCCCCCGGCATGATTCCGCCAAAGCCTGCGCCATCAAGCAATCCTGATAATCGGGCTGCCTTAAATGCCTGCTCATACCATGGCCCGGTGCCTGCTTTTAAACCGGGCGTTCCTGATAGTGCCGTGAACCCCAGGAGATTGTCCAGCAGCACAACCATCTCCGCCATGGTGATGGGATCATCAGGCCTGAAGCCCCTTGAATCGCCATGAATGATGCCCAAATCCGCCCATCTGGCTATGGCTGCGGATGCCCAATGCCCCTGCGCGTCGGGAAATATCACAGTGCCTGTCCCGGCGAGGGCAGAGGGGCCTATTTGTCCCATCGGAAACAGCAAAGCCGCAATAACTGCGGCAAACAAGAAGCGCCGCGCAACGGATGCTCTTAATTTCCCTTTTGGAGACATTTGCTTTCCTCCATCCCGTCGGGCTACTACCTAATAGAACGATATTTGACCTGCCATTAATCTTCAGACAGTGGAAGCTTTCAATTAATAGGGCAAAATACCTACTGCTTTTTATGCGTTTTAGTTATTTAGATGTCCCAAGCGCGCCAGTGTGCGGGAAATCGCCGCTGTCCCAATGTAGACTATAATTATGTAAGAGTAATTAATCAGGCTCAAGCACATGGGTAAGGAGGTATGAAAGATGAGGATAAAGATCCTTATAGCAGTATTGGTGATAATAGCCGCTTTCTTCCTTATCTATGCAAATTTCGACCTGGATCCGGTGGACATCAGGATAGAGTCCTCAACCACTGAAGTCATGGTCGGCGAGAGGCTGAGGCTGAAAAACGAGCTTGTGGACGCCAAGGGGAGGGCGAAGCCTTCGAGCAACGTCAAATGGGAGGTCATTGATGGGGAGGGCACTCTATCCCGCCAGGCCGGCTCATCATCCGATATAACCCCGTCAAGGCCGGGCAAGATGGTTGTGCAGTGCACATATGGAGAGCTTGCCGCTCAAATAGAGCTTAATGTGGGCTACGTTCCCCAGCTGAGCTGGATAGACGTGCAGCCTGAAACCCTGGTCCTGATGGAGGGCCAGCAGATGGAATTTACTGCAGTGGGCCGGGACCAGTTCGATTTCGCCTTGCCTGTGGAGCCCGGCTGGAGCATACAGGAAGACGGCGCTTCTTTGCAGCCAATAGAGGGGGGAAAGGTCATTTTCGAGGCCGTTACCTACGGAATGTACACTCTGGAGGCCACAGTCGGCACACTTAAGGGAGCGGCATCCGTTGTGGTAGGTTACAGCCCGGAGCTGACTTCCATAGTCGTGACACCTCAAACCAGCGAGCTGCAAGTCGGCGAAAAGGTTCAATTCGAAGCGGCCCTGTTCGACCAGCACGGCAAGCCGATGTTCAGGATACCTCAATGGCAGCTGGCAGACTCAAGAGGCAGCATCCTGGACACAGAGGGCGCGAAGGTAACCATACAGGCGAATTCTCCCGGCACGATAGAAGTGTATGCAATGTCAGGAAGCATAGTGGGGACTGCGTCGATTCACATCAGCATGACAAATATACCGTTCATCGACGAGACCATCGGCTTCTTCTATAAGCTGTTCAACGGGACAGGAAAGAAGAAGTAATGGATTGGCAGCACCTATTTGTAAATGGATACAATTAGCGATTTAGGAGGCAATAAGATGCCAAGGCGAATGCTTTTCACGCTCCTTGCAGTCATTGTGGTGGCCGTATTCCTGGGCACAGGTTTTGCACAGGCCAATGACGTGGCTGCCCCCAAGGGTTTTGAACGGAGGACGCCCGGGGAGATACTGGCCGAAGTCTCGGGCAAGAAACAGGAGAAGGTGGACAGGCTCATCTCTGAGCTCGGGCTTTTCGAGGCGGCAAAGAAACTGGGAGTCGTAAAGCCATTTATAAGGGCGCTTGTGAAATACAAGATGGCAGCTGTTGACTACAAGGTAGAGCTGGGAAAGATCACGGAGAAAGAGGCAAAAGCGCAGAAGAAGGCCATAATTGGGAAGGTCGCTGATTTTATCAGTACGCGGTTGGCGAGGGCCTTGTTCGGCAATGGGGAGGAGCCGCAGCCCGTCGACAGCCAGTTGCCTGATGATATGCCCATAGACACTTTATGGTTCATAGATTACGATGAATATTATCACTGGCAGCACAACGACGACGGCACCATCTGCAAGTAGGCTGCAGGAATTCGGAATTTCGAGCCTTCCGCATCGCTTGGCTGCCCGGTGAATTTGGGAGATATCCCGAAAGAATGGGGGATATATGATGAGTTCAGCGGAACGCGGCAGCAAGTCAGCTGCATCGGGCAGTTCCTGGAGGACAGATCGCGCAATCGGGTTAGCCGTTATATTTCTCAGCTATGTGGCCGCAATCGCGGTCGGCCTGGCCGTCTTCCAGCGTTTGGCCTTAGACCTCTGGCTTTCCGTCCTGCTGGCCGACATAGCGGCTACGCTGGTCATCTGGGTTTCCAGCATCATTTTCGACAATGCAACTGTGTATGATCCTTACTGGAGCGTGCAGCCCATAGTAATACTCGGCTTGCTGCTGTTTAAGGTCGGGCTATTCGATACATCCTCGGTGCTGCTCTTCCTTGTGGTTTGCATCTGGGGCGTCCGCCTTACCGCGAACTGGATATTTACTTTCAGCGGGCTCAACAGGCAGGATTGGCGATATGACATGATAAAGAGCAAAACGGGCAAGCTATTCCCCCTCGCCAGCCTCTTCGGAATTCAGTTACTGCCTACTCTGATCGTCTATTTCTGCATATTGCCTGCTATCGTGTTCATATCAGAGAGCGATGCCTTCAACTACATTACGATTATCGGGCTTCTGGTCAGCCTTGCGGGCCTTATATTGGAGGCAGTTGCAGACCATCAGATGCACGCGTTCAAAAAGGTTAACCGCGACAGGGCTATGATAATCAGGGAAGGGCTGTGGCGCCACTCGCGCCACCCCAACTACCTTGGCGAGCTTATGATGTGGTGGGGCGTATTCATAGTATTGCTTTCGGCCCGCCCCGACGGCTGGCCCTTAGGCCTGGGAGCATTGCTGAACACCGCCCTTTTCCTATTCATCAGCATCCCTATGGCGGAGGGCAATATGGCCCGCTACAAGACGGGTTTCGCCGACTATAGAAGGCAGACGAGGATGCTCCTGCCGCTGCCTAAGAAGGTGGAATAAGCCAAGAGACGATCATATTTCCAAATAAAGCCCGGATTGTCCTAAGTAATTAAGAGCAGCACGGCTTCAATGGCCGTGCTGCTCTCTACTTGGTTGGCTATCGAAATCTTTACTTGAGCAAACCTAAGCTAACCTTGCCTTGGCTACAATTCCGGAAGCACCGAATTCTCCTCCGGCGTCGCGGACATAGATGATTTCGTTCATGTAACATTCGACCGCATCGGGGGTGCCATCATGGTCGAAATCTAGCGGCACATTCAGATTGTCAGCGTCATCCAGATAGAAGGCATTGACTATGGTCCTGCCGGAATTGGCCACAAATATCGCGCCTTCTCCGGCCCCGGGGGGGTTCGCGCTCGTAAATGCCCCTCTCACAGTCCCGCCTGCCACTGCGTCACCCTTGAAGGCGTTCGTTACCCTGAGGGTAGGGTCATCGGCCTGGTTGAAAGGTATGCTAGACGGCATGTCGCAAGGCTTGCTCCAGAGGTCATCGGCAGAGCCAATTGGCCAGACTACTATCGGCTCGTTCACAGACTCCGAGTACTCATAACCCAGAACCGCCCAAAAGCTTGCATGCGTATTAAGATGCTGGGTCGTGATGATCAGCCTTCCCCCTTTTTCGACGAAATCCTGCATATATCCATAGGCGTGGTCGCTTGGGAAAACCGCCTCGAAACAATCGACTATGACAAGATCCCAAGCCTGGGAGTGTATTGCGTCGGTGAAGTCCGAACCAGTGACCACCCTTGTATAGGCAAAATGCAGCCTGTCTAGGGCCTCGCCTGCGAAATTGTGGAAAGTGTCGTCAAGATAGAGGATAGCCATCCTTTTTGCGCAACCTGGCTGCATAAGGACCATGATCATAAGCACTGAGACAAGTGCTGCAATTCTCAGAACCAAAGAAATCTTGCGCATAATCATCGCCTCCCGACAATATCTATACACCCCATATATTTGACTTTTGTGAAGAATCACCTTCATCAATTCATCGATAATGCAATTCAAGTCCTTCTTTGGCAACGCGCGTTTAAGTGATACCAAGCACAATAATGTAGTACCTTTCTTATTGTCGTATAATCTAGCTATCAACCTACCTTGATGTTTGATGCCAATCGTAAAGGGGTGATAACATGCGAAGATATATTCCTCTAGCCATAATATTGATGCTTCTTATGCCAATCGGGCGCCGCCGCAAGCAGCTACAGGGCCGAATGGGCCCTTAGGACCGAAGGGGCAAGGGACCTCATCGCCCTTCCGGGCGGCTTTATTGCGTTTAGCATGGGCGAGAAGGTAGTGAAAGCCGACAGCAAGGGGCACATAACCTGGGAATGGGCCGCCGGCGAGCCAGCAAGCCACATCGCGGCAGATGAAGATGGCTTCCTGTATGTCGCATCAGGCACATTCGTAACCAAGCTTGGCATGGACGGCTCTGAGCTCTGGAGCTTTGATGCCACAGGCAGCGTGTTCTCCCTTCAAGTGATTGAGGGCTCAGTCTTCGTCGGATGGGAGTATGGCCTTTTCACATTGGCTAAGGACGGGAAATTCATCTGGGACTACTACAGGCCGGAGGACTGCTGATTCCCCACGCTGACGGGGCCGGTCTGGTCCCTCGATTACCTGGGAAACGGCAGATGCATATTGGTCGGCGTCGTAGTTTACGACATAATCTTCAGAAACCCTGACGAGTCATTGGACTACATCAATCTGATAGACGTGAAGGACGGGAACACAACAAGCCAGTTCAAGGCCATAGAACCCTTCAAGATCAGGGATGTTGTGGTGCTTGATAAAGATCGTGCTTTGATCGCCGCAGATTACGCCGGAATTGTACTGTGGAATACCAAAGATAAATTCGTCTATGACTGGAAGTTCGTCATCCCTCCGCCAAGGCACATATGCCCCGGTTTGAACTCGAAGGCGCTTGTTATAGGGAAAGACGGCTTCACAATTATCTCCATTGACACCAAAACCGGTTCAGCTATTGCTTATGCCGATGCCCCGGCGGAGGTCATCGGAAAGCCGGTCTTGTTTGGCTCCGACTACATCGTGCCTATCAACGGAGGGCTGTTGGTGCTGGACGCCGATCTAAATGTAAAGTCCAGGCTATTCATGCCTGAAGTGTCGGGCATCTGCAACGCTTGCCATCTCAGAAGGCTCGGTTGTTGTTGCCTCGGACAAGATCGTCATCAAGATCATGATTAATCCCTAATAGAGGTGGATTATGAAATACGAGTGGTTGGACAGGTACTGCCTTTCCAAGAAGGGCGCACAGAAGGACTACAAGCTTGAGTGGGACGCGACCCGCTACATGCTGTTGGGCAAGATGTTCGCAATGAAGGGCGGCGACAAGGAAGGCAGGCCCATTATATCGATCAAGCTGGCGCCCATGCACGGTGAGATACTAAGGGGCGAATACAATGACATAATCCCTGGATACTACATGAATAAGGTGCATTGGAACTCCGTATACCTGGAGGGCGAAGTACCGGATGAAGTCCTCAAGGGCATGCTAGATGAATCTTATACACTCATCTTCGAAGCCCTGAGCAAGAAGGCGCAAGCCGAGATTCTTAAGCCTAGAATAGGCATCTGGCTTCATAAGCCTGGAATTAGCCTTGAGGCCGTGAAGAAGGCCTCTGAGAAAATTATGCCGCGCGATATGTCGGATTGACGGCCATTTGGGCGGTTGCGTCCCGAATGCCCCCGCAGCCTATTTTAAATACGCATGAAGAGGTACTGATGGAAGAGATTACTGTCACCAATGAAGGGACGCCGACCGCCATTTTGGAGCTTAACGAGGAGAACGTAAGGCTTCTGTGGTCCAGGACATACAATACCGAAGGCAAGCCTGACTGGTCGCACCTTTTCCCCTACTATCACCCGGATATAATATTCCAGGACAGCGTACAGAGGATTGAGGGGTTCGCCGATTTCTCGGCCATGTGCACGAGGCTTGCCAGTCGGTGCAAGAGCCTCAGGATGGAGATACTCTCCCTTGTGAAGGAGCGAGACATCATCCTCATGGACTGGAAGATGACAATGGCTTTCAAGAAATTCCCCGACACGCCCATATTCGGCTCGACTAAGATCACCTTACATGCGGACGGCAGGATAATCGAGCAGCGCGACTACTACGACCTCTGGGGGGACATCTTCAACGGCATCCCGAGATTCGGCAAGATGTACAGAAGGTTCATGCGCCGTTACTTCGGCTAATCATCAAGCACTATTTTGGGAGGGCCTGCGATGAAATTCGAAATGCCTGACGAGCTTAAATTCCTGGTGAACAGGAACCTTCCCCAGAAGACCAGCACAGCTTCTCTTGCCGGCAAGACCTGCGTTATTGCCGGCGCTACCTCAGGCGTCGGCCTTGAGGCCGCGAAGTGCATCGCTGCCAGGGGCGCACATCTTGTTATCATCGGACGCAACCCTGAGAAGGCCGAGCGCGTAAGCAGTCAGCTCAAGGCCGCATTTGGCGTTACAGTCGACATCGTAATCGCAGACTTTAGCGACCTGGAGCAGGTGCGAAAAGCAGCGCACAAGATCCTTGCGCAATACCCCCGCGTCGACATACTCATCAACAGCGCAGGCTTATATGACACGACAAGGAAGCTCACATCGGAGGGCTTCGAGATGGTCTTTTGCGTAAACCACCTCGCATCTTTCCTGCTCACCTATATGCTGCTGGACAGGATGAAGCAGAGCGCCCCCTCTCGCATAATCCAGGTCAACTCCGAGGGCCATCGCTTCAACGGCCTGAACCCGGATGACCTGAACTGGAAGAAGAGGTTCTACACTGGGCTTAGAGGCTACGGCGCGTCGAAGACGGCCCAGCTTCTAACGGTCTGGGAGCTTGCAGACATGCTAAAAGGCAGCGGAGTGAGCATCAATGCTATGCACCCCGGCGATGTCAGGACCAATATCGGCAACAACAACGGGCCCCTGTACAGGTTCTTCCTTCATAACTTCACCTGGCACATGTTAAGAGATCCCAAGATGTCGGGCGAGGCGATCTGCTACCTTGCCTCAGCACCTGAGCTTGCTGACGTGAGCGGACGCTTCTTCCATATGACCAATGAAGAAAAGCCCGCCCCTCACGCGATGAATCGCACAGTGGGCAGGCGCATATGGGATCTTACTATGGAGATGACCGGACTTAAGGGCAAACAGCCCTCTTAACCGTCAACTGTCCTGCCGGCCTCGCCTATTTTACGCTCTTAATCACGCTATCGGCCGCAAGCTTGCCCGTTAGTATGGATATCGGCAGCCCGGACGGGCTGAATACCCATTGCCCCGCCTGCAAAACATCGGGAATTGGCGTCAATATGGATGATGCAACCTTCGGCAGGCTGCTTACCGCAGGTATGGGCTTGTTCGTGAAGGACCAGCCCGTTATGGCCCCGTCCGTATTTCCCGTGATGCGCTGAAGCGTCAGGGGAGTGGATGTGAACTTATCCATTACCATGTCCTTAAGCCCCGGGTAGATCGACGCTTCCAGCACGCCGATAATCGTCTTTTCGCAGAACGACTTGAACTCGTCATACCAGCCCATATCGCTGATGTGCTTCACCAGCGGGTAGTCGATTAGAGAGCTTACTATAAGGCCTGTCGTGCCGTCCGGCGCCATGTCGGCATCCCTTAGAACCGGGCACGATATTTCATACGTAGTCAGCTCGAGATACTGCCTCACCCAATCGAACAGGGCTGCCTTGTTGGTTATGTATTCCCGCTCGGCCTCATTGAAGCGCCCCGGCTCCATAATCTCGGGCAGGATGTCGGTAAGGCCCTTCTTCTTTGGCGTATAGAAGAAGTGGGGATTGGACTTCTGGGCGAAATAGCCCTTATCAACATCGAGCGTCAGGTACAGCGTAAGGATAAAATCTCCGCCGATCTTGTCCGCGATTGCCGACTTCTGTGCCTCGGCCAGGCCGCGCGCCTTCACATCCGGAATCGTCGCCAGATCCGCCAGCGAATAGAGCTTCTTCATGTCCGCCGCCCAGACCAGCTTCTTGTAGCCATATGCGATGCCCAGAGTATCTACTGCCTGCTTTTGCGCAAGGTCCACGCTTCTTATCTCGGTGCCTGTCTTGATCTCGCCGCCATGTTCGAGCACGTACTGCGCCATTCTCGCAGAAAGGGCCCCTGTGCCGCCTTTAGGGTACTTGTAATCCAGGTAGAGGCTGAAGTAGCTCAGGGCGAAGAACGTTGGCGTCTCTTTGAAGAAGTGCTGCGCTATCATGTCGATGAGCGACTGGTTCTTCGTAAATCTGCTCAAGTACTGGTTCACGGGCATGTTGAGCCTGGATATCTTGGGCATGGTGAACAGGTATTTGAAAAGCCACGGCAACACCGTGTTCAACAGGTATCTAGGGTCCATCATATTATCCATGAAGAGCGGGTTGTCGATGCCGTAAAGCACATCCATATAATCCATCACGCGCGCAATCTCGCCGCAGATGGCCTTGATGTCGGCCTCATAGCCAGGGAATGCCCTGTTAAGAAGGCCTTCGTAGTCATTGAGGCTGTCTTTCGAGCTCAGGCGGATCACATCATCCTCAATGCCTATAGAGACATCGTTCTTCACAACATCAAGATCGATTCCAAGCTGCCTGAGCATGGGGAAGATGATGCCCGAGCTCTCCAGCGCCCGGATGCCGCCGTCGAACAGGAAGCCATCGAATTCGAAGGTGTTAACAAGGCCTCCGATCTTGTCCTCCTTCTCGACTACGAGGACTTTAAGGCCTGCCCGGCACATATAGGCGGCTGAGGTCAGCCCGGCCATACCGCCGCCGACGATTACGCAATCGTACTTCATCGCTTACCCCCGGAACAAATTAATAAATAGGAAGAAATCCCATGCCCATTATTATAGCAAAGCATGCGGATTTTGGAATGGTTGGCTAATCTGTGGCCACAACTGAGGAAACTCCTGTTAGTTGTATGCCTTCAGCACGTTGAGGGCCTTTAGCGTTATCCACTTCGATGGCGCGCCCTTCTTCTCTATGTCGAGGTGCATCTTCCCGTTGTTGGAGTTCTCCATCTTCCATTTGCCGTCCGCGCCGCGCTTGCCGGCAAGTATGGCTATGGCATCAGCTAATCTGGGATCACTTATGCCCAGATCGGTCATTAGCCCCAATAGCTCCAGGATGTCAGTCTGATACATGAGAGGGAAGCCCAGCCTCAACCATCCGGGCCGCGAAACCTCGTCCAGGCTGTGGCTCTTTTTGTACAGGTGGTGCTTGAGGAAGTACTCCGCAAGCTCTCCTATCTTGGCATTCACCTCCGGCCGTGCGCTTCTCGTGCAGGAATGGCCGCCAAGCCCTTCAAAGCCTTGGCAACGCCCATGTGGCAGGAGTGGCGGCCAAAGCACATCTCAAATCTCTCGTAGTACTTGCCGGCAGGGCCTTTCTCTATGCCATCGTCGGCCCTCTGGTGCTTTATGATCCAGCCAATCGCCTCCTGTACCCGCTCATCCTCAAGAAAACCGAGCTTGATGAGGCTATAAACCATATTGCCGGTGAGGCAGGGGATTACGCCGCTGGCAAGGCCGGTCATGGTCTTCGCGCTCCGGGAGACGGAGAAGCCGCTGCTCTCAGGATCCTGCGAGTTAGACAGCATGAACTCGCAGGCTCTTCTCACCCTGGCATCTTCGCCGGATGCCCCAAGTTCTGCAAGTACCAGCAGCGTCCATGATGAGCCGGTGTACTTGTCCGTGTAGTATCTTTCCGGCTCGCCCCAGGAGCCGTCCTCGTTTTGAAGGCCCAGTATATGTGAAACTGCGCCGCTATGCATGAGCGCCCTTCGCGCCTGCAAAGCCACAGGTGAATTGGAGGGCTCACCCAGCAGGGACGTCAGCGCAAAGAACCTAACTGACGGGTTGTTGTCTTCTAGTAGCCAGTCGACTACGCTATTCATCGCAGGACAGCCCCTTTCCGTCCGGAAATTCGAGCAGGAGGACAGCACGCAGTTAATAATTCATCGAAAGTAGGGATTTCCCTTTTCGGCTCCCGTTTTGTGGCGGAAAATGGATCGCCTTTCCTTCCCCTATACAAAAGAAAGAGCAGGGAGAGGGGCTGAAAGTCCCCTCTCTATCTGCTCAAAGCGATATTTGGTTTGCGCTTTCGCACATCAGTATTTCGGCAGATTGACGAGCTTGCCGTTGATCAGGAACTGGCCTGAAGAATTAGCCCTCGCCATTATCAGCGCCATTCCCCCGTTGAGCTCGACTAATATCTCCTTTGAATCCGTGCCGACGAAGCTTGCCGGGCCGCTAATCGTAATATGGGCCGTGAATGACTCCTTGAGCAGTTCCCCGGAAAGGCCTGTGATCCTTATAGTTACCAGGAAGTCGCGCCCGACTTGGATCGAAGATGGCACGATGATGTCGAAGGAGACCATCTGCGATACCTGGGGTTTCGACACCGAATCCCCGCTGTCCACGAAGACGCTGGTGACGCCCCTTGGGACATCATCGGCCAGCTGGAAGAGCACTTCCGTGTCGGAGTAGGAGATGGGATCTGCAAGGTAGCTTCCTTCATCGGTGACCAGCACCACATGCGGCTCTATCGGTATGTTCCTCGATGATAGGGCGGTTCCCCTGAGCCTCAGGCTTGTGCCCGTGAAGCACATGCTCGGCAGGTCTTCGATCACTGCCTCCGAGCCCTGCCCGATGCCCGAGAGCACGGCCATGAGGGAGTAATCCCCCTGCCTGCCGTCAGTCATCGTGGAGAAGACCTTCCAAAGCCCGGTCGTAAGCACCCCAGGGGGTATACTCCATCTGCCATCCTCGTCCAAGGGAACTTCGACCCTTTTGCCCTCAGTAGACTCTGCGACGACATAGGCGGTTGCGATTATCGCCTCGGGCTTATCCTCGACCGAGCCTCCGATCGCATATCCCGAAGTGCAGGTGGTAGGCGCTATTACGTCAGGAGGCGGGGGAGTGATTAAGGTGGTCCCGAGTGAGGGGCCCCAATCACCTTTGGCGGCAACCCACAAGTATCTGTCCACCGTCACGGAGCCGTCCTGCATTTGGCTATAGACTGTTTTCTCCGCCGCATTGCCGTCCTTGTCGGGTTTGATCTCCGCCTTCTCCGTTTCCGCCTTCTTTTCAGGGGCTTTGTCACGTCTCAAAGAGTAGCCGGTGTAGTAGATCTTGCCCTTCTCCTCGAGGTAATAGTCTGTCCATATGCCTTCGGGGACCCTTTTCGTTATCTCTTTCTGCTCCCAGACCGTCTTATTGCCCTTGGCATCCGTTTTCTCATTCCTGCGTATTTTGACCTTGTCGTCGCCCTTCTCCTCGGTTGACCATAGATGCGTGCTCGTGGACACCACTTTTCCGTCTTCTTTGATGACGTCCACAAGGCGCTCCTCCTTGACTACCGTGCCGTCCTCTCTCGTATACTCCCTCTTCTCGTGCGTCATGGTGCTCTCCCTGCCGGAGGCCATAACGGTTGTATCCTGCGCGGGGTCATGAGGCACGACCTGCTGCCAGGGGGGAGGGTCGGTGGCGGCCGCCAGCCCTGATATGGCTAGTAGCAGCAAGAGGCATGATATGGCAATGAAAAGGGCGTAAGCCCGCGTATTCCTGTCATTTGGCGCGTTCAAGAACATCAACCTCCCGTGCGTGTCCGGCACTTCTACAGTCGCCCTCCACACGCAGTAATTATTCTTTATCGGAATAGTTTATCCTTCAAATAGAAGTGTGAGGGTAAAGGCGCATTGGCTGAATATGCGCTTATAGACCCCATTATGATAAACGCAGAAATTGCATTAATAGTAAGCCGGGGAGGGTCCAATATGATGAAGGGCACGCCGTCCTTATGGCATGCCCTCTGCAGAGATTGCCTATGCGAATAGCCTTTCTAGTACGGGTTGGAGTAGACGCTGTCCTGGAACTTGACGCTTATGCTCTTTATGTGGACATAGTGTTCCCCATCCTCCTGGTTGATGCCGAAATTGGGGAAGAATACATCGTAGTCGTAGCTTGAATAGGTGAAGCTGGAGAACATCTTGCCGTTAAGGTAGGCTTTAAGATTCCTTCCGGTCTTGACCAACTTGAACACATTGTCGCCGTGCATATTGAATGCAAGCTCCTCATCGCCCTCATCCACGATAACCAATGGCTGGTTTTCTGCTACCTGGAACCACTCATCTAAAGGATGGCCCACAGAATGGAAATCATACTCTATCCACTCTGAAAGCGCCGGATTTCCCATATTGAAGATAAAATATATTGAATCAATTAGTTTCTGTCGTATCTATACTGAAGACCGTCTCCACTGTGAAATTGCCGTCGAAGCCCAGAGGGGATGCGAAAATCTTACCGTCCAGGTAAAGGCCACTGGTACCATCCAGCTCCCCCTCCCAAGGTGCAAACCAGTCTACTCTTTTCCAATCGTCAAGCCCGGATGCAGTAGTAAAATCCACGGACCAGGTGGCTCCGCACCCCTGCTGAAGCAGGGCGAAACCCAACAGCATGAAATATCGCTGCAATGCGCATCGGTTTCATAGCCTGATCACCTCCCGGCGAAGATATTCTACCAATATTGTATATTTCCTTTATTGGATAATACCCGGACTAGGCCTTTTAATGCCCATACCCAGCAGGACTGCTTCTCTGCAAGAATAGGAAATAGAAGTTGGCTTCGAGGATAGGAAACGCTGCCTCTAAAATTGGAGGCAGCGTTGAAGTGCATTATGATCGTTCTTCTTGGACCAAGCCTTATCGGGGGCAATGGCTGCTTATTGCCGCAACAGGCTATAATTCATCCAATTCCGGCATTATTGATTCACCCGGTTGCGAGGATACGTAACGGATCTCGTTCATCCACCACTCTATAGAATCCGCGATGGAGTCGCCGTCCTCGTCTATTGGCTCGCCGCCTTCAACTCCGTCGTCCAATAGGAAGGAATTCAAGAGCGTCCGACCATCATTTGCCCTGATGAGGGCCGCGTTAGTCGCGGGCGTGATGACGCTGAATACGGCGATTATTTCGCCGCTTCCCACTGCCGAGCCCGGGAAACCGTTGTTCGGATGATTATCGTCTGCACCCAGGAAAACAAGCTCAGGGGCTGCGTGCGGCCTCTTCCATATCTCATCTGTAAAGTTGATCTTGTATATTGATTTGGGGATCAGATTTGATGCACCTTCTTTGTGGTATCCGAGCTTTGCCCACAAGGCCATGGTTGGCCATTCGCCGATGTTCATGGTGCTTACTACCGCCCTTGCGCCTCTAGTGACGAAGTCGTCGATTAAAGGGAGGGCCCCGCTCTCAGGATCAGGCGATGCAGGGTTGTCAAAGACCAGAAGATCCCACGCCTTTGACTGGAACACGGTGACGAATTCCCCCATGGTGTCTACTTCGATATAGGCGTAATTGAGCCTTTCCAGTGCCTCTCTCGCAAAATGGTTCTCGGAATTGTCATATAGCAGGACTTGCTTGGGGCCGCAGCCCGACAAGCTGAATGACAGTATTAGAAGCAGAACCGTAACTGCCGCTGCTCTGATCTATTCTATCAATACTCATACCGTGACCTCCTATTCGCACTGTTTCCTATCAGATTTTACAAATCTGGAAAATGACCTTCAATAACCCGGAAACTAGCGAAATGAATCAGGGCATGATTGCTTTGCAAAAGTATATCTGTTGCAATCGGGCGGAACACGTCAGGTCATATTTGGCTTGATTAAGGATGACAGAAAGCCGTCGCCCCGTAATAATGCGGGACGACGGCCGAACAGGTCGAATATCAGCGGCTGAACGCTATTAGTTGTTGGCTTCCGCACCCTCCGATATACCAACACCGCCCAAAGGCAGGATCGGCATCACGGATTTGCCGGACTGCGCTGCGACGAATGAGATCTCATTCATCCAATACTCTACTGAGTCTCCCATTCCGTCGCCATCCCTGTCCATCGGCAAGCCGCCCTCGATACCGTCATCAAGAAGGAAGGCGTTGAAAATGGTTCGCCCGTTGTTGGCGATGAACAGCGCGCCTGTGGTGGTAGGGTTATCGGTGTCAAACACTGCCAGGATATCGCCATCACCGGTTTCCGAACCCGGGAAGCCATGTGTGCCATATTCTGTCGTCGCCACCAAATTCCAACCACAGATGCGGCAGTACATTCGGTTCATTCCATAGGGAGTGCGCAGGTTGGAGCTTGAATATCGTCTTGGCGGCAGCGTATTCAGTACCCTCCTCAGCCCATCCTAGCTCCTCCCACAATGGCCAATCGGAATGGGGCATTGTTTGCCAAGAACTGATAACCAGGCGTCCGCCCTTTGTTACGAAATCGTACAGAATCGCGCCGGTCCCGTAGGCTGTATCTTGCCAGTAAGGATTATCTGAAACTATGAGGTCCCATTTCTGTGAAAGCAATGTAGCTGCGAAAGTCCTCCATGGTGGTGACTGTGGTAAAGCTATATGCGAGTTCGGTTAGCGCTTCGGCTGCAAAATGGCTGTTTGAATCGTCATAGAGCAGGATTGCCTTCGGCTTACAGCCTGACAGCTGCACCAGCATGAATGCGACAATTGCGACAATAAGCACGGTCCTAACAAATCTATACATAGTTTTATTTATACCTCCTTATATATTGGAATAAGGAATAGTTCTATAAATGAGCTGTAAAACCTCTTTGCTTAACGAGTTATCAATTCTAGGGCATAAGGAAGAGCATACTGGAGTAAGCACATAATCGGGCGTTCTCTGAGGGAATTGTCCATGTAAAAGCCCATTATGCTTTACGCCTCTTGCAATATCCTGTTATGGGCTATACTTACTTATCATATCCAAAGGAAGGGAAGGGCGTATGGCGACAATAAGGCAGCTAGGTAGAAGCATAATGGTCATTGCCCTTATATCTCTGCTTGTGGGGGCAAAGACAATCGGAGCGGCGCCTGCTTTTGAACAGGCGGACCTTCTTTATGGCATGCGGTACGACATCAAGAATGTGGAGGCTGCCATTGAGATCCTGGGCTCAGACGAGGCCAGGAAGGCAGGGGCATACGAAGCCGACTGGCGCCTCTCCCGCATATACTGGTACCTGGGGGATAAGGCTCTTGGCAAGGAGAGGCTGAAGCTCTTCGAGAAGGCAAAATCCTATTCGGAAAAAGCTGTGGCTGAGAGGCCAAACGGCTTTGAAGGCCACTACTGGCTCGCCTCTTCAATGGGCAGCGTCGCTTTGGAGAAAGGCGCCCTGTACGTAATAATCGATTCGTCCAGGATCAGGGCGGAGATCGAAAGGTGCATCACCATTTCTCCCTCAAACCCGGAAGCTCGAAACCTCCATGCAATATTCCTCTGGAAGCTGCCGGGCCTGTTCGGCGGCAATCTTGCGAAGGCCGAGGAAGAATCGAAGTTAGCAGTCAAGCTTGATCCCGACAACCCCGTCTACTGGGGCGTATTGGGAAACATACTGGAGCTCAGGGAGAACTACCCCGGCGCCAGGGAAGCCTTTCGAAAGGTCCTGGCGCTGCCTGACCGCACCGACGACCCGATAGAGAACGAACATTTCAAATCCGAGGCGAGGGCCGCTCTTAAACGCATGGAGGGCAAGAAGTAAAAAGCAGCTTACTTGTTGCCGTCAAGCAGGACAAATAGGACTTGAGTTTGCCTTGGCGCCCCTTTTGTGCTAATAATTCATTAACCGAATCCAAATGACAGCAGACACTGGAGGAACAGATGGACAGAAAGGTCCAGGCCCTCAAGGCGGCTTTCCCGCATACGGTGCCCATTTTCACGGGCTTCATCTTCCTTGGGATTGCCTACGGGATACTTATGGCGAGCAAGGGCTTCGGCCTGGGCTGGACGCTCCTGATGAGCATCGCAGTCTACGCGGGCTCCATGCAGTATGTGGCAATACCGCTTCTGGCCTCCTCCTTCAATCCCCTTTACGCGCTGATGATGGCGCTCATCGTCAACGCCCGGCACCTGTTTTACGGCGTCTCGATGCTCAAGAAGTTCGAAGGCACGGGCAAGTTCAAGCCCTACTTGATCTTCTACATGAGCGATGAGACCTTCTCCGTGCTCTGCTCCACAGAGCCGCCCCCCGGCGTGGACAGGACCTATTTCATGGTCTTCGTTACGCTTCTGGACCAGATCTACTGGGCGGTCGGCTCGGCGATCGGCGCGCTTTTGGGCGGGCTTATAAAGTTCAACACACATGGCCTGGACTTCGCTCTTACCGCGCTCTTCGTCGTCATATTCCTAAGCCAGTGGGAGGCACAGAAAGAGCACAGGCCCGCCGTAATCGGCCTTGCAAGCTCTGTGCTCTGCCTGGTGATCCTCGGCAAGGGGAACTTCGTGCTACCCGCCATGGCAACCATACTGATCGTGCTCACTGCTATAAGAGGGCGCATGAAGGAGGGCAGGGCGGCATGATAATGACGACAACCGAGATGCTAATAACCGTCGGTGCCATAATGCTCGGCACAATGGCGACAAGGTTTCTTCCATTCATACTCTTTCCCGAGGGCAGGACGACTCCGCCTTACATCGTCTACCTGGGAAAAGTGCTTCCATACGCCGTAATCGGCATGCTTGTGGTCTACTGCCTTAAGGCGGTGGACGTGAGGGCGTTCCCGTACGGCATACCCGAGGCGCTGGCGATTGCCGCCATTGCCATACTGCACGCATGGAAGAAGAACACGCTGCTTAGCATCGGTGCAGGCACCGTCGTCTACATGCTCCTCGTCCAGCTCGTCTTCATCTAGCAAGCTGCGTTGCTTACGCCTGAAGCCATCCTTCGCTTATAATCTGATTAGGATATTTAGAGGCGCAGCTTCGAAATACCGGCTGCGCCTTGACCATAAAAGGGAGGGCTAATTATGGCGATACCCGAGATACGCAATGTCAGGAAGACGGTAACCGGAACCAGGACTGTGGACGGGGCAGGGGTCAACCTGGTGCGCGTGCTGGGCCGTCCGGACGTCAAGGACTTCGACCCATTCCTTATGCTGGATGCATTCGATTCGACCGACCCAAGGGACTACGTAAAGGGTTTCCCGTGGCATCCCCACAGAGGCATCGAGACCGTGACCTACCTGATAAAAGGCGATATAGAGCACGGCGACAGCCTGAAAAACAGCGGAAGCATCAAAGACGGAGACTGCCAGTGGATGACGGCAGGCTCCGGAATAATCCATCAGGAGATGCCAAAGGCCTGCGACAGGATGCTAGGGGCCCAGCTCTGGGTGAACCTTCCTGCAAAATATAAGATGACGGAGCCCAAATATAGGGACATAACATCCGCCATGATACCCGTGATAGAGGAAGGCTGCGCGACGGTGAGGGTAATATCAGGCCTGTACAAGGGCAAGAAGGGCGCCATGGAGGGCGATTTCGTAAAGCCGCTCTACATAGATCTCGCCTTGAAGCCGGGGTGCGAGTGGAGCATGCCCACAAAGCCTGAAGATACTGTGTTCGCGTACATAGTGCAGGGCTCGGCCGAGTTCGGCCCCGTCGGCTCTTCGATAATCGATGAGAAGCACGCTGTCCTCTTCGACGAGGGTGCAAGCGTTAGGATTAAGGCAACGGAGAAGGGCACAAGGCTTCTGCTTCTTGCGGCGCCGCCCCTGCATGAGCCGATAGCTTGGGGAGGCCCCATTGTAATGAATACGAGGGAAGAGCTGAGCCAGGCGTTCAAGGACCTGGACGACAACACCTTCATAAAGTAGCCTGCTAAGGAAGAATGGCTTGCATTTGCCGTTAATATGCCAAGCTTAAAGCGGGAGGCGCTCATGCTCGGGCTGAAGAGGGGTATAGTCCAACTGGCAGACCATGACGATGCATGGGCATCCGCCGCATCCGATTCCATAAAGAAGCTCAAGGCCGTGCTCGGCCCGATCATGATATCGGCCGAGCACGTTGGCAGCACATCTATCAGGTGGATCAAGGCAAAGCCGATAATCGACATCGCGGTCGGTGTGGGCGACTTCAAACCCGTTTATGACATGATCGATACGATTGAGCAAGCAGGCTTCATCCACAAGCGCGAGAACGACAATGAATGGCAAGTGTTCTTCTCATGCGGTAAGACCGAGGATGACGTCGTGACACACCACATCCATGTAGTCATTTATGAAGGTCAGGAGTGGCAAAACTACATGCTCTTCAGGGACTACCTGAACGCTAACAGGGAAGAGGCCCTGAAGTACCAGCGCATGAAGGAAGAACTCATGGAGAAGCATCCGCACGACAGGCTGAACTACACCGAGGGCAAGTCCGAATACATAAGAGCCGTCATAGAGGCAGCAAGGCGGAGGAAATCCGAAGAGAAAAACCAGCTGAACCCCGATGCGGGCAACCTGCTGACATCCAACCAAGGTCGTTCTTTTCTCACACACAGTTCATATAATTTGAAGGTGATGAATATCGCTTTGTTGAACTATACACAAATTCATTTATGTGGGGAGGGTACGGCGATGAAGGCATTTAAGATAGCGCTGGCTTTAGCAATCCTTGTTTCCCTGCTTTCCTTATCGGGCTGCAGCAAGACATGGTCCTTCGACTTCATGGACGGCACTTCGCTGACTGCTTGGCATATTGATGACTGGAGCGGCGGCTACGTATACGACGAGACGGGGCTGACGATCGACTCCATGGGCTTTACATCACCCTTTGCCTTCACGGGGGACCTCACAGTCACCATCGAATTCACCCTTGATACAGATATTAATAATGGGGTTTATATGGAGTTCGGGCTTTATGACAACATAGCTGATATCTCAGAAAACCGCGTCAATTTCCATTTCGATGATGTAGGAGATCCTGCAGAAGAGGGCATAGGCATCTCGGAGTATGGGCCGGCAACCGCCCCCGGCTGGAACTACACCAAATCATATTTAGCTACAATACCGGGTTTGAACAGGGACGGAGAGAATATCGTGGTAATCACTAAGACCGGGGATAACGTACAAATAAGCTTTAACGGGGTACCGGTTGAGAATTTGACTATGGGCTTCTATGAGTCCGACAGGTTCGCAATACTCATCAGTTCGGAATTATATGACGGCGTCATGACTTACAATTCCATATCAGTCCGCTACACTGGGGATAGGATAGAGCTATAGAAGAGGACTTATTTAATGGCAAGCCCCGGGCAGCAAATTATACGCCCGGGGCCTGTTCTTATACCAGAGGCTGGTCTTATTGGCTTCACGGACCCTAATCACACACGCGACGGCTATTGGTAGCCAATGAGAACTCCTTGCTAGAGGATAGGACTAAAGCGTCATTCCGGTTAAAGGGTTAATTAGGGAATAAGCTCGCGCGTTCCCTCGTACTCGATCTTTACATCCCTGTAGTACAAACAGCTTTTTTCGGAATCTTGGATGCTTTCGACGACAAGGCAATATTGATCAACATTGTAGCGAGAAGGGTTGAAGGCGACGATAAATGCATCATTGAGCCAGAAAGTTAGTAGCCCTCCTCTTTGCTCTATAACAAGTGTATTGAGTCCCACAGTATCAATACCTGGGATAGGTGTTTGCAAATCCAAATAACTTATCGAACCTTGACTACTGTTACCATGGAAAATTGCGTAGCTAGCTGTATCAGTACCGACTTTACTGAAGGAAATCCCTGCATAACCTTCGGAATCAGAAAACCCGTTCATAGCCGAAAGACATACTTTAATAAACGACACATTGTTGATCTGGTCTGTATCCAAGTCGAAACGCACTGTTGCGGTGAGATCCCCCGTGTATACGTGAGGCACTGCAACCCAGTTGCTCGCCATAAACAGGCCTTCGTCTGATAGAACAGCAGAATTGCCGTAGGATGACCATGTCCCATCTGCCCTTATCAAGTCTTCCTCCTTAGTAAAATTAAAGTAATATGTCTTGCTGCAACCCGCCGTGGTCAACATCAGCGAAACAATAAGGAAGATCATCATCAGCTTGCCATATTTCATACAATCATCTCCTCGATAGTTACTTCAACATACTGTCAATTTCCCCTTTGCTCTTTCTTGTGCGCTCCCGACAAATCTTTGCCGCCTTAGAGAAATCGGAATGCTTGTTTCTCTAACAGCTTAAGGCATAATCAGAAGCAGGCTCCGGGCATCAATTCCGCCCGAAGCCGTTCATATTCAAGCAGTAGTCATCTTGGCTTTAGAAGATACTAGGGAATTAGCTCGCGTGTTCCCTTGTACTCGATTTTCACATCCCTGAAGAACAAGCAGTCATTTTGAGAATCTTGACTGCTTCCTATGGTAAGGCAGTAAAGATCAGTGTCATAGCGAGAAGGGTTGAATGTAGCTAAGAATGCTCCATTGAGCCAAAAAGTGAACACTCCGCTTTTTTGTTCAATAACAAGAGTATTAAGTCCCACAGTATTCAAAGCTGGGATTGGCGTTTGCGGTCCTTGATAGGCCGTTCCTCCTTGATCTTTATTGCCGTGGAAGATGATAAAAGTAGAGGTATCAATGCCGACATTCGAGAAACTAATCCCGGCAAAACCTTCGGAATTTAAAAATACATTCGTCGTCGAAAGGAATATTTCAAAATACGAGACAAAGTTATCATGGTCCGTATTTAAATCGAAACGGACTGTAGCTGTAAGATCCCCCGAATAAACGTGGGGGGCTGAAACCCAGTCAGGCGCCATGAACAGGCCTTCGCTTGATAAAACAAAAAGGTTGCATACGGATGACCATGTTCCGTCATCTCTTACCAGGTCTTCCTCCTCAGTGAAGTCGAAAAAGTATGTCTTGCTGCAACCTGCTGTGGTTAGCATCATTGAAACAACCAGCACGATCATCATCAGTTTGCCAATTCTCATACAATCACCTCCCGAATAGGTACTTCAACATACTGCGAATTTCCCCTTTGCTCTTTCTTGTGCAGTTCTGACAAATATTTGCACTTTAGTCGAATTGGAATACTTGCTTCAATAACAGATTAAGGCTCAATTAAAACAGGCTCCAGGCATCAGTTCTGCCCGGAGCCTTTCATATTCAAGCAGCAGTCATCTTGGATTTAGGGGATACTAGGGAATTAGCTCGCGTGTTCCCTCGTATTCAATCTTTACATCCCGGTAGAACAGGCAGCTTTTCTGAGAATCTTGAGTGCTTTGTATGTTAAGGCAATAGAGATCGACATTGTAGCGAGAAGGGTTGAAGGCGACTATAAAGGCATCATTGAGCCAGAAAGTGAGTATCCCTCCTCTTTGCTCTATAACGAGCGTATTTAGTCCTACAGTGTCAATACCTGGGATTGGTGTTTGCGATTCCAAATAATTTATCGTTCCTTCACTGCTATTAGAGTGGTAGATGTTATAGTAGGCCGTATCTTGGCCGACATTGTAGAAGCTAATCCCTGCATAGCCTTCGGAATTCGAAAATCCGTTCTTTGCCGAAAGATATACTTCGAAATACGGCACATAGTTGACCGGATCCGTATCCAAATCGAAACGGACTGTTGCGGTAAGATTTCCTGAGTAAACGTGAGGCACCGCAACCCAGTTGGCTGCCATGAACAGGCCTTTGTCAGATAGAACCGTAGGATTGCCGAAGGATGACCATGTTCCGTCATCTCGTACGAAGTCTTCCTCTTCAGTAAAGTCGAAAAAGTATGTCTTGCTGCAACCTGCTGTGGTTAGCATCAGTGAAACAATCAGGACGATCATCATCAGTTTGCCAATTTTCATACAATCACCTCCCGAATAGGTACTTCAACATTCGGATAGTTTATCCTTTGCTTATCTTGCCAAATCTCCTACAAATATGCAGTTCATTAAAAAATTGAAATCCATGGCCCTCCGATAGCTTGGAGTTGATAGAGAAGCTGAAGCTATGCCCATATAAGGAGGATATTCTGCATTATGCATCCCGTCTATGAAGGGCGCCCCAACGGTCCAGCATGCGCTCCGCTTCATCCCTCGTGAAAGACCTGCCGTGGCCGGGATGGAATGTACGAGAGCCGGTTGCATCAAGAAGCTTTCTCCAACTTAAGATGTTCTGCTCTGCGCTTAAGCCAATAATAGGAAGGTCTGGCCCTAATGAAAGCGAAGGGAAGCCGCTCATAGCCATGTCTCCGATAAACGCCCGCCCGTCGTCCAGCACCAATGTACTTGAGCCCGGAGTATGTCCCGGTGTATGGATTATCCTGGCAGGCAGGCCGATATCGTGAAGGTCGGTCCCGTTATCGCCGAAAACCCCATCCGCAATGAAACATTCTGAGAGCTGCGGGGCCATCATAAGGGGCGCAAGCTTCATCACAAAGCGCGCCCATGAGCCTTGGGGCTTGGCCGGGACCTTCCCTTCCTCTTTAAGAAGCCTGTAGTCGGACTCGTGAATGAAGATAGGAGCGCCAGATGCCTTGGAAAGCCCTGCCGCCGATCCGATGTGGTCGAAGTGGCCATGTGTTATAAAGATGGCTGAGATTGCTCTCCCTGAGCTAGCATCAGGCACAGTGGAGGCCTCTTTGATGAACCTGCGCTCCCAGAACCTGTAAGTGCCAGTGTCCACAATTATGGAACCCTGCGGACAAGACACTAGGTAGCAGTTGGTCATATCTGCCCTCAGGAGCTTAACAATGACTTCCTGCATTGACGCTCACCTCCCGTGTATTTTCATTAAGGAGAGGTGTACCTGCATGCGCGCAAACCTTAATTGTCTAAAACCAATGGTAAATCGCCAGAATACAGAATCAGGATTTTTCAGTGCTGCTTCTTTGCTTCAACAGACCTGCCGGCCCATACCAAGCCCACGCCTGTAAGCAGGGGTATCAGGGAAAGGGTCGCAAATGTTACAAGCATCTCATAAGTGGCGAACTTCAGAGTAAGATATGCACCGAAGATTATAAGGGCGAGGCCCATTATCTGTGGCCTCTTCCAAGTCATTGCTATTGCTATCAGGAGGGCAATCGACGGCACGGAATGCACGATGAACGCACCCACCTGCTCCAGGAAAGGAGCCTCGATTTCGAACACGTCAAATGAGAAAAGCATTAAAAAGAGAGCATAGGCGATGGCCACAATCCTGAGCCAGAATATTAGCTTGGAAGTCTTCTCGGCGGTTGCCATTTAACTCACCTCCATGCCTCTTGTTTCTGCAAAAGGGGCCGAAATCCTGCATCTTTGCGCCTAATGGAGCCAATATAAAAGGCCGGGATCATTGTAATCCCGGCCCTTCAGACTGGCACTCGATTGGCTTATCTACTTCTTGTTTGTGCTGGAAGGAGCCCCTCCCATGCCCGCCCCGGCCGGTGAAACAACAGCGGTCGCAGTAATAGTCGCAGCGCCTGCGGCCGCCGTGAATGCTCCTCCTGTGTGCAACCCGTCCACGGCCTTGCCGGTGGAGCTGCCCGAGAAAACTGCGCTGTAGCTGGTTCCCGTACTAAGATCAGGCGAGCTGTACAACACGTTCTGGTAGGTCCTGGCCGGCGCGAAGGTAAGTATCTCCTTGCTGCCTTGTTTAATCGAGAAAACGGACTTTGCCGCCTGGGTCGCTCCTGATTTGAATAGAAGCGAGCTCTGGGTCGATGCGCCGTTAATATTTGTGAAGGTGTTTCCGGTAGCGATCAACGTTCCACCCTTGATAGTGAACAGGCCCCTGGCATCCAGACCGCCCTCGCCCCCAGTAGTGCCTCCCATCGATATTACAGTCCCGCCGTTGATGTTCACCGTGCCGTTCGAGTCGATCCCGTCCCCTGTGGCCACTATGTAGACATAGCCGCCGTTTACCGTGATGTCGTCATGCGCATTCAATCCGTCGTCCTTGGAAGTCACTTTTACCGTGCCGCTGGTTATGATGATGTCATCGTCGCTGGATATGCCCTCTTTGTGCTTGCCATCTACGACCAATGTCCCGGTTCCGTTTATCTCAAGCGTGTCGTTCGTGAAAACGGCCGCGTCGTTTTCGTTTGCGTTGGCCCCGTCGGTCAGATAGCTCGTAGTCCCCTCCTTCAAAGTAAGGGTGATCCTCTTCGCGTCAGTAACCATCAGGGCGGGCCCCGCAGAATTCGTTACGTTCACTCCGTTGAGCTCTATATAAACCTTGCCGGTCGTATTCACTTCTATTGAACCGTTGGCAAGCGTCCCGCTTACCGTGTAGTTGCCGCCCGCTGTTATCTTAATGGTACTGCCGCTGACCGCGGCTCCCGTTCCCTTTACCGTGCTCGTCGTCCCCAGCACTATTGCCGTCGCGTTCGTATAGTCTGTTACCGCCTCGGCAGATACTCCGACCGGTATTGCCGCCATCACCAGCGCCAATATCCAGGCAATCGCTATCAATTTCCTCAATTTACCCACTCCTTGCACTTTACGCATACACCTTATCCTCGAATTCCTTAACAGTCAGCGATATGTTCAAATTGCCGTTCCTGCACCTCAGCTCGTCTATGAACTTCTTCTGGTTTGCGCCGGGATCCATGTTCAGGTTGTAGACCACTTCGAAAAGAGTGCCGAAATCGCTCGTCTTTACCTTCTTGAGGCTCCATGACTTCGAGTACTTGCTAAGCACATCGTCGAACAGCCCCTGGTAATTCAAATCCTCCGGTATCGTTATCTTAAGCTGCATAGCATTCGCCCTTGGTGCTGCGAACTTCGCGAAGTGCAGCGCTATCATCATAAGGCACATCACTGCCGTGAATATGGCGGCGTAGCCCAAGTAGCCGATCCCGCACGCAAGCCCCACTCCCAGCGCGTACAGCACATAGGCGATGTCCTTCGGCGCTCCCGCCGAGCTGCGGAACCTAATCAGGCTGAAAGCTCCGGCCAGGCTGAAGGCCCTTGCGACATTGTTGCCGATGAGAAAGACTATCGCCGCAACTATCGCCGGCATCATGATCAGGGTCACGGTAAATCCCGATGAATAGCCCTCGTTCTTGTGCGTGTACATATAGACGAGGGAGATGAAAAGGCCCATTGCTATTGCCATGCCCAGTACCATAAGCGTGTTCAAGACGGTGAATGGCTCGTTGCCCGTTGTCGTAAGAATGCTCTCTATCATAATGACCTGCCCCTTTTCAGAATGTGCCTTTGCCTTGCTTCCTGTTTTCCTGCCAGCATCGCCACCGCCGGCACCAATATCCGCCTGATCTCATCTGGCCTGCTGTAAAGGCATGTCCTCTCGTATTCCTTGCCGTACTTCGAATAACCCGTCCTGTATATGTTAAGCTCCGAGAGGGCGTCGGCCAGCCACACCGGCACCGAGCTCGAGAACTTGATTTCCATCAGAACCTGGCCGTCTTCCAGCAACCTGTCGCCGTGTTCGCTGTTTTCGAAATTTACTTCCGATCTTCTGGCGATTATGTCGGTGTCGAATGTAACCCTTAAGCCTTTGTCCTCAATTCCGCAGAAAGCCAGCCGCCTGTAGCTTATGTACGCCGCCGGGAATAGCTCGTTTTGCTTCAAAAAGAACGCTATCTCGTCTATAACCTGGGCGTTGATGTAATCTTTTGCCTGCCGGCTTCTTACCGGTCCCTACGAAATCCTCGGCCTCCTTGAGGCTCATAACTGCCCGCCTCTTATTGATGATCCCGTCCATCTTCTTCTTGATCTCCAGGAACACCTGGTCATCCTTTGTGCCCGGCAGGTTGTAGCTTCTTATGCGAAGCTTCTGCTTGTAGAACGGGTGCGACAACGAGTGCCTAATCAAATAGTTGTCCCTGGTGTCGAAGTAGATGCTGTGTATCTGATAGTCTTGCCCTCCCAGACAATGGCCGTCGAGGCTCATGTGAGGCCTGAGCTTCTCTATGAGCTTCTCGGCCTTGGGCGCATCTAACAGGTACTTGATCTCATGCCGTTTGAAAGTAGATATCGTCATCTTCGAGGCCTCCTTCCCGGATTATTTCCCTTGCCTGCCGCTCGGCCGCCCATCCGCCGTTCGCTAGCCTGCCTGTCTGCTCTGAAAGCCGTTTCCAATGTTTGCAGTTTCAGAATAAAGCCCGTATGTTACATACAAATGGACGGAATATGAACATAATGTTACGGAATGAAAAATCGCCAAGAATTTCGGCAAACACAGCTTGAAAGCAGCAAACGCGCGAAAAACGGCTTCTCGCCAAAGGAAAGCGAGAGGCCCAACATGTGCATTAGATGCCGCAGCCATCCAATGATTGCATAAAATTACCAATAGAAGGATATGCCGCAAAGCCGGCATACTTCCTGCCGTCGGGGCTGCGGAATGTTGTATATCCTCCCTGATTGTTATGATAAAATGTTCTATAAACATACGCAAAATGCAAGCATTATGCGTATAGAGGAGGGGGAATCATGAAGAGACTAATATTGGCAGCGACCCTTGTGGCCCTACTAGTGTCGGCCCTCAGCTTGACTGTCCTCGGCGCTACCCCGATAAAGGGCGGCACCCTAAGAGTCGCCGTTACGAGCATACAGGAACTGGTGCTCTACAAAACGGGCGGCAACGACATCAACGACGCGCTAAGCCTCATCTTCGACCACCTTTTCATAATCGGCAAGAACGACTTCAGGCCCATCCCGCACCTGGCTGAGAGCTGGGAGAACCCGGATCCTCTTACCTGGGTGTTCCATCTCAGGAAGGGCACGATGTTCCATGACGACAACGCCGTCTTCGCCAAGGGCAAGAGCCGCGAAGTCGTAGCGGACGACGTGGTCTATTCCGTAAACCGCATGCTCACAACGAGCGTCGCCTTCACGCTCGGCCCCGTAACCGGCGTCAAAGCGCTCGACCGTTATACCGTAGAGATTAAGACATCCACACCGCAGCCGTTCCTGGTAAACGACGCCAACAGGCTCGCCGTCTGCGCCATCATCCCCAAAGAGGCGATAGACAAGCTGGGCGAGGCCGGCTTCGCAAAGACGCCGATCGGCAGCGGCCCGTTCAAGTTCAAGAGCTTCTCGCCAGACTCGGGCGTAGTGCTTGTAAGAAACGACGCCTACTGGCTCCCCGTATACCTTGATGCGGTAGAGTTCGTAACCATACCCGATCCCACGGTGCAGACCCTTGCCCTTCAGTCGGGCGAAGTCGACGTGGTCAAGCACCTTTTCAACCTCGAAGTCGCAAAGAGCTTCGAGAACAACAAGAACTTCAACATGATGTCCAGGGGCGGCTCGTACCGCGGCCTTGGGCTTTAACGTAACCGTGGCACCCTTCGACAACTTCGAAGTGCGCGATGCCATATCCAAGATCCTCGACATCGACGCAGCATTCAACGCTGTTATCGGAACCGCCGGCGAGCGCGCCTACGGCCAGTGCCCTCCGTGGGTGCCGCACGGCTACGACCCGACGCTCAAATCCCTCTGGAGCCGCGATGTGGCGGCCGGCCTGAAGCTTCTGGAGAAGAACGGCTTCAAGGACACCAACAACGACGGCTTCCTGGAGTGGAACGGCAAGCCCTTCAAAATCGAGATAAAGACGCTTGCAGGCTCGCAGGTTAAGGTCCTGACCATACTTGCGACCCAGCTCAGGGCCGTCGGCATCAACACCGGCGTGCTGCAGCAGGACACCGCCGTATGGGCGGACGATCTGCTTAAAGGCAACACCACGATGTTCTTCGACTACAGCTACGCCGGAGCTACCGGCTTCCATTCGCTCTTCCACAGCTCGATGATCACCAAGGCCAACACGCATTACTACAAGAATGCGGAAGTGGACAAGCTCCTGGAAGATGCCCTCACCAAGACCAACTTCGCAGAGCTGTCCTCACTGTGGAAGAAGGCCCAGAAGATAGTCTTCACCGAAAGAGCAGGCATACCGATGTACTTCGAGTGGAGCTACCTCATAGCCAACAAGAGAGTCAATGACATAGTGCCTCCGTGGGGCGGCTTCAACCTCGTCACCCTGGAGAACAACGTCTGGCTGAGCAAGTAACTAAAAGACAATTCCCGAATGCGAGAAAGCCGGCCGGACTTCTTAAAAAGCCCGGCCGGCGACAAATAGGAGCGAAATGTGGGCAAGTATTTTATTAGGCGCATCCTGACCACGATACCTGTTCTATTCGGGATTACATTCATAGTGTTCGCAATGGTTTCGTTGGCTCCCGGCAGCGCGATCAGCCTTATGCTCAGCAACGAGACCGTAAACCTGGAAAACGTGGAGCTGCTGAGAAAGGAACTGGGGCTTGACCTGCCCTGGTATCAGCAGTATTTCCGCTATATGGGAAAGCTGCTGACCGGCGACATGGGCCGCTCCATACAGTACAACCGGCCCGTCAGCGAGATGATCTGGGAGAAGATCGGCAACACATTCCTGCTGGCATTCAGCGCAACGATTGTAGCGATTGCGATAGCGATACCGCTTGGCGTGCTGGCAGCGGCCAGGCGCAGGTCGGTATTCGACTACGCCGCGACCGCGGTGGCCCTTGTCGGAGTGTCCATCCCCGGCTTCTACCTGAGCCTCATCCTAATAATCGTATTCGGCCTCAAGCTGGGCTGGTTCCCCATAAGGGGGCTGCCCTCATATGACAGGACTTTCCTTCGGATGGTAAGGTCTCTTACTCTGCCGTCGGTAACGCTAGGCTCGATGCTCGCCGGCGTGCTCACGAGGCTTACGCGAGCCTCGGTCATCGAGTCCATGTCGCAGGATTACGTAAGGACCGCGCGCTCAAAGGGCATGGGGGAGGGCAAGGTGCTCTTCAAGCATGCTCTGAGAAATGCGCTGCTGCCCGTGCTCACAACAATTGGAATGCAGTTCGGCTCGCTTTTGGGCGGCGCCGTGATCATAGAGACGATATTCTCCCTGCCGGGACTGGGCATGCTATCGATGAACGCGGTCAAGTTCAGGGACATACCGCTAATACAGGGCACGGTGCTGGTCTTCGCTGTGAGCTTCGTAGTGGTGATGCTCATCGTCGACATGCTGTATGTCCTTGTGGATCCGAGGATTAGATATGAGTAGCAGTTACGATATTTCGAAGAAGAACTGGAGCTCGAGCCAGAAATACAGGTCGCTCAAGTCTTTCTCAAGGCACAAGCTGGGAGTACTCGGCGTTATCATGCTGCTGGTATTCTTCCTTACGGCGATATTCGCACCGGTCGTAATCCCCAACGACCCCTATACGATGAAGCTGGAGGAGCCATTCCTGCCCATGGGAAGCCAGTATCATCCGCTGGGCACGGACAACTTCGGCAGGGACATACTCGCAAGGCTGGTCTACGGCGCAAGGATATCGCTGCTGATCGGTATTGTCGTCGTCTCCCTGGCTGCGGTATTGGGCACGGTGCTCGGGCTTCTTGCCGGCTATTACGGGGGCTGGGTGGACTTCGCCGTTATGAGGCTGGTCGAAGTCTTCTATTCATTCCCTTTCCTTATCCTTGTAATCGCGGTAATCGCAATTCTTGGGCCCCAGCATATTCAATGTGATGTGGGTGCTTGGCGTAGTAAGCTGGCCTTCATATGCAAGGATCGTCAGGGCCCAGGTGCTATCCCTCAAATCATCGGAGTTCGTATCGGCCGCAAGGGCGACCGGCTGCACCGATGCGAGGATTATATTCAAGCACATACTCCCGAATACCATGACGCCCATAATCGTGCAGGCTACGCTGGGCATCCCGGGCGCCATACTCTCATCCGCGAGCCTGGGCTTTCTGGGCTTCGGCGTTCAGCCGCCGACTCCCGAATGGGGCTCGATGGTCAATGAGGGCAAGGACTTCATACTCATAAACTCCAATCTCATCATATGGCCCGGCCTTTGCATATTCCTCGTGGTGCTGAGCTTCAACTTCATTGGGGATGCGCTGAGGGACATGCTCGATCCGAGGCTGTCGAGGGAACTGAAATAGGAGGAGGGATGGACATGACAATAGACGAGAGGCTGGCAAGAGTGCCGGACTTCAAGCTCTTCTACGGGGTGGACGAGCTTTACGGGCACGCAGTAAGGACCGCTGAGGCAAACCCGGCGGTGTGCAAGCTGCAGTATGTGGGGCAATCGAAGGCAGGAGAGCCCATACCCATGGTTAGCGTGGGCGACGGGCCGGTATCGGTGCTGCTTTTCGCCTCCCCCCATCCGAACGAGCCGATAGGCGCCATGATGGCATACTTCCTCCTAGATGAGCTTATAGCGGACCCATCCTTAAGGAAGGGCCGCACCTTCCATATAATCCCCTGCATCGACCCCGATGGCACAAGGCTGAACGAAGGTTGGTTTGCGGGGCCCTACACCATTAAGAACTACGCGAAGCACTTCTACAGGCCAAAGGGCGACAACCAGGCCGAATGGAGCTTCCCGATAGAGTACAAGACTTTCAAGTTCGACAGGCCCATACCCGAGACCAAGGCTCTTATGAAGGCGATAACCGAGACAAAGCCCGATGTGATGTATTCGCTTCACAACTCCGGCTTCGGTGGCGCCTACTACTACATCTCCTATCCTCTGGAGGCGGCATACGAGACATTCCACAGGCTGCCGCTCGAAAGGAACCTGGCGCTCAACCTGGGAGAGCCCGAAGTCCCCTACTGCCAGAGTTTCGCGCCCGCCATTTACAGGACGAACCTTGTGACAGACGCTTATGACTACTATGAGAAGTTCGGCAAGGGGGATCCTGCGACCTACATGTTCGGAGGCGCGTCCAGCAGGGACTTCGCGGACACCATATGCAAGCCTTTCACCCTCGTGACCGAGGTGCCCTATTTCAAGTCGCCAAAGACGGGAGACCTTACGAAGCTCTCCGTAAGCAGGAGGGAAACAATACTCAAGGGCGTTGAGAAGTCGCGCAAGATGCTCACATTCATCCAGTCCGTCATCGACGATACTGTGGGCGAGCTCACTGAGGGGCCGATACTAAGAGACGCAGTAGTGCAGTTCACGAAGTCGCTCTTCAAAGCGCTCGACGGCGAGGAGAAATGGGCGAAGGAGACCGAGGGGATGGACGAGCCGGCTACCGTGGCGCAGGAGGCAGACTCCCTTTACATCAGCGTGTTCTACAAGATGCTCATAGTCTCCATGTACAGAAGGTCGCTGAAGATGCAGATGGACAAGGGCGGCTCAAAGAAGATCGCCGATGCCTACCATAAGCTCAATGCCGCAATCGACGGCTGGGCGGAGGAGATAGAGCAGGCTCTGGACTACGGAGTCGTTAAAATCCGCGACCTCGTGCAGATACAGTACGGGGCGCTTCTGGCGGTGCTCGACGCCCTGAAGAAGTAGAGGGCAGCGGCCGACCGGGCGATATGAGTTTGACTGTCGGGCGATATTAATGAAGGATAGGCTTTGAGATTGAAGCACAGTACGGAAGCGCCGGCACCGCCATAGAGGGGCGAGCCGGCGCTTCTTCAATGCAAAGCCTTTACTTGCTCCAGTTTGCTGATGTCAGCTTGCCAGGGCGTCCTTGCAGGCGGCATCCTTCTTGCCCTTCCTGTAGAAGATGATGAGAAGGACCGCCGCGGTGAATGCCATGGCCGAGCCGAAGTAGAACGGGGCCCTGTTGTTGATCCTGTCATATAGAAGGCCTGCTATAAGGCTTGCGGGAAGCAGGGTTATACCAACCAGGAAGCTGTAGATGCCAAGGCCCGTGCCCTTGACCTTCTTGCAGATGAGGTCGGAGACAAGCGCCTTCTGAACCCCGTCGGTGGCCGCGCTGTACAGCCCGTAGAGGGCGAACAGGAACACTACTGAGCCCGGGCTTCCCGTCCTTCCGAAGAAGAAGTAGATGATCGAATACAGCAGATAGCCGAATATGATGAGCCTTTCGCGGCCGATCTTGTCGGACAGCATCCCCATGGGGACCGCGAAGAGCACGGATACCGAGTTGAATATCATGTACATGATGGGAATGAAGGCATCGGCTATGCCAACATCGCTCGCCTTCACCAGAAGCAGTGCGTCCGTTGAGTTGCCGAGGGTGAATATGAAGACTATGGCGAGGAAGAAGTAGTACTTCGCGGGGAAGTCCCTGAAGGAGAGCTTGCCTAAAAGCTCCTCCTTGCACTTCTTGGCTTCCTTCACGAAGAGGATGAGCGACAATAGGCCGAAAACTGCAGGAAGCCCTGCTATCAGGAATACCTTGCGGTACTGGCCCGGGAACATAGCCAGGACTGCGAAAGCGAGCAACGGGCCGATTATCGCGCCGCTGTTGTCCATAGCCTTGTGGAAGCCGAAGTTCTTGCCCTTGGAGCAGTCCTCGGAGGAGCCTGCCACCAGGCTGTCCCTGGGCGCCGTCCTTATGCCCTTGCCGACCCTTTCCGTGAACCTTATCAGAAGCACCTGGAACGGGGAGGTGACTGCTGCGAAAAGCGGGGAGAGCACCGTCGTGAAGGCGTATCCTACCACCATGAACGGCTTGTTGCGGCCGATCTTGTCGCTCCACCAGCCGGACAGCGCCTTCAGCACGGATGCCGTGCTCTCGGCTATGCCTTCGATGAGGGAAAGCTCGGTCTTGCTCGCCCCCAGCGTCATAAGGAAGAGCGGCATGATGGAATAGATCATCTTGCCTGTGGTATCGGTGAAGAAGCTTGTTAGGCCGACGAAGAAGATGTTCCTCTGTATGCCCAGGATCTTGTCGCCCTTGCCCTTTTCAGCCATTGTGAAGCCTCGACTATCCTAGAATTTGTGCCTTATAAGATTGAGTATAGCCGAAAATTGGCCTCGATTATCAGGCCGTGTTTCGCATGGAAAAGGCGGGGCAAACAAAATGCCCCGCCAGTTATAGGAAAAGGTCGTCCTACCAGGAATCCGGGTAGTCAGACACGAAGGGCAGGTCTGTAACGCGAACCCAGTACAGGACATCAAAATTCGGCTTCATGATCTATGAAGACCGCTATCTGTCAGGTTCATGTCGGACGGGATCATCACGAAGATCGAGCCTTCATTAGTAGCCTTGCTGCCCACTACATATTCCATGTCGTCGAATATGTCGAAGGCGCTCTGGTTGTAGTAGTTCGTATACCTTGCCAAAGGAGAGGTCTCGTCGTACACGGCGAAAATCAAGTCCTCCCTGATATCGGATTCGAGCAGGCCGTTGTTGGTCAGCGACACATCGAATATCAGGAATGTGAACTCATCTGCTGCCATCACGACTGCGCTATCCAAATCGTTCGCGTCGAACAAGAGACTTGACTGCGCACTCCTGCTGACCACAATGGTCCATTTCGGAAGACAGCCGCTTGTGAGCATTAGGGCTGCGATGATTAGCAATACCGCTGCAATTGTCCCTAGCTTCTTCAACTTGGCCCTCCTTCCGGCGCGCCTATTCGTAAAGGCACACCGAGCTAAAATAGCCTCTAATGATTTGAATTATACGGGAGGATGGGAGGATTTGTTCCAGTCATGCAGCAAATTTATGTGAGCTGGGTCCAGGGTGGGGTTGGACAAATATCGAGTATAATTCGTTATGTGATATGAGATTTCGCGGAGGGACAATGGAAGAGGAAAGAAAAGGCCTGGCGCAGCGGCATGGAAGCCGGCGGGCGCGGGGAATGGGCAACAAACGAATAACGGGGGAGAGACCCCAGGAGGCGGAGGAAGAATACCGCCCGCAAGCCAATAGGCAGGTGGATACTCCTGTCCTTATTGCTTTTGGCCCTGCTGTCGTTCGTCTATGTATATTTCATTCTCCCCGGCTCGCTTCCATGGAACGACTCAGACCCCGACAGATGGTACGGAGATTCGCTGGAATACCTGGACGCGGGCTTCGGCCTTAGCATGGGAAACCTCGGGCAGCTTGGCGAATACCGCGACCTTGGCCTTCCCTCATGGGGGGACGACGACGTCTTCGCCGTCCTTATAATGGGCTTCGATTACGACTACCCGGGCACAATCAGGCAGGGTGGCGGTGTGCCTGGCAGGACGGACGCGATAATGCTACTGGTAGTTCCCAAGGATCAGAATGCGGCAACTTTGGTCTCCATACCCAGGGACACCCTGGTGCCTCTCGACAGCTATGGCACAGAAGAGAGGATAAACGCGGTTTACAGGGGAATTTCGCTTCAGGGTACGATAAACGCGGTGACTTTCCTTACAGGGGTCGAGGCCGACAAGTGGGTGAGCCTCGATTTCAACGGCTTCGTACAGATGATGGACAGGCTGGGCGGCGTGGATATCGAAGTAGAGGACCACATGACGATATGGGACGATCTTAACGGCCGTTGGGTGTACATCGAGAAGGGGCCACAGCATCTGGACGGGCACATGGCCCTGCTGTATGTAAGGTTCAGGGGCGATCAGATGGGCGACATCAGCCGCAACTCAAGGCAGCTGCGCTTCATAAAGGCGCTGGCCGGCAAGGCCGTACAGTGGAACACGGTCGGCGAGATAGGCGGCATAATTTCCGACCTGCAGGAGAACGTCAAGACGGACATGAGCTACAATGAGGTCCTTGCGCTTGGGATGAGGCTTCTTAAGATCGGCACTTCGCGCCTGGATGGGTTCAGCATACCGGGCGTCTTCGAGGGGCCCTACTGGAGGGCCGACCTCGCCGCCACAAGGAAGCTCATGGAAAGGGCGATAACTGGGGCCCCTCTGGTCGAAGAGCCGGTTGAAGAGATTGTCGAACCGGAAGAAACCGAGCCTGTGCCGGAGCCCTGATAAATAGGCAAATTACAAGAATTGAGGATGCCGGGAAGGCATCCTCTTGCTTTACTTGGAGAGCTCTTTATCTACATAGACTTTCATGGCTTCGCTCATGAACTGCGCAAGCCCCGGCTTTATCTTCTCGAAGGAATTTGTGAACCTTATATCCTGAATGTACAAGTCCGCCAGGCCGCGATATATGTCGAGAGTGCATTCGTAGAACCATTTAGTGATGTGGCCGCGATGCAAGGCGATGAGCTTCGTTACCTCCGGATGGGACGGGCCTTTGTCCATATTGGCGACGATAGCAAGCATTATTCCCTTGCTCTCCTCTTTCATGGCCTCCCAGTCGCGCTTGGTGTACTTTGAAGTCTTCCTCTCGCTCTCCTCATATTTCGCGCCGTACTTCGCCCTGGCTTCCTCCTTGTATTCGTCGGGATCGAAGCCGTCGAAAAGCTCCTTCAACTCCATCTTCCTTCCCCTCCTTATAGCATCAAGGCTCCTGTCTACGAGCCCTAATAGGCCTTCTATATGGTCTTTCTTCTGAAGCAGCATCTGCTTGTGGTTTTCTAAAGCCAAGCTCCCTGTCCTGACCTAGCGTCGCGGATTGCAGCCGCGATCTCATCGAGGCCTAAGCCCAGTTCCTTGAGAAGCATTATCTGCTGCAGCCTCTCCAGGTCGGCATCCTCATAAAGGCGGTAACCGGACTCGGTCCGGAGCTTGGGCGAAAGCAGGCCGATGCTGTCGTAATGGTGCAAGGTCCTTATAGTAATGCCGGCGAGCTCCGACACTTGGCTTACCGTGTATGTCATTCTGCTACCTCCGAGACAAGGATAAGCTATGACGTAACGTAAGAGTCAATATCAATATTATAGCGTTCTATTCCGATTTATAGTGATTCCATTGGGAAGTCGGTGAATTATGTAGGTATCTGTAAAAGTATATTAAATTACTGCGAAATAGGTAAAAGTATATAAAATTACGGCAAAAATAACGAATGTATACGATTTTATTTGGCCAGAACTCTTCCATCTATCCGTCAGGAGTAACGCGAAGTAACAAAATCCGTTTTCTTGTTTATTACACGTAACCTCTTTAGCAGTTGGCTTAAAAGATCTTCTTGATAATCCTGGTATGGGCAGTTTTGCGTTTGCTTGTCGAGAAGCTAAATCGAATCATACGTGAGTGCAGAAAAGCAGAACTTGTATTCTTTGAAGGCCAATAACCAGCAGAAGAAGCTTTGGCGTCACCAGAAGAAAGAATTCACATGCCCTCTCAACACAACTTGCATATCGTCTAAGTAAAGCTGTGCTTGACTATGACATCTCGACCTCATCCGGTTGCAACAGATT
Organism: uncultured Bacillota bacterium; assembly: GCA_963823655.1. Lineage (GTDB taxonomy): Bacteria > Bacillota > DTU025 > DTU025 > MWDF01 > MWDF01. The sequence goes on from CAWGMK010000012.1 coordinate 93,610, forward strand.
GATCAACACTCTGCAAGTAAAGTTGGGCTTGACTCGTAGGGGAAGTAAAGCTGCGCTTGCCAACAACATCTCAGCCTCATCAGGCAGCAGCAGAATGGTCGGCACTCTGCAAGTAAAGATGGGCTTGACTCATAGGCGAAGTAAAGCTGCGCTTGACTACAACATCTCAACTGACCGGCCCCCAGATTTAGGTCCAATCCTAGCTTTAGTTTTCAATGACCCCCAGTACCAGTCTGAATGTTAGTTTTCGACTTTGATAATGGTTAACCTTCCGACCTCAAATGAATTCACCAAAAGACGATCAGGCATAAGCGGGAATGAGGGTCTGAGGCGCCGGCGGCCTGCCTCCTAAGCTGCTATGAGGCCGTACCCTGTTATAGTAGTCTTTCCATCTAAGTGAAAGCACTTTTGCTTCATACAGGCTCCCGAACTGCTCCTCATTCAGAAACTCCTGCCGCATCCTGGCATTGAAACTTTCGCAGTACCCATTCTCCCATGGGCTGCCTGGCTCTATGTATGTCGTTATGACGCCAATATCGGCCAACCATTCCCTTAGCACTTTAGCGGTGAACTCGCTTCCATTATCGCTTCTAATGTATTCCGGACATCCTCTTACGACCATCAGATCCGACAGGACTTCTATGACATCTTCGTGCTTCCAGCTTCTCTTAGGTATACAGGCCAGGCATTCGCGTTCAGCCTCGTCTATTATGTTCAGAAAGCGGATCCTGCGCCCATCTGTAGTCCTGTCCTCCACAAAATCATAGCTCCACACATGGTTTCTGTGTTCCGGGCGAAGTCTGATGCAACTGCCGTCCGTAAGCCAAAGCCTTCTTTTCTTGTTTTGTTTCCTGGGCAGCTTCAGCCCTTCTTCCCTCCAGATACGCTCCACTCTCTTGTGGTTTACCTTATTGCCTTCATTCCTGAGGATGTGCGTCACCATCCTGTATCCAACTCGCCCGAAGTTGCAGGCCAACTCTATGATGCGGGTCCTTAAGAAATCTTCATCCGGACGTTTCACAGCCTCGTAACGGAAGGCAGTCCTGCTGACATGCAACACCCGACAAGCCCGTCTTTCCGTCATGCTATGCTCATTGGTGACGTATTCGACAGCCGCCTTGCGCTTTGCCGGGCTCAGAAGTTTTTTGAGTTCACATCCCTCAATACCGCATTATCAAGACTTAGCTCAGCTACAAGTGTCTTGAGCCTGGCATTTTCCTTCTCAAGCTCTTTCAGCCTTTTGGCTTCGGATACATTCATTCCGCCATACTTGCTGCGCCATTTGTAGTATGTTTGCTCCGATATCTCTGCTTGACGTACTGCTTCTGCCACTGTTTTGCCCTGATTGCACAGAATTTCGATGCTTCTGAGCTTTACGATTATCTGCTCTGGCGTGTAGTTCTGCTTACCCATTTCTACTACCTCCCCACTAGATTTTACCTTGGTTTTCCCTAACCTCTTCCTGGTATTAATCTAGGGGGTCATATCAGTCGAAGTAAAGCTGCGCTTGACTACAACATCTCAACCTCATCAGGCAGCAGCAGAATGGTCGGCACTCTGCAAGTAAAGATGGGCTTGACTCATAGGCGAAGTAAAGCTGTGCTTGACTACAACATCTCAACCTCATCAGGCGGCAGCAGAATGGTCGGCACTCTGCAAGTAAAGATGGGCTTGACTCATAGGTAGAGTAAAGCTGCGCTTGACTACACTGCTTTTGCAATATCGATCTTCATTAGCAAAGTGCCTTTGGGTATCTGCAATAACTACTAATGTTCTAGTTCCTTCGCCATATTTGGCTATTAGGAATACTGGATAAGGAATTGACGGAGGACGTGTTCAGTATGTACTTAGAAAAAAGATTGTAAGAATGAACAATTCGGCAGGGGAATAACACTGTGAGGGCTAATCTTTCATTTGCTAAGGAGGAAATGATATGGACGATGGAGTCAAGCTGGTAGAACTAACAGGCGAGAATACTCTTTGTATCCGTACGAGGGCATCTATGGAAACATTGCCGATGACGATCGGCGGCTGCTACAGCAGGATCCTTGAATATCTCGAGATACTGGGAGAAGAGTGCGCCGGAGTGCCTTATGTCGCGTATTTCAACCTTGATATGACGAACATGGATGTCGAGATTGGCTTTCCTGTCGCAAAGCCCTTGCCCGCAAGCGGAGAGATGAAGCCCGGGCACGGTGCTTCCGGCCTCTGCGTCGAGGCGATGTACAAAGGCCCCTATTCAGCCATGGTAATGACCTACAACTATGTCGCCGATTGGATGGCCAAGCACGGATATGAGAATGCCGGCCCCTACTATGAGTATTATTACAACTCGCCGATGGAAGTGCCGGAAAGCGAGCTGCTTACTAAGATAGTCATACCAGTAAGAAAGAAGGTATAGGTGCATGCTTGAAATCCCCGAGGCCGCTGTAGTTGCCTCGCAGTTGGACATTAGGCTGAAGGGCAGAAAGATAAGGCGCATCAAAGCAGCCTCATCTCCGCACAAGTTCGCATGGTTCACGGCTGATCCGAAGCATTATGAAGATGAGCTCCTCTGGAAAGAAGTCAACTCGGTAAGGCCGGTCGGCGGCATGATCGAGATGGACTTCGACGGAGCCGGCCTGGTCTTCAGCGACGGAGCGAACCTCAGGCTATTTGAGCAAGGAGAGAAGCTTCCCCTGAAGCATCAGCTCCTGCTCGAGTTCGACGACGCATCGGTCCTTACCGCGTCAGTCCTAATGTATGGCGGGATATCGCTCTTTACCGATAACACCTATGACAACGTCTATTACCTGAATTCCAGGTTGAAGCCGTCTCCTTTGTCGGATGCCTTTGACAGGTCCTACTTCGATGGGCTGTTCAAGAAGTGCACCGGCAATCTCAGCCTCAAGGCGTTCCTTGCTACCGAGCAAAGGATACCCGGCCTGGGAAACGGAACCTTGCAGGACATCCTCTTTGAAGCAGGTATGCACCCCAGGAGGAAGGTAGAGACGCTGGATGCAAATGACAAGGACACGCTCTTCAAAGCGCTGAAGGGGACTCTGGCTTCCATGTACAAGCATGGAGGCAGGGATGTAGAGTCGGACGCGTTCGGAAAAGCCGGGGGCTATAAGACGAAGGCGGGGAAGAATACCGCAGGGCAGCACTGTATGAGGTGCGGTAACGGCATTATCACCAAGGAGAGCTACATGGGAGGCAGCATCTATTACTGCGATTCCTGTCAAAGCAGATAGGGTAATATTCGGCCTCGGGAGAATATATAGGTAAATATCGATATTGGGTATCATAAAGCTAAATATGTGTATGGGCTTACGAAATTGCCGATATTTGCAGGAATGTTGGCCTTGCAGTCGAATAAAGACTTATTAATACGGATTTGGTGTCCGATAATTTTAAGCAACCTTGGTATTTTGGGAAGAACGATCATTACGGTATTTGAAGGGAGATTGGAAGATGAGCAGGCACATTAGAGGTTTTCTTGTACTGGCGATAGTATTGGCACTGTCATTTACGACGATGGCGGCATTCAAAGTTGAGAAGGAGCTGCCGAAGGGCTTCGTATCAGCCTGGGCAAGCATCCAGGGCTCGGCTGCCGGCAATTTCGTCACCGGTCCGGAGGTTGGCGACTGGCACAGCATCCAGGCACAGTTCCCCTATGAGAAGAGCGCAGTTACCGTAAGGTTGGTCTACAACGAGAACAAGCTCGTTACAGTGCAGACCGAGTTCGGTGTGAGCATGAACGACTTCATGACATACGACTGGTACGCGTTCGGCGAGTTCCACGGCAAGCTCTTCGCGTCAATCACCGGCCTGGACGCCGTTAAGTTCACCGATACTTTGAACATTTGCATGGACGAGATCTACGCGAAGATCATGGGACAGTATAAGGGAGAGATCTACTTCCAGATGGCCAACGGCATCCTCACCGGCGTAAGGCTCAAGAGGGGCACCGGCGGCATCCTGAACATCTACTACTACCTTAATGAAGCCAAGCTCAATGGCGACGGCACTCCCAGGACGGACATGCTGTTCTTCGAGATGAAGTAAGGAAGACCTTTAAGTCTAGCAACCGGCACCCCGCATAAAAAACGGGGTGCCTTTTATTTTAATGACGGCTATAATCTAGTTGCGGACAATCGTTATATTGTCCCAAAAGGAGTGGTGTTTATGAAGGAAATGATGACGGCGAGGGTGGCCGAGGAATAATCGAATAGCCGCGGGCGTGCTGGTTTCTGCCTCCGCCCGGTACAAGGGGATAGCTATATAGGATATTGAAGGAACGGCGAGCCGTTTCTTGAAGATATATCCGCAGGGGCTTGCCTCTGCGGATTTTTGTATGCCAGCGGCTAGGGCGGAAGGACTTATATAAAGGAAGGTAGTAAGCGTTGAGTCTTATTGACTATGGATATTCGAAAAGAGCAGAGAAGCTATTTGATGCTGACGTTACGAAAGGCCAGTTTATTAGGGCGCGCGTCATAGACGACTTCGGCACGGGGTTCCTGCTGGCATCAGACGCAGGCGAGCTGGAGGCTGTGCTGTCAGGAGGGCTGCTTTCCGACGCCGAAGCCATAAGGCCGGTGGCGGGAGACTGGGTGCTGGCGCGAGTGGCGCCCGAGGGCGGGCATGGGCAGGTCGTGAAGGTCATGCCCAGATACAGCGAGCTGAAGAGGGCGGACACGATTGTCGACTGGAAGAGCACGGTAGTGGCCGCGAACTTCGATTACCTGATGATGATGGTGTCTATGAACATGAACTTCAGCTTGAATAGGATAGAGAGGCTGATTACAAGCGCGTGGTCCAGCGGCGGCACACCCGTTCTCGTCTTAAGCAAGAAGGACGTCTGCGAGGATGCGGAGTCTTTAATCGCGAAGGCCAGGGACGTCGTCCCCGGAACAGATGTGGTCGCAATAAGCTCCATGACAGGAGAGGGCATAGAAGAAGTAGCGGCCTTCTTCCGAGGAGGAGTTACTTGCGCGGTAGTGGGCTCTTCCGGCGTTGGCAAGTCCACGCTTCTCAACTATCTTATGGGAAGGCAAATTGCAAAGACGGCATCCATTAGGGAAGTTGATTCCAAGGGGAGGCACACTACTTCCCACAGGACGCTGCACCTGTTACCTGGAGGCGGGCTTTTCCTGGACACTCCGGGAGTCAGGTCCTTCGGCCTTACAGCAGAGGATGAGGAGATGGGCAAAGCCTTCCAGGATATAGAGGAACTGGCACAGGGATGCCGCTTCAGCGACTGCGCCCACAAGGGGGAGCCTGGTTGCGCGGTGGCCAAGGCGATCGAAGACGGGCTCCTTGAGGAGAGAAGGTACTTAAGCTATCTCAAGCTGCAGAAGGAGATAAGGCATGTGCAGGCCAAGACCGAGGTTGCGGCACGCCTTGAGCAGAAGAGGAAAGGCAAGACTCATTGCGAAGCTCATTAAGCAGCTGGGTAAATAAAGATACAAGCGGACTAAAATGAATGAATGAGGCCGGTAGGCAGGGCGGGAGGGATCCCGCCCTGCTGCATGTAGCAGAAAAAACCATTAGCCTAAGGTATATTGCCCGAGGAGGAACCTGAGTTCGAACTTCAAAGGCAAGCTTACTAGAATTGAGGGCTCATGCAGGGAAAAACTGCATGAGCCCTCTGCTTTACTAACATTTCACTAATAATCCGTTTCGTCAAGTCAAGTTGCGCTTTACTTATGCCCCAGTCAAGCTGTGCTTTACAGCGCATCCACATTGATCGACCCGCTCACTGTCGTCAGCTCCACGTTCAAGGAGCCATCCCCGACCCTGCCGACCAGCTTCTTCGTCGTCGAGGACTCTACTACCATAGGGAAGTCGCAGCTGACATGCCCTGATACGCTGCTGGCTTTGATCGTGAACTGCTCCCCGTCTCCGAGCCCAAGCAAGATGCCCCCGGAGATCGAATTTATGTTGATGTCCTTTGCTTCAGTAACGCGATTGGCATCTATCCTGCCGGACACGGTGCTGGCCACATAGCTGCTGCAGGAGACGTGTTCTGTCTCAATCCTTCCCGAGACGCTGTGCGCCTTGAACGTGCCGCTTACAAACACCTCGCCCACGCTGACCCTGCCGGAGACCGAATCCAGGTTTATATCCGTAGCCTTCGCCCCGCCCTCCAGGAACAAGGGGCCTGAGACGCTGCTTGCCTCCAGCGACCCCTCGAAGCTTATGGGTATCACGACGTCGAGCACCAGGTCGCTCACCTTCAGCCTGTAGGAGAATATATCGCGGGGTTCTACCTCGATTTTGGCAATGCCGTCTTCCGTCTCTATCGACAGCTTGGGTACGATGGAGCTTCCCAATAGCCCCACGTCACCCCAGAAGTGCGCCGTGATAGTGGGAACATCCTGGTACTTGATTGTGATGACAGCGCTCACACTCGAAATGTCCACTCCGGTCAGGCCGAGAGTGTCCAGATCAGCGCTCTCGTCGACAGAGTACTTGTCGGAGCCGTGGTATGCTTCTGTCGTTGAGTTCAGGTTCGGCGGCGGGTTCTCGGTATAGTAGTAGAGGAAAGTAACAGCGCCCGCCAATACGACTAACATAAGAAGAAGTGCCAGCTTCTTGGTCATGGTATCCCCTTCCTTTTAGTGCCTGCCCGCCTTTTCGGCCCAAGCGCCGCCGCCTGAAGGAAAAAGTGGCCCAGCATTGAATTAATAGGTAAAGAAACCGCCTCGTGCCGTAAATAGACACTACTGAGGCCTTCTTTCTCGTTCAATATAGCATAAAGGGGTGTACTTCAGAAGGCATTTAGAGCACTTTATGAAAGAAATAGCCTTGAGACGAAGGAGGGGTATGGATGGAATTTCGGAGCGCGACTACCAATGACCGGGAGGCGCTGGGGAAGTTCATCGAGAAAAGGTGGGGTTGCGACTACCTGGTCTCTAAGATGAAGATCTATACCGTCAAGGACCTCGACGCATTCCTCTGCGAAGATGAGGGCAAGATAATAGCCTGCGCCACCTACTATATAGAGGGGGCGGAGTGCGAGATAGTATCCCTTGATTCCACAAAGCCCGGCGAGGGCTTAGGCAGGCAGCTCATGGGCATGTGCGAGAACGCCGCAAGAAGCTCCGGCTGCACCAGGATCTGGCTTATGACCACCAATGACAACACATATGCTCTAAGGCTGTTCCAGAGGCTCGGCTACAGGATATGCGAGGTGTATCTCGACGAGGTGAAGAGGTACAGGGATCTTAAGCCTTGCATACCCCACATCGGAAACGACGGCATACCCATACTCGACCTGTTCGAGCTGGAAAAGCAGATAAAATAGAAGCACAGGAAGGCACTTATCGACACATCACATCGGAGGCCGGTACACAATGAACGAAGTACAAATCGTCACCGACAGCTGCGCGCTGCTCAAAGATGATGAGGCCCGGGAGCTGGGCGTTGAGATCACACCGATACTACTGAACCTCGACGGCAGCTCCTACCGAGACGGCGTCGAGATGAGCCATGAGCAGTTCTACAAGCTTCTTCGGGGTGGAGCCAAGGCTACCACCTCCCAGCCCTACCTAGGAGACGTAGTAGAGGCCTTCAAGAAGGGCCTTAACAACGCGAAGAGGATACTTCACATATCGATCTCCGAGGGGCTCTCCGGCACCTACCAGAACGCCATTATGGCGGCCCGCATGGTGGATGATGCAAGGATCACAGTGCTCAACTCAAAGACCATTTGCGGCACGCAGCGCTACCTCGTCGAGAAGGCGGCAAAGCTCGCCAAGCTCGGAAAGAGCCTGGATGAGATTGTAGAATCTCTCAACCGCTCGATAGCCGACATGCAATCCTTCCTAATCGCCGTCGACTTCTCCTATATAAGAAGAAGCGGAAGGCTCTCGAAGACCGCCGCAATCATTGGCTCGATCCTTCGGATAAAGCCTGTCCTCAGGCTAAACGACGAGGGCACCAGGATAGAGAAATATGCGATAGCAAGGACCATGAACCACGCAATAGACATGATAACGGACAGCATCATTAGAAGGGGCGCCGACGCAATGCACCGCTTCTACATATGCCACGGGGACGACTTGAGGCGGCGAGGAAGGCTGCCGACAGGATAAAGGAGCGGGTCCAGGGGGCAGTCGTCGAGATACTGCTGCTGTCGCCCACCATGGCGGCGCACGGCGGGCCCCGGCTGCATCACCGTCCACCACATAAGATCCTGATAGCGACCAGTCCCAAATAACCGGGCCGGGCCCTCAAATCAGGACCCGGCCATTAAAATGCAATCGGGGGTAAATCTCAGGGCAATGGGCAGGCTATTCAAGGGAAAGGGCATAAGGATAACGCTCATCATCGCTGTCGCGCTCGCGGCAGTGCTGTTAGACATGATATTTCTTCCCGATAAAGCCGGCCTTCCCTCAGAAAGCCTCGTCCAGGACTCCGAGCGCCCTCTATCTCTTCGCGGCAGGCTCCGTCCCTGCCTCAGAGGAGGAATACCTAAAGCTTAAGAACATCATCGAGGAGCAGTCCCCGCCCCAAGGCCATAACTGGATAACCGAGACCGTAAGGGATGCCGCATTCCCCTCCGACGCCCCCTGGCGCCGCCTCGTGGGAAGGATACAGGCTCCCGAGGCCGTCGTGGATGAAGTACATCAGACTGTCCTTGCAAGAGTCATCGGGATACTCGGCATAGTTGCCACCGGCTCCGGCAGCCACCCCTCGGACTTCGAGGTCCATATCACAGCGGGCAGGGGCATAAGCGCCTATTCCATGGCTGACGGCTCCATATACCTCTCCTACGCGCTTGCGGCATCTCTTGACGATGATGAGATCGCTTTCGCGCTCGCACACGAGATAAGGCATCTGAGGGCCTGTCATTACAAGCTGGAGGACGGGTACACCTGGGTCCTGGACGAGCCGCACGCGAAGGCCTTCGCAAAGCTGGCCCAAGAGGGGTTCGAATCCCTTATCGATCCCTCCGAGCTTTATTATGACCAGGAGTCCGAATGCGACGCCTACGCCGCCTTCATAACCGCCTACTGCGGCTTCGACCCCCAGGCAGGCCTTCGCCTCATCGACAGGCTTCCCGAGGGCGACGGCAGGCTCTATCCGCCCAAAGCCCGAAGGATAGAGGATCTCACAAAGCTAATCGGCCTCATCTCGGCCGAGGAGTTCACAAGGCTGCACCTTCCCGCCCTGTACCTGGGCAACAGGCTCAAGATGATAATAGGCTCGGGAAGAGAGGAAACAGAGGAGAGCAAGGAGTACGACTTCGCAGCGCTAGTGCTTCTAAGAGACGCCGCCGCGCTCGACATGCTCATGAAGCAGGACAGGGGGGAGGGGGAGGCCCCGATAATATACCCCGGGCTTTTCGAGGTGAGGCTCGGCGCAAGGCTTGAGACCTCTGCCAAACAGGCAGCGACTTTGGACATCGCCCTTATAATCAGATCGCCCGGCATCAGCGGCATGGCGCCCGCCAGCATCTCCTTGAAAGCAGTCATGCTCAACTGCTACGACGGCTGGAGGCTCGCATCAGTATTCGACACCTCCGGCAGGGATGCCGCATGGACGGTATGGGCACAGGCAGAGGACAAGCTGCCCTTTGCGAAGCCCGATCCGGACGGCGAGATGAGATACGCAATGGATGCCCTCTCCGCCTGGAAGGCGAGCTTCACGCTCGATCCTGCCCTTCATATGCTCTGCTATTCGCAGTCAGGGATTCAGCCCTACTTCGAAAACGGCGCAGGCGGCGACGACGATGCCTTCGACCTGCTGGCGCTCTCCGACCTTTTCTCGTCGCTGGAGGCGGGATCAGAGCTTCGGATATTCGACATAACGGCCAGCAAGGCGGGCAGGGGCTTCGTTACCATAAGCTTTGGCTACACATTGCTTGCGGGAGGCTTTCCGGTGTTAGCCGGCAACTGCAGGCTCGGGATGGTGCCGGAGCGGGGCGGCTGGGCAGTTGCGGGCGTAAGCCTTTTCTAAATCACTGGCGCAGAACGAAGCACAAATTCGGGTGCCGGAATTTCGCGCGAGTATTGAAAAAGCCGAAGGCTTCAATCTGCCTTCGGCTTTTTCAGCTATTAATCAACTAAAGGATAAAGGCTACTTGCCTATTTCAATAATGACATAGACCTTATCCGAGGTAATGCTTGTGATGCGGGGGATCGATGCTTCTACCGGCCCTAGCGTCTTCAGGTAGTTCACATAGAAGGAGAGCACATCGGGGGAGAAGCCGTAGAGCGCATAGGGCTGGCCCTTGTTCGCGCTGTTGACGACATCGGCTCCTACCGACACTGCCTTTTCGTCCATCTCGCCTGCCACCTTGTCGCTGAACCTGACCATAAGCTTCACTGCCGCAGTCGCGGTATTCTCGGGCACAAGCGCCGCAAGCCCTCTCTGGATGACCCTCTCCATGCCGACCGACTGGTCCTCCACATAGGAGACAATGGTCTCGGGCGTCTCCTTGGGAAGTATAAGCTCAAACCATACGAGCCCTGCCGCAAGAAGCAGCAAGGACGCCGCTGTGGCACCTATAAGCACCTTGAAGAAGGGGTTCTTGAAGAGCGCTCTGAAGCTCGTCGCCGTCGGCAGCTGCCTCTTCGCTTCCTTTATAACAATGCGCTTGAGCTGGTCCCTGAACTCCTTGGGGACCACTATGGGCTCAGCCAGCGCCGACATCATCTTCTTATATTCCGCAAGCTCCTCGCCGCATTCCTTGCACGATGCGCAGTGTACCTCCAGGTCCTGGGCCCTGTGGGCCTCAAGAGTGCCTGTGAAGTACTCGGCCATCTGCTCGCGGTAAACTTTACATTCCAACGCCCTTCATCTCCGATCGTCCGTATGCTTCCCTCAAACTTGCCACTGCTCTGTTAATCCTCGATTTGACCGTGCCCATCTCGATTCCGAGCTCCTCGGATATCTCCTGATAGGACATGCCTACGATGAATCTCAGCTCGAGGATCTCCTTTTGCATGTCGGGCAGCTTGCGCACAAGAGAGAGCATATGCTGCCGGAAGTCCTCCTTGTCCAATAGTTCCTCGGGTCCTGGCGCCCTGTCGGCAATCTGCCGCTCCATGGGCTCCCCGTCCTTGCCGCCCACCTCGCGGTCCAGGCTTTCCTGGGGCTTGCGCCTTCTTGCGAAATCGACTGCCGCGTTGGCGGCTACTGCGAAAATCCAGGTAGAAAGCTTCGAGTCCCCCCGAAACTGCTGCAAATAGGTGCACAGCTTCAGGAATACGCTGGATGTCACGTCCTGGGCGTCATGGTGGTCGCCCAGTTTCGAATAGGCGAGCCTGTAGATCTTGTCTACATACCTCTCATATATGGCTGTCATGGCGTTAGTGTCGCCCAACAGGTATTTCTCGGCCAGCTGCTCGTCGCTGAGCGCCTTGTAGTCCAAAGTATCACTCCTATTGCGCCGGACTGCTGCCTCGTAAACTTTGACGAAAGCCCGAGGCCTTTTGTTCTGCTTGTCCGACCATAAATTGCGGGAAATTCCGCGCTGATGCGTAGGGCTTAAGGGCCGTCGGCAACATAATCTAGCGTAGCGGCTTCCCACACTACTAAACGAATATATCTTACCATTCTTCATGGGGCCAACGGGCATCTGCCGGCAGGCTCTGCCTAAAATGCATAAGGCCGGCAGCCTCCGTCACCCTCAAATTCCGCGCCTTTGGCCCTGCCTATACCCTCAACAGGCTCTTCATCTCGTCCGGGTCGGTGGCATGCGCCATGCACTCGTCAAGCGAGATCTTGTTGTCCATGTATAGGTTCACAAGGGCCCTGTTCATCGTCTGCATGCCGGTCTTCGCGCCCGATTGTATGGCGGACGCGATCTGGTATGTCTTGGACTCCCTTATGAGGTTCCTGATTGCCGGGTTCGAGATCATGATTTCGACAGCCGGCACCACCATGTGGGTATCCTCCTGCACCACCGGCAACAGGAGCTGGGATATAACGGCCTGGAGCGTAGTCGACAGCTGCAGCCTTATCTGGCGCTGCTGGGTCTCGGGGAAGACGTCTATCATCCTGTTTATGGACGATACTGCGTCGTTTGTGTGCAGCGTCGCGAACACCAGATGCCCCGTCTCGGCGGCGGTTATCGCAATCGAGACGGTCTCAAGGTCGCGCATCTCGCCGATTAGTATAACGTCAGGGTCCTGCCTTAGCACATGCCGCAGGGCGTCGTTGAAGCTCTTGGTGTCGGTGCCCACTTCCCTCTGGTTGATGATGCTTTGGATGTTGGTATGGGCGTACTCTACAGGGTCTTCTATCGTCATGATGTTGTACCTGAAGGTGTGGTTGATGTGGTTGAGCATGGACGCAAGCGTCGTGGTCTTGCCGCACCCTGTGGGCCCGGTAACAAGGACCAGCCCCCTGGGGAAGCTTGCGATCTGCTTTAGCGTCTGCACGGGAAGGTTCAGCGAATTGAGCTTTGGCACCTCGGAGGGGATGTACCTGCATGCGCAGCCGATCTTGCCTCTTTGCATGTAAACATTGACCCTGAACCTGCCGGTGCCCTTCGACTCGAAGGCGAAGTCCAGCTCCAGGTCCTCCCTGAAGCGGACGATGTGGTCGGGCGTCATCATGGAGAATACTATGCGCTCGACGTCGGCGGCGGAGAGCTTCTTTTCACTAAGGTTTCTTATCCTCTGCCCCGTCCTTATCAAAGGCGGCTCCCCCGCCACCAGGTGCAGGTCCGATGCGCCAAGCTTTACCGCATTGTGCATCATCTCGTGGATGGGCAAGGTAAAACACCTCCCAAAGCTAGGTCCGGCCCTGACGGCCGTCCTTTTCCCTTCTGTATCCCACGGGCCTTAGTATCCTTATGTACGCCGTGGCCAGGGCAATCTGGAAGAAAAGAAGGAATAAGTAGAATAGCCCCGCCATGAAGATGTTTGAAAATCCCAGCATGATATTGATCGGATCCGTCCTCATCTTCTTTGCCATGTCGTCGACGACGACCATAGTGGAGAAAACCCCGGTATCATGGAGATCGCGGCCGAGAAGACCCAGGCCGCCGGATAATAGATGGCATAAAGGGCCGCGATGCCGAACCAGTTGCGGCTTACGAGCCTGCGGCTGGTCTCAAGCGCGGGCCACAGTCCAAGCTTCGCGTCTACCAGCAAGTAGGGGGCGAGCGACCAGGCAACTGCGAAGTAAAGGCATAGGGGTATCGCCCACCAGTTTATCTTGCTGCCGAACTCCTTCATAAGCCCGCTGAAAATAATGGGGGCCCAGATGGCTGCGGAAATTATGAGAAGGCCGGGCAAGTACCTCAGCGCCTCCATGAAGTCGCTTTTGGGATCCTCGCTCTTTGTTATGTAGCCCATCGCCACGATGGAGGGGAGCATCCCCAGGCACATGATGATTATCGTCCTCAGGTAGGAGCCGAAGAGCGCGTCCGCGGCCACGGAGGCCCTGCCGGCTTGGTCGTAGTACAAATAGAAGCTTATGCAAATGGCAAGAAGTCCGGGAATGGAGGAGAGCGCTATCGGTTTGAAGCGAGCCTTGAAAGTGACCCAGGCCTCCTCGAACCAGCCGAATATGTCCGTGGAGTAGCCGCTGACAATGACCTCCTCGAACTCGTTTTTCGGCGCTAATCTAACGTGCGCAAGCAGATTGACATGCGCAACGTTCAGCTTGTCTTCGAGCTTCCTGATCGGACTGGGCATTGTACTTCCCCCCGATTGCTAATTGCGGTGCGCCTTTAAAAAAGTCTCCGTAAATAGATATTATTCAATGCCGGCCGGCGATTACCTGCTTTAACGCACGCGCAAATGGAGGCGGTAAAAAGAGAAGGGCGGGGCATCGCTGCCCCACCCATTTTGACCTGTATATGTGTCTGCTTACTTGCCCTGGTACTTGACCAGTTCGGGGTTGGTCTTCGGGTCGATCAATTCCTTCCACCATGTGGGCCACGCGGTCTGTCTCCAGTTCCTGGCAAGAAGCACATCGCTCAGCTCTAGCCAGTCATTGTACCAGCCGACCGAGGTGTTGTAGCAGAACTCGCCCAAGAATGCCACGGCAGCCTTTGGATCCGTTGCATACATCTTGGTGGCGACGTCCTGGAGCTCGGCCATCTGCTTGTAGACAAGGGCCATCTTGGGCTGCCTGAGGGCGTCTACGACTTTGATGGCGTCAGCGTAGTTGAGGCCGATTATGGCCTGCACACCGGTGTTGATCCACCATCCGGAGTCGCGCCTGTACTCCTCATACCTTGAGCCGATGGCATAGAGGTCGGGAAGCTTTGCCATCGCGGGGAACAGGGGGGTAAGGAAGCTGTGTCCGACTGAGCCGTAGCCGTACCATACGATGCCCCTGAACGGTGCGGGCAGCCATGACTTGACCTGGCTGATCTGCAGATAGGCGGTTGCGGGGATGCCTATCGGCCTTGGCGTTCCGCCGAGGTTGTAGTTGGTGAGCGGGTCGCCGTAGGGACCGGCGTGCGGGCCCTTGGTCAGGTCGTACTGCGTGCCTTCGTAATGGTCGCCGGAGATCTTCCATATGTCATGTACGGAGAGTTTGAAGTCGGGCTTTACGAAGTAAGGATACTCTGCCTGGTTATCGGGCAGTTTGAGAGACGGCGCTACGATGTCGTATACGCGCCACTCGCGCTTGTTGTGGGCATTTGATGCGGTTGGCGTAGATCTCAGACGCCCTGAAGGGCTTGCCGGACTTAAGATCGTACCAGCCGTTGTCCACTGCGTAGGAGATGAAGTTGGGTGAGGTTATGATCTCATAGGTTACGCCGTTCTCGACGGGGTTCCTGGGGTCGATGTTGAAGCGGTGGCTATTGGCGCCCACCCATACCATGTCGTCCGGTACGCGGGTGGCTACCCATACCTTCGCTCCGAAGAACTCCATTGCCCATGTCTCTTTGCCGTCGGTGATGTCCATTATCTCGCCGCCGCCGCCGGTTACGTTCCAGCCGTACTCGTTGACGAGCTGGCCCATGATCATGACGGCTTCGCGGGATGTGGCGGCGCGCTCAAGCGCCAGGTCCTGGAGCATCCAGCAGTCGAGTATGCCTTCGTCGGTGTCATACATCTTCTGCCTTACGGCCTTGCCGTAGTCGTTGGAGCTGCTGATGCCGGTTGTGCTTTCGCCCATGGCCACGCCCATCTCGTTTATGAACGAGTATCTGGAGTGGAAATAGGTGTAGGTCTTCTTGACCTGCGGGATTTCCGCAAGGACCATCGCGCGGCCGTTCCTGTTCTTGGTGTAGTCAACTACGGGCCACTTGGAGTAATCGATGTAGTCATGCCCGTCGATTACCACTGACCTTGTTGCCCCTTCGGGGAACTCGCCGCCTTTTAGAATCCAGAGCCTGAAGTCCGCGACGCCGGAGTCATCGTTGTGGGTGATGATCGCTGAGCCGTCTACGGTTGCCTTGTTGCCGACTGCGATGATGGTGCAAGCGTAGCTTACCGTAGTAAGCGCGAGCAGCATCACGAGCACGGAGGCCAGGACGATTAGAGTTCTGCGGGTCCTCATGTTTTACACCTCACTTTATAAAATGGGCTGCTATTTGGAAAGAGGAGGGACTTTTTTACATCGGTCGCCTCCTCCGGTTCCACTAGTTCTCGAATACGCGAGCCGGGTCCACGGTCGACGGATCCGGTAAGTAGCTGCCTAGCCCGTTTGTCATTATGTCGGTGTAGCGGGGGTATGAGAAGCCTACCGTCTTGTCCGGGTAGAACTGGTTGAACATGTTGATAAGCTCCAGAGAAGAGGTCAGCAGGCGCCCGACCCTGTTGTCTATGGTCTGCGCGTTGTTGATGTCATAAGCTGTGTACAAAAGGCCCTTGTCGGCCGCCCTCTGCAGGAACTCGTCCTTGCCGTCTATCATCAGCTGTTCGGTAATCCTGCCGACCACGCGGTCGATGAAGGGCTCGGCCGTCTCGACGAGGACTGCCAGGGTGTCGCTGTAGTCGCCGATTTCGCGGTGGGTGAGGCCGTGCAGGTTCTTAGGTGATACCTCGTTTTTAAGAGGGATCTCCATCTGCGCATACATTGAAGCGAGGGTCGCCAGCTCCTCTGCGCGCTGGTGGGCGACGTATGTGTCGACGACCGGGTACATCAAGGACGCTTCATGGAAGTCGATGGTCAAGTCAACCTTCTCGTTTCTTATAAGCTCCAATGTCGCAAACGACATGCGCTCTGTGAGCGTGCCGTTCGCCCTTCCGGGGAAGGTGCGGTTGTAGTTTCTAAGGTCCTGGTAGGCCAGGTTCTGGCCCGACGGGTAGTGTACATAGGTGAACGGGTCCGGCCACTGGTCCAGATGCGCCGTCTCCCTGTCGCCGATTCTAAACACCTGCTGCCCCCAGCTTGTGGGGATGTGCAGGTACTGAGGGTAGGCGTTTCCGAGTATGCCCTGCGTCGAGGCGCTCATAGTCCGCCCTGGGCATGAGTATTATCCTGCCGGCCGTGATCTTAAGGTTTGCCATCATTACATAAACGGCAATCGAGCCAGCCGGCTCATAGGGGTGGGCGCCTCCGTAGATGAATACCGTGCCGCCGGGGTTGCCTGAGTCGAAGAAGTACACCGGAGTGTCCCCCAAAGTGCCCTTAAGGGTTGGGAGCCAGTCCGAAAGCATGCGTTTCTCTGTGAAGGCCTCTGATACTGTGACAATTTCCTTGTAGCCTCTAAGGTCGATGAACTCCGCGGATGCGAAGCCCGCAAGGACCAGGAACGCTACCAGGAATGCCAGCTTTCTGATGTTGGAGCTGCTCATGTTCCTGTCCTCCTTACCTGATGTGCAATGCGCGCAGCAGGAATGGTATTACGGCGTACGCATACACGATGTCATAGACGAGATTCGTGCGGGTGGTCCTCTTGAACAGGGCCCTTATGAGAAGAAGCCCGAAGAAGCCCGCCATCGCAAAGTAGATATAATGGATGATCTCCTGTAAAAACACCATATGACTCACTCCTTCGCTTCTATTTCACAAGGGGTACGAATGTCTTCGCGAATATCAGCATGCAAAGCGCGATTGCCGCCAGGAACAGCCAGGGCACCATGACAGCCTTAAGGAATTGCATGTAGGAGCCCTTGAAGCCGGTCTTCTCTATTGAGAGCCTTCCGACTATCCTGGAAGGCGGCAGGCAGTCGCCAAGCGGGAACATGAGGCTCAAAGCCGCAGCTACCACTGTTACGTTGATGCCGACCGAGTTGAAGCGGAATATTATCGGCACGCCGATGATGACGGCGCTGCCGTAGGAGAGCGACCCCTGTGCCAGCGGGCAGAACAGGAGGGCCGTTATGTAGATCCAGAGTATGGGAAGGGTTACGAAGTTGATGGCGATGAGCCCTCTTACGCCGGTAAGCGCCATGATGTTCACCAGAACGCCGACGCTGACTAACGTTGCCACCAGCGGGAACACGGTCTCAATCGTCTTGGTCGTCACTTCCCACCAGCGCTTGAGGCTTCTTCTCTCCGGGTCGATGATCATAACGAGCACCGCGCAGAGAAGGAAGGTGAGGGGAAGGCCGATTACGGGCATCAGATGCGCGCCGTACTGGGCCATGAGGATCAAGAACAGCACAAGTGCAAATGGCAGGGTCAGCCTTATCCAGTTCATGCCCTTGGCAGTGGGAGGAAGGCCTGCCAGCACTTCGGCCTTTGGCCTGGCCTTGGTACCCCTGCCGAAGAAGAAGACCGCGAATATCGTGGTGAGCACTACGGGGATCAACAGTATCTTGTTGAAGCCTACGTAGGGCATGTTCGCGCCGGCTGCCATCAGCATCGCCCAGAGGTTGATCGGAGGGGCAGGCGGCTGAAAGTATGGCAGTAATGAAAACGAAGGCAGCGCGCCTTTCGGGAGGGAAGCCCATGAACTCCAAGACGGTGGCGACGAGGCCGCCGACTACGAGTATGGAGACGCTTCCGGCGCCCGTGAAGGCTCCTGGGATCAGCATTACGAATGCCAGCAGGAACAGCATTATCCACTTATGCTGGTAGAACTTCTGGACGAGGTTTCTTACCAGCGCGTTTGTTGCGCCTATTTCCGAGTAGAAGTTCATGAAAAGGGACGCGGTGATGAACAGCAGAGCAAGGTCGAAATAGGTGAGGGTGCCCTCGATAAGCAGGCGGATGGGAACTCCGAATCCGGCGACTAATGCTCCGAATATCGCCGTAATGACCATCGATATTTCCGGCGATTTGAGCTTCCAGCTGCTAAGGGCGAAGACAGCGACCATTGCTACGAGCGTGTACGTGGTCTGAAGAGTCATGCACAATACCCCCAAAAATAGCGCCCCTGATTAAAAGGGGCGCTATTGGTTACTTGGAAAACATGGCTGCAATAATCCCCGGAAGGTCCGTAGTACGCCATGATCGAAATAGGTGAGCGGCACCTTATTCTTCTCAGCCAGCTTCTTGAACTTGCCGTCCGTGTCGCCGTCTTTCCTGATTATCATGTAGTCGGCGAACGGTGCGATTGCATCTATGCTCTGTTCATTTGCGCTTCCCGGAAGGCCTCTGTTGTCCTTGCCGTTTAGAAGCAGCGCCACGATCTTGATCTTCAGCTTCTTGGCCTCCGCCACCACTTTGTTGAGGCGCGCGATCTCATCCTCAATTGTTATGCCGGATGCCCCTAGGCCCTTGGCGCTGGAGCTAATCGCGAAAATTATGGTCTTGTACTTCGCAATGTCGGCCGGCTGCGGCTCGGCATTGTAGAAGTAGTTCGTCTCGTAGATGGTCACGGCCTTTGAGATGGGGTTGAAGTTTATGAACGTCCTCGTGCCCTTTCCGTCCGGGCCCTGTCCCGCGTTACTAAGTAGCATCGGGAACTCGAACTTCGGAGGAGTTGCGCCGGTGACTGCCGCCATCACAGGATTTGCCCCCATTAGCAGCATCATCCCGAGAAGAATCAGCAAGATTGAAATCCTCTTCATCTATATTCTCCTTTCAATTAGGTTAATAACTACTGTTAATACGCACTGGCTGCCGCTATTGTTCGGCAGCATTAGCACACCATATCAATTATAGGTTATGGGTGGGAAGTCTAAAACAAAATTCGATTCTTGGTGCTCCGGGCGTTATGCATAAATGAATATCGATATATGGCGGTTTATATGGAGGTTTCCGGAGGGCTTGGAAGTGCCCTCCAAATAATTGGGAAATTATGAATGTACTAATAAAAAACATATGCTTCTTGGAGGAGAAAAACGGGATTCTGTATGCAACCACAAAAAGCAGAATCTGCCCCCCTGGGAATTTGGTGTATGATATTTAATCGTAGGAGGGAAGATGAATCCCACAGTCATTGCAATCGCATCCGTCCTGCTCCTTGCCGCAGGCCTCATAGAAAACTCGCGCCACAGGCGCCTGCTTTCGTCCATCCCGATAAGGGTGAATGTGAACGGCACGAGGGGAAAGTCCACGGTAACGAGGCTCATCGCGGCGGGGCTGTCTGCCGGCGGTATCAGGACCGCCGCCAAGACCACGGGCACAGCCCCCAGGCTCATGCTGCCGGACGGCACGGAGGAGCCCATAAAAAGAAGGGGCAAGGCGAGGATCTCGGAACACATCTGGGTAGTGAAGAGGGCGCACAAAGCGGGGGCGAAGGCGCTCGTCGCCGAATGCATGGCCCTTGAGCAGGAGAACCAGAGGGTATATGAGGGGATGCTTGTCCGCTCCACAATAGGCGTGATTACGAATATCAGGCCGGACCATCTGGACGTAATGGGGCCGGGGCTTGAGGATGTGGCCCGCACGCTGGCGCTGACCGTGCCAAAGGGCGGTTACATGGTGGCAACGGACGGCCCATATATAAACATCGTTGAGCAGGAGTGCCTGAAGAAGGGCACGAAGCTCGTGCTCGCGGACGCTAAAGACGTGAGCGCTGAGGAGCTTGCGCTCTTCGGCTACACTTCGTTTGCCGAGAATGTGGCGCTGGCTCTAAAGGTATGCGAGCTTGCGGGGGTCGACAGGGGCACGGCTTTGAGGGGCATGCAGGCGGCAAGGCCCGATCCAGGGGTTAGCCCCATTGTGGATCTGGAAGTTTCGGGCAGAAGGCTTCACATCGTGAACGCATTCGCGGCCAATGACGTCGAATCCACCATTAAGATGTGGGACGACTTCGTAAAGCCCATGCTTGGCGATTACGCCATGTCATTCATAATGGTGAACAACCGCGAGGACAGGCCGCAGAGGGTGGAGGAGATGTCAGTGATGGCAGCGTCCTTGCCCGTCGACCGCATATTCTATATAGGTAAGCTGCAGGCGCTGGCAAAAAGGCTTACGCCGAAGGGCGGACGCAGCAGCGACGGCATCTGCACAGGTGGAGCTGGTGAAATCGGGCAAGCCACAGGATATGCTTGATGCGATCGCAAAGCATATGCCGGAAGGCGGGTCGGCCGTTGTGCTGCTGGCAGGAAACACCAAAGGGGCAGGGAGCCTGCTCACGGAATATATCAGCTCGATTTCGGGAGGTGGGCCCAGATGATAGGCAGCTCTGTAACGCTAGGTGTGGTATTCAGCTTCCTTTTCGGGGAGCTGTCGGGGCTTCTGTCGGGCGGGCTTGTGGGGCCGGGCTATCTGGCCCTTTACCTCGACCAGCCGGTGAGGGTGCTGGCGACGCTTGCGATCGCGGGCGTGACTTACCTGCTAGTGAAGCTTGTTTCGAACTACGTAGTGCTGTTCGGCCGGCGCAGATTTATGGCGATGGTCCTGGGCGGCATGCTAATAGGCTGGCTTTTGGGCAGGGTGGTCTCATGGGTGCCGGAGATCGGGCAGGAATTCAGGGCGGTAGGTTACATCATACCGGGGCTTATAGCCAATGACTCGTACAAGCAGGGCTTTTTCAAGACGGCGGCTTCGACTTTGCTGGTGGCGGGGCTGGTTCGCCTGGCCCTTCTGCTCATCTATTAGGCGGTACTCATGCTACAAAGCAAGGGAATGAAAAGCATATGGCTGGTCGCGGCGCTGCTGGTGGTAGGGGCGTCCCTTTGGGCTACGCTTTCCACCGGGCACATGGAGAAGCACGGCAGGTATGAGGATATGCTAGCTGCTGCGAACAAGATGATCGAGGCAACTGAAGCAGTAAAGGGCATGAGGCTGGGCCTGGGCATTGCGATTAGCAACGAGGACGATCCGAACTGCGACTGGGATAATCGGGCAGGAGCTCACCGATATTACGACAACGGTGGGCAATCTTCAATCCAAGAGGACGTCCACGAACCCGGACTTCGCGGCCCTTACGGTGAGATACTTCGACGAGCTGGGGCTAGTAGCAGGGGGATAAGGTCGCGGTGGGGGCTTCAGGCTCCTTCCCGGGGATAATACTGTCGGTGCTTTCGGCGTGCTATGTTACCGGCGTTGAGCCGATCATTATTCCTTCCATCGGCGCTTCCGAATACGGGGCAAATGTGCCGGGCGTCACATCGGTTGAGATGATAGACGGTCTGAGGGCGGCAGGGGTGTTCGACTATGTGCCTGCGGCCATTTCGCTTGGCGGGGCAGGGGACACGGGGGCGGGCGGGATAATCGCAGATGCAGAGCCCATATTAAGAGGCATCGCCGAGAGGTCGGGGCACAGGATAATCGAGCCCGTGGACGCTGTGGACAGCATAGGGCAGCGCCTGGCGATTTATGAAGCGATGGGGGAAATGAAGGCGTTTATAAACATAGGGGGAGCGGAGCCCAACTTCGGCTCGACGTCGGCATCGCTCGAGTTTTCAAACGGCTTAGTGCTGAAGCCTCCGGTGAAGGTGAATTCCCCTGATATGGGGCTCATATATGAGTACAGCAACCGAGGGGTGCCGGTGATACACTTCCTTGACATAAAGGGCCTGGCGATAAAGAGCGGCATACCGGTGGACCCGATACCGCTGCCGGAGCCGGGCACCAGTATGGTATATTACCAGAAGGAATACAGCAAGTTGCTGGCGGCGATCGGGCTCATAGCAGGGTTTGCGATGCTGGGGCTGCCGGTGTTGCTAAACAGGTGGAGGGCAATTGGCAAAAGGCAGGGTTGAGCTGACTAGGACGAGGAGGATGGTCCTTCTCGCCATGCTTCTGGCGCTGGGGGTGGGCCTTCACGCGCTTGAGGCGGTCATTCCCGTGCCCATAGCGCTGCCGGGCGCAAAGCTGGGTATCGCCAACATCGTCACGCTCGTCTGTCTTTATGCGCTAGGCCCCGTAAACGCGATCTTCCTCGCGGTGGCCAGGGTTCTTCTGGGAAGCCTTGTTACTGGCACATTCGGCTCGACGGCGTTCTTCATGGCGATGTCGGGGGCGGTCGGCAGCGGGCTCATGATGGCGGCATTCAGGGCTGTCACAGGTAGGAAGGGCAAGCTGATAGCAGCCTGCTCCATGGTGGGGGCGGTCTCGCACAACGTGTTCCAGCTGGGGATGTTCATGCTGATATCGGGCACTTCCAAGGTGTTCGTCATGCTGCCTTATCTTCTGGCAGTCGCCCTTCCCACCGGTTACTTCACCGGCCTTGCCGGAGTCTACGCATTCCTTGCCATTAGGCGCATGCCCGGCTTCAAGCTGAAGGGCGAGGAGCTTTCGGCAGCTTACGGAAGGCGCTCGCTTATTGGCACTGCCGCCGTCATGGTGCTGCTGGGGCTTCTGGCATGGGGCGCCATAGTGCTGTCCGACAGGATGGCGCAGGCGAGAGTCGGGTCTGAGGGCGGCATGTATATTGAGATAAAGAAGTTCAGCCTGGGCTCCGAAAGAGGGGAGCCCGCAGCAAGTTACCCCTGGCCGCCCGTCCCCGGGCAGATAGCGGAAGGGCAGTTCAGCCTGGCCGGGAGAATTGGGGAATCCGTGCTTGAATATGACGAGGAGCTGGGGATACGTTTCATTTCATCGCCCTGCCCGGACAAGCTGTGCGTGAAGCACGGCTGGGTTAACGACGAGATGGACCTTGCGGCATGCCTTCCTAACGGCCTTGTGGTGACTGTTGAGGGCGGAAAGTAAGTAATAAGTAAGAAGACATGGGAAATTGCTGGCAATAAGGATTGGAACAGGCCCGGACCTTGATGATGTCCGGGCCTGTATTATATGAATCAGTGATGAAATGCGCTTATTGGGCTCCAAATCCGCCTCAGATTAAGCATCAGTCTTTTCTTTGAATTCCTCAGGAACGT
Source organism: uncultured Bacillota bacterium (assembly GCA_963823655.1). GTDB lineage: Bacteria > Bacillota > DTU025 > DTU025 > MWDF01 > MWDF01. Next base: position 116,676 of record CAWGMK010000012.1, read on the forward strand.
ATTTGCCGCTCTTGTTTCGCTGGCGGACGCATTCGGTCAGCAGATACTCGATCTGCCCGTTGACTGAGCGAAAGTCAGCTTGAGCCCAGGCTTCGATCTGCTCGTACAGGCGGGCAGAAAGGCGCAAAGGAACCTGTTTCCTCCCGCCGTCCATGTTAGTACAGGCTGCCGCTGTTCACAACGGGCTGGGCGTCCCTGTTGCCACACAGCACGACAAGCAAGTTGGACACCATGGCTGCCTTGCGCTCATCATCCAGTTCGACTATATGGTTTGCGCTGAGCTTCTGAAGGGCCAGCTCCACCATGCCGACCGCGCCGTCGACGATCATCTTCCTTGCGTCGATTATCGCGCTTGCCTGCTGGCGCTGCAGCATAACGGCTGCAATCTCCTGCGCATATGCCAGGTAGGTTATCCGGGCTTCAATTATCTCAAGGCCGGCATCTTGCACCTTGGAGTGTATCTCGGCCCTGATGCGCTCAGCCACCACGCCGCTTGAACCGCGCAGGCTGCCCTCGTCAGGCTGGCCGTCGCCGGTCGTGTCGACATTGGGGGCGATATCATAAGGATAGATGCGCACGATGTTGCGAAGGGCGCTGTCGCACTGCAGCGACAGGTACTCCTTATAGTTGTCCACATTGAAGACGGCCTTAGCGGTATCTACCACACGCCACATGACGGCTATGCCGATATCCACGGGATTGCCCAGGGTATCGTTGACTTTCTGCCTTGCGTTGTTGAGGGTCATCACTTTCAGCGATATGCTCTTGCTGCCCATGGCTTCCATCGCTTCAGCGCCATTGGCCGCCGTCCGGACGTCTTTGCGCCCATGCCCGTTGTCTACATCCCCGCTTTGCCCAAGCCTGGTCTTCGCGGCGGGGTTTATAGCCGAGCTGAAGGGGTGCACGTAGAAGAAGCCAGAATCCTTGAGCGTGCCCAAATACTTGCCGAAGAGCGTTAGCACAAGGGCTTCATTAGGCCTTACGATTTTCAGCCCTATGAACGGGATGAATCCGATTGTGAGCCAAATGACGCCAAAAACCATGGCCAAAGTGCCGAAGCCATTGCCGGCCTCAAGCAGAACGCCGCCATATATGACCGAAGCAATCGCCAGTAAGTAGAGCACTATTCCACCTATTAAAACAGGCATGCCCTGCCTGGCTTTGAGAACCTTTTCCTGCATATCATCCTACCTCCCTATATCTTAGTAATATCATAATGATATCATAATCGCGACGATACGGATTGTCAAATGGGGGTTAGAGGTTTATTTTGCGACATGGATATAAGAAGGCCCGGATCATCAAAATCCGGGCCTGAGCTTAGCCTATAGTGTCAAAGCTTCGTTATTTGACTTCGCTTAGAGGTATTCCAAGGGCTTTGGCAACGCCCTTGCCGTATGCGGGGTCCGCCTTCAGGCAGTTGCCGATGTGCCTCAGCTTGATCTCCTTCGGGGCGTCGCCCATGGCCCTTGCCGTGTTCTCGAAGAGGACCTTCTGCTGCGCTGGGCTCATCAGCCTGAACAGCTTGCCGGGCTGGGTGTAATAGTCATCGTCGTCCTCGCGGAAGTCCCAGTTGTAGGCGTCACCGTAGAGCTTCAGCACCGGCTCGTTGAACTTGGGCTGCTCCTGCCACTTGCCGTAGCTGTTGGGCTCGTAGCCTATGGTGGAGCCGGCGTTGGAGTTGACCCTCATCTGGCCGTCCCTGTGGTAGCTGTTGACCGGGCAGCGGGGGGCGTTCACCGGTATCTGGTGGTGGTTTACGCCGAGCCTGTAGCGCTGCGCGTCGCCGTAGGAGAAGAGCCTTCCGTGGAGCATCTTGTCGGGGGAGAAGCCTATGCCGGGGACGATGTTCGCCGGGTTGAAGGCCGCCTGCTCGACTTCTGCGAAGTAGTTCTCGGGGTTGCGGTTAAGCTCGAAGTAGCCGACCTCGATGAGGGGGAACTCCTTCTTGAACCACACCTTGGTCAGGTCGAATGGGTTGTAGGGCATCTTGAGCGCCTGCTCCTCGGTCATGACCTGGATGAACATCTTCCAGCGCGGGAACTCGCCGCGGTCTATGGCCTCCAAAAGGTCCTTCTGGTGGCTTTCGCGGTCCTTGGCCACGATGGCCTCGGCCTGCTGGTCGGTCAGGGTCTTGATGCCCTGCTGGCATACAAGGTGGAACTTCACCCAGACGCGCTCGTTCTTGGCGTTGATCATGCTGAAGGTGTGGCTGCCGAAGCCGTGCATGTGCCTGTAGGAAAGGGGAATGCCCCTGTCGCTCATGGTGATGGTCACCTGATGCAAGGCCTCAGGCAGCGAGCTCCAGAAGTCCCAGTTGTTCTTCGCGCTTCTCATATTGGTCCTGGGGTCGCGCTTTACCGCGTGGTTGAGATCGGGGAACTTGAGGGGGTCTCTCAGGAAGAAGACGGGCGTGTTGTTGCCCACCAGGTCCCAGTTGCCCTCCTCGGTGTAGAACTTCATCGCGAAGCCGCGTATGTCGCGCTCTGCGTCTGCCGCGCCGCGCTCGCCTGCCACTGTTGAGAAGCGGACGAACATGTCGGTCTGCTTGCCGATTTTGGAGAAGATCGCAGCCTTCGAGTACTTGGTGATGTCGTGCGTGACGGTGAATGTGCCGTAGGCGCCTGAGCCTTTGGCGTGCATCCTGCGCTCGGGGATTACTTCCCTGTCGAAATGGGCGAGCTTCTCAAGAAACCAAACATCCTGAAGCAGCATGGGGCCTCTTGGGCCCGCGGTCTTGGCGTTCTGGTTGTCGGCCACCGGCGCTCCGGCGACTGTCGTCAGCTTCTCCTTCTTCACCTTGTCCATTTATTGGCCTCCTTCATTCGTCTTTACTTGAACAATCGCTGCATTTACCCCTGAAATAAACATCTTTGGAATTTACTTTGAACCCGTCGAGCCCTCCGGCTTTGAAATCCTCAACATTGATCTGGAAGTTGTAGATGCGCCCGCATTCATCGCATTTGAAGTGCCCGTGGCTTTCGGTCGTCGCGTCGAACCTCGCCTCTTTGTCCTCTATGCTAATCTCCCTTGCGAGGCCCGCCTCCACTAAGGCATATAGGGCATTGTAGACCGTAGCTTTGGATAAGGGACGGCAGCTCCTTAGCCAGGGCTTTGTAGATCTCATCGGCGGTCGGGTGCCTCTCGCCGCAGCAGAGGTACTCGAGAACCCTTATGCGCTGTTGGGATGCGCGAAGCCCCTTTTCGGCCAGCTTCTCATATAGATCTGCTGTAATCGCCCATCTAGAGGTGCCTTCTTCCGAAGTAAATTATATTTGTTATTATATTGTAATGATTATAATTTATTATCCCATTTGAAAGTCGGGGTGTCAATGTCAGAGGGGGATTGCACGAAGCCTCTCATCCTCCATAAAACCTCCACATTTGATATGTAAGATGAAACCAGAGACCAAGAAAAATAAGGAGGAACAACATTAATGAAGAGATTTGGCGTAATGGCATTGGTTCTGGCAATGGTAGCCGTTGCCGCAATGGGAATCTACGTAGCAGCAGCAGATGAAGCGCCCGGCATGCAGCAGGGCAAGCCCGCGGCAGTAGTCGCACCGGTAGCCCAGGCTCAGGCCTTCACATACAAGCACCCCCTCGAGATCCTGGCGGAAGTCTCCGGCAAGAGCCTCGATGAGGTAAGGACGCTTGTAGCGGGCAAGGGCGTATGGGAAGTAGTCGAGGAGCTCAAAGTCGTTGACAAGTTCACCAAGGCTTTCTCGGATTACAAGCTCGCCATGGTAGATTATATGGTCAGCGTCGGCAAGGTAAGCAAGGAAGACGCGGCGGCCTTTAAAACAGAGTTTGCGGCAAAAGTAGCAGCCGGCGAGCTTGGCAAGGATTTTGCCGGCGAGTGCGGGCTTAACCTCGGTATGGGTGCCGGTCGCGGCATGATGGGCGGTCGCGGAGGCAACGGCGGTTGCGGCGGCTGCGGAATGAACGGTAACACCAATACTACAGGCAAGGGCTTCGGCGGCAACACTGTCCAGAGGCAGGGAATGATGGGCGGACGCTGGAACTAAGCTGACAGGATAACGGTTCTTTGGCGGGGTCTCGTATGAGGCCCCGTCTTTTTTTGTCCTGGTGTAGAGCAGGGTGCAGCTCGTATGGAAGGGTTGCTGCCAAGGCTTGTGAAGTTATCAAGAAAGGCTTCCAGCTGCTTCCATTGTGCGAATGTTGTTGATTTTATTATTAAGAGGAATAGAATGAATGAGTGCCAAAGAAAGAAGATGGCAATATGTCATTAGTAAAGGCATTCAAGAAGAGCTTAAGGGCAAAGATACTATTAGGGTACCTAATCATAATCGGCATCCTGATGTTGGTCAGCTTGTGGGTCATATTCAGCACTGTTGCGATAAACAGGGCTGTTGAAGACATCACCATCGACAGCTACAGAAGCCTTGCTGCCGTCCACGGCATGCTAAGCTCGCTGGACAAGCAGAACATGGCCCAGTCGGGCATGTTCATCGACGAGGAGTTCGAGGACAACGAACAGATCTACTGGCAGGCAGATAAGTCATTCAGGCTGAGCCTTGCACAAGCACAGAACAACATAACCTACCCGGGGAGTCCGAGGCGCTCTCTGAAGTGTCCGACCAATACGACCTATATTCCAGGAGCATGATCAAGACGAGGACCTATATCCTCTCCGATAAGCTTGCAGAGGCTGCACTAGAGCATAGGACCGCCTCCGAGGCGTATGCTAAGATCACAAGCGCCCTGGAATCCCTTTACTCCATCAACCAGGACTATATGGAGAAATCCACCGACAACGCAAAGACGATTGCAGGCAGGGCCATAACTTCGGCTGTTGCAGTCAGCATAATCGGGCTAATCATTGCCCTTTATCTGGGCTATACCGTCTCCAATATAATAATCAGGCCCACTAAGATACTTACCGAGAGCGCAAAGAAGGTCGCACTCGGCGAGCTTGGCACGGTCGCAGACGTCGGCTCCGAGGACGAGATAGGCTCCCTTGCAAATGAGTTCAACATCATGACCAGAAAGCTCAGGGAGTACGACGAGGCCAACATCGACAAGCTGGTTACCGAGCAGCGCAAGTCGGAGGCGATAATCGGAAGCATCGCGGACCCGATAATCGTCCTGGATAAGTCCATGAGGTGCCTGAAAGTGAACAGGGCAGCGATGACTGCTTTCGGCCACGAGGGGCAGGAGGCGCTGGGCAAGCACATATTGGAGCTTATAGACGACCGCATCGCGCTTGAGACCGCGCAGAAATGCCTTGAGCGCAACCGGGTGCTATCGTTCAGCGGCACGAAGAGGATAATCAGCCTTCCGGACGGGGAGAAGCAGAAGTATTACAGGATAGAGGCGGCGCCTTTCGGAGACGTCGGCGACAGGCCCCAGGGCGTCATACTCTATTTCGCGGACGTGACCTACTTCAAGGAAGTCGACAAGCTCAAGACCGATTTCGTCTCGACGGCCTCACATGAGTTCAGGACCCCGCTTGCATCCATGGTCATGGCGGTGGAGCTGCTCTTGGAGGAGAAGGCCGGCCCGCTTACCGACAAGCAGAGGAAGCTGACCGGCATAGTCAGGGAGGACTGCTCAAGGCTTCAGGAGCTGGTAAGCGAGCTTCTGGACATCTCCAAGCTGGAGTCGGGCAAGATGAGCTTCAACCTGGGGCCTGTGTCCTTGAATGAGGCCTTCACATCGGCTGCAGTCTCCCTGCTGCCCCTTTTCAAGGACAAGGACGTCGAGCTCATAGTCGACGATGCGGCGGATATGCCGCCGGTATATGCGGATTCGAAGAAGCTGTCGCTTGTGATCAGCAACCTGCTGTCCAACGCGCTAAGGTACACGGACGCGGGCGGCAGCGTGAAGATAAGCTCCGAGAACATGGGCTCTGTCGTCAGGATCGATATCGTCGACACGGGGATCGGCATACCTGAGAGCGTCCAGGCGAGGGTGTTCGAGAGGTTCTTCCAGATGCAAGGGGACGAGAAACACAGGGCGGGTGGCGCAGGCTTAGGCCTTGCCCTCGTCAAGGAGATAGTCGAGGCGATGGGCGGGAAAGTAGAGCTCAAAAGCAAAGAGGGGGAGGGCTCGAAGTTCAGCTTCACGCTCAATGCCATAAGCAAGCCGGACAGGATCGGTGGAGAGATTTCATGAAGAAGATACTGATTGCGGAAGATTCGCCAAATATTGCTGCCATGGTGGGCCTGTGCCTTGAAGACGAGGGCTATGCCGTGATTAGCCAGGAGGACGGCATAAACGCATTAAGGTCCATATATGACGATAAGCCGGACCTGGTGCTGCTGGACCTGGTGCTGCCCAGGATGAGCGGCCTTCTAATACTTAGGACTTTGAGGGAGAACCCGGCGACGAAGGATCTGCCGGTGATAGTAATAAGCGCAAAATCCCAGAAGGAAGACATACAGGAGGCATATGGCCAAGGGGCTGACGACTATCTGGTCAAACCGTTTACGCCGGCTGAACTGCTAAGCCATATTTCAAGCCTCATTGGGGAGGGAAAATGATGAACATACTCATAGTTGACGACGACAGGAACATCAGGGCGATGATCAGAGAGTGCCTCGAACAGGAGGGCACGTCCATCGACGAGGCTATAACAGGAGAGCAGGCGATAGACAAGGTGGACGCCGCTCCCAAGCCATATGACGTGGTCCTGCTCGATATGAAGATGCCCGGAATGGGCGGCATGCAGGCGCTCAGGCACATGAAGATCGCACACCCGGGGCTGCAAGTCGTGATGATCACAGCCTACGGCACGGTCGAGACGGCAGTCGAGGCGATAAAACTCGGCGCCGTCGACTACCTGAGGAAGCCGTTTACCCCCAATGCAGTAAGGGCGATCGTCCAGCAGGTGGCAGCAAGGCCGAAGCTTCCGACGGTGCGGCCGAGACCGACTACACGAAAGTGAAGGCAAGCCGCGACGAGATGATATCCGCAGTGAAGAACCTGCTGGTATACGGGAAGGCCGAGGATGCCATGGCGCTGTTGCAGAGGATTGTCGGCGAAAACCCCGATGATCCGGAGGCATACAACCTTCTGGGCCTTCTAATGGAGGTCAAGGGCGACATGCTGGCGGCGCAAAGGATGTACAGGGCGGCTTTGGGGCTGGATCCGACTTACGAACCTGCAAGGGAGAACCTGGCCAATACCACCGAGATGAAGTACAGGAGCCAGAACATACAGAAGATAAAGTAGGAAGGCCGCGCGGTGGCCGATCCGCGCTTTTCGTAAGGATTGAGGTGCAGACATATGTATATTGTAATCGCAGGCTGCGGCAGGCTGGGCTCCCACCTGGCAGCGTCCATGTCCGGCAAAGGGCATGATATTGCGATAATTGACAGCGATTCTGGAAACTTCGCAAAGCTAGAGCCCGATTTCGACGGGATAACCATAACCGGCGTGCCGATAGACGAGGATGTCTTAAAGAAGGCCGGCATTGAAAAAGCTGATGTGCTCGCAGCCGTCACCAACGACGACAACTTGAATATCATGGCGGCGCAGATAGCCAGCAGGATATTCAAAGTAAAAAGCGTGTTCGTGCGCATCGGCGACCCGAAGAAAGAGGAGTTCTACAAGAGCAATTTCGGCCTGAATACACTCTCTTTGATCATGTTCGGCTCCGAATACATCGAGGACATGATAGAGGGGCATTCGAGCCTGCATGGCGAGGAGGGTGTACGTTGAACATTGTAATCATAGGCGGGGGCAAGGTCGGATACTACCTTGTAAAGACCCTTACAGAAAGCGGAAGGCACAGCATCACCCTTCTTGAGAAGGACGCCGAGAGGTGTTCGGATATCGCCGAGGAGCTGGACTGCCTGGTCATCAGGGCCGACGGTACGGACATCAACGCGCTGGCGCAGGCGGGGGTGGACGACGCCGACGTGTTAGTAGCGGTATCTGGACAGGACCAGGACAACCTGGTGGCCTGCCAGATCGCAAAGACCAAGTACGGCATCAGCAAGACAATAGCCAGGGTCAACAACCCCAAGAACCACGAGGTCTTCAAGCTCCTGGGGGTGGACGGCACAGTAAGCAGCACGGGCATAATCGCCCAGCTTATCGAGGGCGAGCTCACTTCCGGGGATATCCATACTCTCCTCAGGTTCGAAGGCGGGGAGCTGGAGCTGGTGGAAGTGGTCATTGAAGAGGGCTCGAAGAAGGCGGGCAAGGCAATATCCGCCCTCGGGCTTCCCAAGGACTGCATCATAGTTACGATCTATAGGGCAGGCAAGGTGATCATCCCGACGGGGGCCACTGTCATACAAGGCGGGGACAAGGTTGTGGCGCTCACCTTCCCTGGCAAGAAGAAGAACCTGAGAAGCCTGTTCGCGTGACGAGGTGGTATAGATGATCGAATTCGGTGAACAAGACGCGCGGCAGATGGATAGGCGGTATGGCCGCAGAGGTGGCCTATACTGTCGTTTGCATGCTCATCGGGCTTGCGCTGTGTGCCTTAGTGTACATGGCGGTGAGGTAGGATATGGTCTCTTTTACTGCGAAAACGTCGGATTACAGGCTCATTTCATATTATATCGGCCGCATAACGCTCGGCATCTCCATCCTGATGGGCATACCGCTCGTAGTTTCCCTTGCCTATGGGGAATGGTCCAGCGCGCTGGACTTCCTCATCGGCGGGATTGCGTCTTGGTGCGTAGGAAAGGCCTTCGAGCTAATCGGAAGCCGTGACAAGCAGGCGGGCTGGATACACGGCATGGTGGCGTCCTCGCTTTCGTGGATAGTAGCCATGGTCCTGGCTGCCATTCCCTACTACCTGAGCGGGCATTTCGTCAGCTTCCTCGATGCGATGTTCGACACGATGAGCGGCTTTACTACGACGGGGCTTGTCCTTGCCCAGGATTTGGACCACCTCTCCATGGGAATGAACATGTGGAGGCATCTGATAACCTTCGTGGGCGGGCAGGGGATGGTCGTCCTTGCGCTCACATTCCTGTTCAAGACTTCAGCCGGCGGATACAAGATGTACGTGGGCGAGGGCAAGGATGAAAGGCTGATGCCAAGCGTACTGCATACTTCAAGGGAGATATGGAAGATAAGCCTCATCTATATGGCGATTGGGACTTTCGCGCTTTGGATAGCCGGGCTTTTCATAGGGCTTTCCCCCCTAAGGTCCTTCTGGCACGGGCTTTGGGTGTTCATGGCCGCATGGAGCACGGGCGGCTTCGCGCCGCAGTCGCAGAACATCCTGTTCTACCACAGCCTTGTATATGAAGTGGTCACGATGGTGATCTTCATCATCGGTTCGTTCAACTTCGCGCTGCATTATGCAGTATGGAGCGGCGACAGGAAGGAGACCTTCAGGAACATCGAGACAGTCTCCTTCATAATCACCTTGACTTTGCTTAGCGCCCTTGCGGCTTACGGGCTTGGCAGGACCGGCGCTTACTCCTCTTTGCTGTCATTATTCAGGAAAGGCTTCTACAACCTGGTATCGGGGCATACGACTACGGGCTTCATGACAATATACGCCCAGCAGTTCATTAACGAGTGGGGAGATGCCGCACTTTGGGCGATTTGCATCATGATGCTCATCGGCGGAAGCGCCTGCTCTACCGCAGGAGGGTTCAAGGGGCTTAGGATCGGACTTGTTTTCAAGGAGCTCATCCATGAGGCAAGAAGGATGCTGGCGCCGGAAAATGCGGTGATCGTGCAGAAATACAGGCACATTAAGGATACGGTGCTTGATGATAAAGTTGTGAAATCGGCCATGACAGTGATTATTCTGTATGTGCTGACTTTCCTCATGGGCACTCTTGGCGGCATACTCTCAGGCTTTGGGCTGAAAGAAGCGCTGTTCGAAGCGGCCTCTGTTACAGGCAACGTCGGCTTGAGCTGCGGAGTAACTAGCGCTGCAATGCCGGCCGGCCTAAAGGTGCTTTACATTGCGATCATGTGGGTGGCAAGGCTTGAGTTCATCTCCGTAATCGCCTTGCTGGGGCTTCTTTTCTCGGGATTTAGGAGCAGGAGGGCAAAGGCATGAGAATGAAGGTAGCCCTGGCTGTCATTTTCCTCATATGCGCCTCGGCGCCCTTATCTGCGCAGATTGTCACTTGCCAGCAGCTAATCAATGAGGCTGCCGTCTGGGATGGGAAAACTGTATCCATCGCAGGGGAAGTCGTCGGGGATATACTCAGGGCGGGTAAATTCGAGTGGCTCAACGTGAATGACGGGACCAATGCGCTTGGAGTATGGACCGATACCTTGGATGTAGAGGGCATGGAAATCGTGCCCGGCAACTACAGCATCACCGGCACTTCCCTGGAGGTTGAAGGAATATTCAATCGTACATGCAGCCTGCACTCAGGAGAGACGGATATACACCTTGTCAATGTGAAGGTGGTCGGAGAACATAATGAAGTGACGCATCCGGTGGATGGGGACAGGCTATTGTATGCTGCCATTTTATTAGGGCTTGCAGCAGTTCTTACATGGGCAGTCGCCTCAAGAAAGAAATCATCCAGGGGAATGAAAGCCTAATAATCCGCAAACTACATATCAAAGCTTACAGGGCCGTTTCCGTTTGGGAACGGCCTTTCTTATTCAGGCACCGCATCGGCAAATCTCAGGCAGCCGCTACCATCATTCTGATCTTGTTATGGACCGGCCCTGCCCAAATTCCGGACTTTTGTTAACATTGTGTGAACATCGAGCAGTCCGGGAACACTTTGGAAGCTCCGTTCGTAGTTATAAGTGAACGGGACGAAAAGGACCAAGAGGATTGCAACCGGGGCCTTCCAAAGGGAAAGAAAAGCAAGGGCACACGGCGGATGCCGGCAAAGGATGTGGTCAATGAGTAAGGGAATTTTCGGATCATCAAGTTTAGCGGGTAAAGGTAAGTCTGATACAGCGCCGGAAGGCCCCGTTCACATAGAGCCAGAGGCGAAATAAGAGGAAACAGGGATTTCAAGGGACACAAGGAATGCTAAGGACAATTCGGGTCTACCTCACTTCAATACTGTAAGCCACATGAAGACAGCTGCCGTCAAGGGTGAGATGGCAGCTGTCCTTTTTCATATTAGTTCCTCGTAATCGCCTGAAATCACCAGGTTGAAGTCCCTTACGAAAATGCTGTCGGCATCGGTTGAGGAGCTCAGCTCGCAGTAAATGACGATTTCGTACCATTCGGCGAAGTAGTCTTCAGCGGAATAGCCACCAACTAATACATCATTTATGTAGCACCTATAGTAATTGCCCCTCTTGGAAATCACTATCTCGTTCTCCCCGGGGTTTACGAGCCCGGGTATGACAGGCCCCATTGCGACGCGATTGACGCTGCTTGTGACCTTTTCGCAGAGCTTTATTATCTGATCCAAAGGATTGCCCAGGTACATCTCAAGAGCATGATACAAATTGAATACATTGTCTACGTCGGTGAGCATCACCTTGAAGTAGGCAAGCTCAGTGTTTTCGCACGCAGATAGCATATTCATCGTTATTGTTGCGTTGCCCTTAAGCCTGAATGGGAATATAACGGCCCTTTCGTCCATCCATAGGCCCTGGACACCCACGCCCATGCTTCCCGGGCCGTCAGTAATCCATGAATATTCGCCGTTCTCGAGATCAAGTTCATCTTCGAAGCTGAAGAAGAAAGTAGTAGTCCCGCAGCCTGCCAGGCAGGCAAGTAATATGAGCAGTGCGGCGACACTCGCAAACCGATAAGGTTTCATGTTATCACCTCCACTTCCATATTTGATGAGAAGGCCCGAAATCCTTCAATATCGCCAACAGTGCAAACAATAAAACAATTCTATGAGCAGAGCCGCCCTGCAAACGAGGAGTAAAAGAAACCGGGGTGCAGTTCAAGGCCGCACCCCGGAATTATGCCTTTAAGTTTCTCGCCTAAGCTGACTTCTTGTGAAGCAGCCTGACTACAGAAAGCACGAAGAACAGCACGCCCGATGCCAGAATGTAGATGAGCATCATTGGGATCTCTATGGGTTTGCCGCTCAGGTGCAATGTTATGCCGTATATCTGGGAGAACTCCGAGACGACGTCCGCGGGAGCACCTGCAAAGGCAAGTTCCATCGATCTTGCCATGTACAGCTGCCTCATTACGGAGGCGCCATGGGTCGCCGGGACGAGTAGTATCAGGCTCTGAATGAAGTTGGGCAGAATGCCGATCGGCACATAGACGCCGGTCACGAATCCTATCATGGTCCCAACCAGGGTGCTGAATGTCGAAAATGCCGCATTGGACTTGAAGAAGGAGACTATGAGGAAGTTGAATGATGAGAAGGCCAGCACGTTTAGCACTATGAGTCCTAACACCTTAAGGGCATTCATTGCACTAATCAGCTCGCCTCCTCGCATGACTATGTAGCCCTGCGAGATTACGAATATGAACGCCCCTATGAAGATGCCTATCGCCCACGCGGAGAGAATATAGCCCGCTACAAGCTGCCAGCGCTTTACCGGGGCCACCAGGAAGTCGCGGTTTATGCCGCGGTCCTCGTCGTTGACGAGCACTTCAAGGGCGCCCAGGGTCGTCGTCATGGCATTTGCCACCAGGACCCCCGCCATAATCCAGGTGTCCGCGAAGAACCTCGCCACATTCGGGTCGGGGACGTAATCCTGAAGGGACTTTACCATGGTGTCCCCAAGGAATAGGACATACAGCAAAATGATTATGATCACGGACAGGAATGAGAAGAAGACCGAGGTCCTGTCCCTGAGGAAGACCTTGATGTTCCTGCCTGCAAGCTTCAATGCAACTTCCATCTACTCCGCCTCCCCTTCGCGGATTTTCCTGCCTGTTATCGCAATGAAGACGTCATCCATGTCGCCTCTTAGGACTTCGAAGCCCTTGATGTCGTCCGAAAGGCCATTTAGGATTGACAGCGCTTCTAAGCTGTCCTTCAGCTTTACCTCAAGCACGTCAGCCTTTACTTCAAAGGCCCTGCCGGCCCCCTTGAGCGAAGTTTGGACCTTTTCCATGTCCTTTGGCATCAGCCTCAGCTTGTCGCTGCTGTACTTGAGCCTCAGGTCATCCGGGGTGCCGCGGGCCACTATCTTGCCATGGTCGATTATGGCGACGTCGTCGGCGCTTGCGGCCTCCTCCATGTAGTGGGTGGTGAGGAAGACGGTTACGCCCTCCTTCTGCTTGAGCCCGTTTATGGTCTCCCAGATCCTGGCCCTCGTCTGAGGGTCAAGGCCCGTCGTAGGCTCGTCAAGGAATAGGACTTTGGGGGTGTTCATTAGTGCGCGGGCGATGTCAGCCCTGCGTTTCTGTCCTCCGGAGAGCTTGCCGTACGGCCTGTTCAGATAGTCTTTGATGCCTGTGACTTCTACGACCTGGTTGAGCCGGGAAGCCACTTCTGCCGGGCTCTTGCCGTAGAAAGCGCCCCTTATCGCCAGGTTCTCCTTTACTGTCAGCAGCCTGTCCAGAACCAAATCCTGGAAGACGACGCCGATATCGCGCCTGATGGCCTCGTCATGCGAGCCGACCTGGTTTCCGAAGACGCTTACTTTCCCTGATGTCATCGCCAGGATAGTACAGATGATATTTATGGTCGTGGACTTGCCGGCGCCGTTGGGCCCTAGGAATGCGAATAGCTTGCCCTCTTCGACTTCAAAGCTGATGCCGTCCACCGCAGTCAGTTTGCCGTAATTCTTAACCAGCCCGCTGACCTCGATCGCCTTGGCCAAGCCTAACACCTGCTTTCAAATTTGGTCTTATGAGTATTAAGTATACGAATAGTCCGGCATTTCACAATATTTATTTGAAGGCTAAGGTAGGCGCAGCCTATTGGGCTTTATGGTAAATTGTAGATATGTTGGCTTCCGGAGGCGCATCCATGATTAAAAAGGGCGGGTTGGCGAACCCTTGGTTGATTTTTACCATAGGGGCTATGTCACATTATGCAGTCATGTTCAACAGGACTGCCGTGGGGCAGATGTTCCCACAGCTTATGGCCGAATTCAATACGACGGGTGTGGGCCTGGCAGCGCTTTCGAGCATCTACTACTACACTTACGCCATAATGCAGGTTCCGGCAGGATCCCTCGCCGATACGCTAGGACCTAGGAAGCTCATGTCATTTGGCATGTTCCTGGGCGCTTTGGGCTGGTTCATCTTCGCCTCGGCGCAGTCGCTGGCAGTAGCCTCAATGGCGAGGCTCATCTCCGGTTTCGGACTCGCCGGCATATTCCTCGGCCTTCTGAAATCCATATCGATATGGTTCCCGGCGAAGAGGTTCGGAACGCTCACGGGACTTAGCACATTCTTCGGCAACCTCGGCGTCGCGACAGCGATGTTTCCGTTCGTACTGCTAGTAGGGGCCATAGGCTGGAGGGGCGCGTCATATACTGTAGCCTGGGTAACCCTGACGATAGCCGTTCTTATATGGCTGCTGGTCAAGGATGAGGGGCCATACGGAACAGGCCCCAAGAAGGCGGATTTCGCCTCCACAATGAGGACTATTTTTAAAGGCACAGCTGAGGTGTTCACCACGAAGGGATCGCTGCAGCCCTTCTTCGGCTTCCTTCTAATTTTCGGCGGACTTATGACATTCACCGGGCTTTGGGGAGTGCCTTTCCTTATGCAAGTGCACGGGATACCCCAGTCTGTGGCAGGATCGCTTCTTGTGATCACCACGGCGGGAGGGGCGACGGCTGCCATGTTCGTAGGATGGCTCACCGACAGGAGCGGAAGGCCGAAGCTGCTGTTCACGATACTTGCGAGCTTCCAGGCCATCGCCTGGATAATGCTGCTTTTGAGCATGAGGGCCGTGGGCAAGGATATACTGTGTATTTGATAGGAGCTGCCATGCTGCTGATGGGATTCAGCAACTCCTCTTTCCTGCCGGCTTTCGTAATCATGAGAAGGTGCAACAGGCCTGAGCTGTCAGGGCTTGCCCAGGGCCTGAACAACGGCTCGGGCTTCGTGGGGGCAATCGCAATGCAGGCGATCGTAAGCGCGGTCATGGACTATAAATGGAAAGGCGCATACTTCACGGAAGGCGTCAGGCTCTACTCGATGGACGCCTATAAGGCTGGCTTCCTTATCTGCTTTGCGGCCATTTGCCTGGCCATCGTGTGCGGCATGTTGATGCCCAGGGATACGAAGAGATGACAGACGAGATAAAAATCGGCAAAGTGAGCACCAGGCCCGCAACCGTTGAGGACCTGGAGTTCATGCTGGAAGCCTACAGGCTGAACTTCAGGGCAATCATCGAGGAGGCCCGTGGCTGGGACGATGATATCGAAAGGCAGTCGCTGCTCAATGAGATGGAAAAGTCGGACTACCTGATACTTCGATATGATGGGGAAGACGCAGGGTTCGTCTGCCTTGAAATACATGACGCGGCTTATATAAGAAACATAGAGGTGCACCCGGACTTCAACGGCCGGGGCATCGGCACCCTGGTGCTCAGGTGGCTCATGAAGAAGGCTGCAGGGAAGCCTATAAGGGTCGCGGTAACGGAGAAGAACCACAAGGGCATGGAATTCTACACTAATCTGGGTTTCAGGCCGGTGGGGGAGATCACCCTGCCGCTTAAGGGCTCACGCGGGCTTCAGCTTCTGAAGAAGACATTGATGCAGCTAAACTAGCCAATATATCGTACTTGGTACTGAAAAGAGGTCGCCCCCCACAATGAGCAGGGGGCGACTTCTGTATTAAGACTTGGCTATGCGGCTAGAACCACTTGTCATCGTACTTTACTATTAGCGCTTCTGCCAGTTTCCAGTACATATCAACCGCCAGGTTGCACCTTGAGTTGGTGTAGTTGGTGAGGAACTGGACGCCCAATGCGGGGCTGGCCTTCAGAAGGTCAGCAGCAATCTTCTCTATTGTGGGCTGTACTGCCATCTGCTCCGCTTCGAAGGGGTCACGCACTGCCTTAACGTCTTTGATGCAGTCCTGGTACCTCTGGTTGACGAGGTTGTCGACGAAGTCGAACGCCCACCACGCCGAGACTCTATCAGTCATGCTGAACTTGGTCCTGTCGTTGATGGCGAAGTTTGCAGGAAGCGATGTCGCGCCTGCGTAAATGGGCACATGAACTGAAGTGTCGGGGTTGTTGAGCCCAAACCAGCAAAGCGTGCCGAGCTTGGGATCAAGCCAGCTTCTCGACTGCAGTACTGTGAAATATGAGCAGCCGGGTATCGCTATGTTGCGCTCTGACGGAGCATCAACCAGCTTAAGGGCTTCACTGCTCATATGCGGGGTCGCGAAAACGCTCTTTGCGAAAACGCCTTTGCTGTCGGCAACGTACCAGTCGTTTACATTGGCCTTGTCATATGCCGTGCCCACGTATGTATCCCTGTAGATGTTGAAATAGTCCTGCACGGAGACCTTTTTCTCTACTTTAACCGAAACGGGAAGCGGGATGCATTGGCATCCAGCTTAAGCGACGGTGCGAAGGTGGAAAGGACTCTCCATTCACGCCTTCTGCTGCCCAGGGATACGCTCGGGTTATAGGCATCGTAGAAGAGGAATGGCGTGCCGCTCTTGGGATCCCACCAGCCCTTTTCGGTCGCTACGCTGAATACGTTCGAGGAGTACAGGTAATTGGGGTCGTTCTCCTTGATTTCGCCAATCCTCGAGCGGTTCGCAGATACTCCGACATGATCGTCGGGAATGCGGACTGCGGCCCATATCGCGCCGGTCACAAGCGGTCCGGGCGGTACGATTTCGAAATGCCATACTTCATTCTGGTCGCCTACGGTAAGGCATTCGCCTGCATCCCTGTAGCCGTACCTTTCTGCCGCGGCTCCCATGATCAAGACTGCCTCGCGGGCGGTCTTAGCCCTTTGAAGTGCAAGTATCTGCAGCATTTCGATGTAGAAGATACCATCGGTGGTCTTCAGTTCGCTGCGGTTGCCGATAGTGGTCTCCCCCATTATGACTCCCTGGTCATTCATGTAGGGATAACCGGCATAGAAGTAGGTGTAAGTCTCAGGCGCCTCGGGTATCTCTCCCAACAATATCGGCTCAGCCCTGTCGGAATGCAGCAGGCCAGAGTAGACCTTGAATGTATCGGTTGCTGCATGCTTTGTTCCGAGGACGACGAATGTGCGCGCGTCGTACCAGCCGTCACATGTATGCGCGGTCATTACCGAACCGTCGACGGTTGCAGCTTTTCCCATCGGGATGGACGTACACGCCAGGAATGGCGTAGCGGCAATGAGCACAATAGCCATTGCCACGATGACGGAAAGTCCCAGTTTCAGGCTCCTTTTCACGATAGACACCTCCATATATTCTGGTTGCCATGTCTGAATTCTTCAATCGTAGAAGGATTCCTGTGTGCCATTGGATAAATATGCGAAAATAATCACTATTTCAATGTATATTTTTTAGTCCAAAGGGCGGCGGCAAATGCATATAAAAAGTAAGACATACAAAGCAACCAGAGTATAAAATATAAGTACCGGGCTGACTTGGGCAGCGAGGCCTGTTAGGCAAGCCGCGCGAGCCTGTCCGATGAAGAAAGGGAGGGATTTGTGTCTATGAAGGTAATGAACTTCAGTAAGGCAACCCTGTTCATCACGCTGACTATGGTCATGCTGATGGCTATACCCGCGATGGCTTGCACGTCGATTGTTGTAGGCAAGCTGGCATCGACCGACGGGTCCGTTATGACGACCCATACCTGCGACGGAACATACGAATTCAGGGTCAACATCGTCCCCGCCAAGGATTGGGCGGCTGGAACGATGAGGCCGGTATTCAAGGGCGGAGGAAATGGCGCCCACGTTCTGGACAAGAAGCAAGTCGGCGAGATGCCGCAAGTAGCTCACACTTATATGTACTATGACACCGCGTATCCTTTCTCCAATGAGAACGGCGTCATGATGGGCGAGACCACCGTAGGCGGCAGGAGCGAGCTCCGTAACGCCCAGGGCTGGTTCGAGATCTGGGAGCTGCAGCGCGTAGCCCTAGAGCGCGCCACGACCGCACGCGAAGCCATCAAGATCATGGGCGAGATGGCAGAGAAGTACGGCTACGGCGACGGCGGCGAGTGCCTCACAGTCATCGACAAGAATGAAGCCTGGTTCTTTGAGATCTACGGCGCCGGCCCCCTTGAGAAGGGCGCCATCTGGGTCGCCCAGAGAGTACCCGACGGAGAAGTCGGCGTATCGGCAAACAGGTCCAGGATCTTCGTCATCAAGGAGAACGATCCTAACAACTTCATGTATTCCTCCAACGTATTCACGTATGCCAAGGACATGGGCTGGTGGAAGCCTGCCGATGGCCCGCTGCACTTCGCAAATGTATACGCACCGAAACTCAACGTCTACAATTCGCGCCGCGAGTGGAGGGTACTGTCCCTCATAGCTCCGTCGCTCAAACTCGATCCGGACATGAAGGAATACCCCTTCTCCGTGAAACCGGACAAGCCGGTCTCCGTCCAGGATCTCATGAAGTACAAGAAGGACCATTACGAAGGCACAGAGTTCGACCTCACCAAGGGATTGGCCGCAGGCCCGTTCGGCAACCCGAACAGGTATGCCACACCGTCCACCAATGGCGCATGGGAGCGCGCGATATCGATATTCAGGTGCTCTTATGTAGTCGTCATGCAGGCACGCGCGTGGCTGCCAGCAGCAATCGGCAGCGTCATATGGTTCGGTGAAGATGCGCCTCATCACACCTGCTATGTGCCGTTCTACGCCGGCCAGACCTCAATTCCTGCGTCATTTACAATCGGCAGCCGCGCCACGCTGGACAGGAACTCCGCATGGTGGGCGTTCAACCTGGTCTCCAACTTCGCAGACCTCAAGTACTCCTACATGAACAAGGATATCGTCGAGCTGTCCGACAAGTTCGTGAATGAAGCGCTTGCGATGCAGCCGGTAGTGGAAAGCGCAGCAGCCGAGCTCTATAAGGTGGATCCTAAGCTTGCTATGAGCTTCCTTACCAACTACTCCAATGCGCACGCCGAGAAGGTAGTTGCGGCCTGGTGGAATCTGTTCGACACATTGGCTGTCAAGTACCAGGACGGCTACGTAAGCCTTAAGACCGCAGGCTACCCTGACGAGTGGCTCAAGGCAGTAGGCTTCGGCAAGCTCGCAGCCCCGTCAAAGTAAATAATCAGGAAGTAATACCTGCATAAATGATGAAGGCGGGTCCGTTGTGAAGCGGATCCGCCTTTGCTATATCTTCGCTTTTACATTGCTTTTCTCCTGTATGCTGGCCGGTTCAAAGATTCTCCGGGCTGCGGTTTCTTGCTAATACTTGTCCTTCTACTAGAGCTCTTCGGCTTTCCTTGCCTTAAGCGTCTTGTAGAGCGCCACTATCAGTATCGCTACGATGGCGGCGGAGAGGCCGTTGTTGTAGAGCATAAGCCCTCCGTGGATGGATGAGCACTTGGTCACGACGAACAGGTGCAGGAAACCTGCCAGCAGCCCGTACAGCGGCCCCAGCCTGTCCGACAGGGGGCAAAGCCCGGTGACGAAGAGAGAGCCCATGGCAATGGCCGGGGAGAGCGAATAAGACGAGACGAAGAAGGCCAGCACGTAGCCCGCCATCAGCGTAAGCATGGCCGTGGGCTTCTTGGCAGTGACGGTCCAGCCGGCGACTGCGATTATCGTACCAAGCAGCGGTCCCGTGAACGGGGCTTTCAACGCGAGCCAGGGGACGAGTACAAGTATCACGCCGGAGACCGAGAAGTTCAAAAGGGCGCCGCCGGTGCCGCCGGTGGCAAGGTAGTCCGCACCCTCACACCTGCATGCTGTTATGGCCAGAAAGCCCTCTTTGCTCCCCTTTATGAAGAGCAGTGCGATGGCTCCGACGACTAAAAACACAGCTAGCGTCGCTATGTAGCCCCAAGCCGGGTAATCGAGGTACGGGCCCGAAATCGTGTCCAGGTTGGTGCCTGTGCCGCGAATGATGCCCGCAGCGATAGCCGTTATGACTGTTGAGGCGAATGCGATGTTGTACAAGTTCATGTTCTTGTAGGCCCTCTTGGTAAGAGAAGCCGCCTCCGGTAGGACGAAGCCGGCGACAAGGCCTGCCAGGATGGCAAAGGGCCATCCGCCGGGGGTAGCGAATGCGATGAAGCTTACCATGGGCCCCATGCATGTCCCGAAGAGCGACGTCGCTATATCGGCGAAAGGAGTCCTTTTCGTAACAAGGTTTCTAAGTATGGTGCCTGCCAGAATGACTGCGCCTGTCAGCGGGGTCTTTCCGAAGAATGAGAAGCCTATGCACATCAGCGTCGCGCTGAAGGCGAAGCCCCTGTAATCGGAGGCAAGGAACACCATAAAAGAGGCTAGCAGCCCCATAAGCCCCGCATTCAGGAAAGTGGCCCCGATGCCGCCTACATAGGAGAAGTCGGTCAGCAGGATTGCGGGATTCGTCAGTATCAGCCTATAAGAAGCGAGCAATCCATCCGACATCAAAATGCCTGCTATTGTAAGCACTAAAGAGAAGGCTAGCCCCAGGTAGAAAAGATCTGATGGCCTCGTTTTCGGGCTTGCCGCTTTGCCTGCCATGGTTTCCTCCTTAAGAAAAGCCCGGCCGCTCGGCCGGGCCAGGTTCATGCTCTATTGCTATCTGTTACGCGCCCTGCTTCTTCGCACGGGCTTCGAAGTACTTCAGCGCCTGGTCGGGGTATAGGGCATACGACAGGGCGTCTTCCAGGGAGCCGTTGAAGGGTTTCACGGCCTCCTTGCACTTTTCCATCTCGAGGGGAAGCTCCGGCCTTTCGGTCAGGACCTTCTCGTCCCCGATGGCAAGCTTCTGCACCTCAGGGTCTATGCTGCCTGCCGGCATGCCGTACTCGCCCTTGATGTAAGCCTTCACTTCTTTGCTTATCATCTTGTAGCGCTGCCCGGTCATTATGTTCATGCTGGCCTGGACGCCTACTATCTGGCTCATGGGGGTGACGAGCGGCGGGTATCCGAGGTCCTTCCTGACTACGGGGACTTCCGCCAATATGGACTCAAGCTTCGATATGTTGTTGCTCTGTGTCAGCTGAGCCCTCAGGTTCGATATCATGCCGCCCGGTATCTGGTAGCTCAAAACGTCAGTGTCAACTGTCCTTGCCGCGGCGACGCCGGGGTTGGAGGCCACGATCTCGTCTTGTATGCTCTTTAGAAGCTGCGCGGCGGGCCTGATCTTCCTTACATCCACGCCGGTGTCATACTCGGTGTCCCTGAAGGCGACTATCATCGTCTCGTCCGGGGACTGGGATGAGCCCATGGCGACGGTGGAGACTGCGCAGTCGATTACCGACGCGCCCGCCTCAACGCCCTTCATGTAGGCCATTGAGGACATGCCGGAAGTATAGTGCGAGTGAATCTGTATGGGCAGGTTGATCTCGGCTTTAAGGGCTTTTACCAGCTCATAGCACGGATAGGGGGACAAGATGCCCGCCATGTCCTTTATGCAGATGCTGTCGGCCCCGAGGTCTGCGAACTTCTTGGCGTAATCGACGAAACCCTTTGTGGTGTGCACAGGGGATATCGTATAGGAGAGCGCGCCTTGAAGGTGGGCCCCGGCCTTCTTAACCGCCTTTGCGGAGCGCTCCACGTTTCTTATGTCGTTAAGCGCATCGAACACGCGGACTATGTCTATTCCGTTGTCGACGGACTTCTGTACGAAAGTATCCACCACGTCATTGGCGTAAGGCCTGTACCCTACCAGGTTCTGCCCTCTGAGGAGCATCTGCATCGGAGTGGTCTTAATAACCGAACGCAGCAGCCTCAGCCTCTCCCACGGATCCTCTCCCAAATATCTCAGGCAGGTGTCGAAAGTGGCCCCTCCCCAGACTTCCATCGAGAAGAAACCGGCCTTATCAAGGTAGGATGCGATCCTTAGCATCTGTGGTGTGGTCATCCTGGTGGCGAAAAGCGACTGATGAGCATCCCTTAGAGTAGTGTCCATCACGCCGACTTTGCGGCCCACTGCGAGCTTCGCGTCTCTAACCATAAAATCACCCACCCTTATATCGTTCTACATACTCTTTCATTATACATTACGCGCCCTCGTTAAGGCAGTACCGGCCCTTGATAAAAGGCGGCTTTAGCTTGAAAAAAGGCTTCCTGCCTCAATGGCGGGAAGCCTCACAGTCAAATGCGCTGCTTAGTTACTTTATTATCCCAAGCTCCCTGCCGCGGCGCTCAAGTATGTCCAGGGCGATGTCTATGTCCTCATCGGTGTGGGCCGCGGTCACATTAGCCCTGAGCCTGCACTTGTTCGCGGGCACTGCAGGAGGAAGTATCGGCGACACGAACATGCCGTCTTGATGGCAGAGGCGGGTGAGCTCCAATGTGAGGTCCTGGCCGCCGATTACTATCGGTATTACGCAGCTCTGGGTGTTAAGTGTGTCATAACCGAGCCTATGCAGGCCGCCTAAGAATCTGTCTATGTTGTGGTGTACCTTGTCGAGGCGCCATTTCTCCGTCTCCATAACCTCGACCGAGCCGATTATGGCACCGAGCACCGCAGGCGGCACGGATGCCGAGAAGACGAAGCCCCTTGCATTGCCCTTGAGGAAACCGATTACGTCCTTCTTGCCGGCGACATAGCCGCCGACCGAGGGTATGGTCTTGCCAAGAGAGCCTGTCAGAAGGTCTATGGAAGACATCGGCATATCGAAGTACTCAAGTATGCCCTTGCCTGTCTTGCCCAGCACGCCGAGTGAATGTGCCTCGTCGACCACAAGCCATGCGTCGTACTTGCGGCAGAGCCTGGAAAGCTCCGGAAGCGGGCAGACGTCCCCGTCCATGCTGTAGACGGCGTCGACTATGACCATGATGCCGCATTTCAGGTCCTTCTCGCGCCTCGCAAGCAAGAGCCTCTCCAGATCCTCCGGCTCGTTGTGGCGGAAGCGCTGGAACTCAGCGTCGGATATCCTGCAGCCGTCTATTATGCTCGCGTGGGCGAGCTGGTCGGCGATGATAAGATCATGCCTTCCGGTAAGTGCGTCCAGGGTTGTGAGGTTTGCAATGAAGCCGCTTGAGTATACTACTGCGTCTTCCGTTCCCATATATGAGGCGAGCTTTGCTTCGCAGTCATTGTGAAGCTTCGTGGTTCCGGACAGGACCCTTACTCCGTGGGTGCCGGTAGACCACTGCTCTAGAGCCTCCATGGACCTTTTAAGTATGTGGGGGTGGTGCAACAGGCCGAGATAGTTGTATGAGGAGTATACTATCATCTCCCTGCCGCCTATCTTAACCCTGGTGTCTCCGACCTCGTCGACCTGCTGGAGGTAATAATACTGCCCGGCGGCCTTAAGGCGGTTCGTCCACTGGCTGAAGGCATTTACTCTATCTTCTATAGCGCTCATAGGCTGTCCCCCAATCGATATGTTCACAAAATTGTGCACAAGCTATAAAGAATGATATATGCAGGAAAGGCGCCTGTCAATAAAGACAAGCGCCTTTCATTCTTGTTATAAGACTTTTAGGTGAGTATGTAAGCCAGCGCAAGCCCCAGCGCCCCGAAGACGACGGCGCCCTTCCACCATGCGGGCCCTCCGTTCATCTCGTCTGCCTGGGTGCCTATTGCCCAGGCCATCGCAAGCCCGCCTACCAGGCCCCCGATGTGAGCCCAGGCGTCTATGCCCGGCAATGTGAAGCTTATGAATAGGTTGATCATGAGAGAGACTATGAATCTGGAGCCTATGATGTATTTGAAAAGCTCAGGCCGCCTGAGCCCGAGGTAGATTATCGAACCTGCGATGCCGAACACCGCGCCAGATGCGCCCACGCCCACAGAATAGGGGCTTCCAAGCAGCGTGCTCAGGATGTTGCCCGATATGCCGGCAGTGAGGTATATGGCGACGAAGCGCCAGTTGCCGTAAACTTTCTCGGCGAATGTGCCCAGGTTGAACAGCGAGTATGAATTGACTAGTATATGGAAGAAGCCGTAATGCAGGAATATGGGGATTATCAGCCTCCACCATTGCCCGGCTCTGACGTATAGGTTCACCTTGGCGCCGGCGTCTATCAACACCTGCATATTGGTCGATCCGCCCATAAGCTCCAGTGTAATGAACGCGACCGCGTTTAATACGATGATGGCAATCGTGGGGCTTGCCAGCATCGCCAGCGGCGAGTTGCTTCTGGGGAATTTGATCAGCTTGTAGCGGTCCTTGCCGCCGTTTCCGCCTCCGTTGTCACCGAAAGACATCCTATCACCCTTTGCCGCCGATTTAGTGTAGTGAAGCCTTGAGCTTTGCACTATAATCATTATACAGACTTATTGCAGGCGAGGCACGCCTATTGAAGGCATCGCCTTCCAAGCCTTTGCAAGCCGCAAAGCGCGGCAGCACCTTAGATAACGTAAATAGCGGCATTCGCAGTTTTCGGGAGGTTACGGAAATTGAAGCTGATGCATATAGCGGACCTTCACCTCGGGGCGCCCTGCAAGTCCCTGGGGGAAATGTCCGAATTGAGGCGCAACGCCAGGGATTCCGCCTTTATGAGGCTCATAGAGGTCGCCATCAAGCAAGCCGATATGCTGATCATATCAGGGGACCTCTTCGACAGCCACAAGCCCGACGAGGGCCTGGTGGCATCGGTCCGCGGCGCCCTTTTAAAGCTCAAGGCGGCAGGCAAGCTTGCTATAGTGGTGCCTGGCAACCATGACGAGATAACATACAGCGACTCCGTTTACTCAAAGCCCGTATGGGAGGGCTGCTGCCTGCTGGTGAGATCCCCAAGCCGGAAATAGTATTTGAGGGCGATGTCTTAGGCGAGCACATCGCGATATGCTCCTGCGCCTATACGGGTGGCATTACGACGCCGGCCATGCTCAGAAACCTGCCGAAGGCGCCTGATGGGGCCACCGGAATAGTCGCATTACATGCAACGCTCGATATGAATATCCCCGCAAAGGACCAGGACAGGGCCATGAACATCAGCTCTGCCGATATAGCATCGGCAGGATATAAGTACGCGGCGCTCGGCCATATTCACCTGGGCTCCATTGAAAGCTCGGGAGGCTGCGTTTTCGCATACCCGGGGATTATCGAGCCGTCAGGTTTCGGGGACCCGCAATCGAAAGGCTACGTCATGGTCGAAATCATTGGTGGCGCCTGCCGCGCCGAATGGGCCCCTTTTGATGTTTCTGAGGCCTTCAAGGCTGTGGAATTGGACGTCACGGGCCTTGCGCCGGAACAGGTAGTGGAGAAGGTGAAATCGGCCGCGGGAAGCGCGGATTACCTTCAGGCGAAGCTGTCCGGTACGGTGTCTGCCGGTTTTTCCGCCAATGAGGTTAGGGCGATGCTCGCCCCCAATTACAAGTATGTGGCGGTTGAATCCAAGGCGATCGGCCTGGATTTGGACGGGCTTGAGAGCTCCGCGGATGAGCACAGCGTAAGGGGCCTATTTATAAAGAACATGATCGCGCTTATAAAGTCCGAATCCGGGACCGAGAAGCTGCTGCTTGAAAAGGCCCTCTGGAAGGGCCTTGAAGCGCTCAGGAAGGAGGCCTAGCCCATGGTAAAGTACATCAAGCTGGTACTTGAGGGCTTCGGCTGCTTCGGCGCCAGGGCCGAGTTCCTGTTCGCAGGCGGACTGGATGTCTTCACACAGCCCAATGAGAAGGGCAAAAGCACAATGCTAAACGGCATAGTGCACACTCTGTTCGGAATGAAGAAGCCGGATAAGGACAGGTTCAGGTCGTGGGCCGCGCCGTCTTCGTTCACGGGCGAGCTAACCCTGGAAGCGGAAGGCGTCGAATACGTAATCAAAATGAACTTCGACAAGGACAAGGTTTCGGTGAAGCGCTTGGACGAGAGCACCGGAAGGCCCACTGAGCACTTGAGGGAGCAGTCGCACGTGCCAGCGGGCAAGAACAGCGAGAAGTACAACCAGTTCCTGCAGGAAATGCTTGGGACCTCGGATATAGACGTGTTCAAGTCGGCCTTCGTGGTTGAGCAGCCGCTCAAAGACGAGCTTAAGCTGGGCGAGGGCGGGGAGCTCATACTCGTAGAGGCCGGAGGGCTGTATACCGGGGCTATTAAGAAGCTTGTAGACAGGCTGGGCAAGGACGCCTCCGGCATCACCATGAACCTTCAGGATTACGATGTTGAAAGCTCAAAGCAGAGGCTACCAAGGGAGCTGGAACTGCTGCAAGATGAGCTCAGAACAAAGCAAGACGAACTTTCGCGCTCGGAAAAAGCCCTCAACCAGATATTCCCCCTCATGGAAGAGCAGAAGAAGGCGGTCATTGAGATTTCAAGGCTTAAGGCCGCGAAGTTCGGACAACGATCCCGCAAAGCGGAAGTCCGAAAGGTGGATCAAGCTAAGGGAGGATTATGTAAGGCAGAACAGGGCCGCAGGCGATAAAAAGGACTACTACGAAAAGTGTCCTGGCAAACAGAATGATCAGAAAAGCCTCGAACGAGGATCTCCAATCACTTAAAGCAGGATTTGTGGGCGAGCCGGTACAAGACGCCCTGATAGAAGCGGCGAAGAGCGCCTCCGAGACCGCAAAGGCGCTTCTTATAAAAGCAGAAGGAATAAAAAAGCAGTATGCAGGGAAGCACGGGGCTTGGCGGGAGCATCGCTGCGATGGACCTGTTGTCTTCTGATGCTGAAGCGCAGCTTGGAGCGTTGGCTGAAAGGGCAGGGAAAGAATCCTCGGTCATATCTGCTGCAAAGGCCGGCTTGCGGAGTGGGAAAGGTCTTTCGGCGGAATAAAGGATGCAAGCGGCGAGGAGCGCAGAGTCGTGGGAAGGAACTGCGAGTTAGAGGAGCGATCGAGGAAGCGTGCGGAGACAAAGCCCCGGCCGGAAGAGGCAGCCAATATGCGAGTATGGCGCTTATAGTACTGCTGCAGCGGCAGCTCTCATGGGAGCCGCCTATTGGTGGCGCATGCGGGGCAGAACCCGTTCCAGTATTCTTGGTTGCCCTATCGTTAGCGCTTCTAATAGCCTCCTTCTTTGTTAAGCCCGGCGGCAATGCGAAGCAACAACCGCCCCTGAAGAGGCTAATAAGAGAAGAGGCCGGAAGAGAAAGCAGAGAAAGACGAGCTTAGGGGGAAGATCGCCCTATATCGATCTGATGGTCTCAAGGCCTGCCCCAATGGTGCCTGAAGGCGCCGATAGGTATAATAGAGACCCTTGATGCAGTGGAGAAGGATGCAACTGAGCTTATTAAGCTTTCTGCCGGCATAAGGCAAGCTTCGGCAAGCGTGGATGAGGAGGACCTCTCAGCCATATATGAACTTGCGAGCCTTCCATTCCCGGGCGGACCATCAGCGCTCCTGTGGCATAACCAACGAGCTGCTGAACAGGGCCAGGAGTGAGAATGAGAAGAGGAAGGCCCATGCGAAAGCTGTTGCCGAACTGGAGACAGCCGTCAGCAAAGCAGGCGGCATCGTAAAAGAGATGCTCATTGCCGTAAAGAGCAGAGACCTTGGAGGGGCTGAGGGCCGATGCGAGACGCTGCAGAGCGCGAAGCGGTTTACACGCTAGGCCAGTGGCGGACGCAATTCGAAGGCGAGCTCATACTGAAGCCCGATACGGACAAAGACGTGCTCAAGGACGTGCAGGAGGAACTCGACAAGCTCAAGGCGGACGAGACGAAGCTCGAGGCAAGCCTGAATGCTGCGGCGGATGATCTTGAAGGCATAAAGGACAAGCTCAGGGATGCGAACGCGGACAGGATAGGCAATATCCCCGAGCTCTACGAGCAGATCGAAACCCTTAAGGGCAGGATAAATGAGCTTTTGGCCGAAGCCGAGGCGATAAGAAGGGCGGTAGTGCAGCTTCGCATAGCAGGTGAAAGCTTCGGGGAGGCGACTTGCGATAGCCTGAAGAAGTCCATTACAACGCTTCTTGAAAGAGTAACGGGTGTTGCCGGCAGGAACGTCAAAGTAGAGAAGGGTTTCACGCTGGACGTAGAGACTGAAGGAAGAGGGGTTTCCTTCGAGCAGCTGTCTCAGGGCACAAAAGACCAGTTATATATCTGCATGAGGATTGCTGCGGCGGAGCTCCTGGGCGAGGGACGGAACCTGCCGATGTTCTTCGACGACTCCTTCGGGACTACGGATAAGGCAAGGCTTGAGGAGATCAGGAAGCTGATGACGGACATGTCCAAGGGAAGGCAGTTCATCATCCTCTCCCATTCGGACGATATTTCCAGTTGGGGGACTCAAATTGGAACAAATCCCGTTATCTAGTCTGGTGTATAATAATCGCATCGCATTTTTGCTTCAGGGGGAATGGCAGATTGCAGCAGCAAGCTGACAGGCCGGCCGTAAAACCGTCTCTAGCGTGGACGGCCGTTATAGTGTGCTCGCTCAACTACTATATGGTGACATTTCAGAGGATGTCCCCGGCCGTTATGGCGGCTGAGCTGAGGGCGGAGTTTGCCACCACATCAGCAGTGCTGGGGCTGCTTTCCTCCATATACTTCGTGGTATACGCAATTATGCAGATTCCCGTGGGCTACCTGGTGGACAGGTACAACCCCGGCAAGGTGCTCGGCCTGTTCATGGGTGCCGCCGCCGTGGGCTCGATCATGTTCGGGGGCGCAGGCTCACTCGGCATCGCAATGTTCGCAAGAGGGCTAACCAGCTTCGGCCTTTCGGCGATATTCGTCACTTCTACCAAGCTGATGGGGCAGATCTTCGACAGGAAGAGCTTCATTCTGGCCCAGGGCATAATCATCACATCAGGGAATGTGGGGTCCATGACGGCCGCAAGCCCGCTTGCCGCAATAGTTGACGGCATAGGGTGGAGGTCCGCCTTCTATATGATGGGAGCAATAACTGCGGTTATGGCGCTTCTGATCTATCTTGTGCTAAACAGGCCTGAATTCAAGGGCATTCACAAGCCGGCCAATAACGCCGCACGCAAGGGCATATCCAGGTTCGAGCTAATATTCTCCCTTGTATTAGGCCTTGCCGTATTCCTTAAGAACGGGCCGCTGTTCAGCTTCCAGGGCCTTTGGGGCGTGCCATATCTCATGAGCATACACGGGCTGAGCAAGATCAGCGCCAGCTCCATAATTATGGCCATGTCGTTCGCCGCAGCCGTGGCGGGTCCCTTGGCTGGCGCAAGCTGTAAAATCAGCAGGCTGAATGAAAGGCACTTCCTCAATCTCAATGCAGTGCTGTTCGCGCTGTCGTGGATTCCGATTGCGTTCGTCATGAAGAGCTATACAGTTCAATCTTTGTGGATTGCCGGGCTGCTCTTCGGCTTTTCAAGCACCTCGGTGGCCATAATGATGCAGATTTTAATCAGGGACATCGTCAATGAGGGCGGCAGGGGCGTGGCGATCGGTATCAGCAACTCGATGTCCATAATGGGTGGCGCGGTCTACCAGCCTTTGATGGGGATATTCCTCGATAAGGCGGAGGCCGACGGGAGCGGGCTTGCGAGCGGTTACTCCAGCGCCCTAATATTCGGGATGATATCTGCGGCAATTTCCGCAGTGCTGTTCATATTTGCCTGTCATATGGTCAAGGGGGGCAAGAAGTCATGCGATGTAGGCCCCATGCCGGAGGCGGCCCAGTGAAACCTGCAAATGGCGGTCAGGTCATCGCGAAGGGGGAGGGTGCGCCCGACCCCGGCAGGTGGTTTGCTCTTTTTGCCTGTTCGCTTGGCTTTTTTATGGCCAACGTCCACCGTATCTCGCCTGGCGTTTTCGCAGCTGAGCTGATGCAGGAATTCAACACCTCGGCCTCAGTGTTGGGCTTGTTAAGCTCCAGCTACTTCTACACATACGCGATATTGCAGATACCTGTAGGCCTTCTTTGTGATCGCTACAAGCCGGGCTTGGTAATGGGCTACTTCCTGCTTGCTGGAGTCTTAGGAGCAGTGATGTTCGCGGCAAGCACGACTCTGATGATGGCAGTCATCGGCAGGGTGGTGCTATCAGCCGGGATCTCGGCTACCTTCATCTCGGCTCTTAGGATATTCGACTTCGCATTCAAACATAAGGGCTTCTCCATGGCCACAGGCGTTATGGTGGCGGCCGGAGGCCTGGGCGGCGTGTTCGCTCAGGGGCCGCTCGCGGTGGCAGTGCTGAAATTCGGCTGGCGCAACTCAATGTACGCAATAGCCTTGGTAACGGTGTTTGTGGCAGCGCTTGCGTTTCTGGCTACGGGTAAATATGAGAGGACCAAGGTTTCCGAAAAGGCGGAGGGCAGTACGCAGAAGGGCTTCTCTCTGACCGAGGGGCGCCGCGAGTACATGATAATGCTTTACAGCCTTTCATTCGCCCTTCTGGTCCAGTACGGGGCGCTGATGGGCTATCAGGGGCTCTGGGGAATACCATTCCTTACGGATGTATATGGTCTTACGAAGACCGCGGCCAGCAATATCATGATGTTGGCCAGCATAGGCGCCATTATCGGTTCTCCTTTGACAGGCTGGCTTCTCGACGGCAAAGGCCTTTCTGCCCACAAGATGATGCTCTGGTCTCCAGTCATCTTCCTTTTAAGCTGGATCCCGCTGACTTTTAAGCTGCAAGGCAATTTCATCGTTCCGATAGCCCTGGCCTCCTTCTTCATGGGAGGCGGCAGCACAATGACCGCCATACTCAATCCAACCTATTCGAACCGTTACATCTCGGAGGATTCAAGAGGCAGGTTCTTCGGCATACTAAACTCCGCATCCATAATCGGAGCTGCGATCATACAGCCCCTGATGGGAGTCCTGATCGATACTTCGGTCAATTCCGGCAAAGGGCTTCAAGTAGGCTATCTTTGGTGCTTCAGGCTGGGCTTTGCATGCGCAGTAGCCGTCCTTGTTACGAGAATTGGCATATACTTCAAATTCAGGGGCCTGAAGGATGGGCGGGACATGCAAAAGGCGAGTTGATGCAGCCTGGTTAACTTGTGAAGGAAACGCCCCGAAAAGCCTTTAGGCTGTCGGGGCGTCAGTCTTTCTTGGCTATATCCGCTTCTATTCGAACAGCTTGCCGTTTTGGTACAGCTGCCTTACATTCTTGGAGAGCACATCAGCCATATAGCCAAGATCTGCCGCCTCAAGCACCGCCATTGCCTCGGCCGGAATTGATGCGCCAGACTTGCCCGCGTCGTCGATGAGCCATCTGGTCATTTCCTCTGAAAAGCCTTTTTCCAGGTCCACTATGCGAAGCTTGCCCTCGTTCATGGGACATCCCGACTGGCAGCGCATGCAACCTATTAGGCAGTTATGAGTCTGTGGATCGAGCCACGCAGGGAAAGGCCCTGAGTTCTCGTTGAAATGGGTAATGCAGCTTCCTGCTTGGACTGTGAAGCGGTCCTCCACCAGGGCATCTGTTGGGCAGTCCGAAACGCAGATGCCACAAGTAAGGCAAGGGGAAGCAAGGGAATCCTCGTCGAAGCCCCTTCTAAGGAAAATCTGGTACCTTCCGTCCGACGCGTCGGCGGGCTCATCCGTAAGGTAGCAGCGGAGCCTGACATAACTTCCGAAACCCTCTACATAGGCGAGGTTGTTCCTTCCATACTCCGCTAAGCCCATCGCCACAGCAAGTGTCTTGAATGGGGCCCTTATGGGCGTAGCATGCCCGAAGGCGGCCTCAACCGCGCGGTCGGCCGCTGCTATTGCGTCATCCGTCTTGGCGTACGTGGGAGGGATGAGCGCGCTTCCCGTCTTTCCATCCAGGCTGAAATGCATACGGTAGGCAGGCACGGCAATTGCCGCCAGCACGACGTTTCCGCATTCTGAGCCCAGTTCAGCGAGATTTTTCTGAGATGAGAGGTACAAGTCGAAAACCTCGGGGTCAATGCTCGTTTGCATCGACCTGATCCTGTCTATGGCTGCATCTACAAGCTTCGAGGGCCCCCATGCGAACCTTACGCCGGGCACTCCTAGAAGCGCTTCAAGGCGGGCCATCCAAAAACCCCCTTCTCAAGCTGCGAGGTTCGATTACATTTCAACATTGTTGTGGGGAATCCTTCATTTGGGCCATAAAGGGAAGAAAATAACGAAGAGAGGCGATATTTGCAACTTGCCCCCAAGGATATAATTATGCCGGGGTCCCTTTCGGGTAAGGCCCCGGCACTCAAAGAAAAGGAGGAAGGGAAGATTGGTTCTGGCTAAATAATACCATAATGGTAAATCTATGCAATATGGTAATAATCGAGAATTGGAAATTACCAGCTAATTGATAGTATGAAGGCAGAGGCGGTGGCTATCATGAGTAAACGTCATATGGCCTTTAAGTGCGCATATAACGACAATAAAGGTGAAGGGCTGCCGGTAATCGGTTACATGGGCGCCTGCTCCAAAGCAACGACAGTCTACAATGTCAAGAAGGGCTCCCCGTGGTGCTCGCTTCCCGAGTGCCCTTGCAGCGCATACGTTCTGAAGGGGGAGCCAAGGTCCGACAATCCGTGCCAGGACAGCAATATGCTGGTCGACTGGAAGGCATATGCAGGATTCGACCATAACGGCCCTTATAGTTGGACGCCAAGGAGGATCGTAGGCGCAAGTGAGGGAGGGCTAGTCTTCCTTACGACGCGATACCCCGGTACGAGCGAGGCCGAAAGGTTCATCTTTGCGGCTTTTGTAATTGGCAAAGTCATTTCGTATGACCCAGACAAGTCCGGCTGGGTGGAGGCGGACCCCACGCTTAGGATAGCCTTGACCCAGGACGAGCTAGTGTACTTCTGGGATTATTACCGCAACGCAAGCAAGCCCGAATACATAGGCTGGGGCAGCGGCAGGTTCAGATACCTGGACGATGCGCAGGCCGGCGGCGCGATGAGGGCGATCGCATCGATAGTAAAAGGCGAAGGGAGAAAGATCGATCGCAGAGCGCATGAGCGCTATTGCCCAAGAGGGGGAATGATGGCCCTCGCTATATAGCCCCGATATGCAAGGATGGTATAATCAACTTTGGATTAGACTTGCGATTGGGGTGTTTTTATGGGCAGCCTCGATTTAAACGGCCATCTGGTTATAAGCGACGTGGTGGATGTCGCGCGCTCCGGAAGACATGTCAAACTCTCCGGCGATGCCATGGCGAGGATCATCAAGGCCAGGGAGCTTATCGAGCGGTTCGTCGCCGAAAGACGGGTCGTCTACGGCGTGACGACCGGCTTCGGGAAGTTCGCAAACGTTGCCATCTCAAGCGAGGATACCAAGCTGCTCCAGCGCAATCTCATAATTTCCCATGCCACAGGCGTGGGAGAACCTCTGCCTTTGGACCAGGCCAGGGCGGTCCTCCTCCTAAGGGCAAACGCCCTTGCAAGAGGCCATTCAGGCGCCAGGCCCGAACTCATACTCACCCTTCTCGAAATGCTCAACAAGGACGTAGTGCCGGTAATTCCCTGCAAAGGTTCGCTTGGGGCCAGCGGGGACCTGGCGCCGCTTGCGCATATGGCGCTTACTATCATCGGCGAGGGAGAAGCCTTCTACAAAGGCAAGAGGATGCCGTCGAAGCAGGCCATGGAAAAGGCCGGTATAAAGCCGCTTGAGCTGATGGAGAAGGAAGGTCTGGCTCTCATCAATGGCACGCCGGTCATGACGGCCATCGCGGCCCTTGCCCTGTATGATGCGCAGATTCTAATCAAAACTGCTGATATCGCCGCTGCAATGACGCTTGAAGCGATGAACGGTATAGGCAGCGCCTTCGACCTCAGGGTAAGCCATACAAGGCCCCATCTGGGGCAGGCAGTAGTCGCCGAGAACATACTCAAGATCACCAAGGGAAGCACCATGGTCTCCTGCGGCGAAACGGAGAAGGTGCAGGACCCTTACTCATTAAGGTGCGTTCCGCAGGTGCACGGCGCCTCACGCGACGCCTTCGCCCACATCTGGCACACCGTGTCCATAGAGATGAACTCCGTTACCGACAACCCGCTCGTGTTCCCGGACGACGAGGAGATAATCTCCGCCGGCAACTTCCACGGCCAGCCCGTGGCGCTGGTGATGGACTATCTTAAAATCGCCGCGTCTGAGATTGCGGACATAAGCGAGAGGCGAATCGAGCAGATGGTAAACCCCGCGCTCTCCAGGCTTCCGGCATTCCTTGCGGAGAACGGCGGCTTAAACTCGGGGCTTATGATAACGCAGTATGTCGCGGCATCCCTGGTGTCGGAGAACAAGGTGCTCTGCCATCCCGCAAGCGTCGATTCCATACCCACCTCCGGTAACCAGGAGGACCACGTGAGCATGGGGGCCATCGCGGCTAGGCAGGCGATGGAGATCATAGGAAACGTCAGGAACGTGCTTGCTATCGAGCTCATCTGCGCGGCCCAGG
This sequence comes from uncultured Bacillota bacterium, assembly GCA_963823655.1. GTDB lineage: Bacteria > Bacillota > DTU025 > DTU025 > MWDF01 > MWDF01. Next base: position 150,819 of record CAWGMK010000012.1, read on the forward strand.
CGCTGGATATGAGAGGCTGCGAGGGAAAGATGGGAAAAGGTACGGACGCTGCTTATAAGGTCGTAAGGAGCGTAGTAGAGAGGCTCCACGGCGACAGGGTCATGTATAAGGATCTGGAGAAAGTCGTAGCCCTGGTCGAAGAGGGCACAATTGTAGATGTGGTCGAAACGATAGCCGGAGAGCTTTAGAGATACCCCCTCCGACTCCAATAAGAGGAGGCGAATTACATGTCCGACACATTCGCACCATTTGAGCTGAAGCTGGACGGCGCGCTGCCCGCATACCCAGGCTTCGAGCAAGGTTTCCGGCGCGCTCCCGACAGAGGCTACAGGCTGACGAAGGCGCAGACCGAGGTCGCGCTCATGAACGCGCTAAGGTACGTGCCCGAGCATCTTCATAGTGAGCTGGCCCCGGAGTTTTTGGAGGAGCTGGTCACCAGAGGCAGGATCTACGCCTACAGGTACAGGCCACAAGGCAGGATATCGGGCCGGCCGATCGATGAATACCGCGGAAGATGCCTTGCCGGCAAGGCTTTCCAGGTGATGATCGACAACAACCTGGACTTCGAAGTTGCCCTATACCCTTACGAGCTGGTCACCTACGGCGAGACTGGCTCGGTCTGCCAGAACTGGCTGCAGTACAGGCTGATCAAGAAATATCTTGAGGAGATGACCGACGAGCAGACCCTGGTCATTGAATCCGGGCATCCGCTCGGGCTGTTCCCCTCAAGGCCGGAATCGCCGAGGGTGATTATCACGAACGCCATGATGGTGGGCATGTTCGACAATCATGAAGGACTGGGAGATCGCCGAGCAGATGGGCGTGGCCAATTACGGCCAGATGACCGCCGGCGGCTGGATGTACATCGGCCCGCAGGGCATCGTCCACGGGACCTTCAACACGGTTTTCACCGCCGGCAGGGCAGAGGCTAGGCGTTGCCGATGACGGGGATCTTGCGGGCTTCCTGTTCGTGTCCTCAGGTCTGGGCGGCATGAGCGGCGCCCAGCCCAAGGCGGCGGAGATTGCGGGCGCGGTCGCAATCATCGCCGAGGTGGACGAATCAAGGATTGTGACCAGGCATTCAGCAGGGCTGGGTGAGGACTGTCGCGGGCTCTGCCAAGGAAGCTTTCGACATAGCTGCCCGCTACCAGGAGAACAAAGAGCCGATGTCCATAGCCTTCCACGGCAATATCGTGGAGCTTCTAGGATATGCCGTGGAGAACAACAGGCACATAGACCTTCTATCCGACCAGACATCCTGCCATAACGCATATGACGGGGGATATTGCCCGGTCGGCATACATTTGCCGAGAGGACGAAGCTTCTAGCAGACGACAGGAGGCTTTTCGCAGAGCTCGTGGACAAGAGCCTGAGGGAGCACTTCGAATGCATCAGGAAGCTAGTCGACAAGGGGACCTACTTCTTCGACTACGGCAACGCCTTCATGAAGGCCGTGTACGATGCCGGGGTCACGGAGATATCCAAAAACGGCATCGACGAGAAGGACGGCTTCATATTCCCCTCCTACGTGGAGGACATAATGGGCCCCATGCTCTTCGATTACGGCTACGGACCGTTCAGGTGGGTCTGCCTGTCCGGAAGAGACGAGGATCTCAGAAGGACCGACAGGGCGGCTATGGACTGCATTGACGCCTCAAGGCAGGGGCCAGGACAGGGACAATTACATCTGGATCAGGGATGCGGAGAAGAACAGGCTGGTCGTGGGCACGAAGGCGAGGATCCTCTACCAGGACGCCGAAGGCAGGAAGAGGATCGCCCTCAAGTTCAACAGCATGGTGAGAAAAGGCGAAATCGGGCCCGTCATGCTGGGGCGCGACCATCACGATACCGGCGGCACCGACTCTCCGTTCAGGGAGACTGCGAACATTAAGGACGGCAGCAATGTTATGGCCGACATGGCGACGCAGTGCTTCGCCGGCAACGCCGCAAGGGGAATGAGCCTGGTCGCCCTGCATAACGGCGGCGGCGTTGGAATAGGCAAATCGGTGAACGGCGGCTTCGGCCTGGTGCTCGACGGCAGCGACAGGGTCGACAAGGTAATCAAATCCGCCATGATGTGGGACGTCATGGGAGGCGTCGCAAGGCGCGCCTGGGCCAGGAACCCGGGCTCAATTGAGACTTCGAGGGAATATAACGAGAAGTATGCGGGGAAGGGTCACATCACCCTTCCATACGTGGCCGATGCCGATATGGTCCGGTCGCTGGTTGAAGAAAGGCTGGGGAAGAGATGAGCGGAAAAGACGGCTCAGAAGATAAGGGACATGTACACGGGCCCGGATGCGGGCATGATCATAGCGGGCAGGAAGAACACGTCCATGGTCCGGGTTGCGGACATCAGCACGAAGCGGAAGCAGAAGCAGGAGCACGTACATGGGCCCGGCTGCGGACATGATCATAATGAGGAGGGGCACGTCCACGGACCGGGTTGCGGTCACCCCGCCCATGGGGAGCCCGGGCATGTGCACGACGAAAGCTGCGGCCTCCATTCGCACTCCGATAAGCTTTTCGACCTTTTGATAGTCAACATCGGCATGATTGCCACACCCGTGGGCATTAGCGCCAAGGGCGGGGCGGCTCAGTCAGAGGTGGCATTTAAGCGGAAGGCCTGGATAGGCATTAAAGACGGCAGGATCGCCGAGATCGGCGGCATGGACGACGGCAGAGGTCGCGCCGAGGACTTCTCCGATGAGATCTTCGACGCAAGCGGCCTGTTGGTGACCCCGGGCCTGATAGATTCCCACACTCATCTGGCGTTCGGGGGCTGGAGGCACAAGGAGCTGGCGCTCAAGCTAAAAGGTGTGCCCTACCTGGAGATATTAAGAAACGGCGGCGGCATATTGAGCACCGTTAAGGCGACGAGGGCTTCTTCATTGGACGCGCTTGTCGACAAGGGGCTATGGGTATTGGACCAGATGCTGGCGCACGGTACTACCACCGTGGAGGCGAAGAGCGGCTACGGGCTTACCGTCGATGATGAAATGAAGCAGCTGGAAGCCATTGCCCTCATGGCCGAAAACCATGTCGTCGGCATAGTGCCGACTTTCATGGGGGCACATGCCATGCCCGAAGAGCACCTGGACGACAGGGAAGGCTATATAAAAACCATCATAGATGAGATGATACCGGCCGTGGCCTCAAGAGGGCTTGCCGCCTTCTGCGACGCCTTCTGCGAGAAGGGGGCCTTCAGCGTCGAGGAGTCGCGCCGCATCCTAAGTGCTGCGAAACAGTACGGGCTGGGCCTTAAGTTGCACGCTGATGAGATCAACGACATGGGGGCGGCAGCCCTTGCGGCAGAGCTGGGAGCCGTTTCGGCAGAGCATCTGATTCATGCTAGCGACGAAGGCCTTGCGGCGATGGCCACAGCTGGGACTGTAGCAGTGCTCCTTCCCTGCACATCGTTCTATCTCAATGAGGACTACGCAAGGGCCAAGAAGATGATAGAGCTGGGGATTCCCGTTGCGCTGGCGACCGATTTCAACCCGGGCTCCTCGCCGAATCTCAATCTGCAGATGGCCATGAGCATAGGATGCATAAAGTATAAGATGAGCCCCGAAGAGGTGCTCAGCGCAGTCACACTAAACGCCGCCGCAGCAATTGGGCTGGCAGGCGAGTACGGCAGCATAGAACCGGGCAAGGCGGCCGATCTCGTAGTGTGGGAGGCGCCCGATCTTGATTACCTGCTTTACAGGTACGGAAGCAATATGGTGAAGGCCGTGGTGAAGGCGGGGGAAGTGCACCAGGCGGGCCATGAGCATTCGCATTAATTCAAATGGGGGTATTCCTGTGAAGAAGCTAGTGGAAATGAGCATCGAAGATTTCCTGGAGCAGCTTTCATCCGATTGCCCGACGCCCGGTGGCGGCAGCGTAGCGGCCCTTGAGGGCGCATTCGGGGCAGCTCTTGTGGAGATGGTGACAAGGCTGACCATAGGCCGCGAGAAGTACAAGGAGCATGAGGAGCTCATGAACGAAGCTCTTGGGAAGGCCTATCGTCTCAGAATGGACCTGACTGAGCTTGTGGACATGGACACGGATGCGTACAACAACGTTACTTCCGCCTACAAGCTGCCCAAATCCACGGATGAGGAGAGGGCCGAAAGGTCTGCCGCCATTCAAGCGGCCTTGAAGATGGCCACCAACATTCCGGCTGAGACCATGGAGAAGGCCCACCTCTGCCTGGAGATTGCAAGCAGCATCAAAGGCAAAATAAACCCAAGCTGCGACAGCGATCTTGAGGTTGCCCAGATGAGCCTTAAGGCAGCAGCCGACGGCGCCTGGAAGAACGTGCTTACCAACCTCAGCGGCATCAGGGACGAGTCCTTCGTCGAGGACACTAAGCTGAAGTGCGGGATGAAGGGACATAGGAAGCTGGAAATAGAAACCAAAAGAATACTGTATACATACCAAAGCGAAAGGCCACGCCCTGCAAGATCATACGCGGGAATAAGTGGCCTTTTATTTTCAGCGAAAAGAATATCGGCGATTCCGGCAAGTTGACGCAGGAGAACATCAAGGGTATATTGAAGGTGATATATCAGTGATACATCGCCAATATATCCCGATTTTTCAGCCGATGAAAGTGAGGGATAACATGGAATACAATTCTTTGAGCGAGAAAGCATATTACCTCGTAAAGGACATGATCCTCTCCTGCGACAAAGGCTCGTACATCAGCATGAGGGATGTGGCCCAGCAGATAGGTATGAGCTATACGCCTGTACGTGAGGCCTTCCAGAAGCTGAAGAGCGAAGGGCTGCTTGACCTGGAACCCAATGTGGGCTTCTTCGTACCCAAGCTCGACATAAAGGACCTGATGCAGATATACGAAGCCCGGGAATGCATGGAAAGCTTCGTCTTCGAGAGGGCCTTCGACCTGATAACCCCGCGCGACATCGAAGTACTCAAGGACAGCGTGGAGAAGCAGAGGCGGTTCCTGTCTGACGACCAGATAAGGGAGTACCTGAAAGAGGACGAGCGCTTCCACCTGGTGTTCTTCGAAACCTACAACAACCCTTACCTGACGGAGATGGCAAAGTCGATAAGGGCGAAATACCTGGTGTGCTCTAAGAGGATCAGGCAGGGCAGCGCAGTGGCCACGGTAGAGCACCTAAAGATGATAGAGCTCATAGAAAAGGGCGAGAAGGAAAAGGCGACGGAACTGATGCGCGAGCATGTGGCACAGGCGAAGCTCAGGATGATGGAAGGCTACATCGCCTACAACGGCTGAGCTGCCGAGAAAACGAAATAGCGGAGCCAACGGACCGCGCGGGCATCTAAATGAGCCCGCAAAACTTGGGAACATACGCCTTGGAGGAGCTTGCTTCATCCGAGGCTGTAATACGGAATAAGTGGGAATCTGAGCCGACTCGAATAGCCGCATTCGTTACATAACCGCAACCGGTAAGTATCGAAAGGGGAGACAGAGCATATGATTCACGTCCGTACCAAGATCGAAAGGCCGTCCGAGCAAGTCGTAAAGGCATTCAGGGGAATGCCGTCCGCAACCATTCACGAAGCCTCCGGCCGAAAAGGCTACATCAACTCAACAATCAAGCCAATTACCAAAGGAATGAAGATATGCGGTCCCGCTTTCACGGTGCAATGTGCGCCCGGGGACAACCTCATGCTGCACAAGGCGTTAGAAAAGGCCCAGCCCGGAGACGTAATCGTGGCTTCCGTCGGAGGAGGATACGACTATGGTTACTTCGGCGATCTTATGGCTGTATCTGCGCTCACCAGGAAGATCGAGGGCCTTGCAATAGACGGATGCGTAAGAGACGCGGACGACATAATCGCCATGGGGTTCAACGTCTTCAGCCGCGGCCTTTGCATAAGGGGCACGGTAAAAGAGACTTTGGGGCTGGTCAACTATCCAATAGTGTTCGGAGGGCTGATGATCAACCCCGGCGATTTGATCGTGGGCGACGACGACGGCATGGTAGCTGTTGCGCTCAAAGATGTGGAGAGCGTACTGGAGAAGTCCATAAAGCGCACTGAAAATGAGGTATTGAAGGCCAAAGTGCTGGAAAGCGGAGTGTCGAGCGTGCAGAACAACAAGCTCGACGTCCTTTTCGAGTCGCTGGGGCTCGTGGAGGAATAACATGAAACTGGACTCGTTGAAACTGACTGAAGCTGCAACCGCTGTGCTCACCGGCCTCGGGGAGAGCCCGGTTGATGCCGCCGTTGCCGCAGAGTGCCTTGTCTACGCCGATATGACCGGGGTATCGACCCACGGAACTTACCTGCTAAAGAATGTATACGAGCGTGTGAACTCGAAGATGCTGAACCTGCCTACAAAGGCGAAGGTAACATCCAATTCAGGCGCTACAGCCTCAATCGACGGCAATAACGGGCTGGGCCCGGTTGCGTGTTCACTAGCTATGCAGAAGGCCATAGAGAAGGCCAAGCAGTTCGGCATCAGCATCGTACTCGTTAAAGATACCAACAACGTAGGCTGCCTTGGCTACTACACGAACCTGGCGGCAAGGCACGGAATGGTCGGCCTCATGGCTGGCAACGCCAATGCAGCGATGGCACCCTGGGGAGGCTCCGAAGCCTATTTCGGCACCAATCCCGTATCGGTCGCAATACCGGTCCAGGGGGCGGCGCCCATAGTGCTCGACATGGCGTCGAGCCTTGTTGCAAGGGGCAAGATCAGGAAGGCGTCCAGGGAGAAGAAGCAGATACCGCTCGGCTGGGCTATAGACAGCGAGGGCAGGCCGACGACTGATCCCGACGTCGCGCTTAAGGGCACTCTTCTACCGATGGGCGGGCCCAAGGGCTCAGGCCTTGCGATAATAGTGGACCTTCTAGCAGGTGTGCTGGCCGGCGCCAAGTACGGCCCCGCCGTAAAGAGCTTCCACAGCCCGGACGGACCTACAGGAGTAGGCGCGCTATGTGTAGCGCTAGATCCTACGAGGTTCATGGTTTCGTCCCAGTTCCAGGGCGAAGTCGCGGAATACATCAAGGATATGAAGGGCATGAAGAAGGCCGAAGGGCACAGCGCCATCTATGCCCCGGGTGAGATAGAGGCCTCGAAATGGGAGGCCGCGTCCAAGGGCGGGGTAGAGCTGGACGATGCCGCCGTATCGGCGATAAACGACCTGCTTTCCAAAGTGGGCTCCAGCATGGTACTTGGAGGCTGATTGCATGGAATGGATCGTAAGGGTAGACACTAAGACAGGCCTTGTAAGGAAGGAAAAAGCCACCGCCGAGGAAATGGGCTGGGGCGGCAGGCTTCTCATAGCCAAGATCCTTCTCAGGGAAGTGCCGCCGACGTGCGAGCCTCTGGGCAGGCACAACAAGCTGATATTCTCATCGGGCCTTCTGGCAGACACGCCGGTTACGACGACCGGGCAGCTGTCGGTCGGAGGCAAGAGCCCGCTGACAGGCGGCGTAAAGGAGAGCAACACGGGAGGCTTCGCCGGCAAGAGGCTGGCCAAGCTCGGCATCAGGGCGCTCATCCTCGAAAATGCGCCGAGCAAGCCCACATCCAGGCTCCTTTATGTGAGCAATGACAAGATAGAGCTGATAGACGCCCCGGAGCTCAAAGGGCTCATGGTAGGGGATACGTTCAAGGCGCTCAGGGGCAAGTTCGGCAAGGGCGCCGGCATCATATGCATAGGCCCCGCCGGCGAGATGATGATGTACGGCGCAGGCATAGCAGTCACTGATGACGCCGACGTCCAGGTAAGATACGCTGCGCGCGGCGGCCTGGGAGCTTTGATGGGCTCCAAGGGCGTCAAGGCCGTAATCGTAAATGACGCGGGGGCTCCTGCTCCTGTATTCGCAGACCGCGACCTTCTCATGAAGGGCTCAAAAGACCTGATAGACGGGATCATGTCGGACCCCAAGACCGAGAACCGCCACATGTTCGGAACGCCTGCGATATTGGATTTGCGAACCGCTCCGGAATTCTTCCGACTAGAAACTTCAGCGCCGGCTCCTTTGAGCACGCTGACGTCATTAACGGTGCGTATGTGAGGGAGACGATAGCAAAACGCGGGGGCGACGGCCGCTCGGGCACAGCTTGTGTTGCAGGCTGCGCGATCAAGTGCAGCAATGTATGGCCCGATCCTACAGGCAAGAAGATAGTAGCCTCCGTCCAGTACGAGAACATCGCGCTATCTCGGTTCCAACTGCGGCGTGGGGAGCATGGACGACATTGCAGAGATGAATGACCTCTGCAACCAGGTGGGCGTCGACGCGATAGAGACGGGCGCCGCAATCGGTGTGGCTATGGAAGCCGGCGTCATCGAATTCGGAGACGCTGAGGGCGCGAAGGATTTAATAAGGCAGATTGGCAAGGGCACCTACCTGGGCAGGATACTCGGGCACGGCGCCGTCATCACCGGAAGGCTTCTTGGCAACAGGCGCGTACCTGCTATAAAAGGCCAGGCGATACCCGGTTACGACCCGAGATCGCTCAAGGGCAACGGGGTAACCTATGTGACTTCCCCGATGGGCGCCGACCACACCGCGGGCAATGCGTTCGAAACCCTCAACTCTATAAACCCCACAGGGCGCGAGAAGCAGGTCGAATCATCCAGGATGCTGCAGGTAAGAGCCGCTATGCTGGACTCTTTGGGGCTTTGCCTGTTCACAAGGCCGCCGATTAGGAAGAACCCGCAGATACTGCTCGATATCCTTAAGGGCAGGTACGGAGCGCGACTACGCCATCAAGGACGCAAGAAGGATCGGCGAGGACTGCCTGGATGCCGAAAGGGAGTTCAACAAGCGGGCCGGGGTCAACGAGGAATTCTACCCCATGCCCGAGTTCATACAGGATGAAGCGCTTCCTCCGACCAACGCCGTGTTCGACATAACAATCGAGGAGATGGCCAAGGTCTGGGACGTGAAGCTGGGCGAAAACGACATATAATAGGCTTCAACCTGGCGCCTAAGCCGGCGCCTTAGCATTAAAGCGAAGGGTGGTACGGTAGATGGAACTCAAGGACAAGGTAGTCATCGTAACCGGAGCGGCAAAGGGACTGGGCAAGGCGATAGCTGAGAAGTGCTTCGCCGAGGGCGCCAAAGTGGCGCTGTGGGACGTAGCCTTCGACGGGGTGAAAGCGGGAGCCCTCGAGCTCGACAAGACCGGGAAGAAGGCCAAGGCATACGAAGTGGATATCACTGACGAGAAGTCGGTCGAAAAGGCTATGGCGAAGACTGTAAAGGAACTCAAGAGAGTCGATGTGCTGGTCAACAACGCCGGCATATCCCAGCATAAGAAGATCGAGGAGATGACGCTCGAGATATTCGAGAGGGTCATGAAGGTAAACGTAACCGGCACCTTCCTTTGCTGCAAGGCTGCGGCCGCGGTAATGAAGGAGCAGAAGTCGGGCAAGATAGTGAATATCGCATCTTTGGGCGCCAGGACAGGCAGGCCGGGAGTGGGCATCAACTACGCCGCCTCCAAGTCGGCCGTATTGGGCATCACCCAGACCCTGGCAAGGGAACTCGGCCCCAGCGGCATCTATGTCAATGCAATTTGCCCCGGCCCGATCCTCACCGAGCAGACCAAGCAGTACCCTCCCGAAGTGTTCGCGTCGTGGAACGTGGGCCGCGCAATCATAAAAGACGGGCTTCCTGAGGACGTCGCGGACGCCGTAATATTCCTCGCCTCCGACAAATCGGCCTGGATTACCGGTGTTACGCTCGATGTCAACGGCGGCATCCTTATAAGAGGCTAGATAATAATACATAGATAGGAGGCGGAAAATGAGCGGACTGAAATGGGTCGACATAAAGAATGTCGAAGGACAGCTGCGAGAGCCCCCCAGAAAGTCCTGGATCCTGGTATCTGAGGCGACTTGCGGTGCACAGAACCTGGCCATGGGCGTCAACGAAACATATCCGGGCGGCATGGTCCCTGAGCATAAGCACGAGAAGGAAGAAGAGGTAATGTACTTCCTTTCCGGCAAGGGCAAGTTCATAACGAAGGACCAGGAGATAGACCTTCACGAGGGGATCTGCGTCTATAACCCGCCGGGAGAGATGCATAAGATAGTCAATACGGGGGACGAAGTCCTGAAGTTCGTGTGGATCTACTCCCCGCAGCTGGACAGCCACAGGAAAAAATAAGCGTTGAGGTGAATGAAATGGGCAACTGGAATCTCCCGCGCAGGGAGGGGCATATGGACAGGCCCTCCAAGATCTACTTCCAGACGATGACCAAATATGACGTGGAGGACAGGCTCAAGAAGAACGACATCCTTATAGTGCCTATCGGCTCCACGGAGAACCACGGCAAGGCGGGACCGTACGGCGAGGATACTTTCCTGGTGACGAGGATGGCCGAGATGGTCGCCGAGCGCACCGGATGCACGGTGGCAGAGCCGCTATGGTACGGATCCCATCCCTTCAAGCACATCGGCCAGCCCGGCACGGTGGCGATACCGGATGACGTATTCAACGCCTATATCAGGTCGATGATATCCGGCTTCTGGAACACGGGCTTCCGCAAGCAGATATTCATAAGCCTGCACGGCCAGGAGTACGCAATACCTTCAGCGCTCCAGGAGTGGGGCAAGAAGTTCCAGGTGCCCGCAGTGCTCATCTTCCTGGACCTGCCCAGGGTAATGGGACAGACTCTCATGGACAAGGCCCACGGCGGCCCGTTCGAGACACCCTTCCAGCATGCCGACGAGGCCGAGACCTCCCTTTCGCTTGCGCTGTTCCCCGAGCTTTGCGACATGGCGCACGCTGAGGACACAACCGTCCACGGCTTCCTGCCGGCAGGGCATGTAGACAGGGGCGGGGACATCTACGGAAACCCGATACCCGGACATTGCCATGTAGGCTGAAGCGGCATCGAGTGCATCGAGTACCCGGAGGGCGTCCTTGGCAAGGCGACACTGGCCGAGGCAACCAAGGCTTACAGCGCAGTGGAAAGAGTCTGCGATTACATGGTCAAGCTGCACGACGACATAATGGCGAAGTTCCCCGTCGGCGTGCTTCCTCCAATCGACATGGTAACGCAGAGGGACAAAGAGACAGTAGAAGCCATACTAAAGGGCCCCGAAAAGGGCGGCAAGCACCTTTACATACTCGGCTGGCCATCCTAATAGGGTAAAACGGGGGAAGCCCCGCGCGGAGAACAAACAAATGAGGGACGTAATGCGTCGTCATTAGTGCCGGGGTTAATAAGCTAAGATGCGGAATAGTCAAAACTTGAGAACTAACTGCGCCCCGGTTTCGAAAGGCGGCAACGTACATAAAGAACCCGAAATGGTTAAGAGGTTTATGAGTGTTGCGTCAAGTAGAATGGTAGCTCGCACCCAAGAAGATCCAGAGTAATCCAAATTACAAGGAGGGAAATCGAAATGAAGCGGAACCTGCTAATTAGAGTACTTGTAGTAGGCATGATTCTCGCAATGTTCGCACTTTCCACGACTGGTATCGCGGCCACCAAGGTTATCCTGAAACTGGCACACGCTGACGCAGTAGACATCACGACCTCAAGAAAGCATGCGCAGTGCATAGCGTTCGCCAACATGGTAAACGCCCAGAGCGGCGGCAGGCTTGAAGTACAGGTCTTCGGAGCAGGCCAGCTCGGCGCCGAGCGCGAGTACGTCGAAGCAGTGCAGGCCGGAACAGTCCAGGCAGGCATCGCATCGGGCGTCATCGGAAGCTTCTTCAAAGAGTCCATGATAACCGACATCCCGTACCTCTTCCCGTCCGCAACAGTAGCATGGGAAGTCCTTGACGGCCCGTTCGGCCAGAAGCTGTCAGACATGTTCCTGGCTCGCACCGGCATGAGGAACCTCGCATTCGCCGAAGTCGGCTTCAGGCATTTCACCAACTCCAAGAGGCCCATCAAGTCACCCGAAGACGTAAAAGGCCTCAAGGTAAGAGTACAGGAGACCCCCGTTTACGTAACCCTGATCAAGTCATTGGGCGGAAGCCCCACCCCTATCGCATGGACCGAGACCTACACAGCGCTTCAGACCAAGGTCGTCGACGGACATGAGAACCCGATCTCCACGATAGTGTTCGCGAAGATCTACGAAGTCCAGAAGTATCTGACCCTCGACGGCCACGTATACGGCGTCGACTGGTTCGTAATCAACGAGAAGTTCCTGAAGAGCCTCGATGCGGACCTCCAGGAAATAGTCAAGGAAGCAGCCAAAGTGTCGGCCACAGTAGGGCGCGGCATGCAGCAGCTCCTGTCAGCGACAGGCCTTGAGACCTGCGCAAAGAACGGCATGGAGATCTACCAGCCGACAGCAGCCCAGATGGCCGAGTTCAAGAAGGCCACCCAGCAGCCGGTAGTAGATTACCTCAAGACCCAAGTAGATCCCAAGTTGATTGACGAGCTGCTCAAGGCAGTCGCAGACGCATCGAAATAACCTGAAAGAATAATGGTTGATGCCGGGGAGGGGTTACACCTTCCCCGGCGCGCAAAATGCGTTACCCGTAAATGCATTATGTGTAAAGAAAGTTCGCATAGATGCGTTCGCAAAGTTGCGTTGGTCAGCCAGCATTCCTTCGGAAGCGCTAAATAAGTGAGGTATTTGCTATGCGGATAATCAAATGGTTCTACGACAATATCAACAGGGTGGTTGATTATCTCATCGTAGGAATCCTTATCCTAATGATCATCGATGTCTCGGTCGGCGTGTTCTACCGTTATGTCCTCAACAACGCAATAGCCTGGGTAGAGGAAGTATCAAGGTATCTAATGATATGGGTCGCATATCTTTCCATGGGCATGGTCCTAAGAGACGAGCAGCACGTAGGCGTGGAGTTCGTCGTAAACTGGCTGCCCGCCGGCGGAAGGAAAGTAGTGAAAATCGTCTCACATATCGTAATTGGGATATTCCTCTTTGTGGTATTCACTGAAGCCGTCAAATACACAAGGATTTTAAGCATACAGAGATCACCTGCGACCCAGGTGCCGATGGTATACCCATATCTTGCTGTCACGATCGGTGCTTTCCTGATGTTCATGGAGAATGTGAAGCTCCTGGTCGATTATTCAACGGGCAAGAAAACCCGATAAACGAAAGGAGCGATGAGATAATATGGTCTACGGCTTTTTCGCATTCTTCGTGACAATGTTGGCCGGCATACCTATCGGCTTTGGCCTTGGTATAGGCTCATTGGTGACACTGCTGGCAAAAGGATATGGATTAAGCACGATAGCGGCAAGGATGTTCACAGGCGTGGACAACTTCCCTATCATGGCTATACCTTTCTTCTGCATAGCCGGCGACTTGATGGGCGAGACGGGCATAACGCAGAGATTGGTCAAGTTCGCAGATACCCTGGTCGGGCATATCAGAGGCGGCCTTGGGCACGTCAATGTCGTCGCCGAGTGCTTCTTCTCCGGAATCACCGGCTCTGCGATAGCGGACGCCTCTGCTCTCGGGTCAATGCTCATACCTTCAATGGTAGAGAAGGGCTTTGATGTGGGCTTCAGCGCGGCCGTGGTCGCATCTGCCTCCGTAATCGGGCCGATCATCCCGCCCAGCATACCTTTCGTCGTATACGGGCTGATTACCGGCGTCTCCGTCGGAGGCCTGTTCATGGCCGGATTGGTGCCGGGCGTTATCCTTGCAGTAGGGCTTATGATCGTCATCTATATAATCTCCATCAGGAGAGGGTATCCTGCGAACAGCAGGAGGGCGACTCTTAAGGAGATCATAGTTGCCACCTACAAAGCGATGGTTGCACTCGCAATGCCGATTATCATTCTCGGCGGAATAATGGCGGCATATTCACCGCCACCGAAGCATCTGCCGTTGCCGTGGTCTACGCTCTGTTCATCGGCTTCGTCGTTTTCAGGAACCTGAAGCTCAGCAAGCTGCCCAAGTTGCTTCTGAACTCCTCAAGGACAATGGGTATAGTGTTCCTGGTAATGGCGACCGCGAACATATTCAACTGGTTGATGGCGATCGAACAGATACCTCAGAAAGTCTCCATAGCGCTTACTTCCCAGGTATCTAACCCTGCGATTCTTCTTTTGATAATCAACGCGGTATTGCTTGTCCTCGGCTGCTTCATGGAAGGCACAGCCGCGATGGTACTTACAGTGCCGATAATTCTCGAGATCATGAAGGGCTCAGGGATACACCCCATAATGCTGGGCATAATCATCGTCTTGAACCTGATGATAGGCCTTATCACTCCGCCACTCGGGCTGAGCTTGTATGTAAGCTGTAGCATGGCGAAGATTTCGCTTGATAGGATCTCGCGACAAATCTGGCCTTTTGTCATCGTCGAGGTCATCGTCCTGCTGATGGTCACATATATCGAACCTATCAGCATGTGGTTGCCTAGGCTGACTGGATTCGCCCGATAGGCAAAGTGATAAAGACAATCGAGGGAATTTCTCTCGAAAAGGATGTGTAATATGAAGGCAATTATCAAGTACAGCGCTGAACCCGGAGACATGAGGGTAATGGACGTTCCCGTTCCCAAACCAGGGCCTGGCGAGATTCTAGTGCAGATCAAGGCGACCGGCATTTGCTACAGCGACATTTCCATCCTTGACGGCAAGTACAAAGGTCGCAAGCCCGTGCCTTACCCGATGGTGATGGGGCATGAGGGCGCAGGTGTAGTCGTAGAGCTTGGAGCCGGCGTTTCGGATGTCGCCGTAGGCGACAGGGTCGGTTTTGAGGTCCTGTTCGGCTGCGGCAAATGCGAAAACTGCAGGAACGGCAACAAGAACATGTGCTCTGACTGGGGACATTACGGCATCACTACAGACGGCACTTTCGCAGAGTACATCAAAATAAAGTCGGAACTGGCCCACAAGCTTCCCGATAACGTATCCTTCGCCAATGCGGCATTCCTTGAGCCGATAAGCCTTACAGTCAGGTCCATCAGCCATGTGAAGCCACTTGTGGGCGACACCGCGTGCAATAATCGGCCCCGGTTCCATAGGGCTTCTGCACTTGCAGGCTCTTAAGTCCGCAGGCTGTGCCAAAGTTATCATGATCGGCATAGAGAAGGACACCTTCAGGTTCGAAATAGCCAAGAAGCTGGGAGCTGACCATTGCATAACAATCGGCAAGGAGGATCCCGTCGCCAAGGTCAGGGAGTATACGAAGGGACTGGGCGCCGATGTAGTCATCGAGACGGCAAGCCATCCTTCCGCCATCGGCCTTGCAATCGACGTCGCCGCATCCAAAGGCCGCATCTCTGCATTCGGGCTTTATCCTGAAGCAACTATAAGGCCGATACAGATCATCCGTGAAGGCCTGACTATCTACGGAGACGTGGCTCTTCTGCAAAAGCATTTCCTCAGGGCAATAAGATGGGTGGAGTACAGGAAGGTGCTTGCCACTCCGATTATAACCAGGAGATACAAGCTTGAGCAGGCTGCTGAGGCCGTAGCGGCCTTCAGGTTATTACTCCTGAATAGAAAACTATTGCATCTATTTTAAAATGGAAAAGTTTTTTAGACGATATCATGAAATAGAACTGATTTTGAACGATGTTCAAAAAGTTGCGGGCATGCTGTGGGAAAGAGGTTGGTCTGAAAAAAATGCAGGCAATATTTCCATCAAACTTCCTGACTCTATTATGGATGAAATCTTGTTTACAAATGCCAAAAAGTTTGATGTAGATACCCAGCTTTGAAAGGAAAGTGCTTTTATATAACAGGTACTGGTACACGCATGCAGGATGTCTCCATATCAGCCACATCAAATGGCTTGTTTATTCAAGTAAATGATTCAGGCAATGCCTGTTATTTGATAAAAAAAGGCAGAGAAAATATACAGCCAAGTTCTGAATTTGCTTCACACATGGGCATTCACAACATGATTGCTGAAAGAGGAAGCAATGAAAAGGTCATTATGCATACACATGCTACTGAGATTATCGCATTGACACATTACAATAAAATAAATAGCACAGAAGATTTAAACCGTATTTTATGGGGTATCTGCACCCCGAGGC
This sequence comes from uncultured Bacillota bacterium, assembly GCA_963823655.1. Lineage (GTDB taxonomy): Bacteria > Bacillota > DTU025 > DTU025 > MWDF01 > MWDF01. The sequence continues at coordinate 166,746 of CAWGMK010000012.1, forward strand.
TATAGAGTTTATACCAAAAGGTGTTGGTTTTGTACCATATAATTTATCAGGAACACAAGAAATTGCCCAGCTTACTATCGAAAAATTCAAATTACATGATATTGTCGCATGGGAAAAGCATGGAATTTTAGCCATTGGAAATGAACTTATCGAAACCTTCGATTATATTGACATTGCTTGCAAACTGGCTAAAATTTGGTTTTAATGCAAATCAGCTGGATTTGAACCGGAAGGAATGACTGACGAGCAGATCATCGAAAAAAAACATAATTCACAATAAAA
>CAWGMK010000013.1:0-530911 GCA_963823655.1 uncultured Bacillota bacterium
GACTGAGCGAAGCTCTCGATCAAGCCCTCCCTCTCCGGCGATTACCTTGGCACCTTCGAGGCACGGCAGCTTAAGAGCATCGCGCACACGGAAACCTTCCTGAAATTCCCTGCGGTCCATGGGCATACCTCCGAAAGCTTTGATATTGGTACTGATTTAAATATAGAACAGAACATGCCCGACAGACCATAGCAACGAATATTTTATGTAAATCTAGCAAATTAGTCAAAAACAGGAGGTGGCCAATGAAAGGCTACTGCGGAAAGATCCTACATGTCGATTTGACCGGCGGAAGTTTCTCGGTGGAGGTGCCGGATGAGGCCTTCTACAGGAAGTACATGGGAGGCAGCGCCATCGGTGCCTACTACGCGCTAAAAGGCATCAAGCCGGGCACGGACGCATACGACCCCGCAAATGTCCTTGTGTTCGCGGCTTCCGCCGCGACGGGTGCGCCACTTAGCGGCGCCTCCAGGTTCAACGTCACTGCCAAGTCGCCTCTAACAGGGGCTTTGGGCGACAGCCAGGCCGGAGGCTTCTGGGGCACGGAGCTCAAATATGCAGGTTTCGACGCATAGTCTTCACTGGGAGGTCTGCGAAGCCCAAGTTCCTATGGATACATGACGGGCAGTATGAGCTGATGGACGCCTCCGACCTTTGGGGTCTTGAGACGGGGCAGGCGCAGGAGAAGATAAGGCATAGGCTCGGCGATAAGAAAGTCAGGGTGGCGGTCATCGGGCCCGCAGGCGAGAGGCTGGTTAGGTATGCCTGCATAGCCAACGAGCTCAAGCACTAGAACGGCAGGACCGGCATGGGCGCCGTCATGGGTTCCAAGAACCTTAAGGCGATTGCCGTTCGCGGCACGAAGGCGCCTGAGTTTGCGGACCGAGAGGCAATAATGGCGTTGGCTCAGTCGGGGGCCAAGAGGTCGGTCGACCACGGTACATCGAAGTTCCTTAGGGAGCTTGGGACGGCGGGCGTCGTCACGGTCAACCAGACCATAGGCGGCCTGCCCACCAAGAACTGGACGTCAGGCTCCTTCGAGCACGCCGAGGAGATATCGGGCGATCACATGAACAAGACGATACTTAAGAAGAACGAATTATGCTGGGCATGTGCCGTAAGGTGCAAGCGCGTGGTAGAGGCAAGCGAGCCCTATGAGATTGACCCTGAATACGGCGGGCCGGAGTATGAATCCATTGCCGCCCTCGGTTCATATCTCGCAATAGGCAGCCTTCCGGCGGTGGCCAAGGCGACCGAGCTGTGCAACAGGTACGGGCTGGACACGATATCTACAGGCGGCACCCTCGCATTCGCCATGGACTGCTTCGAAGCCGGAATTATTGGGCTTGAGGATACGGGCGGGCTGGATCTAAGGTTCGGCAATGCGGACGCGGCGCTTGGCATGATCGAGATGATTAAGGATCGAAAAGGTTTCGGCGGCCTGCTTGCAGAGGGCTCCTACAGAGCGGCAGAGAAGCTTGGCAAAGGGGCCCAGCACTTCACCATCTGCTCGAAAAAGCAGGAGTTCCCGGCGCACATGCCCAGAAATCAAGGCGTCTTTGGCGCTCGCCTATTCTACAAACCCGTTCGGCGCAGACCACCAGTCGCACCAGCACGACGGCTCAATCTCATCGGAGGACCTTCCTGAGGCCATGAAGACTCTGGGCTTCTCGAAGACGGTGCCCATGGATGAAGCTCAACTTCGAGAAGGCCAAGCTGTGGGTTACACGCAGACGCTGTACAGCGCTTTGGATTTACTTGATCTCTGCCAAGTTCTGCTTCGGCATTAACCTCCTTTACGGGTTGGACGACTTGGTAAAGCTGGTAAACGCGGCGACGGGCTGGTCTACTACCCTCTGGGAGCTGATGCAGCTGGGGGAGCGCCGAATCAATACATGCTGAGGGTATTCAACGCCCGCGAGGGGATGTCGGCGAAGGAAGATACGCTGCCCGAGAGGATATTCAAGCCTCTGATTGGCGGGATAACCGAAGGCAACCGGATAGACAGGGGAGAATTCGAGGCCGCGAAGAAGCAGTATTACGAGATCATGGGCTGGAACGCAGCAACCGGCAATCACTCCGACGAAACTTGAGGAGCTGGGGCTCGGCTGGGTTATGGGTTAGTCCGAATTAAAACTGAACTTATCTTAAAAGTCAGAGCAAAAACGAAATCCCCGCTAAGTAGGAAGGGACTGTCCCTAAACATGATAGTTTTCGATTTGGACAGCCTCTCAAAAACAGAACTAAAAAATGCCAGGCCCCAAAAAGCCTGGCATTCGTCTATCTATTGAGCTGAAACAGCCTCGTTCTACATCATTTAGACCTGCATGGCATACCTTTTCATGTTGTATGCCATGAACAACAGTCCGGCTTCTATGCTTACTTTCTTCAGGCCTCTAAGCTTGAAACGGGTAAATCCCATCGCATGCTTGATTACACTGAAGACGAATTCTGGCTCTATACAGCGTAGCCCTCGCATTTTAATGCCTTCGGGGGAGCGCAACAAGTTGCTGGCTTTTGTTTTGTGTCTTTCGAGATTCTCATTTACATCAAGCTTGACTGATCTGTAAACAATGTCTTTACTCCTATGCGGACATTGGTTGCATTGTTCGCAGATGTAGGACTTGATGTTGGATACATATCCCCTGATTGACTTTCTTTGACTTGAGTACTTGTACAGAAACTTGCCGCCGTACCTGCAGATGTAGGCATCTTCTTGCATATCATAGCTCATGTTTTCCTTGCGGCAGGGGTCTTTGGCATACGATCTTTTCTGTTCCTGATGGAAGCTCTGGTACTTCACACATGCTTCCACGTCTGCATTTTCCATGAATTCGTAGTTCTCTTCGCTACCGTAACCGGCATCCGCTATTACCCTGTCCGGGTACTTCCCGTATGCTTGTCTGTACCTCTCAAGGCTAGGCTTAAGGCTGTTCATGTCGTTTTTATCCTGGCTCAGTCCATAATCCACCACATATCTGCCTTCTGTGCCTATCTGCAGATTGTAACCGGCTTTGAGCTGTCCGTTAAGCATGTGGTCTTCCTTCATCCTCATGAAGGTGGCATCCTTGTCCGTACAGCTCATGCTGCGGCGATTATCCCCGATGTCCTTCAGTTGACTTTGGTATCGCCGAGCCCTTACAAGCATGTCCTTATCCAGCTTCTTGACTATCTTGCGTGTTATCTTTGTGCTCTTCTTGTCCTTTTCCTCCAGCTTCTTATTCAATCTGTCGATGAGGTCCTTTATCGCCTCGGGATCATCCTTGACCGTCTGGATCAGATCATCGTCCCCGTACATCTCGTCTTCTATCTCGTTAGTGTGGTCTATCTCGTCCATAAGGGCCTTTACCTTCTCTGCCAGCTTGTCCCTGTTCTTCTCTACCGACTTCCTCCATACGAAGCTGTACTTGCTTGCGTTGGCCTCGATCTTCGTGCCATCAAGGAAGTAGTTCTCCAGCTTGAGTTTGCCTTTGGAACCAAGGTAGAGTATCAGTTCCCTGAATGTGTCGCTTACTACTTCCTTAAGCTGGCCGCGAAACCTGTTAAGCGTCCTGAAGTCAGGCTCGTTTCCCCTCGCCAGCCACATGAAGTGTATGTTCTCCCTGGCCGCCTTGGCTATTTGACGGCTTGACCATATCTTTTGTGCATATGCGTACATCAGCAGCTTCAGCATCATCCTTGGATTGTAGCTGCTCGTACCGCCACCTTTGTACATACTGTCAAGATGCTTAAGCGCCATACCTTCCACTGCTGCATCAATTACCCTGCAGAGATGGTTCTCCGGGATCCTGATACTCATCTCCATGGGCAATGCCAGTTGCATGGCATCGTATGGCTTGAAAACCACCTTGTTATGTCTCTTCGCCATAAACATACCTCCGATAAGGCTTCTATACAGGTATTATCTCATATTTCGGAGGTTGATTTAATAGTTTAGCTGTCGTTTTAATGAACTACTTCGTGCATAAAGAAAGGGACTGCCCTTTTCTTTTTGGACAGTCCCATGCTTTATTAGGAGGTCCAGATGAGTAGAGGCAACAGTGTGAGGAATATTGCCGTTTTCATAGTGTCGGTGATATTGGCACTTTCCGCATTGGGCACAGGTGCTGCTATCGCCGCCCCTTACAAGGCTGAGAAGGTAGCGGAGAAGCTGATCGTAGACGGTATAGATAATGGGTATGCAGCAACTGCGCTTACTTTGGGCAAGGGCAGCGTGAAGATGGCATTCTGGCAGGACAGGGTATTCGTATTGGCAAGCATGAAAGGTTCAGGATGGATCGCCGTGGCATTCAACAAGCAGGGCAAGGGAATGGACGGCTCCAATATGATAATCGGGTATTTGGATGCCGCAGGAAAGGCCGCCGTGAGAAATGACCTTGGCAAAGGATGGTCGCATTCCGCAGCAGCCAAGCAGGCCGTCATCGAACATGCCATCGTGCAGTCCGACGGGATTACTTACTTCGAGTTCGTCATACCCGCTTTCGTTTGCGGACGGGTTTGCGCTCAAAGGCTTGGAGGAAGGCTCCATTTACTCACTGGTGCTGGCAGGGAATGAGAGGTCATTCTCGATTAACAGCAAGCATACATGGGCTGCGAAAGCAGACTTCTCACTGTAGAGAGGCGCGGAGGTTATATGAGGTCATTCCAAAGGAAGGCATTTCTGCTAATAGCAGTCGTAATGCTGCTTGCTGTAAGCGGCATGATTGAGGCTGCAGGTGCTCAGGCGACGCGCGATTTTGAAGTCCCTGAAGTGAAGCTCACGGACCTTTCCAGCCTGCCTGACAACTCCATAAAAGGCCCTCAATATATCGATATAGGATTGTACAGGCTTAAAGTCTACGGCAACGTTTCTAAGGAGATTAGCTACAGCTATGAAGACATCATTCGAAAAGGCGGAATTGAAAGATACTCCGTGCTTTACTGCGTCGAAGGCTGGGATGCATCGGTCCTTTGGGTTGGTACGAGGATCATGGACCTCATATCGACAGCGGGGATCAAGGACGGCAGCGAAGTAGTCATATTCCACTCATCGGACGGCTACACCACTTCATTGCCCATTTCAGAGATCAAAGCCAAGGAGATGATCGTGGCATATAGGGCGAATAATGCAGTGCTGCCGATTAAACTGGGTTTCCCTTTGATTGTTGTGGCGGAGGACAAGCTGGGCTACAAATGGGCCAGGTGGGTTATCGGCATGGAGATCTCCACCGATTCCAAGTACCTTGGATACTGGGAAGAGATTGGCTTTCCCAACGATGCCGAGGTCAAACCGAAGTAATGTGCCGAACAAGTGAATAGTATTGCGACCTGCGCCATTCCTACTAAAACAATAGGAACGGCTATCGGGCTCAAGTTTTAACCAGCGGTTTCAGGATGAAACCAAGTTAAGGAAACGAAAACACATCAGGGAAATGGATAGGGGATCATTTCGAAAGGCTGCACTAAATGCAGCCTTTATTCATTTACATGAGATGCATGGACAACCAGCTGGTCATTGAACGATGTGGGTTCCCTTTAATCCCATAGTGATGGCAAGAATCTTGAAGATGCATTCGTTTTTTAAGCAATTCGTGATTATTGAGGGTAATAGATACAGGCAAAGAAATCAGAATCAGATAGGCAATCGTTATTATTGTAGAATCACAGCAGCCGAGCTCATAAGATGGACCATGTACTCGTTTTCGGGGAAGTTACTTAGTTGAGCCAAGGCCCGAAAAGATTAAGAGCGGCCTGTAGCAGCAACTGTGTGGCCTGGGCTCAAGTTGAATGCGGCCAGCAGGCAGGAACATCGGGGGCTTAGGTGGTATTATATTCTAAAAGGCAAGTCCGCCTCGTAAAGGACGCGGAGGTACTCTTTGCAGACAATTGAGGAGAGGTATTCCATCGGGGCCAAAGCCCTTATACTGCTCCTGGCGATAAACATACCGCTAGCGGCGGTGAAGCTTGTCTTCGGCATAAGCTCGATGAGCGCCGCTTTGGTTTCAAGCTCGATACTGACTACGATGACGGCCTTAACGACCGTCTCAACTCTAACCGCCATGAGGCTTGCGACAAGGCGCGCCGACAAGCAGAAGTTCTTCGTGCAGAGCAAGCTTGGCGTGATGTTCTCAAGGCTTGTAGCCACGCTTCTGGTTATTTTCGGAATAGTGATTTCCAGGGGCAATGCAGTGAATTTGATAACCGGGGATTATGCAAGGCCGAGATGGCCTGCCATCCTCATCGCCGCCATTTCAATAATAATCAAGGAATATGCCTATATAGTGACCAGAAGGGCGGCCGCCAGGACGCACAACAGCGCGATAATGACGGAGGCCATAAATCAGAGGATAGATATGGGAGTTGCCGCCGGGGCGATGCTCGGAGCTTTGATCGGCATGTTGTGGGTGCCCGCCCTGGACCCTGTGATGGGCATGATGATCGGCGCCGCATTGGCCTGGATGGGCCTTCAGCTCTGGTGGACTTCGATCGCAGAGCTTCTGGAGGAGAAACTCGATCCCCAGCTTATCGGCTCCATCAAGAAAGTGCTTGAGGCCGTGCCAGCAAGAAGCGGCAAGTTCACCCTTAAGGAGGCAACCGCAAGGAAGTACGGCGGCTTCGTATATGTGGAGGTCGTCGTCGGAATGGACCCTTCCATTAGCCTGTTCGAATCGCATTCCGCCGCAGACAGGATAGAAGCCCTGATCAAAAAGGCCTTACCATTCGTATCGGGCGTTGATGTAGAAGCAGAACCCGTTGATGTGATAGGCGAAGCGATGAGCGATGCAGAGACAGATATGGGCGATGATGAGGTGGTTGAATGAGCGAAAAGGGCATCTTCTTCAAAGGTTTCAACCGAGAACACGCACGTGTCCTCGAAGCCGTAAGGCAGGGGGCAGGCAGCTGGCATGGAGATGACCCGGCTTCACTGCAGGCGCTTGAGGACCTGATAAAAAACGGCTTGGTGTATAAAGACAGGCATGGAGTTGCCATTGACTCCGAGTACGGCTATCTTCTGGGGATAGACATCGGGGGCACATCCGCAAAATCAATGCTCATAGACTTTGCCTTCATGCCAGTTGCAGGAAGCTTCAGGAGCGAGGACAGGGGTCAGGATATCGAATTATTTAGGGATAACCTCGGAAAGGCCCTTGACGGCACAATGGCATCTGCCAGCCCCAAAAGGATACTTGGCATCGGAATTGCTTTACCCGGCACTGTTGACCCGATCAAAGGGAAAGTGCTGTTTACCCCCAACATACAGTTCCTCTCGGGCCTTGACGCGGGGGGCCTGCTTCCTGATAGATACAGGATGAAATGGGAAGGCGTAAGGATGATGCTGGAGCATGACTGCAAGGCCGCAGTCGTAGCTGAGAAGCTAGCCGGAGGCCCAAAACACTCCAAAAGGCGTGAAGAATCCGTAGTCTCTGTCACCGTGGGCACCGGAGTAAGCGCGGGCTCCTACATCAACCAGGGCGTTGTAAGAGGGGCCAGCAATACTGCTGGCGAGTTCGGGCATATAATCGTGAACCAATCTGACGGGAGGCTTTGCGGCTGCGGAAAAGTAGGTTGCCTGGAGGCCGAGGCGTCAGGAGTAGCCATGCAGGCGAAGTGGCTTGAGCGCACTGGAACAAGGGCGGCCGTCGTAGAGATTGCACAGATGGCGATGAACGGCGACGAAGAGGCGCTTGGCCTTTTCAAAGAGACGGGCCATTGGCTCGGCCTAGGTTTGAGCTATATAGTCAACTTGATGGAACCGGAGCTTATTACACTGTACGGCGGCGTATCGGCGGCATACGACCTCTTCTCGGAATCTCTTAATGAAACACTGGCAAAATATGCCTGGCCGCTGGCTCAATGGAAGGTGGAAAGGTCCATGCTTGGCCCCGAAATAGTGGGGCTGGGTGCGGCCCTTGTGGTTTATGAGGATATTATCTCTTCGGTCCTTTAAACGAGCGGAGGTGCCGGTCTTGACGAGAGCACAGCAGAACTACAATAGATGGCATGATTACACTGGCCTGGATTTGGAGCTGAGGTATGAGATCGAGGCGATGAAGGGGAAGGCCAATTTGATAGAAGAGGCCTTTGGACAGGGGTTGGAGTTCGGCACGGCCGGCCTGAGGGGGATCATCGGAGCGGGCACCAACAGGATGAACATCTACACGGTTCGTAAAGCTTCCTTGGGCCTTGCCCGTTACATAATAAAAAGCGTCAGGAAACCCTGGTCGATAGCCATTTCTTACGACAGCAGGCGACAGTCCAGGCGCTTTGCCGAAGAAGCCGCCAAAGTATTTGCGAATAACGGCATAAAATCCCTGATATTCGACCAGATGCAGCCGGTGCCGCTGCTATCTTTCGCAGTTCTGCTGAAGAAGGCAAGCGCCGGAGTCATGGTGACGGCAAGCCACAATCCGAAGGAGTATAACGGCTACAAAGTCTATTGGGAGCACGGCGGGCAGGTAGTCGAGGAGTTCGCCTATCCGCTTATGGACGAGTTCAACGGGATTGAAGACGAGCTTACAATAGAGACCATGGATTTTGACAAGGCAGTAAAAGCAGGTCTGATAGAGCCGCTCGGAGATGATACCAAGGATCTGTACATGGATGCAGTGCTTGGACTTCTTGCCAATAAACAGGCGATATTGAGGCATGCCAAAATGCCGATTGTCTATACGCCTTTGCACGGAACGGGCTCGAAGCTGGTTCCGGAGGCCCTTAGCAGGGCAGGCTTTACGGGCATCAGGTATGTTGAAGAACAGATGGTGCCGGACACCGAGTTCAGCACGGTCGCCAAGCCTAACCCTGAGGAGCCTGAGGTGTACAAGAAGGGCTTGGAACTGGCGAAAGCATGCGGCGCCGACCTAATTATCGCGACCGATCCGGATGCTGACAGGCTCGGAGCCATGAGCCGCGAAAAAGACGGAACATTCAGGCTTATCACCGGAAACCAGATGGGCGGGCTTCTCATAGATTACCTGCTCAGAAGGGCCGGCAGCAAGGCGGGTTCTATTAAAAACGGAGTCATGATTAAGACAATAGTGACTTCCGACCTTGGGGCGTCGATTGCAAGGAAGGCCGGCGTCGAAGTCATAGATGTGCTTACCGGCTTCAAGTACATAGGGGAACTAATAGACAGGTACGAAAAGACGAAAGAGAGGACCTTCATTTTCGGCTACGAAGAAAGCTATGGCTATCTTGCAGGAGGCTTCGTCAGGGATAAGGATGCCGTACAAATTGCGCTACTGGTAGCAGAGATGGCAGCATCCCTTGTAGATGAGGGCCTTACCTTGGGCGGCAGGCTCGATGCACTCTATGAGGAGCACGGGTTCTTCGTGGATGAGGTTGTAAACATAAGCCTGGCCGGGATTGAAGGTCAGAATAAGATTGCAAGGATCATGTCCTCTTTGAGGCATGAGCCTCCGTTCGTAATCGGTGCCAATAGGATCGTTTCGACGGCCGATTATGAATCCGGCAAGATCAGCTACTCTGATGGCAGAGACGGGCAACCCACCGGGCTTCCTTCATCCAACGTACTTAAGTACATGCTTGAGGACGGATCCTGGGTATGTATTAGGCCGTCAGGGACGGAGCCCAAGCTGAAAATCTACGTTGGGGCCAAAGCGAAGGAGAAGAGGCAGGCTGCCGCAAAAGCAGAGCATCTAAAATCCGCTTCAAAGGAAATTGTGGAGGGCAGGGGATAGCCCTGGCCGAACCCCTTGAAAGTAGATGGATCAAGAAAATGGCCGCCACGGCAGATGATAATCTCTGCAGTGGCGGCCACTGGATTTCTTTTGGACCTAAGGCATCCAGAACCTGGCATCGGCGGGGGAGAAGGCCTCCATCCGGACGTCCCTGTCCTCATTATAGGAGGCGTGCCTGAGCATGAGGAACACGGCCTCGGCGTCATCCTTCCTTCCGATAGCTTCGGCAATCTCTATTGCCGTGAACCTTTCGCTCCTGTGCCCGGACAGGAATTCCAATGCGCCTTCAAGACATAGAAGTGCCTGGCCCGCGCTCAATTTTCCGGCCTCTACGCCAGGCTGGTGATAGGCATTGACGCCTACCATCGAGGCGTAGAATCCGACGCTTCTTTCGAAAAGAGCAATGAGCAAGCCCAGGTAATAGGCATTCGCCTCCGGCACCGTCAGGACTATAGATGGGCGGTTCTTCATGGCAAGCGCCTGCCTAGTGCCTGACATGAAGGCTGTCAGGTAATCGCCGCTCGTGTTCTTGCCGTCCACTAGCATGGAGGGACCCAGCCTGTCTCGAAGCACCTCGACGAAGGTGACCAGGTAGTGATCTGGCCCCTCGACCAACTGCTGAACATAGGAGTGCTGGTCGGTTGATCCCTTATTGCCGAAGATCGTTATGCCCTGGTTCACCTTGTTGCCTTTCTGATCAAGCTCCTTGCCCAGAGATTCCATTATCAGCTGCTGCAGATACTTCGCAAAGAGGGCGAACCTGTCCTTGTACGGCAATACGACAAGTGAGCGCTTGGATTTCCCCTCTGTTGCAATAAGCCAGGAGAGGGCAATTATCATTGAAGGGTTCTTCCTCCAATTGGGCGATCTGCCTAGTGAATCGCAGTATTTTGCCCCATCGAGGAGGGCGTCAATATCCACGCCCTGCAAGGCGGCGGGAAGAAGCCCGACTGCCGACATGAGGGAAGTACGTCCGCCCACCCAATCCCACATGGGAAGCCTTGCCAGCCATCCTTCAGTCTCGGCTGTCCTATCCAGCGCGCTGCCCCTTTGCGTCACAGCTATGGCCTGCTTCTCGAAAGAGTTTCCGGAAGACACCATCCTCTTCTTGGCCTCGATCATCCCGTTCCTGGTCTCGGCCGTCCCGCCGCTTTTGGACACGACGATGAACAGCACCGAATCCAGGGAATCATCTAAGGAGGCGAAGACCCTGTCGAAGCCGTCGGGGTCCGTGTTGTCCAGGAAATAAGCCTTCAAGCTGTCGCTGCTTGAACCAAGCGCGTTTGAGACAAGCTGGGGGCCGAGGGCTGAACCGCCGATGCCTATCAGTACGAAGCTTTGGAAAGGCTTGCCTGACGGGGACTTTATCTTCCCGGAATGTATCTCGGAAACGAACTTCTTGATGAATGAGAGGTTCTCGGTTATCTCCGCCGATATTGAAGGGTCGGGACAAAGGGAAGCATCTCTCAGCCAGTAATGTCCGACCATCCTCCCTTCGTCGGGATTGCCTATGGAACCTGCTTCGATCTCTGCGAGGGCTTGAAGCGCCGATAAGGTTTTCGCCCTATATGCGTCAAAGCTGTCGGCCGATTGGGCCGCCTTGCTGTAGTCTATGAAAAGGCAGCCGTTTTCGTCCGTGTAGTTCATGCCGGCATATTTCTGCCACGTCCCTGGCATACTAACACCTCTTCCCAAATCGCTATCTATCGCCAAGGCGCCTGTAAAGGGCCATGTATTCTGCCGCCGAGCGCTCCCAGCTGCTGTCGTAGGACATCGCATTGTGCATTAGCTTGTCCCATGTGCTACGCTCGTGCCTGAAGGCGGCGATCGAACGCCAGATGGTGTCCAGAAGCTCATGCGCATTGTAGTTCGTGAAGCTAAAACCGGTGCCCTCGCCGGTGAACTTGTTGAACGGAATGACTGTGTCCTTCAGCCCGCCCGTCTCACGAACAAGCGGCAGGGAACCATACCTCATGGCAATCAGCTGGCTGAGGCCGCAAGGCTCGAAGGCGGAAGGCATCAGGAAAATGTCGGAACCTGCATAAAGCTTTCTTGCCAGGTCCTCGTCGAAATACATCTTGGCCGCAACCCTTCCGGGGTACTTGGCCGCCAAAGTCCTGAAGAAATCCTCATACTTTGGGTCTCCCGTGCCCAGGACCGCAATTTGCACTTCTGGATCCTGCAGCACTTCCTCGGCGACCCTGATTATGAGATCCAGCCCTTTTTGTGCCACCAGCCTGGAGATTATCGCCATCAGTACTTTATCTTTGCCGTGGTTGAGGCCTAGCATCTGCTGGACTCCGGTCTTGTTGATTTCCTTGCCCGCCATATGCTCGGTGTCGAAGTTCATGAATATGTGCCTGTCGTGCGCCGGATCATACGAATGGGTGTCGATTCCGTTTACAATGCCGGTGAGCTTATCGGAGTAGAACCTCAGCAGGCCGTCCAGCCCTTCTCCATACCAGGCTGTCTTCATCTCCTCGGAGTAGGTCTTGCTTACTGTCGTAACTGCGTCCGAGAACACTATGGCGCCTTTCATCAGGTTTGCCGCACCATTGAACTCCAGCTTGTCGAGCTTGTAGTATTCGGCAAGGGGAAGACCGAGTATGTCATCTATAATGCCCTTCTGGAATACGCCCTGGTAAGCCATGCTGTGGATTGTGAAAACGCACAGGGCGTCTTTGAGGTGGGAGGTGGCTTTGTAGCCCGCGCTCATCAGAATCGAAACCGGAGCTGTCTGCCAGTCATGGCAATGCAGCACATCAGGCTTGAACCCAAGCAAGGGAAGCATATCAAGGGCGGCTTTGCTCAGGAAGCTGAACCTCTCTGCGTCATCGCCGTAACCATACAGGCTCTCTCTCCTGAAGTAGAATTCGTTGTCTACAAAATGCCATTTGATTCCGGCATGCTCTAGCGTCTTAATGCCGCAGTACTGCCTTCGCCAACCCAAGCTCAACGTGAACTCGGCCTCGGGAGTCATTCGCTCTCGCCATACATTCCCTATGCTGCCGTAAAGGGGGAGTACCACCCTGACTTCGGCGCCGGCTTCGGCAAGTTTGGGCGCAAGGGAGCCGACTACGTCAGCCAAGCCTCCCGTCTTGCAGAATGGGACGGCTTCCGAGCTGATAAAGAGTATCTTAAGCTTCTCTTCCGCTTTCTTCTTCTTGGTTGGAGACATGAACAACACCCCGTTTCGTTTAAAGGCGGCTTTCCTTGCCGACTACAAGCGGCCTGCCGCCTGAGCTGTCGATCTTCAAAGTGATGCCTGAGCTGATTATGACTTCGCTGTCCAGGATGGAATTCTCGATATGAACATTGCCTTCGATACGGCAGCGCCTGAGCAGCACGCAGTTCTTAACGACAGAGCCCTCGCCTATAAAAGTGTTCCTGGATAGGATGCTTCCCTCCACATTGCCATGAAGGTGGCAGCCAGACGATATTATCGAGTCCTTGACGACGGCAGTGTCGTAGTACTTCGTGGGCGGCCTGTCGATAGAGCGTGTAAACACGGGCCCGTTCTCATAGAAAAGGGCATTTCGAACCCAGTCCTCTTTTAGCTCCATATTGCTGTCGTAATAATTCAGTATGGTGTTGACCTTTGCGGCATAGCCCTTGAAAGGATGCCCGTAAACCCTCAATGATCTGATGTTCTCGGTTACGATGTCGCACAAATCCTTCTGGCCGCCCGATGCCATGGCCAGGTTAATACAGTCGATGAGCAGGTCCTTTTTCAAGATGACAGTTTCCATCGAAAGATGGTTGTCGCCTACTTTGGGCTTGAGACCGGTACCCAGAAGCCTTCCATCTCGCCCTATGTTCATGTATTCAAGGTATTGGTAGCGCTCCGGATTGGAGACGTATCGCTCGTCGCACTCCTCATCCTTGTAGAGTATTGTAATGTCAGCCCCTTTGTTCACGTGAGCATCCAACAGCTGCTTATAGTCAATCCTGTACAAAAGGCCGCACCCGGTAAGGAGCACGTAGTTCTGCCTGGCCTTCTTTATCATGTCAAGGTTCATTGAAAGGTCTTTCAAATCGAAGCGCATCTCGGAATTGTACAAAGCAGGGCTTGCAGTCGGTAGTATCTTCAGCCCGTCCGTTTTCCTGTCAAGGCCCCAAGCCATTCCTGAGCCGAGGTGCTCAAGCAGCGTGCTGTACTTGTTGTAAATCACGACGCCCACATGCTTTATGCCGGATAGGACCATATTGGAGAGGGGGAAGTCGATAAGCCTGTACCTGCCGCCGAACTGGACGGAGGGAAGGTTCCTTGTCCTTGTAAGTTCGCCCAGCGAAAGGTCGGGTTTTGTATCCATGATGATACCGAGGATGTCGTTCATGCCGGGTCACCTTCCTTCCTGTGAGGATCAGTTGATGAGTTCAATGTCGCGCCTGGGAGCACGCATGAGCCCATGCATACTTCCTCGCCGCTGGCCACGACCGTAATCGGATCATCCTTTGAAGGGACGTCCTGGCACGAGCCCACCCTGCAGTTGTCCCCGATTACCGCATGCTCGCCGATAATCGACCTGCCGACCTTCACGCCGGCACCAACTCTTGATGACGGTAGCAGTATGCTGTCGCGCACTACCGATCCGGGGCCTACTCTTACGCCTGCAAAAAGGACGCTGTTGTAGACATCTCCCTCGATAACGCAGCCATCGGTTATTATGCAGTTTCGCACCTGCGCCGACGAAGACAGGTAATGAGGGGGCAGCACGGGGGAGCGGGACAGCAGCCTCTTCTCCTGGCCGCAGATGTCGAATATGGGGTTTTCCCCAAGCAGGTCCTGATGCGCCGAGTAGTACGATTCAATCGTACCAACGTCTTTCCAGTAGCCTTCGAAACGATAGGCGAAGAGCTTCCGCTGGGCTTTCAGGATTGCGGGGATGACATCTTTCCCGAAATCGTGAGATGAGCTCTCCAGCTTGTCGTCCTTTGCCAGGAACTCCTTAAGAAGCTGCCAGTTGAATATATATATGCCCATAGAGGCGAGGTTGCTCTTGGGCTGTTTGGGTTTCTCATGAAATTCGGTGATTCTGCCGTCCGGAGTAGTATCCATGATCCCGAAGCGCGAGGCCTCCTCCCAAGGGACTTCCATAACGGCTATCGTGGCATCCGCGGCGCGCGCCTTATGGCTTGCGAGCATAAGAGAGTAGTCCATCTCATAGATGTGATCGCCTGAGATTATCAGCACATAATCCGGGGCATAATGGTCGATGAAGTCAGAGTTCTGATAGATGGCGTTTGCGGTTCCTGCATACCAGCTTCCGCCGCTCTCCCTTGTGAATGGGGGCAGGATGCTCACGCCTCCGCCTTCTACCGCAAGGTCCCATGCAGTGCCTATACCTACGTGCTCATGAAGCATGAAGGGCTTATATTGTGTAAGGACCCCGACTGTGTCGATGCCGGAAGCGGTGCAGTTGGACAGGCTGAAATCTATTATCCTGTACTTTCCTCCGAAGGGCACTGCCGGTTTGGCGAGGTCTCTTGTCAGAGCGCCGAGCCTGCTGCCCTGACCGCCGGCAAGGAGCATTGCGATCCATTCCTTGCGAGCCATGGCTAACTCCCCCTGTTCTTAGTCTATTGTCCCCATCTTCCAGATAAACTTCTGCGTACCTTCTTATGGTAAGATCGCTTGAAAACCTGCCCGATCTTGCGATATTCATAAGGGACATGCGGCCCCAGCGGCTTTTATCGAGATAGGCGGGCTCCACTTTGTCTATTGCCTCCAGGTAGGCGGGGAAATCCTTTAAAGTGAGGAATTCATCGTTCTCATCCAGCAGATGTGTCCTGATCCTGTCGAACTCATGCCTTCCGGCCGGCAAGGTGCCGTCGGAGAGCTGGTCAAGCACCTGCCTGATCCTGTCGTCGGAGCAATACAGGTCCCAGGACCTGTAGGTATGTGAGCTGTATAGCGCCATGACCTCTGCCGGATCCAGGCCGAATACAAGCATATTGTCCGGGCCGACCTCTTCGAAGATCTCTATGTTTGCGCCGTCCATGGTGCCAAGCGTTACTGCCCCGTTCATCATGAGCTTCATGTTGCCGGTGCCGGAGGCCTCCTTGCTTGCGGTTGAGATCTGCTCGGATATGTCGGCAGCGGGGATGATGCGCTCTGCCAGCGACACCCCGTAATTTTCAAGGAACAGGACTTTTATCAGGTTATTCACCGATGCGTCGGAGTTGATCATATCCGCGATGGAGCTTATTAGCTTGATGGTATCCTTCGCAAGATAGTATGTCGGGGCCGCCTTGCCCGCGAAGATGTATGTGCGGGGCAGCATATCCTTCAGTTCGCCGGCTTTGAGCCTGTTATATGTGTCCAAAATGCTCAGGGCGTTCATCAGCTGCCTCTTATAGGCATGGATGCGTTTGATGTGCACATAGAATATCCCGTCGGGGTCTATCGATATCCCCGTGGCGCCTGCGACATACTGCGCAAGGCGCGCTTTATTCTGCCTTTTCACCGCGGCCAGCTTCTCTTTGAAAGAGGCATCCTCTGCGAGAGGCTCCAGGTTCCTCAACTTTAGTGGATCTTTTAGCCAGTCTTCGCCGATTGCCGAAGTGATCAGCCCGGTAAGCCCAGGATTGGCCTTAACAAGGAAGCGCCTCGGAGTGATGCCGTTGGTCATGTTAGTGAACTTATCCGGATAAGCTTCTGCGAAGTCGCGGAAGAGATGCTCCTTCAGGATCGCCGAGTGGACTTTCGCCACGCCATTGACCATTCCGCTGCCGAAGATGGCCATATTCGCCATGAAAACATGCCCGTCCTTCAGGATGAACATCCTTGACTGCTTGTCGAGCATGCCGGGGTAGAGGGACTCCAGCTCCTGCCTGAGGCGCCTTTGCATCTCTTCGACTATCATGTAGATGCGCGGCAGCAGGTTCCTGAAAATATGCTCAGACCAGCGCTCGAGCGCTTCGGGCATGATCGTGTGGTTGGTGTAGTTCACGGTCCTTCTGGTAATATCCCAGGCCTGTTCCCATGTCATCGCCTCTTCATCCATCAGGATGCGCATCAGCTCGGGGATGCACAGGGCTGGGTGCGTGTCATTGATTTGAATGACTGCATGCTCAGGCAGGTCGGCAAGGGTCCCGAAATTCTCCTTGTGATGTCGCAGGATGCTCTGCAGCCCGGCCGAAACGAGGAAGTATTGCTGCTTGAGCCTCAGCTTCTTGCCCTCGGGGCTGGAATCGTCGGGATATAGCATGTCGGATATGGCCTCAGCCTCATGCTTGCTCTTCATTGCGGAAGAGTACTCGCCGCGGCTGAATATCGAGAAGTCGAAATCCTTCGTCGATGCCTCGGATTCCCAGAGCCTAAGGGTGTTGACCACACGGTTCATGTACCCGACTATTGGTACGTCATAGGGCACGGCGCGGACGATTTCGCATCCTTCGTGGAGGAACACCATCCGCCCATAGACGAAATCGGCCCTTACATTGCCCCCGAAACGGACATAGACTGCCCTTTCCGGCTTCTGGACCTCCCATACGTTCGAGTACATAAGCCAGTTGTCGGGCATTTCGACCTGGTAACCGTCTACTATCCTCTGCCTGAAGAGGCCGTACCTGTATCGGATCGAACACCCATGCCCGGGAATCCCAAGCGATGCCATGCTGTCCAGGAAACAGGCGCCCAGCCTGCCCAGGCCTCCTGTACCAATAGCCGGGTCAGGCTCCTCCTCGGAAAGGGCTTCCAAGCTTATGCCCAGATCCCCCAGCGACTTCTCGGCCAGATCCTTGAGCCCCAGGTAGATGAGGTGGGATATCAGAAAACGGCCGGGCAGGAACTCCATGGAGAAGTAATAGACCTGCTTCTTTTCGCGTGCCTGCACATCTCCTTTGGCTTCTACCCAATTCTTAAGGGCCATGTCCCTTACCATGGAGGCCAAGGCCGTATATCTGTCACGATTAGTGGTAGCTTCCAGAGGTTTTCCGAAAGAAGACTGAAGCCTTTCTATAAAGGCCTCCTTAAAGTCCTGGGAAGTAATTAATGCCATGTTGTGCCGTCCTTGTTGTATTTTTAAATCGCCTGTTAATCACATAAACTTCTACAGTATGGATGAATTTTCCTGCAATAGTAAACCCCCAGCTTTTTCAGGCAACTTAAGAAAGATCGAGCCGAGAGGAGGTATCCTCAAAGTAAGCGAATGCCGCATGCCATGTGCTGCTATGTCTTCTGATGCGATATCGCCAACATTCGAGACGCCAGAGCCGCCGAATTCAACTTCATCTGACGATAGCAGCTGGTGGTATGTGCCACCTTTGGGAACCCCAATACGGTAGCCCTCATATGCCGCAGGAGTGAAATTATGTACGCACACGATTATCTCTCCAGTCCGGGATTCCCTTACGAAGGAGACAATGCTCTGCTTGGAATTGTTCGCATCGATCCAACGGAAGCCCTCTTCATATAAATCCAGCTGCCAGAATGCGGGCTCCCTAATGTAAAGCGCATTCAACTGCCTGACGTATTCCAAGTGGGTCCTATGGGCTTCGAAGGCTAACACCTTTCGATCGAGCTCCTCATAGTCCCTCCACTCCAAAAACTGCGCAATTTCGCCCCCCATGAAAAGCAGCTTCTTGCCCGGATGGCTCATCATGAAAGCCAATGCCAGCCGCAAGTTTGCGAACTTCTGCCAATAGTCGCCCGGCATCTTTCCGATAAGGGAGCCTTTGCGGTGCACTACCTCGTCATGCGACAGAGGGAGTATGAACTTCTCCGAATAATGGTACCACATCGAGAAAGTCAGGAGGTTGTGATACTGGCACCTGTACAAGGGGTCCTTCTTCATGTAGCTGAGGAAGTCGTTCATCCAGCCCATGCTCCATTTGTAGCTGAAGCCGAGCCCGCCTTCATCGACATGCCAGCTAACCTTGGGCCAGGTGGTAAATTCTTCGGCTATGACAAGGCTTCCGGGGGCCTCCTTATCCACAGAATCATTAAGATGCCTAAGGAAGGACACATTATCGAGGTTCTCCCTGCCGCCGTACTTGTTTGGCCTCCATTCGCCCGCCTTTCTGGAATAATCCAGGTATAGCATGCTGGCGACTGCATCAATTCTCAAACCATCGAAGCCGTACTCCTTAAGCCAGAAGATCGCATTGGACACCAGGAAGGATCTCACTTCACCCCTGGACATGTCATACTGCATCGTGCCCCAATCGGGATGCTCCAAATGTCCGTACAGGCTTGTGCCGTCGAAATTAATCAGGCCGTGCGCATCCTTGCAGAAGTGGGCCGGAACCCAGTCTAGTATGACCCCAATGCCATGATCGTGCATTTTGCCGACGTAGTATTTTAGGCCGGAGGGCTCCCCATGCCTGCTGGTGGGGGCATACAAGCCGGTTGCCTGATAACCCCATGACTGGTCCAGGGGGTGCTCGTTTATGGGCATCAGCTCCACATGTGTATAGCCCATTTCTTTAAGGTAGGGGGCCATTTTATCGGCCAGGGAGTAATAGCTCATGAAAGACCCGTCGAACTCCCGCATCCAGGTTCCCAGGTGAGCTTCGTAGATGTTCAGAGGCCTTTCAAAATAGGGGGCCTCAGGCCGATCGAGCCCGGGAGGGGGGGATGATAGGAGCTTGGCCCTGTCAACTACTATCGAGGCGGTTGCGGGCCTGACTTCGGCCGTGAATGCATAGGGATCGGCCTTAAGGTGCGAGCCGCCGTTCCATTCAATTAAGTATTTGTAGATAGTATGTTCACCAACCCCGGCGAGAAAGCCGCCCCAAATTCCCGATGGGCGGCCCCAGGAGTCACGAACGGGTGACAAAGGGTTCCTCTTGCCGTCCCAGCCGTTGAAAGGACCTGCTACAAAGGCTGCCGTGGCGTTAGGCGCCCATACCGCAAACCTTGCCCCAGCGACCCCGTCTTCATTGCAAGAGGTAGAGCCCAAAAACTCATACGCACGGGTATGCGTCCCTTCGCGGAACAAGTAGATGTCGTAATCCGTAGGCAATCTCAGCATGCAATTTCCGGCAGGCATGTCAGCCATCCGATTACCTCCCGCCTGATTTTGTGAGGGATTTCAAACGACCAATCAACGACTCATTCATTTTGTTTCTTTCTACGCGCCAGCCCCAATTGCCTTCAGCCGTCGCGGGAGTGTTCATACGGGCTTCGGCTCCGAGCACCAGTATGTCCTGCAAAGGGGCCAGGGCCCATCGATATGGTGACTTATAAAGCAAATCGAGCATGAATTCCACATATTGGATTTCGTTGCAATCAGCCGCCCTTTCGCACTGGGGCAGGGCTTTCATTGTCCTGTATCTCTGAAGCAGGGTCTCATTGTCATGTGTGCCGGTGTACGCGACCCAGTGGCTGTCAGGATGGTCGGTTCCTCTTGGGATATCGTCCATGAACTGGAGCACTTTCATCCCGGGGAACCCCGTTGCTTCTCTTAGGTCAACGACGTCAGGCGTAATAACACCGAGGTCCTCGACGATTATTGGCAGATCTTTCCTTCCGTCGGCCATGGCGCGGAAAAGCTCAAGTCCGGGACCTTCCAGCCAGCGTCCGTGCTCCGCAGTGGGCTGGCCGCCCGGAATTGCGTAGAATCCGGCAAATCCACGGAAATGGTCAATTCTGGTATAGTCAAAATCCTCGAATGATTTTCTCATCCGCATATTCCACCATTCGTAACCGGTTGAAGCAAGCTTCTCCCAACGGTAAACGGGATGCCCCCAAAGCTGCCCGGTCGCGCTGAAGCTGTCGGGAGGAACGCCAGAAACCAGCAGCGGAGAGCCGTCCTGGTCAAGGCTGAACATATCCTGGTTCGCCCAGACGTCAGAGCTGTCGCCCGATACATAGATGGCCATGTCACCGATGATTTTTATTCCTAGGCCGTTTGCATGTGTCTTCAGGGCTTTCCATTGTTTGTCGTAAATATACTGGAGGAACTCATGGTACAGGCATTCCCGTGCATGATCCGACCTTATCCTGGAAATCGCCTCAGGCTGCCTGGATTTCAGACTTTCGTCCCACTGCTGCCAAGACCTTCCAGGGAATAGGCCCTTTAGCACCATAAAGACTGAGAAATCGCCAAGCCAGTCCCGATTGGCATCCCTGAATTGCACAAATCCGTCAGTTTCTGGCGAGAACCTGGCAAAGGCTTTCCTGAACAGACTGTCCTTGTATTCTGCCACCGCTGCAAAGTCAACGAAGCTTTCAGGCAATGACGGCACGTAGGCAGTTTCTGAGCTTTCCAGCAAACCTTCCATTTCTAGTGTGTAAGGGCTAATCATAAGGGGATTGCCTGCCATGGCTGAGAAACACATGTATGGTGAGTTTCCCAAGGAAGGGGGATTCATCGGCAATACTTGCCAAAGCTTCTGTCCGGACTCATGCAGCAATTCGGCGAAATCATAAGCTTCGGGGCCGAAATCGCCTATTCCATACCTAGACGGCAGCGATGTGACATGCATTAACACTCCCGCACACCTTTCCATTGGAAGCTTTGGAAATAGGGGAGGGGAGTTTAGCGTGGTTGCGAAAGCGGCAGATGAGTAAGCACCTAGTCTCAGCTCCAAGCGCCCATCCATTGCGTGTGCGATAGCAGGGCCGAAGAAGAGGTCCTGGAAGATCGCTGAATTTTGTCCCAGCGAACTGACATCAAGCTTGAGATTTATTTGTGTATCGCCTGTGTTCATCGCCACCAGTATTACGTCGCGGCCACAGGTCCTCAGAAAAGCGAAAGTGCGACCTTCCGAGCAAAGCACCTTGAAATTCCCGGATCTTGCAGCCTTGTGCGCCCCTCTTGCCTCGCCCAGGGCCTTATACCACGACAGAAGCTCCTTATCCTCGTGGCCCCAAGGGTAGGTGCCCCGGTTAAATGGATCCGAGTATCCTTGCATTCCAGCTTCGTCTCCGTAGTATTGCATGGGTGTGCCGGGAAGAAGGAATTGCAGCAGACTTGCCAGCTTCATCTTCTTCCTGCCAATTTCAAGCGCGTCCAAAGGAAGGGTATATGACTCTCTTGCCTCCTGCCCAATGCTTCCTTCGTCGGGAGCCCCACCTAGGAGCGTAAGCGGCCTTGCAACATCGTGAGAGCCGATGATATTCAAGTTGCATCTGAAGTGTTCGGGAGGATAGTTCTCCATAAGAGACCCATAGGCACTGCGAAAAGCTGGGGCGTCAATTCTGCCTGCTACGAAGGATAGAATGGCGTCGCGTACCGGATATCCGGTTACGAAATCAAGCTCATGGCCCAGAAGGTATTCACGCCTTACAGAATAGCTCACTTTGTTAGAGGCGTCGTCCCAGACCTCCCCAATTAGAAAGGCATCTGGATTCTCCTGCTTGACAACCTTTCTTAGGCGTTTGATGAACTCGTCCGGAAGCTCGTCGGCAACGTCCAGACGCCAGCCGCTGACGCCGGCTCGCATCCACTTCCTTACTATACTATCCTGGCCCTCGACAAGAAAATCCAGGTAGGACGCGTCTAGTTCATTCACGTTAGGAAGCGTCTTGAAGCCCCACCAGCTGTCATAATCCTCAGGGAAGCTCTTGAATTTATACCAAGAGGAGAAGGGGGAATCCTGGGATTGGTATGCCCCCTGCCCGCTGTAATATCCATCTTTGTTGAAGTATATGCTGTCGCTTCCGGTATGGCTGAATACACCGTCTAGTATTACCTTCATGCCCCAGACCTGGGCCATTTCGCATAAGCTTCTCAGAGAGCCCTCGTCTCCGAGGCCGGGATCAATTTTTGAGTAGTCGGCCGTATCGTACTTATGGTTGCTCGGTGATTCGAAAATGGGTGACAAGTAGATTGCGTTGGCCCCCATTTCCCAGAGATAGGGTATTTTCTCTTTAATGCCGTCTAGGTTCCCGCCGAAGAATGTCCAGCGCTTAATCGATCCGTCCTTGTAGCCTCTGATATAAAGTGGAATGTCGTACCAGTCGGCGTGCAGCAGGGAGCCTTTCCTGAGTCGTGGGACGTAATTGCCGGACTTATTAAACCTGTCCACAAACACATGGTAGACAATCCCTTCGCCAACCCATGAAGGCATGGTCTGAGGATCATAGACGGTAAGTTGGAAAGGCCTTGGATGATGTTGAACTGTGCGGCTGGTCCCTAAATCGCCTTCGGCCGCGCCTGCGAAGTACTCCTTGCCGGATGATCTTACTGAGAACCAATACCAGACAAGGCCCGCCTTGTCCGGCGTGAACTCAGCCGTGAAGGATCCCCTGTCCGCAAAGCTGCCAGAGGCTCTCATCAGTATAGGCGTTCTATGTTCTGAACCTGATATCTCAAGCGTAGCCGACGTGTCCGTTGATGCGCCCCTAACATCCAGGCGAAATTTCACCGTTGTACCTGGGCGAACGGCCCCGAATGGCGACTTATATCTTTCATCCCTGCTGTCGTACTCAATCACTAGGCTATCCAAAATATCGACCTCCGATAGTTTAGCGCTTTCAGTCGAAGAGGGACAGCCCTGATAGGCTGCCCCCCTCGCTTTGTAACATATAGACTGCTCAATTCACGATTACTAATTCTGTGGCCTTATCGAAAAGGTTTACCCTAGTTGCGTCAATTGCGAATTTCATCCTTGCTCCTACTTTTGCGGGAGACTTCGGCTCTACCCTGGCTGTGATCTTCTGCCCGTCGGATAACAGGTACAGGAATGTATCGGAGCCAAGCGGCTCTACTACATCCACGTCGGCTTCAATCGTGCTGTCCTTCAGCATCGCCACCTTATCGGGGGCATCGAAGACGAATTCGGGCCTTATCCCCATGATTACTTCCTTGCCTGCATATGCCTTTGCGGCCTCGGCCTTTTCGCGAGGAAGCAATACGGAGTTCTTTCCATAGCGGGCAAATAGCCTGCCGTCCTCCTCAACGAGCTCCACTTTAAGCATGTTCATTTGAGGAGATCCTATGAAGCCGGCCACAAATAGGTTATTCGGCCTGTCATAGAGGTTGTTCGGGCTGTCAACCTGCTGAATGAGCCCGTCTTTCATGACCACGATCCTTGTGCCCATGGTCATGGCTTCCACCTGGTCATGGGTAACGTAGATGAAGGTCGTGCCAACCTGCTGGTGCAACTTGGATATCTCCGTGCGCATCTGGGTCCTGAGCTTTGCGTCCAGGTTGGACAGGGGCTCATCGAAAAGGAAGACTTTCGGGTTTCGCACAATAGCGCGGCCCACGGCCGCCCTTTGCCTTTGACCTCCTGAGAGCTCCTTGGGCTTTCTTGCAAGAAGCGCGCTAAGATCGAGTATCCTTGCCGCTGCATCTACTTTCTGCAGCCGCTCCTCTTTGGGAAACTTCCTCAGCTTAAGGGAGAAGCCCATGTTCTCGGCTACTGACATATGAGGGTAAAGGGCGTAATTCTGGAAAACCATCGCTATGTCGCGATCCTTGGGGTGGACGTCATTTACAAGTTTGTCGTCGATCCTAAGTTCGCCGTCAGTAATCTCCTCAAGGCCTGCGATCATCCTCAAGACCGTAGACTTTCCGCAGCCCGAAGGGCCTACAAGGATAATGAACTCCTTGTCCGAGATCTCCAGATTGAAATCAGTAACAGCCTGAACTCCTCCGGGATAGACCTTCGTAATGCCGCGAAGCGAAAGGCGTGCCATCAGACGACCTCCATTCAATTGCGATGGTAAGATATATACATTAACATTTTATACACCCGGGCCACTTATTGGCAATATCAACCGGGCAACCGAGCTTTATGCCCAATTAAAGCGCATACAAGGTAACAGTCAGCTTGACTTGCCACTTAGAGCATGTAAAATTAAGTTAGTGGAATATAAATGGTTGAATATTCAACCAATAAATAAGGAGGCAAGACCGATGAAGAGAATCCTAGCTCTGGCCATTGTAACGGTAGTAATGGCAGCCATGGTAGTCAGCGCGGCCACAACCAAGCTTGCATTCTGGGAGCAGGATGACCCGTCCGCCCAGGTAGTAATGGACGAGCTCATTGCCTTGTTCGAGAAGGCGAACCCCGACGTCAAGGTCGAGAGGTCCCATTTCGAGACCGAAGACTTGAGGAAGAACTTCATTGCCACCGCAATCGGCAGCGAGGGCCCCGATGTGGTATTCGGCCCCAATGACAACATGGGCGTGTTCGTGCCCGGCGGTTTCGTACTCTCTATGGAGAAGGTATACGGCAAGGCATACCTAGAGAAGAAGTTCGACGCCAATGCGCTTGAAGCATCAATGTATGAGGGCGAAATCTTCATGCTTCCCGACCGCAACGGCAACGAGCTGTGCCTCATCTACAACAAGAAGCTCGTACCAAATGCCCCCAAGAGCATGGAAGAGCTTATAACAATCACCAAAAAGCTGCAGGCCGACAAGAAAGTCGAATACGGCCTAGCCTTCAATACAACAGAGCCCTTCTTCACAGTACCGTTCCTCGGCGCCTTCAACGCATTCGTGCTGGCGAACCCCTCTTCAGAGAAGAACGCCAAACCTACGCTGGATAACGTGGGCTTCGCCAAGATGTTCGCTTATCTGAAGAACCTCATGGATACGAAGATCGCGGCTCGCGGAGTCGACTACGGCGCGGCCGAAGGCCTCTTCAAAGAGGGCAAAGTAGCATTCCTTATCAACGGCCCCTGGTCGTTCGCAGGCTATGTTGACGCCGGGATGAGCATCGGCATATCGAGGATACCGTCCGTATACGGCGTATATCCCAAGTCCTGGACGGCAGTCAAGGGCTACAACATCGCCGCAAACACAAAGAAGCTTGACATTGCCAAGAAGTTCGTAGACTTCATGACAAGCACCGAAGCCCAGATAAAGCTCGTACCTGCCCACAACCAGATACCGACAACCCCTGAGGCAATAAATAGCGCAGCAGTGAAAAACAATGTGCTGCTGTCCTCACAGGCTGAAGCAGTAAAGTTCGGCATCCCGATGCCGATAGTGCCGCAGATGAGAGCT
The DNA here is from genome assembly GCA_963823655.1 of uncultured Bacillota bacterium. GTDB lineage: Bacteria > Bacillota > DTU025 > DTU025 > MWDF01 > MWDF01. Next base: position 25,589 of record CAWGMK010000013.1, read on the forward strand.
TGCTGGGACGCCCTTAAGGCAGTCCAGGCAGACGTATTCTCCAACCAGCTCAAGGCAGAAGATGCACCGGCAAAGGCGCAGAAGCTGGCCCTTGATGCTCTCAAGCAGATGGGCATAACAGTTAAATAGCCTTTCTCTTAGTCCTTTCTAGCGGGCTATAATGGGAGAGGGGGTTATCCAAACGCCCCTTCTCCCATTCGCACATAAAGCCTAGGGGGTAATTAGCATGCAGAATAAGAGGAAGGGCAAGTCTTATGAGCTTGCCAGGCCGAGATGGTATGTGCCCCTGATGTTCCTTTTGCCGGCCATACTCGTGCTTGTCGCCATGGTGGCATACCCGCTGTATTATGAGGTGAACATCTCCTTCAGGCAGGTGACCCTCTATAACCTTAGAAGCGGGGTCTATCCTTGGATCGGTCTGGAGAACTATAAGGACATGTTCGAGGACCCGATGTTCTATTCCACCCTGATAAGGACGCTGGTGTGGACATTCGTTAACGTGGCGGCCCATGTGCTGGGCGGGTTCTTCCTGGCCATGATCTTGAACAGGAAACTTCCGGGCAAGGCTTTGATTAGGGTGATTCTCATCTTGCCTTGGGCTGTGCCGCAATACATCGCCGCAATCGCCATGAGAAACCTGTTCAACGAGACTTACGGGCCAATTAACCTAATTCTCAAAGCCCTCTTCGGCGAGGGTGCCATGGTGATGTGGCTGAGCAATCCCAGGAATGCATTCGTAGCCGCCATCATAACTAATATCTGGCTGGGGATACCGTTCATGATGATGACTTGCCTGGGAGGCCTGCAGTCGATACCGCAGGAGCTTTATGAGGCTGCTGACATCGATGGAGCAGGCTGGTGGCAGAAGACCAGGAATGTCATCCTTCCTCTTATGAAGCCGGTGTTGACACCGGCGATTGTGCTGGGAACCATCTGGACTTTCAATATGGTGAACGTCATATACATCCTCACATACGGATCTACCCATGAGGCGGCCCAGATTCTGGTCTCAATGATATATAAGAGGGCCTTCGAGTTCTTCCGTTACGGTTATGCAGCCGCCATGTCGGTAGTCGTGTTCATTATACTGATCGGCTTCTCGAGCGTATTCATACGCGCTCAGAAGCTCGATGACTAGAAGGAGGGAGCAGGGATGGCCATCAGCTGGAAAGCAAGGTTGAAGGAGCACTTCGAGAAGAATGATTCCTGGGTCAAGATAGTCGCAATATACCTGTTCCTCCTCCTGTGCTGCTTTATGACGATATACCCCATAAGCTTCATATTCACGGTCTCGCTAAGGCCGGGAAATCAGCTGTTCTCTACTTCGTTGAAGCTGATACCGGACAATGCCACATTCCAGAATTACATAAACGCCTTTACGAAGTACCCTATGGCCCGCTGGATGCTAAACAGCCTGCTGGTAGCGACCGTCACCGCGATATTCGCCGTGATTATCTCGGTTAACGCGGGCTATGCCTTCTCCAGGTACAGGTTCTTCGGAAGGAAGTTCGGAATGACCCTTCTTCTGGTAACGCAGATGTTCCCGGCTCCCATGCTGCTGCTTCCCGTATATCTGATGTTGGCCAAACTGAAGCTGACGAACAGCTACATAGGGCTGATATTGTGGTACGTTTCGACAGCGGTACCGTTCAACATCTGGCTGATGAAAGGGTATTTCGACACGATCCCGAAATCGCTCGAAGAGAGCGCTTTCATCGACGGAGCCAGCGTATTAAGGACTTACTGGTCGATAATCCTTCCCCTGGCAAAGCCTGCAGTGGCGTTATGCGCGCTGTTCGCTTTCATGGGGGCCTGGTCCGAGTTCATAGTCGCAAGGATACTCATCCAGAGCAAGAGCATGTTGACCCTGCCAGTAGGGTTGATCGCCCTACAGGGTTCGTTCTCCACGGAGTGGGGTACGTATTCGGCAGCGGCGCTTGTGACTGCCATACCTGTAACGGTGTTGTTCATTTCTCTGTCGAAGTACCTGGTAGGCGGACTGACTCTGGGAAGCGTTAAGGGCTAGTGTTAGTTCAACATTAGTAATGAAGGCCGCCTCTAAAGGCGGCCTTTGCTGTACTTCTATGGCAATTAGCTTTAGATCATCTGTCCTATTTTAGCTTGAGAATATAGACCGATTTCGGTGCCGCGGTTATTTTAATCACGCCTTCGGAAATCTGCCCCGAGATGCCACTTTCGAAAATGTCCGCAAAACCCGAAAAACCTTCAGGGGAGGGCAGTTTCAAAGCGAACTCTTTCTCCTCATAGCTTAGGTTCAGGAGCAACACTGTAGAGCCGCCCTCGAAGGACCTTTGATATGCAAAGCCGTTCGTGCCAAGATTGATAAGACTGATATCTCCGAAAACCAGCTCAGGGTTCTCTTTCCTGATCCTGGTTAGCGTCCTTACGACTTGGGTCATTGAGTTCTCCTCAAAGACCATGTCGCGCCTATTATCAGGGTCATTGCCGCCGGGAAGCGCAACTTCGGTGCCGTAATAGACAATCGGGATCCCGGTATAGGTCATCACAACTGATAGATGCCTGTTTCAGCCTCAGTTCAGGGTCATCTAGCCTGTGGATGAAGCGCTGTACGTCATGATTGTCAAGGAATGTGCCCATCAGCTCGCGTCTGGTGTACTGCCTGCCCGCCATGACCGCGTTCCAAAGCCCGATAGAGCCCTTATCCTTGCCGATGGAATCGCTTATCCCATAATACATGGGGAAATCCAGGAAGCCGTCAATTCCTGTTTCGCTATAGCCGTCTATGAAAAACGCCCTGCTGTCGAATATCTCTCCCATCATGAAGAAATCAGGATACGTCTCTTTAATCGCCCCTGCGTACTGCGTCAGATACTCTTTCTGTACATGTTTGACGGTATCGAGCCTGAAGCCGTCGATGCCCGTCTCCCTGATCCAGTACTTCGACATGTCGATTAGATAGCTCATCACTTCAGGATTAGCCTGGTTGAAATCCGGAAGGCCTGCAAGCCAACCGTTTTCGACCTGCGTCTGATTGTTCCAGTCGTCTAATTGCGGCCCTTGCATGGAACCAGTCGGGCTTATCATAGACATAAGGATGGAGCGAACCGGTATGGTTGATAACGATGTCCACGATGACTTTCATGTCAAGGCTATGGGCTTTAATAACCAGGTCCTTGAGATCCTGCATGGTCCCCAGATGTTCGTCCACAGCGTAGAAGTCGGTCGCCCAGTAGCCATGGTAGCCGCCCGATTGATTATCGACGACGGGCGTAATCCAGACCGCCGTAAAGCCGAGCGACTTGATGTAGTCGAGCTTGTCTGTCAGGCCGGGCAGATCCCCTCCGTGGTAGCCAGAAATGTCCTTCTTGTTCACATATGCCTCATTAGGCGCAGCGTCGAAGAACCTGTCCGTCATCACGAAGTAGATGATGTCTTCCCTTCCGATTGGCTCAACAGCAAGCGCTCCGAATGATAAAATCAAGATTAGGGCCGCGGAGAAAATCGTCAGCAACCCGCTTCGCCTAGTCATAGCAAACACCTCCGAGTTTTCCTATGAGGTGATTATAACATTGTGCATAATCCATTGCAGCGCTCAAGGCGCCGAAGGAGGTCTCCGCATGAGGAGGAAGGACCGGCTCATTGAATCAAAAGAAGAGGTTGAGGCCATACTGCGCGAAGAAGAGGTAGGGTATATGGCAAGTTGCGGGGCAGATGGGCAGCCTATGGCGACTCCCGTAAACTATGTATACTTCGATGGCAGGATCTTCTTCCATTGTGCCCTTACCGGCAGGAAGCTCGACAATATCAGGCAGAACCCGAAAGTGGGTTTCACTGTGGTCAGGGATGTCGAAATCGACAGGATCAATATGACCACGTATTACTCCAGCGTCATGATAGAAGGGACAGCTTGCATAGTTGAAGACCCCGAAACTAAAATGGCGGCAATAGAGGAGATAACACGCAGGCTCGCAGCGCCTGGCGAGGAATGCAATGACAAGACGGGCATGAGGACCGCAATCGTGGCTATCGAAATTGCTTCAATGGTCGGGAAAAGAAACAGGCCCAAGTGATGCGGATGCTACCGGGTTATGATAGAATTTTCCCGTAGTTGCATACCGCAATATAGGAGGTCGGAATATGAAGCTTGCAAAGAGATTGCAGAGGCTGGGCACGGAGAACGCATTTACAGTTCTTGCTAAGGTTAACAAGCTAAAAGCAGAGGGCCATGACATAATTTCCTTCAGCATCGGGGAGCCGGATTTCGATACGCCGCGCAATATTATCGACAAGTGCCATGAAGCGCTCGATAAGGGCATGACCCACTACACCGCATCCCAGGGCCTTTTGGACTTCAGGAAGGCCGTTGCGGAATATGTCTCCAAGACCAGGGGAATCAGCGTCGTACCTGAAGAAGTAGTAGCGGTCCCGGGCGGCAAGCCGATAATCTTCCATTCGCTCCTGGCATGCGTTGATGAGGGCGATGAAGTGCTCTACCCGAACCCCGGATATCCGATCTATGAATCCGTAATCAACTTCGTCGGAGCCAAGGGAATACCGGTCCCGATAGTCGAGGATCGGGACTTCTCCATCGACGTGGACGGCCTTGAAAAGCTGATCACGCCCAAGACTACATTCATGATCATCAACAGCCCCCATAACCCGACGGGCGGCTCGATACCCAAGAAGGACCTGGAGAAGATCGCAGAGCTTTGCGTAAAGTACGATATCACCGTCCTTTCGGACGAAATCTACTCAAGGCTCATCTTCAAAGGTGAACACACCAGCATTGCATCGCTGCCCGGTATGAAGGAGAGGACGATAATCCTGGACGGCATGTCCAAGACCTATGCTATGACCGGCTGGAGGCTGGGCTATGGTGTAATGCCTGCCAAGATAGCAGAAGCTGTGACTCAGCTAGTGACCAACGACGAGTCATGCACCGCGACCTTCACCCAGGTGGCCGGCATAGAGGCCCTTCTTGGCTCACAAGCAGGAGCTGATGACATGAAGGCCGTTTTCGCGAAGCGCAGAGAGGTTATCGTAGAGGAACTAAGGAAGGTGCCGGGGTTCAAGTGCCACATGCCCAACGGCGCATTCTATGTGTTCCCTAATGTTACCGAGGCTTGCCGCTTGATAGGGTGCAAGGACTCGAAGGAACTTGTGGACAAGCTCCTATTCGAAGCCGGCGTCTCCGTGCTCCCGAGGACATCTTTCGGAGTGAAGAACATCGGGGAGAAAGAGGAGTACATCCGTCTCTCCTACGCCACATCGACTGAGAACATAGTAAAGGGCGTCGGGCGTATAAGAGAGTACATAAAGTCGCAGATAAAGTAGGATATCAGAGCCTGCCGCCCTCTTAATTGGGGGCGGCTTTTTATCTTTGTGCACTTAGAAGCCCCAACCGGAATATGGTATAATTTTATATTATTCCCGTAACTACGAGGTATATCGATGGCGAAGAAGTATATCAGGGACTTTACCGAGGGCAGCATCGCAGCCCATCTGCTGGCATTCGCAGCACCTATGCTTTTCGGAAACATTTTCCAGGCGTTGTACAGCACAGTCGACAGCTTCTGGGTGGGGAGGTTCCTGGGATCTGAGGCTCTTGCCGCAGTATCTGTGGGCTTTCCGATAATCTTCGCCCTTACATCGCTTGCAATTGGACTGACGATTGCGACGACCACGCTCGTTTCCCAAAGCTTCGGCGCCAGGAATTACTCCGAAATCGCGCATATCTCTGCGAACACAATAACTATATTGAGCCTTCTGGGAATTGCCCTGGCTCTGCTTGGCTTTCTGTTCAGGGGGCAGCTGATAGACCTGATAGGTACCCCCGATAACATCAGGGCGATGGCGGTCTCTTACCTTGGAGTCTGTTGCCTGGGATTTCCTGTTGTCTATATCTACAATGTCGGAGGTGCGATACTAAGGGGAATGGGAGATTCCAGAACCCCGCTGACAGCCCTTATCGTCGCGACCGTTGCGAACATAATCCTGGATCCACTCATGATATTCGGATACGGGCCATTCCCCAAAATGGGCGTCTCAGGTGCGGCGCTGGCTACGATAATCGCTCAGACCATCGCGTCTGTTGTTGTCATGTTTGGAGTTTTCAGGACGATTTCCTTCAAGAGGAGAATCGTTGATTTCTTCAAACTCGACAGGAGGATAACGCTCCTGACTTTCAAAATTGGCCTGCCGTCTGCCATACAACAGTCTTTCGTGTCGTTTGGCGCGATGGCCGTGGTTTCAATTGTGAACAGGTACGGCTTTATCCAGGCGGCGGCGCTTGGAGTGGGTAACAGGCTGGATCAGTTCACCCTGATGCCTGCTATGAGCATAAGCACGGCTGTAAGCGCTTTGGTCGGGCAGAATTTGGGGGCCAACAAGATAGAAAGGGTGAAGGAGACGGTCGTTACAGCAGGCAAGATGGCCTTCGTCATCGCCTTTTTCACCTTTGCGATAATGCAGATTTTCCCCAGGCAGGTTTTCTCGTTTTTCAACAGGGACCCTGAGCTTCTGGACGCAGGCGTAACGTACATGAGGTATGTCTCCTTGGTATATCTGCCATTGTCGCTGCACTTCGTCCTGCAGGGGGTATTAAGAGGCGCGGGGGATACGATACCCGCGATGCTCATAACGCTAGGAGCCCTTTGGCTCATCAGAGTGCCTGCCGCAATATTGCTATCAGGTGTCGCGGGCATGGGCGTTTCGGGGGTTTGGCTGGCGTTTCCGATCAGCAGCTTCTTCACTTTGATTACGAACTATATATACTACAAATATGGAAAATGGTCGAAAAGGCGGCTGGTTGGCCAACCGGTCTCCGCAGCCGGACTAGAAGAGCTTTAGGAGGGATTTGCCGTGAGCAAAGAGCCAAAGCGCGTACCTACGAGGGATGAAGTACCAACTTCTATGAAATGGAGGCTTGAAGACCTCTATGCCACCGATGAAGCCTGCGAAAAAGACATGGAGCTGGCAAAGGAGCTGGCAGGAAAGCTGGCAGGCTTCGCCGGCAAAGTAGGCGAATCTGCTCAAACCCTGAAAGGGTGCATTGAAACAGCGCTGGAGCTGGGAGACATCGTGGAGGCGTGTTTCATCTACTCTAAGATGAGGCAGGACGAAGACACTTCAGTGGCGAAATACCAGGACCTTCAGGGAAGGGCTTCTGCTCTCGCCGTCCATGTAAGGAGCATCAGCGCCTTCTTCGAACCTGAAGTATTGGCAATCCCGAAGGACGTGCTAGCCGGCTATCTTAAGCAGGAACCGGGGCTCGATATGTACAAGCACATGCTCGATGACATAATCCGGAAGAGGGAGCATACTCTCAACTCCGCAGAGGAGAAGATTGTAGCCCTGGCTTCCGATGTCGGCCGCGGGGCAAGCAATGTCTATACTATGCTCAACAACGCCGATATAAGATTCCCGGAGATAGAAGACGAGGATGGCAACAAGGTAGAGCTCACAAAGGGCCGCTATAGCACTTTCATGGAGAGCCGCAACCGCAAAGTCAGGGAGAGCGCTTTCAATGCCATGTACGATTCTTACGGTGCTCTAATCAACACAATCGGGGCCAATTTGGACTCCGAGGTGAAGAAGAACATATTCAACTCCAAGGTGAGAGGCTACGAGAATGCCCTCTCCTCCTCGCTGGACAGGAACAACATCCCGGTAAAAGTATATGAGAACAACATCGCCGCGGTAAGAAGCAGGCTGGACCTGCTGCAGCGCTACATGGGGCTAAGAAAGCGCCTGCTGGGGCTCGATGAGCTTCATATGTGGGACCTGTACGTTCCCATGATTCCCTCGGTAGATATGAAAGTAACCTACGACGAGGCGGTAGCGATTGTCAAAGAAGCAGTCAAGCCTCTGGGGGATGAGTACTCCGAAGTGCTGGCAAACGCCCTTGACAGCAGGTGGGTTGATGTAGTCGAGAACAAAGGCAAGCGTTCGGGGGCCTATTCCTGGGGAAGCAGGAAGGCCCATCCGTATGTGCTCCTTAACTGGCAGGATAATATAAACAACCTATTCACGCTCGCCCATGAGATGGGCCATGCCATGCATTCCTGGTACACATGGAAGACCCAGCCTGTGGCATATGCCGACTACCCCATATTCCTAGCCGAGGTAGCCTCCACATTTCAACGAGGCGCTTCTAAACAGCCATCTTCTTGGCAAGATAACCGGCAAACAGGAGAGAATGTACCTGTTGAACCATTACCTGGAGGAGTTCAGGGGGACCGTATTCCGCCAGACCATGTTCTCCGAGTTCGAGAAGAAGGTCCATGACGTAGTCGAGCGTGGCGGGGCGCTTACCGCAAGCTCCTTGTCCGAGATCTACTCTTCCATAAACAAGGATTACTTCGAGCCCGCGGTGAAGATAGACGCCAAGATCGCCATGGAGTGGGCGCGGATACCGCATTTCTACATGAACTTCTATGTATTCCAGTACAGCACTGGCTTCTGTTCGGCAGTATCGCTTGCTAAAAGGGTAATGGCGCAAGAGGCCGGTTCGCGCGAAAAGTACTTGAAGTTCCTTTCCTCCGGCTCCTCGGATTACGCCATCAACCTTCTGAAGGAAGCCGGCGTGGACATGACGACACAGCAGCCCATACTCGATGCCCTCGACGTATTCGAAGGATTGCTGGACGAGATGGAGGCAATGCTTAAGTAAAGGCCTTCGAAGCGGCATCAGGCATTGGGATGGAGTAACGACATTGCGGGGTGACTTGTAATGCCGGCGAACCTAACGCCACAGTATCAGGCAGCAGAGGATGCATTCAAGGCGGCCGAGACCCATGAGGAGAAGCTGGCCGCCCTAGAAGAGATGCTGAAATCCATACCCAAGCACAAGGGTACGGAGAAGATGCAAGCCGAGCTCAAGAAGCGGATCTCCAAGATGAAGACGGAGACCGCCCACGAGGAAGGCAAGAAAACGGGGAAGGTGGACCCTTACAGGGTCGTCCGCGAAGGCGCGGCGCAAGCTTTCGTAGTGGGCCCGGTTAACTCTGGAAAATCGTCCATAGTGGGCTGGCTGACGAATGCGAAGGTGACGGTGGCAGAGTACCCGTTCTCAACTGTTGTGCCTATATCGGGCATGATGCTTTTTGAGGATATCAAGTTGGAGCTGGTGGATACGCCTGCTATCATCCCTGACGATCCTGTGCCGGCGCTGTTTTCGAATGCCAGGCTTGCGGATGTACTGATTGTCGTACTGGATTCCTCAAGCGAAGATCCGCTGGGGGATTTGAGCGCAATAGTGGATTTGCTGACAGATAGGAAAGTATTAGTCGAAAGCAGGGACGCGTCACATGCCGGGATTACCCCGGACAGGATGCTTATTGCGTGCAATAAGGCAGACATACAGGGCGATGAGGAGAATATTGGCATCCTGAAGGAGCTTTACCCCGCTTTCACATTCCTCAGGTGTTCCGCGTTAACCGGGGAAGGGCTATCCGAGCTTCCGAGGATTGTATTCGAAAAAGCGGGAATTATCAGGGTGTATGCAAAGCCGCCCGGCGGGAAGCTGGAGAGGAAGGACCCATACGTTGTCAAGAAGGGCTCCTGTGTCGAAGATGTCGCAGAGGCAATCCATAAGGAGCTTAAAGGCAGGTTCAAGAGCGCCAGGCTCTGGGGTTCATCTAAGTTTTCGGGCATGTCTGTGCACAGGGATTTCATAGTATCGGACGGGGACATCATTGAGTTCGACTGATAGCAGCGTCATAATCATATGACATAGGGAATGGACAAAAGGGAGGGCGTTTCATTTGGAATTGGCGAATCTGTTAAAAGAGGGAATAGAGGAGAAATTCATCAGGTATTGCAAGATAGATACCACGAGCATCGTCGGCAGCGATAAGAACCCGAGCAGCGAAGGACAGTGGGAGTTGGCGAAGATGCTGTCCGACGAGCTCGTTATGCTGGGTGTAGAGGGCGTAGAGACCACCGACAAATGCTTCGTTCTCGGACATATTCCTTCAAATGTGTCAGGAAGTCCGCCCGCTGTAGGTTTCCTTGCTCATATGGATACGGTCGAAGGCGTGCCTGGGGCAAATATCAAGCCCGTAATACACAAGAAATGGGACGGCAAGCCGATTAGGCTGGCCGATGGGATTGAACTTGGCCTGCACACTAGCCCCGAGCTTGAAAAGGCCGTCGGCAAGGACTTGATAACATCCGACGGTACAACTCTGCTGGGTACGGACGATAAAGCCGGCATCGCCCAGATAATGCATGCACTATGCATGATGAAAAAGGATCCTTCGATTAAGCACGGCGAAGTGTGGGTTGCTTTCACCCCTGACGAAGAGGGGGCAAACGGAATTGAGCACTTCCCGGTTTCGAAATTCGGAGCGAAGAGGGCATATACGATCGACGGCGGGATGCTGGGCGATTTCCAGGATGAGACATTCACGGCGATCAACGGAAAGCTGACGGTGTTTGGCGTGTCCAACCACCCGGGCACGGCCCGTGGACGGATGACCAATGCGATACATGTACTATCAGAGATAATCAGCCTGATCCCCTCGGGGGAAAGGCCGGAGACGACATCCGACAGGGAGGGTTTCATCCACCCGACAGAGATTGCGGGAAGCGTTGAAGAGGCCCACGCCGATCTGATAATCAGGGATTTCGAGATGGATAAGGTGAAGAACCGGGAGAAAACCTTTGTCGATGCGGCCAGGGCGATAGCTGCAATGTACAAGGGCACAAGGCTTGAGTGGCAGAGCAAGATAGGCTACAAGAACATGAGGGATGTTATTGATTCCGAGCCTCGCATATCGGATCTTGCCAGGAAGGCGATCAAGATGGAGGGGCTGGAATTGGACGAGAAGCCCATACGCGGCGGCACTGATGGTTCCAGGTTGAGCTACATGGGAATACTTACGCCCAACCTCTTCACCGGAGGCGGCGATTCCCACAGCAGGAACGAGTGGGCTTGTATCCAGTGGATGGAAAGCGGCAGCAAGGTGCTAATCAGGCTCATGGAGCTGTGGTCAAAGGAGAAATGACATTGGAGCCCTACGGGGAAGAGTACAAGGAATGTAAGATCTGTCCCAGGGAATGTGGGGTCGACAGGACTGTCGGCCCTTCTGGATTCTGCAACTGCGGCTCCGTTCCCCATATCGCCCATTTCGGCCCTCATAACTGGGAGGAACCCCCGATTAGCGGCTGGCTCGGTTCAGGCACGATATTCTTCTCAGGGTGCAACCTGGGTTGCTCATTCTGCCAGAACAAGGAGATTTCCAGATATGAAAGAGGAATTATGCTCGACTCAGAGGGCATTGCTGACATAATGCTCAAACTGGGCGGGGAATGCCACAACATCAACCTGGTGACGGCGGCCCACCATGTGCCTGCAGTGGCGAAGGCATTGGAGTCTGCACGCAGCAGGGGCTTGAAAGTGCCAGTTGTGTATAATACCGGCTCCTACGAGAAAGCCTCGGCGATCAGGCGCCTGGAAGGCCTGGTGGACATCTACCTGCCCGATCTTAAATACGCATCCCGAAGGCTGGGAAGCGCATTATCAAATGCTCCGGACTACTTCGAAGTAGCAACCGAGGCAATCATAGAGATGCACAGGCAAGTGGGTCACTTGATGCTTGACGACGACGGCATTGCGGTAAAAGGGATGCTTATCAGGCATCTGATTATGCCCGGCGAGACCGAGGACTCCTTCTTGGCTCTCGAATGGATAAGAAAGAACATCGGCAAATACGCAAACATCAGCATAATGTCGCAGTATACACCGGACTTCCTGGATGATCAGGGTTCGGCTTATGCAAGACTGATAAGCGATGCCGAATATTCGGCAGTTATAGGCAAAGCACTTGATCTGGGTTTGGAGAACATCTTCACCCAGGAGCTTACTTCCGCCAAGGCTTCCTACGTCCCTCATTTCAATCAACTAGACCGTTAATCATCCTTCAGTCAACGACTTCTCACCGGCAATAGCGATACACCCGGATCATCCAACGCGCCATAATTTTGGCGGGGGTGATACCTGTTGTCTTTCATCAGTTTGGAAGCTGTCAGTTTTTACCACAGGGATGCCTTGGGCAGGAGGTTAAGCCAAGGAATCGCAGATATTGACCTTAAGGTGGAAACTGGAAAAGTGATATCTCTAGTAGGGCCCAACGGAAGCGGAAAATCCACTGTCATAAAGCTATGCATGGGCTTCGCAGAGCCAACCAAAGGGAAAGTAAGCAGGTCGAAGGGCACATTGCTCAGCTACATCAGCGACGGGGGCAGAAGCCTTTATCCCAACCTTAACCTCGTGGAGAATATCGAGTACATGCTGGCAATTAGAGGAATCGGCTATTGCAGCGGCATTGGAGATGCTGCCAGGAAGATAAGCTCTTACCTCGGCCTTGATGATATCAGGATCCCGGTCTCATCGATGTCCAGGGGGATGCGGCAGAAGGCTTCGATCGTTTGTTCCATGCTAACGCCCCATGAGTTCCTTTTCGCAGATGAACCTACCCTTGGGCTTGATTTCGCGTCGCAATGCGAATTCGAGACGATCCTCAGAGAAGAAAAGGAGCGTGGGCGCGGCGTATGCATTGCCACAAACGACATGGCCATGGCCGGCAGGATTTCTGACGAAATCATAGTCATCTCGAAAGGTAGATTTACAAAGGGGCAATATGGGCGATGAGCTTAATCTTATTCGAACTTAAATGCATGTTCAGAAGGAGATTCAAGAATCCGCTATCCCTTGTGATGGAGGCTGCCGTCGCGGGCGGCATGCTTCTTCTAATTGAAAAGGTCATGTCAGGGATGGGCGGGGATTTGATCGCTTCGAAGCAGATAATGTTTATAGCCTCAATATTGGCCCTTCCCGCGATTTAGGGCCTCCACAGGCTAATTGCCGAAGAAGCCGCCTATGGAACGATAGAGGCCCTTTTTCAGGTTCCTGGGGGCCCGGTTAGGGCATTTCTCGCGCGAGACTTAAGTTCCATAGTATCGGTCTTGTTAATTATGCCGCTCATAGCCTTTTCGATATCGAGATTCTCCGCCGTTTCGCCCGTTGTCTATCTGAAGTATGCCATTCCGATCCTTGTAATGAGGTGCGGCCTTGTAGGAATGGGCATAATCCTGGGGGCTGTGACACTTGTATTCAAGAGGACTGCCGCAGTAATCAACATTTCCAGCATAATAATGGTGGTTACATCGCTTGGAGCAGGTATCGGGGAGGGAATTCTAGGAAGGCTGGCATCAATGTCGCCTCACGGGCTTCTTGCCATTCAACTGCAGAAGGGGATGCAACCGGCAGATATGCTGACGGGGCTAATCATCGTATCAGCGGTATGGATTGGCGCGGGAATCGGGGTATATAATCTTGCAGTAAGGAGGGCCAGGAGATTCGGCCTTCTTATAGGATCTTGAACAGAGGTGGAGAATGGGAAATTTGCCCAAGCTATTCTGTTTCGACATGGACGGCACAATAACAGCCATCGGAAGCTCATGGGAGCATTTAAGCCGGCAATTGAACATTTGGGATGACAAGGCGGAGCACCATCTGACGGCCTTTATAAAAGGCGAGATCGACTACATGGAGTTTTGCAGGCTGGATGCAATGGTGCTTGCCGGGCTTGAAAGCTCAAAGGTGCGAAACGCAATAGAGAGCATCGAAATCGATTTGGGCATCATAAGGCTTACGCAGCACTTGAAGGATAAAGGCGTTAAGCTGGCCCTGATCTCATCGGGCCTCAGCATCCTGGCCGATAGGGTAAGAAGCCTTGCGCATTTCGATTACGTATTCGTCAATGAGCTTGAAGAGCGCGGCGGTTATATGACTGGCGGCGTGAAAGTCAACGTATCGATAGATAACCCGAAGATGACGAAGAAAGCCATCGTAAGCATGCTTGCGGCCAAGGAAGGCCTTGATAAGGCGGACATTGCGGCTATCGGCGACAATTGGGGCGATCACGGGATGATAGAAGAAGCCGGGATGAAGTTCTTCATGAACCGCACCCCGGAAGAAGCAAAGAAAGCACTATTCGTTTTCCCCGATATCATCATTGTCCAGGACATGGATGACGTCTGCAGGCATCTTGCGTGCATTGAAGCCTCTTAAGCCCTGTTAGGGGCCTCCTGTATTCCAGGAAGGGCGCCGCTTGCGCTCTCATCGGCAAGGCTTTCCTTGTATTGCAGCTGATAAAGGCCGTAATATATGCCCTTGTGGGTTAGAAGCTCCTGATGGGTCCCGCTTTCGCGTATCTTGCCCTTGTGAAGGACTATTATCCTGTCTGCATGCTGAATGGTCGAGAGCCTGTGGGCTATGACTATCGTTGTCCTGCCCTTTATGAGTTTGGGCAGGGCATCTTGTATGAGCGCCTCGGTCTCTGTATCGATGTTGGCAGTAGCCTCATCGAGCACCAATACCGAAGGGTTGAAAGCAAGCGCCCGGGCGAAGGCCAGCAGCTGCCTCTGACCGGCGGACAATGTTGAGCCCCTTTCAGTCACTTTTGCGTCATATGCTCCGGGAAGGTTCCTGATGAAGTTGTCGGCATTGACATACTCTGCGACCTGCCTGACCTTCTCATCCGTAATGGCGCTATTGTTAAGCCTTATGTTGGTCTTAATATCGCCGGTGAAGAGGAAGACGTCCTGGAATACGGTCGACAGGTTGCGCCTCAGATCCTCCAAGGGAATCATGCCTGATATCTATGCCATCTATGAGGATGCTGCCCTTCTGAATATCGTAATATCTGCTCATAAGGCTGATTATCGAAGTCTTGCCGGCGCCGGTCGCACCGACGAACGCAATCATCTGGCCAGGTTCAATGGTAAAGCTTACGTCCCTGAGCACCCATTCCTCGCCGATATAGGCGAACCAGACATTCCTGAACTCGATCTTCCCCGACAACCGGTCAATATGCTTCGCCTCGGGGCTCGTAACAATCTCAGGCTTCTTGTCGAGAAGCTGGAATATCCTCTCCGAAGAAGCCATCGCAGCCTGCAGAATATTGTATTTCTCCGCCATCTCATTAATCGGATGGAAGAACTGTCTGACGTAGTTAATGAAGGCGTAGAAGACGCCAATTTGCACTATGCCGGACATTACTCCTCCTGAGCCGTACCAAATCATCAAGGTAAGCGACATAGAGAAAATGAATTCCATGGTGGGCCTGAATATTGCGTACACCATGGTCTCCCTAAGGCCCGATTTGAAGTAGCTTGAGTTTATCTTGTCGAAATCCTCCTGTACCCTTTTCTCTACGCTGAACAGGTGGATGACTTTGATGCCGCTGATGTTCTCGGAAAGTGTTGCGTTAATCTTAGCAAGCGCCGTTCTGAGCTTCCTGTAGGCGTCCATTGCATATTTCCTAAACAGCATCGTGGCAATGAAAATCAAAGGAAGCAGGGCATAAGATACCAGGGCAAGGCGATAGTCGAGGCGAAGCATGATTATCAGAATGCCGACGATCATAAATACGTCTTTAAAGAGGTTCACTAGCACGCTCGTATACATCTCTATCAAGGTATCCGTGTCGTTCGTAACTCGCGTTACAAGCCTGCCGACAGGGTTTTTGTCCAAAAAGGCCATATCATGGGACATGATGTGGCTGAATATCTGGCCCCTCATCGAATACACGATGTTCTGACCGACCCAGTTAAGAAGCATTATCTCGTAATATGTCAGCACGAACCCAATGAGGCCTGTCAGCATGATGATGGCGGCGATATCCCTGATCCTTGCGCTGTCATACTTCTTGTACTGCAGCATCTTGGATTTCTCGATCTCAATAGCCCGGAATACTTGACCCTCGGAATCGCTCGCCTGGAGCAGTCCGGAGTTATCCTTGGACAGCATAAGATCGTGCGTCGATACAGTCCCCATCACAATGACGGGAGTCTTCTGGACAGAAATCACCGTGACTTGATTGAGGCCCGCTACGGATTCGTTTTTGAGCAGAGCCTTCCTGACATAGGCCTTGCCATCTTGAACAAGAACGTACTTCTTCATCCACATAATCCGGTACTTCTGTAACAGAGGAGTATTCGTAGACCACGGTGCCGGTTCCGATAATATAGTTGTCTATGGCCACCTTAAGCAGGTAAGGCCTTAGCAAGCTTGTGCCTGTAATGCCGAGCAGCATGACAAGGCCTATTGCAAGGTAGAGGAAATATGGACGGGCATAGCCGATGAGCCGGCGCATAAGCGCCGCATCATAGGCTTTTCCCAGAACTTCTTCTTCGTGGTAGTTGGCCATCTGCAATCATACTGAACCGACTATAAGGCGGCCAGCTCCTCCTCCAATAGTTGTCTGCTGTACATATCGGCATAAATGCCGCCCTGGGCGACCAGATCGTCGTGCTTTCCTCTTTCAATAACGTTTCCTTCATCAAGGACTATGATCTCGTCCGCATGCTTTATAGTCGAGATCCTGTGCGATATCACTATGCTCGTATGCCCTTTAAGCTCTTCCGTAAGGGCCTTCAGTATGCTCTCCTCGGTTTGCGTATCAACGGCGGACAGGCAGTCGTCCAGGATCACTATCCTTGGCTTATGGATAAGAGCCCTTGCGATGGCGACCCGCTGCTTCTGACCGCCTGATAGGGTTACGCCGCGCTCGCCCACCATCGTATCGAACTTGTCAGGGAATTCATTGATGTCCTGGTAGATGTGAGCAATCTTCGCGTATTGCTCTACCTTCTCGGAAGGAAGGTCCGTGTCTGCAAATGCTATGTTCTCCCGTATTGTAGTCGAGAACAGGAATGATTCCTGCGGTACGCAGCCGACCTGCGTTCTCAATGTCGAAAGAGGGATCTTGTTGATATCCACTCCGTCAATGAAAACCGAACCCGCCGGAGGATTATATAGCCTTGTGAGCACTGACGCAAGGCTGGATTTGCCGCTTCCGAGGCGGCCTACTACAGCGAGCATCTCGCCTGCTTTGACATTCACGTCGAGAGATTTGATCACGGGCCTGGAGCCGTCTTTTTCATAACTGAAAGTAAGATTCCTGATGGAAATGTCCCCTTTGATTTCGAAGGGTGCCACGGCGTCCGCATCATCCTTGACATCAGGGGTTTCCGTAAATATCTTATTGAGCCTGGCCGCCGACGCCATGCCCCTCTGGATAATATTTATAACCCAGCCCATGCCTATCATGGGCCAGACGAGCGAACCCAGGTAGCTGTAGAACATTACGAAAGAACCCAATCCGATCTCACCGCTTGCCACCATTGCGCCGCCCTGCCATATGGCGATCACGAAGGCCATCGTGGCGAACAGGTTTATCATCGGCTCGAAGACAGCGTCCACTTTCATCAGTGCGACGTTCTTATCGAAGTTGTTCTTTGCGGACTTCATGAAGTTGGCCGTTTCCAGCCCTTCCTGAGCGAATCCCTTTATTACCCTGATTCCGGATATGCTCTCCTGAGCCCGGTCCGTAAGGTCTGAGAAGGATTCCTGCACCGCTTTGAAGCGCTGGTTGATGATCTTTCCGAAGTAGAAGACGCTTACTGCGATGAATGGGAAGGGCACCAGACCCAACAGGGCCAGTTTCGTCGGAACGCTGGCAAACAGCATGACCGTTGTTGCCAGGGTGAGGAAGAGGCTGTCGAAAGTCAGCACAATGCCGGTTCCCAGGCTCTCGCGCACAGCTCTGATGTCATTGGTAGCATGCGCCATCAAATCGCCTGTCTTGTTTTGCGTGTAGTATCGTTCTGAAAGCTCTGTAAGTTTGCGGAAGAGCATTTTCCGCATCTCATAATCCGCGCGCCTGGAGGTCCTGTTGACGAACCATCTCCACAGGAAGCGGTTGAGCATTGCGAATGCCCCGATGGCGACCAGCCACCAGACGTAATACATCAGGCTCTTATATTCCAATGTGCCGTCCGCAAGGCCGTCTGTAATCGGCCCCAATATCCTCGGGACTACTACTTCACATGCGTCTACGAGTATGAGGAAAATGACACCGAGCAGGTATCTCCAAAGGTTCTTCTTCAGGAAGGCTTTCAAAAATGCGTAGTGTTTCACAATACCCCCAGGCGCCAGAACGGCAATTCAATATTATACAACCGCAAAGCCATATTTCCATACAGAGTTATTAATCAGCTGTCAAAAAAAGGGCATCCGACAAGCGGATGCCCGAAGCTGGTTCGTGCCTTACCGCATCATAACTTGGACCTTGGATCGAAAGCGTCCCTTAATCCGTCTCCCAGGAGGTTGTAGCACAGCACCGCCGCGAAGATGAATACCCCGGCCAGAAGGTTCCAAGGTGACCTGGTCAGAGTCTGCAGGTTCATGGCGGAGGTGAGCATGTTGCCCCATGAGGCGTCCGGTTCCTGTATCCCTAAGCCAAGGAATGAAAGGCCGGATTCACCCAGTATGTAACCGGGTATGGAAAGGGTCGCGCTGACTATGACGAACGACAGGGTATTGGGAAGTATGTGCTTGGTTATGATCCTCATATCGCTTGAGCCGATCGCCCTTGCGGCCTGAACGTACTCGCGCGTCTTGATGGAAAGGACCATGCCTCTGATTATCCTCGCCATTCCAGCCCAGCTGATGAAGCTCAGGATGGCGACTATCAGGAAGTAGCGCATCGTGGAGCTCAGATCCCTTGGCAATACCGCGGCGAGGGCCAACAGAAGATAGAAGCTAGGGATGGACATGATTATCTCTGCTAGCCTCATCATAATATTGTCTATCCAGCCGCCGTAGTAGCCTGAGGTACCTCCGAACAGCATGCCTATCGTAAGTGTTATCAGTATGCCCGCCCATCCTACGAACAGGGAAGCCCTGCCGCCGTAAAGCACCCGGCTGAAGTAGTCCCTGCCGTAGTCATCCGAGCCCATGATGAAAATCAGGCCCTCTTCGCCGTCCGCGGCCCTTGCCCCGTAAAGGTGGATGTTGGATTTGATGCCCAGGAAACTCCACATATTGCGCGGGTCGTCGCTGCGGGTGAAGAAGCTGACGTAGTACTTCTTGTCCTTCACTTCCTCATAGAGCTGGGACAGGGGGTCGTTCATGACCATCGCGTACACGAAAGGCCTGCTGAAGTTCCCGTTTTCGTCCTTCCAGTACACTTTGCTCGGAGGCTGCAGATAGTTGTTCCTCTGTGTAGCATGCATGTGATAAGGCGCGAGGAAACCTGCAAAGATTACCGCCAGATACATGATGATTAGGATGTAGGCTGATATCATGGCAAGCTTATGCCTCTTTAGCCTCATCCAAGCAATTCTCCATGGGGATCTTACTTTCTCAGTATCGCAGGCCTGCACATCGGTCTTCTTAGCCATTTGCGCTCCCCCCTTACTGGTACCTTATGCGCGGATCGGATACTGCCAGCAGTACATCCGCGATAAGGTTGCCTATGATTAGGAGCGCTGCGCCCATGACCATGTTGCCCATGGCGAGGTAGATATCTTTCCTCTGCACTGCTTCCAGCATCATCTGTCCCATTCCAGGCCATGCGATGATCGTTTCCGTCAGCGCCGCCCCAGATAACAGGCCTCCGAGCTGGAATCCGAATATCGTAATGAGGGGGTTGATAGCGTTTCTTACAGCGTGCTTCCAGATGACTTTGCCCTCCGAGAGGCCCTTGGACCTTGCCGTAGTGACGTAATCCTGCCTGAGGACTTCCAGGAGGTTTCCCCTCATCTGCCTCATAAGGCCGGCAACGCCGCCGAAACCGAGCACTATGGTCGGTATGACCAGATGCCTGGCCAGGTCAACGATCTTCTCGGGGAATGTCATCCAGTCGAAACCTATCGAAGTCATGCCTCCGATCGGCAGGTTCATAAATCGGGTCGTGGCAACGAAATATAATAGCAGTAGCGCCACGAAGAATGACGGGGCGGATATGCCCATGAACGCGAATATCGTAAGAACGCCATCTGTAAAGGAATATTTCTTGACCGCGGAGATTACGCCGATGGGGATTGCCAGCAACCAGGACACGATCATCGATGTTATCGATAGCAGCAATGTATTGTACATCCTGGTCCGTATCAGGAATGAGACTGGGGCTCGATAAGTGAACGAATATCCGAAATTGCCCCTTAGCAGCTGGAAGAACCAGCGGAAATACTGCTCATAAAGCGGCCTGTCCAGGCCGAAAGATGCACGCATCTGCTCAATGGTCTCCGGTGAGTTGTCTGGATTCATCCTGAGCGCCGTCAGGAAATCTCCAGGTGCAAGATTCATCACAGCGAAAGCTACAAGGCTAATCCCGATGATTATCGGGATCAGGCTGAGAAGCCTCCTTAGGATATAAGCACCCATTAGTACCTCCAATAAAAAACCGCCCTGGAAGGTTAGCGGGCCGGCAGTTCTTGCCGGCCCGCGTCACGCCATTCCGGCAGTCTATTAGCCGTTTACGGCTTTATGTAATAGATCTCTTCGAGGTTATGGATCGTTCCGCCGTACGCGGTCGGCTTTACGTTGGCCAGAGTGTTCCTCATGGCTGCGATCGACTGAGGGGCCGCGAAGTAGATTAGCGGTACCTGATCGGATACGATCAGCTGCCACTTCTCATAGATGGCCGCGCGCTTGGCGGGGTCAACTACTTTGACGCCATCGTCAAATATCTTGTCGATCTCAGCTTCCCATGCGGTTGCGGGGGAATCCTGGACGGGGTTCCACATATGCAGTCCGCCGGAGCTGTGCCATACGTTCCTGCCGTTGTTGGGCTCGACGGAACCGGTAAGGCCGATGATGATGGTATCGAACTCGAAGGTGTCCATAAGCTTCTCGACCAATGTGTTGAAGGTATATGTCGTGACCTTGGCGTCGATGCCGGCCTTCTTCAGGTCCTCAACCAGGATGTTGGCTATCTTCATACGGTTGCTGTTCTCGCTGTGGGTGGTCACTTCGAACTTGACCTGGCGTCCGGTCTTGTCGACCAGCTTGCCGTCCACATACTTGAATCCGCCCTGTGCGAACATGGCCTTCGCCTTGTCGAGGGAGTAGGCGTACTGGGTTACGTTCTTGCTCAAGAACTCCTTGTTGGGGGCCGAAACGGCGCTCCACTGGGGTTCAGCGAGTCCTGCATAGACCTGGTTGATGATTGTGGTCTTGTCTACCAGGTGGGCGACGCCCTTCCTGAAGTACTGGTTGTTGAACCACTCGAACTTCCAGGGCTCCTTGTCCTTTGCGAAGTTCGGGTTCCTGGGGTTCATATTGAATACGACGAACTCTGTCGAGAATGTCGCGCCGAGGTTGTAAAGGGTGAAGTTCTCCTTCTTCTGGAGATCTTTGAATGTGGCATAGTCGGTGTTCTTGATGCCGAGTATGTCGGTTTCCGCTGCGCGGAACTTCAGGGTCTGGGTCTCGAGGTTCGGTACGAGCATACGGACGTACCTGGTGATGTACGGCAGGACCTGGCCCTTGCTGTTCTTCACCCAGTAATTGGCATTGCGCAGATATACTACATATTCATTGGGCTTGTACTGCGCCATTGTGTACATGCCGGTTCCGACGATGTCCTTGACGGGGGTATTGATGCCCCAGGTCTCGTTGAACTTGCCGGCCTTCCAGGGGGCTTCGAGCTTATGCTTCGGGAGGATCTCAATCATGATCTGGCGAAGCAGCGGCGCGAAGGTCGAGGGGAGGGTGAACTCTACGGTATAGGTGTCGATCTTCTTGTACTTGAGGTACTGGCCGTCGATGGTCAGTACGTCGCGGGAAGAGGTCTGAATGTTCTCGTCGTAAATTACGTCGAAGGAGAAGACCACGTCATCAGCGGTCATTTCCTTGCCGTCGGAGAACTTGACGCCTTGCCTGAGGAAGAACGTCCATACGAGGCCATCCTCGCTGAACTTCCAGCTCTTGGCCAGGCTGGGGATGACGGCCGTAGTAACGCCGTCGGTTGAGGTCAGGCCCTCGAATATGGGCGCAAGAATATCGGTTGAAGAGGTCTCAGCTGCAGTCACCGGGTTGAAAGTCTTCGGGTCGGTGATCTGTGCTACAACCAACTGGCCGCCGAAGGTGCCTACCGGCATCTCGCTGACCTTGTACTCCGTCGCTGCGGCCATGACCGGCAGCATCATGGAGCCGATGAATAACATCGCCAGGAAAAGGGACACGGCTCTTTTGAACATCCTTGGAACGCCTCCTTTGTCTTATTAGCTTGCACTTTTCTATTTGGTCTACGTTTAAGTAGCCACACGCGGGTCAAGATAGATATGACAATTCTTCACGGATACCGTGGAATCCTGCTAATGGGTTATTTTTGCTAATGTTATACTTATCGGGCCGCATAGTCAATATCCGCGTCGCCCACATACATATAGTATAATTTTACCTAGTGATTATGCAATGAGGCATAATTTGCATCTTTGTACGGGGGTCGAAATGCAGGAACATTATTTTTCGAAGAAGCCGACGGCGCAGTCGGCGCCTAAGGACATCGCCTATTCATATCTGGGGAAGGCCTTCTCTTTCCGCACCGACGCAGGAGTGTTCTCCAAGACCAAGGTGGACAGGGGTTCGGACTTGCTCCTTGAGGCGCTCGAGCGCGTTTCTTCCGCCTCATTCCTGGATATGGGATGCGGTTACGGACCTGTGGGGATTTGTTATGGCGCGGCACATCCTAAATCAAGGATATTCATGGCCGACATTAATGAGAGGGCTTGTGCGCTTGCAACATCGAACGCCTCGGCCAACGGCGTGAAGGCGGATGTCAGGCAATCGGACGGTTTCGCCTCCCTTGCAGGAATGGAGTTCGACTGCATAGCCATGAATCCTCCGATAAGGGCGGGCAAGGAAATCCTCAGAAGGCTGATGGCAGAGGCCAAAGCAGCCCTTGTCGACGGCGGGAGGCTCTTCATTGTGATCAGGACCAGGCAGGGGGCGGGCAGTATGAGAGAATTCCTCACAGAGCTGTTCGGCAACTGTGAAGAACCAGAAAGAGGCTCCGGCTTCAGGGTCCTTGAGTGCACTAAGGGTGCTGCAGAAACGGAGCAAGACTAGCTTATTGAGT
The DNA here is from genome assembly GCA_963823655.1 of uncultured Bacillota bacterium. Taxonomy (GTDB): domain Bacteria; phylum Bacillota; class DTU025; order DTU025; family MWDF01; genus MWDF01. The sequence goes on from CAWGMK010000013.1 coordinate 48,508, forward strand.
GCATGCCAGCTTAGATTTGATTTGTGAAGCCGATTACTGATGGCAGGTGGTAGCGAAGTGGCTGAGTATCTGGCAAATGTGGCCCCAAAGACGAACATTACGCTTCTATCGTTCGGCTACAAATACGGTGTGCCGAACGACGCGGAATTCCTGTATGACGTGCGGTTCCTGAGGAACCCGTATTATATTCCGCACCTGAAGAGCCTGAACGGCAACTTCAGCGCGGTATCCGATTATGTGATGGAAGATCCGCTTACCGAGCAGATCATTAACCAGATAACCCAGGTTGTCTCACTGACTGACGAAAGGTACAGGCAGAGGGGCAGGGGCTGGCTGGTGATAGGAATCGGCTGTACCGGAGGAAGGCACAGGTCGGTAGCGGTCGTAAACGAGCTGAGAAGAAGGCTCGAGCAGGACGGCTACCCGGTGAACGTCCTTCACAGGGACATAGACAAGGAAATCGACGCCTACTTCGGGCAGGATCCTGCATGGACAGGGTTCAAACGCAGCCATGAGGAGGAGAGCAAAGGAAGCGGATTGAGGATAGCGGCAATAGGAGGGGGCACGGGGATGCCGGCCGTACTTAGGGGGCTTAAGCACTTCACCTCCAACATAACCGCGATAGTGACTGTGACCGACGACGGAGGAAGCTCTGGCAGGCTGGTCAAGGAGATGGATATGCCACCTCCGGGGGATATTAGGAACTGCATACTCGCTATGTCAAACACCGAACCACTTATGGAGAAGCTGTTCCAGTACAGGTTTGCGGCGAACGGGGACATCACAGGGCATGCATTTGGTAACCTTTTCCTTGCCGCGATGACCGATATTACCGGTGATTTCCAGGAAGCCATCAGGGAATGCTCCACGGTGCTTTCTGTAAGAGGCGAGGTTGTGCCGGCAACTATGAGCATGTGCCGTTTAAGAGCTGAGATGCAAGACGGCTCCGAAGTATACGGAGAGACCGAAATCAACCGGTACGGCGTCGGAATCAAGCACCTGAACATGGAGCCTGAGGGGATAAGGGCCCTGCCCACTGCCATAGATGCCATCCTGGATGCTGACCTTGTGGTCATAGGCCCGGGAAGCCTTTACACTTCGATAATCACGAATCTTCTCATACCGGGCATCGCCGATGCGCTTCGATCCACCAGGGCAAGGAAGGTATATGTGTGCAATACCATGACCGAGGCCGGCGAGACCAATCAATACACAGCATGCGACCATCTCAAAGCCATGTTCGACCATGCGGGGCAGGGGATCTGCGATACGATAATCGTAAACAGTTCGCTAATGCCTGACGTGCTGCTGGATGCTTACCGCAAAGAGGGCGCGGCCCAGGTGAGCTACGATCCTGTGGCTCTTCGTGCTTTGGGCATGCATGTGCTTGAAGCGGATGTAGCCTCTGCTGGCGAGCATTACAAGCACGACTCCGGCAAGCTGGCTAAAGCCATAATCAGCCTCATTGCCTAGGCGAGGGGATCGAATATGCAGCTGTACGAGAAGATGAAAGACGAGCTGGTCAGAATCTCCGGGGAGGATGCCTGCTGCAGATCCGCGGAGCTTTCGGCAATAGCGAAGGTGAACGGCACCGTTTATCTTTCTTTCGGCAATAAGATGAGGCTGATGCTCAAAGATGCAAGCGCCGCTGTCGCAAGAAGGACCGTGGCATTGCTTGCGGAGGCAGGTTGCAGGGATGTAGAGATCGTAGTGAGGATGAGGGAGAGGATACACAAGTCCAACTCCTACATTATTAGAATAAACTCCGACGCTACGGTAAAGAAATTGTTGACCGAACTTGGCATATATGACGGAAACGGGCTGCTCGATGAGATCCCGAAAAGCATTTTCAAGAAGAGATGCTGCATGAGGGCCTACCTTAGGGGTGTTTTCCTGGGGGCGGGGTATCTGGGCAAACCGGCTTACGGCCACCACCTTGAGATAGCGGTCGAAAACGGCAGGTTCGCCGAGTCGTTGATTTCATTGATGCAAAAGTTCGATATGAAGCCAAAAGTCATAGAACGGCGGACCTATCACGTAGTATATCTGAAGGATGGGGACGACATAGTGCAGTTTCTAAACGTCGTCGGAGCCCATTCCTCCCTGTTAGATTTCGAAAACGCGAGGGTGATGAAGTCCATAAGAAACGATGTAAACAGAATCGTTAATGCTGAGGAGGCCAACATGGGTAAGACCATAGAGGCATCCGTAAGCCAGATAGAGGACATCGAACTGATAAAGCAGGCCCTCGGTTTCGGCAGGCTTACACCGCCTCTTGCCGAGGCAGCGCGCATAAGGCTCGAGAACCCGGACTCCACCCTTGCCGAGCTTGGCGCGATGCTCAAGAAGCCCATAGGCAAAAGCGGCATGAACCACAGGCTCAGAAGGCTTGCTAAGCTGGCCTCCGAGCTTCGGGCAGGGATTGAGAACGTTAAAGTTGATTGCTTACGACCCGGGGGGAAAGCCTTGCGAAGATGCGCTTCTGTTCTATGTTACAGCTATGTGTTCGAATCGTCGTGTTCTCTGCCTGTTCAGGACGAACTTTCAGGTTAATTGAGCGCCAACAGACTGATGATTGGCAATCTAACAGCTCCTCAAGATGAGCAAGATATAACAAATCGGGCTTTCACCTTAATGATGCAAAGAAGATGCTCAAAGCAAGCTCATTGAGGGTTCTCATGTCATTTTGGTTCTTTATGCTTAGTATCTCATTCTGAATTGCAAGGAATGCTTCCACAACATCGGGATCAAAACGGTTTCCTTTTCCATCTTTTGATTATGTTAAGTGATGCTTCTATGGATAAAGCTTCTTTGTAAGGCCGTTTGTATGTAAGCGCGTCGAATGCATCGGCAACTGCGGTGATTCGACCGGCGATAGGTATCTCATTACCTTTTAGGCCATAGGGATAGCCATTTCCATCCCATCTCTCATGATGGGATATTGCAATGGCTTCTCCCATTCTAATGCTTTCTGCGTCCGAACCACTCAGGATCTCTGCGCCAATGTTCGTATGCCTTTTCATAATCGCCGATTTATCTGAGATCGAGAGTTGTAGGCTTCAGCAAAATGGCATCAGGAATTCCGATCTTACCTAGATCATGCATGGGGGATGCGGTAAGAATAAGGGCCACGGTCCTTTTATCAAATCCCATCTGACGGGCAATGGCCGCGCAATAGAGGCTTATGCTCCTAATATGTTCACCAGTACCTTTATCTTTATATTCAGAAGCCGATGACAGACGGAAGATCGTGTCAAGTGAAGCTGCCTCCAGGTCCTTATGCGCTTGAACAATCTCGGCCGTCTTTGATGCTACCTCAGCCTCCAATTCTTTTCTATAGTCATTCATCAATTTATTGTATAGCCCTGATTTTCAGTAGGGATCGAACTCGGGCTATCGAACTCCGATCTATCAACCGGTTTCGAGATAAAGTCGTCGCAGCCTGCATCAATACCTTTAACTCTGGCTTCTGTCTCCTGCAAAGCTGTAATAAGGATAATAGGAACCATGACGCCGTAGAGATATCTCTTTCTGATTTTACGTGTAATTTCAAAACCGTCAAGCCCGGGCATTAAAACATCCAGCAGATACTAGATCTACCATATTGCTCGACCAGATAATTCTTAAGTGCTTCTTCACCATTACTCGCTGTGATGATTTAATGCGTAACTCTCCGAGTTGAAGATACGTTTTCATCAGTTCAACACTCTGGAGATCATCGTCAACTATTAGAATTATAGGTTTGTTTTTCATTTAATTTCTCCTTGAATCCAGGTTTCTTGGTTTCTATATGAGACATGAAATATTATTAATTACATAAAATATTATATATGGATATTTATTAATTAATGACTACTTTATATACGAATAATATTATCGAACTATGTGAAATCGCGATTTCTACAAAGACATATTCTGGAATTGCGACCTCTCCTCTAAGGCACCGTTAGCAAATTCTAATTGTTAAGTCTGCCTGCCAATTGTCGGCGCACCTTTGACACTATTGTTTTCAAACTTGCACTTAAACATATATAATCTTCTTGTGACATTTGGGACCATGCAAGAAATGATGACTGGCATAGTCCTCAAAATACCTGTATAGGCGATGGTTGACACAGGTATTTGAAGTCAATATATTTAACTACATTGAGCGAAATTAAATGCGGAGGTGAAACGCCTTTAAGGCGGAAAAAAGATGAAGAAGACAAGAATTGCAATAAACGGTTTCGGCAGGATCGGCCGTTTGGTTTTCAGGGCAGCTCTGCCATATGAGAACCTCGAGATAGTGGCCGTAAATGACCTATTTGACACTGTAACCAACGCCCACCTGTTGAAGTATGACTCGAACCACGGGACTTTGGCCGCGGAAGTCAAGGCTGAGGGAAATTCAATCGTAGTAAACGGCAAGGCGGTCAAGGTTTTCGCGGAGAAGGATCCCGGCATGCTGCCCTGGAAGGACCTGGGCGTGGACATCGTCGTCGAATCTACGGGCATCTTCACAAGCAAGGATAAGGCAATCAAACATATAGAAGCGGGCGCGAGGAAAGTAATCATATCGGCCCCTGCGACAAATGAGGACATCACTATAGTAATGGGAGTCAACGAGTCGAAGTACGACCCGGCGAAGCACGACATCATCTCCAACGCTTCTTGCACCACAAACTGCCTGGCGCCCGTTGGCCAAGGTACTTCTGGACAGCTTCGGCATCAGGCGCGGCCTTATGACCACGATACACTCCTATACGAATGATCAGAGGATACTCGACCTTGCCCATAAGGACCTCAGGCGCGCAAGGGCGGCCGCACAATCGATGATACCCTCCTCGACCGGCGCCGCAAAGGCACTGGGTTTGGTAATACCTGAGCTTAAGGGCAAGCTTAACGGCTATGCGATGAGGGTACCGACCCCCAACGTATCGGTCGTCGACCTGGTGGCGGACCTCGAGCGCAAGGTCAGCATAGAGGAAGTCAACGCGGCGCTTAAGGCGGCTTCCGAAGGCAGCATGAAGGGGATATTGGGATACACAGAGGAGCCTCTCGTGTCGATAGACTTCAACGGCGACAAGAGGTCGTCGATCGTGGATGCCCAGTGCACGATGCTGGTAGACGGCGACATGGTTAAGGTACTTGCCTGGTACGATAACGAATGGGGTTATTCGAACAGGGTCGTGGACCTCGCCGAGTTCATTGCCGCCAAGCTATAGAAGACAGGGGTGTTCCTATGTCTAAGAAGACCATAAGAGATATCGAGCTCAAAGCCAAAAAGGTCCTGGTAAGGGCGGATTTCAATGTACCCCAGGATTCCACGGGCGCGATAACCGACGATAGAAGGATCAGGGAGGCACTCCCTACAATTAAATACCTTATGGCCCGGGGGGCCGTAACCATACTGGCGTCGCACCTGGGCAGGCCAAACGGGGAGGTCAATCCGAAGTATTCCCTGAAGCCGGTGGCTGTGAGGCTGTCCGAGCTTCTGGGTTTCGAGGTTAAATTGCTTCCTGACTGCGTTGGAGCAGCTGTTAGCCAGGGCGTGGCGCAGACCGGGCCCGGCGGAGTTGTCCTGCTTGAGAATGTAAGGTTCCATAAGGAAGAGGAGGCCAATGACGAGGCTTTTGCAAAAGAGCTTGCCTCGCTGGCAGATGCCTTCGTAATGGACGCATTCGGGACGGCGCACAGGGCGCATGCCTCAACTGAGGGCGTCTCCAAGTTCATTCCTGCCGTGGCGGGGCTTCTTGTGGAGAAGGAACTCAGGATAATGGGGGGCGCGCTCAACAAGCCGGCAAGGCCGTTCGTAGCGCTTCTCGGTGGCGCAAAGGTAAAAGACAAGCTTGCGGTAATCGAGAACCTTCTTGGCAAGGTCGATACCCTGATTATCGGAGGCGGGATGTGCTACACATTCCTCAAGGCGGAGGGTTATCCGATAGGAAAGTCCCTGCTTGATGCCGAGAGGATCGATTACTGCCGCAGGCTGATCGAAATGGCTAAGTCAAAGGGCGTAAAGCTCTTGCTTCCTGTCGACCATGTTGCCGCTGCCGACATCAGCGGAGAGGGCGCAAGCAGGGTAGTCGATGCAGAAGGCATACCCGAAGGGATGATGGGCGTAGACATCGGGCCCAAGACCGGAAGGTTGTTCTCCGATGCCATAAAAGGCGCCGCTACGGTTGTATGGAACGGCCCCATGGGAGTGTTTGAGGTTCCGGCTTACAGCAAGGGGACGTTCGCGGTCGCCGAAGCTATGGCAGAATCCGAAGCGGTTACTATAGTCGGCGGGGGAGACTCCGCTGCCGCAGTGGAGAAGCTGGGCTTCGCCGATAAGGTTACGCATGTATCTACTGGAGGCGGAGCTTCGCTTGAGTTCCTTGAGGGCAAGACTTTGCCGGGCATAGCTGCCCTTCTTGATAACTGATTGGAGGCTTTTGATTTGCGCAGAAGGATAATCGCGGGCAACTGGAAGATGAACAAGGGCGTTGCCGCATCGATACAGCTCGCCGAGGACGTCGCCAAAAGGTGCGCAGTTCACTGCGCTTCCCTGGACCTGGTTATATGCCCCACTTTCCTGGCCCTTGCCGGGGTCGCCGAGGCTGTAAAAGGGACGGGCCTTGGAGTAGGATCCCAGGATTGTTACCATACAGCACAGGGCGCGTTCACAGGTGAAGTGAACCCGGAACTTATCAAGGAAGCCGGTGCAGGATACTGCATAATAGGCCATTCGGAGAGGCGCACGCTTATGGGCGAGACGGACAAGGCAGTCAACCTCAAGGCGAAGGCTCTGCTGAAGGCGGGCGTATTGCCCATAATCTGCGTCGGGGAGACTCTTGAGGAGAAGCAGGCCGGGGATACTATAAACGTGGTATCGGGGCAAGTGATGAGGGCATTCGCCGGCATCGGGTCGCAAGACGCAGTTCGCGCCGTCATCGCCTACGAGCCGGTATGGGCGATCGGAACGGGATTGAACGCCACGGCAGCCGACGCGCAGACAGTGTGCAAATCTATCAGGGATGCCGTGCAGTATCTGTACGGTGGGGATGTTTCCGACGCCATAAGGATCCAATACGGCGGATCGGTCAAATCGGACAATATGGAAGGCTTCATGGCCATGCCCGACATCGATGGAGCTCTTGTCGGCGGGGCAAGCCTTAAATCGGATGAGTTCGAAAAGATAGCGGCGGCAGCGGCCACCGCTTAAAGCATTAACCAACTCAAGGCACAATCCAGAAGGGGGGGCCCCAGCAACTGGGGCGCACAAAAATGGCAACGATTATCGATGTATTCGCAAGGGAGATACTGGATTCAAGGGCCAATCCTACAGTTGAAGTCGAAGTAGTGCTCGACGATGGCACCTATGAGAAGGCGGCGGTGCCTTCCGGCGCCTCTACAGGGGCACATGAGGCAATAGAGCTCAGAGACGGCGACAAGGGCAGATACAACGGCAAGGGAGTACTCAAGGCCGTCGACAACGTAAACGACATCATCGCAGATGCAATAATAGGCATGGATCCTAGCGAGCAGGTCAGCATTGATACAACCATGCTCGAGCTAGACGGGACGCCGAACAAGGCGAACCTCGGCGCCAACGCAATCCTTGGAGTATCGCTTGCCGTAGCCAGGGCCGCGGCGACGTCTTCCGGGCTGCCGCTTTTCCAGTACATCGGAGGCTCAAACGCCAAGGTATTGCCCATACCGATGATGAACATACTTAACGGCGGCAAGCACGCCGACAACAACGTGGACATACAGGAATTCATGATAATGCCGGTGGGAGCCTGCTGCTTTGCAGAAGCTCTCAGGATGGGCTCCGAAGTCTATCACTCGCTGAGGTCAGTTCTGAAGTCCAAGGGCCTGGCGACAGGCGTCGGTGACGAAGGCGGCTTCGCGCCGAACCTCGCATCGAATGAGGATGCCTTGAAGCTTATCGTGCAGGCTATCGAAAAAGCAGGGTTCAAACCGGGAGAGGAAGTAGCCCTGGCGCTGGATCCCGCATCTACCGAATTCTTCGAGGACGGGCTGTACAAACTGACCGGTGAGGGCAAGGAGTTCACGCCCGCTGAGATGGTCGACTATTACAAGGGCCTTTGCGACAGGTATCCGATCATGTCGATCGAAGACGGGTTCGCCGAGGACGATTGGGATGGCTGGGCATTGGCTACGAAGAAGCTGGGAAAGAAGATACAGCTTGTTGGGGACGATCTATTCGTCACCAACGTCGAAAGGATCAACAAGGGCATTAAACTCGGAGTCGCCAACTCAGTCCTAATAAAGGTAAACCAGATAGGCACGCTTACCGAGACGCTAGATGCCATAGAGACGGCTAAGAGGGCCGGCTATACAGCAGTAATATCGCACAGGAGCGGCGAGACCGAAGATACGACCATAGCAGACATCGCGGTCGCCACCAATGCCGGGTTCATCAAGACCGGAGCTCCTTCAAGATCGGAGAGGGTTGCCAAGTACAATCAGCTTATCCGCATAGAGGAGATCCTCGGGGATGCATCCAAATACCCGGGCAAATCGGCATTCTACTCGATAGGGCGCTAGCGATAAATGGATCTTGAGGCGAAATGCAAGGTAATAGAAGAGGAGAGTGCGCTGGCAAGGCCGAAGGCCGGGCCGGCGCCGCTTTCTGCTATGCCTATGGCAAGGACACGCTACAGGATGCTAGTCTCCGACCTGGACAACACTCTGCTTGATGAGGACAAAAGGCCGTGTGAACAGGACCTTGCGGCGATCAGAAGGCTAGTAGAGGCCGGCTTCATATTCACTTTCGCTACTGGCAGGGGACCCGGATCAACATCCAGGATTTACAGGGAGCTTGGCGCGAACGCGCCTGCGATAATTTTCAACGGCGCCAGGATAGTAGACTTCGCAAACGGAGGCAGAAAGATATTCAGCAGCGTTATGAGCAGGGGTCCTGCGGTGAAGGCCATCGAGTTCGCCAAGGCCCTAGCAACGACGGTAATGGCGTTCGAAGGTGAGAACTGCCTGGCTTCTACCAGGAATGAATGGGTGGACTTCTATGAGAAGGCCACATCTTCTGTCAGCCTGCAAGTCGGCGACCTGGCCCATTACGTCTCGCAGATGCCTGAGGGCATAGAGCTTACTAAGCTTGTGTTTTTCTCTGAGCCCGAAAGAAGAGATGAGATTGTCTCGAAGCTGAAAACCGAGTTCCCCGAGTTCAATTGCGTGGGGACGACGCCGAATTACTCTGAAGTACTTCCCCCCGGGATTTCCAAGGGCTTTGCACTGGGCAAGCTGGCTAAATACGTGGGGATAGACATGGAATCTATAGTAGCGGTCGGTGACGCTCCCAATGACATTGAGATGATCAGGGCGGCGGGGTTGGGTGCAGCCGTGGAGAATGCAGACGACTGCGTTAAAGCAGAGGCAGATATTATCGTAAGGACAGTAGGAACAGGCGGCATAGCCGAGTTGATTTCGATAGCTTTCGGCCTATAAAGCTTGCAAAGGGACCATGCAATTGTTAAAATGAAGTTCGTATAAATCAGTTAGGGGGTCATCCCGGTGGAAATACTGAAGATCGTTCTTGTGGTAATACAGTTCGTACTGGCCCTGGGGCTAATTGCAATAGTGATTCTGCAGCCGGCAAAGGGCGAGGGGCTTGGATCTATAGGCGGAGGCTCGAAGCTGTTCTTCGGAAAGAAGAAGGGTTATGAAGCGGTTCTGGAGAAGGCGACTACTTGGGTGGCGGTAGGTTTCATGATAACGTCATTCCTGTTCATCTTCACTAAGTAAAAGGGCCGGCATCGAGCAATCAATTTCGCCTCGCAGTTCTTTGCGAGGCTTTTTCGTCTAATCTAGGGAGGAATTCCTGCAAATGCTGGATCGAGATTATGCTCTGAAGCTTATAAAAAGCAAGGTGGCCAACAAGAACCTAATCAACCATATGCTCGCAGCCGAATTCATAATGAGATCGCTTGCGGAAAGGTTCGGGCAGGACGCGGACTCCTGGGGAATGGCAGGCCTGCTGCACGACATCGATTACGATACGACGGCGACCGACATGGGTTTGCACAGCAAGATTGGTTCCGAAATGCTCAGAGCGGAAGGCTTTGCAGAGGACATATGCCATGCAGTTTATGCCCATAACGGTGCCCACGGGGAGCCCAGGGTCAGTGAAATGGACAAAGCATTGTATGCAGTCGACCCCCTGACAGGGCTTATTGTAGCCGCAGCCCTAGTGATGCCCGGCAAGAGACTGGCTTCAGTCAGTGCCGAGAAGGTTCTCAACAGATTCAAAGAGAAGGCATTTGCCAAGGGTGCGAACAGGGAACAGATCAAAGCATGCTCGGATCTTGGAATGAGTCTTGAAGAATTCATTGGCGAAGGGTTGTTGGCGATGCAGCTCAGGGCCCACGAGATAGGCCTTTGATAGGAGAGTATTCACATGTCTCAGCCGGAAGCAGCGGTTAAGGTGTTGGCAACCAACAGGAAGGCGCATAGGAACTACATGATACTTGAGTCCTATGAGGCTGGCGTTGCCCTTACCGGAACCGAGATACAAAGCGCAAGAAGAGGCAGGGTGAATATTAACGACGCCTGGGTGGAGATCAAGGCCGGCGAGGCTTACCTGATGGATTCCCATATATCGGAGTGGGAATTCGGTAACATCTTCAACCACGAACCAAGAAGGGTTAGAAAGCTTCTGCTTCATAAGGCCGAAATCAGGCGGCTTGACCAGAAAGTCAGGGAGAGGGGCTTTACAATAACCGCTCTTAGCATGTATCTTTCCAAAGGCAAGGCCAAGGTGGAAATCGGGCTTGGAAAAGGCAAAACGGGTCTTGACAAGCGCGAGGACATTAAAGAACGCGATATTAAAAGGTCAGTGGATGTTGCGAAGAAATCAGGCCGAGGCGGAGATTCAGACTGGTAGATTCGTTAATATATTAGATTTGGGGGCGATACGGTTTCGACGGGGAGCGCTGTAACAATCTAAGCGAGCCGAGTTGTCCGAATACTCGTTAAACAAGCGGAAAAACAACAAACGACAACAACTACGCTTACGCTGCTTAACTAAAGCGGCCGTCTGAAGCGGTCCCATCCCGGAGGGCTGCAAGGGCGTCAAATAAACCGGGGATGCTCTGACGGCAATTCTCGGAGCCGTTGGAAAAGATTATCGAGATAGCAAGGGGGAAGCCGGCCGAAGGGCGTCTTCCAAGCGAAAATTAAACCTGCGGCTACGCTCGTAGAAGGGGCTGAAACGGCCTTTTCGGACCCGGGTTCGACTCCCGGCGCCTCCACCAAAAATATCACCACCTATTGATTAAGTGTTTATCGGTAGGTGGTTTTATTTTAATCGAATACCTTGAGCAGATAAGCTTTCTGCGAATTCACCTTTACTCCATGCTGGCGGGCTCGTTGACGGCAATGACTCTGGGAACTATTGGAATGTTCAAAGTCGCATGTTTTCAAGCGGTAATCGCTGCTCCAATAGTTTGACTTTGAACTCAGAAGTGCGTTATTCTAAATAAAATTTAAACAATAATAGAAATGTAGTGTAAGTGACCTATTCACAGGGAAATACGAGACTATGAAAACCTATTTGATGCGGAAATCCAATTGCCTAACACATTGAAGTTGTTGCGTACAATCCATCTAATGAAGACCGGAAGGATAGTATGCCGGCAATTGTGTGCCAGTTGCAAGGAATTCACATTTGCTGTTCACCTGCCCATAATTAGAAATGAGTGCGGATTTGGCTGTGGGCAGGAGCAGAAGAAATTACATAAGCGGCGGCAAGGAATTGATTACAGATTAATCGACAAGAGCAGATAGTACAATAGGAGCTTTAATGCTTGGCTATAATTGTATTGGCCAAAGTAGGGTAATTCTGGTATGAAGCAAATATATAAAATGTGGTTCTTGGGCTTGAGGGATCCGGCTTTTAAAAAGTTGGTGCCGGAACAACCCGATACTGCAACGCCGGTAGACTCGCTAGTAAGGGGGGCATTATATGGAGTCGACTGTTTTAAGCGCGTTATTTAATAATGCCTCACTGTTGCTGGTTCTGACCGTCATTTACGAAGTAACCTATTTTGTGCCATTGAAGTATCGCCGAATGCAGCCAGTGTTCAATGGGCTCCTGATTGCAGCTATTTGTGCTGCCATTATGAGCATGCCCTTTACGCTGCAGCCAGGTGTGATATACGACACACGGTCGATTTTAATCTGCGTGACAGCCCTGATATTTGGCGCGATTCCGACGATGATCACCGTTGCTGCAGCCTCAATGATCAGGCTGATTATAGGAGGAACCGGCACATTGCCCGGGCTTGCGGTCATCATGACTAGCGCGTTAATCGGCCTGGCCTGGCGGCGATGGCTGCATCCGAAATCTACGAAATGGCGATGGTTAAGCGCCTATGCCATGAGTGTCAGTGTCCATATCACAATGCTTGCTTGCATGCTTCTGCTCCCGTATCCGGACAACCTGAACGTCATTCGTAAAATAGCCTTGCCAATAATGGTTATCTATCCAATCGCATCCGTCTTGCTAAGCCTTTTATTAATACGCCAACAGGACATTAGGAACACGCAGGAAAAATTGAAGCAATCCGAAGAGAAGTACAGAAGAATTGCAGAGAACATATCTGACGTAGTATGGGCAACGGATATGAACCTCAGGACAACGTATCTTAGCCCTTCAATTGAGCATTTAGTGGGGGAAAGCATACAAGCTCACCTGCTTCGAACCCTGGATGAGAAGTTGCCCCCAGAATCAATTCTTAAGATCCGAGCCCTTTTCGCTGAAGAGATGGAAAAGGAAAAGGACCCTAATTGCGATAAGAACAGGACTTTTGCTATTGAACTGGAGCAGTATCGAGCTGATGGGACAACAATTTGGATTTCCATGAATATCTCGATCCTGCGTGATGAAAAAGGAAAGCCGGTTGGTTTCCAGGGCGTGTCACGTGACATTACGAAACTAAGAAAAGCAGAAGAAGAATTGCGTACGAGCGAAGAAAAACACCGGCGTCTGTTTGAGACTATGGCAGAAGGCGTCGTATATCAAGCGGCAAATGGATCAATCATCTCGGCGAATCCAGCGGCAGAACGGATTCTGGGCATAACCTTTGATCAAATGCAGTGGAAAACCTCCATGGATACAAACTGGAAGGCAATAAGGGAAGATGGCTCTGAGTTGATGGGAAATGAGCATCCGGCCATGGTCTCTCTTCGCACCGGAGAGCCTTACGGCCCATTTATAATGGGCGTATTCCAGCCGCAGATAAACGAATACGTTTGGCTTTCTATCAACGCTATTCCTTTGTTCCAGCCCGGTGAAACCACGCCATTTCAAGTATATACGACTTTTCGTGAGATTACGGCAGAACGCATGGCAAATCGCAAGTATCAGCTACTATTCAGTGAGATGATTGACGCCTTTGCTCTGCACGAAATCATCTGCGACGATGAGGGAAAGCCGGTAGACTATAGGTTTCTTGCTGTTAACCCTTCTTTTGAACTCATGACCGGCCTAAAATCCGAGGACATTCTGGGCAAAACAGTCATGGAAGTCATGCCAGATACCGAGAAATACTGGATAGAGACTTACGGCAGGGTTGCATTGAAGGGAGACCCCATAAAGTTCATCAATTACTCAGCTGCTTTAGAGAAGCACTATGAAGTTAGCGCATATCAACCTTCGCCGAACCAATTCGCGGTTACTTTTTCGGATATCACGGAGCAAATTCGGGATAGGGAAAAGGCAATGGAAAGCCTTTCAAGGCTGAGGAGTCTGCTTGACAACAGCCCCAGCCCAATTGTGATTATCGACGAGAACGGAAGATTCATTGAGGTATCTGCCGTAGCGGAAAAGATTTTCGGGTTCCCGAAAGAAGAAATCTATATGAAAGAGATCTCTCAGATAGCGCCGCCGGATATGCTAAAAAAGGCATCATACGCCTTGTCGAAGTCGCCTGCTGACAGCCAACTCCCTGAGAATATTGACGTATTTACTTTAGATGGAAACAGAAGGTACTTTGAAAGCCGGATCTTCCCGATACACGTTCCGAATAACAGCGCCCGTCTATTCGGATACATCGGAATCGATGTAACAGATCGGATAATGGCCGAATACGCTTTGAAAGAGAACGAGGAGAAGTACAGCAACTACATTGAGAACGCTCCCGACGGCATCTTCGTTGTAAACGGCGACGGACAATATGTCGAAGTGAACAGCAGTGCCTCGGCAATAACCGGCTATAGCAGGGAAAAGCTCGTTACGATGTCCATCAGAGACATTACGGCTGACGAGTCGCTGGAATCAGCCTTGCGCGAATTCGAGGAATTGAAAAGAAAAGGCTACATGAATGCAGAGCTGAAGTTCATCCACAAAAACGGTTCAAAACGATGGTGGAGCGTAAACGCAGTTAAGCTATCGGAAAATCGATATCTTGGCTTCTCGAATGACATAACAGAGAAGAAGGACTCGGAAGCGAACCTTATCCACATAATTAATCACGACCTGCTTACCGGCTTGTACAACCGCAGGTTCTACGATGCCGAGCTTAAACGCATCGATACTCCCAGCCAATTGCCGTTATCGATAATCATCGGGGATATCAATGGCTTGAAACTTATCAATGATTCCTTCGGACATTTAGAGGGGGATAGAATCATCATTGAAGCAGCGAAGCTCATCAACAGTTGTTGCCGGGAGGGCGATACACTCGCTAGAACCGGAGGGGACGAATTCAGCATTCTTTTGCCCAAAACCAGTGCTCAAACTGCAAAGGAGCTGTTAAAGGTCATTCAGGCCACCTGCGAACAATACAACATGAATGCGCCAGATGAAGTTCATTTTGTCAACCTTTCCCTAGGTACTGATACAAAAGAAACGGCTGACACTGATTTCGTACAGGTCAGCAAAAGAGCGGAAGATAATATGAACCAACGCAAGCTCCTGGAGAAAAATAGCTCATACAGTGCAATTCTTTCCTCAATCAAAGCAACAATGCTCGAAAAGAGCCATGAGACCGAAAGGCATGCAGAGAGAATCGGCCAACTATCAAAAAAAGTTGGCATTATGCTTAACCTGTCCCAAATAGAGCTTGATCAAATCGAATTACTAGCTACGCTGCACGATATCGGAAAAGTTGGGGTATCTGAGCGAATTCTGAAGAAACCTGGCAAGCTGGACGAAAATGAATGGGTTGAGATGAGAAAACATCCGGAGATCGGGTACAAAATCGCCATGTCCTCTCCTAATCTTGCGCCAATTGCAGATTATATACTTTGCCATCATGAACGGTGGGATGGGAGCGGCTATCCTCAGAATCTCAAGGGCACTAGCATCCCGATGATCTCACGGATCATTGCAGTAGTTGATGCATACGATGCGATGACAGAAGAAAGGGCATACAGGAAAGCCATGACACATGAAGATGCAATTAAGGAAATAGAGAGAAGTGCCGGCTCACAATTCGATCCCCAAATCGTAAAGATATTCGTTAAAGCCATACGCGACGATGTAGGGCCAGGAAAAACCTTTTAGCTGTCGCAAACACCAAAGACAAGCGAAGTCAAACCAAGTTATTCACCTCCACCGGCAAGAGGATAAGGAATGATTCGGCCTTGCGCATGCTTCGCCACAGTAGAAGAACAAGTCGTAACCAATTCTTATGGTTCAGTTGTAAAGCACTAGCATTAAGGCGTAATAGCCTTAATCGGATCCCTTAGTTCAGCCTGCTTTGAGACGAACGCTATCTGCGCTTCGCTATACCTCTTTTTCCTCATCCGCTTACTACCCTTTCTGTAAATCATTCTCCTTTTGACTAACACCAAAGGTGGTATCGTTTTTCAGGGGGGGCAGATCGAACCCGAAAGGGATCAAGCTTATAAGAAAGCATGTGGATTTCTAGCGAGATGGACTCCCTGTGATTTTGAGTCAGCTTCCTTGAAGTTTTTAATAGATGGGGGACATCTATAGAGCAATGGTTCATGATGGCAGAAGTATTTTCTTCCTTCGCGACTTCCTCAGGAACAAGACGTAAACTACTAATCCAGTAAGCAGCATGCTCAGCTCAATAGATGTAGCGATTATGGTCCCAGAGTCAAGCGTCATGCCAGTCATTGTGAAACCGATTTTGTTATATAGACCAAGGCCAACTCTATGCGTTTTATCAAAGAAAATAGGCAAATTATCCCATACAATAAAATCCAGAATCCAATGGCTAAAAACAACAAGTCCTATTACGAAACCGCTCTGTAACTTTCTGCAGAAAAACGAGGCACTCATGCCGGCGGAAATTGACCAGATGATTGCCATAAACAAACTATGGGACCATGGATTATAATCGAGTTTATCAAGACCTAAAACCAGGAAAATGAAATAGATCAGATCGATTGCATAAGCGGCTATCAAAAGAACAATGACAGGTATTTGAAGTGCGTATTTTTTTGCGGCAAAACCAATTGCTAGATGCCCAGTTGGCGACATAATATTACCTCCCGAAGACTTCACGCAAGAACCAACATATTGATATTGCATTCATTCATGATGCTTTTTAAGCATTTGTTACATTCCGCAATTTTAGGAGTCTAATGGCGAACAGAATCATCCAAGCTATAGTTAGAAGTCCGCCGAGTGTTGCAAGTGTCATTGCTAGATTTTCCGTGTCAGGAATAAATGTTGCCAAAACAAAATAGACAATGAATAGAGCAGATCCAGCTATCCCCAAATAGGCAGTGATCTTGCTGAAAACCCCACCGTTCAACATGACAATGGATATGAGGAGGCTGGCGATGGTTGGCAACAAGAATCCAAGGAAGACGCCGGGACTACCGTGAGCCCCTCTCGCGAGCATCGCTTCGCCGGCCGCAGCAAGGAGGTCTCTTTGAGCGGCTGTTGTAGCAAGCTCATATTTGCTGCTTAAAGACAGCATCGGCAAAGCTGTGTTATTTGTGATAAAAACGGCTGTACCGATGGAAAACACAATCATTACCAATGCAGAATATACTTTGTTCACTTGCCGATGAGCGGCACATAGAGCAAAGAAAGCCGGAATCATGACAATCGCAGTCGTCATGTTCAGCAGATCAAGATAATAGAGCCCCAGCAACTGGTTGCTTTGAAACTGAGCGAACCGGCCAACTGCGGTCTGTGGAATAGAAGTTGGGTCGCCGCCGAGCAATATGCTAATGGCAATGTCCAGCAGACTAGCACAAACGACAATAAGTGCAGTGACGCCTCCTAGCAAATAGATGCTCTTCCATTGCTTCGCGGTTCTTTCAACCTCATCAATCTGATTTTTTGTAGTCATTTGTTTCTGCCTCCTTTACGATACCCAATTATATTGGAAAATAGACTGATCAATACAAAAGTCGACCAGTTGATCCCTTTGCTCTGCATTCTCGATATCGATTCCAAAGACTTCCTTCAGCACTTTCTTTCTCAAAAAGGCGGCTTCGATAGAAGAAACAAGCATATGCAATAGTTGCTGCAATTCCAGATCCGATTTGCCGTTTCCACATATTGTCCTGGCAATGGGAGCAAACATTTTTACAACTTGGACACTGTTATCTGACGCATCCGGTGAAACGAAATCTTTGGTTATTGATATTCTCGAAACGCCTGGGTTCATGACCATGAACGCGGTGATTCCTCTGCCAAGTGTTTTCATTTGGTCAATCGGCGCTATTTCCGCATTTTGGTTCATTGAACCGAGTTGTTCAATCGAATGACTGGATCAATTCCAGAGTACACAGGTTGATAAGATTCGTCTTTTGTCTGAAAATGATAATTGATCAATCCAATTCCCACACCTGCATTTGCTGCGATATCCCTGACCGTGATTTTTGAAATATCGCCATGTTTCTTAATCAACTCAATCGTCGCGTGAATGATCTTCTCTTTTATTCCTTTATCCTGTTTGACCATTTTGATCTCCTTGTAATTGCTGTATATTAATCTTGGTTTGAGTATTGAACAATGTATTGAACGACGTTCAATATGCATATTATTACCGAACAATCTTCTTGTCAATACTCAACTGCAAGAATGTTTAACTGCAATATTAAGAATTCTGAAAAGCAAAATAGATACATTATAGCTCAGGCGTGCTTCGTTCTTTTGCACCATTATTGTGACTCTTGGACGCCCGCCTTTATCTGTGCCCGAATTGCTTAATACGTATCCATCAGCTTTCCTTGTCTATTCCTTCAATTCTGACTTATTATTATAAAGTATGGTTAAATCTGAAGATTCCAACACCGGAAAATATAAGGCCAAGTCGCTGGCAGCGGCATTGATTGGTATACCTTAGGAGGATTGCTGATGAGCGGTTACAAGGGACATGTCGGGGATATTGTGACAATCAAAGAAAGAATCAGACATATCGTTGCTGAGGCTGTTGGAGTCCCTGCCGGCGATGTTGGGCTAAATGACCCGATAATCGAGAAATTCAAATTGGATAGCCTTCAAGCTATGGAGATATTAGCGAAGGTTGAAGACGAATATTCTCTTCTAATCCCCGATGATGAGTATTTCAAGTGCAGATGCGTAGGTGAAATCGCGCAAGTTGTCGCAGGCAAGCTCGGCATTGCCGGAGGGTCAATTCAACAGGCGTTTGAGAAGTCGGACACCTTCAAATCCGGAAGAATTTCGGAATTCTCAAAATCTAGGGAGTACGCAGCGTTCATGGCGCGGAAGAAGTCCCTGGACAAGCTCGGCAATCCATATTTTATCAAGCATGATTCGACCATCGGAGATACTTCAATTGTGGATGGACTTGAGGTCCTAAATTTCGGCTCATATAACTACATATGCCTCTCGGGCAACCCTGTAACCGTAAAAGCAGCTCAGGATGCAGCTGCAAAATTCGGCACATCTGCTTCAGGCAGCAGGCTTCTGGCAGGGGATAAATCCTTGTACTGGGAGCTTGAAAGGGAGATAGCAGACTGGAAGCATACAGAGGATGCCATAGTGATGGTAAGCGGGCATGCAACGAATGTCACGACTGTGGGCTGCCTATGCAATGAGAACGACCTCATCGTGTATGACGCGCTTTCCCATAACTCAATAATCCAGGGGACGTTGCTTTCAAAAAGCCAGTCCAGGTCCTTTCCTCACAACGACATAGCGGCTCTTGAAGCCATGCTTAAGGAGCACAGGGACAAATTCGAGAAGGTTCTTCTCATAGTAGAGGGCGTTTACAGCATGGACGGGGATATTGCTCCTCTTCCGGAGTTCGTAAGGCTGAAGAAAGAATACGGACTGCTGCTAATGGCAGACGAAGCACATTCTACATGCGTTATTGGCGAACATGGCGGGGGAGTGGACGAATACTTCAAGCTTATGCCAGGTGACATCGACATTAAGATGGGCACCCTGTCTAAGGGTTTGGGCACATGCGGCGGCTACATCGCTTCATCCGCAGAGCTTGTTGACTGGCTTAGGTACAATGCACCCGGCTTCGTGTTTTCGGTAGGCATTAGCCCTGTGCTGGCCGCTGCATGCCTTGCGGGAATCAAGGAGCTGAGGCGCGACAATTCGGCAGTAAAGAAGCTTCACGGGAATATCGACGCATTCATGAGGGCTGCGAAGCGAAGGAAGCTTGATACCGTCCTTGCAGGGCAGACGGCAATCATACCGATAATGATAGGCCCTGACGAAGCGGCTTTCGCCCTTAGCGTGGCGATGCTGAAAAAGGGTGTATTCGTGCCGCCCGCAGTCTACCCGGCCGTACCGAACGGAAAGGCGAGGCTGAGATACTGCGTGTGCAGCGATCATTCTGAAGCACAGATTGAGAAAGCGCTTGACTGCCTGGAGCAGACCGCAGATGAGTTGAGTATAATCCTGCCGAGGATGAAGTCATCGTCGTTCTAAGAACTGGTTCATCAGTAATCCTGCCAGGAGCTACAGAATTAGAATTGAGGTGCTGCAGTGGAAAACAGTGAGATCGCTATTAAGGCAACAGCCTTTTCGGACGAGAATAGGGTGAAGATCCTCAAGATGCTGGCCACAAAGGAACTATGCGCCTGCAATATACTTGAGTACCTTGGCATATCCCAGCCGACGCTCTCATATCACATGAGGCTTCTTACGGAATCCGGGCTGGTCATCGCAAGAAGAAACGGCAAGTGGACTTACTACTCTCTGAACATGTCCGATTTTTCTGCTCTTAGGGACGCGCTGGATGAAATCGTGCAGACCAAGATTTAGGACCTGCCAAATCTAAACTGCGAGGAATAGGGGCTGAGAAGCGGAAGCCGGGCGAGAAACAAGCAAAAGCGTCTGCTCGGTCAAATTTTATGATTATGTCTGTCAGTCGGCAATTCCAGGTTCAATGGAGGGAGGCAAGACGATGGCCTATTACAGGAAACTAGTGGGAAAACTGTGCTATCTATCGCCAATCGACCCGGAGAATTACGGCGTCTTTACGGAGTGGGTCAATGATTTGGAAGCCAGCCTTGGCATGATATTCCTCCATTCCATAATCGGCGAAGCGAAGGAGAAAGAGGTGATGGACAGGCTGAAGGACGGCCTTAACTTCACCATTGTGGATTCCTCCACCGATAAGGCTATAGGATCATGCGGGATACCAAGCATTGATGAGCGAAACAAGCACTGCGAAGTAGGGATATTCATAGGCGACCCTGACAAGCGCGGAAAGGGCTACGGCACGGATGCCATGTCATTGATACTGGAGTTCGCTTTCAGCATCCTGAACATGCACAGCGTGGCTTTAAGAGTCTATGATTACAACAAGCCTGCCATAAGGTGCTACGAGAAGTGCGGGTTTAAACTAGCCGGTCGGCTCAGGCATGCAAAGCGCATAGGCGGCGCCTGGCATGATGAGCTGATAATGGACATATTGGAGGACGAGTTCGAATCGAAAATCGTCGGCCCTGCAATAAGAAAACGGGAAGGTCGAGCATAGAATGCCGCGCATTTGGAATATGAGCTATGAGGAAGAGGTGGCAAACGCCGTCACACATGGAGTGATGGCGATGTTGGCACTTTTCTTCCTGCCATATGTGGCAGTCATCGGTTACATAGAAAAAGGGTCCTATCGGCTCAATAACTAAAAGCGTGTTCGTGATCAGCCTGTTCCTGATGTTCACAAGCTCATGCCTTTATCACTCCATGGCCTTCGAAAGCAAGCATAAGCAAGTACTGAGATTACTGGATCATATATTCATTTTCGTTGCTATCGCAGGCAGCTACACCCCTATCGGGCTTCTGGTCATAGGAGGTCCATGGGGAATAGGGATTGTAGCATTTCAGTGGCTTCTTGTATTGATAGGCGCCTTAAACAAGACACTATCCAAGAAGGGGGGACAGAAGGCGAGCCTTGCTTTCTACCTGCTTATGGGCTGGAGCGCCGTAGTGTTGTTCCCGGTTATGGTCAATAAGGCAGGAACTGGCCTTATGGTGTCGATCGTTGCTGGAGGCCTATTCTATTCAGTTGGGGCCACGATTTACGCGTTCAAGGGGTTTAAGTATCACCACATGGTATGGCACCTTTTTATTAACCTGGGAGCTTTATCTCACTTTATTGGAATAGTATTCCTGACTTAGCCTCATCTTAAGTACATCTTCGGGGATATTACCGATTTTCAGCGTCGGTCGCTTTGAATGCTGCTTTGAGGAAGAGATGCAGGGTATACCCCTGCAATAAGATGGCAGAGTCCGAACACTTTTACGAAATTCGGACCTGTTTCTCGGAAATTGGCGGACCGCTTGCCTACGATCATCTTTCATCGATAAAGTCGCCACAACCTGTATAGGTGTTGTTTCCATAAGATATGACGACCGAGAGATCGTGCTGGTCGCCTTTCATATCATCTGTGCATTTTCCTCGGATGAGGATGACTGAGAGGCCGGGTTTCGTATCCGAGTATTCGATAAGAACAGATTCGTCAGTCAGAGGGACAACTCTGCTTGCCGCTCCGGACGATAGGGACAGATCCCCATAATCAAGAATAGCATTCATTTCTTCTGCTCCGTGCATCTCCACCCTCCAGCCGGGCTCGCTTCCTAGCGCGATGATACTGCCTCCTTCGGATAGCACTTCATACAGTGGCGCCTGCAACTGCAGCATGTTCAATGCAATAAGCCCTAAGCAGGTACAAAGTGCAACTACCGGAATAAGCAGGAGCAGGTCGCGTTTCCTAATTGCCATTCTTCAACCTCCGGGCATTATTGACGCTTTAAAGGCATGAGGATTTGCTCTCATGCTATTATTATGGCATGGAGGTGGCCATGATGAAGAGAATAACAGCTTTGATGATAGCCGCTATGCTTATTACATTGACGATTATCTCCGGAGCAGGGGCCTACAATTATAAGTCACACAGAGCAATAGCAGCAGAAGCCTTCCACACACTTGCTGTATATTGGCCCGATGAGTACAAGGACTATCAGTCGTTAAAGGGTTTCAGCCCGGAGGTCAGATCATTAAGGCTGAGGCCGGCGACTTTCTATATACTAGACAGCGTGCAGATGAGCGTCGACGAATCTCCGGAGGTCGACAACTACAACGACGTTGAGCTTGTGAAGGTTAAATCCAAACTGGACAACCCTCATATTGACGAAGACATGGTATCTAACGATATCCCTGCATTCAATTACGGAAGCTCCAACTTCACATCATTCAACCACTTCATAGACATCAAGAAGGGGCAGGGGATTTTCGACGATTACGATGGTTATTCCTTCGAGAGGGGCTCTGCCAGGGAGGGCGGATATCAAAAAGCTGTGGATGCAGCGACAAGCTTCATGGAGAAAGTATTCGCCTGGGTGACAGGATACTCCGTAGACAAGGGGATAACTTGGTGGTTCAGGGATAACTACGTGCACGTTCTCGGTGAAGAATGGTACAGAGGGTGCTCTCCTGCAATGGAGCATTATTCCTTTCCTGATGACCTAGGGGCTTACGCTACAGTGGAAGCAGAGCTGGCAGCGAGGTTCCCCAAGTCCAGCCCCGGAGGCGGGGAGGGTGAAGGCATACCATACTCCGTATTCATGCCTTTGGACAATCTCGCCAAGTACTGGTACTTCAATTTCCTGAAAACCAAGGACCCGGTCTCTATGGGGCCCGTGCTGCATGCAATCGCAGACGCTTGCATACCGCACCATTCCGCCGGGTACTCCGGCAACTGGCACACAAAGTATGAGGGGGATATCGAGGACAGGATATCCGTATGGCTCTCGAAAGAGGGCTATGTAGAGGAAGTCAAGGAGTTATCTGACAGCTGGTTCTGGCTTGATCCAGATCCGCCGTCGTCGCTAAGAGGCAATGAGTGGAGCAGGAAACCTGCAGTCAACTGGGACATAGACATGCTAATCACCTGGCTCGCCCTGAACAGCTTCAAAGCGTCCTGGGAGGTATATGGCGAGTTCAAGGAGGGCTACATCCTGAACGAGGAGAGCGCCCAGGAACTGACTAAGCTTGCGACGGCAATGAGCTTGCTGGTAATAAGAAAAGCAGTCGCGGAAGTATACTTGATCAATAAGAAGTAGGATGATGGGGATTTGCGAGATTGGGCCAAGGTTTGCTCGTCAAACATGTCGAATGTAACAAGCAGGGATGATGCTAAGAAATAAAAGAGAAAGCCTGGGCTTTTCAGCCCAGGCTTTCGTTTCTACTAGGAAGTTATTTTGTCGAGCAAGCGTAGAAGTACTTGAACCCGAACGGTGATACGATGACGCCCTGGAGGTTGGCCTTCTGGAGATACTCGTCTGTGTAGAAGAATATCGGGGCGGCTACTGCTTCTTCCATGATTACTTTCTCTGCGTCATGCAGATACTTGTAACGGACTACAGGATTGGCAGTATTCGCGGCGGCCTTGGCGAGCAGGTCATCGAACTTCGCGCTCGAATACTGGCCGTCATTGTTTCCGTTGCCGGTTGCGAACAGATCCAGGAACGATGTCGGATCGTCGTAGTCTGCGAGCCAGCCGTTACGGGCGATCTGATAGTTGCCCTTGCGGCGCTGCTCTGTGAATACGTTCCACTCTACGTTGGCTAGGGTTACGTCGATGTTGAGAGCCTGCTTCCACATCTGCTGGAGGGCTTCGGCTATCTTCTTGTGGCCAGAGCTGGTGTTATAGACGTACTCCAGTTTCGGGAAGCCCTTGCCGTCCGGATAACCGGCATCGGCCAGGAACTTCTTCGCGGACTCTACGTTCTTGGCGTATACGCTAGGATCGATGAACTTCGACTCGGGCTTCTGGCTGAAGTCCTTGTTGTCGGAGTCGGTTATGCCGAATGCTACCATTGCGTTGGCAGGGATCGCTCCGCCGCCGCGTACGACTTCGGCGATGTACTTGGTATCGATTGCATACCAAAGGGCCTTACGTACGAGGACGTTGTCGAGAGGAGCGACCTTCACGTTGAAGGAGACATAATAGGTGCCGATTGTCGGCGCAACGTGGTACTCAGGAAGCTTTATTACGCTCTTGTACTCATCTATCGGGTAGGTGTCGATGAAGGACAGCTGGTTGTTCTTGAAGGCTGCGAATACAGCGTTATCATCGGAGAAGAGCTTGAAGGTGAGCTTAGGGACCTTCACGGCCGACTTGTTGTGATAATAGCCGTTCGCTACCATCTCGATTACGGAGTCCTGTACCCTCTTGGAAAGCTTGTACATGCCGTTCGACACGAACTTCTTGGGGTCGAGGGTCCACTTGTCGTTGGGAGTGCCGTCGGCGTTCTCAACGATGTCCTTACGGACGGGCATGAAGGTGGGGAACGCGAACAAGGACTTCATGTAAGGTACTTTCAGCTTCAGTGCTACTACGATCGTCTTGCTGTCCTTGGCAACCGTCTTGGTGAGGTCAAGGTTGTCGGTGATCAAGTAGGCATAAGGGGAAGCCATTGCTTCTGAGGCTGCGCGCTTCCATGCATAGACGAAGTCCTCGGCGACCAGCTTCTTGCCGTCGCTCCAGAATACGTTGTCCTTCAGGACAACTGTCCAGGTCTTGCCGTCAGCGGATTCAACTGCGCTCTTCGCAACGCCAAGGACGAGGGATCCGTCCGGTGCGTAAGTATAGACGCCCTCGAAAAGATGGCCGATGTAAATTGCGCCGTCTACTGCCGAGTTCAGCGCGGGATCGATGGTCTCCGGTTCGGAACCGACAGACACTGAGAGCGCTGCGATCGGCGCGCCCATTACGATGCCGGTAAGGCTCGCAAAGGCGAGGACG
Organism: uncultured Bacillota bacterium; assembly: GCA_963823655.1. Lineage (GTDB taxonomy): Bacteria > Bacillota > DTU025 > DTU025 > MWDF01 > MWDF01. Next base: position 73,675 of record CAWGMK010000013.1, read on the forward strand.
ATGGAAAGTACTAGTGCTATCCTCTTCATTACTTTTCCTCCTCTGTTATTTGAACGCCTTAAGGCGTTACACCCTAAATATTATTATCTGACTTTACACGAATTCCTACCTCTTGTCCAATAAATAACATGCGCACAAATGACCGGGTCCGACTTCCTTCAATACCGGGTCCGCTTCGCCGCATATCGGCATGGCGTACTTGCAGCGCTGCTTGAACCTGCATCCAGGAGGCGGATTGATCGGGGACGGGACATCGCCCTCCAAAGGCACCCTCTTCCTGGATCTGCTGATCTTAGGATCGGGAACGGGTATTGCTGATAACAATGCCTGTGTATATGGATGTAACGGGGACTTATAAAGTTCCTCGGTATTCGTTATTTCCATCATCTTGCCCAAGTACATGACGCCGACATTAGTGGAAATGTGTTTGACCACCGCAAGGTCGTGGGCAATGAAAAGGTATGTTAGCTGGAAGTCCTTCTGAAGGTCCTCAAGCATGTTCATGACCTGCGCCTGTATCGAGACGTCCAATGCCGAGATGGGCTCGTCACAGACTATGAACTCCGGGCGAACAGCCAGGGCCCTGGCTATACCGATTCGCTGCCTCTGGCCTCCCGAGAACTCGTGGGGGTATCTGCTTCCATGGTCCGGCGAAAGCCCAACAAGGCAGAGTAGCTCATGAATCTTCTGATCGCGTTCCTTGCGATGTGCCGGCCATCCTGTGAATGTCCATGGCTTCGGCTATGATGTCGCCGACGGTCATCCTGGGATCAAGCGAGGCATACGGGTCCTGGAAGATGATCTGCATCTTCCTCCTATATGATGTCATATCCCCCTTAGTGATGTCATGCCCATCATATATAAGCTTCCCGGAAGTCGGCTCGTATAGCCTTAGTACTGTCCTGCCTACCGTCGTTTTCCGCAGCCTGATTCGCCTACAAGGCCGAAAGTCTCGCCCTTGTTGATCGTGAAGCTTATGTCGTCCACGGCATGCACGAACTTGGTTGGCTCCAGCCAACTTGACTTCACAGGGAAGTACTTTTTCAGGTTCTTTACTTCAAGCAACTTGCTCATATTTCGCACACCTCATTTCCGGAGGGATCTGGACGGCAGGCACGAAAGGCTTATCCTTGATCTGTTCGTGAAGGAGCCAACATGCAGCCCTGTGTTTCTCGCCTAACTCAAAGAACGGAGGTTGGTTGTCCATGCAAATCCTCATGCAGTATTCGCACCTCGGCGCGAATGAGCAGCCCGGAGGAGGGCACAGAAGGTCCACAGGCGTGCCGTCGATTGGAACTAGCCTCTCCTTCTTATCAAGGTGAAGCCTTGGTATGGACCTAAGCAACCCTTTCGTGTAAGGATGCCCCGGCTTTTCGAAGATATCGTAGATTGAGGCCTCCTCGACAACCTTGCCTGCATACATGACCATTACCCTGTCACATACATCAGAGATTATCCCTAGGTCATGAGTGATGAGGATTACCGACATGTTGATCTTCGCCCTCAGGTTCTTGAGAAGGTCGAGTATCTGGGCCTGGATTGTAACATCAAGCGCTGTAGTCGGTTCATCTGCTATCACCAGCTTGGGGTCATTGGCGAGTGCCATGGCAATCATTACCCTCTGCTTCATGCCTCCGGAGAACTCGTGTGGGTATTGCTTCATTCGCCTTTCAGGGAAAGGTATTTCAACCATCTCAAGAAGTTGTATTGCCTTCTTGCGGGCTTCCTTCTTGCTTAGCTTCTCGTGCACTAGTATTGATTCTACAAGCTGGTTCCCAATAGAGAAAACCGGGTTAAGGCAGGTAGTAGGGTCCTGAAAGACCATTGCTATGTCGCTGCCCCGGATTTCCTGCATCTGCTTCTCCGGCAACGAAAGCATATCCTTGCCGTCGAATTCGATTGATCCGCTCACTACTTTGCCCGGGGGAGTAAGCAAGTCCAATCAAGGCATATACAGAAACGGATTTGCCTGATCCGGATTCGCCCACTATACCAACGACTTCGCCCTTATCCAATGCCCAGCTAATCTCGCGCACTGCCTGGACTTCGCCGGCTTGGGTAAAGAACGACACTTTTAAGTCTTTTATATTTACAAGGTCTCCCATCGCATTTCCTCGCTTCCTGCCATAAGGCTACTTCTTCATCTTCGGGTCCAGGGCATCACGCAGGCCGTCTCCAAGCTGGTTGAATGCCAGAATGGTCAGCGCGATGATCAAGGACGGGAAAAGAAGCCTGTAAGGATAGGTGTAGACGCCATTCATGGCATCTGAAGCAAGAGAGCCGAGTGACGCCATCGGTGCTGAAACTCCAAGGCCGATAAAGCTAAGAAACGATTCCACGAATATTGCCGCAGGAATCTGGAAAGTAGCAGTGACGATTATCGGTCCGATGCTATTAGGTATCAAGTGCCTTAATATTATCCTTTTGCTGCTCGCTCCAAGCGCCCTGGCAGCAGTGACGAATTCCTGTTCTTTTATCTGCATAACCTGGCCGCGGACCATCCTTGCCATCCCAACCCAGTAGAGCAGCGCGAATGTTATGAAATATCGAGATTAGGCCTGGCGCCGATCCCGGCAAGGCCGCTAAACACCCCGCCGGATTCGAAAAGCGCGGTGAGTGGGTCCTTCAAATAACGGAAAGCAGGATGACTATCAAAATATCAGGGACGGAGTAGAGGATCTCCACGAACCTCATCATGATATTGTCGATCCAACCGCCCGCAAGGCCGGCGATCGATCCATACAATGATCCGATTATCAAGATGATCAATGTGGCAACCAAGGCCTACAAGAAAGGAGATCCTGGTGCCGATCATGACCCTGACCATGAGGTCGCGGCCTAGTTTGTCTGTTCCCATCCAATGGCCCATGCGTACTGTACCGTCCTCATTTGTTATCTTAGCTAATGTAGGGGGAAAGGTCCACATCTTCTCTTATCTGCTGCTTCATAGCTGTAGGGCATCAATCATGGGGCCTATGAACGCGAACATGAAAACAAGCAATATTACTACTATGGACGCCATGGCCACCTTGTTCCGCCTAAGTCTCCTGCCGGCATCCTGCCAATATGTGGTGGACGGGCGCATGACGCTCAACTGTACGCGCTCCGATTTCGGAACGGGTGAGAACATCTCTGGATCTACTTGCATGCTAAAAGGTTTCTTATTCATCCTGCGCCCTCCTTATCTCAGCTTGATTCTGGGGTCGATCAAGCGGGTATACGATATCGACCACAAGATTCATGGTAATTATAAATGCTGCAAGGAATATCGTGGTTCCCATGATCATCGGATAATCCCTTGCATTGATTGAGTCAATGAAGAACTTTCCAAGTCCTGGTATCGTGAAATATCTTCTCGACAATGAAACCGCCTGAGAGAACATAGGCCGTCAAGGGTCCCAGGTATGTCACGACAGGCAGGATGGAATTCTTAAGGCATGTTTGCCGATTACAAGCAGTTTATTCAGGCCCTTGGCCTTCGCCGTACGGATGTAGTCCTGGCCTAGAACATCCAGCATGGAAGACCTGGTCAGCCTTGAAATATAGCATGTCGGATATAGCGAAAGCGCTATAGAAGGCATGATGTAGTTCTTCCATGAGTCTAGCCCGAAAGTCGGAAGTATAGGCCAAAGAACGCCGAATACTATTAGTAGAAGAGTTCCTATGACAAATCCCGGCACAGCAATGCCAAAGGTCGTAAAAAGCATAATCAGCCTGTCAGGCCACCTTCTCATGGTTCAAAGCCGCAAGGCTGCCCAGAGGGATGCCTATGCATACGGCTAGCGTAAGGGCTATCAAGCCTACCTTGGCCGAGATAGGGAACTTGTCGGTGATTATCTCGTTGACAGTCCTGCCTTTATACTTAATAGTGGGCCCGAAGTCGAAACGGGCCACATTCTTCATATATGTCAGATACTGGTCCAACATTGGCTTATCGAGGCCATATTTCTTGTTCAACGCTTCTATTACGCTAGGTGGCAGGCCTTTTTCTGAGTTGAAGGGGCTTCCTGGTACAAACCTCATCAACAGGAAAGTCAGCGTCGCGATCAAGAAGATCGTTACAACCGCCGAAAGCACACGCCTAAGGATGAATTTCCACATATACCCAACTCCTTGGTAAAATAGTAACATTACGACATTTTGCTACATTCTTAATGATAATACACCTGAACCCAAAATATGACTATATTCGTAGTAAAAACGAGATTGTGTACAGGATTCACATGTAAAATGTATCGAAAACCGTGTTGCAAATCAAAAACCGCCCCTATTTACGACCGATGCCATTATCCCCGACCAGAATTCGAATACTCCAGAAATGATCTCGTAATCGACGCGGGGCTGGATGTCCAAGTACATCGAGGCTGCGCCTTCTTTTGTGAATTGAGGCCAAGCCGGTCTCATAGCGTGGGATGGGTTGCCCGTTTTGGAAAATGCAGTCCAATAATCCGCCATCATTCTTGCTACTTCTTTTTCATCGGCGAGGAAGGCGGGGGTGTCCACTATGCCGAAGACGTATAGCAGGTCAGACGCGTGGAATGCCCCGATTCCGGCAGACCTAAGAAGCTTGCTTGCATAGGCAAAGATATAATTGTAAACGGGATTTCCTGCTCGCGAATGGAGAATTGAAGCCAATCTGGATGAATAAGTGAATGTTACGTCTCCGATTGCGCTCATATATGCTCGTCCCGGAGTTGCTTCATCAAACGGGTACTGCTCAATGATCTTTTCCACGAATTCGGGGAAATACCTTGCCAACTTAACCTTATACTCCTCCAGGGTGGTCGGCCCTCCTGATGAGGATATGCCCATCTCATCAGAGTTGGATCCGACGACAAGGGGGACTTTTGACTGTTCTCCCCTGCTGAACACATCAAGTGGCTGGCTTCTTAGCAGATAGCCATCCAAGCAAAGAAGGTCAAGGGTGCTTTTTGCAGGCATATTGCCGTCATTTGACGGGTTCATCTTCAGTAGTTGCTCCCAGTTCATCAGCCTTAATTCGTCAAGGGAGGTTTCGAAGTCGTCAACGCCTATTCTTGAGGCCATCCTCTCCCATAACTGACAAGCCTCCTGGCTGGTCTTAAGGCCGAAAGGAATTGCACCGCTCTGGGCAATAGCACCTTGGAACAGTCCTTCTGAAAGGGAGGAGGACATTAAAGTCAGAACGCTTACGGCGCCTGCAGATTCGCCGAAGACAGTAACATTTTCCGGATCCCCGCCGAAGCCGGCGATGTTCTCCTTAACCCATTTGAGAGCCGCAATCTGATCAAGCAACCCATAATTGCCGTAAGAGCCGCCGGTGGAGGCATCCGCAAGACCAGGATGGCAGAAGAACCCGAAGACGCCGAGCCTGTAATTGAGCGTGACTACGATGACACCTCTTTCGGCCAGGTATGACCCGTCATAAACCCTTTTCGCGGCGGAACCTGTAAGAAAGGAGCCTCCATGGATATATACCATAACTGGCAAACCTGCTTCGGCATCATCTGCCGGAGTCCAGACATTCAAGTATAGGCAGTCCTCATCGAATGTCTCGAGCTGCAAGTCGATATCTGTTGTGGAAGGGTAGGAAGGGCAGCTGCTCTTAAAGACATCGCAAAGCAAAGGCAATTTCCAGGGTTCGGGCGGTCTCGGAGCCTTCCACCTGAGTTCTCCCACAGGTGGAGCTGCATAAGGTATGCCTTTGAATACCCTAATATCACCGAAAGACAGGTTGCCCATCACAGGTCCGTAGGCAGTAGGTACTACAAGCGGTACTTTAGCTGATGCATTTCCTGCGCAGCCGATGAATACGGCAATGATTACCGAAATCAGCATAAAGGTTATCGCCTTGGAGAGCTTCATATAATACCTCCCGGGAGGAATCATGAAACATAATCGAATTGTAGCACAACGAAGTATAAGCTACATGTTCTCCCGGGGGTGCCTGCCGAATATGCAGGCGGTCGAAGCGAGTGATATGACCTTGTTCCCGTGACGGCTCCTTATGCTATCGAGCGCATTGGTCAGGTTGTACTTTCGAAGCTCTTCAGGAAGCAATGAGACTTGCCTTAATGATCCCTCATACATCGATAACGACGAAAGGCCAAGACCAATAAGCCTTACCTTCCTGCTCCTGTCCCAATGGCTCTCGAACAGGGGCATAGCGAACTCCGCCACCTCGTACCCGGTGACAATATTGTTGCACAGCGTCTTGGATTTTTGGGCAGTCTCGAAATCATCATACCTGATAGTAATGGTGATGGTCTTCGCGCACATACCCTCTTTACGCATCCTGCTGCTCACGTGGTCAGACAGGAAATGGATGCAGTGAAGCATTGTATCCTTATCAGAGACATCAAACGGCAGAGTCATTCGACAGGATATGCTTTTCGGAGGAATTTCTCCAAGTTGAATAAGGTCTTCATCAAGTCCTGACAGCAGCCTTAAGATACTATCCTGAGACAATCCCAACTGCTTGAGGACGATTTCTGGGGAGGCTCTCAGTTGTCCAAGCGTCAAAATGCCTTTCGATTTTAAAAAGTAAACAGTTGCTTTACCGATGCCCAATAACCGCTCGACGCCGAACTTGTCCAAGCAGCAGGGGAGCTCGTCTGGCCTGAGCACAGTCAAGCCTTTTGGTTTGACAATTTCGGATGCGAGCTTGGCAAGGATCTTCGTTGGAGCCACCCCAATGGAGACAGTGATGCCGATGCTGGCTTCAACCCATTCTGCGAATTTTCTCAACACTGATACTGCGGCCTCATACGAAGAGGTGGATTCAACATAGAATTCGTCTATTGATGAGGATTCCACTGCGAAACCCAATGCTTCAAGCTTAGAGCCCATCAATCTGTGGACTGAAGCATAGTAACTGAAGTCGCCGGATATGAAAATCGCTTCCGGACAGATCCTTGCTGCTTCACTGGGTGACATTCCAGCTTTTACGCCTTGTCTCTTGGCTGGGTATGATGCCGATGAGACAACGCTCCTGGTTCCCGGAGCACCGGCAATGATGAGGCTCTTGCCTGCAAGGGAAGGGTTCTTTGCCTGCTCACACGAAGCGAAAAAGGCATCGCAGTCAATAAGGGCCTTAGGCATTGGACATCAGCTTCTTTTTCAGGGCCTTGGCGTTTCTTGCGGCGTTACCCATGTGGCAGTTGTTCAGATATATATAGGAGTCCTTCGCAGACGACATTACCTTGTGAATTCCCGGGACCCATTCATCCAGCTCATCGTCCCCGTAGTCGTAGTCATATCTGTCACCACCAGGCCTTGCATTCCACCAATCCCGTTTGTTCCTGCCGTGGAATCTGAAGTATGAGAAATCAGCAGTGGCAACTGCAAGTGGAGGGAAAAGGCCGGGAAGGCGGGGCTCGTCAACACAGCAAAGCGCAAGTCCGTTTGATTCTAACAAGGAAATCATCTTCTCATTGGCCCATGAATCGTTTCTGAACTCAACTGCAGTCCTGATACCTTTGAAGACTTCTGCCGTCCTAAGAAGCCTATCAGCATTTTCCTGATTCATCCTGAATGACCACGGGTATTGTATTAGCAGCGAGCCGAACTTCCCTCTATCCACCAACGGAATAAGAGAATCAGAGAATTCCTTTGATGCATTCAGGACATCCATCATGGAAAGCCCTTTATCGTGAGTGATGGACTTGTGAGTTCTTATGCTGAAGGTGAAATCATCCCCAACAGCGTCAGCGAGCTTGTTGAGTGTGCCTGAGCGCGGCATCGTATAGTAAGTATAATCCAGTTCGACTGTGGAGAACTCAGTCTGATAAAACCTAAGCATATCAGGCAATTTTGTCCCGCTGGGATAAAAGTGCCCGACCCAATCCTTATAGCTGAAACCCGATGTACCTATATGAAGCATGAAATCACTCCGAACAAATGTTCTGATTCGATTCTATACTTATGCCTGGACTTGTCAATTGGTTAGGTACTTTTTGCGATCAGCGATATTATACTTTTCCATGCACTGCTGTATACTAATTTTATCAGCTGGATATTCCTCTGGAATTCTGCCTGTCCGGTATGCTCAGTGGCTGGGAGTGCAGGACGAGTGACAGAAGGTCTTCTTTCGCGGATTATTGTGCTTTATTGGCGGTGCTGCCTTCCTTCTGTTGGGCGATACCGACCGGGCTTTTGTAGCTAGACAGGTTCGTTTTTGAAAGGGGCCTGGCAAATGAGCAGGCTGTGTGCATAGATGGGGAAGCTGAAGCTAATCTGCACTGATATTGACGGTACTCTTGTATTGGATGATCACGTAAGTATCCCTGAGAAGAATATCGAAGCATTGCTGCAAGCCCAAAGAAACGGGGTTAAGGTGGCACTTGTTTCCGGGCGCGGCGTTTTCAGCCAGCAGCGTTTCGTAAAAGGGCTCTTGCTGGATCAATACGATGGCTTCTTGATTGCTTTCACCGGTGCAAAGATAGTAACCGCCAAGCACCTTGAAGTGCTCTTCGGGCTTCCACTTGCCATGGCAGATATCAGGATGGTATTCGATTATGTTTCCCCCCTCGGAATGGACATCATGATTTACGACGATGAGGAAGGGATAATGTACGCTACTTCAGATAACAAGTTCACCAATTCGACCAGCAAGTAACAGGAATGGCTTTTAGCCTGCTGGATAATATGGACTTCACCCCGAGTTTTACTACTTATAAGTGCATTATCGCCGGCAGCCCCGAAAAGCTGGATAAATACCTTGACGGCATAAAGGAGAAGTATTCTGCAGATTACAGCATAACCAGATCGTCATCGGTCTTTGCCGAGTTCAATCTAAACGGAGCAAGCAAAGGAAATGCTGTAAGGATGCTCGCAAAGAGGTTAAGTATAACAACTGAGGAGGTGCTGGCGGTAGGAAACGGCGAAAATGACAAATCGATGCTGACCTTAGCAGGGATGTCCGCAGCTCCCTCAGATGCGATGGAAGAGGCGAAAAGATCGGCAAAGTTCCTGTGCACAAGGAGAAATGCCGACGGCGCCCTGGCCGAGGCTATTGAGCATTACATCAAGCTATAGAGCATATTCGTAATGGCAAATTCTGGCGCCACTATGCATAATTGAGTTGAGCCTACTATTCATAAGGAGGAAAAACCATGCGTAAGTATTTTGCCCTTGCCATCGCGTTGATCATCGTAGCCGGCGCGGCAATGCTCGGTACTGCCGCTGAGCCGAGCGGAAAGCTTTCTGTCCTGATAATAATCCAGGAGGGCGAAGGAAAAGCAGTCATCGAGGGATTTAAGAAGCTATATCCCAAAATCGCCGTGGATTCGCTCAGGATGTCGGCTTCAGAGGGTACTGCAAGGATAAAAGCAGAGAAGATTGACCCAACTTTCGACATAATTCTTGGCGGCCCCTCCGACAATTTCGAGATACTGAAAAAGGAAAAGGCCCTTTTGAAGTACGTACCGGCCAACGCCGGCGAAATCCCCGCCGACTATCAGGATAATGAAGGTTACTGGTTCGGGCTTTATGTCGGGCCGCTTGCCATTGCCATCAACACGAAAAGGTACACTGAAAAGAATTACAAAGAGAAGCTCGGCAAAGACTGGAACCAGATTACTCTGGATGATCTTACCAAAGTATACGCTGCGAGCGGCGTCAAAGACGTCACCGTTGCCAATCCCAAATCCTCAGGAACTGCGAAGATGTTCATATCTGGCCTATGGCAGTATTACAACTCCATCGGCCTTGATGGCAAGGCCAAGACGAATGAATGGTACAAGGCGCTGCATCCGAACGTAGGCAACTATCAGACGTCGGGAACCGGCCCGGTGAAGTCAGTAAGCCAGGGCGAATTCACATTCTGCATAACTCCAATGCATGACGTCTACCTTTACAAGATAGACAATCCGGCGATAGGCGTTGTCGAATTCAAGGAAGCAGGCTGGGAGATCGGAGCCGTAGGCGCGATTCTGAATTCACCCAACCAGGTCAACGCGAAACTATTCATGGACTACCTTACTTCTGCAGCAGCCGGCAATGTGCTCTCCAGCTATTCGCAGAAGATACCGTGCAACAGCAATTCAGATGGCCCTACAGTTGGCAAGCCTCTGTCAAAGACCGTATATTTCAAGAAATACAACTATGATTTCACAACAGTCCATGACGCAGAGATCAAGGAGCTGTTCAGCGCAATAACCGGCCTATAATCCATAAGGGTTGAAGCAGGGCGGTGGAGGGACTCCCTCCGCCGCCCATGCAAAGAAAGGGAATTTGCCATGGAACAAGCCCCCGTAAGAGAGAAAAAGGGCCTGATTAACCAGCTTAACAACGTATTCAGGGATCCGTCCCTGATGGTTATGCTTCTAATTGCCTTCGCCTTCATCGGGCTGTTCATCGTTTATCCCCTTTGGAAGCTTATGGCCAATACGACAATAGAGACGTGGAGGAATTTCTTCGTCAAGCTGCCATACAGGAGGGCTTACGCAAGGACTATCTATTCCTCCCTGCTGTCGGCGTTCACCGCGACATTTCTGGCTTTCCTTTACGCCTATTCGATTGAATACACCGAACTGAAATTCAAGAAATTCTTCAGATTTATTGCTTTCCTTCCCATGTTGGCGCCTTCATCCATGACAGGAATGGCCTTCATAATGCTTTTCGGGAGGAATGGCCTTCTGACTACGAAGCTTATCGGAGTCGAGGTGGAGATCTACGGCCTTCCGGGCATATGGCTCGCGCAGACGGTAGCATTCTTCCCCATGGCTTTCGTTGCGATATCGGCGGTACTAAGGGCAATTTCGCCCAACATTGAAATCGCGGCGCAGAACCTCGGCGCAAAGGGAATCAGGTTATTCAGGACAATCACGCTGCCTCTTGCAGCTCCGGGCGTCATGTCAGCTTTTCTGCTTGTTTTCATTAATGCCATGTCAGACTTCGCCAATCCTAAACTCCTCGGAGGGCTGTATGTGACTTCACCCGTTCAGGCGTATGGAGTAGTGACAGGGGATGCGGACTTCGGGATGGCTGCAACTATTTCCGCGATGCTGTTGATACCCTCGTTGATAATATTCATAGCTCAGGCGTATATCATGTCGAAGAAGTCATATGTCACAGTAACAGGCAAGCCTGTAGCTGGGCTGAAGAGGATTATGATGACAAAAGGCGCAGAGGTCGCAAGCCAGGTTTACGTTTTCCTGGTGGCCGCCCTGTTCTTCTTGATTGTTGGTGTTGTGGTATTCTTCGCGTTCGCGGACCCGAAAGCTTATTATGCAGGAAGGTTCGTCTTCACCCTTAAGGGCTTCACAGAGACAATGACCTTCAATGCCTATACTTTCAAAAACTCCCTGATAATTGCAGCAGCAGCAGGTGTGCTTGCTTCAGTTGTCGGATTACTGCTGGCGTTTTTAAATTCGCGTAAGGACTTCCCGGGCAAGAAGTTCCTGGATTTCTCCGCAATTCTGCCCAACACGTTGCCCGCTACTTTCCTTTCGCTTGCATTCCTTCTGTCATTCCAGAGGATGCTCGCCTTAGGGCCTATACCGATTTTGCCCAAACTGACCAAGACGATATTCATTATGATAATCATCCAGGCAGTGAGACAATTGCCAATAGGTTATAGAAACGCCCTCTCGGGCTTCAAGCAAATTGACAAATCAATAGAAGAGGCTGCCACTAATCTGGGGGCGAATGTGGGCAAGACGATAAGCTCGGTGGTAATGCCGATGTTAAGGCCTGCTTTCATCTCTTCAATTGTGTATAACTTCATATCGGCGATGATTGCGGTATCAATAATAATATTCGTTGTCACACCGCAATGGAATGTAGCTTCCAATGTGGTATACAGCAGGGCGGACTCGGGGTATTACTCTGAGGCAGGAGCCATGTCTATTGCCATCATGGCGATAATCCTCGGCACATTATGGCTAGTTAACTTGCTCTCACGCGGCAAGATCAAAGTATTCGATTGATGCAAGGGGTGGCTGATTTGGAGAAGTATCTCATCGAGCTTAAGGGAATACACAAGGTGTTCGGCTCCAATACCGTGCTAAATGATATCAATGTCGGCTTCCCCGAAGGCCGCTTCGTTACCTTCCTCGGGCCTTCCGGCTGCGGAAAGACCACTCTTCTTAGAACTATCGCCGGATTCTACAATCCGGATAAGGGCGAAGTGTGGATCGACGGAAAAAGGGTCGATATGCTTCCCGCGCACAAGAGGAACACACCGATGGTGTTCCAGGAGTACGCACTTTTTCCCCATATGAACGTCTTCGATAACGTGGCCTATGGGCTCAGACTGCAGAAAATGGGGAGGAAAGACATAGAAGAAAGGGTCATGGAAGCGCTGACCCTTACGAATATGGCGCAGTACAAGGACCGCAACCCCAATCAGCTATCAGGAGGGCAGCAGCAAAGGGTGGCCATTGCAAGGGCGATTGTAATGCGGTCAAAGATACTCCTCCTGGATGAACCCTTATCGAATCTTGACGCCAAGCTCAGAGAGACCGTAAGAGTAGAGTTGAGGATGCTTCAAAGGCAGCTGAACAGGACATTCATCTATGTTACCCACGATCAGAGCGAGGCTCTTGCAATGTCGGACATCATTGTCGTCTTTAACAAGGGCAGGATCGAGCAGGTAGGGACACCCATGGAAGTGTACTTCAAGCCTGTTAGCAAGTTCGTGGCGGATTTCATCGGTGTATCCAATTTCCTGGAAGGCAAGGTCGCCGTGAAGGACGGATCGGTAATGCTGACGCATTCAGGACGAGACTTCTGGGCAATTTCACAGGCCCAGTTCTCTGAAGGGGAGCACGCCATCTTCTCGATCAGACCGGAATCTATTTCCTTGAGCAAAAGCGAATGCGTAATCAGCTCATCGGCGTGCCTGCCGGTGAAGATCGTGCAGGGAATGTTTATCGGGGAGAAAGTCCGGTATATGGCTAAGGACGCTATAGGCATGGATTGGATAATCGACCAGCACGATACCCAGGAAATCCTGACAGGGGAAGCTTTCATCTCAATACCGCCTGACAAGGCGCACGTTATAAAGGAGTGATCTGAGCGGGTGCTGGCTGCAAGGCTGCACCCGCTTTACTTGACTTCGAAATTGCTGCTTTGTGTGATATCCTTATTCAAACACGAACTAAGGAGCAAGGTCGATGAAGAAGCTTATTATAGTCAGCGGGACGATGGGCGTAGGCAAGAGCGCCACCTGCAGGCTTCTGTATAAAATGGCACCGAGGTCGGTCTGGCTGGACGGAGATTGGTGCTGGCTAATGAATCCATGGGACAATTGTGAAGAAAACCGGGAAATGGTAATGAACAACATTACTTCCCTTCTAAGGGCCTATTTATCAAACTCGACCTTCGACAATGTTATCTTCAGCTGGGTCCTTCATAAACAAGAAATCATCGAAGAGCTTTTAGAGAGGCTATCAGGACTGGATTTCGACCTCCTCGGCTTCGCGCTGGTTTGCAGTCCGGAGGCGCTTGCTGCAAGGATGGTCGAAGACGGCAGAGAAGCCGAACAGATACAAGCTAGTACGAAAAGACTCCACCTATATAATGACATCGGCTGGAAGGTTGTGGACACGACTTCGCTTGATGAACACCAGACGGCACAAGCATATTGCAGCGGAAGCGGGTCTCTAACAGAGTCGCCATTATGGAACTTACAAACCGGAGTCAAGTCTGAGAATCAGTAATGATTAGGCATTGCCTTGTAGATTGCGGCTAACGATTGCAGTATGTGATAACATTGCTTTATCGACAGAGCAACCGGCTCTTCAAATATGGCCGGGCCGCATGTCGACCAACGCTCCAGAATACCTGATCAAGGTCGGATAGGCGGAAAGAACCAATCAATATTACGGAGGCTTACTATGAAAGTCGGTTTCGCAGGTTTAGGGCTAATGGGCACTCCGATGGCCCTCAACATCCTCAAGGCGGGATATGAGCTGGTTGTCTACAATAGAAGCGCGGAGAGGTTAAGACCTTTTTTAGAGCTGGGAGCTGAAGTTGCATCGAGCCCGGCGGATCTAGCAAGAAGATGCTCTGTCGCAATTACATGTGTTAGCGACACACCAGATGTCAAGGCAGTCTATCTGGGATCCGATGGCCTTCTTGAAGGGGCTTCATCGGGCCTGATCACCATCGATTGCAGCACGGTCCTACCGGAAGCCGAGATAGAAATCTCGAAAAAGGCATCAGCAGTAGGCGCATCCCATCTCGACGCGCCTGTTTCTGGAGGCGTGAAAGGGGCTAAGGCAGGCACACTTGCTATAATGGTAGGTGGGGACGAGGAAACCTTTATAAAGGCAAAACCGGTTTTAGAGGCTATGGGCAAAAACATCACATACATCGGAGAAAGCGGCTCAGGCCAGGTGATAAAACTGGCAAACCAGACTGTTTTAGCCGGCAATGTGCTTGGCCTTTGCGAGGGCCTTGTCATAGCAAAGAAGCACGGCTTGGATATGCATAAAGCGATTGCAGTGCTTTCAAATGGAACCGCATCGAACTGGACCCTAATGAATCAGGGCAAACAGATGGTTGAGGGCGATTGGACTGCAGGGTTCTATGTAAAGCACTACGTGAAGGACCTTTCAATCGTACAGGAACTAGCACGAAGGTCCAATAGCTGCCTGCCAACCGCATCCCTGGCACTTTCGATGTATAATGCGCTTTCAAATTCGGAAGGCGGGGATGAACTGGGCCACCACGCACTTCTCAAGGTTTTCAATGAACTATCAGGAATCGAGGATGAAGAATGAAGACGAGAAAAATCGGACGCAGTGTCTCTTGTATCACAATTATCGTGCTATTTGTAGTGATGATTGTGCCTGCCATTGCCCTAGGATCGCAGAAACTGTTAGAGCAGCAGGTTCCGGTGAAGACATACACGGACTATACGAACAAGGAAGTGAGAATCGAGGAGGGTAAGATTGCCATAGTTTACTTCTGGCAGACCAGCTGTGCTCCGTGCTCAGCGATGATACCCCTTCTCAATAAACTTTTCGACGATTATGGCGATAAGGGCTTCACGGTCATCGGGATAGGCCCCGGAGAATCAGCCAGGTCCACAGAGAAGTACAAGAATGATAAGGGCCCGAAATACAACCTGATACCAGACCAGGCCGGAAAGGTCTCCATGGCGTTTGGCATTACCGTTACGCCTAGCATATACATTGTTGACGGGACGGGTACGGTAGTCCAGTTCAAGACAGGATATAAGCAGTCGCTCGATGACGCCTTTTACGAGGGGAATATCAGGCAGTTGCTTGGTTTGAAGTAGGAGGACTGACATGAAAAGGGGCTCATATGTTGCCGCGCTGATGCTTTTTGCGTTAGGCATTGCCCTTCTCGTAGCGGGCGGTATCAACGGCGAATTCACTGCCATATACCTAAATGCCCGCATATTGTGCCTTTCCTGCATAGGTATCCAGTAGATGGGCAGGATTGACAGGACGAGGACATATGTACAGGCTGGAGCGGCGCTGCTCCAGAATTCTTACTTCTTCAAGAATCTGAAGTTCTGCCCGACGCCCGCTTTGAACTGCTATGCGTGCCCGCTTGCAGTTACCGCCTGCCCGATAGGGACTCTTCAGAACCTGATTTTGAAAGGGTACCTGCCGCTGGCAATACTGGGTTTCTTGATTACTGTCGGCGCCGCCGTAGGCAGGGCTGCTTGCGGCTGGGCCTGCCCGTTCGGTTTCGCACAGGATTTACTTGGCAGGACTAAGCAAGAAGAAGATAAGCATCTCCAACCGTTTAGGATGGATAAGATACGTTGTCCTTGGCTCATTGGTCATTGCAGCGCCTTATATCCTCAAATCCCCTCTCTTCTGTAAACTATGCCCTGCAGGCACGCTTGAGGCAGGCATACCGCTTGTGCTCACTGATGCCTCCATAAGGGCAATGGTCGGCCCCCTGTATTTTGTGAAGCTAGTCATCCTGGCAGCAGTTATCGCGGCGGCAGTGTTCATCAAGCGCCCCTTCTGCAGATTCCTCTGCCCTTTAGGCGCTATATACTCGCCTTTTAACAAAATCAGCGCTTTGAAGATGCATGTAGACTCCAAATGCATATCCTGCGGAGCATGTAAGGCAGTATGCCCCATGGATATGGAGATCTACAAGGAGCCTGACAGCGGTACTTGCATCCGTTGCATGGCGTGCACTGGTTGCTCCGCGGTCGGGGCGAAATTTCTGGGCAAGGACATAATAAAGGCAGGCCGAGAAGGTAAGCTGGGGCGTGCCGCATATAAGGACTAGGGGGAAATTGCTTGGGCTCTTTTTCAGGAATACCCAGGATCGGCATAGATGAATCTGGCAAGGGGGACTACTTCGGTCCCTTGGTAATTTCCGCGGTTTTGGTCATGCCCGAAGATGAGGAAGCGCTGCTGGAAGCGGGCGTCAAGGATTCAAAAAGGCTTACCGACGGCAGCATTGCCAAACTCTCGAAGATTATCGGATCCAGATGCAGGTATTCGATAGTGAGGATCGGGCCTTCGAAATACAATGAGCTCTATAAGAAGATCATGAACCTGAACAAGCTTCTTGCATGGGGCCACTCCAGGGCCTTGGAGAATGTGCTAGACAAATGCCCGGAATGCGGCATGGCCATTTCGGACCAATTCGGCGACAAGTCCTTTCTTGAGAATGCCCTTCTGAAAAAGGGCAGGTCGATAAACCTGGTCCAGATGCCGAAGGCAGAACAGGATGTGGCAGTCGCCGCGGCTTCAATAATGGCAAGGGCCGAATTCGTAAGGGCGATGGAGGCGCTGTCACAGGAAGCGGGCATCTCCCTTCCTAAAGGGGCTTCTGACCCTTCTGTGGTCAGAATAGCCTCGGAGCTCGCCTCAGTTGGCGGGGAAGCTGAGCTTGATAAGTACGTTAAGCTGCATTTCAAGACGACAAAGCAAGTCCTTGGCTCCGGCGCGCAGACAGATTAGGGGGTCTATTATGCTTTTTGACATCTTCATGATAATCGTTGCAGTAATTGCCTCACTATTCGTTTTCATGCTCCTTAGGGCAGCGTACATGCCATCCCGCCAGCTGGAGAGGGCTGAGGCAGCAAATATACCCGAAGTCGATGCTGCCGTCGCCAAGAGGCTGTCCGGCGCGATCAGAATCAGGACGATAAACACGGGAGCGGCAGAAGCGGACGCGTACCCAGAGCTACTTCATATGCATGAGTACCTAAAAGCAAGTTATCCGGCTGTTTTTGAGCGTATGGAGTTAAGTGTTCACAACAAGGCATCTTTGCTCTTGAAATGGCATGGCACTGATGCAAGTTTAAAGCCTGCGCTCTTCATGGGGCATATGGACGTGGTGCCGGTTGAGGAAAGCACATCTAGATCAATGGATCCATGCCCCCTTCTCAGGAGAAATCGAGGGGGGATTTGTATGGGGCAGAGGAACGCTTGACTGCAAGCATGTTGTATGCGGGCTGCTCGAGGCGGCCGAGAGCCTCATCAATGAGGGTTATGAACCCAAAAGGGGAATATTCCTTGCTTTTGGCCATGATGAGGAAACGGGCGGCCGTCAAGGTGCTGCAAGCATCGGGGCTGCGCTTAAGGAGCAGGGGACAGAACTTTGGATGATAGTGGACGAGGGCGGTAAAGTGGACAAGCCCGGAATATTCACCGGAAAGCCTTCCGAGGCGGTCGTAAGCATCGGCGAGAAAGGCTATGCAAGCTTCAAGCTAGAAGTGGATATGCCTGGCGGCCACTCATCAAGGCCCCCGAAGCAAAACGCTGTCGAGACGCTTATACAGGCAACAAGCAGGGTGAATTCTTACAGATTCAGGGCAAGCCTTGACGGCCCGATAGGCGAGCTTCTGAGCTTCGCAGGTTCCGAAGCCGGCTTCTGGAAGCGCCTTATGATAGCCAACTTGTGGATTACCAAGCCGCTTGTAATAGGCATGCTATCCGCCAACACTGCGACTAGCAGCTTAATCAGGACAACCGCCGTGGTTACGATAATCAACGCGGGCATTAAGGATAATGTCATACCCGCACATGCGGAGGCTGTTGTTAATACCAGGCCGGCGTTCGGGGAGAACCCCGAAAGCGTTATGAAAGAGCTCAAAGCTGCCATAAACGACGACAGGGTGAAGGTAACACCAATTGGAAGCCAGGTCGGGCCATCTAAGGTGGCACCGCTCGACAACGACCAGTTCAGGATGCTCCATAAGCTCATCGCCTCATATTTCGACAATGCCGTACTGGTGCCCGGCGTGCTTACAGGGGGTACGGATACCAAGCACTATGCTGATCTCACGGATTCGGTATACCGTTTCGTTCCCGTCGCCCTGACTCACGATCTGTCTGCCGGCGTACACGGCATAAATGAGAGGATTCCCGTTGCCGAGCTGGGAAGGATGATTGCCTTCTACAGGGACCTGATGAGGCAGTCTGCGTCCTAGTGATGATATAATACTCGTCGGAGGTGTGGCAAATGGCAGCCAAGGTTAAAATGAACGAACACGTGGAATATATAGGTTCTCAGGATTGGGACAGGAAATTGTTTGATTCCCTGATTCCGCTTCCCGACGGCACTAGCTATAACTCATATATCGTTAAAGGCTCTGAGAAAACAGCGCTGATAGATACCGTGGATTACAAGTTCTGTTCCGAGTATTTAGAGAAGATCAGCGGAACTGGCAGGATAGATTATATTGTCATCAACCATGTGGAGCAGGATCATAGCGGGTGCCTTAATACAGTGCTTGATTTGCATCCGGAGGCGACCGCCCTCTGCTCGGAAAAGGCCAAGGATCTGATACTCACTCATCTGCACACACCTGAAGGACGCATAAGAGTAGTCAGCGATGGCGAAGTGATAAGCCTTGGGGACAGGACACTGAAGTTCGTCTACGCCCCATTCGTACATTGGCCCGAGACTATGGTGAGTTTCCTCGTGGAGGACAGGATGCTTTTTTCCTGCGATATGTTCGGGTCTCACATAGCAACCTCTGAAGTATTCTCCCGCGGACGGATGGAAAGCTTCGTTGAACCTTGCAAGAGGTATTTCGCGGAGATAATGATGCCTTTCGCAGTGCCGATCAAGAAAAACCTTGAAAAGGTCGCGGCTTTAGATCCTGCATTCATATGCCCGAGCCACGGACCATGCTGGACCGAACCTGCTTTCGTAATGGACCTGTACAAAAAATGGACGCAGGGACCCCTGGAAAACAGGGTGCTTATCGTCGACATATCGATGCACGGGAGCACCAAGGCCATGGTAGAAAGGCTTACGGACAGGCTTTCGGAAGGCGGCGTACAAGTGGCAAGGGTCGACATAACCGAACCGGACCTCGGTAAGATCGCCCTTGAGCTTGTTGATGCCTACACTGTCATCATCGGGACTCCGACTGTGCTTGCGGGGCCGCACCCTGCCGCCGCTTCGATCGCCATCCTGGCAAATGCGCTCAGGCCGCGCACCAAGCTGCTTGGCGTCATCGGTTCATACGGCTGGGGCGGGAAAGCTGCCGAGACACTTGTATCGCTTCTCGGTAATCTGTCAGGAGCGGAGATCCTGCCGCCCCTTATCATGAAGGGGCTTCCTGACAGCACGCAGATGCTTCAGGTGGATGGGTTCGCAAATGCGATAATCGAACGCCATAAGCTCTTCTTCCCTGAGAGCTTCAATAGCTGATTAGCAAATAGGCTAAAGAATGGAACGGGCCCGCACTCTGACTTGATAGTGCGGGCCCGTTATCCATATTTCGGCCGACGGCCGTCACTCTAGAAGTCTCAGGTAGTGCCGGAGCTTTCATTCCATACTCCGCTTTCAGCTTCCTCACATGACAGGGCCATCGAATTGTAGTTGGTAGATATGATAGCCTCGATACCCAATTTATCGTCAGACAGGTATCTATCGTAGCTTTCTACGCTCTCCTGCATGGAAGTGGCTCCAGGTACGGTGCCCGGCCACATTAGCCTGATGGTCTGAGCCTGCGGGTCCACGAACAGCGTGAAATCCAGGCCCCATGCAAGGCTTACCGTCATCGCCTGTGCCCCTTTGGCGCCCGCCATATACCATCTGTAATGTGCAACTACCATTGCCTTCATTATGCTCTCCTTGAGAGACGTACTATCTGAAGTTCCGTTTCTTAGGAATTCGGCCTTCAATACTACATTTACGAAATCAGAAGCCACGTCAGATAGCGTGCAGTAGCCCGTGACTTCAAACATGAGGCCGGCTAGATACCTTATGTCATCTTTTTTTGTCTCCAGCAGATACAGCTGAAGCAAATGCTCCAATGTGCCGGAAACCCCTGGTATGCAGCACGGTTTCATAACGGGCATAATCTCAAGGGCGTTTGCGCCATTAGCATCGACGACATCTATGTAATTCACAAGCCCGAATGCTTGGACGACAGCCTCGATGGTTGGCTGCTGTGCCATGGAGCCAGCTGCCCAGGACGAATATTTATAGAACTGACCTAAGTCAAGCTCGGGCCTGGCAGCCCTTGGTTCTTCATATGATAATGAAGCCGCTGAGGCCAATATGATGACTGCTATCGTAAGTAAGGTGATCCTCTTTAACATAATCCCTCGCCTTTCATTCAGAGTACTTACCTTATACCACAAATCGGGGTTTGATAAAAGCGAACCCCGCCTTCGCGGCGGGGCTCATTAGGTATCAAGGTTATTCTCCTTATGCCTTAGGGCCTGCTGCGAGTATCTCGGCGGTCGCATCCTTAAACCTCGAGAAGTTCTTGACGAACCTTGCTGCAAGGTCCTTGGCCGTTTTATCGTAGGCATCCTTGTCGGCCCAGGTGTTCCTCGCGTCGAGCAGGTGCGAAGGCACATCATTGCAGCTTGTCGGCACCCATACATTGAAGATCGGATGGAGCTTAAACTCGGCTTTGCACAGTGAACCGTCCAGAATCGCCGTAATGATCGCCCTGGTAAGCGCAATATCCATCCTCTTGCCAACGCCATAAGAGCCGCCTGACCAGCCAGTATTAACCAGCCATACGGTAGAGCCGTGGTGCCTGACCCTGTCAGAGAGCATCTCTGCGTATTTGACCGGCGACAGGGGAAGGAACGGTTCACCGAAGCAGCTTGAGAAGGTGGTTTGAGGTTCCACAATCCCGCGCTCCGTGCCCGCAAGCTTCGAAGTATAGCCGCTCATGAAATGATAGCTGGCCATGTTCGGATCAAGCTTTGCCACAGGAGGCAACACGCCGAATGCATCGGCGGTAAGGAAGATGACGGCCTTGGGATGACCACCCACGCTGGGCATCACGGCTCCCGGTATATAGTCGAGGGGATATGCGCCCCTGGTATTCTCCGTAAGTGCCTCGGAATCGTAATCGGCGATCCTGCTTTCGTCGTCAATTATTACATTCTCCAAGACGGAGCCGAATTTCAGGGCGTCCCAGATCTGAGGCTCCTTCTCCTTTGAGAGCTTGATCATCTTGGCGTAGCAGCCGCCCTCGAAGTTGAATATGCCCTCCTCGGACCAGCCATGTTCATCATCGCCAATGAGCTGACGTTTGGGGTCGGCCGAAAGCGTCGTTTTACCGGTGCCCGAAAGCCCGAAGAAGAGAGCAGTATCGCCCGATTTGCCCATATTGGCAGAGCAGTGCATGGAGAAAACGTTGCTCTTGGGCATAAGGTAATTCATAACGGAGAAAATTGACTTCTTCATCTCGCCCGCGTATTGCGAACCGGCGATTAGCACCAGTCTGCGCTTGAAATTGAGCATTATTGCCGCTTCCGAGTTTGTGCCATCGGTCTTTGGATCGCACAGGAAGCTCGGTGCGCAAATTACTGTGAACTTCGGCTCGAAGGTCTTGAGCTGCTCAGCGGTGGGCCTTATGAAAAGCTGCTTTACGAATAAGTTCTGCCAGGCGAACTCGTTAATGAAGCGGACAGGCAAAGTATGCTTGGGATCGGCGCCGCAGAAACAATCCGCTACATATGCCGGGCGTGTTGACATGAATGCTTGTACTTTCTCCAGTATGCTATCGAAATTCCCTTCGCTGATCGGGCGCGTTGATTTTGCCCCATGCTATCTCGTGCTTCGAAGTCTCCTCTTCGACAAGGAACTTGTCGTTGGGGGACCTTCCCGTATACTTGCCTGTGCTGACTACAAGAGAGCCCGTGGACGACAAGTAACCCTCCTTATTGGCAAGTGCGTGTTCAACCAGCAGCGGTGCTGACAGGTTGTGGAAGAGCTTCGAGCACTTAATCCTGCCAATGCTCGAATCGAAAGCCGAATGCATGTGAACGCCTCCCTAATTTGTATTCTGTATACACCTAATTATATCCAAGCTGATATTTTTTCGGAAGTGCGTTTATAATATTAAGTAGCGGCAAAGTGCGCGATTGGTGCATTGTCCGCATATAAGTACAATGCGAGGTGTGCGTGATTGATTAAGACTAATAAGGATAAAGTCGTGATGATAAGCGTCCAGGGAGCAGTGGCCCCGCCGGTCAGAAGGCTTGACTACAGGGTATCGGCGGCAGGAGAGCCATTCGTCCTGCCCGGCACCGGAGGGTATTACATACAATGTCCTGGTAGGGGACCCGTGTTTCGGCTGGGCCGGGGATCATGTGGAGCCGGGCGTATCCACTTGCGCTGATACGGAAAAGCGCTCAGAAGGTAAGAACGCCGGGTACAACACATATGCTTGCATAGGAAACACCGCCAGGGTCATTTCCGGCGATGCCAAGGGCGCCGAGGGCTTCGTTGTCGGGCATCATGGTGGCATAGAGCACGTTATGATCGATTTCCCCCAGGATGTCATGGAGAAGATGGTCATAGACGATAAAATCCTGGTAAAAGGATATGGGCAGGGTCTGGAGCTTACGGATTACCCGAGCGTTATGGCAATGAACCTTGATCCCGGCCTTCTGGACAAGATGGGCATAACAGAGAAGGGCGGGGTTCTAAATGTACCCGTAGCGATGGAGATACCGGCAAAACTGATGGGCTCCGGGCTGGGCATGGGTAACTGCTACAGCGGCGACTACGACATCACGACTACGGATAAGAAGCTAATAGCCGAGCTTGGCATAGATAAACTGAGATTTGGGGACATAGTCGCGATAACTGACGCGGACAACAGGTTCGGCAGGTCGTATCTGACAGGTGCAGTCAGCATCGGAGTCGTCGTCCATAGCGATTGCCTTATAGCAGGACACGGCCCGGGCGTCGCAACGCTGCTGACGGACATAGAAGGCAAGATCAAACCGGTAATCAAGAAAGGCGCGAACGTCGGGGCGTATCTTGGTGCAGGAAGGTACCGCAAGTAAGCGGAGGTGCAATTTATGAACAGAAGGAACATTGCGGCCCTGGTATTGGCCATACTAATCGTAGCAGGTGCTGCCGTGGCGTCGACCAAGTTCTTCTATTTGAGCGCGGACTTAAACTCGGATGTAAGCCTGACAAAGGGCGAACTCGCTGCTTTGCAGCTTACCGCATATTACAACAACACGGGCTCGCTTACTAGCAGGCTTGTAAGGCAGAGCGTAAGGGCGATTTTGGGGCCCATGTCGCTGGATGTGTTCGTTGACACTTATGCCCAGGAGGGATGGCCTGTGCACAAAGGCGGCACGGAGTTTTCCATATCGGATGCCGAAGTCATAATGGCGTATATGGAAGCGGGCGAGGCCGTATTAGGCTGGGTTAACAGGTATTTTCCGGACATAAGCGCCAGGGCGGTGAACGTGGTATTTACGATAAAGGGCTTTAAACTGGGAGTCTACCAGCAAGGCAAGTTCATTTTGGAGAAATAGGGGAGGCGGGAGAGCCTCCCTTTCTTTTTCTGCAGGTTTGCAGGAATGAGAAGGCATCTGGATGAATAACAGGCATAAGGGTTAACCCGGGAGGTGACTTGCCGTGAGGATGATAGACCTTAACAGCGATGTTGGAAAATCCTTCGGTGCTTTTACCAAAGGTTGCGACAGAAGCGTTCTTAAATCGGTTACCAGCGCAAATATAGCTTGCGGCTTCCACGCAGGAGATGCCGGAGTAATGGGCAGGACCATGTCCGTTTGCAGGCAGCTTGGCGTAAGGCCCGGGGCTCACCCCGGATATCCGGACATGCAGGGTTTCGGCAGGCGTGAGATTTCGGCATCCGCCGACGAGATAGAAGGCTATGTGCTATATCAGCTGGGGGCTTTGGAGGCTTTCGCAAGGGCCGAGGGGATGAAACTCAACCACGTCAAACCACATGGCGCCCTGTACAACAGGGCTGCTAAGGACGAGGCTGCGGCCGTAGCAATAGCCAAAGCGGTGAAGTCATTCGACCCCGGTTTGATAATAGTAGGCCTTGCGAATTCGCTTATGCTGGACATAACTAGAAGCATGGGCCTTCGCGCCGCAGCTGAGGCTTTCGCAGACCGCGCCTATAATCCGGACGGGTCATTGGTACCCAGGGTGGTGCCAGGCTCGGTAATCCACGACAGGGAGCAAGTCGTGGCAAGGGCGGTCAGGATGGCTTCCGAGGGCATAGTGCTCGGGGTGGACGGACTGCCTATCAAGTTGGAGATAACGACGATTTGCCTGCATGGGGACACTGAAGGCGCAGCTATGCTGGCACATGAGATAAAAGAAGCGATAATTGGCCTCGGGGTGAAGCTTGCCCCGATGGATTTGGTTCTGGGAGGTTAGGAAATGCAAGATTTCAGGAAAGCCTCACCTGGCGAGGTAAGGCTTGCGGCGCGTAAAGGCCTGCTTACCGGGCAGACTTCAGGGATGGCGGAAGGCTTTGTGCAGGCAAATCTCGCAATAATACCAGGAAAACTTGCCTATGACTTCCTGCTGTTCTGCGTAAGAAACCCGAAATCCTGTCCTTTGATCGAAGTAGGAAGCAAAGGTGATTACCTGACCAAGTTCATCGCCGATGGGGCCGACATAAGAACGGACATTCCAGGATACAGGGTTTATAGGAACGGCGTGCTCTCTGAAGAGCCTAACGATCTGCTAAATCTATGGCAGGAGGACTTCGTATATTTTCTTATCGGCTGCAGCTTCTCCTTCGAAAGGAGGCTGCTTCAGGGCGGCGTTCCCGTCAGGCATATAGAGCTTGGAAGCAATGTGCCCATGTATATCACGAACATTCAAAGCAGGCCTGCCGGGATCTTTCATGGCCCAATGGTGGTGAGCATGCGCCCCATTCCCGGAAGGCTGGTGCCTCGCGCAGTAGAGATAACCTCCAGGCTTCCTTCGGTCCACGGCTCGCCGGTGCATATAGGAGATCCATCTGCAATTGGCATCATGGACCTTTCAAAGACCGACTTCGGAGAGCCGGTCCCAGTGCTTCCGGGCGAGGTCCCCGTTTTCTGGGCGTGCGGGGTGACGCCCCAGGCGGCAGCGCTGGCAACGAAG
This sequence comes from uncultured Bacillota bacterium, assembly GCA_963823655.1. GTDB lineage: Bacteria > Bacillota > DTU025 > DTU025 > MWDF01 > MWDF01. The sequence goes on from CAWGMK010000013.1 coordinate 98,959, forward strand.
CCGGAGATCATGATTACCCACAGCCCCGGCCATATGTTCGTGGGGGATATTAAAGACGACAGGATACAGGAGTTCATATACGGGGCTTAGGAGCGGACAATTGGAATACAACCTTGTAACCCATTCCTCCGATAATTCGATAGTGATTAGGTTCCAGGAGGAGATCAGCCCTGAGATAGCCGCCAAAGTCAGGCAGACGGCCCAAGCTTTAAGGGGGGCCGGCCTGGACTGGATTTCGGATATCGTGCCTTCATATTGCGAGATTATGGTCAATTACGACGCAAGGCGTGTTGCTCCGGCCGCAGCCCTTGCAGAGCTGAAGGCCGTAGTTGATAATGCCGCATCATCAGGGGCATCGAAAGCACGCCTTGTGAGGATACCGGTCTGCTACGGCGGGGAATTCGGGCCTGATATGGGCTTCGTGGCGGAATATACGGGGATTTCAGAGGACGAGCTGATACAAATACACTCGGCGCCGAGGTACTTGACCTACATGATAGGCTTTACCATAGGTTTTCCGTATCTTGGCGGCATGGATGCCAGGCTGGCAGTCCCAAGGCTTGAGGTCCCCAGGCAGAAAGTGCCCGCGGGTTCGGTAGGGATAGCCGGCAAACAGACGGGCATTTACTCGCTCGATTCGCCGGGCGGTTGGCAGATAATCGGCAGGAGCCCAATTAAGCTGGTGGACATTACGAAAATGCCCCCGGCGGTGCTCTCAGCGGGGGACTACCTGCAATTCTACCCGATCGACAAGGCCGAATTCCAAAGAATCCTGGCCCTTTCCGAGCAACGGGCTTACGCTCTTGAATCCTCAGATTGCGAGGGCCTCTAGAATGGGCAGCGAAGCGATGAGAATCCTGAAGCCCGGGCCGCTTTGTACAGTGCAGGATCTTGGCAGGAAGGGCTCGATGGCCTGGGGGGTGCCCGAATCGGGGGCGGCGGATGAATGCTCGCTGCGCATCGCCAACCTGCTATGTGGCAATGGACCGAAAGAAGCCGGCCTGGAATGCACCATGGGAGGATTTGAGGCTGAGTTTTCGGCAGAAATCGTCTTCGCTATATCGGGCGCACCTGCGAGCGTGATTCTAAACGGGGCGGAAATTCGTTTGAACACTGCTTATAGGGCAGGCGCCGGAGCGATTTTATCCATAGGTGCGCCCAGGGCAGGCGCCAGGGATTATATTGCCCTTCAGGGGGGAATCGACGTACCCGAAGTGCTCGGCTCAAGGTCCACTTATCTGAAGGCCGGGCTTGGAGGGTATGAGGGAAGGGCGCTTCGTTCAGGCGATGTTTTAATGACGAAGAACATTACCCGGCCTGCTGTGATCCTGGCCTGCAAGGAAGGTTACCTTTCACCGTCGATGGAGAGAGAAGAGCACGGTATATGCCTTCTGAGGGTGCTTCGAGGGACTATGGATGAGAAGTTCGAAGAAGGCGCCATCGAGGGGTTGGCCAGTGCCATCTATCAGGTGTCTTCCAATTGCGACAGGATGGGCATCCGCCTCACGGGACCCAAAGTGGCGCATAAAGACCGCGCAGACATAATCTCAGGCGGAATCGAATCTGGGGCGGTTCAGGTGCCGGGCTCGGGCGAGCCGATAATACTGATGGCTGACAGGCAGACAACCGGAGGATACACCAAGGCTTTCTCAGTAATCTCAGCGGACAGGCCGAAGCTGGGCCAGCTGAGGCCCGGGGATAAGGTAGCCTTCAGGATTGTTGGCATAGAAGAAGCGGTAGAAGCTTTAAAGAAGCTGGATAGATCGATTTCCGAATGCCTTTCGGCGAGTGCCGACCGGAAGTCCAGGTCCTTTGCCATTACTTTGAATGGCGCAAGGTATTTGGCCGAAGTGGAGGAGATCATATGAGCATCCTTGAGACAACTGGCAAGATGATGATCTACGCACACAGGGGCGCGAGCGGTGCGGCGCCCGAGAATACCTTGGCGGCTTTCGAACAGGCGGTAGAGAAGGGCGCCGACGGGATCGAGCTTGATGTACACCTGAGCGCCGACGGGAAAGTCATAGTAATACACGATGCGAGGATAGACAGGACTTCAAACGGGACCGGCGAAGTCGCCTATATGAACTACTCGGAGCTATTAAAGTACGATATGGCGGCCAAGTGGAAGGGAAGCAGATGGGAACCTCAAAGGATACCCCTGTTAGACGAGGTTATTGACGTCTCCCTCTCATCCGGATTACTGCTGAATATTGAGCTTAAGGGGGGCAAAGCAAGCCCCAACCTTGCTGAAGAGACGATAAAGATAATAAGAGGAAGAGGGATAGAAGACAGGGTGATCCTTTCTTCATTCGATATCGATCAGCTCAGAAGGGCAAGGCTGGCGCTTCCGACCTCAAGGAGGGCACTTATATCATTCTTCCCGCCGCAGCCATCCCTAGGCGTTGCGGAGGACCTGTGGGGGTGCCATCCCAATCACTCACTGACTACGAAGGCGTCTATCAACAGATGGCAATCATCAAACATGCACGTCCAACTTTGGACCGTAAACAGCAAAGATGCGATCCTAAGGGCACTCAGGCTGGGCGTAGACGGGATTATCACTAACCACCCGGCCCTTGCCGTGACAATCAGGCAGGGCAAGATAAAGTAGAAGAAGGAAAGCGGGGCGTCGTTATGAAGATCGATTACAAGAGGCTGCTGCTACTAGGGCTCGGTTTCATGTCAATTTCGCTGTCATGGGCCGTATACAATGCCTTCGTGCCCATTTTCCTGGATGAGGCGCTGCCGGCCATGGCATTCAAGGGCCTGGCCATAGGCTTCATAATGACGCTCGATAATATCGCAAGCATAACCTTGCAGCCATTCTTCTCAGCAAGGTCGGATTCCACTTGGAACAACTATGGCAGGAGGCTGCCTTACCTGCTAATCGGAATGCCCATTGCGGCAGTCGCCATTACGATCATTCCGATATTCAGGGACAACCTCGGCATAATGATCACATCCATACTAGCCATGAATATCTCGATGGCCGTATTCAGGGCCCCGACCGTGGCCTTGATGCCCGACATAACCCCGGTGGAGCAGAGGTCGAAGGCAAACGGGGTCATAAACCTAATGGGGGGCCTCGGAGGGATCATCGCCTATTTCGTAGGCTCGCGCCTGTACGACATCCACCCTGTAGTGCCGTTCGCAATGGCGGGTATTGTCATGCTCCTTGTGCTCATCATACTCAAGGCATTCATCAGGGAGCCTGAGAAGGCCGAAGGAAAGACGGGCGATGAGAAGCCTGTTAGCATCTTCGAAGCGCTCAAAGAGGCTCTGAGCCCCGAAAGAAGGAGCCTCCTGTTCCTGCTGCTTTCGATAATGTTCTGGTTCATGGGCTGGAACACCCTTGAGACTTTCTTCACGCTTTACGCGAAGAGCATCTGGCAGATAAAGAAATCAACTGCGGCGCTGTATCTGGGCATCGGCAACATCGCTTTCCTGCTGTTTGCCATACCCTCCGGTTTCTTAGGAAGCCGCTTCGGCAAGAAGGCCATAATCATGGCGGGGATAATCTGGCTTACTTGCGTAATGACTATCATGACGCTGATAAGCTACATAGGAAAAACCGGCCTAGGCCCTGCCGTAATGGCGCTTATGATAGCTGCCGGCATAGGATGGGCGCTGATCAACATCCACTCATTCCCGATGGTCGTAGGCATGACAACAGCCGCAAGGACCGGGGCTTATACCGGCTTGTACTATTTCTTCTCGGCGACTGCCATGATTGTAGCGCCGCCGCTTTTCGGGCTGATAAGGGACATCGTCGGCAACATGTATCCGTTGTTCCCGTTCTCCGCGGTTTTCTTCCTTCTGGCCCTTTGGAGCTTCTCCAAAGTGAATGCCCAATAATGTATACTTATTAAGGCAAATAAATATGGGGTGGTGCACATGAAGCTTTATATTTCTCTTCTGGGCTTCGGGAAAGTAGGAAGGCAATTTGTGAAGCTGGTCAGATCCAAGGAGAAGGATATCCTCAACTGGCACGGCATAGAGGCGCAGTTCGTTGCCGTATCATCCTCAAGGGGCTTCGTCGCGGACCCGACGGGACTCGACGTGGACCTTCTTGCAGGGATGGCGATCAGGGAGGAGAATCTTGCGGAGCACCCTCACTTCACGCCTTTTGATTCTAAGAACCGTATAGACGGCCTTCTTCCCGAGGTTTCCAGCAAGGACTGCGTAAAGATCCTGGTTGCTGCCGCATCCTCGGATTTCGCCACCGGCGAGCCGACCCTGTCGGTCATGAAAGCTGCGATTTCAAGAGGATGGCACATTGCCAGCATGGAGAAGGCGCCGCTTGTTGTCGCATTCGATGAGCTAACGGAGATGGCGAAGAAGTTCGGAGTGAAGATAAGGTATTCGGGAGCAACAGCTGCCGGCCTGCCGGCAATAGATATTGCGAAGATTTCCCTGGCAGGTGCAAAGGTGCTATCCATAGAGGGCATACTGAACGCGACTACGAATTACGTCCTGACTTTGATGAGCGAGGATGGCGTGTCCTATGAGGAGGCCCTTTCGATGGCCCGCGCTCATGGCTATGCCGAACCCGATCCGACACGGGATGTTACTGGAATTGATACCGCCTGCAAGATCCTGCTAATTGCCAACGCGGCAATGGGATGCAGGAAGAAGTTGTCGGACGTAAAGATTACGGGCATCACCCACATAACGCCCCGGGATGTGGCGAGCTGGGCTGTGGAGCAGAGGACGCTCAAGATGATCGGCAAAGCCTGGCGCGAGGATGACGACGTGAAAATCGAAGTCTCGCCGATGGCAGTGCCGTATTACGACCTGTTTGCCAAGGTTAACGGAAGTGGCAAGGCGGTCAGGTTCGTCACCGACCTTTTCGGAGAGCTCGTGATGACCGTGCAGGAGGGCGGACCCGTGGCTGCGGCCGGGTCGGGCTTCAAGGATGTGCTCAACATCTTCAGGGGGCTGCAGGGAAGGATTTAGCGGAGGTAATCATGTCTAACAATGAGGCCAGGCAGTTCGTAAACAGCCTTAAGGAAAACGATGTAGTAAGCGGAGTATACCAGGTAATCGACGCCAGAGTTATTAAGAACTACCTGGATCTTAGGCTTGGCGATAAAACGGGCAGCATCCCCATGAAAGTTTGGGATTGGCGCGATAACGACGATGAATTGGGCTTCCTTGCCGTAAAAGGTGAGAAGGTCAGGCTTAACGGCGTAAAAGTCGAGATTTTCGACGGAAGGGTGCTGCAATTTGCGGCTGCCAGGCTTTCTGACATCAAAAGGAACCGGCTAGTTTCTCCGGTCCTTCCGGATTCTTACAACGAGGACGATTTCATCGCAAGTTCCGACCGCAGCGTGGATGAGCTGCTCAGCGAGATGAAATCCCTGATAAAAAGCGTCAGCAATGATCACTACAGGAAGCTGCTGGAGCACTTCCTGACCGACGCCGGGCAGATGAGCGCGCAGTTCGCCGTGTGGCCTGCTGCCGTCGGCCAGCATCACGCCTATAAGGGGGGGCTTATCGAGCATTCCGTTAATGTGGCCAAGCTGTGCAACTTCCTCGCATCCAATTACAGGCACATGAACAGGGATCTGATAATAACAGGCGCGCTTTTGCACGATATCGGCAAGCTGAAGTCCTACGACAGCGCGGTCAACGGCACAAGGCCCGAGGTGTCCCTGGATGGCACGTTCATGGACCACATCGCTCTAGGAAGCACTATGATTGAGGCGGCTATTTCCGAGCTTGAAGCCGATGAGGGGATCTTCGGCACCGGTAAGTGGGAACCAATGGAGAAGAGGCTTCTCATACACCTGGTCCTGTCGCATCACGGGGAGCTTGAGTGGGGCTCGCCGGTAAGGCCGGTAGTGATGGAAGCCCAGCTGCTGCACTTTGCCGACAACACGGATGCTTGGGCCAACCGCTTCGAAAGGTTGCTGGAGTATGCATCCGACGGCGAGCGGGGGGCCATGAAAAGGCCGGATAATATAGACAGGTTCGTGTACATTCCTTTGAATAAAGACTAGGAAAGTACTAAATTGCGAAGAGGGGCTTCACAAAGAAGCCCCTCTCGTCGTATAATTACACATCAACGTCATGGAGGTAGCAGAAATCCATACTGCCAACCATACATCAGGAATACACTTCTTGAAGGCAAAGTCCTATTACAGGGCGCTTGCCATTTCCTCCATGTCTTCCAAACTCGAACTCAACCGAATGTGTATGCGCGGCTGATGTCCCTCGTCAAAGAACGCATCATTTGATGCGTCGGGGCCGGCAAGGGGGCATCAGTGCAAAGCCGGGTTTTAACGGCAAGCGTTGCAATTCCTGGGCAGTAAGCCGCAGGTTGGTCGCATGCTTGGACGGATGATTCCTGCCGGCCATACACTTTTATACGGATGGTGATTAAAGATGTCGGGCGAAGACGCGATTATCGTTTTCAAGAAAGTATGCAAGACGTTCCCGGCCGAGAACGGCTCGGAAAATGAAGTGCTCAAAGACCTGGACCTTTCCGTGGGCAGGGGCAGGATCTTCGGCATTGTCGGATTGTCTGGTGCGGGGAAGTCGACGCTTATCAGGCTTATCAACCAGCTTGAAAAGGTAACATCGGGATCTTTGCTCGTAGACGGGCAGGATGTTACAAGACAGCACGATGGGGATCTGATGAATCTACGGCGCCATATCGGGATGATATTCCAGAATTTCAACCTGATGAGAAACTCCACCGTTTTCGAGAACATCGCCTTCCCGCTGAGAATCACGAAGTACTCTGAGGAGTATATAAATGACAGGGTAAATGAACTTCTACAGCTTGTAGGCTTGGCGGATTACTCCCGCTCATATCCTGCGAAACTGTCAGGCGGGCAGAAACAAAGGGTGGCGATTGCCAGGGCTTTGGCACTTCATCCGGACATCCTGCTTTGCGATGAGGCGACTTCCGCGTTGGACCCCAGGACAGCCAAATCCATACTAGACCTGCTGCGTTCGATAAACCGGGGCATGGGGGTTACTGTTGTCATCGTCACGCACGATATGGGAGTAGTAAGGTATGCCTGCGATGACGTGGCGGTGCTAGACAGCGGGGAGATAGTGGAAAGAGGCAGAGTGAGCGAGGTATTCGCCAATCCCAGGTCTCTTATAAAAACCTTCCTGGAAGGCTTCGGAGGTGGGCAGCAATGATGATATATACATGGGCCGACCTTCTGGTCTCATTCAAAGTTCTGCTTGGAGAACCGCTGCTGAACACCCTGGCGATAACCCTGGGCTCGACTTTGCTCGCATGCCTTGGAGGAATACCACTTGGGGTATATCTTGTACTGTCGTCGCCGGGTTATCCCCTCGCTGCCGGCAGGCTGTACGGAGCCCTATCATCCGTAATAAACATAATAAGATCCATACCTACTATCATCCTCGTTATCCTACTCTCGTCGCTGCTGTACTTCAGGTACTCGATCTACAGGCCGACTGACTTCGCATTATTGGCGGAGGCAGTGGTGATGTGGGCAATAGCTGCAACACCTTTGTGCGCAAGGCTTGTGGAATCCGCGCTCAAGGAAGTCGATAAAGGGCTCCTTGAGGCGGCGCTTGCGTGCGGCGCCAATGTCAGGCAGCTCGTGGGCAAAGTAATGCTGAAGGAGGCCAGGCCTGGTCTTATACTTGGCATAACGACTTTGGCCATAACCATACTTGGCACCACTGTAATGTCAGAAACAATAGCAATAAGGACCATTGCTTCACGCGCAGTCGTCAGGGCCACTATAGACAATGACGGTGAGTTCATAGTCTCGGGAATAGTGGCGCTAGCTTTGATAATTTCCATAATACAGACGCTTGGCACTGTAATGGCCAGGCGTTCGGACAAATCTAGATAAAATATGTGGAGGTAGAAAAATGAAAAAGATAATCGTCATATTTGCACTCATAGTAGCTTTGTTGTCATTCGGGGCCCAGGCTAAGGAATTGATAATAATTGGCACCGTAGTAGGAATACAAGAGAGCCTTACAAATGAATACATAGTACCGGCGCTAAATAAGAAAGGCTACGATGTCGAAGTCAGAGTATACACATCGTTCGGCCTGAACATCAACACAGACACCGTTCAGGGAAAAACAGACGTGAATTTCTTCCAGCACCTGCCCTACCTGAACAGCGACGCGGCAAACCTGCCCAAACTTGCAGTGGTTTTGCCTGTGGCCTCCTTTAAGATGGGCCTGTATGGCGCCACCGCCTCTTCAAAAGATGTAACCGGAGGCGGCAGAGTAGGCGTTCCGAACGATAAGTCCAATCTACAGCGTGCCCTCAAGCTTCTGGCGGCCGAAGGCTTCATAACAATAAAGAGCACATTCAATGCAGACGTGAATGCCGACAATTTCAAGAGCTTCATCGAGGACAAGACGCTGAAAGTGGACGATATAATTGCACTTGACCAGCCCGGACTGAAGGCCGGTTTCCGCACAAGATACAGCGCAGTAGTGCTGTCCGTAGCAGTTGCTTACGATCCGGATCCAGCGAAATCCCTATTCAAGCTGGTAATCGGCAGGGAGGACAGCTCCGTAACGGACGGTTTCGTAAACATTTTCGTTGCAAGGCAGTTCGACGAGAAGGGCACTGACGCCTATTCAAAGAAGATACAGGATCTCAAGGCAACTCTGAAGGAACTGACAACTGACCCTGGCTTCCTCAAGGTCCTGGCAGACAGATACCTTGGAGTAGTTTACGTACCGGCCGCCAAGTAGGCAGTCCGGTTCAATACTGGTTGCTCTGGCCGGGTCAATGCATTCAAGCATTGCACCCGGCTTTTTCTCGTGACCTGGAAGAAGTAGCCAGCTTCATTTTTAGATTTCCGTGCAGTATCCTATAAATAACAGGGCGGTGGCGCCCCAATTGGAGGGTCAAATGGCGAAAGATACTTCCAGGGCACTTCGGGGAAGCATGATTTATCAGGTATTTGTGCGGGACTACTCGGAGAAAGGTGATTTCCGCTCGCTGACTTGCGACCTCAACAGAATTCATGATCTCGGAGCCGACTTCATCCACCTTCTGCCGATTCACCCCATCGGTGTGGAAAACAGGAAAGGAAGCATCGGTTCACCTTATGCAATCAAAGACTATACATTGATTGACCCTGCATATGGGACTGAGAAGGATCTCAAAGAGCTGCTGGAAAAGGCGCATGCCCTCGGCATGAAAGTCCTGATGGACATCGTCTATAACCATACGTCCCCTGACTCCGAGCTTTTCAAAATGCACCCCGAATGGTTCTACGATAAGGCTGGCAAGCCCGGCAACAAAGTGGGGGACTGGTGGGACGTAATCGACCTTGATTTCGAAAAGGGCGGCGACGGGCTCAGGACATACCTTATTGGCAACCTGGTGAAATGGGCGGCCTTCGGTTTCGACGGTTTCAGATGCGATGTCGCATCATTGGTCCCGGTAGACTTCTGGATCGAAGCAAGGCGCAAGGTAGCAGAATCCAAACCGGGCTGCATCTGGCTTGCTGAATCAGTGCATGGCGAGTTCGTAAGGCTTCTTAGGGGCCAGGGTTTCAGAGCTCACAGCGACAGCGAGCTTTATCAGGCATTTGATATCTGCTACGAATATGACGTCCACGGTAGGTTCCATGATGTCGCTTTCGGCAAGGGAGGCCTAAAGGCCTATATACAGGCGGTCAGGGCACAGGAGTATATATACCCGGATAACTATATCAAGCTGCGCTTTATAGGAAACCATGATTTCGACAGGCCTGCATTCCTGTTCAAGAACAGGGGCGTTCTGGAGGCCTGGACTGCCTTCACGTTCTTCAACAATGGCTCGACCCTTGTCTACATGGGTGACGAAACATTGACAGACCACAGGCCAAGCCTTTTCGAAAAGGAGCCTATAGATTGGTCAAAGACCGATGCTTCGCACGTGGAACTGATCAAGAAGCTCGCAAGGATGAAGAAATCCCGATTTTTTACCGAATCCACCTTCTATGAAATTGTGGAAAGCGATGACGAGGACAACATAGTGGCCTACTATGAGCTAGGTTCCAAGCGTCTATATGGCATCTTCAATATTGGCGCAGGATCAGGCGAAGCCTCAATTGATTTGCCGGACGGGAAATATGAAGGCTTCTTTACCGAGGGGCTTACAGTAAAAAACGGAAAGGCCAAAATGGATTCGCGCTTTGCAGTAATTACCGTCAATATGCCATAAACATGCACCCAAACCATATTATCTGTAAATATGGATAAGCAAATATAATTTTATCCAGGCGCACTTTGCTTCTGTCAGGTGCGCCTTTTTTATTTGGCAAAGAAGGATTTTGATATGACCACGTAATATAGTAATATGCGAATATGCTAATTCATATTACGAGGTGGATTATGAAGAACCTAGTAAACGCATTGAAGGCCATGGCGGACGAACCGCGCATGAACATACTCGTCGTCCTTGCTTCAAGAGGAGCCGTGTGCGTAAGCCATCTTCAAGAAGCCATGAGAGTTCCGCAGCCTACAGTCTCCAGGTACCTGTCCATATTGAAGAATGCTGGGTTGCTTGAGGCAGAAAGGCGAGGCCAGTGGGTTTACTACACCTTGAGCGGGGAAGAGGACACGCTGGTCATCGAAATGATAAGGAAATGTTCAGAGCAGCTTAGGGATACCACTAAGATAAAAAGGATAATGGATAGGCTGGATAAACTGGAGCAGCAGCCTTCATTGCCCGCATCAGTGGATACAGCGCCTGTTAAAATTAGGAAGGCCGCCAGAAAGCCCGTAAAAAACGCGGCATCTTCAATGGCAAATGTCGAAAAGGAAATCGAGGTAATCAGGACTCATTCTGCGGAGGAAGAGGCTTTGCAAGATACGCGGCAGGGCATTGATAAGGATATTCATCCGATTAAGGAAGCGGCGGTACCAACTTTTGAGGTAGAAGCGGAATTGTCAGGAGCCAACGAATCGCCTGAACCCGGAAAACCTGATATTAATGAGAAGACGGAAGTCACCGAGAAGGGACAGGAGGGGCTTGATACTTTGCCCAAAAAGGTCAAACGGAGCAAAAAACAGCTGCCACCAAGCCTTTTTGATCTATAAGGGGAAACCTAATTCGATTTGGAATCAGCCAAATCCCTCAGGCTGCCCAGCAGAGGCTGGCCGGGAGACTGACTAATATGCTCCAGAACAGACGGTCGGTACACCTCACTGATAATCGGTCTAATTAAAGGCAATACGGAGAAGCTGTCCAGCATCATCGCTTCCAGCTTCCGCGCTGCCTCAGAAAGGTGCTCATACGATTTTGGGGACCTTAAAGCCTTTATCGCCTCCTGCCTCTCGTTGCCGTTCCAGCCACCCCACGAAGAAGCGCCAATCTCCAAGCCTAGGCCCGACTTATAAAGCCCCATGAAGGCCGGTTGAAGCCATATAGATGATATCAGCGCGTCATGACTGCCGGTGTTCATCAAGGCAGATAGCTCAGAGTCTGTCTTCGGCACGGTAACGCTTACGATAGCGCCACCCTTCTCCCACCAGGATTCAATCAGCAGTGCGCAAAGCATCTCAAGTGAGGACCGGTCCGTGGAATCCACAAGAATGGATATCTTCCTTCCTGCCAGAAGCCCGGTTCCCGCACTGGTATTCTCAGGTGCTCTAGAATCGAAGTAGATACCTCTTGCTGCTGTTGCATTGCCGTTTGATGCTCTGAGGACCAGGTAAGGTATATCTAGCAAGTTTGAGGCTATCGCTCTGGCTGAAATGTCAAAAAAAGTGGAAGATTTACTATTGAATACGAGCGATATAACGTTGGGTGCCTCCGATTGCCAGCTGAGCCCCTTAATCGATGCGGCCGCTTTGGTAAGCCCGGTGCGTGCATAGTCGATGTTTCCCGAAGTGAATGCGTCCAGCATGGACTTCTCATCAGGGAATCCCGTGATGGTTATTGCCGGTCTATCGGCAGCCGATGCTTCCAGCCTAACGGAACCCTCCGTAAAAGACGCTATTCGATAGGGCGGTGAGCCTGCACCGGCAATCGTTCCATCAACCCCTGAGATCCAAACAGGCGCGAAAGCGAAAAGGTTCCAGAACGCGCTGATATCGTCCCTGAATGTGAAGGATATCGAGCGACTAGCTGCATCGCTTCGGATCGCTATGCCCGAACTGCTCGGTATTCGTGCTATAAGAGCCTCCACAACTTTATCTACGGAAACAACGGCACTGCCGGAAGGGCCTGCAGCCTGGTTGATCCTTACTGAGACCGTCTTCTTTGCTTCGTCAAATACTGGCCATGATTTTGCCAACAGAGGAGAAATCCTGCCGTCAGGTTTGTTAATCGAATAAAGGGAATCGCAGGCAATCGAGAGGAATAGGTCGTCCGTGGATGTAGGCTGCCTGATGCCGCTGAAAGGCGAGACCATGCCTACCACGCCGATCCTGATATCCGCCTGATCAGCAAAAGCAACGAGCGAGAACAGCGACATGAGAGTCGCTACCAATACGCATACAATAGAAGCTCTTGCTAGAGTTCGCATTTAAGCACCGCCATAATGGGCTTATTTATAAATCTGTATTTGCGGATATATATACCTGACCTTCAGGACGCTTTGAACAAAGCCGGCCGCTAGAGTAGAATATAACACAATGGAGTAATTACGAGGAGGATGAAGAATGGGAAAGGTAAGTTGGAAGCCGGGGACGATGTTATGGCCTCTGCCTGCCGTAATGGTATCGTGCAAAGGAAAATCCCCTGAAGATAAGGCAAATATCCTGACGCTGTCATGGGTGGGCACAGTCAACTCGGATCCGCCGATGCTGTCGATTTCAATCCGACCGGAGCGGCTCTCCTACGAGATCATAGAGGCTACAGGGGAGTTCGTAGTCAATATCCCGTCCATCGCCCAGGCAAAAGCCGCGGACTACTGCGGCTGCGTGTCCGGCAGGAATGAGGATAAATGGCAAAGCAGCGGGCTCACACAGGGTGAAGCGCTCAAAGTGAAGTGCCCGATAATAGTAGAGTGCCCTGTGAACCTGGAGTGCAGGGTAAAAGAGAAGATGAAGCTGGGCTCACATGTGATGTTCATTGCCGAGGTGGTAGCCGTACAGGTGAGTCAGAGCCTGCTTAACGAAAACGACAGATTCGCGCTTGAAAAGGCGGGATTGTTCGCATATGTGCACGGCCATTACTACGCAATCGGCAGGAAGCTTGGAAGGTTCGGCTTTGCAGTAAGGAAGAAGCCCGTCAGGCAAGGGGCAAGGAGCACGGTTAGGACTCAAAAGAAAAAGGCCGATTAGTAGGCAAGTATCACCCTTGCCGGAGCGCCGTCGGGTGCATCTATTGATAAGGGCAAAGCAATAAGAAACGCCGGCCCTTCGGAAACGTTCTGAAGGGCCAAGCCTTCGATTATCACTACCCCGGCTTCCAGAAGCAAAAGGTGTACATCAAGGCGGTTGCCGCCATCGACGCTTTGAGATTCGACACCGATAAGCTTCAGGCCATTTCCAACCAGTTGCCTAAGGCAATTTATGTCAGGCATTTCGCCTTTGACGATCAGCCTTTCGACGGTTGGTTTCGCCCTTTGCGCAAGTTTCGCAGCCTCTTCCTTAGAAGCCACGATACAAGGGCCGATCATTGCCTCCAGGCAGGGGGTATTACTGTTTCCTTCAAGTATGTGCCCCGGGAAATCCACATGAGTCCCAGAGTGAGTTCCCATTGAAATCTCGTGCAGTGAATATCCTTCGGAGGGCACTGAGGCAAACGGCACAATTCTCACTTCCGGGTCGCCCGGCCAGACCTGCATCCCGTCCGTTATCTTCTGGCTTATATCAACGAACTTCTCGAACATGGGAACCTCCTGGAGGATTATATGCATAGGTATAGGTTAATAACTATTATGTATCAAGTACTTCCTTTATGGTTTAATATTACTTGAACTCTGAAGGCTTGCGGCCTTTACTCGGAGGTGGATTATGGATTTAAAGCAGTTGAGCAGCAACGCAGTGCTATCTACGGAGGTCGCGCAGGCATTGTCGGAAGGGCGCCCTATCTGCGCACTTGAGACTACGATACTTAGTCACGGCCTGCCAAGGCCTTTTAACCTTGAAGTAGCGCACAGAGTAGAACAAGCAGTGCGAGCGGCTGGCGCTGTGCCTGCAACGATAGGTATCATGGGCGGCCGGATCCATATCGGCCTGGAAGAGGATGAGCTGGAGCAGGTATCGCTGGATACAGGCTCGGTTAAGGCTTCTTTGAAGGATATACCGGCGGTAATGATTAACAGGAAGACGGCGGGATGCACTGTTGCAGCAACCATAGCGATAGCAAGGGCGGCCGGAATTAGGGTCTTCGCCACGGGCGGAATAGGCGGCGTCCATATGGGGGCCGAGCAGACATTCGACATTTCCGCAGATTTGCATGCGCTTGCCGATAATGAGATAATCGTCGTCTGTTCGGGGCCCAAGAGCGTACTGGACGTCGGGAAGACAGTCGAATACATGGAAACGCTTTCAATCTCTATAGTTGGTTACAGGACCGACAGGATGCCCCTTTTCTATACGAGAAGCAGCGAATACAAGGTTGACTTCAACGCAACAAGCCCGGAGGATATCGGCCGGTTCGCGACTCTAAGATGGGCATTGTCGTCTGGCGGCATCCTTGTGACAAATCCTGTGCCTGAAGACGCAGAGATGGACCCGGAGCTGTTCGCTCGGGTATCAAGAGAAGCGATGCAGGCAGCTCAGGACAATGGGATAAAGAAGGCAGAGGTCACGCCATTCCTGCTTGATTACATCCACAGAAAGAGCGGAGGGGCGTCATTAAAGGCGAATGCAGCCCTTATTGAATCTAATGCAATGCTTGGAGCCCAGGTTGCGGTAGTCCTTAGCAAATCAGAGTAAGCAAAATTCTTCAAGATGACTTCATACAACGGGGGGCAGTACGACTGCCTCCCGTTTTTCGCTGTATAAACCGTAGTGTGTTGTACAGGCTGTAATACATTGGGATATTTTGCACTAATATTAGAACAATGCAAATATATTGTGAAATATATAGCAATTGCTACTATAATAGCTTTGAGTATTTGTATGTGAAATAGAGCACAAATGAACATTGGATAAATTGAATAAATATAAGGTTGCAGTGTAAGAAACTGCGAAACATTGGGAGGGATTGAGATGGCGTGTGCGGAGTGCACCTGCAAGGACAGCATTACTGCAGAACAATGGAGCGGGTTGGAAGCAATAATCGAAGGGCATAAAAATAAGAGGGGATCTCTTATCCAGTGCCTACATGACGCCCAGGAGCTTATTGGATACCTTCCGATGGAAGTACAGAAGAAAGTCGCCGAAGGGCTGAAGATACCTTTGGCCGATGTCTACAGCGTAGTCTCGTTCTACGCGCTTTTCAGCACGCAGCCCAAGGGCGAGCACGAAGTTAGCGTATGCCTGGGGACGGCATGCTATGTAAGGGGCGCCGACGCGGTCTTGGGAGAAATCCAGGATGAGCTGGGAGTAAAGGCCGGTGAGACTTCCAAGGACGGGAAGTTCAGCCTGAACGTAGTAAGATGCATGGGAGCTTGCGGGCTTGGCCCTGTCGTTAGCATAGACGGCCAAACGCACGGCAGGCTTAAAGCGGACAAAATCAAGCCCCTTCTCGAAAAGTACAACTAGCACATAAGCATTGGAGGTACTAACATGCCCGGCGAGAAGTACGAGGTACTTGTCTGCGGCGGCGCAGGCTGTCTGTCATCCGGATGCCAGGAAGTCAAGGAGAGGTTAGAAACGGAACTGGCGAACTCGGGACTTAAGTCCGAAGTGAAATTGACTCTTACAGGATGCATGGGCCCCTGCGGCCTCGGACCTTCGGTAATGGTCCAGCCGGGGGGCTATTTCTATCAGAAGGTAAAACCTGAGGACGCATACGAAATCGTTTACGGGCACCTTTTATCAGGAAAGCCGGTAGAAAGGCTTATGGTGAGCGACCCTCTGAGCGGAAAGCCCCAACCAAAGACGGAGGACATTCCATTTTTCAACAGGCAGCTCAGGATAGTGCTAAGAAACTGCGGAATCATTGACCCTTTGGAAATAGGCGACTATATCGCAAGAGACGGCTACAAGGCGCTTGAAAAGTGCCTTACGTCCTTCAAGAGGGAAGAAGTAATCGATGCAGTGAAGAAATCTGGCCTAAGAGGAAGAGGCGGAGCCGGCTTCCTTACGGGCTTGAAATGGGAATTCACTTATAAGGCAAACGGAGATCCGAAATATGTGGTCTGCAATGCCGACGAGGGTGATCCGGGAGCTTTCATGGACAGGAGCGTTCTAGAGGGCGACCCCCATTCCGTAATCGAGGGCATGGCAATAGCAGCATATGCGGTAGGCGCAAAGCTTGGCTATGTATATGTGAGGGCGGAATATCCACTTGCCGTGAAGAACCTTGGCCATGCCATAGAAGCTGCGCGCAAGTCGGGCTTCCTGGGCAAGGACATCTGCGGCAAGGGGTTCGATTTCGACCTTGAGATAAGAGTAGGGGCGGGTGCTTTCGTATGCGGCGAGGAGACAGCGCTTCTGGCATCGGTCGAGGGCAGAAGGGGTGAACCGCAGGCCCAGGCCGCCTTTCCCTGCGCAAGAGGGGCTATGGAACAAGCCTACGGTCCTCAACAATGTGGAGACCTACGCAAATGTCGCACAGATCCTGCTCAGAGGATGGGAATGGTTCGCGTCGATTGGCACTGAGAAGAGCAAGGGCACGAAAGTTTTCGCCCTGGCTGGCAAGATCAGGAACACCGGACTTGTCGAAATTCCGATGGGAACGCCTCTTGGCGACATCATCTACGATATTGGCGGAGGGATACCCGGCGACAGGAAGTTTAAGGCTGCACAGACCGGAGGGCCATCGGGCGGTTGCATACCTCCTCAGTATCTGAACACGCCGGTAGATTACGAAACGCTCAAGGAGCTAGGTACAATCATGGGCTCCGGCGGGCTCATTGTCATGGACGAGGACACATGCATGGTGGACCTGGCCAAGTTCTTCCTTACTTTCATCCAGGATGAATCCTGCGGTAAGTGCTCGCCGTGCCGCATAGGCACCAAACGCATGCTTGAGATAGTTGACAGGATTACCAAGGGCAAAGGCAGGCCCGGGGATATCGACCTGCTTTTGGAGCTTGGCAGCATGATAAGGGCTACTGCCCTGTGCGGGCTAGGACAGACTGCCCCGAACCCGGTCGAATCGACCATACGCCACTTCAGGAAGGAATACGAGGATCACATAAAAGGCGCAAGGTGCGAGGCTTCGGTATGTGCTTCGCTTTTCGAATCTCCCTGCAAAAACAGCTGCCCTGCGGATGTTGACGTGCCCAGGTACATTGCCCTGATGAAAGAGCGCAAATTCTCCGAGGCAGTTGAACTGATAAAGAGGACAAACCCGTTCCCTGCGGTGTGCGGCCGCGTATGCGACCATCCGTGCGAGGGCCACTGCAGAAGGCGCGACACAGACGAACCGCTTGCAATAAGGGCCCTTAAGAGATTTGCGGCCGATTACGACATGCTTCACCCGACTGCGCCGAAGCAAATTGTAAGAACCGGGCGCAAAGTGGCGATAATCGGCGCTGGCCCCTCTGGCCTTACCGCCGCATATTACCTCGGGCTGGCGGGCCATGACGTCACCGTATATGAATCTTTGCCTGTTGCCGGAGGGATGATGGCGGTAGGGATACCCTCTTACAGGCTGCCAAAAGACGTGTTGGAGCATGAGATAAAGGCCATTACCAACATGGGTGTGAGAATTGAGCTGGGCCTCAAAGTCGGCAAGGACATCTCCCTATCCACTCTTATAGAGACCAATGATGCAGTTTATGCCGCGGTAGGCGCTCATGTTGAACAGAAGCTTGGCATACCTGGCGATGGACTTGCCGGTGTGATGTCGGCAACAGGCTTCCTAAGAGATGTCGCATTGGGCAAGCCTGCGAAGATCGGAAGCCATGTTGCAGTAATTGGTGGCGGCAACTCAGCCATCGATGCAGCTAGAACAGCCCTAAGGTGCGGCGCCGCCGAGGTTAGCCTCGTATACAGGAGGATGAAGGGCGATATGCCCGCCGAGAAATCGGAGGTAGAAGCCGCGATCGCCGAGGGTATCAAGATATACTTCCTGGCAGCTCCAACTTCGGTAGAGGCAGATGGCGGCAGGCTGAAGCTCGAATGCGAAAGCATGGTGCTGGGAGAGTTCGACAAATCGGGCAGGAGAAGGCCCAAAGCTTCAGGAGAGCAGGGGTTCACGCTTAATGTGGACAGCGTGCTTGCGGCAATCGGCCAGAGCCCGGACCTGACATTTGCTGAGGGTTTCAATGGCCTTGCAACTACCAGATCAGGAATAGTCCTCGCCGATCCGGACACCGGCGAGACCAATATCGAGGGGCTTTACAGCGGAGGCGACTGCGCGACCGGGCCGTGGACGGTAGTCGCGGCCATTGGGGCCGGCAGGAAGGCGGCGCTGGCAATAGACAAGAGGCTTGGCGGCATTTGGCATGTTCATGCCGACGACGAAGTACAAAGGGAGCTTATTGGGGAGATTATCGAAGATCCCATGCCGAGGGCCATCATGCCGGAGCTTCCGGCAATGGAGCGCATATCTGGCTTCGGCGAAGTAGAGCTCGGCTTCAGGCTTGAAGACGCGCTATTGGAAGCGTCTAGATGCTTCCAGTGCGATGTCAGGGATTAGGGGGTGTACCGATTATGATTAACCTAACGATAGACGGCAGGAAAGTTAACGCCAGGGAGGGCACCTCCGTTATAGAGGCAGCGAAAGCCGCGGGCATCAAGATTCCTTCGCTTTGCTACCTGAAGGGCATAAACGAGATAGGGGCCTGCAGGGTGTGCCTGGTTGAAATCGAGGGGGCCAGGGGCCTCGTAACCAGTTGCACGACCAAAGTCGCCGAGGGCATGATAGTCAGGACGAACACTCCTGCCGCAAGACAGGCCCGCAGGACGGTCCTGGAGCTGATAATATCCAATCACCCGTACGATTGCCTTAAATGCGTGCGCAACAGGTCCTGCGAGTTGCAGGAGCTGGCGGAGGAGATGGGCATCAGGGAGATCAGGTATGAAGGGGAGAAGTCGCATCACGAAATCGACAACTCCACATATTCGATAGTAAGGGATCCGGACAAGTGCATACTTTGCAGAAGGTGCATTTCGGTCTGCTCCAAAGTTCAGGGGATTGGTGTGGTAAACACCCAGGGCAGGGGATTCGACACCATAGTAGCCCCCGAGTTCGAGCTTCCCATGAATTCAACAACTTGCGCCATGTGCGGCCAGTGCATACTGGTCTGCCCGACAGGGGCTTTGAGCGAGAGGGATTCTACCGATGTTGTGTGGGATGCGATAAATAACAGGCAGAAGCACGTAGTCGTACAGACTGCACCAGCCGTAAGAGTGGCGCTGGGTGAAGAATTCGGAATGGAGCCTGGCTCCCTCGTTACGGGCAAAATGGTTGCGGCCCTAAGAAGGCTTGGCTTCGACAGGGTCTTCGATACGGACTTCACGGCGGACCTAACCATAATAGAAGAGGGCACCGAGCTTATAAGAAGGGCGCTGTCCGGCGGTAAGCTGCCGATGATTACTTCATGCAGCCCCGGATGGATCAAATTCTGCGAGCATAACTATCATGAAAGCCTCGGCAACCTGTCTTCATGCAAATCCCCGCAGCAGATGTTCGGGGCGCTTGCGAAGACTTTCTACGCCCAAAAGGCAGGGGTAGACCCCGCTTCCATATTCTCAGTGTCGATAATGCCCTGCACGGCCAAGAAATTCGAATGCGAAAGGCCGGAGATGGCAAGCTCGGGCTACAAGGACGTAGACGCGGTGCTTACCACAAGGGAGCTTGCAAGGATGATAAAGCAGGCGGGCCTTGATCTAAACTCCATAGAACCGGAGCTGTATGACGCACCATTTGGCATATCAACAGGTGCCGGAGTCATTTTCGGCGCCACCGGTGGCGTCATGGAGGCCGCCTTAAGGACCGTGTATGAGCTTCTTACCGGCAAGAGCCTGGGAGATTCCCCCGATTTCGAAGAAGTAAGGGGGATGCAGGGGATCAAAGAGATGACAATAAAGCTGCCTGAGGAGCTTGCCTCGCCATATGAAGCGCTTGCGGGCCTTGAGCTGAGGTTTGCCGTTGCTCATACACTTGAGAACGCAAGGAAGGTAATGGACCTCGTGAAGTCGGGGCTTGCGCCTTGGCACTTCATCGAGATAATGGCCTGTCCGGGCGGATGCATTGGCGGCGGCGGGCAACCAATTGGGACCGATCTTGAAAGAAGGTTGATGAGAATCGAGGGGACCTATTTGGCCGACCGGAACCAGGGGCTGAGGAAATCGCATGAGAATCCCGCGGTTCAGGAGCTGTATAGGGACTTCCTGGAGGAGCCTCTGGGCCATAATTCTCACCAGCTGCTCCATACTACATACACCCAAAGGACGAAATAGCGCATCTGATCAGATCTTTCTTGAGAGAATGAATGCTCCCCTCAAACGAACGGCAGAAACCCGGCTGTCAATTGAGGGGAGTTTTACTTGCCCGGGAGGCGAAAACGCTAGGCATCTAGAAATGAATAGCCGAGCAGATTAGGCCCGATAAGGGCTGGCAGCAATGTTCATGGTCAATTGAAAAGGGAGATGCGAGGCATTGATAGGCAAAGGCGCGACGGCAATCAATCAAGACAGGCTGGAATGGCTGCTGGAATCGGATCCTTCCATCAGATACCAGACCTATAAAGACCTATTGGGTGAGCCTGAAGCAAAACTCCAGGGCCTCAGGGCTTTGATTACGGAAGAAGGATGGGGTTACGCATACCTTTTGCGGATGAATCCGGACTGCTCATGGGGCGATGAGTATTACAAGCCCAAATGGAAATGTACGCATTATACTTTGCTGGAATTGAGGAATCTTGAGGCTGAACCTTCGCTTCCGGCAGCGCACAAGGCAATCGATGACGCAATAAAGGCCAATATCGGCCGCGACGGCGGAATCAACCCATCCCGAAGCCCGCGCTCAGCCAGCGATGTATGCATCAACGGAATGTTTTTGAGATTTGCCTGCTATTTCAAGCAGCCTGAGTCGTCCCTAAAATCGATAATCGATTTTCTGCTCGCTGCGAGGATGAACGACGGAGGATTTAATTGCCAGTTCAAGAAGGCGGCGACAAAACACGGCTCCCTTCATACCACACTATCTGTATGCGAAGGGCTGCATGAGTACATCAAGGGCGGGTATGGATACAGGCGAAACGAGGCAGGGTCCGCCTTGGCGAGCGCTCATGATTTCATGCTTTTACACAGGCTCTATAAGTCCGACAGAACCGGTGAGATTATCGATTTGAAGTTTCTTGAAATGAGGAACCCGACCAGGTGGAGGTATGACATATTAAGGGCTCTGGATCATCTCAGGTGCGCGGGTGCGCCATACGATGTCCGGATGGAGGATGCCATCCGGTACATAAAGGGATTGATGAACGAAAGGGGCAGGTGGAAGCTGGGCCGGCGGCTTCCTGGAGAAAGGTACTTCGATATGGAGAGGCAGGGTTCCGAAAGCCGCTGGATTACACTCAAAGCGCTGCGAGTGCTCAAAGCATATGGTAATGAGTGAGAGAAGGACCGGCACTATCTGCCGGCCCTTCTTGTCAACAATATGTTTACTTAGCTCTTATTTGCCGCTTTCGATCCCTCTGAAGAATTTCTCCAAATTCTCCGGCAGCACGAATGGCCGTTCAACTTCGCTCTGCGGCCCGGGGGCATAAATGGCCGCCAATATGGCGTCAATTATTAGGGCCTTGGGCGGCGTAAGATATTGCTTGCCGTTGTAGTGCCATACCCTGCAATCGACGTCATCGCCGCACAGGTCCCCGCACTCCTTGCAACCGGTCTCAGCAATCGCAGGCGCGATATCTTTTCCGTTAACCTTAATAGTCGGGGAGGAGGCAAACCTGGCGTCTATTGCCTGCTGCCTTGTCTTTACGAGAATTTTGTTTAACCTTATCTCCACGCCGGTTGAGCCAAGGGCCAGGCGCGCCTCGGACAACGCCTCCTCCAGCGCAGCATCAGTGCCTTTGCATCTTCCGCACTCATTCAGATCGATAAACAGAAAATCTACTACCAGGACCTTTTTGACTGCCACTTCTTCAGCAGTGCAGTCATCCGTGCAACCGCAGCTGCAACCGCATTGGCTTTTCATAATATTCCTCCGTACCCTAAAGCGCCTGCCTTATCTGAAAGGCCGCTGTACTTATGATAGAATTATAATGCTTAAACGGAAAGTCTTTTGTTTTTGGAGGATTTTCGCATGCATTTCTTCGAGGATTTCAAGGTCCGTGACGGCTTGTCAGTACATCTATGGCCGACCAAGAAGTTCCGGACCGTTTACCTGCAGATATACTTGCACAGCCCGCTAACAGATGAGACGGCCACTTTCCTGAACCTTCTACCGGCCGTCCTGACCAGAGGAACCAGGCAATTTCCCGAGACAAGGCTTCTTAATACCAGGCTCGATATGCTTTACGGGGCCGGAATCAGCTCTTCATTCACCAGACGCGGCGAAAGGGGCTTGGTAAGCCTTTCGGCGAACATGGCGGATATCAGCTGCGAGGGCAGGATTCCGCTTGCACATCTTTGCGAACTGGCAAAGTCAGTAATGTTCGAGCCTGCCCTGGCCGACTCGGGAATGCTTAGGTCCGATTTCCTGGCGCAGGAGAAAGCCGGCATCTTAAACGACATTGCGTCAGTCAAGGACGATAAGGACGCATGGGCTGAGTACAGGTGCATGGCGAATATGGGCAAGGATGAAGCTTTCAGCGTGCACCCATATGGGGACGAGGACCTTCTGAAAAGCATAGGGCCCGAGCCTTTGACTTCATGGTGGGCCAACGTCCTGCCAGAGCTTCCTGCGGACATCTTCGCAGTAGGGGACTTCGATGTGCTCGAGGCGCTGGAGCTGATTACGAAGGCATTCGGAGGGGCGATCAAAGGAAGCTCTGACCCGGGCTCTGCTGCGACGTACAAACCTGCGCCCGAAATTCCTGCGGTTGTCGAGGAGAATGCCGAGACAGTTCAGGCAAAGCTTGTCATGGGATGGCGCAGCAGGACGAACTGGGCAAGCCCCGACTATCCTGCACATGTGCTGGCAAATCATATTTTCGGCCAATATTCCCAGTCCAAGCTCTTTATGAACATTCGCGAGAAAGAGGGCCTGGCATACAGCGTAGGTTCGAAGATAGAACCCACCAAGGGACTTGTTTACGCCTTCGCCGGGGTTGACCCGAAGAAGGTCGAAAAGGCAGTGGAAGTAGTAATTCGCGAGCACAATGCCCTTGCAAACGGGAATATTACCGAAAAGGAGCTCTCCGACGCAAAGAAGAGCATGGAGATGGGCATCAGGATATCGGCCGACAGCCCCGCATCTCTCTATTCCAGGGAGATGACCGGTATTGTGAACGGCAGGCGTTTAACAATAGAAGAGGCAGTCCGTGGAATCGAGGCATGCAAAGCGGAAGAGGTGGCAAAAGCCGCATCCGAATGGAAGCTGGACACTATCTTTAAGCTAATGCCCAACTCATACGCGAAAGGGGGCAGGGGATGATGGTATCCAGCATGAGGCCGATGGAGAAGGCGGAGGTCAGGACCTTGCCGTCTGGGCTTGAAATAGCAGTCATAAGGAAACAGGGTTACGTTAGGAAATATGCAGTGTTGGCAGCCCATTTCGGCTCCCAGGTGATTACGATGCGCTTCGCCGACGACAGGGAGGAATACGAACTTCCGGAAGGTACTGCCCACTTCCTTGAACATAAGCTCTTCGAGCAGGAAAAGGGCAATATGGAGGAGAAGTTCTCGGAATTGGGTGCGACGTCCAACGCCTTTACTTCATCAGATATCACAGGATATCTGTTCTGTGCAAATGACAACTTCTATGAATGCCTTGGATTGCTGTTCGAGCTGGTTTATAAGCCTGTATTCTCCGATTTGGGCGTGGAGAAGGAGAAGGATATCATTAAGCAGGAGATCATGATGACCAGGGATGATCCCGACTGGATGGGATACCGCACGCTCTTAACCCAGCTTTACAGCCGACACCCCATGGCCATTGATCCTGCCGGGACCGCCGAGAGCATCGAGGATATTACTCCAGAGGTGCTCTATGCCGTTCACGACGCCTTCTATTCGCCCGGCAACCTTACGCTCCTGGTAGTGGGGGATCTTAACCCCGAGGACGTGTTCGATGTTGCAGCGCTTTTAGACGCCAAGATGGGGACAAAGCCAGGCCAGGAAATTGAAGTCTCTACGGTAACTGAGCCCGCAGATGTAAACAGCGCAGATGGCAAATTGAAGATGGATGTGGCCAGGCCTATCCTGTGGATGGGTTTCAAGGATGAGCCTAAACTTTTCGGCCAATCCGCAGCGAAGAGGAAGATGGTGGCCTCAGTCCTTGCTGACGCCCTTTTCGGACCCAGCTCCGAGCTTAATGATTCGCTTTACACATCAGGTGTAATCGATGACAACCTGGCATATGACGAACATTATGCCCCCGATTATGGCTACATAAGCCTAGTTGCGGCAACTAAAAGGCCGGATGAGCTGTTGTCGGCAGTGAAAGAGGCGACTGAGGATGCGGCCCAAAAAGGCGTTGATCCGCAAGCCTTCGAGCTGGCAAGAAGGCGCCTGATCGGCTCCCAGCTAAGATCCTTCGATTCGGAGGAGTTCGTAGCTTACGAGTTCCTTGTTGACAGGTTCAGGGATATGGACCTCATGGAAAGGCCTTCGCTTTTGGAATCTACCACTTTGGAAGACGTCAATGAGCTGGCCCGGCAGCTGTTCAGGGAGGGCAGGATAAGCGTCCTGACAGTGGAGCCGGCTTCAGAATCCGGGGAGGAAACAGACTGATGGCGGGCGCAGCAGGCCATACGCAGTCGACCAGGCTTGTGTTGATGAGGCACGGCCAGACGGCCCATAACTCGCAGGGGAAATTCCAGGGCAGGATAGACGCGCCGTTAGATGCAAAGGGCATCTCGCAAGCAGGCGCGGTCGCGGATGCCATCCGCTCGGGAGCCTTCGGCAGGAACATAGATGCCATCTGTACGAGCCCGCTGGTTAGAGCATCGCTTACAGCGGATCTAGTGGGAAAAGCACTGGGCAGGGAAGCTGTTAGGCTGGAAGAGCTCATGGAGATCGATTGCGGCAAGGTATCCGGCCTTGGCATAGCGGAGGCGCGCACAAGATACCCGGAGGTAATGGACAGATTCTCCGGAGGATGGTGGGAAACGCCTTATCCAGAGGGACAAAGCCACAAGTCCTATGAAAAGGAGAACGTACTGCCCGCGATAAGGAAGATTGTAGGCCTTTGGGAAGGAAAGACAGTGCTTGCGGTCACGCATGGGGGATTCATAAGGACAGCTGTGCTCAACTTCCTGGGGTTGGGGCAACTCAGGCCATTCCTAAGGCAGAGGCTCGATAATTGTAGCCTTACTACTGTGGAAGTTTCGCGTTTGCTTGCTGATGGGACGCTGGAAGGGAAGCTTACCGAATTCAACCTTGATTTGATCCAGGCGGGCTCAGGTGTGATGGATGTATATTCCAAGGAGGTAGCAATCAGGTGAGCGAAAAAGCGAATACTACCGTCTACCTGGTCAGGCACGCGAGCACCGATTGGAATGACGAGGGCCGCTGGCAATGCCTTGACGACAGGCCGATTGGCGAAAACGGGATCAAGCAGGCCAAATCTGTCGCCGCCTGGATTGCCGGCATACATAAGACTAAGCCTTTCGCCGCCCTCTATTCGAGCCCGTTTACAAGGGCCAGGCAGACCGCCCGGGAGATATCGGATTCAATAGGGCTGGGAGTTGTCGAC
Source organism: uncultured Bacillota bacterium (assembly GCA_963823655.1). Taxonomy (GTDB): domain Bacteria; phylum Bacillota; class DTU025; order DTU025; family MWDF01; genus MWDF01. The sequence continues at coordinate 124,799 of CAWGMK010000013.1, forward strand.
GAGCCGCTTCTAAGGGAGTTTGATTGCGGGCACATCTCAGGGCTTAGATTCGAGGAAGCAAGAAGGATCCACGCAGGATTTTTGGGCAGGCTTGATGAGAATTGGCTTGATGAGAGGTACCCGGGAGGAGAGACGAACAGGGAGTATTGGAACAGCGCGGTATCACCGGGGCTTGCCAAGCTGCACGATGCCCATCGGGGCGCTTCAGTTGTGGCCGTGACGCATGGCGGCTTTATTCGGGCAGCCGTTATGCAGGTGATGGGATGCCCTACTCACAGGCCGATAAGAGGCCTTGCAATCGACAACTGCGCATGTTTCATCCTTGAGATAGATGGCATGGACAAACAGGGATTCATTACCGGGAGGGCATCCCAGTTGAACATCACATCTTACCTAAGGCGAGGAACGGCGCTTGATCAGGGGGGTGCGGGCAAATGAGAGTGAAGACCTGCTGCCCTCATGACTGCTATGATACTTGCGGCATTGAGGTTGAAGTGCATGACGGCAAGGTAACTGACCTGCGCGGGGCCGATTCGCACGGCATAACGCGCGGCTTCCTTTGCGGCAAAGTATCGCGCTACCTGAAAAGGCAGTACTCCCCGGATAGGCTGCTGTACCCACTTAAGAGGGATGATGCAGGCTTCAAGAGGATTAGCTGGGAAGAAGCCCTTGACACTATAGCCTTGCGCTTCGGCGCGGCCCGCGAAAAAGGCGGCCCTACCACAGTGCTCAGCTATTCTGACGCAGGTTCCATGGGCTATTTGAAGTCGCTGGAGTCGAGGTTCTGGCATTATTTCGGCGGTGTAACGATCGCCTCCGGTTCTCTTTGCAGTGCGGCGGGGCTGGCCGCTGTAGCATCGGACTACGGCGAGATAAGGCAGCATGATCCCCAAGATATCCCCAACAGCAAGCTGATAATCCTTTGGGGGAGGAACCCGTCGGTCACCAACATACATATGATTCCGCTGCTTGCAAAGGCCAGGCAGAACGGATGCAGGATTATATCGATCAATCCAATGCCTTCCGAATCAAAGGCGCTTTCTGACTGGCAGCTGAAACCTCGCCCGGGCACGGATGCTGCCCTCGCCCTTGGAATCGCGGCCCAGATCTTCAAAGAAGGCCTGGAGGATGCCGGCTTCCTTAGCGGGCACTGCGCCGGCCTCATGGCCTATAAAAGGGAAGTCAGCTCCTGGAACCTGGACAGGACAGAGTCAGTAACGGGAGTCGCTGCAAATGATATCGTAAAATTGGCCAGGGAATATGCCGGCACGAAACCTGCTTCCATCTGGCTTGGATTCGGGATGCAAAGGCATGCCGGGGGCGGCAACGCGGTAAGGGCGGTCAATGCGCTTGGCGCAGTAACCGGAAATATCGGCATTGCAGGCGGAGGCGTAAATTACGCCAACAGATCGAGCAGGGTGCTCAATGCGCTTGGACGGCTTGAGCCTGGCGATTCCATCAGAAATGTGTGGAAGGGCAGGCTGGCAGAGGATCTGGACAATATGGGAGAACCGGCAATCGAGGCGGCTTTCATCAACAGATGCAACCCCCTGCTGCAGGCCCCCGATACATCCAGGTTGGAGAGGGCGTTCCAAAGGATCCCCTTCAAGGTCGTGTCCGACCATTTTCTTACCGACACTGCATTGCAGGCCGACATTGTCCTGCCGGCTGCGACATTCCTGGAGGAGACGGACATCTACTATTCCTATTTCCATAACTATATAAGCCTTGGCATGAAGGCAGTGGAACCGTCAGGCGAGGCGAAGTCGGACCTTTGGGTCCTGGGCGAGCTTGCCAAGCGGTTGGGGTTCGGAAAAGAGTTCGAAAGGACTCCGATTGAATGGATTGAGTATGCGCTGGAACCCATGAAGGCGCACGGCATAGACCTAGATTTGCTCTTGGAGCAGGGCTGGGTCAGATTCCCTGCGCCGTTGGTTCCATGGACGGATCATGTCTTCAAGACCGCAACTGGGAAGCTCAACTTGGGCTTGCCGGAAGCCCCGGCCTATATAGAGCCGTTCGAGATGCCCCATCCTGACAGGCCATTCTTCCTGTTAACCGGCGCTTTAAGGGACAGGCTCCATTCTCAGTACGATAACATGGAAGATGCCGACAAAGGCGAGCTTCCGAAGGTATATATGAATCCGAAAGCGGCAAATCGCTTACAGCTGTCCGAAGGGCAGGCCGTCGAAGTCTTCACGATGCACGGGGAAATGACTTTCGAGCTGGGTTTCGACCAGGAGATGCGGGAGGATGTAATGTACGCGCACCACGGCCGATGGAAGAATAGGGGCGGTGGCATCAACAGGCTTACAAAAGGCTATCTAGCCGATATGGGTGGACAGGGCGCGCTTTACGACTGCGCAGCCGGTATACGCCCCGCGGAGGTGCGATGATGGGCAAAGTGAGGATTATCGTCAATCTTAAGGCTGGCAGGGGAAGAAGCGGAAAGACATTCCCGATTCTGACCAAGGCTCTCCAGGAAGTCGGAATCGATTTCGATGTGGAGATTACCCAGAGGCAGGGGCATGCAATCGAGCTTGCCAGGCAGGCAAGGCTTGACGGTATGGACCTGGTAATCGCCGCGGGAGGCGACGGCACATACCATGAAGTAATGAACGGCCTTACCGAATTCGGCAACCTGCTTCACCCATCTACGGCAATGGGAGTAGTAACAAGCGGATCCGGGTGCGACTTCCCGCGTTCGATAAGCATGCCGCGCGACGACTGGAAGGCTACTGCAGCAGTTATCAAAGCCATGAAATTCAAGTACGTAGACGTGGTCAGGACTACTTATATCAGCCCTCACGGCTCAAAGGAGACAAGGGCATTCCTGAATGCGTCGAATGCGGGGCTGACCAGTGAGACCATACTTAATTCGGAATCGTTTAAAGTGCTTGGCGGCAAGGCGGGATACCTTCTCGCCGGCATCAAGACCCTTTTTGCCTATAAGAACAGGGATATCAAGCTTGTCGTCGATGACGTGGAAGCTTTCAACGGCAAGGCGGTAATGATAACGGTTGGCAATGGAAGATATTGCGGAGGGGGCATGATGTTCACTCCTGCCGCAGACCCCTTCGACGCTGTGATCGATGCCGTGGTGATAGGCGACCTGACTATCATGGAAGTCCTTCGCGAGATTCCGAAGATTTATAGCGGCGGTCATCTGCAAAATGCAAAGGTGAAGGCCTTCAGGGGCAAGAAGATGAGGCTTGAGTGCAAGCTTCCTCTCTACTGCGAGATGGACGGAGAGCTTCCGGGAACCTTGCCTGTAGAATACGAGGTAATGCCCTCTGCGCTGAGGATATTGGTCCCGTAAAGGGTTTCTAGGAATGTGAATATTTGGTCAAAGCAGGGTCTAGGATGATATAATTATTTTTGGTTGTTACAAGGATGGTAAGAACAACCAACCAACGGAGGTGCTCCAATGTCAGTTTGGGTGGTACTTGGTGCCCAGTGGGGCGATGAAGGCAAGGGAAAAGTAGTGGACTATCTGGCAGGGAAAGCCAAGCTCGTTATCAGATACCAGGGCGGCGACAATGCAGGTCATACAGTCATTAACGATTTCGGAAACTTCGGCATGCACCTGATTCCGTCGGGAATATTCAACCCCGGCGCATATAGCCTGATAGGAACGGGGACTGTGGTCAACCCCATCTCTCTTGTCAAGGAAATGGAGCAGGTAAAAGCGGCGAAAGTCCCGCTTGACAGGCTTATGATATCCGACAGGGCGCATCTTGTGCTCCCTTACCATATCGCAATAGACAAAGCAGAGGAGAAATATAGGGCGGGGCTCTCCGGCAAGGAGAAGATCGGCACCACCCTTAGGGGAATCGGGCCCGCTTATGCCGATAAATCGGCCAGGTGGGGCATTCAAGCCGGCGAGATGATGGACTGGCCTCACTTCACGAACCGGGTTAAGACTAACCTGGAGAGGGCCAACAGGATGCTCGTACATATTTATGGCGAGCCGGCGCTGGATTACGACGAGATGATGAAAACGCTGGAGCCCGCATGCAGGCAGATAATTCCCTTTATTGTCGACAGCTTCCCGCTAATGAGAAGGGCGCTTGACGAAGGCTGGGAAGTCATTCTTGAAGGCCAGCTGGGAGCGATGAGGGACCTTGATTGGGGTACATATCCGTACGTAACCTCCTCGAACCCTATAGCAGGCGGCGCATGTTCAGGAGCAGGTATCCCCCCTTCGAAAATCAGCGAAGTGATAGGGGTAGTTAAGGCGTACTCGACCTCTGTGGGCGAGGGGCCCATGCCAACTGAGCTAAATGATGAGATAGGCAAGTCTTTCAGGGACATCGGAGGGGAATACGGCGTCACTACCGGAAGGCCCCGCCGCTGCGGCTGGATAGACCTGGTCGCACTGAAGTACGCCGCACTGCTGTCAGGGTTCAATGCGGTGGCGATAACCAAGCTTGACGTGCTGGATTCCTTCAAGGAGATAAAGCTGTGCGTCGCCTATGACATAACCCGCCCGGACGGAACGAAATTCAGGGCGGAGACCGTGCCGGCATCGTATCTCATGTCGAGGACTGAGCCGGTCTACATAACCATGCCCGGCTGGGCGTGCGACACTACCAAGGCGAGGACTATGGATGAGCTTCCCAAAGAGGCAAAGGATTACCTCAAGAAGATCGAGGACTTCATAGACGCCAGGATAATGCTCGTATCGGTCGGCGCAAGGCGCGAACAGACGATTTTCGTTTAATATATCGAACGGAGGTAAAGCAGATGAGCCCAGAAAAACCGGGGCAACTACCTGTCGAGATCAACCAGAAATGGTGCAAGGCGTGCGGGATTTGCTATGCCTTGTGCCCCAAGAAGGTGCTCGAGGGCGATGAGTGGGGGAAAGCCTTCGTGGCTAGGCCTGATGATTGCATCAAGTGCCAGACCTGCGAAATCATGTGCCCCGACCTTGCGGTTAAAGTGGTGGCCCTGAGGAGGGCCAAGAAGGAGGTGGAGTGATATGGCCGATAGGCTAAGGCTCATGCAGGGCAACGAGGCGTGCGCGCTTGCGGCCGCCATGGCGGGGGTAAGGTTCTTCGCCGGTTACCCGATCACACCTTCGACGGAAATTGCAGAGCAGCTCTCGGAGATGCTCCCGAAAATGGGGGGCAAGTTCATACAGATGGAGGACGAGATAGCCTCCATGGCCGCAATCGTGGGGGCGTCCCTGGCGGGAACGAAGTCCATGACCGCGACATCCGGCCCCGGCTTCTCACTTAAACAGGAGAATATTGGCTTCGCCTCATTTACGGAGGTACCTTGCGTAATCGTTAACGTGCAGAGGACCGGCCCTTCAACAGGCCTGCCCACAAACACTGCACAAGGGGACATGATGCAGGCAAAGTACGGCTCCCACGGAGACGTCCCCGCCATAGCACTGTATCCATCGACGGTACCGGAGATCTTCGACATGACGATCAAAGCCATAAATATATCGGAGACACTAAGACAACCCGTAATTCTGCTCATGGACGAGATAATCGGACACATGAGGGAGAAAATCCTTGTACCCACCCAGGAGGAAGTGGATGCGATGGTAGAGAACCGGCCGAAACCTCCAAAGGGCCTTGAGAAGTATCTTCCATACGACGCGAGCATGGGGGACGTTCCGCCTCTTGCGGCATACGGCGATGGTTATCGATTCCATGTAACAGGGCTTTATCATGATGCGTCAGGGTTCCCCACTTCGAAAGCTTCAGAGGTGGAGAGCAAGATAAAGCGCATACACAGGAAGGTAGAGACAGCCAAGAAGGATATTACATTCCTCAGGTATGACCAGATGGAAGACGCAGAATATGCGATAATATCGTGCGGCTCGACTGCACGTTCGGCCAGAAGGGCCGTGACATTGGCAAGGGAGAAAGGCATCAAGGTAGGAAGCCTGCAGATAAAGACGATTTGGCCTTTCCCGGAAAAAGAGGTAGCCGAAGTTTGCGGGAGAGTTAAGAAGGTCATTGTGCCCGAAATGAACATGGGGCAGCTGGTGCTCGAAGTCGAGAGGGCGAACCAGGGCAAGTGCAAAGTCGTCCGCTACAACAGGGTGGACGGCGACCCGTTGACGCCTGATGAGATCCTCGACACTCTCGCCAAGGAGGTGGCCTGGTAATGGCAATGGAAGTATGGGATCTTCTTAGGACTGATAAGATGCCTCATATCTGGTGCCCGGGCTGCGGCCACGGCGTACTTATGAATGCATTATTGAGGACCCTTGCCAAGCTTGAAGTCAATAAGGATGACATCTGCGTTGTCTCCGGAATAGGGTGCGCATCTCGCCTTCCGGGTTACCTCGACTTCAATACCTTACATACCACTCACGGAAGGGCGATTCCTTTTGCAACTGGCATCAAACTGGCAAATCCTCGTCTGAAGGTCATTGTGGTCTCAGGTGACGGCGATGCATCCGCAATTGGCGGAAATCACCTTATCCATGCCGCGAGGCGCAACATGGACATAACGATGATATGCATGAACAACAACATTTACGGCATGACCAATGGGCAGTATTCCCCGATGACGCCCACGCACATGATCGCCACTACCGCGCCGTACGGAAACCTTGAGCGCAACTTCGACCTGTGCAAGCTCGTAGAATCTTGCGGCGCCAACTATGTTGCCAGGGCAACCGCAGCGCACCCGAGGAATATCGCCACTTATATCGAGTATGCCCTAACGCATAAGGGGTTCAACTTCGTCGAAGTGATGACGCAGTGCCCCACATATTATGGCAGGCGCAATAAGATGGGCGGGCCCGTCGAAATGCTGGACCTGTTCAAGAAGGGCACGATCTTAAACACGGCGGCTGCCAAGCTGCCTGCCGATCAAGTCGCAGGCAAGATCCTGATCGGGGAGTTCGCCAAGAAGGAAGAGCCAACATACCTGGACAGGTACGATGAGTTGGTGGCCAAGCTGGCAGGAGGTGTGAAGCCATGAGGAAGGAGATAAGGCTTTCCGGCTCGGGCGGACAAGGCCTAATCACTGGAGGCATCATCCTGGCCGAAGCCGCTATGAGAGATGGTTTGGAGGCCGTGCAGACGCAAAGTTACGGTCCGGAGGCAAGAGGCGGGGCGGCGAAGGCCGAAGTCATCTTGAGCGACATGGAGGTTGATTACCCCAAAGTATCATCTCCGGATTACGTCTTGGCTATGACTCCAATCGCCTGCGATAAGTACGGATGCAATTTGAAGCCGGGGGCGAAATTGGTCGTCGATGAGGACCTGGTCCCCAATGCGCCTGATTCAAAGCATTGCTTCAAACTGCCGATTACTAGGATCTCCAAGGAGATCACAGGTAAACCCCTGTCGGCGAATATTGTCGCATTGGGCGTGCTAAACGAGCTTTTCAAGTTCGTAAGCCCGGAAAAGCTTGAGGAGGCTGTAAGGCAGAGGGTGCCCAAGGCTTCGATAGAGGATAATATCAAAGCCCTAAACGAGGGCATAAGGGTAACAAGAGAGAAGCTGGGTGTCAAATAGATAGGATTTGGGGTCGGCGATAAGCCGGCCCTTTTCTAATACCTCGAAAGAACATCGTAGCCTTATAAAGTTGTGTATAATGGAATTGCATAGTTGCATATTGTATACCGCAGACGAGAGGGGTGGTACTGTTGGACCCGGCACTATTCTCCGCTAGGACAGCGAATGTATCGGCCAGCATAATTAGAGAAATCCTTAAACTCACCCAAGGCAGCGACATAATCTCATTCGGCGGCGGCTTTCCGTCCCCGCAGTCATTCCCAGTAGAAGACATGAGGCTATTCAATGAGGAGCTCCTCGCAAAACACGGCAAGGAGATACTTCAGTACGGCACTACGGAGGGTTACCTGCCTTTAAGGGAGGCCCTTGCCAAGGAAATCGGCTCATTCGGCATTGAAGCAACAAAGGACAGCGTCTTGCTTACGACAGGCGCCCAGCAGGTTATCGACCTTGTGGCGAAATCGTTGATAAACGAGGGCGATGTCGTCCTGGTTGAAAACCCGACATTCCTTGCAGCGCTTAATGTTTTCAAGATGTATGAAGCGAAGATCATCGGAGTAGATACTGACCGAGAGGGCATTATTCCCGAGGATCTCGACAAGAAGATAAAAGCCAATAAGCCCAAGCTAGTGTACATTATACCCAACTTTCAGAACCCCACCGGGGTGACAACCTCACTTCTAAGAAGAAAGCAGATAATGGAGATTACGGGCATAGCGGGAGTGCCGCTTCTAGAAGATGACCCTTATGCGCTTGTTAGGTTCGAAGGAGCCCATCTTCCGGCAATAACCTCTTTTGACAGATGGGGGACTGCAGTTTACGCAAGCAGCTTCTCAAAGACCGTATCACCTGGCATAAGGCTCGGTTACGCCATAGCCAAAGAGGATATCATGAAAAAAATGGTGGTAGGGAAACAGACTACGGATGTATGCAGCAACAACCTGGCACAAAGAGCAGTATACGAGTTCATAAAAAGCGGCAAGTTCCATGAGCATATCAAGGATATTGTGGCCGAGTACAGGCCCAAAAGGGACGCAATGATAAAGGCGATCGACGCACACTTCCCCAAGGGCATAAGGCGCAACACACCGGAAGGTGGTCTGTTCATCTGGGTCAAGCTGCCAACTGGGATGAATTCGGAGGAGTTGCTCAAAGAAGCCATAGTAAAAGCCAAGGTTGCGTATATCCCGGGAAGCCCCTTCTATATTGATTCCAGCATGGGCAAGGATGAGATGAGGCTGAACTTCACAAATGCCACGATCGAGCAGATAGAGTCGGGCATTGAGAGGCTTGGCGACGTCCTTTGCGGCAGGGCATAGGCCCTACTGAATAAGACGGCAGGATGCAGCGTCTCGAAGCGAGCAAATCGCCTCAAGGCGCTGTCTCTTTTTATAGGTATGTGCAAGCATAGGTGATACAGATTAAAATAATATATGATGCGAAAACATTATGAACCTAAAAGAGGGCTGATAAGCTTATTGATGGCGGCGATTGTGATCACCGCTATTTCGTTGCCTATCTGCACTTGTGCCGCAGCCGAGGCGCTAAAGTCATGGAATCTTGATGTTGTGGGCTTCGGAAAGACATCTTCCTATCAATTGGCGTCAGATGAGATGGGCCAGCCCTATATTCCAGTAGAGACCCTCGCTAAGGCCTTTGCTATTGGTTTGCAGCAGACTACTGAAGGCTATAAATTGTCCTGGTCCGGGAAGTCCGCATTAATTCGCGAAGGGGGGCTTTCCCTTGGACAGGTAAGCCTGCCAAGCCCGATATTGAACATTTCAGGCAAGCTTTCTTTTCCTCTGAAGGGGATAACAGCGCTCGGAATTAAGCTTGCCATCGATGAGAATGCCGGGCTAGCCACAGCAACAATACCTCGCGCCAGCATCATATCCATGAGTAAATTGCAGGGAGACGGACCTACGGTATTCACCATTCAGCTCTCATTCGCGCCATCGAAAATCGAAAGCTTCGTGCTGGCCCTACCTGACCGGCTTGTCATCGATCTTTCCGAGACGACAGTAGAGCCGGCCCAAAGCAAGGATATCGTGTCCCCAGAGGCCACAAGGATTAGGGCTTCAATGAATAAACCGGGCGTTGCTCGTGTAGTGCTTGAACTGACGAAGGCAGGTACAGGATCTAAGGTGTACCAGGATCCCCTTGATCCGAGCCTTATAAAAGTCTCCTTCCCTGGAAAGATCGTGGGGGCCGGGTTTGTGTCTGCCGAGGGGGCTGCAGGTTTTGAGATCAAAGCAACTTCGAACCTTTCAGCAATGAACCTGATAGAAAGCGCGGATAAGGCGATTGTCAGCATCCCTGACTTCCTGCCGGATAAGGCATTGAAGCTGTCGGGGGATGGATTTAAAGTATCTCAGGAGGCATATCCGCTTACCAAAGTGGAATTCGGGCTTTCCGGCATGATAGCGGGCAAGCCGTCGTTTAAAAGCGGCTTAGTATTCATACCGCTTCAGAACGCATTGACGGGCATAAGTGTGGCATCTGACGGCGCGCTGTCTATCAAGCTGGGCTTCGCCGGTACGCTTGCCTCATATTCGGCAGATCAATCCCAGGATGGCAGCTCAATAAGCCTGCTGCTTGGCGGCACTGCCGCAGTCCTTCCCGGTTCCATATCAGGGCTAGCTGAATCGGGCATTTCATTTAAGCTGGAGGAGGAAGAGAAGGGAGCTCGGCTGAGCTTATCCGGCCTCAAGGCTGAAGCAAGAGACATTGTGCTCTCAGATGACAGAAAAAGCATTGCCATTTACTTTGGTGGATCCGTAACAGGGCTTGAGGAGTACCTCGACAACGGGGTAAGCAGGTTGTCTTTTAAGTATGAGGGCCAGAGCGGTGAGCCCAGGCTCGATGAAGTTTCGGACGGCGAATATGCTCTGCAATTTCCGGGAGTGACAGGCATAGACAAGGTATCCTCAGCCATGTCTGCACTAAATGGAAAGGGCAGCTTAGCCTGGAATCGCACTCAAGAAGGTCTGGAGTGCCTCATTTCCCTTAACGACGGGTTTATTGCTGTACTGAGGCCTGCGAAAGCGGCAGGTTCGTGCGTAATTGACATTGGTTTAGAGGTTTTGGGTTATGAAATCGAAAGCTCGAACGGCAGCACAAAGGTAAGGATTTTCACAAGCGGGCCTTCTTCTGCGGAGGTATTCAGGCTTAGGGAGCCTGACAGGCTCGTCGTAGATTTCCCGGGTTTCGTCGAAGCAAATCAGAGATATGAGGAGTTTCCTTTACCGGGCATAGTGAAGAAGGCAAGGTCCGGCCAGAACACCATTGGAGTTGCCAGATTCGTTTTCGACCTCGACAGATATTTGGGCCACACTTGGTCTATGTCAGATTCTGCGGAAGGCATAGATATTGTACTTGCGGATAAACTGACAGGCCTTGAAGGCCGCCTGATACTTCTTGATCCCGGACATGGCGGCATGGACGGAGGCGCAGTCGGCAACTCGATAATTGAGAAAGATGTCAACTTGGACATAGCTATAAAGCTCAGGGCGATGCTGGAGGAGAAGGGCGCGGTCGTAGTAATGACCAGATCGCTTGATACTAAAGTTGACCTGCTGGACCGCTCATCCATGGTAAATCTGCTGCTTCCGGACGCCGTTGTGTGCATTCACTCGAACTCAGTGATTTCAGATGCGCCCAATGGCACTGAGACTTACTATTACAATGCGGAAGAATTAAGCCGAGAACTTGCAACATCCGTCCATAAGTCGTTAGTGGACAGAATCAAGCTTTCAAGCAGGGGAGTCTTCAAGAAGGAGTACCACATGGTAAAGGAGACCCTATCCCCAGCCGTGCTTGTTGAAGTGGGCTTCCTTTCTAACAAACAGGACGCCTTAAGACTTGCCGATCCAGCCTTCAGGCAATTGGCCGCAGAGGGGATATTCGACGGGCTTGCGTCCTATTTCAGCGCCTCTTACACAGATATCTGGGCCCAGATGAAAGACGGCATTCTACAGTCATTGAAAGCGCCATCCTATTCGCCTTCCGATGCATACTGGCCCGGACTTATGCTGCAGGAGCCATGGATCATCGTAGAGCCTGCTCTAGATGAGTCGATAATTACGCAGTTCGAAACGATCGAGGAACCTGAGCTGGAGCTCATGCTCCCTTAATGACGGAGGTAAAGATGGAAAACGCAAGAGACGACGGCAGGAGGCCGGATCAAATCAGGAACATGAAGATAACGAGGAGCTTTATCAGCACATGCCCCGGATCGGTTCTCGTCGAGATGGGCAGGACAAGGGTGCTCTGTACAGCGACGATTGAAGATAGGGTTCCGCCTCATGTGAAGGGAACCGGGAAGGGCTGGGTTACGGCTGAATACTCGATGTTGCCAAGATCGTCGTCCCAGCGGGTGATCAGGGAAAGGTCCACCCTTAAAACGGGCGGCAGGACGCATGAGATACAGAGGCTGATTGGCAGATCGCTCAGGTCTGTCACTGACATGCAAGCCTTGGGTGAGACCAGCGTTCTAATAGACTGCGATGTGCTGGAGGCGGACGGCGGAACGAGGACGGCGTCGATTAACGGTGCATTCGTTGCGCTTGTGGATGCGCTTGCAGCGGATGCAAGATGGGCTTCAGGGCCGCTGCCGATTTCAGACTGGCTAGGGGCTATCAGCTGCGGCATAGTCGGCGGGCGATTGCTTCTTGATCTGGCATATTCTGAAGATTCTATAGCGGACGTGGACATGAACCTTGTTATGACGGGCTCAGGCGGCATTGTTGAGTTCCAGGCCACGGCAGAGGGGGAGACCTTCAGCCAAAAGCAAGCTGATGCATTGGTGAAGCTCTCGTCCAAGGGAATTAAGGCAGTTATCTCCGCGCAGAGGAAGGCGCTTGGTAAAGCACTTTCAGAGAGGATTGCCGCACGATGAGGCCAAAACTGCTGGTGGCGACCGGAAACCGCGGTAAATTGGTCGAAGTAAGGCGCATAATTGGCGACAAGTATGAGCTTCTGTGCAATGACGATTTTCCAGGGATAGTCATGCCCGAGGAGGATGGGCTGACTTTCGCGGATAATGCTGCAAAAAAGGCGCTTACTGCAGCCGGGCAGGCCGGTATTCCAACATTGGCTGATGATAGCGGCTTGGCCGTAGATGCGCTGGACGGCGCGCCTGGCGTCTTCTCCGCAAGATATGGCGGCGAAGAGTTAAAAGATGATATTAGCAGGTACATGCTTCTCCTTGAAAAGATGAAGGATGTTCCTGTTGGGAACAGGTCCGCGAGGTTTGTGAGCGCGGTTGCGCTTGCCCTTCCCGGGAAGCTTATAGCGGTCAAGGAAGGCACGTGCGAGGGCTCCATCATATTCGGGCCCAGGGGTGAAAATGGTTTCGGATATGATCCCGTATTTGTACCTGAAGGTTTTGATTTGACATATGCTGAGCTTCCGGGGGAAGTGAAGGATAGGATCAGCCACAGGTTCAAGGCGCTCATGGCTATGTTGCCCGAAATCAGCCGACTGTTAGATCAGCAAATTTCGTCTTAACTCGCAGGTGCGGTTATGGTAACATAATAAATTGCGGGGCGTAGCTCAGTTTGGTGGAGCGCATGGTTTGGGACCATGAAGTCGCAGGTTCAAGTCCTGTCGCCCCGACCACTACAAAAATCAGGGCCAATAAGGCCCTTTTTCTTTTATCTCCTGCTCAGGCGCCTTTCCAAGTTGGCAAGGCCGAAGAAAGCCGCATTGAACATAACGATAGTAGCGCCAGTTGGCAAGTCGAACATGTATGAAGCGGTTATGCCGAGGATGACAGAGAGGACAGCAAGGCCGACGGATACGATCATTGCGGACCTGAAGCCTTTCACAAGCATTAGAGCTGTCACAGACGGGAGTATCAGAAGAGCGGATACAAGCATTATTCCAACCATCTTCACAGACAGCACAACAACTACAGCCGTAAGCATAACCAGCAGCCTGTTAACAAGGCCGGTGGCTATTCCTGTCGTGCTTGCATACTCTTCATCGAAAGTAGCTGAGAACAGGTCATAGTAGAAGAGGTAGACCACTACGAAGACAATAGCTGAGAGTATTACCGAAAGGATTAGCTCATTGCCGCTTATGGTCAGGATGTTGCCGAAGAGGTAGCTCATAAGGTCAACATTAAAACCGCCGGAAAGGCTCGCGAGAATTACGCCGGACGAAATCCCTATTGCAGAGACTATTCCAATCGCCGCATCCCCGAAGAGTTTTGTCCTTTCAGTTATTGCCAAAATGCCTAACGACGCCAGCAGCACCAGGGGAACCGCGATATAGAAAGGATATACCCCGAGCAGCAGGCCGAATGCAATTGCCCCGAAGCTTACATGCGACAGCCCGTCTCCGATCATCGACATCTTCCTCAGCACGAGGAAAAGGCCCAGGACTGCGCAGAGCGCGGCTATGAATGAACCGGCTATGAATGCCCTCTGTACGAAAGCCAGACTCAGAAAGGTTTGCATCTCATCACCTATGCCTGTGGCAGATAATATGCTGATAAATCCGCCGAAGTATTCATTCATCTTTTCTGAGGAGCAGAATTCATCGAATCCGCCGTAGAATACGAGCTCTCCGTCAAGATATAGCAGCTTCTTGGCATGCTCGCCTATGTTTCCTGTATCATGTGTGATCATGATGATGGTTATTCCATCAGAAGTATTCATCTCTTTTACGAGCGCGTAGAATGAGGCCCTGCTCTGAGGATCCAAGGCGGTGCTGGGCTCATCCAGCACAAGAAGTCGTGGTTTGGACACTAAGGCCCTTGCCAGGAACACTTTCTGCTGCTGCCCTCCGGAAAGCTCGACGAGCGTCTTGGAAGCCAGCACGGCGATGCCCAGCTTTTCCATTATCTCATCTACTTGGCCCATATCCTTTCTTGTAAGGGACTTCGGGAAGCCCTTTCTCGAAAGCAGGCCCAGCGATACTACTTCTCTGACTGAGGCGGGGAAGAGCGGGTTGAAAGTATTCGTCCTTTGCGGCAGATATCCGATGAGGCCCCAGTCCTTGAAGCGGGAATATGGCTGCCCGAACAGCTCTATGCTGCCGGAGCTCGGGGGAACCAGGCCCAGGATCACCTTGACCAGTGTGGACTTGCCCGCGCCGTTGGGGCCGGCCAGGCCGATATAATCGCCCGGTTCTACGTCGAATGTGATGCCCTTTATGACCTCACCCTGGCCGTAGCCGGCAGAAAGGTTCTGGACTTTGATTATCGGATCGCTAGTTACCACTATACTCAAGCCCCACCTTCAGATTCTCGAGGTTCTTCCGCATAAGCTCAACGAAAGTCACGCCAAATTCGAACTCGGATTTGGAGATATTATGCCCTGCATGCAGCATAAGCATGCCGGCTCCGGTTTCTTTGGAGATGGTCTCCGCTGCTCTAGGCTCTACGAGCTCCTCAAAAAAGATGAACTTGGAGCCGCTCTCTTCCATTAGGCTCATGAGCTCCGAAATCTGCCTGGGTCCAAGCTCAGAATCAGGTGAGAAGCCCTGGGCTGCCTTGTATTGAAGCCCGTAACGGCCTGCCAGATATCCAAAAGCGTAATGTCCGCCATGAATGATTACTTTCTTTCCGCATTTTTCAATTGCCGCCCTGAAAGATTCGTCCAGGCTTGCCAACTCAAGGCAGTATGCTTCAGCATTGTCCAGGTAGTAGTCCGTCCCTTCCGGGTCTATCTCCGAGAGCGCGGTTGCAATTCTTCTAACCATGTACTCTGCGTTTGTGAAGTCGAGCCATACGTGAGGGTCAATGGAAGCCCCTTCATCATGGCCGGCCTCATCATCATGTTCGCCGGTTATGATAACGGGTACTCCTAAGCCTGCCTCAAGGGGTTTGACGGAGGAGCCTTCCTTGATACCACCAAGAAGGTCATCTACCCAGGGCTCCATCTCATGGCTTGTATAAATGAATAGGGAAGCTTCGGTAAGCTTGCCGATATCGCTCGGCTTGGGCTCATATGAGTGAGCTTCTAGCCCGGGAGTAAGGAGCATTGATAAAGAAATCCTGTCTCCTCCGACTGCCCTTGCGAAATCGTACACCGGGAATATTGAAGCAATCACATTTATCCCGGCTTCAGCATCATCTGAGGCATCCTTGCTGAATGCGGCATATAATGCGAATGCAATGGCAACAATCAGGACGAATGCGATTATTAGCCTACCCTTTGACATCATATTTGCCATTCTTCTCCTTAAAGCCGTGCCTTACGTGAGATCCGTCGCAGAAAGGCATGTTGCTGCTTTTTCCGCATCTGCAAAGCGTGACTCTGTTTCTTATCTCATATTCCTCGCCGTCGCCGGAAATGACGGGGATGCCGGATTTTACCCAAAGTGGGCCGGAACAATCGGCAGCCGGGTCCTCTACCAGCACAATTTCCTTTTCCAAGTTGGGCTCAATTGGCTCAAAAGTCTCTTTATCGTAAACTACCAGCCTGCCGGCGGGGCAGTCTCTCGTCTGCCTTATAGCGATCTCCCTGGCCCTTGGATCGTCCGATTTTGTCGTAAGCTTCCATGTTCCGCCATAGCTGTCGCAGAAGCGGGCGCTCGCACACAGTACCCTTTTATCCGTAAGAATTAGCTTCGGCCCTTCGATAAGCTCAACGTCTTCTATATAGGGCTCGTTGCCGGCAGTTTCGGTGCCGTCAAAGCCGATTTCCGAGTGGGTACCATCGCAAAAAGGAGCCCTTTTAGTCTTTCCGCACCTGCATAGGCTGTAGTTGTCAGGAGTGGTGACAGTCTCGCCGTCTACCCATTCCAAAGCCTGCCCAGCGGCATTGCTCTTGATTATCTGCCGTTTTAGCGGAATCGGGCCCTCTACCAGGAACGGCCCGTTTTTTATCACACGTATCTTGACCGACGCTTTTTTGGCCTTGCTTTCCACTGCAATGCCTCCTTATTTGCGTTATTGCCAAATATTATTGTATCACAGTAGCATATCAGTCACTCGGGCGAGCCTAAATCCATAGACGGTCAAGCCAACCTATTGCAGGCTCTATATCAAGCTCCTGCGCGGCTTGTACCAAGTAAGGAACCCCCGATACCTCGTCCAAGCCAACTGGGTCGTCGGCGCTTATTACGGAATTTAGCCTCATATAGTTTTCTTTCAAAATGGAGCTGCACTGGTATTCGGCAATACCTGAAGGTGCATCCATCAGCAGAGGAAGTATGTAAGGGGCCCATTCAACAAGGCCCCAGCCCTCGGTTTCTTTGGAAACGAATCTGGAGTTGATGCCGGTGCCGATAGACATAAGGCAGATGTTCTCATCGCCTCCGAGCATCGGGTTATGCTTTTTCGCAAGCGAGAAGGCACACATAGCCGGATTATTGACGGCGACTCCGCCATCGATGTATCCATCCACAGAAGGAAAGAAAGTCGGAGCCGCGCTGGTATAAAGGGCGGCTTTCCAGCATGGGATGTCCAAGTCCCCGGTGTTCTCATCTAGATTATGGAAGAATTTCGGGCCCCAGCTTCTGGGCCTTCCGCCCTTTCCCTTGTTGTCCATGGAGAAGGAGGAGACCATAACACCGGTTTCCAGATCCCCGAGAGTCTTATCCCGGAAACTTGCCTTCAATGCGGCAGAAAGACCATCGTTAGGGTACCGCGGACCTGCCAGTGGGCTCTGCTTGAGCTTGCCTGCCAGCTTCTGAGCAGGAAAAACAGAGGAGGCCTTTTCAGAGAACAGCTTGATGAAATCATCGAGGCATGCTCCGGAAGCAATTCCTAAGGCGATGATGCCACCTACGGAAGTGCCTGCCACCAGGTCTGCTTTACCCAACCATCCGGGGCGAAGGCCTTCAAGCCTTTTTAGGACAACTAGAGTATAGAGGCCCCTGATTCCTCCGCCGTCCAGCGACAATATCCGATACATCGAAACCTCCTGAATGCGAATGATAAAATATTCTACGAAATGCCGCCGATTTCCTACGAAATAATGGAACAAAACAGATATTTAGAACGTAAACAAAATAAGCCTGTCTGCGCGTATTATTAAACCAGAGCTTACTACCTGTTACCGCCCTATTCGGCAAAGAAGGAACATGTCGCGGGGCGTATGGGTTAGAATTATGCTGAGGTGAATACGATGAAGTTAAAGGCTCTAATACTTGCCCTCGTCGTTCTTTTAGCTGCCGCCCTTGCCGGCGGGTGCTACAAAGAGCTGGCATTGAGGGATTTCTCCAAGCCTGGCCAACAGACGCTTGACGGCTGGCATCTAATCCCGTTTGGAGACCAGAAATTCACAAAAGGCGGCCTTGCATTGGGTAAGGCTACTTTTAGCGTTCCGCTTCTCACGGGCGAGGAATTCAATCTACGGCTCGAGATGGACGCCAAGCTTGAGGGCGTAGAACTAAATGAGTTCGGTATCTGCCTTTCTCAGGAGAAAGTATACCTTTCAAACCTGGGCAACAATGTAATCATTAGGACTCAATCTTCGGCTGGCATCTCAAGCTACGAGGCGTTCAGCGTGAATTTCGTTGTAAAGAGCAGGACATTCGCCTCGGGCCAGGAGATACTTCCCGGATTCAAGCTTAATGGAAAGAACGTAATAAGCCTTTGGAAGAAGGGTGCGGAATTCGGCTGGACTGTCAACGGCAAGAAATCCGGCCCCTATGATCTGCCTTCGGACTTCCGGAATGGTCTATACATTCATTTTAATATAAACACCGCGCCGGCATCCGAGGAAGCGATCACGATTTCACGCATAAGAGTGACCGGGCCGCAGGACAGCGCCACGGGATGGTAAACGCATGTTCAACATCGTAGCCCCCTTGTTCCTCGCAGCAGGCGCATTGTTAGCAGGGGATTTCATGCTGATTGCCTCCAGGGCTCCCAGCAAGGTGAAGCCGGACTGGCCAACGGCTGTGCTTGCGGGGGCGGCCGGTATGCTTGCTTCTGA
The DNA here is from genome assembly GCA_963823655.1 of uncultured Bacillota bacterium. Lineage (GTDB taxonomy): Bacteria > Bacillota > DTU025 > DTU025 > MWDF01 > MWDF01. The sequence goes on from CAWGMK010000013.1 coordinate 143,181, forward strand.
GCTGCTTTCTTTGGTATCTTGGCAGTTCACTTCGTGGCTGATTCCTGCTTTGGGCGAGGCGGGAGCAAGCTGGTTGGATGTAGTGATATCGCCACTAATTGCGGCAATACTAGCAGCCTTTATAATCAGTAAAGAAGTTCAATATGCCCTGGAAGAACGCGTATCTCAGCGCGGCGGCAGGACTAGTGCCGGCATTTCTGATATATTCGATACTTTTAGGGATATTCTCCGGCTTTCTGGCCGGTAAGAATTAAAAGGGAGGCGAAAAGAATGAGATGGAATTCCAGGATGACTGTGGCAGTCGCTTTACTTGCGGTTTTCATGCTTTTAGGAGGCTGCGCGCCAAGTCTTAAGACTAGCATTGATTTTACAACGACCGGGTATGAGGAAGAAGTCGATATCGAATCGGATGATACAGCAATGCCCGCATCCGCTTCGGCATCTGTTTCAGAGCCTTTGGACTACCATTGGGAGCACCAGCACGGCCTTGTCATTAGAAGAGGCCGCGTATACACAAAGGACGCATACAAGGGAGACTTCAGGGCCGAGCTCATAGTAGATATCGTCTATTTAGAGAATGAGGCATCGATAAGCGCGGATTCCGAAGGCTTCATACTTGGAATAGGATTCAAGGAACTTCCAGTAGATTTCGACCTGTTCCCGAACGTTTTCAAGGCAGTGCAGTATTATGGCAATCATGTTGACCTGACAGACAGTATAAAAGCCTACACAGTCATGCCGCATATGCTGTATGATACGGCAATATCTATAGAAGACGATGATATAGAGTATATCAGCCCGTTCGTTAAGGACTTCCTGCCGGGCCTGGTCATTGGCGATGGCCTGGTCAGCGGTGAGAACCTAATCGTGCTGAAGAGGACTGGCGAGACCATATCCGTAGAGGTAAACGGGACATTAGTCGGAGAATACGAGAGCCATTACCTGATTGGAGACTACTTCGCAAACCTATTGTTTGACGACTTCGATGCTAATCTGCCGATAAAAATCGGCGTATTCTCCGGTTGCGCGCACATCAACGGAGATAATGACGAGGGCGTTTTCCTCAAGTCGCTCAATGTCTATGCTGACGAGATAATCGACTGAATTAGCTATTTGGCGCGTCCTACTTGCAGCCAAAGCGAAAAGGGCAATATAATCAATAAGTAATAGGAAAGGCTGCGAAGGGGACAAGTATCTGTGCCGATCACCGAAAGGGAGGGCTGGCCACCGATTGAGAGCCGGCCTCGGCAGGAAGGCATGAGGAATTCACCCCCAAGCCGCTCACCGGAAACCTGCAGGGCAGGAAGTAAGGTAAGCCGTAGACCCTGCGTTAAGGGGCTGGCGCTTTTTAGCGCCAGATGAGTGGGCCTTTGGCCAAAATGGGTGGTACCGCGGAAGCCGTAACTTTCGTCCCAGAAAGATGCGGCTTCTTTATTATTTGTGCAAGGGGGAGACAAAATGCGCCCTGACATTGACAGGATTGTGAAGGACGCCCTCGGTGAGATCTCTGCAAGCAGCCTGGTTGAGCAGCTCAAATCAGTACGCTCTAGGTTCTTGGGCAAGAAAGGAGAGCTGACTGCCCTTCTAAGGAGCATGGGGGAGATAGCGGCGGAGGACAGGCCGTCTTTCGGGCAGATGATCAATCTGGCCAAGAGCAGGCTGGAAGAGGCCATAGGCGCCAAGTCTGCGGAGCTTGCTTCAGAGGCCAGGAAGCAGCAGTTCGGCAGAGAAGCGCTCGATATAACACTTCCGGGAAGGGTGCAGCGCGTAGGCAACCTCCATCCGATAACCAAGGGATTCGAGGAGATATGCGACATCTTCGTCCGCATGGGCTTCTCAGTGGTAGAGGGCCCTGAGATAGAGACGGATTTCTATAACTTCACGGCGCTGAATACGCCGCCATTCCACCCTGCAAGGGATGTACAAGATACGTTCTACATCACTGAGAACATCCTTCTAAGGACGCAAACTTCGCCGCAGCAGGTAAGGCAGATGGAAGCGCAGGATCCGCCGGTGAAGGTGGTCGTACCCGGTGTCGTCTACAGGCGAGATCAGGTGGACGCAACCCATTCCCCGATATTCCACCAGCTGGAGGGGCTATATGTAGACAAGGGAGTAACATTCGCCGACTTGAAGGGCTCCTTGGAGGTCTTCATAAAGGCTTTCTACGGGCAGGACAAGAGGGTCAGGTTTAGGCCTCATTACTTCCCGTTCACTGAGCCATCGGCAGAGATGGACGTTTCTTGCTTCGCATGCGGAGGCTCCGGCTGCCGCATATGCAAGGGCGAAGGATGGATAGAGATACTTGGCTCCGGCATGGTACATCCCAATGTGCTGAGAATGGCAGGGTATGACCCCGATGTATACAGTGGCTTTGCTTTCGGCATGGGAATTGACCGCATAGTATCGTTGAAATATGGCGTGGATGACCTGAGGTTGTATTTCGAGAACGATATCAGGTTCCTCGAGTCATTTTAGGAGGTAGCGACATGTTAGTACCTTTAAGGTGGTTAAGAGACTACGTCGATTTCGATATGAAAGCGGAAGACCTTGCCGAGCTTCTAACAATGACAGGAACGAAGGTTGAATCCGTAACGCGGATCGGCGATAAAACCCAGGGCATTATCTCGGCAAGAGTAGAAGAGCTTGCCCCTCATCCGACCGAACCCCGGCTCAAGGTAGCGAACCTTTCCGCTGGCCGCTATTCGTATACAGTTGTGACAGCGGCAAGAAACGTAGAAGTAGGCGACATAGTGCCGCTGGCGGCCCCGGGAGCAGTGCTTTACGATGGCAGGCTAATAGGCGAGGCCGAATTTGCAGGCATAAAGTCCGAGGGAATGATGTGCTCGGCGATGGAGCTGGGAATCTCAGAAGATGCGGAAGGCATTATGATACTTTCTGAATTCATGCCTGACCGGCCTGGACCTCGTATCTGTGCTGGAGCTGCAAGACGAGGTGCTGGAGTTGGAGATTACGCCCAACCGGCCTGACTGCTTGGGAATGCTTGGCGTGGCCAGGGAAGTGGCGGCAATCACCCGAAATGCTATGAGATGGCCCGAGCTTGAACATCCTGAAAGAGGGGAGCACATCTCATACCTTGCTTCGGCGCAGGTGCTTGACCCGGATTACTGCAGCAGATATGCTCTAAGGCTTTTCTCAGATGTTAAGGTAGCCCAGTCTCCGATCTGGATGCAGGTCAGGCTCAAGGCTGCCGGCATAAGGCCAATATCGAACATCGTCGACGTGACGAATTACGTGATGCTTGACGTCAACCAACCACTGCATGCTTTCGACTTCGACAGGATAGAGGGCGGAAGGATCATCGTAAGAAGAGCTGTAGAAGGTGAGAAGATAACTACCCTCGACGGCCAGGAAAGGCCCGTGGAACAGGGTATGTTGCTTATTTGCGACGCAGCGAAGCCGGTGGCCGTGGCAGGTGTAATGGGGGGAGCCGAAAGCGAGATAGGGCCGGATACCAAGAGAGTTCTTCTTGAATCTGCCAACTTCCTCAGGCAGAGTATCTGGCGCACCTCCAAGTATATGAAACTGAGGACAGAATCCTCATCCAGGTTCGAAAAGGGGCTTGATGTTGAAACGATACCGTTGGCTCTGGACAGGTCGGCAAATCTTCTGGCCTACATGGGGGCTGCGACAGTTCATCCCGGCATGATCGATGAGAACCAGGCACCTAACTCAGCCAGAAGTATTACCACATCGCGGGGCTGGATCTCCAGAAAGCTCGGGACCGAATTGGGCAGCAAAGTCGATGATTACCTGACCCTGCTGGGGCTAGATGTGGAGCCTGATGATTTTGGAGATGGTATTGTTGTGGATATCCCCTCCTGGAGGGCTGACTTGCAGGAGCCGATCGATCTTGCTGAGGAAGTGGCCAGGCTTCATGGGTATGACAATCTAGAAGCCAAGGTGCCGGAGAACTCCAAGCCTTCAAGCTGGACAGAAGCTCAGATTGCGGAGAAGCGGATAAAGAACGTGCTTGCTTCAGCGGGAATGCATGAAGCCATGACATACAGCATGGTCCCCTGCGATGAGTACAAGCTTATGCGCCTTAGCGAGGACGAAAGGGAGTCCAAGCCGATAGTTGTAAGCAACCCGCTTTCGGAGGACCAGTCTGCTATGAGGACAATGCTACTTCCCTCGCTGCTTCGTGTAGCGGGAACAAACCACAGAAGAGGGGCGGGAAGCGTCAAAGTATTCGAAATGTCCAAGGTTTACCTTGCAGGCAAGGATGGGCTTCCTGTCGGTGAGCTTCAAAGGGGCGAGGTTCCTGCCGAAGAGATAAAAATGCTGGCCGGCGTGCTGTCTGGAAGCATTTCAGGCTGCTCAGCGGAAAAAAGCTGGCTTTCGAAAGAACGCCCGGTCGATTTCTACGATGCCAAGGGAGTAGTTGAATCCCTCCTAGATAATCTGGGCATAGATCAGTGGTCGGTGACGGAAAGCAGCGCTCCTTACCTAAGGCCCGGCAGGGCTGCCGACCTTTACATCAAAGGGAAGAAGGCAGGTTCATTCGGGCAGATTCACCCGGATACTGCAGCAGGCTTTGATGTCCCTGAGGAGACGGCAGGTTTCGAAATACTCGTCCTGCCACTGCTCGAATCGATCAGGAGGGATATGAAGTTTAAGGGCATCCCCAAATATCCGTCCACAATAAGGGACATTGCTATGATTGCGCACAAGGAAATAAGCTCGCAGAGGATCAAGGAAGTAATAGTAGAGAAAGCAGGGGCGTTCCTTGAATCAGTCTCAGTATTCGACATATATGAGGGGAAGAATATCCCGGAGGGGTCAAGAAGCCTCGCATTCACGCTTAAATACCGCTCCGCTGAGAGGACACTTACAACTGACGAAGTAAACGAAATCCATGATGCGGTGCGCGAGGAGCTGGGAAAGAAGCTTGGAGTAACGCTAAGATAGATTGCATGTACTCGGGATTTGTTTGATTAAAGCGGCGCAATAACGTACTTCAGGGCAGAAGCAGTTATTGCGCCCATGTTATTCACATATGTATAATTTACTTGAATTACCTATGAGGTGAACCGATTTGATAGATATTATTATGTGCCCTCTCAGTTACGGAGCCGATAAGGCAGGCTTAGAGCATGGACCGACGCAACTGATGGGGCGATTTCCGGAGCTTGCAAGCAGAATAAGATTCATTAGCGTGGCAAGGAAGCCGGAGAATTTCTCCTCTGCCAATTTGAAATTCGTAAACACGATAGCCGCAACCTGCGAAATTGTTGCAGAAACCATAAGCTTCTCGATCGGCGAGGGCCACATCCCAATACTTCTGGGAGGGGACCATGCGCTCGCCATGGGCAGCATAAAAGGCGCTTTGGACCATTACGAAAGGCTTGGCGTGCTCTGGGTTGATGCGCATGCCGACATGAACACGCACAAGACCACTCACTCAGGGAACATCCACGGCATGCCTTTGGCCGCTGTTATGGGTTACGGACATTCCAAACTGGTCGATTTGCATAATGAGAAGCACATCGATTCATCTGATGTCGTTCTTTTCGGTAGCAGGGATGTAGAAGAAGGCGAAAAGAATCTTATCAAAAGGGCAGGCGTCAAGAACTACAGCTTCGATCAGATTATGTCTAAGGGTTTCGAAGAGTCTCTAGAAGATGCGCTCGATTACCTTTCCCAAAAGGTTTCACACCTTCATCTGTCACTTGACCTTGACAGCATTAACCCCGATATTGTGATGGGAGTTTCGACTCCTGTTGAAGGCGGGTTTACAGTAAACCAGATTATTGATCTGATCAAGAAGGTGCTCGGCAGGTTCGAAGTCACTTCAGTTGACATCGTAGAGTATAACCCCTTGCACGATAGGGGAGAAGTAACATTAGATACAATGGTAATGCTCGTGAAAATTGTAGAGGGCCTTTTCGCTGATAAGTATGCCCTAAGATAAGGGCATACTTACCCTTCTACCTGGCCCGTTCCAGCAAAGCTTCCATATCTTCCTTGCTCATCATGCCCACTTTATAGTCCATCAGTACGCCGTTCTTGAATACGAAAGTAGTAGGGTAACCCTCGATGTCGAATTTCTTTGCGGCCTCCCCGTCAAGGTCCAAAAGTACGGTCAGTCCTGTGAATCCCTGCTTTTCGAGGTATGCTTTAACTACGGCTTCCTTTTCATTCACGTCAATTGCTACTACCTTGCCGATGCCCTCAGATCTCATCTGTCTGTCAATCTCGATCAGATCGGGCATCTCAAGTTCGCAATAACCGCACCAGGTTGCCCAAAAATTCAAGAAAAGTATCCCCTCCGAATAATCTGAGATCCTCTTTGTTGCTCCTCCTAGCTCTAGAAGGCGCATATCCAGATCCTGCAAGGTTACATCCTCCGTGGCATCCCCGGAGCTTGCAGCAGCATCGATCGGCGCGACAGTCTCTTTTCCGAAGTTGTTGTATGCAATGTATGCCGTAGCGGCGATAACGACGATTGCAAGCAATATGATTACTGACTTTTTCAAATGCAACACCTCTTTCCGTTAATAATAGAATATCAGAGGCAGGGGCCAAGCAAAAGTGCCCGATAGCCGACCGTCCCCAGCATTATTTGGCCCTGTTGTTAATCTCAGTGATTAGGAGTTAAAGATTGAGTATCCGTAAAAACATAAATGGCCTGTTTTGAAGACGATTTAGTAACAGGAAATTGATAAGATAAAAAGAGGAGGAGGGCAAAACCCTCCTCCGTCGGCTCTAGAAATTCTGAAGGTAATTGTCGAGCTCCCATTGATGGACGATCTGCTTATAGGACTTCCATTCCTGTAAACGTCCGTTTCTGTACTTTGAGTAAATGAAATCCCCAAGCGCTTCACGTACCACATTATCGGCATCCATCTCAAGAAGGGCGTCTTTTAACGAGCCCGGAAGGTTCTCGATGCCTTCGCATGCCCTCTCATCGTCTGACATGTGATAGAGGTTTTTGTTGCAGGGGGCAGCGGGCTTCAATGAATTGTTAACGCCGTCCATGCCCGATGCGATTATCGCTGCAAATGCCATATACGGATTGCAGGAAGGATCGGGGTTTCTTAGCTCAACTCTGGTGCTGGCGCCCCTGGCTGCGGGTATTCTAACCAGTACGGACCTGTTGGCAGTCGACCAGGCGATATAGACCGGAGCCTCAAATCCTGACACAAGTCGCTTGTACGAGTTTACCAGAGGATTTGTAATCGGCGTAAAGCCCTTTGCATGCTTTAGAAGCCCGGCTACGAAGCTGCGGGCTATGTCGGAAAGAAGGAACTCGCCGTTCGGATCGTAGAAGAGGTTCTCGCCGTCTTTTGAAAGTGACATGTTGCAGTGCATTCCCGAGCCGGCAATGCCATATATGGGCTTTGGCATGAAGGTGGCGTGCATCCCGTGCTTCTTCGCTATCTGCTTGGTCACCATCTTCAGCGTTACGACGCGATCGGCCGCGGTTAGGGCATCTGTGTATTTGAAGTCGACCTCATGCTGGGAAGGGCCGCATTCATGATGTGCCAGCTCGATTTTGAAGCCCATCTCCTCAAGGGTGAGGACGATATCGCGGCGCACTTCATCCGTGTAGTCGGAAGGGGTAAGGTCGAAATAGCCCGAAAGGTCAACGGGCTGAGTAGTCGCCCTTCCCATTGCGTCAGACTTAAACAGGTAGAATTCGCACTCAGGACCTACATTAACCCTGTAGCCCTGGTTTGCGGCCTTTTCCATCTGCCTTTTTAGCGCAAGCCTGGGATCTCCTTCGAAGGGCTCGCCGGTCTTGGTGTAAATGTCGCAGATTATCCTGGCCACGGTTACTTCTCCGTTGCTCCAGGGGAGAAGGAGGAATGTGTTAAGGTCGGGGCGGAGATTCATGTCGGACTCCTCAATCCTGGCGAACCCCTCGATAGAAGAACCGTCGAACATTATCTGGCCATCTAGCACCTTGCTGAGCTGGCTGATCGGAACCTCGACATTCTTCATCGTACCCATCATGTCCATGAATTGCAGCCTGATGAATTTGACGTACTTTTCCTTGCAAAGCTTCTCGATATCGCTTCTGTCATAGCTTGGCATTTCCACCCCTCCTTTTCGCATTTCGTAATGAACGACCTGCTTAAATAAACGATAAAATACTAATACAAAAGGGCCCGTGTGTCAATAAATATTCCGATTATGCATGCGCTATTTTGCGCATAGCTTGTATTGCAGCATCTATCAATAAGGCAGATATCCAAATTGAGCCAGATTATGCATTCAATATGAACCGACTTGCAGCACAATGATACTTATCGGCGCAATTTGTGGTATTTTTATCTTATATAGCAGAGCAGGTGATGGATGTGACAGCGGAAGACGGCAAGCAGGCAGCCAAAAAAGTAACCGTGCCGGTGAAGATAATGGGCGAAAGCTTCCTTATTACCGGCTCTCAAGAGGAGAAATTTGTTATCTCATTGGCAAAAGAGCTTGACTGCAGGCTGATGGATGCGCGAAAGAGTATGAGCGGGGCATCGTCCAACAGGGTTGCCATTTCGCTTGCACTTGAACTCCTTGCCGAGATAAGGTCGGAGAAGAAGAAATCCGAGGAGCTTCTCGAGGCTTTTGAGCGCAGCTGATTACCTTGGAGGTGTGATATGCAGAGTTTCGACTGGTTAAGTATCGTTATGACGGCGTTCTTGGTAATTTCCCTGCTTAGCGGATTAAGGCGCGGATTCTTCAGGCAGATAGCGGATATTGCCGGCATTGTCTTAGGCTTTCTGCTGGCTTCGAAGTTCTATGTTCAGGCGGGCCAATGGTTGTCCGGATTTATTGGACAGCTAAATGAACAGGTGCTTTATGTCATTGGATTCATTGCCGTCTTCGCGGTGACCCTGCTTGTCATGGAGATAGCAGGCTTCATTCTTTCGAAAGTATTCGCGCTTCCCGGACTTAACATCATAAACGGCCTGGCCGGAGCGGTCATCGGGTTGGTAATGGGAGCCGCATTCTTCGGGATAGTGCTTTCGCTGGTTATGGCACTTGAATATCCTGCGGTCAACTCGGCTATAGAAGCCTCCATTGTGCCGCATTTCCTAGTCACCGGCATCAGCTGGGCGTATGAGAAGATCGGTTTCGCAATACCACAGCTGGATAACGCAATTCCTCTGTTCAAAGGCTTCAAGCCCTGACAATCAGCACTTATACGGCCTTCAAGGAGGTCGTTCTCCTTATTAAGCCATGGGGGATAATAGTTTGGACGCAAGGACATTAAGAGTACTTGAATGGAGCAAGGTTCTGGCGGAATTGGCCGAATGCTGTGCCACGGAGCTGGGGCGCAGCCATGTGGGTGAACTGCTTCCGTTTACCGATAGGTTACTAGCCCTTGAAGCGCTTAAGGAGACCTCATGCGCGAGGTCATTTTTGGATTCCAGCCGGCAGGTGCTCTTCGGAGGGGTTAAGGATGTAAGGTCAACGGCAGTGAAAGCCGATAAGGGCCTGATCCTATCCGGTATGGAGCTTGCGGATATCCATGGGCTCATAAGCAGGGCAAGGGCAGTCAAGAGGCAGTTTACGGCTTTGGAGGACCAGTTTGAAGCTTTAAAGAATCTGGTTTGGAACATCAGGGAGCACAAGGAGCTGGAAAACGAGCTTGCCATAAGCATAGGCTCCGGCGGGGAAGTGCTGGACAGCGCAAGCTCTGAGCTTGCAAAGCTTAGGTCCAGGATTACCTCTCTGAACTCAAGGCTGAGAGATAAGCTGGATGATCTTGTGAGAAGGCCGGAGATTGCAAAATACTTGCAGGAACCCATAGTATCGCTTCGAGGAGGCAGGTTCGTAGTCCCGGTAAGGGCTGAGTTCAAGAACCAGATAAAAGGAATAATCCACGACCAAAGTGCCTCTGGGGCAACTTTGTTCATAGAGCCTCTTTCCATAGTGGAAGCCAATAACGACCTCAGGGAGGCGGAAGCCAAGGAAGAGGCCGAGGTCGAAAAGGTATTGGCCAGGCTGTCAGGCCTTGTAGGAGACGCCGCCGACGATATTACGCTTATGGTAGACAGCCTTGGAAGATTGGACTACGCCCTTGCGAAGGGGAAATACTCACAGATTAAGGAAGCAACGGCCCCGGTCTTTGCAGATGAGATGCGCTTCCGTTTCGAAGCGGCAAGGCATCCTCTTCTTAAAGGAGAAGTCGTACCAATAGATACTTATCTGGGAGAAGGGTTCAGGGCGCTTGTCATCACCGGCCCGAATACCGGAGGAAAGACAGTTGCCCTAAAGACGATGGGGCTGCTGCAGCTGATGGCGCAAGCAGGACTGCATATCCCTGCCGAAGCCGGAAGCACTGCTGCCGTGTTCGGCTCCATTTATGCTGACATCGGCGACGAACAGAGCATAGAGCAGTCGCTTTCCACATTTTCAGGACATTTGAGAAATATCGTGGACATCCTTTCGAAGGCCGATGAGAATTCGCTTGTACTTCTTGACGAGCTGGGAGCGGGCACAGATCCGGAAGAAGGTGCAGCCCTGGCAATGGCGATACTTGAAAGGCTGTTCGCCCTCGGCTCCGCAACGGTTTCGACCACACACTATAAGGAGTTGAAGGTGTTCGCGCACTTGAACGCCGGGATGCGAAACGCTTCCGTGGAGTTCGATGTGGAGAGCCTGAAGCCAACTTACAGGCTGATGATAGGCATTCCGGGTTCATCGAACGCTTTCGCCATTGCAGAACGGCTCGGCCTGGACTCGGACCTGATAATCAAGGCAAAAAGCCTTGTGGGCAGCGGAGACAGGAAAGTCGAGGACATGATAAACAGCCTCAGGACTGAATATGAGTCAGCTTCTTCCGCCAGGAGGGATGCGGAGATTCTGAAAAGGCGCGCCGAGGAGAGCAGCCGCAAACTTGCGGAGGAACTGTCAAAGTTCAAATCGGACAGGGCAGATGCACTTATAAAGGCGAAGGCTGAGGCCAGGGATCTAGTATCATTCGTCCGCAAGGAAGTGGAGAAGACCATAAACGAGCTGAAGCAGAACGGACTTGCAGCGGCCGCGGACTCCGCGCGCGAGGCAAGGAAAGCGGTCGAAGCATTAAGGGGAATAGTAGACGAGGCCGAAGGATCCGAAGCGGAGCCGGAGGAGTCTATAAAGGATGAATTCGCCACACCGCTGGCGCCAGGCGACGACATCGAGGTGCTTCCTTCAGGACTTGCAGGCACATTGCTTGAGATTGCAGGCAATAGGGCGAAGGTAGCAGTTGGCTCGATAAGAACAGAATTGCCCCTTTCCAGAATTAGAAGAGCAAGGGCCAAGAAGAAGGAAACACGAACCTTGCCTGAGGCAACAAGGCAGTCCGAAATCGGAAGGCAGATGGCCCAGAACATTTCAGTTGAACTGGATTTGCGGGGGATGAAAGTAGACGAGGCTTTCGAATCCCTGGATAAAAGGATGGACGACGCAATTCTGGCGGGTATTCCCATGCTGAGGATAATCCATGGAAAAGGCACGGGCGCTCTAAGAGCCGCTGTACGCGACAGACTAACGGGAAACGGCAATATAGAGTCCTTCAGGCTGGGAGCCGAAGGCGAGGGCGGAGACGGCGTTACAATCGTGAAGTTCAGGCAGTAGGAGGCCGGATGAAGCAGGATATACCTTTAAAGCAGAAGAGGTTGTTCCTCTTGGATATGGACGGTACGGTGTATCTCGGGAATCAGATATTCCCGGGCACGAAGCCATTCCTGGATGCAGTGAAGAGCAACGGCGCCAAGTACATATTCCTTACCAACAATTCCTCTAGAAGCAGCCAGGATTATGTAGCGAAACTGAATCGGCTAGGCATACCGACCGAAAGGCATGAAGTGTTCACATCTGTGGAAGCATCGGCAATCTACCTAAAGGAAAACCATCCAGGTAAGAGGGTGTATGCATCCGGTACGCGTGCAATGGTTAAAGAACTTGTGGAACTTGGCATTGACGCGGTCGGCGATCCAAGGGGCGGGGAAAGCATAGTGCTGCAGGGTTTCGATACAGAGCTCGAATATAAGAAGGTTGAGAATGCATGCAGGCTGATTGACGCCGGAGCGCTGTTTCTTGCCTGCAACATAGATAAAGTCTGCCCTGTAGAGGATGGGTATATACCGGACTGCGGCTCGATTTGCGAGATGATTACATCCGCGACAGGAAAGAGAGCTATCTTCATTGGTAAGCCTGAGGCAAGCATGATATCAGGTCTGCTAAATAGGTCCAAAACAGCTCCAGAAGATGCTGTTATGGTCGGAGACAGGCTATACACTGATATCGCCTGCGGAATTAATGCCGGCATAGATACTGTGCTCGTCTTGTCAGGGGAGACCAGGCTGTCTGATCTAAATGGCTCAGGCTTGGAACCGACTTATGTTATGCGAGATGTAGGCGAGCTCGCAGTGGCGATCAGGAGATAAGAAGTGGCAGAAGAAAGTACGGGGCTGCTATAACAGCCCCGTACTTTCTTCATGTATTTGTAATGATGGCCTAATGTATATCGCAGTATGTTGATTCTACCTGTTTGGAGTAGTTGGGGCTCCCGTCGTCATTGGCTTCATAGTAAAGATCGGCGGCCTTAACATATCTGTAAATGGCAACTGAAGAGTCAGGGCAGCTGTCCTTCGCGAACTTGCCGGATTCGGTACAGACCCTGACAAGGACAACTTCGGGTTTGGGAGCATGCACATTGCATGGATCCTTAGGTTCAGTGCCCTTGATGAAAACTTCGTTAATGACCTTCATCGCAGGGCACGAAGTCGTGGGTACAAGCCCGCTAGTTGCACAAATCTTGAAGCCTGTTATAACGCCATCCGGTACCTTGAATTTGGTTATGGGCTTGTCGGCGTAAACCTGTTTCATGAAGCCAGCCCAAACCCTGACGCAATAGTTGCTGCCAACCCGGCCAATAACGGGATATATCAAGGGCTTAACGGTATCCTCTCCTATCCAGCAGGCGGCGACGATTTCAGGGGTGTAGCCTATGAACCAGACATCGGTATCATTGTCGCCAGTGCCGGTTTTTCCGGCCGCGGGCCTTCCGATATAGCCTATCTTAGCAGTCCCTGTGGGGCTTCCGATTACAGATTCAAGCATGTTAGTCATTACATAGCTGATATTCTCGTCAAGTACTACTTCCTTATCAGGGGACGCTTTCTCCAATAGCCTGCCATCGGGCCCTTTTATCTCCTGTATGAAGTAGGGTTCGACTTTGATGCCCCTGTTCGCCAGGATGCCGTAGGCTGCGCACATCTCAAGCGGGATGACGCCCTTTGTCTGGCCTCCAAGGGTGAGGGCAAGTCCGATGTCATTAACGCTGCCTGTTGTTACGAGGCTCGTGATGCCCATTTTACGCGCCAGTTCAATGGCTTTAATCGGTGTCATCTGGTCAAGCAGCTGAACTGCTATAGTGTTCTTGGACTGGGCTAATGCCTCTCTTAGCCTCATAGGGCCGTCGAATAGCATGTTCCAGTTGTTAGGGGCGTAGTCTTTTCCGCCCGGTATCTTATAAACGATCTTCTTATCTTCGAGGATCGATGCCGGTGTATATCCAGATTTTAGTGCTTCCAGATATACGAAAACCTTGAAAGTTGAGCCTGAAGAACGAGTAGCCTTAAGAGCCCTGTTGTATTCATCCTCTCCACGACCTCCTACTAAGGCGAGTATTTCGCCCGTCCTTGGGTCGATGGCTGTGAATGCGTACTGAGGGTAGCTTATCGAAATCTCGCCGTTCTTGACGGTCTTTGCGATGGGGACTTTCGCGACCAGCTCGCTTTCCGCAATCCTTTGATACTTGAGATCGAAGGTGGTCTTAACCGTAAGTCCGCCTTCATAAAGCATCTCAGAGCCATATTTCTCAAGAAGGTAGTCTCTTACCATAAAGGCAGGGTAAGAGGCTGACTGGGCGCTCTTAGACAGGCCTGCAAGCTTTACTTCCTCTTTCTTTGCGGCTTCTGCCTGCTCCGAAGTTATATAGTCCATCTTCGCCATCTCGCTAAGAATCAGGTTTCTTCTGCTTATCGCATTCTCCAGATTTCTATAAGGGCTGTATACAAGCCATCCTTTTGGTACGCCCGCCAGCAAAGCGGCTTCGGCAAGCGTTAGTTTCTCGATTGGCTTCCCGAAAAAAAGCTGTGAAGCTGCCTCGACGCCATAACACCCATGCCCGAAATATATGGCGTTCATATAGAATTCAAGGATCTCGTCTTTTGTATATCGCCTTTCAAGCTGGAAGGCGTAGAAAACCTCCCAGATCTTCCTGCTTAAAGTCTTCTCATGGGATAAGAACACATTGCGGGCGAGCTGCACCGTAATCGTGCTGCCGCCCTGTTCGGTAGTCTGATTGGCGATATCGTACAGAAGGGCTCCGAAGATCCTTGTGACATTGATCCCTTTGTGGGTGTAGAAGCTGTGGTCTTCAATGGCAATTACCGCATCGATAAGAAATTGCGGCATATCGGAAAGCTTCCTGACGGCGCGGTTTTCGATTAGGAACTTCGTAATCACCTCGCCGTTCCTGTCATAAACAATGGACGGAAGGGCATGTTTGACTTCAACATCCTCTACGCTAGGTGCGTTCTTAAGGTAATCGGCCAGCAGAACTGCAGTGGCGCCGGCTACTATTAACGCAAGCACAATACCGGCTACAGCAAGCCACGTAAGTAACCTCACCCATGAAAAACCGCTCTTTTTATTCCGAGACATGGAAGACCTCCGAAGCGCCATAATACGCATATATTGAAATTATACACTATATAAGAACTGCCTTACCTGTTACAAGGTTCCATAAAGAACCTGTAAACTTGTGGGCAGGGGCGCATAATGAAACACAACACGGCATTTCTTGAGGCAAGGCTAGTCTGATGATAATATTAAAAAAGTGCTGTCTTCATTACTAAGGAAGAAAGAAGTATGCTTGCTATAGTAAATGTTGAGCATTATTACGACTTTCTTGATAAGGGATGAGAAGAGCCTGGCAGAAGCGGCACAATCACAATATTATAAAGCCCTGGAACTTGGCGAGGACCAGATTTGAAGGGAAAATTAGAAACCATATTTAGCGCATGAGCTTTAGATAAGTTGTCAGTATTCGCGGCAAAGCCGCATATGGGGGTGTAAATCATGGCTCTAGTAACCGGGAAATCAGTATTGGACAAAGCGAATGCAGGCTATTATGCGGTCGGGGCATTCAACTTCGTTAACCTAGAAGTACTCAAGGGCATAGTATCTGCTGCGGCAGAGGAGAAATCACCTGCTCTAATAGCCTGTTCTGAAGGGGCAATCAAATACGCGGGCATTAAGAACCTGGTGGCTATGGCAAGGGCCGAGGCTGAGATTTCGGGTATGCCTCTTGTGCTCCATCTTGATCATGGCAAGGAGTTCGAGGTCATTATGCAGTGTATCAGGAATGGTTTCACTTCCGTGATGATAGATGGCTCTCACCTTCCGCTTGAGCAGAACATCGCATTGACAAAGAAAATTGTCGAGATTGCCCATGCCGCAGGAGTGAGCGTAGAAGGGGAGCTCGGCAAACTTTCGGGAATTGAGGACAATGTTGCTTCGAGGGAATCAATTCTAACCGATCCTGCAGAAGCGGAGCGCTTTGTTTTAGAGACGGGTGTAAATTCGCTGGCGATAGCTATTGGAACAGCCCACGGACCCAAGAAGTTCAAGGGTGAGCCCATCTTGGAGATACCGCTTGTAGCCGAAGTCAAGAAGAGAACCGGAATTCCTCTCGTCCTCCACGGCGCTTCATCGGTACCCGCGGAAGTGCTTGAAAAAGGTATTAAGTACGGCGCAAAGTGGGAGGGCTCCAAGGGAGTCCCCGAAGCCAGCCTCGTTGAAGCCGTTAAGGGCGGGATTAATAAGGTAAATGTCGACACAGATATAAGGATGACATTCATCGGCCAGATGAGGCAGACTATGGCCGAAAAGCCCGAGAGCGTAGACTTGCGTGACATCTTCAAGCCCTGCATGGCGGCGGTTAAGGAAGTAGTCAGGTACAAGATGCGGCTGTTGGGCAGTTCCGGCAAAGCATAAGGCGGTATTGCAGGGATGATTTAAAGCGCGCCTTTTTACGGGCGCGCTTTATTTATGGCTCGTAAGGCTTGCACTTCTTTGGGTGCAAAAACATATATGCCTCATTAGCTGGGCAAACCTTATGGATTAGAGCCGAACGGAACTTGATATTTCCTCTTGCAAAAGGGTGCCTGACTTTGGTAAGATACTTATTGCCTCACCTTGAATGGAAGGCGGCTCTTTGAAAACCGGGAATAGGGAAGGACAGCAAACGAGGAAAAAGAGAGAGAAAGAGACTCTAAATAAGCGAGCGGGCGAAGAGGATCTTTGAGAAACTTGTCAGCGGATGAAAAAAAGCTAGGTTAGAGCAGACCTCTAATGGGGTTTAGCGATAAACTTTTGTTGGAGAGTTTGATCCTGGCTCAGGACGAACGCTGGCGGCGTGCCTAACACATGCAAGTCGAGCGGAGGCTGAGGATAGCCCAGCGATGGGAAGGAATTGGCTTTAGCGGCGAACGGGTGAGTAACACGTGGGCAATCTGCCCTCTGGAGCGGGATAACAGACCGAAAGGCTTGCTAATACCGCATGAGGCCGTACCCTCGCATGGGGGAACGGTCAAAGGGGAAACCCGCCGGAGGAGGAGCCCGCGTCCCATTAGCTAGTTGGCGGTGTAACGGACCACCAAGGCGATGATGGGTAGCCGGCCTGAGAGGGTGAACGGCCACATTGGGACTGAGACACGGCCCAGACTCCTACGGGGGGCAGCAGTGAGGGATTTTCGGCAATGGGCGAAAGCCTGACCGAGCGACGCCGCGTGAGCGAAGAAGGCCTTCGGGTCGTAAAGCTCTGTCTA
The DNA here is from genome assembly GCA_963823655.1 of uncultured Bacillota bacterium. Classification (GTDB taxonomy): domain Bacteria; phylum Bacillota; class DTU025; order DTU025; family MWDF01; genus MWDF01. The sequence goes on from CAWGMK010000013.1 coordinate 160,031, forward strand.
GGGGGAAGAGAACGGACGGTACCCCTGGAGGAAGCCACGGCTAACTACGTGCCAGCAGCCGCGGTAATACGTAGGTGGCGAGCGTTGTCCGGAATTACTGGGCGTAAAGGGCGCGCAGGCGGTTCGTTAAGTCTGGGGTGAAATCCTTCGGCTCAACCGGAGGGGGACCCTGGATACTGGCGGGCTTGAGTGTGGGAGAGGGAAGCGGAATTCCACGTGTAACGGTGAAATGTATAGATATGTGGAGGAACACCGGTGGCGAAGGCGGCTTCCTGGACCATAACTGACGCTGAGGCGCGAAAGCTGGGGGAGCGAACAGGATTAGATACCCTGGTAGTCCCAGCCGTAAACGATGAACACTAGGTGTGGGGGGTATCGACCCCTTCCGTGCCGCAGCTAACGCAATAAGTGTTCCGCCTGGGGAGTACGGCCGCAAGGTTGAAACTCAAAGGAATTGACGGGGGCCCGCACAAGCGGTGGAGTATGTGGTTTAATTCGAAGCAACGCGAAGAACCTTACCAAGGTTTGACATCAATGGAAGACTATCGAAAGGTAGTCGCCCTTCGGGGCCAGAAGACAGGTGGTGCATGGCTGTCGTCAGCTCGTGTCGTGAGATGTTGGGTTAAGTCCCGCAACGAGCGCAACCCCTACTGCCAGTTGCCAGCGAGTAAAGTCGGGCACTCTGGCGGGACTGCCGGTGACAAACCGGAGGAAGGCGGGGATGAGGTCAAGTCATCATGCCCTTTATACCTTGGGCTACACACGTACTACAATGGCCGGTACAGAGGGAAGCGAAGGCGCGAGCCGGAGCGGACCCCGTAAAGCCGGTCCCAGTTCAGATCGCAGGCTGAAACCCGCCTGCGTGAAGTCGGAATCGCTAGTAATCTCAGGTCAGCATACTGAGGTGAATACGTTCCCGGGCCTTGTACACACCGCCCGTCACACCACGAAAGTTTGCAACGCCCGAAGCCGGTGGCCCAACCTGCAAAGGAGGGAGCCGTCTAAGGCAGGGCAGATGATTGGGGTGAAGTCGTAACAAGGTAGCCGTATCGGAAGGTGCGGCTGGATCACCTCCTTTCTAAGGAGAATTAGGCGAAGCGCTCAGGCGCCGAGCCGAAGACTTCAGGTCGATGATCAATTCGTCCATGAAAGCTCGCGCCGGTGGCTGACAAGCCGGCGGGTCAATGGTCTCTCTCAGACAACTCGTAAGTTCAACTTCCATGTTCCCGGTTTCCAGGGAGTCTTCCTTGGAGTGCTCTTTGGCAACCGCATAAGGGAAAAGTGAAGAGGAAAGACAAAAAGGGTAACAAAAGGCAAGTGTATACAGTCCAGGCGAATACCTGGGAAAAGATAGAAGAAGCGCGTAAAGGGAAATAAAGACAATTGGTCAAGCTACAAAGGGCATACGGTGGATGCCTTGGCGCTGGGAGCCGACGAAGGACGTGGTAAGCTGCGAAAAGCCTCGGGGAGCCGCAAACAGGCTACGATCCGGGGATATCCGAATGGGGAAACCCGCCGCGGGCAATGCCGCGGCATACGCATGTGAATACATAGTGTGCGTAAGGGAACGCGGGGAACTGAAACATCTCATGTACCCGCAGGAAAAGAGACAATGATTGCATTCCCTGAGTAGTGGCGAGCGAAAGGGGAGAAGCCCAAACCGAATGGCAGCGATGCCAGTCGGGGTTGTAGGACCGCATAAGTAGGAAGAAACCATGCTAGCCGAGCGCGATGGGAAGCGCGGCCGAAGAGGGTGAGAGCCCCGTAGGCGAAAGCACGGTGAACCGAAGCGGTATCCTGAGTACCACGGGGCACGAGGAACCTTGTGGGAAACCGGGAGGACCACCTCCCAAGGCTAAATACTACCCAGCGACCGATAGTGAACAAGTACCGTGAGGGAAAGGTGAAAAGAACCCCTGGCGGGGAGTGAAATAGAACCTGAAACCGTAATGCCTACAAACAGTTGAAGGGTTATGCCAGCAATGGCGGCCTAACAGCGTACTTTTTGTAGAACGGACCGGCGAGTTGCGTTATGCGGCGAGGTTAAGCAGGAAAGAGCGGAGCCGTAGCGAAAGCGAGTCTTAAAAGGGCGAATGAGTCGCATGGCGCAGACCCGAAACCGGGTGATCTATCCATGGTCAGGGTGAAGCGGGAGTAAAATCCCGTGGAGGCCCGAACCACGTTGTCGTTGAAAAGGCATGGGATGAACTGTGGATAGGGGTGAAATGCCAATCGAACCCGGAGATAGCTGGTTCTCCCCGAAATAGCTTTAGGGCTAGCCTCGGTATACAAGCTTGCGGAGGTAGAGCACTGATAGGGATAGGGGCCCTGAAAGGTTACCGAACCCATTCAAACTCCGAATGCCGCAAGGAGATGACCGGGAGTCAGACTGTGGGGGCTAAGCTTCATAGTCGAGAGGGAAACAGCCCAGACCGCCGACTAAGGTCCTTAATTCATGGCTAAGTGGAAAAGGATGTGGAACCGCAGAGACAACCAGGATGTTGGCTTAGAAGCAGCCATTCATTGAAAGAGTGCGTAATAGCTCACTGGTCAAGCGGAGCCGCGCCGAAAATGTCCGGGGCTCAAGCCATGAACCGAAGTCGCGGATTTGATTAGTTTCAAGTGGTAGGGGAGCGTTGTGTATCCGGAGAAGCAGGACCGTAAGGACTTGTGGAGGGTACAGAAGAGAGAATGCCGGTATGAGTAGCGAAAAGACAGGTGAGAATCCTGTCCGCCGTAAACCTGAGGTTTCCTGAGGAAGGTTCGTCCTCTCAGGGTAAGTCGGGGCCTAAGGTGAGGCCGAAAGGCGTAGCCGATGGACAATCTGTTGAAATTCAGATACCTCCAGAGTGACGTTTGAGCGAAGTGGGGGCGCGGAAGGGTAGACCATCAGGCCGATGGAATGGCCTGTCCAAGCGAGCAGGGTGCAGCTTAGGCAAATCCGGGCTGCGTTAAACCCGAGACGTGATGGGGAGCGAAATTAAGTAGCGGAAGTGGTTAAGCCCATGCCGACTAGAAAAGCCACGCAGCGAGTCAAGTTGGAGCCCGTACCGCAAACCGACACAGGTAGGTGGGGAGAGCATCCCAAGGCGCGCGAGAGAAACCTCGTTAAGGAACTCGGCAAAATGATCCCGTAACTTAGGAAGAAGGGATGCCCCTGAGGGTTAATAGCTTTTGGGGGCCGCAGAGAAACGGCCCAAGCGACTGTTTAACAAAAACACAGGTCTCTGCTAAGTCGGAAGACGAAGTATAGGGGCTGACGCCTGCCCAGTGCCGGAAGGTTAAGGGGAGGGGTTAGGGTAACCGAAGCTCTGAACCGAAGCCCCGGTGAACGGCGGCTGTAACTATAACAGTCCTAAGGTAGCGAAATTCCTTGTCGGGTAAGTTCCGACCTGCACGAATGGCGTAACGACTTGGGCGCTGTCTCAACGAGGTACTCGGCGAAACTGTAAATACTTGTGAAGATACAAGTTACCCGCGACTAGACGGAAAGACCCCATGGAGCTTCACTGTAACCTGAGATTGGATCTTGGCAGGGCATGTACAGGATAGGTGGGACGCTTAGATGTATCGGCGCAAGCTGGTGCGGAGCGGACGTTGGGATACCACCCTTGTTTTGCCGGGGTTCTAACTGCAACCCGTAAACCGGGGGCAGGACATTCTCAGGCGGGCAGTTTGACTGGGGCGGTCGCCTCCCAAAGAGTAACGGAGGCGCTCAAAGGTTCTCTCAGCGCGGTTAGAAATCGCGCATGGAGTGTAAAGGCGTAAGAGAGCTTGACTGCGAGACCAACAAGTCGAGCAGGGACGAAAGTCGGACTTAGTGATCAGGTGGTACCGAGTGGAAGGGCCATCGCTTAACGGACAAAAGCTACCCTGGGGATAACAGGCTTATCTCCCCCAAGAGTCCATATCGACGGGGAGGTTTGGCACCTCGATGTCGGCTCATCGCATCCTGGAGCTGAAGTAGGTTCCAAGGGTTGGGCTGTTCGCCCATTAAAGCGGTACGTGAGCTGGGTTCAGAACGTCGTGAGACAGTTCGGTCCCTATCTGTCGCGGGCGCAGGAGGTTTGAGGGGCTCGGTCCCTAGTACGAGAGGACCGGGACGGACGCACCTCTGGTGAACCGGTTGTCACGCCAGTGGCACAGCCGGATAGCCAAGTGCGGATCGGATAAGCGCTGAAAGCATCTAAGCGCGAAACCGGCCCCAAGATGAGACCTCCCACCGGGTTAACCGGGTAAGACCCCTTGAAGATCACAAGGTTGATAGGCCGGCAATGCAAGTGCAGCAATGCACTAAGTTCACCGGTACTAATAGGTCGAGGGCTTGACCTTTCATAGCGGACTTCTGCCTTAAGAACAGATATCCGCCGTGACTGTAGCTTGCCCAACCCATTACCCCATAAATCCATCCTCTTCTTCAATTCACCTTTTGCGGTTGCCAAAGGGCATTTTCCGGTGGCAATGGCGGAGGGGCCACACCTGTTCCCATTCCGAACACAGTAGTTAAGCCCTCCAGCGCCGATGGTACTCGGCTGGCAACGGCCCGGGAGAGTAGGACGCCGCCGGATCTTTAGTTAAAGGCTTTCGCTTATCGCGAGGGCCTTTTTCTTTATTGTGCTATGCTTGTAGTTCTTTTTTGCTTGACGCATAATTGATGTAACAATTCACATGTCGGACCGACATAAATCCGCAATAAACAATTAGCATAATAGGAGAAACTGAATCATAAACTCCAATTTCGCATGGAATCGGCCCAAGATCTTCTTACAAGGAGGGCTTGAAGGTGGGATCCCTCGGAAGCAAACAATTTGAGCAATTGAAAGGCCAAATCGAAAAAGACAAACAGGGCTTGATAGTACTTTGTGCGAGCACGAGGGCAGCAGCACTGCTTAAGCGCGTGCTTTTAAGCAAGCTCCCCAGCGGTGCAATGCTGAATATAGACATTCTGGCGCCGAATGAGTTGATAGCACAACTTACAAGGGAGTTGGGTATAGAGGCTCAGGTCATAGGCGGTCTCGGGCGCGAGATGGTGTTAAATGAGGTTCTTGCCGGTTTGAAGAAGAAGCCGTTCAAAGAGGCGGAAATGAGCGACTATGTTAGAAGCATAGGAAAGGCAATAGGCGAGCTTATACAGGCAAATGTAACTGAGTCGGAATTAGGACGGTCAGGCTCAGGAAGCGATAAAACGGAGCTTTTAGCCGTAGCATATTCGGCTTATTTGAAAAGGCTGCGAAGCAGCAGTGCAATAGATGCAAAAGAGCTGCCTGACAAGGTATTTGAAAAGATCAGGCAAGACGGTTTACCGCGAATGTTGACATCCAGGAGAATTGTCAAATATTGCGTCCCCTCTGATATGTTGGCGGAAAAGCTGGTGAAGAGCCTTGAAGTTGAAGGTGTTCATGTTGAAAGCATAGATGAGGTAGGGTGTGGCGAATTTCAATTTAAGGCCGTTCACAGCATATATGCTAGGGAGGGCCGGCAGCTTGCCAGGGAGGCAGCCCGAAGGTGCAAGGAGCTTTTTGCGAATATGGTTGCAGCTATCAGGATATATGCATTGTAGTTCCACCGGTACAGGGTGCAGAAAGGGAAGTAGTCAAGGCGCTTGAGTGGGCCGGCGTACCATCGTCTGATCCGCTTTGGATAAACCTCTCAGAGCATCCTTCCGCCTCATCCCTTATCTCGGCAATGAGGCTTATTGCGCAATCAAACGAAAAAGTGGACATATTTCCCTATTGTGCAAGCCCTTATTACGGCTTGGATTACTTTAAAAGGAAAACAAAGGCAGATAATGAGCGCATAGCCGAATCTACGGCAGCAATGGTTTCGAAGATACTGGCGCGCCAGAGGCAAAAATCGGAGCCACTACATCTGAAAGAGTGGGCGGACGTCCAACGATGGAATAGGCACTTCAGAAAGATAAGCGAAGATGATCAGGTCATGGACTCGACAATGTCGGCCTTCTATGAATGGACAGGGCTAATGCTCAAGCTTGCCGGGGAACTCAACGTTTCAGATACATGGGAAGCACACTGCGATAACCTTGAGGCTTTTGTTAGAGACTTCTATGCAGACGATTCCCTTTTGAGCAATGAAGAGGATGATCCAGAACGTGCGGCGCTAGAACAGAAGGCAGTGGCGGGCATCAAGGACGTAATTGGCAAAGTAAGATCGGCATTTGCCCTTACCAAAGGGACTGGCGGCAGTGTTGATTGGGCGGAATTCTCTGCAACCATGACAGATGCATTTAAAGAGAAGAGACTGATGCTAAGAGGGGCATACAGGACTGGCGTAGGCGTGGCGGAGCCTAAGGATGTCCTAGGACTGCGGTTTAAGCATCTTATTGTTTACGATGTATCAGAACGGAATTTCCCGCTTCCTTGGAATCCAGGTTGGCTCCTCTCGGAAGGCGACAGGAAGAGCATAGAGGCTTTTAAGGAACAAACGGCTGAAGTCAAGAATGCGATCTCAAAAGAGCAATTCTTCCACGCAGTTTCCAACGCTGAGGATACTGTAAGCTTTATTATTCCTTCAATAGGTCAGGATGAGAAGGCAATAAACAGGAGCATTTGGGTTGGCGACATTGAGGAGGAATCTAAAGAAGCAGGCAAAGCGGTCACTGTGGAACATACAAAACGGAGGTTCCCCGCTCCTGAAGTAGTTGATTGCAGCGTTACCGAGAAGGAATTATCGCTGCACAGGTCCGATGAGGACTTCATAACCGAAGGAGGAGAGGACAAGCGCCTTAAAGACCTGTTTGAAGCCAATAGGGAAGATGCCGAGAGGTTGGCTTCATTTGCACATGTCAAGTTCCGGGATGGATATAAGTGGTCGGCGTCCATGATTGGACAGTATCTAAAATGCAGCATGGCATTCATTCCAACATACCTTGCCGGCATAAGGCAGAAGGATGAATATGAAGAGCTGCCTTCACCGATGTCGGCCGGTAACTTCCTGCACAGCATGGCGAAGATGGTTATCGACAAGATAGACGAACTTAGGAGCCTGCCCTATCAAGACGCCTCCGCCAAGCTGGACCAATTTATCGAGAAGGAGCTTAGCTATGATAGAGCCCGGCTCGCTGCGAACATGTCGGAAGAACTGTGGGGTATACTTAAGGTTCCACATGCCAGGATTTTAAAGAAGTTCGCGGAAAGCGAGCTCGAGTACCTTCAGACCAATGGTGCATGCTTCAATAGTCGGCTTACCGAGCAGAAGTTCTCAACAGGCGAAGACTCCGGAAAACTTCAGCTTAACAGCATCGACATCTCCTTCGAGGCCAGGATTGACAGAATAGATATCGATGAAAGCGATAATGCCGCGGTCTATGATTACAAATCAGGCACCTTACCGGATCGAGAGCAAGATGTTCAGGTAGACTTCTACTCGCTGATCGTCAGGCAGGAGCTGGGGAAAGTCCCCGTAGCTTCTGCTTACTTCCCCTTGAGCCGTGGCAAAGGCTGTACTCGGGCAGAAATCAGCCTGGGAAGCTATGTTGATGAGTTTCACGACAAATTGGGCTTTAAACCGCCGCGTTCAAATAACCTAAGCTTGGTTCATTACCCGAGGGACCAGGTTAATTCCAGGCTTGCCGAAGCTTCCTCCAGAATAGAGGACCTAGTCAATGGCATCCTCTCAGGAGCGTATTTTGAGGGCATGCCCGTCAACTCCAATCCATGTAAATATTGTATAAAGAGCAATATCTGCTGGCTTTCCGCAAACTTATAATTCGGTAAAAGGAGGTGAAGGGATTGCAGCTGGATACAAATCAGAAGCAGGCCGTGGAGATGCAGGATAGGAGCCTTGTGGTTACCGCTGGCGCCGGTTCAGGCAAAACCAGAGTGTTAGTGGAAAGATACATTGAGTTAATAACTAAGATGACTGATGGGCAGATGGCAGGCCCCGACAGAGTTGTTGCGATAACCTTCACCGAAAAGGCTGCGGCGCAAATGAGGAGCAGGGTTGAGCGGGCGTTGCGAGACAGGATTTTGAATGAAAGCGACCCTAACAGGTTGATGCAGCTTAAGGGCATGCTTGAGAGGCTGGCGGCAGCACGGATCTCCACAATAAATTCGTTTTGCATGAACCTTGTCAGGCGTTTCCCGATATATGCAAACGTACATCCGGAATTCTCGGTAATCGAGCCTGCCGATGCTTCAAGCCTGCAATTCGACAGCGTAAAAGATGCCCTGAATGAGTTTTTAAGGACTCTTCTGAAAACTGATAGGGAAGAGCTCATAGAGCTTATCACCAATTCTTGCGGCAGCCTGGATCGCTTCCTGGAACATATGGAAACGAGCCTCTCCTTCGTATATACAGCCGGGAAGAAGGAGTATTCCGGCGGCATTTCTGATGCCAACCTCAACCTGACGAGGATAAGGCAGAGGGCAGTGGAGATTTACGAGGAAAAGCTCGCACGGATGAAAGCGCTTGATTTCGCCCTTATTGAGGACAAAGCCATGAAACTTCTGCTGGGGGATGCGGGCGAAGAGGCGCGCTCGGGCATAGACCACGTCCTTGTCGATGAGTACCAGGATATAAACACTGTTCAAGATACTCTGATTAGATGCCTTGTGGAGAAGCCGGGTGCAACTGAAGGTAAGGTACTGGACTCACGGAAGTTATTCATCGTCGGAGATCCGAAACAGTCAATTTACCGTTTCAGGGGGGCGGAACCGTCAATATTTGAGAAGTGGATTAGTGTGGCTAAGGCCAAATCGCTTCATGTTCACTTAGATAGAAACTACAGGTCCAATCCTATCCTGATTGGCTTCTCCAATATGCTTTTCAAGAAGATGATGTTGGAGAAATATACAGCCTCAGAACCGGGTAGGAAGCCTTTCGAGCTCAATGGAAACGTTCTGGTAAGGTTGCTTGCATGTCCGAAAAAAGAGAAGGACATGCTTTTCGACCGCACGGCAAGGGAAGTAATCTCTCTTGTGAGAAATTCCTACACCCATATAGGCACTACAGATGCGAGGCCACTAGGCCTGAAGGACATAGCTCTTCTTACACCTAGCAATAACGGTATGGAACCGTATATTCGGGCGTTCAAGAAGCATGGGATACCAGTCGCTGTAATGAAGAGCGGAACCTTTTACCAGAGCGATTCCGTAGCTTTCATTATTAGCCTGCTAGGAACGGCCATAAACGATGCGGACGATATTTCTGCCTATCAGCTGCTAGCGTCGCCCTCTTATGGTATACGAGAGGCCACGATATCATCAATCTGCTACTTTGTACGGCCTATTTCAGGCTGCTTAACAGAAGAAGTACCTGATATCAGGGAGTATTTCTTTGATCAGGATGAGTACGACAACTTCGATAGGGCAAGGGCAATAGTTATCGCAGTCAGGAGAATGAGAAGCAGCTATGGCACTAGAGAGCTGCTGGAGAAGCTCGCAGATGATTTCGGCTTTGAGGAAGATATATTGAGAGGGTATGGCAGGAGAGGCGTAGCTAACTTCAGGAAACTTGTGGAATTATCTTCCAACGCAGCTCTTTCTCTTGGGAATCTCATCGATTTCCAGGAACATCTTACTTCATATAAGAGCAGGGAAGTACAGGCAGACGAGCCGGATATCCTTGACGACGACGAAGAGGCCGTTAAGATCATGACTATTCATAAGGCCAAAGGCCTTGAGTTTCCCGTAGTCATCCTTGGCGATGGCAACTATGACCTTGAGGAGGGGCCCAGCCAGAAAGAGATTACAATGATTTCTATGGGAGACGGCGGCATTGTAGCCAAGAGCAGCAAAGGGAGCTCAAAAGAGATTTACGATTTGGAGTTACTAAGAATTAAAGCGGAGAACGTGGCAGAGCGGCAGAGACTTATGTACGTTGCTGCAACACGCGCCGAGGAAATACTTATCATTAGCGGGAGGGAAGAGAGCGACAAAACTGAGAACGGCCAACCGCTTAGAAAACCCCGATACCTTTTCGCAAAGCTCGAGGAAATCGACGCGAGCTCATGCGGTGCAGAGGGATTCCCCAATATGAGATGGGACCAGGTAATGCAGCCTGACGACAGCCCGATCCCGTTGCCGAATGTATGTGCCGCCGCACCCAAAAGAAGACCACTTGAATCCTGAAGCAATGTTGTCGAGAAGCAATGACCGGATAGTCAGGTTCTCTCCTTCATCCATCATGTCCTATATCAACTGCCCAAAGGAGTTCCTAAGGAGGCAATGGTATAGGCTTCCTGAGGAGGAGAAAGCAGCAGTGGCAGGTGATTCGTCCGCAAAACCCCACTATAGTGCCTCCGAGCTTGGTACAATCGTGCACTTCATAGCCCAGCATTCTGAAAACCGGGAAGAAGGCAAGGTCGCTATGGAAATGGCGAAGGCGGCTTTCTCTGCCAGCTTGCCGGGCAACCAGGCTTTGATGAGCAGGGTGCAAGATCTTGTGAATAATTACTATGACTTCATAGAAAAACACAAGTGCCAGGGGAAGCTAATGAAGGAAGTCAACTTTTCTATTGCGATCGAGGAATTCATTCTCGAAGGCATGATCGACAGGCTTGAGGAGGACGGCAAAGGCGTATGGACTGTCACAGACCTGAAGACAAACAACCTCAATAAGAACGACAGCGAATCACTAGCTAAGAAATACGAGATCCAGCTGATGGCATATATGTACGCTGCGGGAAAAGCGCTTGGCACAAAAGACATTTCTTCAAGGCTCTTATTTCTTGTAGATAACAGTATCGTTAAAATTGATAATGTTGACTTCGAAATCATCGAAGCCAGGCTCCTGGAAATCATGAAGAGCGCATCGACTATGCCAGAAGAATGCAAGAGCCTATCCCAGGCCTGCGAGAAGTGCGATAAGAAGCGCGAATGTCCGTCCGGCCCGGAATTTCTTGAAGAAACCGATCAAGATGAGGACGGCATTTCAGAAGATTTGCAGTACGAAGTCTAATTCGCAGCCTGCCATGAACGGATATTGAAGGGATTGGTTATTAGGATAAAGGCCTGTGGCTTTAGTGCCACAGGCCTAATTCAAGATTTGTAGTGGCTTCAAGAAGCCATTAAGCTAGGCTTAAAGCTCCATGCTGCCCTTATAGTCAACCTTGATACTGGTAAATATGACATCGCCGCCACCAGTAAGGTCCGAATAGAGGTTAATATAGTACTTGGCTGCCGCACAATTGGTCATGGGGAAATCTGCCACTTTATATAGGTTCACATATACTTTAATATTATTGCCGGTCTTAACAAGTCTCCAGATGTTTGGCCCCTTCCTTAGAAGAGTGGGCAGGGTACTATCTATGACATCTACCGGCCGAACAGCGCTTGCCCCGTCATCTTCTACCCACCAATCCTCAAAATCCTCTAAGCCAATATTATTGAAGCGGCTATAGATATAGTTATTCGGAAAGAACCCCTTTCCATCGCCAACGCATATACCGAATAAGGCCGTATTGTCGGCATCGGTATTCAAAGAAAAGTTCACTGTTATGGTGAAGTCCTCATCGAAAGCCACAGGGCTGCTCAATGCCCATTTGTTAAGCCTGACGCCAAAGGCTGGAACTGGTTCAATGCTTCCCAGTAGATCCTGCTGAGCCCAATCAGAATAATTGTCGGGCAATGCAAAGGAAACCTTCCATGTATTCCCAAAGCACCCGCCCAATGCAATTGAAAGCACAACTGCAAGTGCTGCAATTACCAATAGCCTGCTTTTCATGATATCCCTCCTTTCTTGCATATGTTCATTACGAATATGCAAAATCCTTTATCTGAAGTATGTATTTGTCTAAGCATTTTAGTATCAAATGTATGATCAGGAATCTTGATAGCATTGAAAAGACAAGATAAATCAGGCTAATTTTGCTGTGAAGTGAGTTCCTCAAATCCGCTCAGATACAGAGGAGAGGCTGAAGGGAGCATTGGAATAAAGGAGCCAATACGAATTGCCAAGCGTTTGCTTTTCGATATTGATTCAATGGCTGGCATTGCCTGAGAACTCCTAAGGAAATTTGCCGCTTCAGCAAGAGAGCATCAAAGCTGTTACCTCTATATCCTAATCATGGGTATCGTAAAAAGAAAAACCCGGTCAAACCGGGTTTGCTTTACTCGTATTGAAGTTCTAACGCCAGTCGTTCTCAATCCGCTTGTGCTTAAGCTCCCTGGCCTGTGACAGGCCGAAGAGCAACTTTGCGAAGAGGGGGGCCTTTAGCCTTATCGAGTTATAAGGGCAATGCTCCTGGCAGCAGTAGCATTTGATGCACTTTGCGTGATCGATATGCACTTTGCCCTTTACCATTTTCATGGCATTGGCAGGGCAGCCCTTAATGCAGCGCTGGCACTTCTTGCAGGTTCTGTGTACGACTTTCGGCCTTACTGTGCCGATGGATCTCATGAACCTGGTCTTGGCGAATTTTGAAGTTATGCCTCTCCAGCTTCCGGGAAAGGCGAAATCGGGAACCCTGGCTTCGTCCATTGAAAGTCCTTTAACATCGATCCTGGCCAGGTCAGCGACACCAACGCCCCTTCTTGCCGCGACTGCCGTCGTTGCAAGCGATGATGGATCTATTCCGATTATTCCGCTGGCTACAACATCCAGCGCTACTCCGTCAGGGGACGCAAGGATAAGGCCAACTTGCTTGGGGGTGCCATTCGTGGGGCCGTCACCCTCCATGGCAACAACGGCGTCCATGATATTCAGCGTTGGTTTCGCAGTCATGTAGATATCAAGAAGGCCCTGCGCAAAGAGGTCGGGGGTAGGGAAACGGATATGGGAGTGGACCTTTGAAACCCCGCTTACTACGCCGAACATATTTTTCACGCAGCCTGAGAACATCATGAAGCCATGTGTTTTCATCTTTGCAAGGTTGACTATCTTGTCGGCTTCCAGGACTGCCCTTACAATCTTTACTTTCTTGCTAAGTCCGCCATCGGGTACGCTCGTCTCGACTTCTCGATAGAAGTCCGCCACTTTTACCCCATATTCCCTCATGACGGCCATATAACCCGAAGCCTCAAGGGCCGCTTCGGGGCTTTCAAGCCCCGGGCTGTCACCCACGAAAACCTCAGCCCCTCTTTCCTGCAGGAGCTCGATGAGGGCCCTTAATATCTCGGGGTGAGGGGAAATGGCGCTTTCAGGGTTGGCGCCCCTTACCAGGTTGGGCTTTATAAGCACTTTATCTTTCGGCGCAACATAAACCGAAAGGCCGCCTAAAGGCGATAACGCTTCTTCAACTGATTTCCTTATTGCAGCTCTTTCATAGCTTTCGCATCTAACAATTGAAACCGTAGATCTATCGGGCATCATACTCTCCTGTTGTGAACAATCGCACAAGTCCTATAAAAATGCTCCGGGATCCGAATTAACGGACCCCGGATAATTTTACACTAAGTCAGCCCTTTTTAGTAGTCCATCCCGCCTCCGGGAGGATAGGGCGGAGGGGTCTCTTTCTTTGGGATATCGGCAATAACGCATTCAGTCGTTAGTATCAATGATGCGATGCTTGCCGCATGCTGCAGGGCCGCCCTGGTGACTTTGAACGGGTCGACGATGCCGGCTGCCATCATATCGCAATACTCTTCGGTCAGTGCGTTGAAGCCGTAGTTGGGCCTCTTCTTCAGGTTCATCATGATATTGTGCACAATTACTGAGCCCTCAAGGCCTGCATTGTGTACTATCATGCGGACGGGCTCCTCAAGGGCCTTCTTCACTATTGCGAATCCGACCTTCTCATCGCCCTCGGACTTCACATTATCAAGAGCGAAACCGGCGCTAAGAAGTGCCGTTCCGCCGCCGGGTACGATGCCTTCCTCGACTGCGGCCCTGGTTGCGGAGAGGGCGTCCTCTATGCGGTGCTTCTTCTCCTTCAGCTCGGTCTCGGTGCTGGCGCCGACCTTGATGACTGCGACGCCGCCGGCGAGCTTTGCAAGGCGCTCCTGGAGCTTCTCGCGGTCGTAGTCGGAATCGGTGTCCTCGATCTGCTTCCTGATCTGCTTAACGCGGCCTTCAACGGCCTCTTTGCCGCCGCGGCCTTCGACGATGGTGGTCTTTTCCTTGGTGATCTTGAGGTCTTGGCGTGGCCGAGGTAGTCGAGGTCGACCTTATCGAGCTTGATGCCGAGGTCTTCGGTGATGAACTTGCCGCCGGTGAGAATTGCGATGTCTTCCATCATAGCCTTGCGCCTGTCGCCGAAGCCGGGGGCCTTGACGGCGACGACGTTCAGCGTGCCGCGCAGCTTGTTGACTACCAGGGTGGCAAGAGCTTCGCCCTCGACGTCCTCAGCGATGATGAGCAGCGGCTTGCCGAAGCGGGCGACCTTCTCAAGAAGCGGGAGCATGTCCTGGACATGCCAGATCTTCTTCTCGTAGAGGAGGATGTAAGGATCCTCAAGGACGGCTTCCATTGTCTCGGTATTGGTGACGAAGTAGGCGGAGATGTAGCCCTTGTCGAACTCCATGCCTTCGACCAGCTCGACGGTGGTTTCGGTTCCCTTGGACTCCTCAACGGTTATGACGCCGTCCTTGCCGACCTTGCTCCATCGCCTCGGCGATCCACTTGCCTATCGATTCGTCATTGTTGCCGGCGATTGCGGCAACATGGGCGATATCTTTCTTGTCGACTACGGGGATGGACATTTCTTGATCTCAACAACAAGGGCTCACGGCCTTCTCGATGCCCTTCTTGATGAACATCGGGTTTGCGCCTGCGGCGACGTTCTTCATGCCCTCGCTTACAATTGCCTGTGCGAGAACTGTCGCGGTGGTGGTGCCGTCGCCGGCGACGTCGTTGGTCTTGGCTGGCGACTTCCTTGCAAAGCTGGGCGCCCATGTTCTCATACGGGTCCTCAAGCTCGATTTCCTTGGCGACGGTGACGCCGTCCTTGGTGATGGTGGGGGAGCCGAACTTGCGCTCGAGCACCACATTGCGGCCCTTGGGGCCTAGGGTAACCTTGACTGCGTCGGCTACGATATTTACGCCGCGCTCCAGGGCTACCCTGGCTTCGGCATCAAAACTAAGCTGCTTTTGCGCCCATGTCAATTTACCTCCTTGAAATTTCTTGGCTTACTTAATGGCCAGGATGTCCGACTCGCGAAGGATCAGGTAATCCTCGACCGTCGATCTTTGACTTCGGTTCCGCCGTACTTGGAGTAGATTACCTTGTCGCCTGCTTTGACTTCTACTGCGATGCGCTTGCCCTCTTCAAACCTGCCGGGGCCGACCGCTACGACTTCGCCCCACTGAGGGCGCTCCTTGGCGGTATCGGGAAGGTAGAGGCCTCCTGCGGTCTTCTCCTCCTCGACGCTCGGCTTCACGATGACCCTGTCGCCTAGTGGCTTTAGCATTCCTAGAACCTCCTTATATGTAAATGATGTGCCTCCGTTGTTAGCACTCGGCATAACCGAGTGCTAATACAAAATATAATGCGTATGAATCCGCCTGTCAATATATCTCTAAGCAGGAATGCGGATTATTTTATAGAAGTCATTAATGGTAAATCAATTATACGAGGGGGCTTTAGCATGGCCAGGAAGATTCTGATCGCAATTATCATTTTGGCAATCGCAATGACCGCGGCGATTGCGTATGCGGCACCGACCGACAAGGAGAAGCTGCTTGAATACTACGCGAAGAGGACGGCAAGCAGCCTGGAATACACTTACAAGATCACAGTCGACAAGGAGCCGATGAGCACAGCCCTGGTAAAGATGAAGGGCCAGAAGATGTATATGGAAACCACCATGGAAGAGATGAAGTCGTTCATGATCAACGACGGCCTTTTCATGTATATGTGGACATCGATGTCGAATATCGGCCAGAAATACGACCTTAAGGAATATGAGAACCAGGGAGAGGCGAACAAGGAAGATATCGAACAGGCCGATGTGCAGGTAAAAGTGCTCGGATATGAGACCGTCAACGGTTACCAGTGCATGAAAGTAGAGATCAAAATTGAAGGGACGGTTCAGTATCACTGGGTGAGCGAAAAGTACGGACTTTCTATAAGAGTCATCATGGAAGAGATGCAGATGGACATAACTGACATCAAAGAGAAGAACATACCCGATTCTACATTCGTGCCTCCGTCCAATATCAACTTCAGCGGAAATATGTTCGCAGGACTTGGCCAGGCAATGCAGCAAGCAGCACAGCAATCTGCGCAGCAGGCTGCTCAAGCCGTCGATGAGGCGATTGCGCAAAACAAGCCGGTATCCAAGGGCGAGTTCTTGGCGATAATGGCGAAGCGCGGCAGCATTCCTGCCGTATACACGGAAAAGTACGACAACCTTCTCAAGACGAAGGTAAGCATTAGCATAAAGGGCGGGAAGGAATACAGGGTAGTGGATGCCGCAATAAAGCTTTACATGATGTGCGACGGCACCGACATCTATACCTGGAACTCTATGATCAAGACGGTCAACAAGGTGAAAGCTGACGATGTGGCTCTTAAGGTGCTGTCTCCATATGACCCAACCATAATGTATGCAAAGGATTTCTCGCTGTACGAGTACATAGGAAGAGACGAGATAAACGGGGAGCAGTGCCGCCATGCAAGGGTGTTCTACAGCGGCAAGACTTATGAGATCTGGGTCTCCGAAAGGCTCGGAATTCTCATGAGGTTGATAGTAGGGGACGTAGACATGACCGTAAGCACGGTAATTGAACAGGATATACCGGAGACGACATTCCAGCTTCCGAGCGGATATAAAGTAAAGTAGAAGGCTACTTAACCTGCCGCCCCGAATCAGAAACGGGGCGGCAGCTTTTTAATTGCCTAAGTGCTGCGCAAGTGCAATACTGCTCGGGGTGATGTGGATGAAAATTGTGACTGCTGCGGTAATTATCGAAGAAGGAAAGCTTCTCATAGCAAGAAGGGGCGAAGGCTCCGACCAGACCGGTTTGTGGGAGCTTCCGGGAGGGCAAAGCCGAGGAGGGCGAAACACTCCAAGAATGCCTCAAGCAGGGAACTTAAGGAGGAGCTTGGGATAAATGCGAGCATAGGCGCTGAAATCATGAGGGTGGGCATTCCCGGGCGCGAAGGAAAGATGGAGCTTGTCGCACTGAAGGCCGAAATTGAGGAAGGCAGGCCGATGGCCATCGAGCATTCGGAAATTGCTTGGATTAGCCTGCGATGAATTGGCAAGTTACAAGTTCTGCCCTGCCGACATGCTTATGCTAGCTGAGGTGGGCAAGCTTATGGAAAAGGGGGAGTGCAGGTGAAGGGATTGGCCGGAGTCTCTTGCGCAACCGCCCAGGCCGGGTACAAGAGGACCAAGATAGTCTGTACTCTTGGCCCCGCAACAGACAATGAGGCTGTTCTTAGGCAGATGATAGTCGAAGGTCTGAATGTGGCAAGGCTGAATTTCTCGCACGGCAATCATGAGGAGCATCTCGGCAGGGCGAACATGATTAAAAGGCTCAGAGATGAGCTCGGACTGCCCATCGCCCTTATGCTCGATACCAAAGGCCCTGAGATTAGAATCGGCACCTTCCGCGAGGGCAAGGTGCAACTTGTCGAAGGAAGCAAGTTTACTTTCACTGCCAGGGAAATCGAAGGCGACATGAACGGCGTTTCGCTGTCGTACAAGAGCCTTCCGAAACTTGTAAAGCAGGGAGATACCATCCTTGGCGACAACGGAATGCTGGAGTTTCGTGTAGAAGCGCGACTGATACTGGATATTGAACTGTGTTGTTGTGACCGGAGGGTCAGTTCTCAAACAGGAAGGGCCTCAATGTACCCGGCGTAAGCCTCGACATGCCATACCTTTCCGAGAAGGACAAGGCAGACATAGAATTCGCGGTTAAGAAACGGATTTGACTTCATAGCTGCCTCTTTTGCCAGAAACTCGGGTGACATCAAGGATATAAGAGGAATGCTGGAAAGCCTTGGCGCTGCGAAGATCAAGATAATCGCCAAGATCGAGAATGCCCAGGGAGTGGAGCATATCGACGAGATCATCGAGGCGTCTGACGGGATAATGGTGGCAAGAGGCGACATGGGCGTTGAAATCGACCTGGTAGAGCTGCCAAGGCTGCAGAAGATGCTAATAAAAAAGACCTATTTAGCCGGCAAGCACTCGATAACAGCAACCCAGATGCTGGAATCCATGATCAACAACCCGAGGCCTACGAGGGCGGAGACGACTGATGTAGCAAATGCCGTATACGATGGTACAAGCGCCGTGATGCTGTCAGGAGAGACAGCCATAGGAAAATACCCGGTAGATAGCGTTAGGACAATGAGATGCATAGCGCAGAGAACGGAGCAGGACATCAACTACAAGAAGCGGTTCTACCAGCTTGAGGCCCTGCACGATAAGAACATATCCGATGCGATCTCGCACGCCGCATGCACTACTGCCCACGACCTGGATGCAGCTGCGATAGTAGCTGTGACATCGACAGGTTCTACGGCGAGGCAGCTTTCCAAGTACAGGCCCGCCTGCCCGATAATCGCCGTAACGGACGAGGAGTCGACCTGGAGGCAGCTTGCCCTGGCCTGGGGCGTCGCGCCAGTATTGGGAAGCAGCATGAAGGATACCGACGGGCTTTTCCTGCATGCTGAGGATATGGCGCTTGATACGGGGCTCGTGGCCGAAGGGGACCTCGTTGTGTTTACGGGCGGAATACTTGTGGGCATACCGGGGAGCACTAATACGTTAAGGGTTAAACGCGCTGAAAAGCAACTTTAAGCATCTTGATAAGCGGCGATTGCCGCACTATGGTAAAATATCTAGGTAAACATTTCACCGCCGAAGGTCTACTTCATGGCGGCACGGAGGGAAGACCCATGTCAGGACACTCGAAGTGGGCGAACATCAAGCATAAGAAGGAAAAGACTGACGCCGCGCGCGGCGCTGCATTCACAAAGGCGGCAAGAGAAGTAATGGTAGCGGCCAAGCAGGGCGGGGGAGACCCAAATACCAACTTCAAGCTGCGTATGGCAATAGTAGCGGCCAAAGCCGTTAACATGCCTAACGACTCCATAACCAAAGCCATAAAAAGGGTGACCGGCGGGGACGAGGAGTTCATATACGAGGAGATCTCCTATGAAGGATACGGACCGGCAGGCACTGCCCTCATAGTCGAGTGCATGACTGAGAACCGCAACAGGACGGCGGCCGATGTCAGGTATATGTTCTCAAGAAGCGGCGGGAATATGGGAGAGTCCGGCTCTGTGGCCTGGATGTTCGACAGGCGCGGCGTAATCACGATCAGCAGGGCGGCATTCAAAGGCGACGAGGATAAGCTTATGGAGCTTGCGCTTGAAGCAGGAGCGATCGATATCGTGACCGACGATCCGGATGTGTATGAAGTTATCACCGAACCTACCGAACTTGATGCGGTGCGCAAGAGCCTTGAAGCCCACGGCGTAGAGTTTACCGAAGTAAGGCCGAAGATGCTGCCGAAGAATACGATGGTGATGGATATCGAAGGCGCCTCGAAGGTGCTCAGGTTCATCGATACTCTAGAGGAGCACGATGACGTTCAGAGGGTATACACGAATATGGAGATACCTGACGACGTCATGGCAAAACTGGAGGAAATGTAATTGGGCAGAGTGGTCCTTGGCGTCGACCCGGGAACGGCCCATACGGGCTACGGGGCGGTATTGGAAGAGGCAGGCAAGCTAAGCTACCTCTGCGGCGGGGTTATCAAGACCTCCCCCGATACGCCGATGCCGGACCGCCTGCTGTCGATACACAGGCAGCTTGAGAGCGTCCTGCTTGAGGTCAAGCCGGATATGGCGGCAGTCGAAACCATTTACTTCAACTCGAACCAGAAGAGCGCAGTCCAGGTGGCGCAGGCAAGAGGAGTTGCGGTAATGACCTGCCGCATGTACGGGGCCGAAGTCGTCGAACTTACGCCGCTGCAGGTCAAAATGGCGCTTTGCAATGCCGGAAGGGCCGACAAAGAGCAGGTAGAGTACATGGTAAGGCTGCTTTTAAACCTAAAGGAAGTGCCTAAAGCGCATCATACTTCTGACGCCCTGGCTATGGCAATTACCCTTTTGCACACTAACGTGGCACTTAAAAGAAGCATCATGGGGGTGAGCCGGTGATCTCCCACATTAAAGGCAGGATAGAGGAAATCGGCGTCGACCACATCGTCATAGATGTGCAAGGTGTAGGTTTTCTCATTTTCATGCCCGCAAGGGACATCGCGGAAACGGGAAGGCCGGGCGAGGAAGTGCGCATCTACACTGAAATGGTAGTGCGAGAGGATTTCCTTGGCCTCTATGGCTTCTCAACTCAGTTCGGCCGGCAGATGTTCAACCTTCTTTGTACAGTCAACGGGATAGGCCCCCGGATAGCGATGTCCGTGCTTTCAGGCTCATCCCCGGAGAAGATCGCGATGGCGATAAGCATCGGGGACCCCAAGGGCGTAATCGCCCCTGGCGTGGGCAAGAAGCTGGCGGACAGGCTGATACTGGAGCTGAAAGGGAAAGTGGGATCGACCGGAAGCCTGGGTGAAGAGGGCTTTGAGGGTTTAGAAGCGACCGGTGAGATATCACCTGCCCAGGATGCGCTAAAGGCTCTAATATCCCTCGGCTATACGAGGATGGAATCGGAAAGCGCTGTGAGAAAGGCCTTGAAGCAGGACCCGTCCGCAGATGCCGGCAGGATCATCAGGCTGGCACTAGGTACTTTTTCGGGCCAGTAGCCCTTCTTGATTGCGGAGGTAGCCCTTATGCAGGACGATCGCGTCATAGATCGCAATACCGTCCAGGATGATTCCCCGGCCGAATTCTCTCTGAGGCCAAAGCACCTCGCTGAGTTCATCGGACAGGACAGGGTTAAAGATTCCCTGAGCATCAGCATACAGGCGGCCCTAAGTAGGGGTGAAGCGCTAGATCATGCCATACTTTGCGGCCCTCCGGGCCTTGGAAAGACCACGCTTTCGATGATCATAGCAAATGAGATGGGTACAAACCTGAGAATTACCTCCGGGCCTGCAATAGAAAGAGCCGGAGACCTTGCCGCCATACTTACGAATATCGGGCCCGGCGAGGTCCTTTTCATAGACGAGATCCACAGGCTTAACCGTGCTGTGGAGGAGATACTCTACCCTGCAATGGAGGATTTCGCCCTCGATATCATCATCGGCAAGGGCCCTTCGGCGCGCTCTATAAGGATAGACCTTCCCAGGTTCACGCTAATAGGCGCTACCACAAGGCAGGGAATGCTCTCAGGTCCGCTGCGCGACCGCTTCGGGATGGTGTACAGGCTTGAATACTATGCGCCTTCCGAGCTTGAGACGATCGTGGTAAAATCTGCCGAGCTAATGGGGGTTCCGATAGACGCAAAAGGCGCGTCGGAAATAGCCAGGCGCTCGAGGGGCACCCCGAGGATTGCAAACAGGCTCCTAAGAAGGGTTCGCGACTTTGCAGAGGTAAAGGGTACAGGGTCGATTGACAAGACAGTTGCCGCAGAGGCGCTTCTTATGATGGAAGTGGACGAAAGGGGCCTGGACAGGCTTGGATCACAGGCTTCTTGATACGATAATCCTTAAGTATGGGGGAGGCCCCGTCGGAATAGACACAATGGCAGCCGCCCTCAATGAGGAAAGGGAGACCCTAGAGGACGTTTACGAACCTTACCTGATACAAATTGGCTTCATAGACCGTACACCCAGAGGCAGGGTAGCCACAAGAGCCGCTTTCGAACACATGGGAAGGGCTTATCAGGAAAAGGCCGAGGAGGAAGGGCAGGAGAAGCTTATATGAGCAGCATCCTGGTCCATGCCTGCTGCGCCCCGTGCGCTACCGCCTCCGTAGAGAGGCTTCTTTCAGAGGGCGAAAGCCCGTTCCTGCTGTTCAAAAACCCTAACATACATCCATATATGGAATTCAAGGCGAGGCTCGAAGCATTCGGCGAATACCTTAGGCAGCATGGCCTGCCCGGTGAGGTCGACGCCACCTACGGGCTTGATGCGTTCATGAACGGCGCCCCGGATTTCGCAAGGCCCCTCAGGTGCGCATTCTGCTACGAAATCAGGATGGAAGCCGCAGCGGAGGCCGCGAAGAGGCTTGGGATATCGAGGTTCACTACCACTTTAACGATAAGCCCATACCAGGACCATGAGGCAATAAAAGCTGCAGGCGCGAAGGCAGCTGCAAAACACGGCGTCGAGTTCGTGTACTACGACTTCAGGCCTCTTTACCGAAAGAGCCGGACTATGGCAAGAGAGGCCGGCTACTATATGCAGAAGTATTGCGGCTGCGTGTTCTCGGAGGCCGAAAGGTACGAGCCGGCAAAGGGCGGGGCAAGTAGATGAGCCCGCAAAAGGCCAGGGCCATAGTCCTCAGGTCAAGGCAGTTCGGAGAGGCAGACCGTATTCTTACGCTTATCAGCGCGGAAGATGGCGTATTCGACGCAAAGGTGAAGGGGGCAAGGAAACCCAAGAGCAAGTTGGGGCCCGCCTGCCAGCAATTCTCGACGGTAGACCTGTCACTTTTCTGCGGAAAAAGCATTGATACCGTTACTGAAGCCTCTCTGATCAAATCATCAGAGAAAATCGAATCCGATATTATCAGGCTCTCTTACGCCAACCTGGCCGCTGAGATCACACTTAAGATGTCGGTCGAAAGGCAGCCTGACAAGCGAGCCTACTCCTTGATTGACGGTGCGTTAGATGCATTAAGAGCAGGTGTGCACCCATCAATTGCTGCTTGTGCATTCATGATTAAGAGGCTCTTCATCGACGGTGTGATGCCGCAGATATCATCCTGCTCAGTTTGCAGGTCCAAAGATGATCTCCATTGGTTCTCGCCCGAGACCGGAGGCAGCCTCTGCCCCGCCTGCGCAGCGAATGCGCCGGCTGTTCAAAGGTTCGAGAAGGAGTCCAGATCACTTGCGCTTGAGCTTTACAAGAGCACTTGGGAGGAAGTTGCTGCGATTTCATATGACGAACTTGCGGCGGACGACTTGGAATCCGCGCTTGCCGCGTTCTTCTCCTACAGAGGGGACATCAGGCTGAGGAGCCTTGAGACTTTAAACCTGCTTAAGGACGCAAAGACAGGGAGGTAAGAAGCATGAGGCTTGTGAAATTCGAACATAGGGGCGCAATAAGGTGGGGTGTCGTGGAAGAGGGCATAATCAGGGCTGTCCAGGGCCAGATTATGACTGGGCTTGACATTACCGATGAGCAGTTCCCGGTTGAAGAAGTGAGATTCCTTGCTCCCGCCCATGAGACCTGCGGGAAGTTGATATGCATTGGGCTGAACTACCGCTCTCATATAGATAAGGCAGCGGCCAGCGGCTGGCAGGTACAGGAGAACGATGAGCCGATGCTCTTCATGGTCCCGAGGACTGCGCTTTGCGGGCAGGGGGATACTATAAAGATCGCAAGGCCGGGCAACCCAACGCAGTTCGAGGCCGAGCTAGTAATCGTGATCGGCAGGAGGGCGAAGGATGTGCCCGAAGAGGATGCGCACAGATACATCCTCGGCTATACATGCGGGAACGATATATCTGACCGGACTTTGCAGAAGAAGGACGGCCAATGGACAAGGGCCAAGGCCTTCGCCACATATAAGCCGATGGGACCATGGATAGAAACCCAAAGGCCGGAAGATGGGGCTATGATCAGGCTTAGGAAGAACGGCCAGTTAAGGCAGGAAGCGGCTCTCGCCGATATGATAGCATCGCCTGATCGCCTCGTTAGCTTTATCTCCCATCAGTTCATACTTGAACCCGGGGACCTGATTTTCACAGGGACTCCTGACGGCGTGGGATCAATTAAGCCGGGTGATGAAATAGAAGTCGAAATTGACGGCATTGGCAAGCTTAAGCAACACTGTAGCCGAATAAGGGCCGATGTCCGTTGACATTGCGGGCATTTTGCGAATACTCTACTTATATACGAATATCTCCGATGAAGGGATGAAAGCGCGTAGCTGGCAATAAGAGAGCCGGGGTAGGTGGGATCCGGTTTGCACTTTAGCGGCGCAGGGCGGCCCTGAGGCAGTCTTCAAGAAAGAGGGCGGGGAGAATTTCTGACCCCGTCAATCAGGGTGGAACCGCGGAAAGCTTCGGCCTTCCGTCCCTGAGCGGGGCGGAAGGCTATTTTTACGCACTTTTCAGTGTAAAGGAGCAAACCGATGGGAAAGGCTGGGCCCAATCTAATATCGATGACGGCAGGCGCATTGAATTCGATCACCCGCTATCTCATTTTCATGGTCTTCCTGTCGGCAACCGCCTCTGTCCTGGGCTATATGCGATCGGCGGGTGACTTCGGCAATATCGGGGTAATGATAAAAGGTGTCGAAGACCTGGCTGTAAGCCTTCGCTCCATGCCGTTGCTCGAACAGTGGCTTTCGGTCTTCATTCACAATATGAGGGTCGTCATAATAGTTATAGGCATGTCATGGTTTCCGATCATACCTGTGATGACGGTAGCGCTCATGAATTCGATAATGCTGGGAGCTATGCTTAAAGCAACCGCCGAAGCCACCGGTATTGCGCCTATTACAGTGCTTGTTGGATTGATGCCCCACGGCATCTTCGAGCTGGCAGCATTCTTCATAGGAGCTGCGATAAGCCTGAGGATTGGGATGCTGCTGCCGCTATGGGTAACCAAAGGCAGTGGACGGGTCCAAGATAAAGAAGGCTGGATATGATGCCTTGCTCCTGTTCTTCACGGTAATAGTTCCATTGATGCTTGTGGCATCTTTCATAGAAGTGACATTTTCGGCTTGGCTTGCGGAAGTACTTGCAAGGTAGCCGCAACGGTAGGAGGAAAACGAATTGAACTTACAGGAGCTGATTTTCAAACTGGAGACTTACTGGGCCTCAAAGGGCTGCATGATAATCCAGCCTTACGTGCTTGAGGTAGGTGCGGGGACAATGAGCCCACACACTTTCCTGCGCGTCCTGGGCCCTGAGCCCTGGAACGCGGCATATGTTCAGCCTTCAAGAAGGCCGGCGGACGGGCGGTATGGGGAGAATCCTAACAGGTTGTTTCAGCATCACCAGTACCAGGTGGTCTTGAAGCCCAGTCCTGATGGAGTGCAGGAGATGTATCTTGATAGCCTGAAAGCGATTGGATTCGATCCTGCCGAGCATGATATCAGATTTGTAGAGGACAATTGGGAGGCGCCAACCCTTGGCGCATGGGGAACCGGCTGGGAAGTTTGGCTAGACGGCATGGAGATAACCCAGTTCACATACTTCCAGCAGGTGGGCGGTTTGGATACGAAACCCGTCCCTGCAGAGATTACATACGGCCTTGAGCGTATCGCGATGTATGTGCAGGGCGTCGACAATGTGTATGAGCTGGAATGGGCCCCCGGAATCAAGTACGGAGAGGTCTATAAAGCGGCGGAGTTCGAGTACTCAAAGTTCGCTTTCGAGGCTGCCGATACAGAGCACCTGAAGGCCGATTTCGAGGCGAATGAGGTTCAGGCCAGGAGGCTTCTGGATATGGGGCTCGTGCAGCCCGGATATGATCACGTGCTCAAGTGTTCACACAGCTTCAACCTTATGGACGCAAGGGGCGCGTTCGGAGCATCACAGCGCGCAGCCTATATGGGAAGGGTAAGGAATTTGGCGAAGAAGGCTGCGTCGGCGTGGCTTAAGAAGCGCGAGGAGCTTGGCTTCCCGCTCCTGAACGGAGGTGCGAAGTAATGGCAGATATGAATTTCCGCGACCTCCTCTTCGAAATCGGAACTGAGGAGATACCAGCGAGGTTTATCCCCAAAGCCATAGAGGACCTCAAGGCTGCCGGAGCGAAATCCCTGGCAGATGCGAGGTTTGCCTATAAAGAGGTTAAAGTTTACGCTACGCCCAGAAGGCTGGCTATGCATGTTGAGGGCCTGTCGGAGTACCAGGGGGATCTGGACCGCAGGGTGAAGGGGCCTTCAGCGAAGGCTGCATTCGATGCGGAAGGCAAGACTACCAAGGCGGCAGAAGGGCTTTGCAAGGTCACAAGGCGTAGATCCCGCATCATTGCAGAGGATAACCGATGCGAACGGGGACTATGTCTATGCTTTCGTTCATGAAGCAGGCAAAAGGGTAAGCGATGTTATACCGGCGATATGCGACGGGATAATCCGCTCATTGGCATTCCCGAAGAACATGAGATGGGGATCATCCGATTTCAGGTTCGTAAGGCCAATCAGATGGATAGTTCTGATGTGGGGCGACGAGTCACTGCACCTTACCTTCGAGGGTATTAAGGCCGGAAAACTGAGCAGGGGGCACAGGACAATGGGCCCATCAGGCCCTGTAAGCATAAAGAACGCAGAGAGCTATATTGATGCAATGAAGAGCGCAGGCGTTATCGTGGACCAGAAAGAACGCGAGTCGATTACAAGGTCCAAGCTTGCGTCTGTTGCAGATGAGCTGGGCGGCACTGCCGTAATCGAGGAGGCGCTTCTAGAAGAGGTAGTCTACCTTGTAGAGTATCCGACTGCCTTTGCAGGAGGCTTTAACGAGAGGTATCTTGAACTTCCGGAAATATGCATAACGACGCCTATGCAGGGGCATCAGCGCTACTTCCCTGTGAAGCGGGGCGGAAAGCTGATGAACAGGTTCATTGCTGTAAGGAATGGCTCAGTGCCAGGGCTCGACAATGTCCGCCATGGGAATGAAAGGGTGCTGGCAGCAAGGCTTTCTGATGCGAGGTTCTTCTTTGAGGATGACATGAAGATCGGACTTGCTGCAAGGGCTGAGAACCTGTCAGGTTTATCATTAGCCGAAGGCCTGGGTTCTATGCTGGACAAATCGGAGAGGGTTACGAAGCTGGCAGTGAAAATCGCCGAGGCCGGGGACGTCGATGGAAAGCCTGATGCAAGGCAACTTGAACATATCAGCGAAGCCGGTAAGCTGATGAAATGCGATCTTGCTACAAACATGGTCCGTGAGTTTACTGAACTGCAAGGCGAAGTCGGATCCATTTACGCAAGGCTTGAAGGTAGATCTGAGGAAGTCTCAAAAGCGATTGCTGAGCATTACATGCCTAAAGTGGCAGGTGGAGAGCTTCCTTCCTCTAGAATAGGGGCGGCACTGGCTATGGCCGATAAGGCAGATAGCCTGGCGGGATACTTCGGTATCGGACAGGTGCCAACAGGTTCGGCAGATCCTTATGCCCTAAGAAGGAGCATGCTGGGGCTCCTCGCGATACATGAAACCAGAAGGCCCGCGATTGGCCTGATTGAAATGATGAGGGCTGCTCTTGAGGGCATCTGGTCAGATTCAATCCCTCGTCCGAAAGCCGAGATTATGAAGGACTTGGAGGAATTTGCCGCAGGAAGGCTAAGGGGCCTCCTACTTGAAGAAGGGCACAGATATGACCTCATTGATGCTGCTATGGCGCTTGGCATAAGCGATCCGGCAGTGATCAGGATCTCCCTGGGAGCTCTTGAAAGGGATGCAGATGAGGGTTGGATGCAGGAATTTGGTACAGCCTTCGTCAGGGTAAGAAACATAGCAAAGAGCGCGCATGACGGCACATTCGAAAGCTCAGCATTTACTGAGGACGCCGAAATTGCCCTAGAAAAAGAATACGAGGATGCAAAGAAGGAGATAGGAAGATTACTGGAAAAAGGTGCCGACGTTAATTCTTACGCCAAGGCAATGAACAGGTTCGCGGCACTAAAACCGGCAATTGATACATTCTTCGACGATATAATGGTCATGTGCGAAAATGAATACATACGGAAAAACAGATTGGGGCTTATCAAGTCGATAGAAATTCTGGCACTTAGAATGGCGGACTTTTCGAAAATAGTCCAATAAACACAGTTAAATAAGGGAAATGAGAAGCGGGGGCGATAAGGCCCCCGTTTTCGCTATTTTGTTAATATATGTAAAAGCCAGCCAACTAACTAATCCGATAAAGTAAATATATCTTTGCAGGAGTTTAGCGAAATTAGAAGAAGATAATATCTAAGAAAATACGTAAGGGAAAGGCATCGCGGAAGGGATGCTGAATTTTGCGTATAGGCAGAGCGCATATATAGTGGCGTTTAGCAGCGAGATCATCCCAATAATAGAAAACCGAGAGGAGGGCTGCTTGGAAACCGAAATGGATTACTTTAGACAGCTAGTAGATACTCTTCAGAAAGGAGAGGGTAGAACTTGAAAACAAAGTGGTTAAGATTATCTTTAGTCGTTAGCATTGTGCTTGCCATGGCATTCGCAGTTAGTGCCTCGCCAAGCCAACCTGGACTGCCTTTTACGATGGACGGGGACACTGGAGCAATTACGTGGTATCCAGCAACAGCAGCTTTTCCGATTTATATACCACTGCCTCCACTGCCTCCTATTCCGGTCCCAAATTTCGTAGATTACTATTCTTGGCAGCTATATTTGAATGGGGCGTTAGCCTCATTAACACAGAGGGCCAATACATCACTGCCGCCAGCGGCGACTTTCGATGGGACTATTTGGACTGACGACCTAGACAATGGAATTGCGGGCACGGTCACTCCACTTGGCCCTGGGCATTATGACCTCGCTATCTACGCTGTAGATGTAGAGGATATGCCCACACCTAACTCGCTGACACAGACCCAGCATTTCACCATTCTTCCTTTGACGCCTACCGTAGCGGCTGTGGAGGAAGTCTGGAATCCAGATGGCACATACCATATAACATGGAGCGTGCAGCCTGGAGTTGAGAGCGCCTATGTCGAATGGACAGTAAACGGTGTTCCATACAACAGCGGATGGATTGCAAACTCCGGCGCATATGATACTGGTGCGATAGATCCATTGTATTTCTGGGATGCCAACAGCATTTCGGTAATTGTTAGAGATACCGAATCAATGCTGTCGAGCCTTCCAGGTACAACGACAATCAATGCAACCCCTTGGGCACCCGAAACAGTTACGCTTAATGTTACGGGGGCACCAGACTGGGTGATTAACTATTCATATGCAGCTCCGGGAGTAGACCCTGATTACTTCGAATGGAGACTGTACGGATCATACTATGGCTATGCTATAGGATATATAACTCAGGGAATAGAAGACGGAGATAAGAACTTCGCTATTGACTTTAATCCAGTTGATGACTCGACCTTGAGCAATATCTATGAAACGGAAAATGCCCATTATTGGACAATGACTGTACAAGCCTTTGCGCCCGATGATGGAGAAGCCGGAGGCTCAAATTCAGCCAGTCCTTACGGCATACCTTACGGGACTCCATCGATAGTGGCAAATGTAACCTTAGACCCGGATGCAAATCCGTGGGTATTTACCGTTACCTATCATGACGATTATAACGATTATGCCTGGGGCATTAAAGGACCTACGGGTTACATCAATAATGTATGGCTACGCTTCATCTATGATGGAAGTATCTTTACTGAAAATGAATTCCCTACTATGGTTCCTTTGGCAACGGGCGAGATACAGCTTACCGTAAACCCGGGAGCTGATTTATCGAATCCGAATTTCGTCAATAAATACAATGACTGGAGCGTTGAGGCGACTCCACGGGTATACTGCCCAACCACTGCCATGCATGAAATGGGAATGACGAGCATGGCCTTCGAGACTGTATGCCCGCCGTTCGCTGCTCCGGCACCTGGTGCAACGTATTACGGCGCCTACCCGCCTGGAACGCAGGTACCTGAATATGTAGTAGGACCTTATCCGTCTGGCGGACCGGTACCTAATACATTTGAGCAGGGCGTAACTAGCGGATTGTCGCTTACGACTGCATGGCAGTTGCCTGCGAAACCGTTAACCTATTATGGGAACGACTTATACCTGCAATCGTTTGTTGAATACCAAGACTCAACAGCATTTGCAGGGCCATATTCGCTCTTCTCACAACATGATGTACCGTGGGATAATGATACTCACTCCCGCGTATTCGGTACACCCCCAGCGTCAGTGACTTTCTATAAAGCGATAGTCAACATGCAGTACAACAACTTCGGAGATGCCTTGGGCGGAGGCTCGGGCTCATTTGAAGATGTATCGCCTGATGCTGAAATCGACAACTGGGAAGTCGATGACCTTAATCCAGATCCGGCAACCGCGAAGACGATGGTGGAAGAGCCGATTACTGAAGCATTCGGCAACCCATGGACTTTCACTTTCGTAGCGCCGCTGACGCCTGACTTCGACGAGTGGCAGGCTTTCCTCAGGGAGATGACATTTGGGCCGGCAATAACGGTATCGCCTTGGACCCTCTCATATCCTGGGGCGTTAGTCACTTGGACCGTGGATCAG
Organism: uncultured Bacillota bacterium; assembly: GCA_963823655.1. Lineage (GTDB taxonomy): Bacteria > Bacillota > DTU025 > DTU025 > MWDF01 > MWDF01. The sequence continues at coordinate 190,183 of CAWGMK010000013.1, forward strand.
GCGACTTTCGAATCCGACATCACACCGTTCCTGCCGTTCGGAGATCCTTTCGGCTGGTACAGGTTCGGTGTGCGCACCAGCGATAATACAGTGCCGTCAGATAACGACTTCATGGATGGCAACAATATGGATCCGCTGGTGTTCGAATACACTCTGTACGATGCCCTAGGCAAGATAACCGACCTAGACAAGCTTGCGGGCAGCGTCAGCATAGAGATGCTTACTGCAGAGAGGGTAAGAGCAAGCTGGAGGGCCGTAGACCATAAGCCTTTCGGAGTGTTCCTCACCAACATACATTACAAAGCACAACTTCAGTACTTAGACCCCAATCTCGGAGCATGGATAGCTGTCGATGAGACAGACTTCATCTATCCCTACACACCGGGTCCTGGAGTGCATCTAACAGACCCAGTAATGCACGCTGAATTCTGCGCCGGAGACTATGATTATCCTGCAGGCGATTACAGAGTAAAGGTGTATTACGGCTATGAGATGCCTATGGGCGGCTGGTTGTATGACGATGCCGGAAGCGCCATGAGCGATCAATTCGAAATTGAGTTCGAAGGATTCGCAATGGCGGCCCCGACTGCTGTCAATCCGGGCATGCTGACTGGTTTCTCATGGGTCAGCCCTGACTTAGACCTAGCTAATGAACCTCATATAATGGAATATCAGGTTGAGGTTTATGGGGCAAACGGGCTTGAACATGACGAAACACTCTCAGGAGAGACTATGAACCTCGCATTTGATCCTGCTGCATGGTGGCCGCACGGTAACGTGTACTCCACCTATAGGGCAAGGGTAAGGGCTGTTGACAGCCTCGGCAGAACAGGAGATTGGAGCCCGCTTAGCGCAGAAGGCAACTTCCCACTACCTCTCATTAGTGCGTATTTGTTCGATGTGAGGCATGCTGATGGAAGTATTGCCAATCCGAGCACACCTATGACCGACAGGGAGCTGCGAGTGACATTCGGAAAATTCGATGTCGCTCCAGCAGGATTCATCAACTGGGATCCCAATAAGGTAACATTCGATCTACAGGTTGATGTTTCGATCCCGCTGGAAAGGTGGTATTACGCTCTACTGCAGAACCAGTTCATAGAAGAAGGACACGTTGTACCAGTAGGAGTAGAAGACTATGTAAAGGATTACATGTTCTACTTCAGACCGCTCTACGATGGTGTCCCGATGATGTCTGCATGGTCACAAAAGGGTCCGTTTACAATCGACCTTCAAGGACCAGCAGCACCTACAGGTCTTGGCGTAACAGTCAATCCTGTTACTGCAGGACCGACCTTTGATTGGGACTTCAACTGGAATGACATGGCTACGGCAACTACCTATGATCTGACGATCAACAGGTTGTCTGCTGCAGGCGGAGCAGTTGATGCTACCCATATAGCGAAGGGCCTTACCGTATCTGAGCTGCTGAACTTCAGTCCCGCGACTTACTTCAGCGACAGAGTATACGGCTTCTACAACTGCTCAGTAGTAGCATATGACTCGCTAGGCAACGCAAGCCTACCTGCAACGGCGACGTTCTCTCAAGGACTGCCGAGCCTTAACGTCAGCACAGTGACGGCAAGCTCAACGCAGATCTCATGGGCTACGTCAATCGAAAGGGTATCCTACGATGTCAAGCTAGTCGGAGACAACGGTCTCGAGTATGAGTGGGAGAATCTGACCACCTCGCCTCTGGCAATAAACCTCGCAACGCTATTCGCAGGCCAAAATGTTTACACTAAGTGGGTAGCGTATGTAAGGGCTTATGACAGGGACGGAAATGTCGGAGACTGGTACTCCGGCACGTTCACACTCAGTCTGCCTAACTTTACAGGCCTGACTTTTGAAGTCTATAAGTCAGACAGCACAGTCGCACCAGTTTCCCCCACGAAGATGATCGATAGGGAGCTGTTCGTAAGGTGGGCGGAATACAATACAGTACCAGCAGGCTTTATCAACTGGGATAAGAGCAAGGTAACATTCCAGCTGAAGGGCCAGCTCAGCATCGACTCGACAAGGACTCTCGACGTAGTTGAGATCAACAACGGCGAGACCAGCGTTCTTGTGCCCGTCGGAGAAGCAGGCAAGGAGATCGGATACACCTTCACCGTGGATATGTTCTACGACGGAGTACTCGTAACCCAGTCGGCAATATTGTCCAAGGGCGTCTATGTAATAGACCTCAAGGCACCGACTGCTGCAAGTCCCAATGCACCAACAATTGACAGAGCAGGAGCGCCGACCTCATACAAGGTGAACTTTATGTGGTCGACCGCATCTGACCCTGTGAACTATGACGTTATAGTAAACAGGCTGTCTAATGTAAGCGGAGCAGTTGACGCGACTTATGTACAGACAAATGTCACAACGCCTTATCTGTCGAACTTCGAGCTTACGACTCACTTCGGCGACAGGGTATTCGGTGACTATGAATTCATGGTAGTAAGCCGCGACTCGATGGGCAACACAAGCACATCAAGTAAAGTTGCGTTCTCGGTACCAGCACCCGCCAAGACAATAAGCAGCGTAACGCTTACACAGACGCTGCTGTCTTGGAGCGCTGCAGCCGAAGCAGTGAAATATGATATGTGGATAATGAGCGACAATGGACTAGAGTTCATCTGGCAGAATTACACAGGAACAAGCGTGGCCATAGACCTTGCAATCCTGTTCCCAGGCAAGAACGTGTACACCAGGTGGACGGCTCGCGTCAGGGCGTACGACAGGGACGGCAATGCAGGCCTATGGTACAGCAATGTAGCAACCTTCGGACTTCCTAACTTCTCGGCTCTGAGCTTTGAGGTTTACAAGTTCGACGGAAGCGTCGCACCTGTATCGCCGACCAAGATGAACGTCAGAGACCTCTTCGTGAAGTGGGCTGAGTATAACTCGATGCCTGCCGGCTTCATCAACTGGGACAAGACGAAGGTCACGTTCCAGCTGAAGGCGCAACTAAGCATCGACTCAACTCAGTCTATCGACGTAGTAGGTATCAACAACGGAGAAACCAATGTACAAGTACCTGTCGGCGAGGTCGGCAAGGAGATAGGTTACAGCTTCACGGTAGACATGTTCTACGATGGGGTGAAAGTAACGCAGGTATCTCCAGTGACCAAGCAGACATATGTAATCGACCTGAAGGCACCAGGGGTACCTACAGGCCTAGTACATAACATAGCGGTTGCTCCGTGGACATTCAGCTGGGTCAATGGCGGAGGCGCGGACACAACAGGTTATGTGTTCGAGCTTCAGAAGAGGGATCCAGTAACAGGCCTAGTTATAAACGACTACACCCTCGACCTTACGGGTACGAGCACGACAGTCAATCCTCTTGAGCTCAACTGGAGCGTGTTCGGATCATACTGGTGGAGAGTAAGCGCTTATGACCAGTTCAGAAATCTCAGCTCCTCTGGATGGGTGAGCTTCGTTTACACCCTGAACAGCGCAATAGCGCCTTGGAGCATGAATTATGAGCTGGTAGGCGAAGAGAACAGCATCTGGGATTTCATTCTCGAATTCTCCAACAAGAGGACGGCCCTATTCAGCTGGTCAGTACCTAGCGTACCAGTGATAGGCCTCGATATGGAGCAGGTCGATTACGTATTCGAGCTGCAGAAGTCAACTGGCGCAGGGTGGGTAAATGTTAAGGAATACTCACTCACTTGGAACCCGACTTACATGGAATCTGAAGTCACGGTCGGCATCACCGACGAGACGACATATTACAGAGGCCGTGTGAGAGCCGAGTACCAGACTGAGCAGACAGGCTGGATCTACTCTAATGTGTTTGCTATCGACTTGGAGAGGCCAGAGTTCATAGAAGGAGCCGAGGCGCCGAGTTACAGCAGCACAGACGAGGAGTATCCGAGCTGGCTGTTCACATGGGACATAGCGACAGATGAGGAAGTAGGCCTAGGAGGGTTCCTGTTCGTACTAGAAAGGCTGGAAGGCGACACGACTCACGCGATAGCGATGATCGACCTGCCAGTAGAGTATGAAGAGCCCGAAGACGACAGCATAGGAGCCTACAGCTTCGGCTTCGAGGAAGGCAAGTACCTGTTGGAGATGGATCCGTTCGAGTACGTAGAGACGATCGACGGCATCTTCCGCTACACGGTAATACCTTACGACAGGCTGGAGAACCTCGGCGGCCCGATAGCAGGGGAGTTCACGTCGGTATGGTCCGGCGGGGGCAACTACGGCACATACCCGTTCATCAACCTGTATGACAACTGGATGGGTGAGAAGCAGCTAATCGGGACAGTGAACAACAACACGTACGCGACGATAAGCTTCGACATCTTCGGCCTGGAGGGCTACACGCTGGAGTTCAGGCTCAACGGGACACTGCTTGTAGAGGGCACAGACTTCAGGCTGATAGACTCGCCGTACGGAAGCGACCTGTACTACCTGGTACTGCTTGAAAGCGTACGCGACATGATACAAGCGGACGACATGGGCGAGCTTGAGATCTACGCATACGTAGAAGAGGACGACATAGTAGTGCAGTTCACGGTTGATGCGTTCAGTTACATCTACCTGAACCAGAGGACAGGGTTCGGCTTCGGCCGTTTCCGCCCTGCCCTTAATGACTAGCCGAGCGGCGGAACGTAAAGGAGGTAAAGAAGAATGAAAAAGACTCTTAGGGTTCTTGCCGCAGTCCTGGCGTTGATGATGCTAGTAGGAATGTCGGGCTGCATCAACGGCGAGTGGGATGAGGCAGAGGCAGACCAGTCAGCGCGCGAGCTGCTTGAGGCATTCGTGGGAGCGATCGAAGGGTTCGACGTCGACACGATAGACTTCATGCTGGCGGACGGGTTCCAGCTTGAGATCTACGAAGGGTTCGTACACACTCAGACAAAGAGCAGGGCGCAACTGATGGGCGAGCTGAATGCTGATGAGACCTACCAGCTGACGCTAAGAAGCGAGGGTTATGTGATGGATCTGGCAACCACGGAGCTGATATGCAACGTGGAGCCGGACGAATTGCTGACGATGCCCGAGTACGAACAGGACTTCGCGGTGGAAGAGCTGGCAGTGATGCTGGGCTTGGATCCGGTATGGGTATCCGACACAGGGAACATGAAGTTCACATTGGTGTGGGATGCGAGCGGCGAATACAAGATCTACCTGATGGAGATCTTCTTCGACGCAAATCCCGAGGAACTGGTACCGGAAGACTAGATCAAGCAAGCTGACCGAATAAACGAAGCAGGGGCCGCTCCTTCAATGGGGCGGCCCTTGCTTTGATCTATAGATGGCAACACCGAAACTGTCATTATTTGAATACGTATAATAGAACATGGTACATATGGCAAATATATATATCATAGATGGAACTATTGGCATAACCAAGGATATCAGGCAAATAAACAGAAAAGCTAAGAAGGATAACGCTGTTATTGGCAGTATATATTAAGTTGGATAAATGTGTAGATTGTTTTATTCGCAAAGCATGCAGAAAAGCTTTTTATAGAGGGAAAGGAAGCTAAGAAAACTCTTAACAATGTATTGAAAAAAAGAAACGAAACAACAAGAGATGATACAGAATTTGAGGTTTAAAAAGAAATAGGAAAGGATCTGATATGAGAATGATAAATACCTCAAGAATTTGAAACCTAATAAAAAGGGAGGTAAGCGAATGAGGCGAAGAAATTGGCGAAGTATGATTACAGCAGTTGCAGTTATTGCAATTGCCTTATTTGTGGCAATACCGGCATCGGCCGCTGTGAGCAATCTTTCAATTAATACAACCAACGGATCAATAAGCTGGGCCCCCGACGCACAAAACTTTGATCCCCTTCCCCTTGCTGATCCGTATGGGCGATATTACATACTGGATTATGAGTGGGAATTCACACAATGGGGAGGTCTTAATCTTTCAGGGAATACGGTGGGAACGTTAATAGGAGGTGACTACTATAGCAGCTCATATCCAGGGCTGATATCGGTTGATTTACCGGGGACCTCTGGGCCATTACCTTACGGAATATATCATTTAAGAGTACGGCCCGATATTTTAAGATTGCTGATTCCTGATCATGATTGGGTAGAGTACACATTATTATATACGGAGGACGTAAGCGGACCTCGCATGATATCAGTGGGCATGTCAGGCACTTCGACAGGTGCTACTATCAACTGGACTGCGGAAGCGGGAGCAGAGAGGTTTGAAGTAGCGCTAATGGGCACAAATGGCCTTGAGAGAAAATGGATAAACGTAACAACAACTGGGATCTCTTTCGTTTGGTCAACGGCCTTTCCCGGGCAAAATGTCTATACTGGCTGGACGGCTTTTGTAAGGGCCTATAATAGCGATGGTGTCGATGGCCCATGGATGCAGGCTTCTCCGTCCTTTACACTAGCATTGCCAGAAGTTGTTCCGCTAGACTTCACTGTGTCAGATGTCTTTGGGAGTGCCTTGACGACCGGCACCAGGACAAATATCAGAGAAGTCTTAGTAGAATGGCCACAGTATACAGCGCCAAATATTACAAATTTCGATCCAAACCTTATTACCTTTGAACTCATTGCTCAAATGAGTGGAGATTCTGCTGAGAAGTACGAGGTAACAGGAATAAATAATGGAACTACTAGCATAAATGTTCCAGTAGGCGAATTAGGAAAAGTGATCAGCTATCACTTCACTGTAGATGTATTTTACGATGGAGTAAAGCTATCAACTGTGATCGCGCCTGACAGCTTTGATCTAGTAATTGATTTGAAAGGGCCTGCCGCCGTTACTCTTGACACGCCGCTTTTATATCGGCCCAATTATTTGTGGGATTTCAATTGGACAAGAGCCAGTGAAACTGACCCACAATATGGGGCAGACTTTAAAATAGAAAGTGTCGAGGGGACTCTTGATGAAACAGTAGTTGGAACTTGGAGTCGCAGTTATAGTAATATTGCTTCTACTTTCGGCGTTGGAGTCGATCCGAGAGTGATTTTCGATAAGATATTTGGCAGATTTAGAGTGACAGTCACTCCGTTCGATTTATTAGGAAACAGGGGAACTCCTGTAAGTCAAGTTTTCGCCTTCGACGCGCCTACTCTCTCTCCAACGATTACTTCATTCAATAGCATAGAAGTAGAGTGGACTTCTGCTACTGAAGCTGTAAGCTATGATGTGGAGATTAGGAGCGAGAACGGGCATTATACATGGCTTGCTCAGACAGATTTATCAGAATCAATAGATTGGGAAGCCCTATTCCCAGGCGCGAATGTTTACAAGCTCTGGAAAGCAAAGGTTCGCGCATATGATAGGGACGGCAATGTTGGAGCATGGAGCGCAGAAACAACATTCGACTTCCAATTGCCGCAAATGACCACCTTCGCATACGATGTCCTGCATATAGACGGTGCAACTGCAAATATCAATGCGCCTATGACAGACAGGGAGTTGCTTGTAAGGTGGCCTATGCTGGCAAACGAGCCAGAGTTTATGGGTGAAGTTGACTTCCTCAATTGGGACTACAACAAAGTCACTTTCGACTTGGAAGTCGATATCGTTAGCAGCGAATCTCTGGCGAACGGCTCATCTTGGTACTATACCCTAATACAAAATCAATATGCCGTAGGGCATATTGTACCTGTAGGGATTGAAGGAGAAGAGACTTCATACTCCTTCTGGATCAGGCCTCTTTATGATGGAGTTCCTCTCATGTACTGGGTTTCCGAGTACCCATATATTATTGACCTGAAGGGTCCTCTAGCTGTGAGCCTATCAGATGTAGCCCCTGTAAGGCCTCCGGCGGGTGCATACAGCTGGCCATTTGTGTGGGCTGCAGCTGAAGAGGAAGATAGCGCTACTCGCTATGACCTGATAATCGAAAGGCTGGAAGGCACGGATGGTACGGTTGACGCATCTGTGACGATCAGCGGCGAAACTCAGGGAGTTACAGTGAACCCTGAAGCGTACTTCGATTACATTTTCGGCAGGTTCAGATATACGGTAATACCTTATGACCTGTTAGGCAATGCAGGTATTCCCGTTAGCAAAGTATTTACATTTGCCGCGCCGACGCTCTCTCCTACGATAACGTCCTTTGATGAAGTGGATGTTACCTGGAGCGAAGCCGTCGAGGCTGTCTCATATGATGTCGAGATAAGAAGCGAAAACGGGCATCATCTATGGGAGGGTCAGACGGACCTTGTCGAGACTATTGACTGGGCAGTCCTATTCCCCGACTGCAACGTTTATAAGACCTGGCAGGCAAGAGTCAGGGCGCATGACAGGGATGGCAATATCGGGGCTTGGAGCGACTGGGTGGATGATCACTCCGAGTTCAACTTCCCGTTGCCGGTACAACCGGCCATGCCCTTAATCGTCAACACCAAATATAACGGACTTGCGCCTACTGATGGTACAGCAATTAATGATAGATACTTATTGGCGCTTTGGACTGGATTTACGAGTATCTCTCCTTTGAACTTCATCAATTGGGACCTTAACAAAGTAACATACCAGCTAGACGTAATCCGTGTCCCAGGCATACCATTTATCCAAGTTGAGATGAGGGATAGCGACCTCTCTCCCGATGGCTATCTGTTGCAGGTGGGAGAAGAGGGCGATGACGCCATGTACTACATTAGAGTACAGGCAATGTACGAAGGAGTCCCTCTTAGTGTGCTTTCGCAATATGGGCCTGTAATAGTGGACCTCAGAGGGCCAGAGCCTGTCTGGTTGGCCGATGTGGTCACTGCAAGGCCAATATACTCATGGGAATTCGATTGGGTGCCGTATGTTGAAGCTGATCCGGCCGTTAGCTATGACCTGATAATAGACAGGCTGGAGGCAGAGGACGGAACAATCGACGCAACAGTTAAGCTTCATCTTGTTGAAGAAATTACGGCCACGATAGATCCGACCGAGTATTTCGACTATATCTTCGGAACCTTCAAGTACTCGGTTATCGGATATGACGCCTTGGGCAACGCGAGCGTACCCAGGGTTAAGGAGTTCACATTCCCAGCACCCGCGTTAACTGCAGCAATTAGCAGTTTCGACAGTACTGCGGTGGCATGGAGTGCAGTAACCGAGGCCGTTAAGTACGATGTAGAGATAAGAAGCAACAACGGCTATCACATGTGGTATGGGCTTACCGCGACAAGCCAGGCGATAGACTGGGCCACGTTGTTCCCCGCAACCAACGTATACCAGGTATGGTCTGCAAGGGTAAGGGCATATGACGTTGATGGCAATGTGGGGACCTGGAGCGACTGGTATGAATTTAACTTCAGTCTGCCTCAGATAATGAATTATGATTTCAGCGTTTTGAAGCTCGACTTCACAGATGCACCAGCCATGGAACCTATGAACGACAGGCAGCTTCTGGTGAGGTTCCAAAAGATGGCAAGCGGGCCTGAAGGTTTTATAAACTGGGATCCTGATCTGGTAACCTTCAGCCTGGAAGTTGATTGTGTATCAATGACGCAGCCTCTCGGCGGGTGGTGGACCGCATGGCATAACGTTACCCTCGCCAACCTCAATGCCAACTGGACAAACGGGCACATCGTACCTGTTGGAATTGAGGACGATGTTGTAGCCCATGCATTCAGCCTCAAGGTTCTTTACGATGATCAGCCGATGAGCGCTAGTTATACCGTTAAGGGCCCCTACTTCATAGATCTCAAGGGCCCCGGTGCTGCAGTCCTGGAAGAGGTGGAAACAAGCAGGCCTGATTACAACTGGCTGTTCGAATGGTCTGCACCGGAAGGGCCTATTGCCCCGCCTCCCGGACCGAATGGGATCAATAGTATCGGATCAGGCGCTATAGTCGCAGATGGCCCAGTAGCTCCATTCCTTTCTTTCGATCCGGTAAAGTTCGACCTGGTCGTGAGAAGGCTTGAAGCATTGGACGGAACTGTAGATGCGGAGGTCTGGATCGAGATCCTCGCAGAAGAAGGACTTCCGCCCATGTTCTTCAACATGGATCCGGAATACTACTTCGACTACATATTCGGAAGCTTCGAGTACCAGGTGATATCCTATGACAACCTCGGCAATGCGAGCTATTCTGAATGGATGCCATTCACGTTCGCGGCGCCGGGCCTCACTACCGTAATAACATCATTTGACTCTGCCGCGGTGGCTTGGAGCTCTGCTTCCGAGGCTGTATCTTATGATGTGGAGATCAGAAGCGAGAACGGGCATCATACCTGGGAAGGCCAGACTGACCTGACAGAGGAAATTGACTGGGCGGCTCTCTTCCCGAACTGCAACGTGTATGTGACATGGCAGTCCAGGGTCAGAGCACACGACAGGGATGGGCATATTGGATTATGGAGCGAGTGGATAGACGTCAACTCACAGTTCATATTCCCGCTTCCAAAAATAAGCGAGTACCTATTTGATGTCCAGCACGTAAGCGGAACTGATGCTGCAGTTGGAGTTCCGATGAACGACAGGGAGCTTCTAGTACAATGGGATAGGTTCATTAATGCTCCGGAAGGATTTATAAACTGGGATCCAAACAAAGTAACATTCGATCTAGAGGTCGATAACGCGAGTACCCAATGGTATTATGTGCTGGTCCAAAACCTGTGGCCTGTAGGGCATGTAGTGCCTGTGGGCGTGGATGGGACAGTGCAGGTCTATAAATTCTACCTAAGGCCGCTTTACGACGGCGTTCCTATGATGAGCGTATGGCAAGAGATGGGTTACTACATCATTGATTTGTTGGCACCCTTACAGGTGGACCTTAATGACGTAGTAACCGAAAGGCCCGACTATAGCTGGGCGTTCTCTTGGACGGCGGCCGTCGAAGATGATCCTGCAACAAGCTTCGACCTTATTATAGAAAGGCTTGAGGCGGCAGATGGAACGGTTGACGCAGCCGTTACATTCCACCAGACAGGACTAGCAAAGACGATTGATCCTGCGGATTACTTCGACTACATATTCGCAACCTTCAGGTACACCGTGATACCATACGATGCCCTAATGAACGCCGGTACTCCAGTTTCTAAGACGTTCGAATTCGCAGAGCCAGGGCTCGCAATGGGTGCGGTAACACTAGTGGACACAGGCGCTTCATGGGGCAGCGTGGCTGAGGCCGTAAAGTACGACGTCCAGCTAAAGAGCGATAACGGAACCTACAGCTGGAACGATGTAACCGGCTTGAGCGTGGCCATAGACTGGGCGACGATGTTCCCCGGAGCCAATGTATACCAGACATGGCAGGCAAGGGTCAGGGCATACGATATGGACGGCAACTACGGCCTGTGGAGCGCATGGGCGAGTTACAGCAAGCCGTTCCCTGCAAATTCTGCAGTATCATTCAACGTGCTGCGCACAAGCGATGGCGCCGCTGCTCCCATCGGAGTTAACTTCAAAGAGGAAGCACTGCGGCTTACTTGGAGCCAGTACGCTATGCCTGCAGGGTTCATTAACTGGGATCCGGACCTCATTACATTCGAATTGGTTGCAACGGAATCAGTCGACGGATTGCCGGCGGTAATTACAGTTAAGCAGCTGATGGCAAACGTCGGAAGCCAGTCCGTTGAAATTGAGGTAGGAGTCCCGGGCGAGATTGCAACATACAAATTCAAGGTTAGGGCCTTCTACGACGGGGAACTCCTCAACGACGGCCTGGAAAGCTCCGCTTACTTGCTAGACCTAGAAGGTCCTTTCGCAGTTAGGCTGAATGCAGAAGTACTCGAAAGGCCGGTATACAGGTGGAGCTTCTCTTGGGCCAGGCCGGCTCAAACAGATCCTGCAACCAGCTACGACCTAATAATCGACGAGCTGGAGTCAACAGGCACAGTAGTGGAAAGCTCACTGATATTCCACTTGGATGCCACCTCAAAGTCCATATATCCTCAGGATCACTTCGACCAGATATTCGGATGGTTCAGATACACCGTGATACCATACGATGCTCTGGGCAACGCAGGCGATCCTGCAAGCATGACGTTCCTATTCGAAAAACCTGCACTAACAATGGGTGCAGTTACCCTTAACGATACACGTATTGACTGGGACGATGTGATCGAAGCAGTTAAGTACGACGTAGAGCTAAAGAGCGACAACGGTACCTACAACTGGTATGGTGTAACCGCAACCGAAGTAATGATAAGCTGGGAGACGATGTTCCCGGGCGCAAACGTATATCAGGTATGGCAGGCGAGGGTCAAGGCCTACGACAGGGACGGCAACTCGGGCCTGTGGAGCACATGGGCAAATTATGACAAGCTGTTCCCAGCAGTCAATCCGTTGACACCGAGCATATACCTGGGAAGCGATCCCGACACACATGCACCGTTAACTCCTATGAACGAGGACGAACTGTATGTGTGGTGGCCAATCATCGGCAAGCCGGCCGGGTTCTTGAACTGGGATCAGGATCTAATCAGCTACGAGCTCGTTGTGGGAGCAAGCAATGCGAACGGAGCAAGCTCGTTCAAGTACCACATCACCAACTATGAGCTCACCTCTGTGAGGGTTGATGTTGGGGTTCAGGGCTTGGTGACTTCATACAGCTTCCATTTGAACGTCTTCTACGACGGGGAGCTGTTACTAGCCGGGGACACATCCGCTGGTCCATACATAATCGATCTCAAGGCACCTGCAAATCCTAGCGCACTCAATGAAACAATAGCGGGCGTTAACTTGTGGAGATTCTGGTGGACAGCGCCTGCTGACTCTGATCTTGCAGGCTATATCTTCGAGCTGCAGAAGTACGATGCTCTAAACAACAAGTGGGCGCCGGCGTGCGCAAGCGATGAGATCGCTGCCGGCACCAATGAGACGTTCGTCGATCCTCTGATGCTCTATTGGAGCGTGTTCGGAAACTTCAGGTGGAGAGTCATGGCATATGACAACCTGGGTAACATGAGCGAAGGGGTTTGGGAATTCTTCGCATATACACTTGATGCAGCTCTTGCCCCAAGGACGGTTACTTACGAGCTGCTGGGCGAGCACAACACTCTCGACATGGGCATCGAATATGCAACGGCGGGTCAAGTAAGGTTCCATTGGAATACTCCTAGCGTTGCAATACCCGGTATCGATATGGGTATGGTGTTCTACAAGGTCGAACTCCTTGTAGGGACCGAAGACGACGGCATGGTGTGGGAGCCTGAGGTAACATACCTAATGCCATGGATACCGAGCGCAATGAAGGCGAAGTTCGATGTAGGCGAGAGCGGACTAACAAAGCACTACAAAGGACGAGTACAAGCGATATACCTGTCTGAATACAGCGCTTCTGTTCTGAGTGAAGAGTTTGCTATCGACTTGGAGAGGCCAGAGTTCATAGAAGGAGCCGAGGCGCCGAGTTACAGCAGCACAGACGAGGAGTATCCGAGCTGGCTGTTCACATGGGACATAGCGACGGATGAGGAAGTAGGCCTAGGAGGGTTCCTGTTCGTACTAGAAAGGCTGGAAGGCGATACGACTCACGCGATAGCGATGATCGACCTGCCAGTAGAGTATGAAGAGCCCGAAGACGACAGCATAGGAGCCTACAGCTTCGGCTTCGAGGAAGGCAAGTACCTGTTGGAGATGGATCCGTTCGAGTACGTAGAGACGATCGACGGCATCTTCCGCTACACGGTAATACCTTACGACAGGCTGGAGAACCTCGGCGGCCCGATAGCAGGGGAGTTCACGTCGGTATGGTCCGGCGGGGGCAACTACGGCACATACCCGTTCATCAACCTGTATGACAACTGGATGGGTGAGAAGCAGCTAATCGGGACAGTGAACAACAACACGTACGCGACGATAACCTTCGACATCTTCGGCCTGGAGGGCTACACGCTGGAGTTCAGGCTCAACGGGACACTGCTTGTAGAGGGCACAGACTTCAGGCTGATAGACTCGCCGTACGGAAGCGACCTGTACTACCTGGTACTGCTTGAAAGCGTACGCGACATGATACAAGCGGACGACATGGGCGAGCTTGAGATCTACGCATACGTAGAAGAGGACGACATAGTAGTGCAGTTCACGGTTGATGCGTTCAGTTACATCTACCTGAACCAGAGGACAGGGTTCGGCTTCGGCCGTTTCCGCCCTGCCCTTAATGACTAGCCGAGCGGCGGAACGTAAAGGAGGTAAAGAAGAATGAAAAAGACTCTTAGGGTTCTTGCCGCAGTCCTGGCGTTGATGATGCTAGTAGGAATGTCGGGCTGCATCAACGGCGAGTGGGATGAGGCAGAGGCAGACCAGTCAGCGCGCGAGCTGCTTGAGGCATTCGTGGGAGCGATCGAAGGGTTCGACGTCGACACGATAGACTTCATGCTGGCGGACGGGTTCCAGCTTGAGATCTACGAAGGGTTCGTACACACTCAGACAAAGAGCAGGGCGCAACTGATGGGCGAGCTGAATGCTGATGAGACCTACCAGCTGACGCTAAGAAGCGAGGGTTATGTGATGGATCTGGCAACCACGGAGCTGATATGCAACGTGGAGCCGGACGAATTGCTGACGATGCCCGAGTACGAACAGGACTTCGCGGTGGAAGAGCTGGCAGTGATGCTGGGCTTGGATCCGGTATGGGTATCCGACACAGGTAACATGAAGTTCACATTGGTGTGGGATGCGAGCGGCGAATACAAGATCTACCTGATGGAGATCTTCTTCGACGCAAATCCCGAGGAACTGGTACCGGAAGACTAGATCAAGCAAGCTGACCGAATAAACGAAGCAGGGGCCGCTCCTTCAATGGGGCGGCCCTTGCCTTATATAGAATGCGTGAAATGGTGGGGCTAGTAGGGGCTAGTAATTCTTAAGGATCATGTAGTCGACAGCCCGGTCATTGCGTCCTCTTATTGAGTAAGAATACCTGGAGGACAGTGTGCGGTAGTCGAGGTTAAGTGGCCGGTAAAGGTCTTCGATGAAAGTAGTGCTCTCAACTATTAGAAGGAAATTCGAATCTAGCCCAGATAGGATGTCTCTGAGATCTGCTTGCTCCCGTCTTCCGAATTCATTACCTGAATAGCCGCTGAACTCGCTATCATAAGGCGGATCTAGGAATATGAAATCGTCCGCGGACGTCACAATGCTGCCAAGGAAATCCCTGAAATCCAAGCATGAGAGGCCTGCGTTTCTTAGAAACCCTTTTTGCCCGGCGATTCTTAAGTTGGCGGCCTTTGCCGCTAAATCCTTCCTGTCATAGGAGAAACCGCCATAGGGGATATTGAAGTGCTTTTTGGAGTTGTATCTGAACATTGAACCGAAACAAAGCTCCCTGATAATAAAAAACAAGCTGGCTTTGAAGGGATCATCGTTCCCGGTAATCCTTCCGGAATTGTATTCGTCCCTTGCTGCGTAATACAAGGCCGAATGCGCTGCCGTAGATGCTCTTCTCGAAGTTGCCATGGCTTTACTAATGTAGGAAGAAAGAATCTCAGGCTTGAATACCTGGCTGCCATTAGTTATATGGCCCTCCGAGATTAGCCGGCTTATTGCTAGAGTTGAGATTTCGCAGGCGCCATCGGCAGCATTTGCCGCAGCAGCTTCTCCCAACAGGGTGAAGAGCCTGGAAAGGGACTCAACAAGGCCTAGGAATTCCTCATTTCCGTCTTTCACAAGGGAGTAGAAATTAACAAGCTCCTTGGAAAGGTCATTTACTTCAGAGGACTCGGGTTCGAGTGAGAAGAATAGGGCGCCGCCTCCCAGGAAAGGCTCGATATACCTGCCATGCTTTGGCACGAGGGGGGCAAGGTGCTTAATCAGCCTTCCTTTTCCGCCCGGCCATTTTATTAGCGGCTTCAATGAATAGTCCTCCCCGGAAGTGATAAGATTATTATAGCTTATAAGTCCTTGTCAACCTTACTTATAGGTGTTGTTTGAATTCCACTCTGCTTAGTGTATAATTTATAAGGTTATTCAATACTTACGAGCATAAACAAATTAACATAGACGGGAGGGCATCTTATGGAAAAGATGGTATATTTCTTCGGCGCAGGGCTTACTGAAGGATCCGAAGAGATGAGGAACCAATTAGGCGGCAAAGGCTGCAACTTAGCCGGAATGGCAAAACTGGGTCTGCCTGTGCCTCCAGGCTTCACTATCACAACTGACACATGCAATGCCTACTACGCCTCTGGCGCGAAATGGCCCGAAGGCCTTATCGACCAGGTCAAAGAGAACCTTACTAAACTTGAGGGCGTAACTGGAAAGAAGCTCGGCTCA
This sequence comes from uncultured Bacillota bacterium, assembly GCA_963823655.1. Lineage (GTDB taxonomy): Bacteria > Bacillota > DTU025 > DTU025 > MWDF01 > MWDF01. The sequence continues at coordinate 206,330 of CAWGMK010000013.1, forward strand.
AAGGAGAACCCGCTGCTTGTTAGCGTGCGTTCCGGCGCCAGGGCATCCATGCCCGGCATGATGGACACGATTCTTAACCTTGGCCTCACTGCTGATACCGTGAAAGCTATGGTTAAGCTGACAGGCAATCCCAGGTTCGCCTATGACAGCTACAGGCGCTTCATTGAGATGTATTCGGACGTAGTCATGGGAGTAGACCGCCAGAACTTCGAGCATGCGATGGAGGAGCTTAAGCACAAGAAGGGCGTTAAGCTTGACACAGAGCTTGATGCGGCCGACATGGAGAACCTGACTGCCGAATACAAGGCGATCTACAAGAAGCATTTGGGCGCTGACTTCCCGGAGGAGCCCTGGGTGCAGCTTGAGGGCGCAATCAACGCTGTGTTCAGCTCCTGGAACAACCAGAGGGCGATAACATACAGGAAGTTAAACGGCATCCCTGGCGAGTGGGGAACAGCAGTCAATGTGCAGTCGATGGTCTTCGGAAACACCGGAGACGAGTCGGGCACAGGCGTTGCCTTCACGAGAAACCCCTCGACAGGAGAGAACAAGTTCTACGGCGAGTACTTAATGAACGCACAGGGCGAAGACGTCGTCGCCGGCATCCGTACGCCTCATCCGATAGCGGACCTGGAAAGGGATATGCCGGACGTATATGCCCAGCTTGTAGCGATATATAAGAAGCTTGAGAACCATTACAAGGATATGCAGGACATAGAGTTCACCATAGAAAACAGGAAGCTCTACATGCTGCAGACCCGCTCGGGCAAGCGCACAGGAGCCGCAGCTGTTAAGATCGCCGTAGACATGGTCCATGACGGTTTGATCGATGAGAAAACGGCTATCTTAAGAGTAGCCCCGTCGGCGCTCGACCAGCTGCTTCACCCGATGATAGACCCCAAAACCAAGGTAGACGCCGTGGCTAAGGGCCTTCCCGCATCCCCCGGCGCTGCAGTCGGCAAAGTAGTTTTCAACGCTGAAGACGCTGTCGAATGGTCCGAGAGGGGCGAGAAAGTAGTCCTCGTCCGCACCGAGACTTCTCCTGAGGACATTTCCGGTATGGATGCCGCACAGGGCATACTTACTGCAAGGGGCGGTATGACATCACACGCTGCAGTAGTTGCCCGCGGCATGGGCAAATGCTGCGTAGCCGGATGTGGCGATGTACTTGTCAACGAGAAGAAGAAGGAATTCACTGTAAACGGCCATGTTGTCAAAGAAGGCGACTGGATTACCATAAACGGCAGCACTGGCCAACTGATACTCGGCCAGGTGCCGCTCGTATCGCCTGAGCTTTCCGGAGACTTCGGCATCCTTATGGGTTGGGCCGACAAGTTCCGTGCCCTCAAAGTAAGAACAAATGCGGACACACCCAAGGACGCGGCCCAGGCAAGGTCATTCGGGGCAGAGGGCATAGGCCTCACAAGGACAGAGCATATGTTCTTCGCCGAAGATCGCATCAAGGCAGTACGCGAGATGATCCTGGCGGACAATGTTGCCGATAGGAAGACCGCACTTGCCAAAGTACAGCCGTACCAGAAAGAGGACTTCATAGGGATATTCGAGGCCATGCAGGGCCTGCCTGTAACAATCAGGCTCCTGGACCCGCCCCTTCACGAGTTCCTTCCGCAGCCGGACATGCACAGACAGATCGAGGAGTTGGCCCATGAGCTTGGAGTCTCCTCGCAGAAGATAGTAAACAGGATCGAAGCGCTCCATGAGCTGAACCCCATGCTGGGCTTCCGCGGCTGCCGACTCGGTGTAGTATATCCCGAGATCTTCGACATGCAGATAACGGCTATATTCGAGGCCGCCTGCGAGATGAAGAAGAAGGGCCTGGATGTCATACCCGAAGTCATGTTCCCGCTCGTGGGAACGACACAAGAGATGAAGATGCTCAAGGATTCGGCAGTGAAGCTTGCTGACGAGATTATCAAGAAGTACGCAGTAAAGCTCGAATACCTTATGGGCACCATGATAGAGATCCCCAGGGCCGCAGTTATAGCGGACTTGATCGCTAAGGACGCCGAGTTCTTCAGCTTCGGCACCAACGACTTGACCCAGATGACCTTCGGCTACAGCCGCGACGATGCCGGCAAGTTCCTTCCCGTCTATGTAGACAAGAAGGTACTCAAGGCTGACCCGTTCCAGACCATAGACACAGAGGGAGTTGGCAAGCTGGTCGACATGGCAGTTAAACTGGGCCGTTCGACGAGGCCCACGCTCAAGTGCGGTGTCTGCGGCGAGCACGGCGGAGATCCGGATTTAGTCGAATTCTTCCATGGAGTAGGGCTGAACTACGTTTCATGCTCGCCCTTCAGGGTACCGATCGCCCGCCTTGCGGCGGCACAGGCCAACCTGAAGAACCCCAGGAAATAGCAAGGTCGCTAAGAACGGCCGGGGGGCAGCTTATACTGCTCCCCGGTTTTATTTGCGCCCCGTTGGATGCCAATGGAGGAACAAACAGCACCCTTCGAGAAATGTATAGTAAAGCGGAGGTGTGTTTACATGGAATATCGGCTTGCCATTGAGCTAAGGGAGAGGAAAGTCCTTTCCCAGTATGCAGCGTTCGCGGATTCAAGCAGGGGCAGGCAGTATCCCGAAGAGGAGGACGAGATCAGGACCTGCTACCAAAGGGACAGGGACAGGATCGTCCATTGCAAGGCCTTCAGGCGGCTGAAGCACAAAACGCAAGTATTCTACTCGCCTGAGGGGGACCATTACCGGACAAGGCTGACGCATACCCTGGAGGTATCTCAAATCGCCCGCACGATAGCCTCGGCGCTTGCCTTAAACGAGAGTCTGACGGAGGCAATTGCGCTCGGGCATGACCTGGGGCATACTCCCTTCGGGCATGCCGGGGAGGCCGCTTTGAATACAGTAGTGCATGGAGGGTTCATGCACAATGTACAAAGCCTCAGGGTGGTTGATAGCGTTGAGAAGAGGGAAGGAAGGGATACACCGGGCCTTAACCTCTCCTGGGAAGTGCGAGACGGGATACTTGCCCACAGCTGGGCATGGGAGCCCAGGGCGTCCACTCTGGAGGGGCAGCTTGTGATGTTCGCGGACAAGATAGCCTATATCAACCATGACTTCGACGATGCAGTAAGAGCGGGCGTTGTAAGCGAGGCCGATGTGCCGAAGGAAGCGAAGCTGCTTCTTGGCGAAGACAGAAGGGCGAGGCTCAACACGCTCGTCATGGATATAATCCGCGAAAGCGACGGCAAGGGAGCGATCCTGCAAAGCAAGGATGCCGAGTTCGGACTTAACGTAATCAGGGATTTCATGTTTGAGAAGGTGTACAACAGCACGGGGATGATCAAAGAGGAGACCGAGCGCTGCAAAAGGCTAGTCATCCAGCTGTTCATGTACTACACGAACTTCCCGGAGCAGCTGAGGCAGGACTCGGGCTACAGCTTCGATGAAGCAGATAAACACGCTGTGACAAGGGCCGCCGTTGACTATGTTGCGGGGATGACTGACAGGTATGCCGTGATGGTGTTCTCGAAGATCTTCGTCCCGAGGCCCTGGCAGATATATTAGAGAAATTCTCAAATCATGAGGAAGGGGGTGGCATGCTTGGCGGGCGGAATACCTGATGAGGTAATCGAGCGGATAAGGCAAGGTACCGACATCGTAGGTCTAATATCGGAGTATACAAGCCTTAAGCAGAACGGCCCCAGGCATGTAGGATTATGCCCCTTCCACAACGAGAAGACGCCCTCCTTCTCTGTAAGCCGGGACAAGCAGCTTTATTACTGCTTCGGCTGCCATGCATCCGGCAATGCCTTCAGTTTCGTTATGAATATTGAGGGCCTGACTTTCGTGGAGGCTGCAAGGAAGCTGGGTCTGAGAATTGGCATCGACGTTTCCGAGCATCTTGAGTCGGACGCTGAGAAGGCGAAGAGAAGGTTCAGGGAGTCAATAATCGAGGCATGTGAAGCTGCCTCGAAGTACTATTCCTGGATGCTTACAGATTCCAAGAATGGCTCAGAGTGCAGGAACTACGTTGAATCAAGGAAAATCGGCAAGGATGAGATTGCGGCTTTCGGGCTGGGTTTCGCCCCCGGAGGTCCTTCGATGGACAGCCTGACCGCCTACCTTAAGAAAAAGGGCTTCGAGGACCAGGTGCTTTTAGAATCAGGCCTTTCCCTCAAGAAGAAGTACGGGGTCGGGCTTTACGATTCTTTCCGCGACCGCCTTATGTTTCCGATAAAGAACCCCTACGGCAAGGCCGTGGCATTCGGCGGAAGGACCATCGCTGCGGGCGATAAGCGGCCCAAGTATATAAACAGCAAAGAAGGACCCGCCTACTCCAAGCGCGCCAACCTATACAACCTGCACCAGGCGGCAACGGCAGCGAGAGCTGCGGGGCGGATGATACTCTGTGAGGGTTATCTGGATGTAATCGCGGTTTGGAGCGCAGGTTTTAAAGAAACGGTCGCATCTCTTGGAACAGCGCTTACGGCTGAGCAGTCCAAATTAATCGCGCGCCATTGCAAGAACGCTTTTCTAAGCTATGATGCGGATACGGCCGGGTCGGCGGCAACAGTCAAGGGAGTTCGCACGCTGGAGGAAGCAGGCCTCGATGTCAAAGTGGTACTGATGCCCCCTGGCGAGGATCCGGACAGCTTTTTGAGGAAGGCCGGGGCTGACAGACTTAGGGCCTCAATTGACGGTGCCGTCAGCTACATAAGATTCCAGGTTGAGTCGGTTGTGGCAGGCTCTAACACAAGCACCAAGGACGGCAAGCTCATCGCCGCAAGAAAGCTAGTCGAGATAATCGGGAGCAGCTCGGATGCGGTCACAAGAGCGGAGCTTGTTCGCGAGTTTTCAGGAAGGCTGGCGGTCTCACCCGAGGCAATGGCACAAGATGTGCAGAAAGCAATGGCAAGAAGGGCGAAGCGGACAACGGGTGGAAGTGGGGACGCTCCAAAAGTCGACGACGACACATCATACTTCGAGGCCAGCGGCTTGTCTTATGCCATCGCCGAAACGGAGAAATCGATACTCGGCCTGTGCGCAAAGAGCCCGGAATCGTTAAAGTTAGTTTCACAGAGATTGCCTGAAGGATTTGAAGCCGATGGTAGCGAAGAAATATACAAAGCAATGCTGTCGCTTTGGGATGACGGTAAAGCCATAGATGAGAGGCTCCTGCCGCTACTTGAAGGCAAACACAGGGAAATGGCAGCAAAGATGCTATTTGAAGGCGAACGGGCTTTCGAAGACATTGCGAAGGCAATAGATGCCCTGATAGCTATTAAGATGCGAAGAAGGCTCAGGGACATAGATATTTGCATAAGGAAGGCGGATGCCGAAGGCAAGGTCGAGGAATTGGCGCCGCTGCAAAGAGAACAGAAGGAGCTAAGGGATAAATTGGGAAATAGGACGGCGTTATACTGATGGGAGCCAGAAAGGCCAAGGCGGCAGAGCCTCAGATCGAGAAAGTAGAAGTAGCGGCAGGGGAGACAACTATAGACCCTAAGGTCGAAAAGTTGATCGCCCTTGGAAAGCTGCATGGAAGCATAACCTACAAAGACGTACAAGACGCACTGGCAAGCGAGGAGATGTCGCCTGACCAGATGCAGGACATGTACGACACTTTGGCGGAGAACGGCTTCGAAGTTGAACCGGAGGAAGACCTATCCGGCGCAATAATAACGGACGACGAGCCAGAGCCTGACATCAATTTAATCGAGCCTGTCGAGGAAGTGGAGCTCGAACTGGCTCTTGTGCCTCCTGAAGGCGCAATAATCGACGACCCGGTGAAGATGTACCTGAAGGAAATCGGCAGGGTCTCTTTGCTTACGGGAGAGGAAGAAGTCGAGTTCGCAAAGCGGATAGAGAATAACGACGATGAAGCCAAAAGAAGGCTGACTGAGGCCAACCTGAGGCTGGTCGTCTCGATAGCAAAGCGCTACGTTGGGCGCGGCATGCTATTTCTTGATCTGATCCAGGAGGGCAACCTGGGGCTTCTTAAAGCAGTGGAGAAGTTCGACTACAGGAAGGGCTACAAGTTCTCTACTTATGCCACCTGGTGGATAAGGCAGGCCATAACCAGGGCAATCGCGGACCAGGCAAGGACAATAAGAATACCTGTGCATATGGTCGAGACGATAAATAAGCTGACCAGGATACAAAGGCAGCTTCTGCAGGAGTTGGGAAGAGAACCGTCTCCCGATGAAATTGCAGCTCAGATGGGCTTGACTGCCGACAGGGTAAGGGAGATATCGAAGATTGCGCAGGAACCCGTTTCCCTGGAGACTCCTATAGGTGAGGAAGAGGACTCCCACCTAGGAGACTTCATTGAGGACCAGGACGCGCCGGCACCTCCTGACGTTGCGTCATTTACGCTGCTGAAGGAGCAGTTGGGTGAAGTATTGGATTCGCTTTCGCCCAGGGAAAAGGAAGTCCTTAAGGCTTCGTTTCGGGCTTGACGACGGCAAAGCCCGCACTCTTGAAGAAGTCGGCAAGGAGTTCCAAGTCACCAGAGAGCGCATCAGGCAGATAGAGGCGAAGGCACTCAGGAAGCTCAGGCAGCCAAGCCGCTCGAAAAAGCTGAGGGACTATCTGGATTAGCACTTGACTGCAAGGCACGGCTTGTAGTAATTATATTAATGTACCCGTTCCTCGATAGCTCAGCGGTAGAGCAATCGGCTGTTAACCGATGGGTCGCAGGTTCGAATCCTGCTCGGGGAGCCATAATTTAGGACTTCCGGTTCTGCTGGGAGTCCTTTCTGTTTGAATTAGCGGCAAAATGTGGCGCAATGAAGCTTATTACCTGTAAAAAGGCATGATTACAATCTTGAAGAGGTACTTATGCTAAAGGATATGACTCACGGGAGCGAAACGAAGCATATTCTTTCGTTCACAATTCCGCTCTTCATAGGCAATGCGTTCCAGCAGGCCTACAACATGGTGGATGCCATAGTTGTTGGCAGGTATATTGGACACAATGCTCTTGCTGCTGTAGGAACTTCGTTTCCTGTGCTGTACCTAATGATATCCATGGTCCTCGGGCTTACGGTAGGGGCTTCTGTTGTAATTTCACAGCTGTTCGGCGCCAAGGATTACAGAAAGCTCAAAAGGGCGATATCGACTTTCATCTTCGTCCTTGTCGGTACAGCCGTCCTCGTCACGATTGCGGGCTTGATTCTCACAAGACCCCTTCTTATACTGCTTCAGACCCCAAAGGAAGTACTTCCCGATGCAACGGCATATATGCTTGTAACATTCGCAGGGATGATATTCCTTTTCGGCTATAATGCCATCTCCGGTGTGCTAAGAGGGCTTGGAGACGCGAAGACCCCGCTATATTTCCTTATAGTCTCCTCACTTCTGAATATCTACCTGGACATACTCTTTGTAACAAAGTTCAAGCTGGGAGTAGCAGGAGTAGCTTATGCCACGATGATCTCGCAGGCGCTCTCAATGCTTCTTTGCGTCATTTACGCTTACTCAAGGATTGAGCTATTTCATTTCGGAAGGCGCGATTGGGTATTCGACAAGGCGATATTCCTATCAACTCTCAGGCTGGGCATACCGGCTTCCATCCAGCAGATGCTGACATCGGCCGGAATGATGATCATGCAGGGATTTGTTAACTATTTCGGCTCGATTACAATGGCAGCTTTCACTGCCGCCAGCAGAGTAGATTCAATCGCTGTCATGCCGATACAGAGCTTTGGCCTGGCAATAACCACGTTTACTGCGCAAAACGTCGGGGCAAACAGGCTCGACAGGGTGAGGAAGGCCTTCAAATCCACCATCCTCATGGTGCTGGCGACAAGTTTCGCAGCGGCATTGATAATGATATTCTTCGGAAAGAACCTCATAGGCCTTTTTATTAGCGCAAATGAACCGGATGTCGTGATACGAGGCGGAGAGTATCTGCTTATCGTCTCGCTTTTCTACATTCTTGCCGGCATTATGTTTACGACTTCAGGCATGCTCAGGGGGGCGGGGGATATGATACCGTCCTCGGTCTCTACTCTTGTATCACTATTCATAAGAATTGCCGCCACCTGGGCATTGTCGCTATATACGCCGCTCGGGTATAGGGGAATATGGTGGTCCATACCGATCGGGTGGTTCTTCGGCATGATAGTTGCCATCTACAGGTACCGCCAGGGAGGGTGGCAGGGCAAGAGGATAGTTTCTAAACTTGAAGCCAAGGGCCCGATATATTAAAAGATGATAGCCGTACGGCTATCATCTCATTTTGAATACATCATTTGGTTTTCGATCTTAGTCATCGCAAGCGGCAAGCGCTGCGCGCACGCTTCTCTTCCACCCCTTATAGAGGTTGTCAGCCTCATCATCCGTAATTGATGGCTGGAATACCCTTTCGACCTGCCAGGAAGAGCCAATCTCTGATATATCGCTCCATAGGCCGATACCGAGCCCCGCCAGGTAAGCTGCCCCCAGAGCGGTCGTCTCCTGCAGGACGGGCCTTACGACTTCGACCCTGTTAATATCGGAAAGGCAGCTGAGGAAGAAGTCGTTCTTGACCATCCCTCCGTCTACCCTGATCGATCTTATAGGTAAGGAACAATCCTTCGACATGGCCTCGAGCACATCCCTTGTCTGGTACGCGATGGACTCGAGGGTTGCGCGCGCAATATGAGCCCTTGTAGTGCCCCTTGTAAGGCCGGTAATGGTTCCTCTCGCATCTTGGTTCCAATATGGCGTCCCGAGCCCTACAAAGGCAGGTACGAAGTATACGCCGTCGTTTCCTGTTAGGCTTCTGGCAAGGCTGTCCGTATCTGCAGACGATTCTACTATTTTGAGGTTGTCGCGCAGCCACTGCACGGCGCTGCCTGCCACGAAGATCGACCCCTCCAGGGCATATGAATATTGCCCTCGAATAGAGCTGGCCACAGTTGTGAGCAGTCCGTTCTTCGAACGGAAAGGGCTGCTGCCCGTATTCATCAGCATAGAAGCAGCCTGTCCCGTAAGTAGACTTCACTTCGCCCGGGTTATGGCAGAGCTGACCGAATAGGGCCGCCTGCTGATCGCCCGCGATGCCCGAAATATGGGTACTCTTACTCCGAAGAATTCCTCAGGGTCCGTATACGCCACAATGCCACTGCTATCTACAACTTCCGGAAGGGCGGAGAGGGGGACTTCAAGAATATCGCATAGCTGCTCGTCCCACTTCTTTCCTGTGATATCGAACATTAGGGTTCTGCTTGCATTAGTCGCGTCCGTGATGTGGGCCTTGCCGCCGGTAAGCTTGTGAACCAGCCAGGTATCCACGGTACCGAATCTGAGCCTTCCCTGGCTGATTAGGTCTTCAACCCCTTTGACATTCCGCCTTGCCCAGGTAAGCTTAGTTCCCGAGAAATAGGCATCCAGGCGCAAACCAGTCCTCTCGCAAAACAGGTCCTCTAAGCCGCGCTCTTTTAGCTCGTCGCATATCTCGGCGCTCTGCCTTGACTGCCATACAATAGCGTTGTAGACAGGCTCGTTCGTCGCGGCATCCCACAGTACGGTTGTCTCCCTTTGATTGGTTATGCCAATTGCCGCGATATCTGCTGCTTCGATCCCTCCCGATTGCAATGCATCCCTCATGGTTGCCTTCACAGAACCCCAGATCTCGTCCGGGTCGTGCTCTACCCATCCGGGCTTAGGAAAATACTGCGGGAATGATTTTTGAGATGCGGAAACAGGCCTGCCCTCCTCGTTGAAGACTATTGTGCGCGACGAGGTAGTGCCCTGGTCTATGGCCATTATATAGCGGGGCATGGTGCATGCCTCCTTAGGAGAGATTAGAGTTGATGAAGGTTATTATTCCTTTCATGAGAGGAGCGAAGCAGCAAGGCTCATTATGTAGCTCATGTGAGCCTTCCATCTCCAGGTAAATTCCCTTATTACCTGCAATCCCGCCGAGCTTCCTTGATCCTTCGATGCTGACAATCCCGTCGTTCTTTCCATGGGCAAGGAATAGGGGGAAGGTAATTCCGTCGCTGTCTAGAACCTGTTCGGCAGAATCAATTGCATCAATTGCCGTGGCTGTCGATATCATGCCGTGTACTAGAGGATCATTTTTGTAGCTGTCCACGACCTGCTTATCGGAGCTTAGCAGCGAGGCATCTAGCTTGGTCGGAAGGGTGAAAGAGGGGAAGACCGAATTGAGTATCCTTGATACCGAAATCAGCGCGGCAGGCTTCTTATCCACCAGCTCAAGCCAAGGGGATGTTATCACGAAGCCTTTAGTTACCGATTTGGAGTTCATCATCTTTGAGAGAGCGATTCCGCCTCCTAAGCTGTGCCCATATATGAAAAGGGGGATATCGCCTATGGTTTCCCTGGCGCGGCATATCAGTGCGTCGATATCTTCTATCGTTGTCTTGAAGGAGCCAATGTGTCCTCTTTTTCCGCTGCTCTCACCATGGCCTCTGAGATCGAACGAGTAGACTGCGAAACCGCCTTCATTGAGGGCTGCCGCTACTTTACCATATCTTGCGGCATGTTCCCCGATGCCGTGCACAATAAGGACTAATGCTGAACTCTTCTTGGGAAGCCAGCAGTGGCAGGACAGGATAACGCCGCGCTCTCTTTCGATGGTGAATTTGCTGTGCATAATCTCACTCCTTCATGAAGCATATATTGTTAATCTTATCCCAAATTCGGGCAGGAGGCAGCAAAAAACAAGGAGGGCGGAAACCGCCCTCCTTGCAATGAAGAGGAATAGTGCTTTCTACCAGAGTACGTGGATTGGGTCGACTCGATAGTTTCGTCCGCCAACTACCACAGTATATCCACTCATGCACCAGAGTCGAGGCCTTTATTCTCGGCCCACTCCATGGCCTTTTTACGAGTCGCTCCCGCTGTGAAGAAGAGGTCCATGCGAATTGCATAGTATACTCATCCTGATCTCCGATTAGCTAGTGCTACGTCTGCCTTCTCAATTGCCTTGTCTATAAGATGTTGTATCCGCTTGTTTACGCTCTCTACGTAATTGATATCTTCCTCATACCTACGTTGGCAAGCGCCGGGACAGACATGGAGAGGGCGAGAAGAACTGCAAGAATCAAGCCGGATGCAAAAATCTTCCTCATACTTTCTCCTTCTTTCCAGGTCTTGGCCCTACCTATCACCGGTCCCAAATAAAAACGACCAATGTATCCCATACATCGGCCGCCATGATCCCGGAGAGGCACGTAGTGTCCTTCTTTCGGTAACTGGCAGCCATGAGCTTTCGCTTTTAGGCCCTAAAGCTTTGCGTCCCTGGCTTTCGCCAGGTTTGCTATTGTCGGTGAAGGTATAAAGCCCAACCTATTAATATTATGCGTCTAACGCACAATTCGAGTATAATCTAACATTTCCGCGTTTTCAATATGCAATCGGATTATGCCTTTCGAATAATATTTCCCTCTTCGATCAAAATCTCCTCTAGCGTGGAGACTATTTCGCCATCATATAGGCTACCAGACAGGCTTTTTAGCTCAGATATGGCATCCGAATGTGGCATCCCCTTGCGATAAGCCCTGTCAGAAGTCATAGCGTCATAAGAATCGGCAACGGCGACAACTTTCGCTTCAAGCCTTATCTGATCTGCTTTTAGCCCCTTGGGGTATCCCGAGCCGTCCAGCCTTTCATGATGTTGCTCGACAATGCTCGTTATCTCTTTTTCGAACTTGCTGCTGAGCATTTTTACGCTGTCGCTCGGATGCTGCCTGATAAATTCGAATTCAAGGCTGCTGAGCCTTCCTGCCTTGTTCAATATCTCGTCCGGGATATAGACCTTCCCGATGTCGTGGAATAGGGAGGCCACCGCAAGAGTCAGAAGTTTGTCGTTCGACAGGCCCATCCGGGCAGCGATTTTGAGGGAATACTGCTCGACTCGGATGCTGTGGTTGTGGGTATATATGTCCTTCTGCTCGTACTGGAAAAGTAGCTTATTTAAATCATCCATAAAGTCCAGAAGGTAATCGAAGATCGGCTTGGAAGTGATGTAAAGTACCTTCGCGCTGTCCTCGGCGGTAAAAGATAGGGCATGGTCCAGGTCGTATACATAGAAGCTGTCGCCCTGCTGCATATGATAGACTGCCTCATTGTCTTTTAAATCGAAAGTCCCGTTCAATACATAGAAGAACTCCAGAAGGTCCGGGGCATCGCCTGGCGTTACGCAACCGGGTCTTTTGCCGAATATCTCCTGCAGCATGATATCAAGGCCGCCGCCGCTTGCTAGAAGGCTAAGAGCGTTGTTGTCCTGAGAAGCACGATTAATGCAACCACGGCCCATAATATAAAGGCCGCCGCCCGGGGCGCGCCTCTTCGGGTCTTCCGAGTAGCTTACATTCATCTGCTTTGTTATGGAGATATTGCTAGCGATTAGAAGCTTTGCCCTGTTGCTTACCGAGACCAGGACTGCCTTCCTCAGGTTGTGAGTGTAGAAATACTCTCCCGCTTCAAGTTGGACTTTAAAGCCCCCGGACTCTATGATCACGTCGCCCTCAAGCACATAAAAGAACTCAAGTAGGTCTTCAAATATCGTTGGCTTGATTTGCAGCGGAGAATCGCTTTCTACCTGCATTACGGATATCCTGACATTGGCCCTGTTAACAAGAATCCTCTCCTGTTTTCCGGGTCCCAGCTCATATGAGGTTTCACTTAAGAAGAGCTTCTTCATCTTACCCTCTTATTCGCGATGTATGCAGTTAATAACCCTACTTTTCCGCTTTAGCTTCCTGAATCGCTTTTTGAATCACTTCAAGCGCGCAGGCTTTCTTCTCAATGATTATACCTTGAAAAAGGTTGGAAGAAACCGCTTTAAGCTTTTCTGATAGCTCTGTTTGAAGCATTTCACCCAATTCAGTAAGCAATACCATGCTCGATCTGCTGTCCGACACTTTTCTGCTCCTAATAAGCAGGCCTTTTGCCTCAAGCTTGTCAAGGGTGTAGGTAGCAGAACCGCTCGAAAGGCTGATCTTTGAAGCAAGCTGCTGAACTCCGATACCCGGGTTCTCATTAACGGCCTTAAGCAAGCAGTATTCTGTCCAGCCGGCGTTTTCGGAGCCGTCTTCATGATTCAAGGCCCTTGATAAAGCGCGTTGCAAGGCGCAAATGGATAGGGCTAGGTCCAGATCTTCGTAAAGCATTGGATCACTCCTCCATAAATATTTAACATTATGACTATCTTGAAATCAAGATTATTTGAAGTAATATAGTCATATACGAAAATTCGGAGGTAGATGTTATGGCGACTAAGAAAAAGACAAACCTAAGATTGATAGCGCAGGTTCTTTTCTTTCTGATAATCGCGGCAATAACGATAAACCATGGGCTAGCAGAGCAGCAGGCCGGTATTGAGGGTATTCCCGCGGCTTCAATCCATGCCGTTTGCCCGTTCGGCGGAGTTGTGAGCATTTACAGATTTGTTACGGCTGGCTCATATGTACAGAAGATACATGAGGCATCCTTTGCGCTCATGGTAATTGTCTTCTTCTCTGCAGTGCTCTTCGGCCCCATTTTCTGCGGTTGGGTCTGCCCGTTCGGAAGCTTCCAGGAATGGGTTGGGAAGCTTGGCAAGAAGATATTCAAACGTAGGTACAACACTTTCATCCCTTCGAAGATTGACAAGATTTTAGGGCTCCTTCGCTACGTTGTGCTTATATGGGTAGTATATGTCACTGCGGTAAGCGCCAAGCTGGTATTTGCAACATACGATCCATACAACGCCCTGTTCTCGTTCTGGACATCTGAGGCGCAAGTCGCCGGCATAGTAGTGTTGCTGTTTGTGATTGCAGCCTCATTGTTCGTCGAAAGGCCATGGTGCAAATATGCTTGTCCTTACGGCGCGCTTCTCGGATTGACCAACTTCATAAGGCCCTTCTCGATCAGGCGCAATGCGAAGACGTGTATTTCCTGCGGAAAGTGCGACAAAGTGTGCCCTATGAACATTGAAGTATCGAAGTCCGGCAGCGTTAGAGATCCTCGCTGCATAAGCTGCCTCGAGTGCACATCTGAGGCCGCTTGCCCGATCAAAGAAACAGTTGAGCTTTCAATAGCAAAGCCGGGGAGGTCCGAACATGAAGCTTAATAAACTTGGGGCATTCATTGCCGTAATCGTAATAGTGCTCGGCGGGGCGCTGCTAGCAAACGCCCTGGGCCTTTTCGCAGTCGAGAGTGAGAAAGAAGCGGCTTTGATAAAGACCGGCGACTTCGCAGGGCTTGCCGATCCTAACGATATTAGAGGCTCATATTCCTTTGCGGATATAGAAACCAATTTCGGGGTTTCGCCCGAACTTCTCGCAAAGGCTTTCGCAATAGAGGGGACTCCGGCGGAGTTAGCTGCCTACCAGTGCAAAGGCCTAGAAGAGAAGTACATCGATGCGCCGGAAGAGATCGGCACATCCTCTGTGCGGCTATTTGTGGCGTTCCTGCTGGGCATGCCAGTGGAACTAGGGTCGTTCCTGCCTGAAAGCGCAGTAGAAGTGCTCTTCGAGAATGCAGCTTCACTGACACCCGAAAGAGAGCAATACTTAAAAGAACATACAATAGTAATCGGAGATTCATCTTCTTTGGATACTGATCCAAGCACTGCACCGGCAACTTCGACAGCACAAGCCGATCGGTGAAACAGTAGAGGAAACAGCCGAGGAGCAGCCCAAGCAAACAACAGTCGCAGCCGCAGTTCCTGTTAAATCAAGCGTTACAGTAGCAACGCAAGAGAAGGCGACTGTTGCGGCACCGGTTGTTAGCAAAGAAGCTAAGAGCGGCTGTGCCATCCAATCCTGAACCTGTTCAAACAACTTCAACCACAACACAAGCAGTAGAAACGGCAGGCGCTCCAGAGGCGAACGCCCCTGTTGCCGATGCTCCTGCAGTCGCAGCGACGGAAGAGCATGTGTCAAGCAAGGAAGTCGGCACAGTTAAAGGGAGCACTACCATTTTTGACATGATGAGCTGGGGCGTCAAGCGCGAGGACATCGGCCCTTCCGTTGGAATTGAACTCCCCTCCGACAACGGAGCAAAGCTTAAGGATCTTATAACTGAAGCGGGCAAATCCTTCGATGAGTTGAAAATAATACTTCAGAAACTGGTTGATGAGGCCAAATAAGGAAGTGAACTTACCCTGTGTCGAGCAAGATTCTAATAGTCGAGGATGAAAGCCAGATAGCTGACATTATCATCGCCTACATGAAGCGCGATGGCTATGTAACTGAGTGGGCACGTGACGGAGCGGAGGGCCTGGAGAAGTTCAGGTCCTTCGCGCCTGATCTCGTTATTCTTGATCTTATGCTGCCGTTTATTAAAGGCGAGGAAGTGATCAGGCGCATAAGAGAAAGCTCCTCCCTTCCGGTCATAATGCTGACTGCAAAATCATCGGAAAGCGATATCGTATCCGGACTTGATCTGGGAGCAGACGATTACCTGCCTAAGCCATTCAGCCCCAGGGAGCTGTCTGCAAGGGTGAAGGCGCTTCTTAGAAGGTTCGAAGCCCTAAGCGCCGCAAAGCATAAGATTATCAAACTCGGAGAGCTGAGCATCGACATCTCAAGGAAAGAAGTAGTGCGGGATGGGAGCCCAATCAAGCTGACGAAGAACGAGTATGTGCTGCTTGAAACCCTGATTCTCCACAAGGAGAGGACGCTTACCAGAGATGAGCTGATAAGCTCCGCATTGGGCAGCGACTTTGAAGGCTATGACCGGACCATCAATTCACATATCAAGAACCTGAGAAAGAAGATTGCGGCGGAAGGCGACCAGACCGAATACATTGAGACAGTGCACGGCATAGGGTACAGGATAAGCGGAGGGCTTTTATGAGAATAGGGCTGAGGACAAAGGTCTCATTCATATACGCTCTGATAATTGCCCTTACAATAGGGGTCACTTACTTCGGCATAGACTACATGGTTAAGGAGACTTTCGGCGCCTATCTTGAAAAGAGGATAAAAGCTGAGCAGCAGGAGATCATAAATTCGCTGCCAAGCGCCTACAGTATCTTGGGCGGCTGGGACACCGAAAGGATTTTAAGCCTTGCCGAGAAGGCCGTGGGCAAGGGCATGACAATCGTCATTAGGGACGAGCAGGGGATCTATGTTGCTGGTACCGTCGGCTCAGGAATGGGCATGATGGGGCAAAGGCGCGGCCAGATGATGGGGGTGAGGGCCAATCCCTACATAACTGCCGATGTCCTGCCAATAACAGTGGATGACGTGGTTGTAGGCACGGCGGAGGTCGCATATCAGAACATATACCTTACAGATGCAGATACGGAGTTCCTGCTGAAATTCAACCGTTTCCTTGTTTACTCAGGCCTGGCCCTTGCGGCCTTATCGATATTGATGGCGATAGCTTTTGCCGACAGCATAAGCCGGCCGATAATCAAAGTCCTGGACATGGCAGGAAGGCTCGGCAAGGGAAATTATAAAGACAAGATCGAGGCGGCAAGCAGCACGCGGGAGATTGCGCAGCTTTACGAGGGCATGAATACGCTTGCTGACGAGATGAGCGGCCAGGAAGCCCTCAGAAGGCGCATGGCCGGGGATATTTCCCACGAAATAAAAACTCCGCTCACAATCATGAAGGCGCACCTTGAGGCAATGGCGGACGGT
Source organism: uncultured Bacillota bacterium (assembly GCA_963823655.1). Classification (GTDB taxonomy): domain Bacteria; phylum Bacillota; class DTU025; order DTU025; family MWDF01; genus MWDF01. The sequence goes on from CAWGMK010000013.1 coordinate 222,898, forward strand.
GTTGTGCCGCTCGAGAGGGAGAACCTTGCGGCAAGCCTTTCGGAACTCGACAGGCTATCCGAGATGACCAGCATGCTGGATAAGATAACGCGCATTGAAAGCGGGATTGAGGCCTTGGCTATTGGAAGCTGCGAAATCAAAGAATTGGTCAAAACGGCCTCTGAGGCAATGAAACCGCTCTTCGAGGCGAAAGGAATATCCTTCTCGACTAATCTTGAGGACTCCGAGAGGCAGATGCTTCTGGACTGCGAGAAGATTCGCAGGGCGCTAGACAACCTGCTTATGAACGCGATGAAATATACTGAAGCCGGCGGCAGCGTAGATGTCGCGTTAGAGTACTCCGAATCTGAAACCGCGATCCTTGTTACGGATACCGGCATGGGCATAGACGCGAAAGACCTTCCGTTCATTTTCGACAGGCTGTACAGGGCCGATAAATCAAGGGACAGGAAGACGGGGGGCGCCGGCATAGGCCTCTCGCTTGCCAAGAGCATCGTGGAAGCACATGGCGGAAAGCTTTCCGTGGAGAGTGAGAAAGGGACAGGTAGCTGCTTCAGGATCAGCCTTCCGCACTCTTCTGAGCACTCACATTATCACTCATTGGAGGAATGTAAGATTTCCCTTTGACGAACCCCTGTTCAATTATCTATAATATGCATTGGGCCCATAGCTCAGCGGTAGAGCGGTCGGCTCATAACCGATTGGTCCTTGGTTCGATCCCGAGTGGGCCCACCATTAGGTGGATTGTGGGGCGGCGTCTTGTGGCGCCGCTTTATTCTATCTAAAATAGAGTAAAGAAGGATTCAAGTCTCATTGGTAGAAGTAGTACATGGTAAAGCTCTTGCTGAGTTATACAATCTTCTCGGAAGGTGGACGCTAATGAAAAGGATCCGATGCGACACGTGCGGAAGGTTCATACCGAAGGAACGGCTTGAAGCCCTGCCCGGAACCCACAGGTGTATCGAATGTGCCAGAAGACTTGGCACTGACGTACAGGGGAAGAAGGCCGATATCAGTATGGACCCCGATACATACAAGGATCTTCTGGGAGCCACCAGGAGCTAAGAAAGATAAGCATTGCAAGCAATCCGGATGGCCGCGGGCTTAACGCCTGAGGAAAGTCCGAGCTCCATAGGGCAGGGTGCCGGGTAACGCCCGGTGAGGGCGACCTCAAGGAAAGTGCAACAGAAAACAAACCGCCTTTAACAAGGCAAGGATGAAACGGTGCGGTAAGAGCGCACCAGCGCACAGGCAACTGTGCGGCTTGGTAAACCCCACCCGGAGAAAGATCGAATAGGAGGGGCATAGGGCTGCCCGCCTTTCCCTCGGGTCGATCGCTTGAGCAGCGTGGCGACACGTTGCCTAGATGGATGGCCACCCAAGACAGAACTCGGCTTACAGGATTGCTTGCATATTTTAGTAGATCATTACTATCTAGGAGGGTTCGGAATGAAGAGATGGATTTGCGACGTATGTGGCTATGTTTACGATCCGGCAAAAGGGGATCTGGGGCAGGGTGTAAAGCCAGGCACACCTTTCGAAGCTTTGCCCGAGGATTGGGTCTGCCCGGATTGCGGAGTAGGCAAAGATAGTTTCAGCCCTGAGGACTAAGTATATAGGCAAGAATTTTTAGGAGGTATGGAAATGGGAAAATTCGAAGACAGCAAAACCTATCAGAATCTCCTCGCGGCTTTCGCGGGCGAGAGCCAGGCAAGGAATAAGTACACATACTGGGCATCCGTGGCAAAAAAGGAAGGCCTGGAACAGATAATGGGCTACTTCATCGAAACCGCCGACAATGAAATGGAGCATGCGAAGCGTTTCGCGAAGTTCCTCGGGCTTATAGGAACGACAACTGTTAACCTAAAGCACGCTGCAGAAGGCGAGCATTACGAGCACACGAAGATGTATCCCGAGTTCGCAAAGATCGCAAAAGAAGAGGGCTACAACGATATCGCATATGTCTTCACAGAGATAGGCGAAGTCGAAGAGGCGCATGAGAAGCGCTATTTGAAGCTTCTCTCCAACATCGAAGACGGAAACGTATTCAAGAAGGGCAAGGAAGTCTTCTGGAAGTGCCGTAACTGCGGCTATATCCACTTTGGTACCAGCGCACCAACTGCTTGCCCCGCTTGCGCCCATCCCCAGTCTTACTATGAGGTCCTTTGCGAGAATTATTAATCCTGGAGGTGCTAAAATGTACCGTTGCGGAGTTTGCGGATACGTATATGAAGGGGAGGATGCACCGGACAATTGTCCCAAGTGCGGAGCCCCGAAAGAGAAGTTCACAAAGCTGACAGATGCCGAAGTGGCATTGATTGAAAGGTCAAGGTATACAAATGACCTTCACATTCAGCTGATTAGGCTTATGGAAAAGGCGATTACCCTTGCAGAGATGGGTATAGAGGATGATCTCGACCCGCCGTGCGTAACGCTTTTCAAGAACGCAAAGAAACAGTGCGAGATAATATCCATGAGCAGCAGGACAGAAATTCGCGGTCACGTCTCGAAGGGCAAGTGGCAATAGGACTATTGGGGGACGGCCGTAGGTTGTCCCCCCTTCTTTTAAGGGGTGGTCAGCTTGTCTTCGGCATCTGTTAAGACTTGCATCATTTTCGCGGGATGTGAGGAAGACCTGTCATTTCCGGCTGAAAGCTTAAGGGCTCGTTCGGAGCTGGTAGTGTGCGCCGACGGAGGTTTGCGCCTCTGTCACCAAGCCGGCATGAAGGCGGACATAGCGGTGGGGGACTTTGATTCTGCAAGCCCCGAGACGATCGAAAAGGCTAAGTCCGAGGGCACGAAATTCTACGAATATCCCGCCGAGAAGGATGAGACCGATCTTGATCTGGCGCTAAAGATCGCCTTCAGGCTGGGCGCGAAGAGGTGTTTTGTTTTCGGAGCGCTGGGCGGTAGGCTGGATCATGAGCTAACGAACATACTTATGCTGAAGAGATATGCCTCCATGGGTATGAATATCACCCTGAGCGGCCTGGGAAATTCCGTTGAGATATTGACACATGAGTTCCCATGCAAGTTCGAAGGCAGGAGCGCTTGCAGCCTTTCATTGATTCCTTTGTCTGACATTGTGACGGGCATCAGTACTTCAGGGATGAAGTATGAGCTGCATGACGAGGACATGGCGTCTGGCAGCAGCAGGGGAGTATCGAACATCGTAATCGCTGAAGTGGCGTTGATAAGCTGCGTGTCGGGCGAGGCTGCGATAATTACCAGTTCCGAATGCGCAATGGGCTAATCGCTTGACTTGAAGGTGGATGTATAGTTTAATCAATTCATGAAATGCATTGACGGGGAAGAGTAGCGCCAATTCGCCATCAAGAGAGCGGGGCAAGGTGGGAACCCGTATGGAAGAAGGCTCGAAAATCACCCCTGAGCAGCAGGCTGAACTAGAGTAGGCCGTGCCGGAGATCCACCGTTACGAGGATGGGGCATAACTCGTGCCTTAAGTGGGCCTTAAAGGCCAATTTGGGTGGTACCGCGGGTTCAGCCCGTCCCATTTGAGGACGGGTTTTTTATATCCTGCTGGAGGTAGTATCAATGTTCAAGAAGGTAAGCACGGAAGTTAATTTTCCGGCGGTCGAAAAAAGGGTGCTCGACTTCTGGAGGGAGAAGGAAATATTCCAAAAGAGCATAGATAACAGGGAGGGGAAACCTTCCTTCGTATTCTATGAAGGTCCGCCTACGGCTAACGGTAAACCCCATCCGGGCCATGTACTGACACGGGCAATCAAAGACGTAGTCTTGAGATACAAAACCATGGAAGGTTACCTGGTAAACCGCAAAGGCGGCTGGGACACTCACGGCCTTCCCGTTGAGCTTGAGGTGGAAAAGCAGCTCGGGATAAGCGGCAAGCCGGACATCGAGAAGTACGGAGTGGAGAAGTTCATAGCCAGATGCAAAGAAAGCGTCTGGAAGTACCTGAAAGAGTGGACTGACATCACCGAACGCATAGGCTTCTGGGTCGATACTGACGATCCGTACGTAACCTACCATGACAACTATATCGAGTCAGTATGGTGGGCAGTCAAGACGATATTCGACAAAGGGCTGATGTATAAGGGGCATAAAGTAGTACCTTACTGTCCTAGGTGCGGCACCGCTCTGTCAAGCCACGAGGTGGCGCAGGGCTACAAGGATGTCAAGGACACTTCGGTATACGTAAAAATGAAGAAGTCGGATGAGCCCGACACTTACTTCCTGGTATGGACTACTACACCATGGACTTTGCCATCGAACGTTGCGCTTGCGATAGCGAAGGACGCCGAGTATTCATATGTAAAGACGGAAGGCGGAAGCCTGATCCTCGCAAGCCAGCTTGTTGAGAAGATGGGCCTGGTTGCGGCCGACACGACTAAGAAGGTGAGCGGCTCAGCCCTGATTGGCAGCACATATGAGCCCCTGTATTCCTTCGTCAAAGTGGACAAGCCCGCCTACAGGGTTGTGGCCGGGGACTTCGTGACGCTAACCGACGGCACAGGCATAGTCCATATAGCGCCCGCTTTCGGCGAAGATGACAGCAAGGTCGGCAAGGAAAACGACCTGCCCGTGATACAAGTAGTGGACCTCCAGGGGAAGTTTGATGAGAATGTAACCCCCTGGAAGGGCGTGTTCGTTAAAGATGCAGATCCGAGGATAATGGAGGAGCTGGCATCAAGAGGGCTGCTGTTCAAGCAGGAGGAATATCTGCACAGCTACCCGTTCTGCTGGAGATGCGATACCCCTCTTTTGTATTACGCGCGCGCCTCATGGTTCATCTCGATGTCTCAGCTTCGCGACAAGCTGCTGAAGAACAACCAGAACATCAACTGGTTCCCGGAGCATATAAAAGAGGGCCGCTTCGGCAACTTCCTGGAAAATGTTATAGACTGGGCAGTATCAAGGGAGCGTTACTGGGGAACGCCCCTGCCGATATGGGTTTGCGAATCCTGCGGCAACCAGACGGCAATAGGGAGCAAGCAACAGCTCGAGGAGATGGCGATCGGAGAGATTGACCTGCCGGAACTTCACCGCCCGTACATCGACGCAGTAAAGATAAAGTGCCCTAAGTGCGGTTCTGAGTCGAAGAGGACTCCTGAGGTAATGGATTGCTGGTTTGATTCCGGATCCATGCCGTTTGCGCAGTGGCACTATCCCTTCGAGAACAAGGAGATCTTCGAAAAGGCCTTTCCGGCGGACTTCATAACTGAAGCGATAGACCAGACAAGGGGCTGGTTCTATACGCTGGTGGCGATATCCACGCTCCTGTTCGACAAGGAGCCATTCAAGAATTGCGTCGTAATGGGGCTTGTGTTGGACGAAAACGGCCAGAAGATGTCCAAGAGCAAGGGAAATGTTGTTGACACCTGGGGAATATTGGACAAGCAGGGCGCCGATGCGATGCGATGGTACCTGTACACGACCAATCCTCCGTGGAACCCGACAAGGTTCTACGAGGAGGGGATCACGGACGCCATAAGGAAATACATGGGCACCTTGTGGAATGTGTATTCATTCTTCGTGCTCTACGCCAACATAGATGAGTACAGGCCCGCTGACCATTATGTGCCGTTATCGCAAAGGGCCGACATAGACCGCTGGATAATTTCGAAGCTGAACAACACGACGGCGAAAATAAGAAGCGATATGGATAAAGTTCAATATCACAGACGGGGGCAAGGCCCTGGAAGGTTTCGTTGATGAGCTATCCAACTGGTATGTGAGGCGCTCCAGAAGGCGTTACTGGGGTTCGGAATGGACTTTGGATAAAGAGGCAGCATTCATAACGCTTTATGAGGTTCTTGTCGAGCTGTCCAAGCTTACCGCGCCGTTTACGCCTTTCGTGGCTGAGGAGATCTACAGCAACCTCGTCGGCTCGCTTGGAGAAGAAGGGGCCCCCGAGAGCGTCCATCTGTGCGACTACCCGGTCAAGGACGATTCCAAGGTGGATATGGACCTTGAGAGGAAGATGGACCTTGCAGAGCAGGTTGTCTACATGGGAAGGCTTGCCAGGAACACGGTGAACATAAAAAACAGGCAGCCCCTGGACAGGATACTGTTCGAGACCTCGGACTCTCAGGAGAAGGCCGATATATCCGACCTTGCGGAGCTTATAGAAGATGAGCTCAATGTGAAAAATGTTGAGTTCGCAGAAGATTTGGCAGGTTTCGCTACCTACAAGCTGAAGCCGAGGTTCGATCTGCTTGGCAAGAAGCTTGGGCCAAGAATGAAAGCGCTTGCCGCAGCAGTTGCCGCATCAAGCGAGGAGACTGCGGCCAAGGCCGCCGAAGGCAAGCAGGTTGCATTCATGCTAGAAGACGGAGAAATTCAACTAGACGCTTCTGAGCTAATCGTTGAGACCATACAGAAGCCGGGCTGGTGCGCAGTGTCCAACAAGGGGCGGAAGGCCGCACTGTCCACAGAGATAACCGAAGAGCTAAGGCTGGAGGGCTTCTTAAGGGAGCTTCTCAACAAGATACAAAACTCGAGGAAAGACGCCGGCTTCCAGATTGAAGACAGGATCAGGACAATGCTGTACGGTGGAGAGATGACAGAGAAGGCTTATGCGAAATTCTCGAAATACATAATGGATGAAACCCTCTCGGAACAGCTGGAGCTGGGCAACTTCGAGGCGGAATTCAGCAAGGAATGGGAAGTCAATGATGAACTCGTCAAGATCTCAATCTCAAGGTTACGCTGATTTACATACCCACAGCATACATTCGGACGGTCATGACAGACCGTCCGATGTCCTGCTAAAGGCCAAAGCCGCCGGCCTTGCCGGCCTTGCGTTGACCGATCATGATACTTTAGCAGGCATAGATGAAGCAAAAGCTAAAGCCATTGAACTAGGGATGCAGTTTATGACCGGCGTCGAACTGTCGACTACTCACAAAGACAAGGAAGTCCATGTGCTTGGATACTTCCCTGACGAACCTACCGAGTCATTCAAAGACATGCTTGCAGAGATGTCGATGCTCAGGATCGGGCGAATGAAGCGGATGATAGCCAAGCTGAATGCACTGGGCTGTCCCATAGAAGAGGAGTACGTGTTCTCGTTGCCGGCAGGCGGCATAATTGGCAGAGCGCACCTGTTCAGGGCCATCAGGGACAGATTTTCAGGCGAATTCAATGCCAGGGCTGACAAATGGCTGAACATCGGAGGATGCGGCGTTCGAACCTACGTCCGATATGTCTCCGGCAGATGCCATATCCTATATTCGAGGCTCAAAGGGTGTCGCTGTGTTGGCTCATCCCGGCACATCGGGCGCGGACCCTTTCCTTGAGGATCTCGCAGCCGCGGGGCTTATGGGAATCGAGGCGATCTATCCGAAGCATGACAGGTCCTCGACATCCAGGTACAAGAAGTTCGCGAAAGCCCATGGGCTTCTTGTAACAGGCGGCTCGGATTGGCATGGCGAGTTCGAAGGTTCAGTGCTATATCACTCAGGCTCGGTGGGCGCCGCCAAAGTGCCGGTAGAAGTGATGGATCAGATTAGAGAAGCAGCTATTGGGGCATAAAGAAAGGAAGGGCTCGCGCCCTTCCTCAGATTTTTGGACTCCTAATTAGCTTGCGCGCACTACCTTTCCGGATTTAAGGCAGTTTGTGCAGACTCTGATGCGCTTAGGACTACCGTTGACGATGGCTTTGACAGTTTGCAGGTTAGGTAGCCATCTACGCCTGGTATGTACCTCGGAATTGCTTATGTTGTTTCCGTATACGGGCCCCTTATTGCATACCTCGCAGACTTTTGACATATGATAACCTCCTTCCGGCAAGGCCTAAAGTACAAATAATTTACCATATGAATATAACACTTCGATTGTTATGATGCAATAGCAGGCTTAATAAGCTGAAAAAGTAGTCGCGGAATCCTTAATCATTTTAGCAGGCATGTTTTGAGACTAGAACTTATGATTGAATGATTTTATTTTAATGGTTAAAATTATTAGATGATAGTAGAATAATCCGGTGCGCAAATGTGACAAATCTTCTTGGATTTGGAGGATTACCAATGGCAAGAGAGCTTAAGACCGCTTTGGGCCAAGTATCGATTTCTGATGACGTTATTGCCGCGATAGCGGGCATAGCGGCGCATGAAAGCTATGGCCTGGTCGGTATGGCCTCGCGCACTTTCACAGACGGCATCGCCGAGCTTCTGGGCATGGAGAACATAAGCAAGGGCGTTGAAGTGAAAGTGGACGGTGAAGAAGTCAGGATTAACCTTTTTGTTATAGTAGAGTACGGTACGAAGGTCACGGAAGTGGCAAAGAACGTTGTCGAGAAAGTCAGATATGTTGTCGAAGCCATGACCGGCCTGAATGTGGCTGATGTCAAGATCACGGTGCAGGGCGTCCGTGTTGGGAATGGCGGAAAGGATAAGCGCTGATGGCAGTAACAAATAAGTTGTCGGCCGCCAAATCCATGGATGGAAAGGCCCTGACAAAGGCTTTTAGGGATGCGGCAGCCTATGTGGGCGAACGTAAGGCCATCATAGATGCGCTTAACGTGTTTCCTGTCCCGGACGGAGATACGGGCACGAATATGTACCTTACCATGAGCTCCGCAGTCAAGGAGATGGACAAGTACCCGGCAGAGAAGGTCGGGGAAGTGGCAAACAGCATAGCCTTGGGTTGCCTCATGGGCGCCCGCGGCAATTCCGGCGTTATTTTCTCTCAGCTCATGAGGGGATATTCGACACGGCTTAAAGGCAAGAAAGTTGCGAACACCGCCGATGTTGCAGAGGCCCTTATGGAGGCCTCCAACATGGCTTACAAGGCCGTAATCAAGCCAGTTGAAGGAACGATCCTTACGGTGTCCAGGCTGGCCGGCAGGGAAGCCATTGAAGCATATAAGGGTGGATCCGACGTCATCGAGATATTCAAAGCGGCGTTAAACGGTGCGAAAGTAGCCCTTGAGAAGACCCCGGACCTGCTTCCCGTCCTTAAAGAGGCGGGAGTAGTCGATGCGGGCGGCAAGGGTTATGTATTCTTCCTTGAAGGTATCATTTTGTCGCTGGAGGGCACCGATATCGCTGGGCAGCCCGTTGAAGCAGCAGGCAGTAGAGCAGAGATTTGAGGAGAAGAAGGATACAACACAAATAGAGTTCAGATACTGCACCGAGTTTCTTATCAAGGGAAGCGGGCTTGACGAGGAGAAGATTCGCAAGGACATCGACATGATGGGCGACAGCATGCTAGTTGTCGGTATCCCTGAGACAATGAAAGTTCACATCCATTCCAACAATCCCGGAAAAGTGCTTGAGAAGGCAGTCAAGTACGGCACTCTCCATGAGATCCACATAAACAACATGGCAGACCAGCATGAGGACTTCGTAATGCCCGAATTCTCGAAGCAGGGCGGCGTGGCTCCTACTGATGGGCATGCACATGCACAGGCAGTTGAAACCAGTGGCAAAGCGACTGCCGAGAAAACCATCGAGTATAAGAAGCCGGTTGTTATCAAGCCTCTTGCTACCGTAGCGGTGGCTGCAGGCGATGGGCTAAGGGAGATCTTCGAAAGCCTCGGTGTGGACCAATCCGTGACGGGCGGGCAGACCCTTAACCCTTCAATTAAGGAGATCGTTGACGCAATCGAAGCGACCGGTTCGAAGGAAGTAATAGTACTGCCCAACAACAAGAACGTTATACTGACTGCAAGGCAAGCCGCCGAGGTCGTTAAGGCCAAAGTCCATGTAATTCCTTCGAAGTCTATGCAGCAGGGAATAGCCGCCATGATGGGCTTCAACTCCGAAGCGCCGGCCAAAGAGAACGTGGACAGGATGGCAAAGGGGCTAGCAAGCGTAATAAGCGGCGAGATTACCTATGCAGTAAGGGATACGAAGCTCAACGGGATTGAGATCAAACAGAATGACTATATCGGGATAATTGACGGCCAGCTGCTCGTGGACGGCACGGACCTGGAGAAAGTGGCCCTTGAAACGCTAGCCAAGATGGTAAAGCAGGAAAGCGAGATAGTCACGATCTTCTACGGCCAGGAAGTGGAAGAAGCCAAGGCCCAGGAGCTTGCTGACAAGATACAAGAGCAGTACGCACATCTTTCAGTGGAGCTTCACAGCGGCGGACAGCCTGTGTACTACTACCTGCTGTCAGTAGAATAGGATCGGAGGTGAGCCGCCCCCCTTTAGGGCGGCATTGATATGGGTAATAAGATTGCGCTGGTGACTGATTCATTAAGCGACCTGGTTCCGGAGCTTGTAAGCAAGCACTCGGTAACCATAGTGCCTATCAGGATAATCTTCGGCGAGGAAGTCTACCGCGACAGGATAGACATAACCGATGAGCAGTTCTATGAACGGCTTAGGACATCCGATGTCATGCCGAAAACCTCACAGCCCACACCCAATGAGTTCGAGGACGTCTACAAGGAACTTCTAAAGAAATACGATCACATAGTATCCCTGCACATCTCAATAAAGCTGAGCGGCACGGTGCAGTCGGCGGCTCTGGCAAGGCAATCGTTCTCCGAGGCCGACCAGGCGAGGATCCATGTAATCGATACCTTAACAGGGGCGATGGGTGAAGGCCTTATTGTAAACGCTGCCGGAGAAGCCATAAAATCCGGTAAGGATATCGAAGGGGTCCTCGCAGCCGTTAAGGACGCTATAGATAATTCCGGGATCATCTGGATACCGGGCTCCTTGAAGTACCTGCATAAGAACGGCAGGATTGGCGGGGCAAGCGCTCTCCTAGGTGGCATTTTGCATATAATGCCCCTTATTGGTTGTAAAGAAAGTGTTTACACCATAGAGAAGATCCGCGGAATCAAGAACACGGTTCCAAAGTTCATAGAATACATGAAGAAGACCATAAGTCCGGGCACAACGCTTATCGCGTGCATAATCAACAACAACATGGACAAGAATGCCGCGGAGCTTGAAAAGGCTGTCGTGACTAGCTTCAACGTAAGGAAGCTTTTCCATTCAGGAATGGGAGCGGGTATTGGCAGCCACATCGGACCGGACACATTCGGCGTAGCGTGGTACTTCGCCAGATGACGACGACAGGAGGTAGCGCCATGAGGATTGGCCTTGTTACCGATTCGCTAAGCGATCTGAACCCGGAGCTATATAAGAAATACGATATAAAGATGGTCCCGCTCAACATACTCTTCGGAGAGACCAACTATAAGGACGTAATCGACCTCTCGCCCGCGCAATTCTACGAGATGCAGGCAAAGTCCGAGGTAATGCCGAGGACCAACCAGCCCGGGCCTCTGGATTTCGAGGGTATATACAGGCCGATGCTGTCCGAATATGACTACATTTTCTCTTTACATGTATCTTCAGAATTAAGCGGCACGATAAGCTCGGCCGAAATGGCGGCAAGACAGATAAACGAGGAACTGGGCAAAGCAAAAATTGAAATCATAGATACAACGCAGGTATGCTTCGGCGAGGGCCTGATAGTGCTCGCAGCGGCCAAGGCGATTGAAGCTGGCGCTGGCCCCGACAAAGTGCGCTCGGAAGTCAAGAGGGCAATATCGAAGATCAACACGATATTCGTTCCGGAATCACTTGAGTATCTTAAAAAGAACGGCAGGATTGGGACTGCAAGCGCCTTCCTGGGCGGTATACTGAATATTAAGCCCATGTTGGAAATGAAGGGTAAGATTTCGCCTGTCGAGAAGATAAGGGGGAGCCGCAACATGGTCCCCAGGATGCTCGAAGTAATGAAATCGAGGACAGCACCCGGCACAAAGGTCAATGTGTGCGTCTACGATGCCCTTCTCAAGGAAAAAGCCGACGAGCTGGAAGCTCTTATACGTTCCGAGTACCAGATAGGCGAGATGTACAGGGGAACAGTAGGTCCTGCGGTAGGCTGCCACTGCGGCCCTAACACTATTGCATTAAGTTGGCACGAAGCCTAGGAGGCGAGTATTTGAGGCTGACGGGCGGGGAGCTTTGCGGAAGGATGATTTCCGCCCCTAAGGGGACCTCTACAAGGCCTACTCAGGACAGGGTGAGGGAGAGCCTGTTTGCTATCCTTGGAGACAGGATGACGGGCTCAAATGTGCTCGATATGTTCGCCGGAAGCGGTGCATTAGGTTTCGAGGCAATCTCCAGAGGTGCCCAGCAGTGCACTTTCGTGGAGGTGTCCAGGAGGACATCCGAGCTGATCAAGCTCAATGCGCAGAAGCTTGGCATCATCGAAAAGTGCAGGATCCTGACCGCCGATGCTCTGGAGTCGTCCAGGACTTGGGCGGCTTCTGCTCCGTTTTCCATCGCATTTGTAGACCCTCCTTACGCATCCGGCGTCTATGAGGATGCAATGGGCATGCTATCAGCTTCCGGTATCATAATGCATCTTGGTATAGTAGTGGTTGAAAGAGAGAAGAACCTGAGCCTGGCACCTTCATTCGGAAGTCTGTTGCTTAAAAGGTCTGAGAGGTACGGCGCCACTTTCATTGATTTCTACCAGAATGATGCGGAGGTATAGCATGAACACTGCCATATTCCCCGGCTCGTTCGACCCGCTCACAAACGGGCATATGGACATAATTGAAAGGGCGGCAGCCATATATGACAAGGTAATTGTCGCCGTCCTCCAGAATTCCTCAAAAAGCTATATGTTCAGCGTCGAGGAAAGAATCGAGATGCTAAGCAAGTCTTGCAGCGGATTGTCCGGCGTTGAGATCTCCAGTTTCGAAGGCCTGCTGGTGGACTTCGCGCGTTCTAGGGGCTGCAGGATAATCCTGAGAGGTTTAAGAGCCGTCACGGATTTCGAATATGAGTTCACAATGGCGCTAATGAACAAGAAGCTGGCGCCTGAGATTGAGACCCTGTTCATAGTGACCTCGGCGGAAAACCAGTTCATAAGCTCAAGTTCAATAAAGGAAATCGCCCATTTCGGAGGCCCTGTCGAGGATATGGTCCCGAAGCCGGTTGCATTAAAACTCGGAAAGAGGTAATGGATAAATGACAAGACCATACGCTGACGATTGCGTACCTACCGCAACTATAGAAGAGTACCTCGACAGACTTGAAGAGGTAATCGAGTGCGCACCGACCATGCCCTTCACCGGTAAATGCGTCCTCGACAGAAAAGAGCTCAACGGCCTTATCACAGCCATGAGGGATTCGCTTTCGTCAGAGGGAGTCATGTCTTCCACCAGATCCTTCCCGCAGGTCAGAACCGGCTCCTTCCAGGCAGTGAGCCAGGAAGTCAAATCCTACGGCAAGAGCCAGGATACGTCATTCGAGACGCCTTTTGAGACTGCCGCGCCGCAACGAAGCTTCAATGAACCCGAGGAGCCCCAGAAGGAAGTCATGGACGCCCAGGCGGAAGCCGCAAGGATCGTTGAGGCGGCTAAGGCCGAAGCTGCGAAGATTAGATCGGGCGCGGATGAATATGCCGAAAATACGCTCGCAAGCGTTGAGCAAAATGCCCTTGGCGCCGCAAGATCTGCCAGAAAGGGCCTGGAAGTATTGCAAAGAAGGCGTGGATCCGGCAATTAGCAATTGCTTTGCGAATTAAGTATGGAAGGGGTTATATCGATGAAGATCCTGGTAGTCAACTGCGGGAGCTCGTCTGTAAAATACCAGCTCTTTGACATGGCTAATGAGGCAGTGCTTGCAAAGGGAATAGTCGAAAGGGTAGGAACGGACGACGCTTTCATAAAGCACCAGCCTGCTGGCAAGGATAAGGTCCAGAACAAGGTGTTCGCGAAGAATCATGAAGAGGCTATGAAAACAGTATTCGAACACCTGTTGGACAAGGCTCACGGAGTCATATCCAGCATCGATGAGATCGGTGCGGTAGGCCACAGGGTAGTGCACGCAGGTGAGAAGTTCAAAGGATCCGTACCGATAACTCCCGACGTAGTGGCCGCGCTTATAGAGTGCCAGGATTTAGCGCCGCTGCACAATCCTCCGAACATAATGGGTATAAAGGCATGCCAGGCGCTGATGCCGTCAGTCCCCATGGTGGGGGTATTCGATACCGCATTCCACCAGACCATGCCTAAAGAGGCCTATCTTTATGGGTTACCCTACGAGCTGTATGAGACCCACAAAGTAAGAAGGTATGGCTTCCACGGGACTTCGCACAGGTATGTGAGCGCCAGGGCGGCCCAGATGCTAAATAAACCGTACGATAAAACGTCGGTGATTACGTGCCATCTTGGCAATGGTTCCAGCATAGCGGCTATCAAGCACGGCAAAAGCATCGACACAACAATGGGCCTGACGCCCCTTGAAGGCCTGGTAATGGGCACAAGGGTGGGAGACCTGGATCCAGGAATCGTGCTGTTCCTGTGCGAGAAATTGCATATGAGCGTTCAGGAGGTCGTCAACGGTTACCTGAATAAGAAGTCCGGCGTATACGGCCTTTCCAACTACTTCTCCAACGACTTCAGAGACCTTGAGGATGCTGCCGTGGCCGGAAATGAGCTGGCCCAGCTTGCTTTGGACGTGTTCGCGTACAGGATAGTCAAATACATTGGCGCGTACGCCGTTGCCATGGGCGAGCTCGACGCAATCATCTTCACCGGGGGAATAGGCGAGAACAGCTGGGAGATGAGGAAGAGGGTCTGCGACAGGCTGGGCTTCCTTGGCATAAAGATAGACGACAAGCTGAACGACATGAAGGGCAAAGAGGCAGACCTGACGCTTCCCGAATGCAAGATCAAAGTGCTTGCAATACCTACCAACGAAGAATTGGTTATCGCAAGGGATACCAGGGACATCGTAGAAGGGAAGTAGCCAATGCCGCTGACCGAAGGGTATTTTCGGGAACGCAGCACGGTAGAGATCGCCAGGGGCCTCTTGGGAAAAGAGCTCGTACATGAGTCATGCGAGGGAATTACTTCCGGGATCATAGTTGAGACAGAAGCCTACTTGAGGGATGACCCCGCGTGCCACGCAAGCAGAGGTATGACCAAGCGCAACAGCAGCATGTTCTTGGGACCAGGCAGATCATATGTCTATTTCATTTACGGCAATTACTACTGTTTCAATGTAGTAACGGCAGAAGAAGGCATAGGGGAAGCCGTTCTGATCAGAGCCATTCAACCTATGGAAGGCACTGATTTGATGGCGGCAAGACGGGGACTAAAGGACGAATTGAAGCTCGCCAGCGGACCCGGGAAGCTGTGCAGTGCGATGGGTATCGATAAGAAACTTGACGGTGCAAGCCTTTGGCAGAGACCTTTTTATGTTAGGCAACCCGAAAAGGGCGATGATAGCATCGTAATTGTTGAGACTACAAGGATTGGCATAAACCGGGCGATCGACTGGAAATTGAGGTTCTGCATAGAAGGAAGCCCATATCTGTCCAGAAGGCCTGTAAGCAAATAACCTTGACACACATCAAAATGCAAATATATACTATCCTAGTGTCGGAGGTGGACTACTATGAGGCCTTTTACAATTGATATCGAGAGAATTGCCGGCGAGACCGGCGCCTCCTTGAGTGTCGACCTCAGCTGGACCCCTGATGGAATGGATTTAGGCAGGCTCTCTACACAGCTCTGCGGGGATGTAAGCTTCAAGGGCAATGTGAGCAACGTAGGCGGGGCCTTCGCAGTGAACGGTACCATGACAGCTGAGTACTCCGGGGAATGCGACAGATGCCTTGCGCGATACAGCAAAAGGGTACGTCTTCCGTTAGTCAGGGTATTCTCTGAAGGAACCGGAGAATTGAGCGGCATAGATGGCGATGACGTGGAAAAGATGGAGGGGACGGTAATCGACCTTGCCCCGCATCTTAGGGAAGAGATAATCCTAAGCATGCCGATAAGGCTATTATGTAAAGATGACTGCAAGGGCATATGCCCTGATTGCGGTAAAGATTTAAACACAGGGGAGTGCATTTGCGGCAAGTAGCCTTGATGCATAGAACGCAACCCCACCTTAGTAGGAGGCAGGAATATGGCAAACCCAAAGCAGAGATTCGGAAAATCACGCACTAGGAAACGCCGTGCCAACTGGAAGGCGGCGACGCCTACTCTAGTAGAGTGCCCGAAGTGCAAGGCGATGAAAGTGCCTCACACGGTTTGTGGCGAATGCGGTTTCTACGATGGTCGCGAGGTAGTCGCGGTCGCGGAGAAAGAGTAATTAAGCTGAAGGCGGATTCTTAATCTGGGAATCCGCTTTCTCTTCAATTTGGAGTGATACCCATGGCCAGGATAGCTGCCGACCTGATGGGATCCGACAAGGGGCTGAAGATTGTCTTGGAAGGCGCTATGCGCGCCCATTCCGAGGGGATCGATATTGTCTTGGTCGGAGACCGTGAGCGAATACTTGCTACGAATCCGGAGGCCGAGAAAATTGAGATAGTCCATGCCGCACAGGAAATCACCATGGCAGATGACCCTATAAATGTTGTAAGGCATAAAAGGGATTCATCCATGGTTATGGCAACAAGGTATGTATCCGAAGGCGGCGCTGACGCTATCGTCTCCACCGGAAACACCGGCGCGCTGCTGATGGCGGCCACTCTGATAATAGGAAGGACACCAGGTAACAACAGGCCTGCTCTAGGCGTAGTGTTACCCGGTTTGGCGGGGCCTTCCATGCTCATAGACGCGGGCGCCAACCCTGACTGCGAAGCCAGGAACCTGTTGGAGTTCGGGATTATGGGCTCAGCCTATCTTTCAAGCGTGCTGAACATAGCCAATCCCAAGGTAGCGCTTTTAAACAATGGCACGGAGGAGAAGAAGGGCCGTGAGTATATCAGGCAGGCCTATACGCTCCTCAGGGGCACATCGTTGAATTTCATAGGCAACATCGAAGGCAGGGACATCATGACAACTGCCTCCAATGTTATGGTATGCGACGGTTTCACCGGCAATGTCACCCTTAAAGTTATCGAGGGCATGGGCAGCATCTTCACCAAGATGATCAAAGAGGCGGCAATGCAGAATGCGGCCTCCAAAGTGGGCGGCCTCCTTATGAAATCGTCCCTGAAGAAGCTCGCCAACAAGCTGGACTACTCCTATTACGGCGGGGCGCCTTTCCTTGGCCTTAAGAAACTGGTGGTCAAAGGACATGGCAGCAGCAATTCATTCGCTTTCTACAACGCTATTAGAGTTGCCGCCCAGGCTGTTGATTCAAAAGTAGTGGAGAAGATATCGGAGGCTTTCGAGAATTACGCGAAGGACAAGCAATCGGAGGTGTAGACAATGAACGAACTGGAGATTTTCGAGGTAGTAAAGAAGATAATCGTAGAGAAGCTTTCAGTCAAACCCGAGCTGGTGACAATGGATTCGAAGTTCGTCGACGATCTGGGCGCTGATTCGCTCTACTTGAACGAGATCGTATATGAGATAGAGGAGAAATTCGGAATCACAGTGCCGGATGAAGCCTTCGATGAGATGCAGAGCGTCGGGCAGGCAATAAGATACGTCATGAAGGTAGCCAAGAAGTAGGGATTTATATGCCGGTTAATTTGGAGATCATAAAATCGCTGCAGAAATCCTCAGGCTATCGGTTCATAGACATTGCTCTTGCGCAAAGGGCCATTTCGCATACTTCTTACGCCCATGGGATGGGCTTTGGAAGGCACGAAAGCAATGAAAGACTGGAATACCTGGGCGATGCCTTGCTGAAAGCTTATGTGGCAAGGCATCTTTTCTTAAGCTACCCCGATGATGAGGAAGGCACATTATCAAGAAAGTCGGCGAGAGCCCTTTCCGGGCTTGCCCTTGCCAAAGCGGCAAAGGGCATGGGCCTGAACTTGATTATGATGCTTTCACCCCAAGAAGAGGCATCCGGAGGCCGTCAGAAGGCAAGAAACCTGGCCGGCTGCTTCGAGGCACTGACCGCTGCTATTTATTTGGACGGCGGGATAGGCGCCATGGAAGCCTTCCTGGACAGCCGGCTGAAAGCTTCAATCGGAGAGGAGCTTGCCAATTCGGACAGGGATCCCAAGTCAGCGCTGCAGGAATTGCTTCAAGGCAAAGGCCGCCCTCTGCCGTGCTACTTAGTGACAGACAGGTCTGGCCCTGACCATTCGCCCCTATTCACCGTCGAAGTGACAGATTCGGGCCGTATGCTAGGCAAGGGGAGAGGCAACAGCATAAAGGACGCAGAACAGGCTGCGGCGTCGGATGCATTGGCCGCATTGATTACGTAAACATTGACATAACGTCTTCAAGATAGACGCCGGAGGTGGCGCATTGCAGCTTCGAAGGCTAGCCATAAACGGTTTCAAGACATTTGCCGGCAAATCCGAATTTGAGTTCAAAGGCGGCATAACGGCAGTAGTAGGGCCCAACGGCTCGGGGAAAAGCAACCTTTCGGACGCCATAAGGTGGGCGCTTGGGGAGCAAAGTGCAAGGCTTCTTAGGGGTACATCCATGTCGGACGTAATTTTTGCAGGCACTTCCGCCAGAAAAGCATCGGGTATGGCGGAAGTCACTGTTGTCATCGACAATTCCGACAGATCCCTCTCTTTGGACTTCGACGAAGTATCAGTAACGAGGCGAGTCTACAGGGACGGCGACAGCCAGTTCCTGATTAACGGGGTCGAATGCAGGCTTAAGGATATTGCTGAGCTTTTCGCGGGGACGGGCCTTGGCAAAGAGGCGTACGCGGCTATCGAACAGGGCAAGGTCGATGCGATCATCTCCTCCCAACCTCAGGACAGGCGCGGCATATTCGACGAGGCCTCGGGCATCATGAGGTATAAGAACCGTAAAAGGGATGCCGAACGCAAACTTATCGATGTCGAGGAGAGGACCGGGCGTGCTTCCGACATACTTGCGGAGCTTAAGCAAAAGGAGCCCATCCTTGAAAAGCAGGCGCAGGATGCACAAGGTTACAAAGAAGCCATCTCGGAAGCCAAATCCCTTGAGTTCTCCCTGATATGCCTGGAGACGGCCGATGCCCATAAGAAGCTGCTCAGCCTGGAAACTGAGCTGAATGCGAAGATTGCAGAGAGGGAGCGGCTGCAAGCTGACCTTACACTATCAGAAGCCTCCTATAAATCAGCAAGACTAAAGTCCGCAGAGCTTTCGATAAGCTATGAAACCGCCTCCCAAACCGCTCAGGCGGCCTCCAAATCCGCAGTAAAGCATGAAATGGGCGCAATGGAGCTGGAAGCGGACATTTCAAGGATGCAAGTCCTGCTGACAAGGGCGAATGAGGACCTTTCAGGCCAGCTTGGCGGCGGGCAGGAAGCTCAAAGCGGGTTGGAGGATGTAAGGGCCAGGAAGGGCGCGGCAGAGGCGAATTTGGCTGCGCTGGAAAGCTCTATTAATGCGCAAGCAGAGCTAATAGCGAAGCTGCAGGGCGAAGCGGCCCTACTAGACACAAAGATCGATGAATTCAGGGCCGAGCACTTTGCAAGAGTCTCGAAAGTGGCCGGGATTAAGAATTCGATCGGGTCAAATGCTCAAAGGCGAGAATCGCTTAAAGCGCGCGCAAGCCGCCTTAGAAGCAGCTCCGAAGCCCTATTGAACGAGAAGGCCCAAGCAGACGAGCGGACGTTGAATCTCAGCTCCGAAATTGCCGCTATAAAGGCTTCAGTAGGGAAGATCGAAAGCGCCCTCTTTGAGAACAAGTCCGCGGGCAGCCTCCTCCATATTGAGCTGAGTAAAGCCGTTTCCATTAACAGCCTAACGGCAAAGGAGCTGGCAAGGTGCGAGACAGTGCTGTCGGCGCTTGAGGCAATGCAACAGGACATGGAGGGCTACGCTTCCTCAGTCAAAGAGATATTCTCTGAGGCCGGCAAGGGCAAACTTGACGGAATAATAAGCACGGTAGGCGATGCCATCTCTGTTCCAAAGGGCTTGGAAGCTGCAATAGAAAGCGCCCTCGGCGGCCAAATCAATGACATAATCTGCGCTACTGCAGATGCTGCCTCGGCATCGATCTCCCATTTGAAATCTAAGGCATACGGAAGGGCGACTTTCCTGCCTTTGGACATAATACGAGCGTCTAAGCTCAATATAAGCGAGAAGTTATCAGCTTCAAAAGGTTTCCTGGGAATCGCCTCTGATATGGTTTCTTACGAAGAGCGCCTGCGTCCGGCATTCGAGTATCTCCTGGGCCAGACTGCGGTGTTTAAAACCCTTGACGACGCGATTTCCTCTCAGAAGCAGGGCATAAGGGTAAGGTCCGTCACTGCTGAGGGAGAGCTGATCAGCTCAGGCGGGGCGATAACCGGCGGCTCCAGGAACGAGCTTAAGGGATCCGTTATAACAAGAAGAAGGAAGATCGCAGACCTGCGCGAGCAGAAAGAAAAGCTGGCCGCTGATTCGGCAAACGGCAGGGAAAACGAGAAGAACACCCGCGCGAAGCTTGCCGCTATCGAAGCGGAGCATGCATCCCTTGAAAAGGCGTTGGCAGAGACGGAGAAAGCGCAAAGGGCATCCGAGCTAGAGCTTTCCAAGTCAGAATCATCGCTAAAATCGCTTTTGGATCAAATTGCGGCAGCCCTCGAAGAGCTCAAAGGAATAGATGAGGAGCTGGCTGCGAGCGAAGTGGAAGTTGCCGAGCTTAAGCTTGCACTTATTGATGCACAAGAAGCAGTAGACAAGCATGGAGACAGAAACGATTCCGATAGGTCGGAGAAGTCGGCGCTTTCTGAGAAGCTGGCTGAGGCCTCTAGGCAACATACAGCCATGCTGGTCGAAAAAGCCACGGTCGTTTCTCTTATAAGTTCCCTGGCCTCCGAAGAGGGCTCACTTAAGGCCAGGATATCAGCACAGTCAGGCAAGGCATCCCAGCTGAAGGCCGCAATACGGGAGCTTGAGGCCAAAATTGAGGCCGCGAAGGTCGAGGCTGTTAGGGAGAGGGAGATCTCCAGTCAGTTTGCATCCCAGCAGGAGGCCTGTACAAGAGACTCCGAAAAGCTTAAGGCCAGCAAGGATTCTTTTGAGGCGGAGGCAATTTCCTTTGAACAGAGCCTGAAAAATAAAAGGAGGCGCCTTGCCCAAGTCGGCGATGCAGAGTCACAAAGGGCTATGGATAGGGCGCGAGTCCAAGGAGAGTACGCAATTCTCTCCTCTAAGCTGGAAAAGGATCACGGCATATCTTTTGAACAGGCGGATGAGGCATCATTCCAGGGCCTGGATAAGGCTGCAGCCTCGGCAAGGATAGATGAGCTAAAGGCTCGCGTAGAGGCTTTGGGCGACATTAACATGGCCGCCTCGGACGAGCTTACTGCCATGAGAGAAAGGATACAATTCATGGGGGGCCAGATCGAGGATCTCGACAAGGCCCGCTTATCCTTGTCCCAAGTTATCAAAGAAGCCGAAAGGACTGCCAAGAAACAGTTCGCGGAGATGTTCGAGCTGATCAGGCAGAACTTCAAGGAAATCTTCGAGAGGCTATTCGCCGGAGGGCAGGCGGACATCGTCCTGACTGATGACGAGGAGCCGCTGGAAAGCGGCATAGAGATAATATGCAGGCCGCCAGGCAAGAAGCTTTCTCAGTTATCCCTTCTTTCTGGAGGAGAGAAGGCGCTAGCGGCGATTGCCCTCATATTCTCATTCTTAAAGGCCAGGCCCGCTCCGTTTTGCATGCTTGATGAGATAGACGCGGCTTTGGATGATGCCAATGTCGACAGGTTCAGGGAGCTGGTCGCGGAATATGCAAACCAGAGCCAGATGATAATCATAACCCACAGAAGAAGGACTATGGAGGCCGCAACGCGGGTGTACGGGGTGACCATGGAGGAAAATGGCGTATCCAAGGCTGTATGCGTTGATACATCGGAGATAATATTCCAGGAGGGTTTAGTCGAATGAGCGTTTTCAGTTTAATAGCGAAAGGACTTGCCAAGACGAAGGATGCCCTATCGCAGAAGATAGGCAGCATCTTCGGAGGCAGGCTGAGCATAGACAAAGATGACCTCGAGGAGCTTGAAGCTGTACTCATACAGGCGGATCTCGGAAATGGAGTAACCCAGGAAGTGCTCTCTGCGATGAAGGACCGCCTTGAAAGAGGGGAAACCGCAGACCGCGATGCACTCGAGCGAACAATATCGAAAATCATAATGGAAAAGCTGGCTGTCTCGGAACCTATGCCGGAATCTTCTACAAAACCGCACGTTATCATGATGCTTGGCGTCAACGGAACAGGAAAGACCACTTCGGCGGGCAAGCTCGCCTATGTCCGTTCCAAAGAAGGGCACAAAGTGCTGCTAGCCGCCGCGGATACATTCAGGGCCGCCGCAATCGAGCAGCTTGAGGTATGGGGAAAACGCGCCGGCGTTGAAGTCATAAAGCATAAGGAAGGGTCGGACCCTTCGGCCGTTGCCTTTGATGCGTGCTCAGCTGCAGTTAACAGAGGCTGCGACTATCTGATCATAGATACCGCAGGCAGGCTGCATACGAAAACCAACCTAATGGAAGAGCTTAAGAAGGTGCAAAGGGTAATCTCCACAAAAATCGAAGGCGCGCCTCACGAGGTTCTGCTTGTAATAGACGCGACGACAGGACAGAACGGTCTGACTCAGGCAAGGGAGTTCAATAAGGCAATACCGCTTACCGGGATCATACTAACGAAACTCGACGGCACGGCAAGAGGCGGCATAGTCGTATCTGTGATGGATGAGCTTGGAGTCCCTGTCAGATACATCGGCATCGGGGAGGCGGCCGAGGACCTCAGGCCTTTCGACGCCAAAGAGTTCTCCGAGGGCCTTTTCTGATTTCGCACGCATTGACACATCGCCTGCATCGCGCTTATAATCCCTATGTCAAGTAATTGGCTTGACACATTCGGAGGAATGTATGCTTGAGAAGCTGCTAAGAGTAACAAGGCTGCTTGAAACCTATTCCGGGCTGCTTCCCAGGAAACAGGCCCAGATGTGCTCGGCATACTATCTGGACAATCTGAGCCTTGGCGAGATAGCCGAAAACGAGGGGATAAGCAGGCAGGCAGTGCATGATAGCCTGGAGAGGGCCATAGACGCGATGGAAGCTGCGGAAAATGCCCTTGGGCTGATCCGGAAGTCCGAAAGGTTAGCCGAGCTCTGCGACATTATAAAATGCCTCGCTCAGTCGATCAAAGACGGGAATGACGAGGCTTCGATTACAGCTCTTATTGATTGCGTGGATGCACTTAATTCCGAAATATAGACGGAGGCTGAACGATACATGGCATTCGAAGGCCTTAGCGATAAGCTCCAATCGATAATGCAAAGGCTCAAAGGGCACGGCAAACTGTCCGACAAGGAGATAGATGCCGCCCTTAAAGAAGTAAGGCTGGCCCTTCTTGAAGCCGACGTGAACTTCAAGGTGGTAAAGGGCTTCACAGAGAAAGTACGAGAGCGTGCCATGGGTGCGGAGGTTATGCAAAGCCTCACCCCTGCGCAGCAGGTCATAAAGATAGTCCATTCCGAGCTGGTTGAGCTGATGGGCAAGTCCGCAAGCAGGATAGAGCATGCCCCCGAGCCTCCCACCGTAATTATGATGGTTGGTTTGCAGGGTTCAGGCAAGACTACTACTTCGGCAAAGCTTGCGAACCTTCTTAGGAAGAGCAATAGCAGAAGGCCGCTTTTAGCAGCATGCGACGTCAGGAGGCCGGCTGCCGTAAAGCAGCTTGAGGTGCTCGGCAAGCAGATCGACATACCCGTGCACTACATAGAAGGCGCTACTGCGGAGCGAATTGCCAAGAGCGCCGTGGATGGCGCATTGAAGGCAGGCAGGGATCTTGTAATAATCGACACCGCGGGCCGCCTGCACATCGACGAAGAGCTAATGCAGGAGCTCGAGAGGATAAAAACGCAGACAAAACCCCATGAGATCCTGCTGGTGGTCGATTCGATGACGGGGCAAGATGCCGTGAATGTGGCAAAAGCCTTCCAGGAGCGCCTCGACATAACAGGCGTAGTTCTGACCAAGCTGGACGGCGACGCAAGAGGCGGGGCAGCCCTTTCGGTTAGGGCCGTCACCGGAAAGCCAATCAAGTTCGTAGGCACAGGCGAGAAGATAGACGGCATAGAGGTATTCCATCCCGACAGGATGGCATCAAGGATTCTAGGCATGGGCGACATCCTGACTGTGATCGAGAAGGCCCAGGAGAACTTCGATGTCGACCAGGCCAAGAAGATGGAAGCCAAGCTAAGGAAACAGGAGTTCACTTTCGAGGACTTCCTTTCCCAGCTAAAAGAGCTGAAAAAGATGGGGCCGATCAGCGATGTCCTGGCCATGATCCCGGGGCTCTCGGGCAAAAACCGTCAGCTTAAGGACCTCAAAGTAGACGAGGGCCAAATGGCGAGGGTGGAGGCCATCATCAATTCGATGACCAAGCTGGAAAGGCGCAGGCCTGACATCATTGATTCGTCCAGGAAAAAGCGCATCGCCGCAGGAAGCGGCACCAGGGTACAGGACGTAAACTCCGTGCTCAAGCAGTATGAGGAAACCAAGAAGCTTCTTAAGGCATTCTCGGGCGGGCGCAAACCCAAACTGAAGATGCCAGGGATATTCTAGATACAACGAGGAGGAAAAGGAAATGTCAGTAAAGATCAGGCTCACGAGGACAGGCAGCAACAAGCAGGCAAGCTACAGGGTAGTGGTATCGGATTCAAAGTCACCCAGAGACGGTCGTTTCATCGAGATAATCGGGCATTACAATCCCAGGATGAACCCTGCCGAGATCGTAATCGACGCCGAGAAGCTCAAGCTTTGGGTATCAAAGGGTGCCCAGCCCACCGATTCAGTCAAGATGCTTATGAAGACCGCGGGCATTGAGTAGCCCAAAGGGGTAGTGATATGACTGCAAAGATTCGTTCGAGGCTGAAGGATGTTGTCGAATATACGGTCAGAAGCCTTGTAAAGCAACCCGACGAAGTAGAAGTGCGCGAGATTTGGAACCATGACGACGACCTGGTTCTGAAGATAACCACGGACCAGCCGGACATGGGCAAAGTGATCGGCAAGCAGGGTCGCATAGCGAAAGCAATTCGCGCCATAGCCAAGGCGCAGGCCGTTAAGGAAGACGTCAAGGTAACCGTCGACATCATCGAGAGGTGAGGCTTTGATGCTCGTCGCCATCGGCAAGGTGAGATCCGTTCACGGCCTTAAGGGCTTTGTTAAGGCAGAGGCCTATACTGGAAGCGATCGGACCCTTAGGCATCAGGACGAGATTTTCCTGGGCGCTTCAGATAAATCCTGCAGGCCCTACAAGGTAGAGGGCCTGAAAGGCGCAACAGGGGATGTCGTTCTGATCAAGCTCGAAGGAGTGGAAACTCCGGACGATGCCGCCAGCCTGAAGGGGTATTTGATCTTCATAGAGCAGGCCATGCTTCCGCAGCTTCCCGAGGGCAGCTACTACAGCTTCATGCTCGAGGGCATGGAAGTAGAGACTACTGATGGGAAGCGGCTGGGCAAAGTTTCGAAGGTGGACCATTACCCTGCAAGCGACATACTTACAGTCTCCTGCGAAGACGGCTCCGAGGTACTCATACCTGCAGTCAAGGATATTGTAAGAAGCGTCGATATGAAAGCATCGAAGATCATCGTTGAAGACCGGAAGGGCTTGAGGTGATTCCCATGACTTTCGAAGTCCTTACACTCTTTCCTCAGATGTTCGAAGGGTTCAAGGACAGAAAGCATCATCGGCAGGGCCGCAACTGAGGGCCTCATAAAAATCAGGGCCACGAATATCAGGGATTTCGCATCGGGAAAGCACAAAATCACGGACGACTACTCCTTTGGCGGCGGCTGCGGTATGGTCATGATGGCTGAACCGATCGCAAAGGCTGTGGAATACCTAAAGGGCCTGGAAACAGAAGAGGGCCCTGCAAGGGTAATTCTGACAACCCCCCAGGGCAGGAAGTTCAGCCAGTCGGACGCGATAAGGCTCTCCTCATACAGCAGGCTGATCATTATTTGCGGCCATTATGAGGGCATAGATGAGAGGGTCACATCTTTCATCGATGAGGAGCTATCTATAGGGGATTTCGTGCTGACAGGCGGGGAAATCCCCGCGATGGCAATCATCGACTCAGTATCGCGCATGATACCCGGTGTATTGGGACACGAAGAAAGCGCCCCCTCTGATTCTTTCTTCGCCGGGCTTCTCGATTACCCTCATTACACAAGGCCCAGAGTCTGGCGAGGGATGGAAGTTCCCCAGGTACTTCTCTCCGGCGACCATGAGAAAATCAGGCTCTACAGAAGGAAAGAGGCCTTGAAGAGGACCTCGACGAGAAGGCCGGATTTGATGTCCGCCCTTGATTTGGGGGAGGAAGACTTCAGGCTGTTAAACGACTTGCCCAAGCGCAAAAAGAGAGCCTCAAAAGCGTCGGCACCCATAGAAAAGGGCAACTAGCTATTGCATTAGGCTCGTGTAAATGATATATTTCTAATGTTAATACGGACGGTCCTCTGAGTTAAGCCCTCATGAACGTCTATGATGTGAGGTGCGATATGAACCTGTTACTGGAAATCGAAAGGCTTCAGCTGAGAACTGACCTGCCTGACTTCCGCCCCGGAGACTCCGTGAAGGTGCATGCCAAGATCATAGAAGGCACCCGCGAGAGGATACAGATTTTCGAAGGCATAGTGATCGCAAGGGCCGGTGGCAGCATAGGTGAGACTTTCACGGTGCGCAAACTGTCCTCAGGCATCGGCGTCGAGAGGGTATTCCCGCTCCATTCACCCAATATCGATAAGATAGAGGTAGTGAAGCACGGCGCTGTTCGCAGGGCGAAGCTGTACTATCTGCGCGGCAGGACCGGCAAGGCAGCCACCAGGGTGCGCGAGCGCAAGCGCGTCTAGAGGACGGCGCAGCATAAATGTAATTGTGAAAGCCGTGCCTTTTAGGTACGGCTTTTATGTTTAAGGAGGGGATAACTTGGTACATAGCTGGTTTCCGGGACATATGGCCAAAGCTATCAGGGAAATCAAGCCCCTGCTTAAGCTCATAGATGTAGTAATTGAAATCGTTGACGCAAGGGCGCCGATGTCCTCCTCGAATCCGATAATCTCGGACATCGCCCAGGGTAAATCCTCCGTTATGTTGCTTAATAAATCCGACCTGGCAGACCCTTACGCAACCAAGGCATGGATTGTCAAGTTCCAGGCTTCAGGCAGAAAGGCCGTCGCCTCGGACGTTCTTAAGGGCACCGGACTTGATCTTGCACTGTCATCGCTTGCAGCCTTCCAGCAGAAGGCCAGGATAAAGCCTCGCGCCCTGGTAATTGGCATGCCCAATGTCGGAAAATCGTCATTGATAAACCGATATGCCAAGAGGAGCAAGACAAAGACGGGTGATAAACCCGGGGTGACTAGAGGCAAGCAATGGATCGACATCGGTTCCGCCGAATTGTTGGACACTCCAGGATTGATGCCGCTTCGAGTAGATAATCCTGACGTCTGGAACAGGCTTTGCTCCCTGGGAATGATCAACGATGACCTTTTCGTGCATGAGCAGGTGGCAAAATTCATAGTCGAGTTTGTGGCTTCAGAGTATGCCGGCGTACTTGAGCATAGGTACGGCATAACTCAATCGGACATGGGCTCCCCGGGGGCATGCATAGAAGCGATTGCAAAGAAGAGGGGATGCCTGCTGCAAGGCGGCTTAATTGATGAAGAAAAGGCCTATATGATGATAATAAGGGACCTTCGCTCCGGAAGGTTGGGGAGGATTAGCCTTGAAAGGCCGGCTTCTGTCACAAAAGTCCAATGAACTCTGGCTGTTCGATTCTTCAGTCAGGGCATCTGAGCCCGGTCTGCTTCTAGTTGGCGTCGATGAGGCGGGCAGGGGACCTCTGGCAGGACCTGTCTTCGCCGCCGCTGTTTGCTTCGACGAGGATACAAGGCTTGACTGCATCTTTGATTCAAAGCGAATGAGCGAGAGACAGAGGGAGCATGCTTACTCGATAATAGTAGATGAAGCGCTGCATTTTGCCGTAGCGTCCGCGACCGCTGAGGAAATCAATTCCTTGAACATCAGGCAGGCAAGCCTGCTTGCCATGAGGCGCGCGGTAACGATGCTTGGAGCAGGCCCTTCAGTTGTTATAGTTGACGGCAGGGATGAGCTAGGACATAATCTAAACTCTAGGGCACTAGTCGGCGGCGACGGTAAAAGCCTTTGTGTTGCCGCAGCCTCGATTCTTGCGAAAGTCACAAGGGATGAGTACATGAGACAGCTCGATGAAGAGCTCCCTGGATACGGTTTCGCAAAGCACAAGGGCTATCCGACATCCCAGCACTATGATGCGATCAGCAAGCTCGGACCGTGCAAGGAGCACAGGCTGAGCTACAACGGAGTACTAAAGGGCGGTAGCCTTAAGAATAACTACTACGGAGGAAAATGATGCCCCAAAGTCTGGTAATAGTTGAGTCTCCCGCGAAGGTGAAGACGCTGACGAAATTCCTCGGCAAGGATTACGTCGTGAAGGCTTCGGTCGGACACGTCCGCGACCTTCCCAAATCCAAGCTGGGAGTCGATATTGAGGACAACTACAAGCCTCAGTATAAAGAATCTGCCGATAAAAGCGCCGTCATCAAGGAGCTGAAGGCCGCCGCCAGCAAGGCGAAGGCCATACTACTTGCCACCGACCCTGACAGGGAGGGCGAGGCTATCTCCTGGCACCTGGCGGAGATACTCGGCGTTAAACCCGAGCAGCCGGTGAGGATCCAGTTCAATGAGATAACTGAAAGGGCAGTCAAAGAAGCCATACGCAACCCTAGGCCTATAGATATGGGCCTTGTGGACGCACAACAAGCCAGAAGGATCCTGGACAGGCTCGTCGGCTACAAGCTCAGCCCGTTTCTCTGGAAAAAGGTAAGAAGCAAGCTGTCGGCGGGACGGGTCCAATCTGTGGCACTTAGGCTCATTTGCGACAGGGAAGCCGAGATCGAGGCTTTCGTACCTGTTGAATTCTGGACGATAGAGGCCATCCTTGAAAAGATGGGCGGGGGCAAGTTCACCGCCAAGTACTTCAAAGGAAAGACCATTAAAATTGAGGACCCGGACTTCGCCAGGAAAACGGTCGAAGAGTGCAAGTCCTCAGGCTTCGCAATAGACAAAGTTGAAGTCAAGAACACTTCAAAAAGGCCATCGGCGCCTCTTATAACATCGACTCTCCAGCAAGAGGCCTACAGGAAGCTGGGGCTTACCGCAAGGTCTACGATGTCGATAGCGCAACAACTGTATGAGGGAATGGAGCTTGAAGGCCTAGGGCATGTCGCCCTTATCACCTACATGAGGACCGACTCTTACAGGATCGCCGACGAGGCGAGGGATGCCGCGAAATCGTACATTGCCGACAAGTACGGCAAGGATTACCTTCCTGCAAAGGACCGGCTGTATTCCACAAAGGCATCCGCGCAGGACGCACATGAGGCAATCAGGCCTGTAAGATTCGACATGGAGCCGGAGGACATGAAGAAATTCCTCTCAAGGGACCAGTACAGGCTCTACAAGCTGATCTGGAACCGCTTCTTCGCAAGCCAGATGGCAGACATGAAGCTCGAGGTGACCACGATAATAGCCGTTTCCGCGGGCCATACATTCAAGGCCCTCGGCACTAAGGTGAAGTTCGATGGATTCGGCGTGCTCTACAACTCCGGCGCAATGGCGGACGAGGAAGAGGGCGAGGATGCTCAGAAGCTGCCGTCTCTTGTAGCAGGCGAAAAGGTAAACCTCATTGAGATCAAACCTTCGCAGGAGTTCACTCAGCCCCCTTCAAGATACACCGAGGGAAGCCTGGTCAAGGCGCTGGAGGAAAATGGCATAGGCAGGCCTTCTACATACGCCGCCATCATCGACACCATAAAGAAAAGGGACTACGTGGACATAAAGGAGAAGGCGTTTGCGCCGACTACGATAGGTAGTGCAGTGTGCGAAGTCCTCAAAGCCAACTTCGAGGATATCGTTAATGTAGACTTCACTGCTGAAATGGAAAAGAAACTCGACTCGATCGGAGAGAAGAAAGCTGAGTGGACGAAGGTAATCGACGAGTTCTACGTACCTTTCAGCGCGAAACTCGGAGATGCCGAGGTGAGCCAGCAAAGGGTGAAGATAGCCGTTGAGCTTCTCGACGAGATGTGCCCGGACTGCGGAAAGCCCCTGGTTGTAAGACGGAGCCGTTTCGGCCCCTTTGTGGGCTGCAGCGGATATCCCGATTGCAAGTATATAAAGAAGAAGGAGAAGGTAATCCTCTCCTTCAAATGCCCTCTTTGCGGCAACCCGATCGAGGAGCGCATGACCAAGTTCAAGCGCAAGGTCTACAGCTGCTCCGGCTACCCGGCGTGCAAATTCTCGGTCTGGAAGAAGCCGGAAGATACATTGTGCGACGAATGTGGCAGTTTCACCGTTTCATATGGCAGGGGCAAATCCAAGCAGTACAAATGCCCCAACCCGAACTGCTCCAAGTATGAGGGGGCTAAGGATGAACCGGAAGGAAAGCCTGAGCAATAGCATCACTGTGGTCGGCGGCGGCCTGGCGGGCTGCGAGGCGGCCTGGCAGGCCGCCAGGCTCGGCTTAGAGGTAAAGCTCTTCGAGATGAGGCCATCAGTAATGACGCCGGCCCACACAGGAGCACATCTTGCCGAGCTTGTATGCTCGAATTCATTAGGCGCTTTAAGCTCGGATGTCCCCGCAGGCCTGCTGAAAGAGGAGCTGCGCCAGCTGAATTCTCTGATCATCGGCTGCGCCGACGAAAGCAAGGTGCCTGCCGGAGGAGCCCTGGCCGTTGACCGCATCAAGTTCAGCGAAGCCATCGAACGCAGGATAGAAGAGAACCCCTTAATTGAACTAATCCGAGGAGAGATTGCGGATATCGAAAGCCTGCAAAGGCCCGCGGTAATTGCTACCGGGCCTCTTACGTCCGCGCCTCTTATGCAGAATCTTGAGGCTTTGCTGGGCGGCAACTCACTTTATATGTACGACGCCGTGGCGCCGATAATTGCCGCAGACAGCATCGACTTGTCCAAAGTATACCTGGCCTCGCGCTACGGCAAGGGGGAGCCCGACTACCTGAACTGCCCGATGGACGAAGCACAGTACTTGGCATTCTACAAAGCGCTTGTTGAAGCCGAAAGGGTTCCCCTTACAAGGGCAGAGGACATTAAACTGTTCGAAGCCTGCATGCCTATCGAGGAGATGGCCGACAGAGGAGTCGATACCATTAAATTCGGCCCGCTGAAGCCCGTCGGACTAGATGACCCTGCAACGGGAAGGATGCCTTATGCCGTAGTACAGCTCAGGAAGGAAGACCTTCCGGGGACAAGCTATAACATGGTCGGCTTCCAAACCAGGCTCAGATGGTCCGAGCAGAAGAGGGTGTTCTCCATGATACCCGGGCTCGAGAACGCGGAATTCCTGCGTTATGGCGTTGTCCACAGGAACTCCTATCTCAATTCGCCCGGCATACTGGACACCGACATGATGTTCATCGATCATGAGGGCTTGTTTGCAGCGGGCCAGCTTACGGGCTCTGAAGGTTATGTCGAATCGACTGCAACCGGAGCGATTGCCGGAATCAACGCTGCAAGATTGGCACTTGGGCTTGCAAGCTGCAGGTTCCCGCTTGGCAGCTGCATCGGTGCGCTTGCTTCTTACATTTCCAAGGGCAAGGGCACTACTTTCGACCCTATGAGCATGAACTTCGGCCTGCTGCCGGAGCCTTCAGTTAGGCCAAAAAGCAGGAAAAGCAAACGTGAGATGCAAATTTCCGCCGCAAAGGCGTCTTTTAATGCCTTCCTTTCAGATGGTGGTGGCTCATCAAATGGCAACAGATAGCATAGCCGCGTTCATAGAGTACATCCTCCTGGAGAGGCGCATGTCGCCCAGGACCGCATCATCATACGAATCGGACTTGAAGTCTTTTGTTACCTTCCTGGAACAGAGGACCGGACGCAGTTTCGAGCCGACCTCGGTAAACCAGATGGATATCAGGCGGTATCTGTCCTACCTGCAGTCCGCAGGAAGGGCGAGAAGGACGATATTACGAAGGCTGGCTGCCATAAAATCCTATTTCAGGTTTTGCATTAGAAGAGGTTTCTGTACGCTAAACCCCACCGACCTTCTAGCTCCTATGAAGAGGGAGAAGAGGCTGCCCAGGGCCCTGCCTCAGGCTGATGTGGAGAAGCTGCTCCTGGCCCCGTCCGGAGAAAACCCGCTTGGTATAAGGGACAGGGCGATACTTGAGCTGATCTACTCTTCAGGAATCAGGTTGTCCGAGGCCGTCGGGCTGGATATGAGGGACTACGACAGGTCGCATGCCACCGTCAGGGTCATGGGAAAAGGATCGAAGGAGAGGATCGCGCCTGTCGGATCAGTGGCCGCCTCGGCGCTAGCTCAATATTTCTCGGAATCGAGGCCAAAACTGGCCTTGAAAGCGGGCGTTGAGGCAATCTTCCTTTCCATTAGGGGAGACAGGCTTACTGGAAGGCAGATCCAAAGGATTATGGCCAAATACGATAGGCAGGCCGGTCTTAGCGGAAGCCCATCGCCTCATGCCCTAAGGCACTCATTCGCCACGCACCTTCTGGATTCGGGAGCGGACCTAAGGGCTGTACAGGAGCTGCTAGGGCACGCCGACATCTCATCGACCCAGATCTACACGGCGGTCTCCAAAGAGAGGCTTATGGCATCATACAGGAAGAACCATCCCAGATCATGACCGGAGGGATAATAATGAGCAAATTCGAAGGAACCACCGTAGTCTGCGTTATAAGAGAAGGCAAATGCGCAATGGCGTCGGACGGCCAGATAACGGTGGGCAATACGATTATGAAGCATACTGCCAAAAAGGTAAGGATCATATCGGGCGGGAAAGTGCTCGCCGGCTTCGCGGGATCTGTGGCAGATTCAGTCGCACTGTCTAGAGAAGTTCGAGTCGAAAATGAGCGAATACAAGGGGAATCTAGTCCGCGCCGCTACCGAACTGGCGAAGGACTGGCGCATGGACAAGGTAATGAGGCAGCTTGAAGCACTCTTGCTGGTAACTGACGGCAAGACGCTGCTGCTTCTTTCAGGAAGCGGAGATGTGATAGAACCGGAGGACGGAATAGCTGCTATCGGCTCAGGGGGCCCGTATGCGCTCGCAGCAGCCAGGGCATTGGCATTAAACACTACGATGCAGGCCGACGAGATCGCAGAGAAGTCATTGAAGATCGCTTCTGACATCTGCATATATACTAACGGCAACATTACTATCGAAAGGCTCGGGTGAAGAATGGAGAACCTAACACCCAGAAAAGTAGTAGCAGAACTGGACAAGCACATAATCGGCCAGCATGACGCAAAGAAGGCCGTTGCCATTGCGCTTAGGAACAGGCTCAGGCGCCTGAGGACAAGCGACGATATGAAGGATGAAATAACGCCGAAGAACATCCTTATGATAGGGCCGACGGGTGTCGGCAAGACAGAGATAGCAAGACGGCTCGCAAGCCTCATAAAGGCCCCTTTTGTCAAGGTAGAGGCGACTAAGTTCACGGAAGTGGGCTATGTGGGCAGAGATGTAGATTCTATCATCAGGGAGCTGGTGGAAGCCTCAATAAGGATGGTCCGCTCGGAGAAAACCGAGCTAGTGATGGAAAAAGCAGAGAAGGCCGCAGAAGAGAGGCTTGTAGATATCCTAGCTCCAGTCCCTAAAAGGGAGAAGCCGGTGTCGAACCCGTTCGCGGCCCTCTTCGGCCAGGCTCCCAAGCCGGAACAGAACCCTGAGGATTTCGAGGAATCAAAGCGCAAAGCCGAAACCAAAAGGGAGCAGGTTATCCGCCTTCTGCAAGAGGGCCAGCTCGAGGAGCAGGTAATCGAGCTTGATGTGAAGGACAGCTCTCAGAAGCCGCTCGGCCTTTTCGGCGCTGGAGAGCCCAATGAGATGATGGTCGACATGTCGGGCATTCTGGGCGACATGCTGGGCAAGAAGACCGTAAGAAGGAAGATGGCAGTCAAGGAAGCCCGCCGCCACCTGGTCGATGAAGAGGCCTCGAAACTGGTCGATTCCTTTGAAATCGAAACCGAGGCGATACGAAACGCCGAGGAGAACGGCATAGTCTTCATAGACGAATTCGACAAGATAGCCGGCAGAAGCAGTATGAACGGACCCGATGTATCAAGGGAGGGCGTACAAAGGGACATCCTTCCCATGGTTGAGGGCTCTACGGTTCAGACGAAGTACGGCCCTGTCCGCACAAGGCATATGCTTTTCATTGCGGCGGGCGCTTTCCATGTATCACGGCCTTCGGATCTGATACCTGAGCTACAGGGCAGATTCCCCATAAGAGTGGAACTTCAGACGCTAACCGAGGAGGAGTTCAGGCGGATACTCACTGAACCCCAGGGCTCTCTTCTTAAGCAGTATAAAGCCCTTCTTGAAGCCGACGGGGTAGATCTCGATGTCACCGTCGATGGCATAGAGGAGATCGCGGCCACAGCTTACAGGATCAATTCGATTGGAGAGAACATAGGCGCGCGCCGCCTTCACACGGTAATGGAGAAGCTCCTTGAGGAAGTATCCTTCGAAGCTCCCGAGAAATCCGGCAAAGTAGTTGTCGACAGGCCTTATGTAAAGGCGGTATTCGACAATCTCAACCTCGGCCAGGACCAGGTGACCATGATTCTTTAAAACTATTTCTATAGCAGTTCTTCATTTACAGGGATGAATATTGATTAGATGAGGGACTTGTGGTAATATTTTTAATTGCGATTACACACGCTTTGCTGATTCCCAAGAGGCGGTGCCGCGAAAGCGGATCTTTCGGGGAAATGAAGCGGGCGGAGGTTAAACCGAAGCAGAGGGGAGGTGAACAAGATGCCGGTGATTAGCATGAAACTGCTGTTGGAAGCGGGCGTACATTTCGGCCATCAGACAAGGCGCTGGAACCCCAAAATGGCAAAGTACATCTATACTTCCCGCAACGGCATATATATCATCGACCTGCAGAAGACCGTCCGTAAGATAGACGAGGCCTATAACTTCGTTAAGTCCAAGTCCACTGACGGCGCCACACTGCTGTTCGTAGGCACCAAGAAACAGGCTCACGACGCCATTGCCGAGGAGGCTCAGCGTTGCGGAATGTACTGGGTGAACGAAAGATGGCTCGGCGGCATGCTCACGAATTTCTCTACCATTAGGAAGAGAGTCGACAGGATGAAGCAGCTCGAGCGCATGGAGCAGGACGGTTCATTCGAACAACTGCCTAAGAAGGAGGTACTTCTCCTTAAGGGTGAATACGCGAAGCTGGTGAAGAACCTGGCAGGTATCCGTGACATGGAGAAGCTTCCGGATATGATGTATGTCGTGGATCCCAAGAAGGAGCACATAGCGATCCTGGAGGCAAAGAGGCTCAGCATACCGATAGTAGGTATAGTTGATACCAATTGCGATCCCGATGAGGTCGACTACGTGATTCCCAGCAACGACGACGCGATAAGAGCCGTAAGGCTGCTTACCGCAAAGATGGCAGATGCCATTATCGAGGGACGCGAAGGCGTTGACGCACCTGTCGCCGTAAGCGACAAAGTAACGCCAGCCGAAATCGAGGAGGAAGAGGCAATAGCCCCCGAATCCGAGACACAGGTCGCGGAAGGCCTCATCAACTAATAAGGAGGAGCTCCACATGGCCGAGATTAAGGCATCCGATGTGCAGAAGCTTCGCGAGGTATCGCAGGCCGGCATGATGGACTGCAAACGCGCTCTTGTAGAGTGCGAAGGCAATATGGAGAAGGCCGCCCAGTTCCTTAGGGAAAAGGGCCTTGCCAGAGCTGAAAAGCGCAGCGGCAGGGCGACGTCAGAGGGCGTAGTCGATTCTTACATCCATATGGGTGGAAGAATCGGTGTGCTCGTGGAAGTCAACTGCGAAACCGACTTCGTTGCCAAAAATGAGCAGTTCAAGACGCTCGTCAAGGAAATTGCAATGCAGATAGCGGCTCAAAAGCCGATATACGTAAAGCGCGAGGAGGTACCGACCTCCGTGATAGAAGCCGAGAAGGAAATCTACAAGCATCAGGCCGCAAACGAGGGCAAGAAGCCGGAGTTTGCGGACAAGATCGCAGAGGGCAGGCTGGAGAAGTATTTCAAGGAAGTCTGCCTAGTGGACCAGGCCTATATCAGGGAGCCGGCCAAGACCGTCGCTGACGTGATCAAGGAGACTGCGGCAGTCCTCGGCGAGAACATACAGGTCAGGCGATTCGCGCGCTATGAGCGCGGCGAGGAACTTCAGACCGAAGCTGAGTAAGCAAATGCGAATAACGGGGCCGACCGATGAGGTTGGGCCCCGTTTTTTTACAATCTTGGCCCTTGTAGTGGAAAGCGGCCCCTGCGGAGGTTAGAATAGATTAGAGGGAGGTGGCTTAATGCCTGAACTGAAGTATAAGAGGGTATTGCTAAAGCTTTCCGGCGAGGCGCTTGCAGGACCCAAGGGTACGGGAGTGCACCTGGAGACAGTAAACAGGATCTGCGCCCAGATAAAAGAGGTTTACGAACTGGGGGCGCAGCTTGGCATAGTCGTCGGAGGCGGCAACTTCTGGCGCGGCATAACTGCATCCCAGATGGGAATGGACAGGAGCACCGCGGACTACATCGGCATGATGGCCACCATCATGAATTCCGTAATACTACAAGACAGCCTCGAGAAGATCGGCGTCGTAACTAGGGTCATGACCGCCCTGGAGATAAAGGAAGTGGCGGAACCCTACATCAGAAGGCGCGCCATGAGGCATCTTGAAAAGGGGAGAGTAGTGATATTCGGCGGAGGGACCGGCAACCCGTTCTTCTCCACGGATACTGCAGCCGCCCTTCGTGCCGCGGAAATGGGCTGCGAGGCGATACTCAAGGCCACAAAAGTGGACGGCATCTACGATAAGGACCCGATGCTGAACCCGGGGGCGGTAAAGTTCGATAAGCTTACCTACCTGGATGTCATTCAGAAAGAGCTCAAGGTGATGGACAGCACGGCTGCTACTATGAGCATGGACAACGATATTCCGATAATCGTCTTCGATCTTGCCGAGGAGGGCATCATCAGCAAGGTAATCCTCGGCGAGCAGGTCGGGACAATAGTGGGGAGGTAATTTTCATGTCTTATAAGGAAGTTATCACGAAATTCGAAGAGAAGATGAACGTAGTCATAGAGGTGGAGAAGAAGGAGTTCTCAGGAATTCGTACCGGAAGGGCGAACCCGGCCCTGCTGGATCGCATCCACGCGGACTATTACGGAACGCCCACGCCATTGCCTCAGATGGCGACGATAAGCACGCCGGATCCGAGGACACTGGTGGTCACCCCATGGGATAAGGGTATGCTGGGCAAGATCGAGAAGGCGATACTGGCCTCTGATCTGGGCCTGACGCCGACAAACGACGGCAATCTCGATAAGGATGTCCTTGCCGCACCTTACAGAGGAGAGGCGCAAGGACCTCGTAAAGATGATAAAGAAGATCGCCGAGGACATGAGAGTCGCAGTTAGGAACGTAAGGCGGGATGCCGTCGAAGCCGTCAAGAAGATGGAGAAAGATGGAATCATCACCGAGGACGATCTCAAGCGCGCCCAGGACGAGATACAGAAGGTAACCGATAAGCACATCGCCGACATCGACAAGCAGCTTTTGGCCAAGGAAACGGAGATAATGCAAGTATAATGACAAGCGATTTCTCCGCTGCCGGAGCCGCAATACCGGCGCATCTGGCCATTATCATGGATGGCAATGGCAGGTGGGCAAAAGCTCGTGGGCTGGATCGAAGCGATGGGCACAGGGCCGGCGCATCAAATGTTATCAAACTTGCACAGGCTTGCCAGACAAGGGGCATAAGCGTTCTGTCCCTTTTCGCCTTCTCCACCGAGAATTGGAAGAGGCCGAAATCCGAAATCGATGCCCTTTTCAGCATCGCGGCGGATTATTTCAGCAATAGCTTCTCGAAATTCCCCGGCATGGGCATAAGACTGAAGGTCATAGGCGAAAGAAAAAACCTCCCTCGTGCTTTGAAGCTGATGATAGAGAAGGCGGAGAGGGCCAATCCCAAGGAGTATTCCCTTACGCTGAATATGGCAGTCAACTACGGCGGCAAATGGGATATCGCGAAAGCCGCCGCTTCGCTTGCGGAGAAATGCTGCGCAGGCGATATGAAGCCCTCGGATATCAATGAGGCTTCAATGGATGCCCAGATAAGCACATCCGGGCAGCCGCCAGTGGACCTTCTCATACGTACCGGCGGGGAGCGCCGGATTTCGAACTTCCTTATATGGCAAAGCGCCTATTCGGAGCTATATTTCAGCGATAAGTACTGGCCCGATTTCGACGAGTCCGAGCTCGACCTTGCTTTGGGGGAGTTCGCCCGCAGGTCAAGGCGGTTCGGCGGGCTGGCATGAGGTTAAAGTAATATGCGAAAAAGGATAATCTCGGCGTTGATTGCACTACCGATAGTCCTCTTCCTGCTGTGGCTGGGGGGCTATTTCACACTTCTGCTGATTGCGGTTGTAGTAGTGATGGCAAACCTTGAGTACTACAAGCTCACAATGGGCAAGGGAATAGCCCATTGTCCGGCTATTGCAATAGGAATGAGCCTCGTTTACCTTCTTGACGCTTTCTACTTCTCAGGAAGGTATGCGCTGCCGCTGACGGCGATGCTGCTGGCGCTCTCGCTGATCAGGCCGGTACTGCGGGGCGAGCCCGCAGGATCCGTCGCCGGGACAGCGTCTACTACTTTCGCCGCTTTGTACTTCGGCTGGAGCCTTAGCCATGCGATACTCCTTAGGTCTTCTTCTCCCGGGCTTGAGGGCTTCGTACTGGTGCTTTCGCTGTTGGGGCTTGTATGGCTCCACGATACCGCAGCTCTTATGTTCGGTATAGCGTTGAAAGGCAGGACTAAGATCGCCCCGAAGATCTCTCCTAAGAAGAGCCTCGAGGGAAGCATCGGTGGGTTCTTGACGCTCATAGCCCTGATGTTCCTGGTGTATCCTCAGCTGTCCTCAAGAGGCCTGCTGCCCGAGATAGACTTAATCGCAAAGATCATCCTGATAGTTGTCGCGGTCATATGCTGTAACTATGGGGACCTTGGCGAATCGGCCCTCAAAAGGGACACCGGCGTCAAGGACAGCGGCGTATTTCTGCCCGGGCACGGCGGCTTCATGGACAGGATCGACTCTCTGTCTGCTGTTCGTACCCGCTTCATATTGGCTGTTCAAGCTTTTCCTTGGCTGGTAATCGGGACTTTTCACATTTCCTTGGAGGTGGCTTTTGAAGCTATCGGTATTCGGAAGCACAGGCTCAATAGGCAAGCAGGCCCTTTCAATATCGGGCCAGCTTGGCATAAAGATTTTCGCCTTGACCGCCAACAAGGATGTCGA
Source organism: uncultured Bacillota bacterium (assembly GCA_963823655.1). Taxonomy (GTDB): domain Bacteria; phylum Bacillota; class DTU025; order DTU025; family MWDF01; genus MWDF01. Next base: position 262,110 of record CAWGMK010000013.1, read on the forward strand.
AACCATTCTGTCGCAGGTTTTAAAGTTCAATCCCAGCTTCGCTGCCATGGCGGACAGGGGCTCGGCCGTAAGGCTTAGAGAAGCGGTTAAGGCGCAAGGCTCGGACACCGTAGTCCTGGACTCAGACGGCGCGCTGGAGGAGCTGGCAGGGAATATAGATGCAGACAGAGTGTTGAATGCGGTCGTTGGGTCGGCGGGGCTTAAAGTCTCTTTGAAGGCGCTCGACGCCGGAGTTAGCCTGGCCCTTGCCAATAAGGAGAGCATGGTGGCGGCCGGCGAGCTAATGAACGAAGCCTCAAAGCGGAGCAAAACGCCGATACTGCCCGTAGATAGCGAGCACTCCGCCATTTGGCAGTGCATATGGGCATCTCGAGGAAGCGAAGTCGACGAGATCATGCTGACTGCCTCAGGCGGGCCCTTCAGAGGAATGAAGGACTTGTACAGAGTCCGCCCGGAACAGGCGCTGAAGCATCCAAACTGGGTGATGGGCAGCAAGATTACCATAGACTCCGCCACCATGATTAACAAAGCCCTTGAGGTCATAGAGGCCCATTGGCTGTTCGGCTCGCCGCCCGAGCGGATAAAAGTGATTGTACATCCCCAAAGCATCGTACACTCGGCCGTCAGGTTCAAGGACGGCTCCGTAATAGCTCAGATGGGGGTCCCCGATATGAGGCTTCCGATAATGACGGCCCTCAGTTATCCGGAAAGGTCCCCGTCGCCTCCTGAGGCAATGGCGCGGCTTGACCTTCTTTCTGCAGCCAGGCTTGATTTCGAGGCGCCGGATGAAACCACATTCCCGGGCGTATTGCTTGGGCACAAAGCCCTTGCCATCGGCGGCGTAGCCCCTGCTATCATGTCGGCTGCAAATGAGGCCGCAGTTGAGGCTTTCCTGCACGGTTCTATACCGTTCACCATGATTTCAGAGCTTAGCGAGGATGCCATGGCCAACGGCCCAAGAGTCGGCGCCTCCTCCGCAGAAGCTGTACTTGAGGCCGATTCCTGGGCTAGATCCTATGTTGAAAGCAGGTGCGCGATTTGGCATTCTTGTCATTCCTGATAGTCTTCGGAATAGTCAGCATAGTCCATGAGCTGGGGCATTTTCTCACCGGAAAGGCCTTCGGCTTTAGAATATTGGAGTTCGCCATCGGTTTCGGCCCCGCCCTTTTCAGGCGCAAGAAAGGCGAGACGGAGTACTGCCTTCGCGTCCTGCCTTTGGGAGGCTTGAACCGATTCGACGATGGGGAGGACGGCAGGACTGCGGATTCCCACAGCTTTACTAACAGGCCCTTCCTGCAGAGGTTCCTTGTGATCCTCTCAGGTTCCGCCATGAACATCCTGCTGGCAATATTGCTTGTGGCAATACTCTTCGCGGCGACCGGAACGCCTACGATAAGCATAGCGGATACAGTGCCCGGCTCTCCGGCTGAAGCCGCAGGCATAGTAAAAGGCGACATAATTCTCGAAATAGAAGGCAAGGCTATGCTGACATCCGAGTCAATTGTATCAGTGTTGTCTACATCGTCTGACAAGGAAGTTGACATAACTGTAGAACGTGCTGGCCAGATCGTCATCGTCACGGCCGTACCCAAGCAGGACCCGGCGGACGGAAGAGGCAAGATCGGAATATACATGGAGCAGGTCCTAAAAAAGACCGGCCCTATTAAGGCGCTTTCGAACGGAGTCAAATTCCTGTTCGAAATCGTAAAGCTTACTGTCGCGGCCTTGGGCCAGGTAATGGTAGGAAGGGGCCTCGACCAGATATCGGGGCCTGTGGGAATCGCTGTGGCATCGGCGGAGGCAGCGAGGAACGGTATCTCGTCATTCGTGCTGCTTATTGCCCTGGTCTCAATTAGCCTTGGCGTTTTCAACCTGATCCCGTTGCCTATCCTGGATGGCGGTTGGCTGCTCTTCATGAGCTTTGAGAAGATAACAGGGAAGAAGATACCCGAGAAGCTGATGTACGCGCATGAAGCTTACGGGGATTGCCCTGTTCATCATGCTCGCCATTTACGCGACCTACAGCGATATTGCCAGGCTTATTGTCGGAAGGTGATTCCATTGGCCATTGTAAGAAAGCAAACCAGGGAGGTCAGCGCCGCGGCCCTTAAGATCGGTGGCGGTTCCGCAATATCCGTCCAATCGATGTGCAACGCTGACACACGCGACATACTGTCAACGAAAGCCCAGATAAAAAGGCTCAAGGAGGCCGGATGCGATCTTGTCAGGCTCGCGGTGCCCGACATGGAGGCGGCTGAGGCCTTAAAAGGGATAATCCCCGGCGCCGGCATACCGATTTGCGCCGACATCCACTTCGACTACAAGCTGGCGCTCAAATCGATCGATGCTGGGGTAGCAAAAGTAAGGATCAACCCGGGCAATATCGGTTCGGAGGAGAAGGTGGCGGCCGTAGTAGAAGCCTGTTCCTCAAAGGGGCTGCCGATTCGCATTGGAGTGAACTCTGGCTCCATTGCGCCGGGCATCCTTGCAAAGTACGGCAGAACTGCGAAGGCGCTGGCCGAAAGCGCCCTTTCAGAGCTTTCGGTGTTTGAAAGACACGGCTTTTATGATACTGTATTGTCTGTTAAATCCTCCGATGTACTGGAGACCGTTGAGGCCAACAGGTACATTTCGTCCAAGGTCGGATACCCCCTCCATCTGGGAGTAACAGAGGCGGGTCCACCCGATACCGGGATGATAAGATCGGCCGCCGCGATGGGCGCACTGCTCATGGAGGGCATCGGGGATACGATTAGGATTAGCCTGACAGCGGAGCCGGAAACCGAAGTATATGCCGGCATTGAGCTGCTTACAAGCCTTGGCCTCAGGAAAGGCCTGAGGATCATTTCCTGCCCTACGTGCGGAAGAAGCAGGGGCGATGTAAGCTCGATCGTAGCTGAAGTGAGGAAGGGCCTTCTGGGAAGCGGCCTTGAGGCTACCGTGGCTGTCATGGGTTGCGAGGTAAACGGGCCGGGGGAGGCTGCCGGGGCGGACTATGCGATAGCCTGCGGCGCCAACCAGGCTGCGATTTTCATGCATGGGGAGATAGTCGCGAGAGTCCCCCTGGAGAGGGCGTCTTCGGCACTTCTTCAATTAATCGCGAAAGCTGTACCGGGAGCTGATAAAAGATGAGAATGACAGAGATGTTCGCGCCTACGCTGCGCGAAGTGCCTGCGGAGGCCGATATCGCCTCACACAAGCTGATGTTGAGGGCCGCCCTTATGAGAAAGACAATGGCAGGTGTATATACATATCTGCCGCTCGGCTGGAAGTCGATCAGGAAAGTCGAGCAGATCGTGCGCGAGGAGATGGACAGGCAGGGAGGCCAGGAGCTTTTCATGCCCGCCCTTCAGAATCCCGAACCGTGGCAGGTCACCGGAAGGTACGAAGACTACGGCAGCGAGATGTTCAAATTCAAGGACAGGGGAGGCAGGGACGTCTGCCTCGGCCCTACACATGAGGAGAACATCACTTCGCATGTCGCGGATGAGGTGCGCTCCTACAGAGGCCTTCCCAAGCTGCTTTACCAGATACAGACCAAATTCAGGGATGAGATCAGGCCAAGGTACGGCGTAATGCGCGGCAGGGAATTCATAATGAAGGACCTGTACAGCTTCGATGCCGGCCAAGAAGGGCTAGACAAGTCCTTCAATAAGATGTATGAGGCCTATTGCAGGGCATTTACCAGAATGGGCCTGGAGTTTTTGGTCGTCGAGGCGGATTCGGGCGCCATCGGCGGAAAAGTATCCAAGGAATATATGGCCATCGCCGATATCGGTGAGGCCGACATCGTCGTTTGCGGTTCGTGCGGATACGGCGCAAACGTAGAGCGAGCCGAAATCAACCATGTGCCCGAGGAATGTTCGGCCGACGTTCCCGCGTACAGCAAAGTTGCCACACCTGATGCAAGGACGATAGAGCAGCTGGAGAACTTCCTTAAGATTCCTGCCTCCAGGATGATCAAGACCATGGTTTACCTGGCCGACGGCAAACCCCTTGTGGCCCTCATCCGCGGGGACAGGGAGATGAACGAGCTCAAACTGAGGAAAGTGGCAGGTGCCAAGGAGATCGCCCTTGCCGATGAGGAGACTATAAGACAGGTCACCGGCGCGCCGGTCGGGTTCGCAGGCCCGATAGGCATAAAATGCGACAGGGTGTTCGCAGACTTTGAGATACCTGCTATTTGTGGCGCCGTCTCCGGTGCCAACGAAAAGGACATGCACTTCATAAATGTAAAGTACGGCAGGGACTTTGCGCGCTTCCCGCTGGCAGATCTCAGAAATGCGGTCGAAGGCGACGCCTGCTGCGAGTGCAAGGCGCCCCTTATAGCAAAGAAGGGCATAGAGGTCGGACATCTCTTCAAGCTCGGGACGAAGTACAGCGTGCCTCTTGGCTGCAACTACCTTGACGACAAGGGTGAATCCCACCCTATGGTCATGGGCTGCTACGGAATCGGAATCACAAGGTGCGTAGCCGCCGTAATAGAGCAGCACAGCGACGAGAAGGGCATAATATGGCCCATGTCGGTGGCTCCTGCTCACTGCATCATAGTCATTGTGAACACGACCGATGAAAGGCAGCGCGAAGCGGGAGAGTCGCTTTATTGCAGGATGAAGGAAGCCGGCATCGAAGTAATACTTGATGACAGGGACGAAAGACCCGGTGTGAAGTTCAACGATGCCGACCTGATAGGAATACCCATACGGATCACGATCGGCCCCAAAGCCTTGGATAAGGGTTGCTTCGAGCTTAAGGAGCGCCAGGACAAAGAGGCAAGGCTTGTCGAGACTGAAAAAGCAGTTGAAGAAGTGAAGACCCTTATAAGCAAGGGCCTAGACAAGTTGAATCCCGACAAGAGGTGAGGCTATGAGAGTAGCTGCCATAGTCCCGGCGTTCAATGAGGGCCCGAGGATCGCCGCCGTAACATCTGTGCTTTCCAGGTGCGAGTTCCTTGATGAGATACTAGTGGTAGACGACGGCTCCTCCGACAATACCGCGCAAGCAGCACGGGCGACCGGTGTTGAAGTCCTTTCCATGCCCTCTAACATGGGCAAAGGCGCAGCCGTCGCAAGAGGCATCGCGGCTACGTCCAGCGACATCGTGCTTCTGATGGACGCCGATCTGGTCGGGCCTCACCAGAAAGCATGTGGAGGATCTGCTTGATCCCGTCGCAAGAGGGGATGCGGATATGTCCATCGGCATCTTCAGAGGCGGCCGTGTCTTCACCGACCTCGCCCAGATGACGACGAGCTTCCTTTCAGGCCAGAGGGCGATTAACAGGAGCCTGCTTGAGCCCGATGAGCTTGCTGATACGAAATACGGCCTCGAGACGATACTCACACAGATAGCAAATGAGAGGTCCTTACGGGTGAAAAAGGTCTTCCTCGATGATTTGACGCAAGTCATGAAAGAGGAGAAGATGGGGCTGGCAGAGGGCAGCAGGCTTCGTTTCAAGATGTACTGGCACGTGATAAAACAGGTTTTCAAGAGGCTGTTTCGCATTAAGTAGCTTATGGAGTGATTCCCTTGCAATATTGCCTTTACCCCCAGGCGGGGGCCACCGACGCTAAAACCCTAATAGAGTGCATGACGGGCGCGCCAGCTCATGAGGAGCTGGCGCTTTGCCGCATTGACGGCATTTCGGTAAATTCCACAGACGGCGCGTGGACTATCAGGGCAGGCGGTCCCAACACTCTGATGGAAACCTGCGTTACCTCTCTTATAAAGGCACTTGACGCCTATTGCCCGGACGTAAGAAGCGATGTATTCTTCATGCCGCTTCAGAAGGACGAGTGGATCAAGGCTTACTGGAAGTCCATAGCCAAAGAGGCATCGGCAGTATGCAAAGTGAACTTCGGCTCACTTCTATCCTGCGAGCCCTCCTGGAAGGATGTCGTCAGCCTCTCCGTGCCGAGTGAACCCCAGCAGGCCGCCTTTCAAAGGAAGAGCCTTGCCGGAATCATCCAGGCACTTATCGCCAAGCAGACGGGCGCAAGGCCTGAAGTAAAACTTGAGGTGCATGAGCAAAGGCGCGTCGATTACTCCGATGCGCTGCCGGTTAGCCCGGCCGAAACCGAAAAGGAGCACATTGTCAGCAGATCTTCTGCTGCCCCGCTAGTCGGCGTCAACATCAACATCAAATGTACAGCGATTGGCTTGTCGCTCGAACCTTCGGATTATGTGGCCCTCGAGGGGTTCATAGTAAAGCCCGAAACTTATACTTCAAGGCGGAACAACCCCGTTTTGACTTTCGTACTGGCCGACGATTCCGGATCCGTCCTTTGCAAGTATTCGGCAAAGGACGGCGAAGTGCTTCCTGAGCTTGAAGGCACATACAAGGTTGCAGGCAAAATGGCTCTGGACGAGCGCAGACAGGATGCGGGGCCGGCCGAACCCATACTCATGGTCGAGGACATCGAAGAGGTCCTTGCCGAGAGTGCGGAGGTACTAAGGATGTGCCAGAGGGTTGAGCTGCATTGTCACACTAAAATGAGCGCATTGGATTCGGTATGCGATCCGGAGCAGATCATTACCGCCGCGAAAGAAATGGGGCATAAGTCGATAGCTGTCACTGACCACGGCGTAGTCTACGCCTTCCCGGCATTCTACCAGGCGGCAAAAAAGAGCGGAATAAAAGCGGTATTGGGCATGGAAGGCTATCTCAAACAGGGCGAAGGCGACGAGACCAGCCATTTTACCATTCTCGTTAAGGACAAGGCGGGGCTCACCAACCTTTACAGGATGGTTTCCAGCTCGCACCTTGACCATTTCAGGCGTCATCCCTTGGTGCCAAGGAAGCTTGCCTCAGAGCTGAGGAACGGCCTTTTGTATGGATCGGCTTGCGCGGGCGGCGAAATCTTCAGGATGGCGCTGAACGGCTCGGACGACAAGCAGATAGTCGATGCAATGGGTTTCTACGACTATATAGAGATAATGCCCGCCCAGAACAGCTCCTTTCTGCTTAGGGAGGGAAGGCTCCCGGACCTGGATGCGATAAGGGATATCAACAGGCGCATTGTCGCCCTGGCCAAGGAAGCAGGCAAGCCATTCATAGCAACCGGGGATGTCCATTACATCAGGCCCGCGGATGCCGTCTACAGGCAGGTCCTGCTCGCAGGCCAGGATTTCAAGGACGTTCAGGAGCAACCCCCTTTGCATTTGCGCACTACGGAGGAGATGCTCGACGAGTTCTCATACCTCGGGCAGGAGGATTGCCTTGAGGCCGTCGTACTTGCCCCCAACCGCATAGCCGATTCCGTTGATTCTCTCAAGCCTGTCCCGGACGGGCTGTTCACCCCGGTCCTCAAAGGCGCAGAAGAGCAGGTAAGAGACAAGACTATTAGCAGGGCGGAGTCCCTCTATGGCTCGCCTTTGCCTGCGGAAGTGGATGCCAGGATCAAAAAGGAGCTTCACTCCATCATAGACAACGGATTCGCCAGCATTTACCTGGTTGCGATGAAGCTGGTCGCAAAATCCCTGGAAGACGGCTATCTTGTGGGCTCCAGAGGCTCGGTAGGATCCTCGCTTGTGGCGACTCTTCTTGGAATAACCGAGGTCAACCCCCTTGGACCGCATTACAGGTGCGGGTCCTGCAGTTTCTCGGATTTCGGCCCATTTCAAGCAAGTCACGGCTTCGACCTTCCTGAAAGGAAATGCCCCCGCTGCGGCATGGCGCTCAAAAGGGACGGCCATGACATACCTTTCGAAGTGTTCCTCGGTTTCGAAGGAGACAAGGTGCCTGACATTGACCTCAACTTCTCGGGCGAGTACCAGCCAAGGATCCACAAATTCAGCGAGGAGATGTTCGGCTCGGACAATGTCTTCAGGGCAGGCACCATAGGGACCATAGCCGAAAAGACGGCATACGGCTTCGTTAGGGCATATGAGGAGCATACAGGCGAGAAGGCGTCGAGAGCGCACTCCACCAGGCTTGCGGTGGGCGCAAGCGGCGTTAGAAGGACCACCGGGCAGCACCCGGGCGGCATCATTGTGCTGCCCGAGGGCTTGGATATCCATGACTTCACGCCGGTCCAGCATCCGGCCAATTCCAAGGAGAAGGGCATCATAACGACGCATTTCGAATACACTGCACTGCACGACAACCTGCTCAAGCTCGACCTTCTAGGGCATGACGACCCTACGATGATAAAGATGCTCGAGGATGTAACGGGGCGATCCTTCAGGGACATCCCTTACGATGATGAGGCTACCATGTCCATTTTCTCCGGCATCGAGGCCCTGGGGCTGGACGGTTCGAAGTATGGGCAGGAAGTAGGCACGATCGGCATACCCGAGTTCGGGACGAGATTCGTACGCGGCATGCTGTCGGACACAAGGCCCAGGACTTTCGACGAGCTGGTAAGGATCTCCGGGCTTTCGCATGGCACCAACGTCTGGCTTGATAATGCGCAGGAAGTGATCAGAAACGGTGACGGCACGCTCAAAGACGTGATATCCGTCCGCGACGATATAATGAACTACCTGATATCAAAGGGCATGGGGCCGAAATACGCCTTCCAGATCATGGAGAAGGTGAGGAAGGGAAAAGGCCTTTCTACTGAAGACGAGAAGGCCATGAATGGCTTCGGAGTCCCTGCATGGTATTCGGATTCATGCAACAAGATCAAATACATGTTCCCCAAGGCGCATGCATGCGCATATGTAATGATGGCGTTTCGCATTGCTTACGCCAAAGTGCATATGCCCGCCGCCTTCTACAGCGCGTATCTGAGCATAAGGGCTACGGATTTCGATCCTGCATTCGCCCGCATGGGGGTAAGGGAGCTTGAGAAGCTCATGCGCTCGATAGATTCGAATAAGGCCGCGACCCAGAAGGAGAAGGACACGGTCCCCATACTTGAAGTAATTCGCGAGGCGCTGATGAGAGGCATCTCACTAAAGCCAGTTAACCTGGCGCTTTCCGACCCTTTGAAGTTCGTGGCCGAGGCAGATGGCATAAGAGCACCCCTTCTGTCGGTGGCAAGGCTCGGTCAGAAGCCTGCCCTTGCCATATCCGAAGCCCGCAATGATGCGCCGTTCGGCTCTGTCGAGGAGCTGAGGGAAAGGGCCAAGCTCGGCAAGGCACACATCGATGCGCTAAGGGAAGCGGGAGCTCTTGAGGGCTTACGCGAGAGCATGCATATGGAATTGTTCTAAAGGGCGGCTTGCATAACTTCCATACTTGTAGTAATATTTCTGTGGTAGGTCAAGCTTTTGTTGTTTTCAGGAGTGGGATTTTCCCACTCTTTCGTGTTTAAGAGGCTGTAGAAGCCTTAGACGGGGGTTCTGGAAATGGACGTCAGGGGAATAGAGTTGCAGGTGGCAAGGCTAACGGAGCCGATCGCCGAAAGTATGGGGCTCAGGTTGTTGGACGCGGAGCTTTCATACGAGATGTCGAATTGGTATCTGCGACTATATATAGAAAAAGATGGGGGAGTGGGGATAGAGGATTGCTCGAAGCTGAGCGTCGAAGTGGACGCAAAGCTGGAGGCGGAGGATCCCATCCCGCAGGCCTATATCCTGGAGGTAACATCGTCCGGAGAGAAGCCTCTCAGATTCCCCGAGGAGTATACGAAGTTCGCAGGCAGGCACATCCAGGTTTCCACATACAAGCCCATTGAAGGGGCCAAGAAGCATGAGGGCTCCCTTGCTGGGGCTTATGGACGGAATAGTAAAGATTGACGTTGAGGGCAAGCAAGTTAGCATACCGCTGGAGATGGTGAGCAAAGCCAGGTTGGCTTTCAAGTATTAGGGGGTCGTGGAGAAAATGAGCCAGCAGATTGAGGGCAAGGAGATCATTAGCGCAATAAATGAGATAGAGCGTTCCAGAGGCATTTCTAAGGACGTTCTAATTCCTGCCTTGGAGACGGCGCTCAGCGCCGCATACAGGAAGCACTACAGCGGCCTTCATGCGAATGTGAAGGTCACGATAGACTCCCAAAGCGGCGAGCTTAGGGTAGCCTCTTTGAAGTCCGTAGTCGAGGAAGTCGCGGACGCCAGATCCGAGCTCACCTTCGAACAGGCCCAGGAGTACGGCGAATTCCTGGTGGGCGAAATTGTGGAGATCCCCGTGCCGATGGATGATTTCGGCACCGGCAGGATCGCAGCCCAGACCGCCAAACAGGTAATCGTGCAGAAGATCCGCGAGGCAGAGCGCGGCATGATATATTCCGAGTTCGCCGACAGGGAGGGCGACATAATTACGGGCATGGTCCAGCGCGTGGACCCTCGTAACGTAGTCGTGGAGATAAACCACGTAGAAGCCTTCCTTCCCTCTCACGAGCAGATACCCAACGAAAGGTATATGGTCGGCTCAAGGATCAAATGCTACGTATTCGAGGTTAAGAAGCTCCAGAGGGGCTCCACAACGATACAGCTGTCCCGCACACACCCGAACCTCCTCAGGAAGCTTCTTGAGCTCGAGGTTCCGGAGATAAAAAGCGGTCTAGTAGAGATCAAGGCCATATCCAGGGAGGCCGGTTCGAGGTCCAAGGTCGCTGTCTACTCTCACGATCCCAATGTGGATCCGGTCGGCGCATGCGTAGGGGCCAAGGGCGCCCGCATCCAGAGCATCGTAAACGAGCTGTCAAATGAGAAGATAGACATAATACCCTGGTCCGAGAACAACGCCGAGTACGTGGCGAACGCGCTAAGCCCGGCAAGGCCGACCAAGGTAATACCCGATATTCTCACGAAGGTTGCGACAGTTATAGTCCCGACTACGCAGCTGTCCCTTGCCATCGGCAGGGAAGGCCAGAACGCAAGGCTTGCGGCCAAGCTCACCGGCTGGAAAGTGGACATCAAGAGCGAGGCCCAGATGGAAGAGAGCGGAGACTACGGCTTCGTAGGAGCCGGCAAAGTCGATTTTTAGGGAGGTTTGCGCTTGATTAAGGCAAGGAAGCAGCCCATGAGGACGTGCCTTGGTTGCGGCGGAGTATTCCCGAAGAAAGAACTTTTAAGGGTGGTGCGTACGCCCGGCGGCCAAGTCCTGATCGATAAATCAGGCAAGCTTGCCGGAAGAGGTGCATATATTTGCAACAGCACGGAGTGCCTTGACAAGGCCGTGAAGGCCAAGAGGTTGGGGCGCTCACTTGAGACGGAAGTGGGACCCGATGTGATAGAACAACTCAGAGGGTCATTGGAGGTGCGCATTGGATCTGACTGAAAACCTGGGCTTCATAGGCCTGGCCAGGAAGGCCGGCGCCCTGGAAATCGGGGCGGAGGCGGTCGAATGGGCGCTTTCAAAAGGAAAAGCAAAGATTTTGATACTTGCCTCAGATGCGGGCAGGAGCACGGTGGGCAAATATACGTCCATGTGCGAGGAGAAGGGCATCCCGATTTTAAAGGCGACCGACAAGGAGTCCTTAGGAAGGATCCTTGGCAGGAGCCAGGTGGCAGTAGCAGCGGTTACAGAGAAGCATTTCGCAAAAAGGATGCTCAGTTGATTTTCGGATTTCTCTTGGAGGTGCAGATATTTGGGTAAAGTCAGAGTTTTCGAGCTTTCGAAGTTGGTGAACATACCTAGCAAGGACCTCGTCGACCTCTTGAACAAGTTGGGCGTTCCTACGGCCAACCACATGAGCGCAATAGACGAGAACGCGGCGAAGTATGTGCTTAGGAAATACGGCCCCGATGCCGAAAAGGAGAAGGCAGCGCCTGCGAAGCAGAAGGCCAAGCAGAAGCCGCAGCCTAAACCGGCAGCATCCCAGGAGCCGCAGGCCGAGGCGAATATGTCCATAAGAGGCCCGCTTCCTAACCAGTCGAGGCTTCAGAGAAATATACCACAGCCTCAGCAGAGGCCCCAGATCCAGGCTAAACCCCTTCCGGGCCAGGCGCCCAGGGCAGCGGCTCTACAGCTGGCAGCAGCAAGGCTGCAGCAGGCTCAGGAGGAGCAGAAAGCCCTTGAGGCAAGACTTGCCATAGAAAGGGCGGAGGCTGAGAAGCTGGCAGCCGAAAGAGCGGCAGTGGAGGCTGAAGAGGCGAGGAAGGCCGAAGCCGCACTGAAAGCCGAAGCCGAGCTCGAAGAGAAGAAGAAGGCAGCCGATGCCCGCCACGAGGCCAAGAAGGCAAAATCGCACAAGAAGGACGAGGAAGCCCCGGTACTTGAGGCTACTGAGCCCAAGGTTGAAACAAAGGAGCCTCAGGCAGAAGCAACCGCACCAAAGCCGGAGCCCGCAGTAATCATCGCGGAAGAGGTTATTGAGAAGGCAGGCAGAGGCAGCACCAGTTGAGGAGCCCAAGGCACCGGTAGAACCGGCGCTTGTAATAAGCGCGCCTAAGCCGGCACCTCAGGTTCAGCCGCAACCTACGGCAGTCCCTTCGCCAAGGCCCCAGGTTGCAGCCCCTACGACGGGTGCTTACCCGCAGAGGCCGCAAGGAGTCGGTACCGGCACTGCAACTTACAGGAACCAGCCGGGAGTTGGCACAGGCACCGCAACTTACAGGAACCAGCCCGGCGTTGGCACAGGCACCGCCACTTACAGGAACCAGCCGGGCGTTGGCACAGGTACTGCAACTTACAGGAACCAGCCCGGAGTTGGCACCGGCACCGCAACTTACAGAAACCAGCCCGGACAGGGTACCGGAACCGCTACGTACAGGCAGAATACCGGCACCGGCAATTTCGCCCCAAGGCCTCAGGGAACGGGAAACTTCGCACCCAGGCCTCAGGGCACAGGCACGTTCGGTCCGAGGCCGCAGGGAGGCACCGGCGGTTTTGCTCCCAGAAGGCCGCAGACGGGTGCGGGTATAACAGTCCCGCCGCCCGCAACAGAGGCGCCCATCAGCAAAGGCAAGGGCAAATCATGGGGCAATACTGGCAAAGAGAGGCGCTTTACTTCCGAGGATGACAATATGCGCGGTCCTATCAAGGGCAAGGCCGCTCCGATAAAGAAGGGCAAGAAGGGCATGGGCCCCGATTCAATTCTCGACAAGAACCTCAGGAATGTGGACGTCGAGATGCTCGATGAGGACGGCAATGTAGTTCGCAAGTCGATCAAGAGAAGAGAGAAGGCCGTCAAAACTAAGAGGATCATCATCGAGCCTGTGATGACAGTAAGGGATCTGGCTTTGAAGATGGAAGTAACGCCGGGGGATCTCATAAGAAAGCTTATGTCTCTCGGGGTCATGTCCGGCATAAACCAGACTATAGACAGCGATACGGCCCAGATAGTCGCGTCGGAGTTCGGAATCGACACAGAGCTCAAATCGGAGGCTGATGTCAGGGAGACATCCCTTACCAAGCTTGAGGACAAGCCGGAGATGCTTAAAACCAGGCCCCCCGTGATAACGATAATGGGCCATGTCGACCACGGCAAGACCACTCTGCTGGACGCAATCAGGAAGACCAATGTGGCAGCAGGTGAAGCCGGCGGCATAACCCAGGCGATAGGCGCCTACCAGGTGGAACTGAATGGCAGGAAGATCACTTTCATAGATACACCGGGACATGCGGCCTTCACTTCGATGAGGGCAAGAGGCGCCCAGGTAACGGACATTGTCGTACTTGTAGTTGCAGCCGACGACGGCGTGATGCCGCAGACCAGGGAGGCCTACAACCACGCCAGATCCGCAGGAGTGCCGATCATTGTCGCAGTAAACAAGATCGACAGGCCGAACGCCCAGCCGGACAGGGTGCTTCAGGAGCTCTCCGAATTGGGCCTTATATCTGAGAAGTGGGGCGGAGATACGGTAACTGTCGAAGTCTCGGCCATTCAGAAGAGGGGCATCAGCGAACTGCTTGAAATGATCCTTCTTGTAGCCGATATGAAGGACCTGAAGGCGAACCCGGACAGGCCGGCCCAGGGAATAGTAATCGAGGCCGAGAACAAGGCCGGGCTGGGCCCGTTGGCCACCGTCATAATCAAGAACGGTACGCTCAAGAGGGGCCAATACTGCCTGGCAGGCGAGGTGTCCGGACGCGTAAGGGCTCTTATAAACGAGAAGGGCGAGAGGCTGGACGAAGCCGGCCCGTCCACACCGGTGCAAGTCGTTGGGCTTTCAGCGGTACCGCACGGAGGGGATCCCTTCGATGTGGTCACCGATGAGCGAGAGGCCAAGGCGGTCGCCCAGAGAAGGGCCGACATCAGAAGGTCAAGCGAGCTTGTCGAGGAGAAGAAGCCCATAACGCTTGAGGACTTCTTCGCTCAAAAGGAATTCGGAGTCGTAAAGGACCTCAATATAATCCTGAAGGCGGACGTACAAGGCTCTGTGGAGGCCGTAAAGAAGTCGCTTGAGGAGCTCTCCAACGCCGAAGTCAGGGTAGTGGTCGTGCACAGCGGCGTAGGCGCAGTCTCCGAAAACGACGTCATGCTAGCATCTACTTCGGACTCGATAATCATCGCGTTCAATGTCAGGCCGGACAGCATAGCAGCCAAAGAAGCCGATGAAGTCGGCGTAGACATAAAGAGCTACAGGATAATCTACGAAGCAATCAATGACGTGGCTTTGGCAATGGAAGGCCTGCTCGAACCGGAGTACAAGGAGATAAGCCTCGGAAAGGCCGAAGTCAGGGCCGTGTTCAGCGTCCCGAAGGCCGGCAATATCGCAGGCTCCTATGTAATATCGGGGAAGATCACCAGAAACTCCACCGCCAGGGTCGTGCGCGACGGCAAGATCATACACGAGGGCAAGGTAACATCCCTTAGAAGGTTCAAGGATGACGCCAAGGAAGTGCTCGAGGGCTTCGAGTGCGGAATCGGCTTCGAAAGCTTCAACGACATAAAAGAGGGCGACATAATCGAAGCTTTCGGCCAGGAGCTTGTTAAGAGGACTGTTCTTGTAGAGCAGAAGTGAGATCGTCTGCCTGCCTCATGACGCTTCGCGTAACCTTGAGCGAGTCGACTAGCCTCAAGGACAAACGTTCCGTGATCAGGGGGATAGTGGACAGGCTCGGCAGGTTGAAGAACGTGGCGATTGCCGAGACTGGCCTGAGAGACAGCTTGGCTTCGGCGGAGCTGACCATCGCGGTGGTTGGGGATTCCCCTACTTTCGTAGATGAGGCGATGGAAAATATCATTAATGACATCGATTCGGCGGACGAGTTAACAATTTCTGTCCTCCGAGTCGAGAGATACTAGGAAGGTGCAGTGTCAAATGTCCTTTAGAAGGAACAGGATGCAGGATGCTATAAGAGACGAGCTCTCCGTGATAATCTCCAAGGAGCTTGGAGACCCGAGGCTTGCTTTCGCAAGCGTCACGGCAGTCGAGCTCGCACAGGATATGGCCTTCGCCAAGGTCTTCATAAGCTCGTTCAAGAAGGAGCCGGATGCTGCGGACGCGGCAGCCGAAGCGCTTGAATCGGCAAAGGGCCGCATAAGAGGGGAGATCGGCAGGCGCCTTATGATGAGGCATGCCCCCGAGCTGACCTTCAGGCCCGACCATTCAATGGAGAAGGCAGCGAAAGTGCTCGAGATATTAAACGACATCAAGCAAGAAGCGGAGGAGCCCAAATGAGGGTCCCGGAGAATATAATCGCCGCCATACGCAGCGCCGAATCTGTGCTGGTTACGTCTCACATCGTCCCCGACGGCGATGCCATCGGTTCGGTGCTGGGGCTTGGCCTTTCCTTAAAGGAAGCAGGCAAGCGGGTATATCTGCTGGTAGACGGCGGGGCTCCGAGAAACCTGTCATTTCTTCCCGGTGCGTCCTATATACTCACGGACCCCGAGGAGATACCGGAAGGCCTCGACCTTGCGGTAATCCTGGATGTGGGCTCATACGACAGGATAGGAGTCGCAGAGGCTCCTGCAAAGTCGTGCAAATTGAAGGTGAACATCGACCACCATGCTACGAACTCCGGGTTCACCGAGCTTGCGTGGGTGGATACTTCGGCCCCTGCGACAGGCCTCATGGTGGCGGAGCTGGTCAAATCATTGGGGCTTCCTTTCAAACCTGCCGCGGCGACTGCGATATTCTGCGCGATTTCAACAGATACCGGCTCTTTCAGGTATAGCAACACTAACTCGGCGTGCTTCAGGCTCGCGGCGGAGCTCATCGACGCAGGCGCAGATCCTTATGGAGTGTCCATGAACGTCTACGACAGCAGGCCTCTGGGCGCGGTAAAAGGGCTGGGCGCAGTGCTTTCCGAAATTGAGATAAAAGTCGGCGGCAAGCTTGCAGTAATGCAAATAAGGCGGGCTCTCATGCTCGAGTACGGCCTTAGCGAGAGCGACGTCGAGGGCTTCATCTCCTACGGAAGGTCCATCGACGGCGTCGAAGTATGCGTAGCTTTCAAGGAGCTGGAAGACGGCGTAGTGAAAGTCGGATTCAGGTCCAAATCGCTTATTGACGTGTCCGTAATTGCCTCCGGGTTCGGAGGGGGCGGCCACAAGCGCGCATCGGGATGCACAGTTGAAGGCGGCCTTGACAGGGCCCTCGGGATGATCATCCCGGCAGTAGAACGGGCGATTGCGGAAGGGTATTCCCATGGACGGAATTCTAGGGATTGACAAGCCCGCAGGCCTGACGTCCTTCGATGTTGTTGCAAGGATGCGGAGGGCTTCAAGGGAAAAGAGAATTGGCCATACAGGCACACTGGATCCGGAGGCAACAGGCGTGCTTGTAATCTGTATGGGGGCGGCCACAAGGCTTTCCTCAAGGCTTACCGAAAGCACCAAGTCTTACTCGGCCGGCCTTTCGCTTGGCAGGTCAACCGACACAGCCGACGCCTGGGGCCGGACTATCCGCGAGGAGGCCGGCTTTATTTTACGCCCTGCCGAGCTTATATCTTGCCTTGCGAGCTTCCAGGGTGAAATTCTTCAGGTACCTCCCATGTTCTCGGCTTTGAAAGTGGGCGGCAGGAAGCTTTACGATATGGCGAGAAACGGCGAGCAGGTAGAGAGGGCAGCGAGGAAAGTAACGATATCCTCGATATCAGCCAATATCCCGCCCGACAAGGCAGAGCTCAAATTCGGCGATGTGGTGGAGATTTCGGTTGAGTGCTCAGCCGGCACCTATATCAGGACGCTTTGTGAGGATATCGGGAAGTGCCTCGGCATACCGTCGCACATGTCCAGCCTGAGAAGGACCTATGCATCGGGATTCGCAATAGAGCAGTGCCTGAAGCTGGAACAGGCGGAGAAGATCGCATCCTCCGGTGAGCTGCGATCCATTATCATACCGATAGAAAAGGCGCTTCCGTTGATGCCTCGCGTAATGCTTGAGGCATTCGATGCAAACAGGGCTTGCATGGGCAATGAGATATTGTATCCAGGTCATATCGACTCCGATGAGGCGATGCTGATCGGGCCTTCTGGCGAGGCGATAGCCATCGCGCTGGCAGATACAATTCCAGCTGATAATAACAGGACTATACTAAGGCCCAGGGTCGTTTTCAGAAGTTCGGAGGAAGTTTTCGCAAATGGCGCCAGGTAATATGAATGCAATAGCGCTCGGGACATTCGACGGCGTGCATATCGCCCACAGGATGCTCATCAAACAGGCACTTGCCGCGAAATCTGGCGGCAAGGTCATAGCCGTTACCTTCGACAGGATCCCGGGTTCGATGTTCGGAAAAGACGGCAAGATGCGGCAGATTGTAGATTGCCAGGACAAGCTGCGCCTTTTGTATAACGCAGGGGCCGAGGAAGTGAAGCTTCTGGCCTTTGACGAGAAGCTCTACTCAATGAGCCCGGAGGCCTTCTTCGAAGAGATCATTGTAGGACGTTATGGCGCCGGGCTGCTGGCTGTCGGCCATGATTACAGGTTCGGCAGGGGAGGCAAAGGAGACGTAGACCTTCTTCAGAGGCTCTGTATAGAACAAGGCGTGCAGCTTCTGGTGCTCGGGGAGATGTCCATGGGGGATATCAGGATTTCGAGCTCGGAGATCAGGCGCAGGATAGCCTCCGGGCAGTCCTTGGAAGCCGCCGAAATGCTGGGCAGGGTGCATTCTTTCAAAGCCGTCGGAAGCGGCGGTTCCTATCTCGTGGATGAGGAGCTTGCGCTGCCGCCCGCAGGGATGAAGTTCAAAACCGCAGTATTCGACGATTTGCCCGATTTCGCAAGCTTCGATGAATACGATTCCATATTTTGGTTGGAGCAATCCCGGGACGGATATGTAATCAGGCTTCAGGGCAATGCTCCGATCCGGGGCAAAAGGGAGATCTATTTGCTCTTCGGCCCTCGGGCCGGCCAGGTTTAAGGTTTACAGGTCCAAGCTGCTCTGTTATACTGTTATGTGTATTAAGCCAACCCATGCTCAGATGCTCGCAACTCCGGCGGCTTCCTAGCTTGGGGGGTCATAAAATGGAGGAGAAAGAAATGCCGCTAGATCTCGTAAAGAAGAGACAGATCATCGATGAGTACAAACAACATGAAACAGACACCGGTTCGCCTGAAGTGCAGGTCGCGATGCTGACCGAGAGGATCAATTACCTCACAGAGCATCTAAAGGAGCACAAGAAGGACCATCACTCGCGCCGTGGGCTTTTGAAGATGGTCGGACAAAGGCGAAGCCTATTGAACTATCTGAAGGACCGCGATGTAGATCGCTACCGCGCGATAGTCGAGAAGCTGGGTCTGCGCAAATAATAGACGCATATGGGAGCGTGGAGGCGAAGAAGGTCCTAACCGCGCTCCCTTATTTTGAGGAGGAAGTGTAAAGAGAAGATGCATCAAATTTTCACAATGGAAATTGGAGGGAAAACATTTACGGCCGAGACGGGCAAGTTCGCCAAGCAGGCATCAGGTTCGGTCCTTTGCCGTTATTCGGACACTGTGGTGCTGGTAACAGCCACGATGTCCAAGCAGCCCAGACTGGGAATAGATTTCTTCCCGCTCACGGTGGACTATGAAGAGAGGATGTATGCCGCAGGCAAGATACCCGGCGGCTTCATCAAGAGGGAAGGTAGGCCCAGCGAAGCAGCCATACTTGCAGGCAGGATGATAGACCGCCCTGTAAGGCCCCTTTTCCCGGAGGGCTTCAGAAACGACGTCCAGGTGGTAGCCACTGTTCTGTCAGTAGAGCAGGGCGTCGAACCCTCGCTAGTAGCGATGAACGGCGCATCCATCGCCCTTTCGATCTCACCGACCCCCTTCCAGGGACCCATCGGCGGAGTGAAAGTGGGCAGGGTGGACGGCAAGTTCATAATCAACCCCGACACTGAGCAGCAGAAGGCATCCGACATGTCCGTGGTTGTGGCAGGCACGCGCGACGCCATACTCATGGTAGAAGCCGGCGCCAACGAAGTCAGCGAGGCTGACATGCTCGAGGCCATTCTATTCGGCCACGAACAGATCAAGAAGATCATCGAATTCCAGGACGGGATCGTTGCCGCCGCTGGCGCCCCGAAGGTGGAGTTCAAGAACTTCGAGCCTGCAGCCGAAAAGATGGACATGGTGCGCTCATTCGGCGAGGCCATGCTTATAGAAGCCGTGAAGAACCCCGACAAGCTCTCCCGCGATGCGAAGATTGAGGAGGCGAAAGCCGCCATATACGAGCATTTCAGCGAGCAGATGGGCGAAGGCGCCGACCTCGGGGAGCTTTCATACATAGTCGATTTCCTGGAGAAGGAAGTCGTCCGCATGATGATCACAAGGGAGCACATGAGGCCCGACGGCCGTGCCCTTGACGAGATCAGGCCCTTGTACTGCGAAGTCGGCCTGCTTCCCAGAGTCCACGGATCCGGCCTTTTCCAGCGCGGCCAGACCCAGGTCCTGACAAGCTGCACGCTAGGTTCGGCAAGCGAGGAGCAGATCCTAGACGGCCTCGGACTTGAGGAATCGAAGAACTATATGCACCAGTACAACTTCCCGCCTTACTCGGTAGGCGAAGTAAAGCCCATGAGAGGCCCCGGCCGCCGCGAGATAGGGCACGGTGCCCTTGCAGAGCGCGCTCTTGTGCCTGTGATACCCCCTCAGGATGTCTTCCCTTACACCATAAGGATGGTATCCGAGGCTATCGAATCTAACGGCTCAACCAGCCAGGCATCGATATGCGGCAGCACCCTCGCCCTTATGAACGCGGGCGTGCCGATAAGGAAGCCCGTTGCCGGAGTAGCGATGGGACTCGTCAAATTCGGCGAGGACTACGCAATACTTACAGACATCCAGGGCATAGAGGACCATTTGGGCGACATGGACTTCAAAGTCGCGGGAACCGCAGACGGCATCACCGCCATTCAGATGGACATAAAGATCAAGGGCCTTTCCAAGGACATCCTCGAGAAGGCACTTGCCCAGGCGAAGAAGGGCAGACTGTTCATCCTGAAGACCATGCTCGAGTGCATCGACAAGCCCAACACAGAGCTTTCACCTTACGCGCCCAGGATAATCTCCTTCACCATCGACGTCGACAAGATCAGGGAGGTAATTGGCCCTGGCGGCAAGATGATAAGGAAGATAATCGAGATGACAGGCGCCGGCATAGACATAGAGGATGACGGCCGCGTATTCGTGTCATCAGTAGGCCAGGAGGGCGCAATCAAGGCCGAGAACTACATCAAGGCACTTGTCAGCGACCCCGTGGTAGGCACGGTTTATAACGGCAAGGTCACAAGGATAATGACTTTCGGAGCCTTTGTGGAGATCCTCCCGGGCAAGGAAGGCCTCGTACATATTTCCCAGCTGGCGGCCGATCGCGTTGCCAAGGTGGAGGACGTCGTCAAAGTGGGCGATGAGCTTTCAGTCAAGCTGATGGAGATCGACTCCCAGGGAAGGCTGAACCTATCGCACAAGGAGCTGCTGCCCAAGCCGGAAAGGCCAGCTGTTAGTCCGATCGAAAGGCCAATCGCCCCTCAGATCGAAAGACCGGCGGCAAAGCCGGTAGAGCAGGCGGAACCGGTAGAGCAGACACAGAAGTCAGAAGATGACCTCGACGGCAAGTTCTACGCCAGGCCCAAGCGCAGCTAGTAACAAGTACTTCAGCGCGAAAGGACCATGACAATACGGAGGTGCCTTATGAGCAACGCAGGAAGAGGCCCGATTACCGTACTTGCTGTAAATCCGGGCTCGACTTCAACCAAGGCGGCCGTCTTCACTGACGGCAAGCTGTCGGAATCATTCAGCATAGAGCATGACAAAGCGGTCCTTGATTCGCTGGGGGCAATCAAG
The DNA here is from genome assembly GCA_963823655.1 of uncultured Bacillota bacterium. GTDB lineage: Bacteria > Bacillota > DTU025 > DTU025 > MWDF01 > MWDF01. The sequence goes on from CAWGMK010000013.1 coordinate 283,158, forward strand.
GACCAGCTCACATACAGACTGGATGGTATAAGAGCCGCCCTTGTCCACGACGCCGGATGCCTTGACGGGCTGAGCGCAGTAGTGGGAAGGGGCGGCCTTCTCAAACCTATGGAGGGCGGGGTGTATGAGGTCGGCCTCAAAATGGTCGAAGATGCCCTGGAGCGCCCCATGGCGCAGCATGCGGCAAATCTCGGCTGTGCGCTTGCCTTCAACCTTGCAAAGGAGCACGGTGTGCCCGCCTATATAGTGGATGCCGTCTGTACGGACGAGTACGAGCCCGAAGCCCGCATATCGGGGCTTCCCGCGGTGCCCAGGATATCCTTCCTGCACGCCCTCTCTGCGAGGGCATCTGCCAGAAGGGCCGCCTCCGAGCTCGGCCTGGCCTTCGAAAAGGCGAGCTTCGTCGTAGCGCACATGGGAGGCGGGACCACAATCTGCTCGGTCAGGGGCGGAAGGCTAATCGATGCCAACAACTCAAATGACGAAGGACCTTTCACACCTGAAAGGACCGGCACTCTGCCGGCTGGCTCGGTTGTGGATATTTGTTATTCGGGCAAGTACACTAAGCAGCAGCTAAGAGACATATTCCTTCGCAAAAGCGGCCTGTTCGGATATACCGGCACCAATGACGCCAGGGAGATAATCAAAAGGATTGAGGCCGGCGACGAGAAGGCGAGGGAAGTCATGTCAGCCATGGCATACCAGACAGCAAAAGAGATAGGCGCCTATGCCGCGGTCCTTTCCGGGAAACAGGACGCGGTCGTGCTGACCGGAGGCCTTGCTAACTGGTCCATGTTCGTCCAGGAGCTTACAGGATACATTTCATTTTTAGGCAAAATCCTTGTGTATCCGGGAGAGAATGAGATGCAGGCGCTTGGCGAAGGCGCAACGCTTGCCGTAATGGGCAAAGTGCCCGTGAAGAAATACTGATGAGGGGGGCTTTGGGATGCTGAATACCTTCCAGCAGATTATCGATGAGGCAAAAAGGGGCGGCAAACAGCGAATAGCGATAGCCGCCGCAAATGACGCCGATGTCCTGGAGGCTGTCAAAATGGCGATGGAAATCGGGCTTGCCGATTTCACGCTGTTCGGGGACCTGGCCTCCATTAGGCAGACTGGCAAAGGAAGTCGGGCTGAGCCTTAAAGATGTAGAGATAGTCGACGAACCAATCCTTACAACCGCCGCGCTCAAAGCCGTGCAGCATGTCAGCTCCGGCAAGGCAGGAACCCTTATGAAGGGCCTAATAGGCACGTCCGATTTTCTAAGGGCAGTGCTCGACAAGGAAGTGGGCCTCCGGACAGGAAACCTCCTATCCCATGTGGCCGTCATCAAATCGTGCCAGGTTCGACAGGTTCTTCTACCTTACCGACGGGGGCATGAACATATCGCCCACGCTCGAGCAGAAGGTACAGATAATCGGAAACGCCGTTAAAGTGGCCCATGCGCTGGGCAATCCGGAACCAAAGGTGGCCTGCATATCAGCGGTGGAGATTGTAAATCCCGACATTGCGGCCACGATGGATGCCGCACTTCTCGCGAAGATGAGCGACAGGAAACAGATCAAAGGCTGCATAGTCGACGGCCCGTTCGGCCTGGATAATGCGGTTTCAGCTGAAGCGGCCAAACATAAGGGGGTAACAGGCCCTGTGGCCGGCCAGGCTGAGATTCTGATGTGCCCCGACATTAACACGGGAAATGTGATCTACAAGGCCCTGAGCTACTTCGCCGACATCGAATGCGGCGCAATGATCGCGGGGGCAAGGGCCCCGATAGTGCTCACCAGCAGGGCCGATTCGCCCAGGACCAAGCTTTTATCGATGGCGACTGCAGCAGCTGTTGCCCGCAACTCCTGAAAGTAAATCAAGGAGGTTCAAAATGAGGCTCCTTATAATTAACCCCGGCTCGACTTCAACAAAGGTTGCCCTTTTCGAAGGCCTGAGCCAGACGGCGGCCGAGACTCTGAGGCATTCCCCGGAGCAGCTTTCCCCATACCCAACCATAGCCGACCAGCTCGATTTCAGGGCTGCCGAGGTCAGCGATTTCCTCATGGCCCAGGGCAACCCTCCTTTGGACGCAGTAATGGGAAGAGGCGGTCTGCTCCCACCAATGCCAAGCGGTGTCTATGAGGTTGATGATGCCCTCATGGAGAAGCTGCTGCATCCTTCAGGCCAGCATGCATCCAACCTCGGGGGACTGATCGCAAAGAAGATCGCCGCCGAGAGGGGCATCCGTGCTTTCATTGCGGACAGCGTAACCACGGATGAGCTCTGCCCTCTGGCGAGATATTCGGGAAGCCCCCTAATTCAGAGGGTCAGCATCTTCCATGCGCTCAACCAGAAATCCATAGCAAGGCACGCCGCAAAGGACATGGGCAGGCCTTATGAGGAACTGAACCTGATAGTCTGCCACTTAGGAGGCGGCGTAAGCGTCGGAGCCCATCACAATGGAAGGGTAGTAGACGTAAACAACGCGCTGGACGGCGACGGGCCGTTAGCCCCCGAAAGGGCAGGAACCTTACCTTTAAACGGCCTTTTAGACCTCTGCTATTCCGGGCAGTACACGCACTCCCAGGCAAGGAAGCTGCTAACTGGCGGCGGGGGTTTCGTAGCCCATTTGAGCACCAATTCGGGGACCAAGCTCGAAGAGATGGTTGCCGCGGGGGATAAGAAGGCTGAGCTCATCGAAAAAGCCTTCGCGTACACCCTGGCCAAAGAAGTGGGCCGCATGGCCGCCGTCTTGAAAGGTAAAGTCGACGCAATCATAATTACCGGCGGACTGGCCCATTCCGAGAGGATATGTTCTATGATAAAAGAGATGGTGGGAGCCTTCGGGGAAGTGAAATGCTACCCCGGGGAGGATGAGATGAAAGCCTTGGCCGAGGCCGGCGAAAGGGTGCTCGGCTCTGCCCGCCAAATGCCACCGAAAGGAGGTCAGCCTTGTTGAAGAAAGTCGTAATCGACATCGAACGCTGCAAGGGGTGCGAACTTTGCGTAAGGTACTGCCCCAAGGATGCCCTGGCAATTGATGAGACAACCAATTCGAAGGGATACCTTCCTGCCTTCCTCAAAGACGAGGAAGCGTGCATAAGCTGCGGAATTTGCGGGAAGATGTGCCCGGATTCCGCAATCGAAGTATTCAAGCCCTAGCGCAGTAAACTTAAGGAGGCATTTGAAGTGTCTGAGAAGAAGCTTTTCAAGGGCAATGAGGCCGTAGGCGAAGCCGCCATAAGGGCCGGCTGCCGCTATTTCTTCGGCTATCCCATAACTCCTCAGAACGAGATACCGGAATATATGTCCAGGAGGCTGCCTGAAGTGGGCGGCTGTTTCCTGCAGGCGGAAAGCGAAGTTGCCGCAATAAACATGGTATACGGCGCCGCTGCCGCAGGGGCAAGGGTCATGACCTCGTCATCGAGCCCGGGCATCTCATTGAAGATGGAGGGCATATCCTATATAGCAGGCTCTCTGCTGTCGCCGCTGATCGTCAACATGGTCCGCGGAGGACCGGGGCTTGGCGACATACAGCCATCTCAAAGCGACTATTTCCAGGCCACCAAAGGAGGCGGGCATGGGGACTACAAGCTGATTGTATTCACCCCCGCAAGCATACAGGAGATGGTGGACCTGATATACATATCCTTCGAGACGGGTGAGAAGTACCTTATGCCGGTCATGATACTTGCCGACGGAGTGCTCGGCCAGATGATGGAATCGGTGGAGTTCCCCGAGATGAAGGAGCCTAATGATCCCAATTCCAGTTCATTTGCCATTACCGGGGCTGCAGGAAGGCCAGCGAGGGTTGTCAAGGCCTTCGACCTGGATCCCGAGAAGATGTATCAGCTGAACATGGAGATGGCGGAGAGAAACAAGCTTGTAGAGAAGAATGAGACAAGGGTAGAAGAATACATGATGGACGATGCCGAGTTCGCGCTTGTGGCATACGGCACCTCAAGCAGGATATGCCGCTCGGCTGTGGATAAGGCGAGGGCCGAAGGGCTGAAGCTTGGGCTTATCAGGCCGATAACGGTCTGGCCGTTCCCTTACGAGACGATAAGGAAAGCAGCCTCAAAGGTAAAGGGGTTCCTGGTAGTCGAGATGAGCCTGGGCCAATTCATAGAGGACGTCAGGCTCGCGGTAGAGGGAAAGAAGCCCGTCGCGCTGCACGCAATACCTGGAGGCCTCATCCCCAAGAGGGACGAAGTGCTTGCGCAGGTACATGGCATACTTGACGGGAAGGGGGTTTGAGCATGCAGGAGGTCTACAGGACAGCCAAGTCACTGACGAAAGCAACTATGCACTACTGCCCGGGTTGCACACATGGCATAATTCATAAGCTGGTGGCGGAGTCAATCGACGAGCTCGGTATTAGGGAGAAGACTATAGGCGTTGCCCCGGTGGGTTGCGCTGTGCTCGCCTACCAGTACATAGATACGGACTTCGCAGTAGCGGCCCACGGCAGGGCGCCTGCCATGGCCACAGGCATCAAAAGGGTGCACCCCGACAAGATCGTATTCACATATCAAGGTGACGGAGACCTAGCGTCCATTGGCACGGCTGAGATCGTCCATGCCGCGATGAGGGGCGAGAAGATAACGGTAATTTTCGTAAACAACGCGATTTACGGCATGACGGGAGGACAGATGGCGCCGACCACGCTAGTTGGGCAGAAGACCAGCACATCTCCCTACGGCAGGCAGGTCGAGCACTGCGGCAGCCCCATAAGGATGTCGGAGCTTCTTGCAACGATACCCGGAGCCTACTATGTCACAAGAGTATCGGTTACAACGCCCGCGGGCCTTGCAAAGGCCAAGCGTGCAATCAAGAGGGCATTCCAAAACCAGATCGACGGCAAGGGGCTGAGCATTGTAGAAGTGCTCTCCACATGTCCTACGAACTGGGGCAGGGCGCCTTTTGAGTCCATGCGCTGGGTAGACGAGAACATGGCCCCCTATTTTCCGCTAGGAGACTACAAGACGGCGGAGGAGGCGAAATAGATGCAAAAGGAGTATATTCTGTCGGGTTTCGGCGGCCAGGGATTGATGCTGGCAGGCATGCTTCTGTCCGAAGCCGGCATGCTAGAGGGCAAGAACGTTTCCTGGATACCCTCATACGGCCCCGAGATGAGAGGCGGCACCGCAAACTGCGCCGTAGTCGTCTCAGAGGAGCCCATAGGTTCCCCCATAGTGGATAATCCCGACGTGGTAGTAGCAATGAACCTGCCGTCCATGGACAAGTTCGAGCCCGCAATAAAGAAGGGCGGCATCATGGTGTATAACTCAAGCCTTATAAAAAGGCCTCCTGCCAGGAAAGATATCACCTATATAGCAGCGCCCGCCAACGAGATCGCTGAGGCTCTGGGAAACGAGAAAGTCGCCAACATGGCGATGCTAGGAGCTATGTTTGCGGGAGATAAATGGGTGAAGGCCGAGTCTTTGGAGAAAGTCCTGTACAAGAAGATGACAGGTGCCAAGGCAAAGCTTATCCCGCTAAATATCGAGGCGATAAAGAGGGGTGCCGAGGCCTATAAATAGCCTCACGCACTGGCAGACTACCCGGGCGCTTCTTGCAATAAGGTGCGCCCGGGTTTTCAATTCGGAAGGGGGAATCATGTTGAAGTGCTCGTGCGCGAAAACATCCAAAGAGGTAAGGCTCAGCGGGGGCACAGTCTTCCGGGGCAGAATAATGACGGTAGAAGAAGATAGCGTGCTTCTTCCAACGGGAGGCACTTCCACAAGGGAGGTAGTGCGCACCGCAGATTTGATATCGGCAGGGATAATCGACGCAGATGGCAAGATATGCCTCGTCAGGCAGTACAGATACCCTGCCGAGAGGCTTCTTTGGGAGATACCGGCAGGAAGGATAGAGCCCGGAGAGGAGCCGGAAGATGCCGCAGTGCGCGAAGCAGGCGAGGAGACCGGCCTTCGATGCGAGATAAAAAGCAAGATAGCGGGATTTTACCTTGCCGCGGGCTTTGCCACCGAGTATATGCATATGTACCTTATGGAGATCACCGGAAAGTCCGACGCGAAGCCGGACGAAGATGAGGATATTGAAACCGCATTCTTCGGCGAAGCGGAGCTCATGCAAATGCTCGATGACGGCAGCATAGAAGATTCCAAGACGCTGATCTTCCTGAACTGGTATTTCAGAACCCGCCCCAGATGACGGCCGGCTAAGGCATGGTATAATATAATATTATGTAAACATGCAAGAGAGGTGCGCCGATGCTGGAGGAGTTGGAGGACTATCTGAATTTCCTTGCAGTGGAAAAGGGCCTTTCGGAGAACACCCTTTACTCCTATGCGAGGGACCTCATGGACTTTGAGCAGTTCCTCGCCGCGAAGTGCGGCGCTAAGTCCTGCTCTGCGGCCATGGTGCTGACTGCGGACGGTTCCACCGTGTCGGCTTTCGTGTCGCATTTGTCCGTAGCGGGGCTTTCTGCAGCCAGCGCATCCCGCAAGCTTACTACTATTAGGGGCCTCTATAAATACCTGCTGCGGCAGGGCGCCATGAAATCGGACCCGGCATCCAGCGTAGAGTCGATCAAGCAGCACAGGACGCTGCCCAAATGCCTTAGCATGGATGAGACCAAGTCGCTCATTGATTCTCTCAAGAAGAACAGCCCGAGAGAGCTGAGGGACCTGGCGATGCTTGAGGTGCTTTACGGCTGCGGGCTCAGGGTAAGCGAACTCGTCAACCTCAAGGTAGGCGATGTGAATACCGAGCACGGCTATGTAAGGTGCATCGGCAAGGGCTCAAAGGAAAGGATAGTCCCTTTAGGCTCGTTCGCGGCCAAGGCAGTTGACGATTATATGTCATACGGAAGGTCCGCAATTTGCAATATGAAGCCGAGCTCCTGGCTGTTCGTCACATCCGACGCCAGCCCGATGAGCAGGCAGGCTTTCTGGAAGAACCTGAAGAAAAGGTGCTTGGAGGCAGGCATCAGCTCAGAGGTTAGCCCCCACACCCTCAGGCACTCTTTTGCAACTCACCTTTTGGAAAATGGTGCGGATCTAAGATCGGTGCAGGAGATGCTAGGACATGCCGACATTGGCACGACGCAGATATATACTCATCTAACGAAGGCAAAGCTCAGGCAGGTATATGATAAGCATCACCCCAGATCGTGACAGGAGGCAGGTATGCTAGCGACTCAAGGAAAAGGGCGATTATATTGGTTCTGGACGGAGTAGGGGCCGGGCAGCTGCCGGACGCCGCCTTCTTATAATGACGAGGGCAGCAATACGCTTGCCAACACCGCGCTTGCCGCAGGAGGCCTGAGCTTGCCTACACTTGGCTCCCTGGGCCTTGGAAATGCCGTAGGCCTTTCCGGGCGGAGCATGCTCGGCGTTGAACCGGCGGCAGCTCCTCTTGCCCGGTGGGGCCGCCTTGGCGAGCTGTCGCCTGGGAAAGACTCCACTACGGGGCATTGGGAGATGGCAGGATGCGTACTTGAGAAGGCCTTCCCGCTCTATCCGAAGGGATTTCCAAAGGAGATACTCGACGAGTTCGTGAAGCAGACCGGCCGCGGCGTGCTCTGCAACCTCCCATATTCGGGGACTGATGTAATCCGCGATTACGGCGATGAGCATCTGGATACGGGCAAGCTGATAGTTTACACTTCTGGCGATTTTGTCTTCCAGATTGCGGCGCATACGGATATCGTCCCTCTGGAGGAGCTATATTCGGCATCTGTGAAAGCGCGACAGATACTAATCGGCGAGCATGAAGTCGGCAGGGTGATAGCGAGGCCTTTCGCAGGCCCTCGCGGAGCATATGTGCGGATCGGTGCCAAAAGGCGCGACTTTGCCATAGAGCCGCCCGTGCCCAACTCTACTGCAGCTTGTGAAGGACTCCGGGCTTAATGTCATGGGGTGCGGCAAGATCGATGATCTCTTCGCAAACAAAGGCTTGACCCATTCAAGGCATGTATCAGGCAACAAGGCGACGATGGAGGCCCTCATGCAGTTCATGGACGAGGGGCAAGCCGGGCTGATCTTCGCCAACTGCGTCGACTTCGACATGCTATACGGCCACAGGAATGACTATCAAGGGCATGGCAAGCGCCCTTGAGGAAGTCGATGCCCTTATAGCCGATGTAATGGGCAGGATGGGGGAGTCGGACCTTATAATTATTACGGCCGACCACGGAAACGACCCCACAACGCCAAGCACCGATCATAGCAGGGAGTATACTCCTGTTCTCGTTTGGGCGCCCGGCATTGATGCCTTAGGCATCGGAGACAGGAAGAGCTTCGCCGACGTCGGCGCCACCGTCGCCAAATGGCTGGGGGTTGGTTGGGGACTGCCCGGCGAGAGCATTGCTTAGCCGAAAGGAGAGAGCGGATCTATGCTCATCCAGGATATAATCGCGAAGAAGAAAGTAGGATCCCGCCTTGAGAAAGACGAGATCGATTTCTTCATAAAAGGAATAGTCAGCGGCGAGATCCCGGACTATCAGGCGACCGCCCTTCTTATGGCCATATGGATAAAAGGCATGGATGTGAAGGAGACGGTAGACCTTACCCTTTCCATGGCTGAATCTGGAGATATGCTGGACCTTTCGGAAATACCCGGCATAAAGCTGGATAAGCACTCAACAGGAGGAGTCGCGGATACGACGACTCTAATATTGGCCCCGCTTGTAGCGGCGCTCGGCTACCCTGTGGCGAAACTTTCCGGAAGAGGCTTAGGCCACACCGGAGGCACCCTGGACAAGCTGGAGTCTATCCCAGGTATGAGCGTCGATCTTTCCAAGAGGCAGTTCATAGAGCAGGTTAAAAGGATCGGCCTTGCCGTTTCAGGGCAGACTGCTGATATCGCCCCCGCCGACAAGATACTTTACTCGTTAAGGGATGTCACATCTACGACGGACAACATCGCGCTAATGGCGTCGAGCATAATGAGCAAGAAGCTTGCCTCGGGCTCAGATGCCATAGTGCTGGATGTGAAGACGGGAAGAGGCGCCTTCCTGCCCGATGTGGCAAGCTCAACGGAGCTTGCGCGGCTCATGGTCGACATCGGAAGGGCTTCCGGGCGGAGGATGGCGGCGGTTGTTACGGACATGAACCAGCCTTTGGGCACTGCAATCGGAAATGCCCTTGAGATTATTGAGGCGGCCGAGATGCTGGCTAGTCCCAAACCCTCAAGGCTGCTTGACATAGTCATGCATCTTGCGACGCTTATGATAAGATGCGCCGGCGACACCAGAGACGAGAGCCTGATAAACCTGGACCTGCTCAAAGCGCTTGGGACTGGCAAAGCCCTGCAGAAGCTGTGCGAGATGGTGGAGTGCCAGGGAGGGGACCCTAGCTACATAGAGAATCCTTCCAAATTCGAGCTGGCCGGCAATGTCTTGGAAGTAAAAGCGCAGAAGGCAGGTTGGATCAGCTCTATAGATGGGCTTGAGCTGGGCAAAGCGTCAGTGGTAATCGGGGCGGGAAGGCGCCGCAAGGGCGATCCCGTAGATTTCGGTGTGGGCATGGTAATTTCAAAGCAGGTGGGCGACAGGATCGAGGCGGGGGAGCCTTTCGCGAAAGTGTACGCGAGGAACATCTCCGATCTAAATGCTGCGGCAGCATCCTGCATAAGTGCATTTGCGATATCGGAGACAAGCACGGCGAAGCCACCCCTTGTCTACGAAACCATAGAGTGATATACCATTTAAGGCACTTGGTTTAGAATAATACTACTCTGTTCTGGAGGTTTGTTTATGAAGAAGGGGACAATTCTCAGCGGGATGAGGCCGACGGGCAAGCTGCATCTTGGAAACTACCTGACGCTTAGAAACTGGGTGAAGCTGCAGCGCGAATATGATTGTTTCTTTACTATCGTGGACTGGCACGCGCTGACGACCGGCTATGAGAATACAACCGAGCTGCCCCAGAACATCAAGGATATGGCGCTTGACTGGCTTGCGGCCGGCATTGACCCGGAGGCGGCGCCCGTCTTCGTTCAGTCCCAGGTAAAGCAGCACGCTGAGCTGCATTTGCTGCTATCCATGATAACCCCCCTCGGTTGGCTTGAGCGCTGCCCTACCTACAAGGAGCAGCTTAGACAGATTTCGGACAGGGAGATCCAGACATACGGCTTTCTCGGCTACCCCGTCTTGCAGGCGGCCGACATTGCGATATACATGGCTGACACTGTGCCCGTCGGCCAGGACCAGGTCCCCCATATCGAGCTGGCAAGGGAAATCGTAAGGAGATTCAACTTCCTCTACGGCAATACCCTTGTGGAGCCGGCTGCGATCCTTAACAATGTGCCCCTTCTGCCTGGAACCGACGGAAGGAAGATGAGTAAAAGCTACGGCAATTACATAGCGCTCTCCGACGCTCCCGAGAAGGTAGCCCAATCCATCTCGCAGATGGTCACCGACCCTGCCAGGATAAAGAAGAGCGACCCGGGACATCCGGACATATGCACCGTTTTCGCTTACTATGCCGCATTCTTCCCGGAGATGCTGGATGAGGTGCGCACGGAATGCGAAGGTGCGCAGATAGGCTGCGTCGCGTGCAAGAAACGCCTTTCGGCAAAGCTTCTGGAAGTGCTCTCCCCTATACACGAGAGGAGAAGCATGTTCGCCGCAGACCCCGACCTTGTAGACGGCATCCTTTTGAAGGGCGCTGCCTCGGCCGAAAAAACCGCGGAAGCTACGATGAAGCGCGTTAGGTCGGCGATCGGGCTGGCATGATTGCACTCCCGGAGGCATCACATGATGCGGGCAGGTTCCAGGCGCAAGGATACAGCGGGCCGCTGAATCTCCTGTTGGACCTCATTGAGCAGAGAAAGGTCGACATCTGCGAAGTATCGCTTGCCCAGATCACCGACGACTACTTGCAGAGGATAAGCCTTGTGCAGTGGCCGGACCTTGAGGAATCCTCCCGCTTCCTGGTGATTGCGGCGACTCTTTTGTTCATTAAGGCACGGGTCCTTATGCCAAAGCGGAAGGACCTGGATGAGCCCGAAGAGATCGAAGAGGGAGAGGACCCTGCCGAGCTTCTGGTTAACAGGCTCAGGGCTTACAAGATATTTAGGGATGCGGCGAGGAAGCTTAGGCTGCTTGAAGCCGATGCCTCCCTGCATTTCCGAAGGGGAAGGTACGAGAAACTGGGCTCCAGGTGGCCCGGCAACCCTTTGGAGGGCATGCTGCCTCAGGATTTCCTCGACATAATAACTCGGATCGCCGCAGAGAAGAAGCAGGGGGACATATCTGTACCTTACGAGGAGACCCCGCTTGAGGATTTCATGAACTCGCTAATCGGGGCGCTCAAGAGGAAAAGAAATGCGGATTTCCTTAAGGCGCTCGGTACAATAAAGGACAAGCAGGCCCTCATCGGCAGCCTTCTGGCCCTTCTGGAGCTTGCCAAGCTGGGGATAATATCGATAAGCCAAATGGGGCCGGGACAGCCGATCTGGATGTCCCTGAGGGAGGAGGGAATACATGGACCTGGTAAAGATGAAATCTTTGATTGAAGCCGTGATATTCGCTTCACCCGAGCCCGTGGATATGCAAGACCTTGCCGCGTCATTGGGCATCGAAACAGGCACTATGTCAGCTCTGTTAAGAGATATCGAAGAGGAGCTGAACCGACCTGATTCGGGAATAAGGCTTTCTAAAGCGGGAGGCGGGGTCAGCATGGTGACGAAGCCGGAGCTCGCTGACGAAATCTCACAGTACCTGGCGGCTATTCGGCATTCGGCGCTGACGGACGCTTCGCTTGAGACGCTTGCGATAATTGCGTACAAGCAGCCAATAACCAAGGCAGAAATCGAGCAGATCAGAGGAGTCGGGGCAGAATCCGCGCTGATCACCCTCGCTCAAAGAGGGCTGATAGCCGAAAGGGGCCGCAAGAGCGCCCCGGGACGCCCCATTTTGTACGGGACAACTAAGGATTTTCTAGTATACTTGGGTTTGCCGGACATAGCATCGCTTCCGGGCATTGAAATGGAAACCGACGAGGGGCAGAAGCTTCCGGGTTTAGATTAGGGCAGCGCAGTTAGCGCTCAGAGGTGTTTATTATGGTAGTAGCAGTGATTGGTCTCGGAGTATTCGGCGTTTCAGTTGCCTTAAAGCTCGCATATGAAGGCGCCGAAGTATTCGCCATCGACAAGGAAGAGGAAAAGGTCAAGAAGTACGCAAATTTCGTTACTCATGCCGTTTCGGCTGACGTTACCGATAGGGACGCCATGGAGAGCATCGGCATCAGGAACGTGGACGTGGCCGTCATAACGACCGCCTCCGATATAACGATGTCGGTCGTGGGAACCATGGTGCTCAAGGAGCTGGGTATCCCCAGGGTAATCGCGAAGGCGAAGGATGAGATGCACGGCAGAATTTTGCAGGCTGTCGGCGCCAGCCGCGTTGTCTACCCCGAGAAGGAGGCCGGCGAGAGGCTGGCCCACTCCATACTCTCGAACAACTTCATCGATCTCATTGAACTCGATCCTAGGTTCTCAATTCTCGAGATCAAGGCGCCGGAGAAGATTGTGGGCAGGACACTCAAGCAGATAGACGTAAGGGCCAAGTACGGCGTTAACATAGTAGCCGTCAAATCGGCGGACAAATGGATACTGACGCCGGGGGCCAACGATGTAATAAAGCAGAATGACATTCTAGTCACCATAGGCTCGAACGAGGATTTGGAGAAGTTCAAGGAATGACAGAACAGAGGATATCCAAATATCTCGCCTATTGCGGCATCGCCTCCAGACGCAAGTCGGAGGCTTTCGTCACATCGGGCAGAGTCAGCGTAAACGGCGAGACCATCACGGATTTAGCCTACAAAGTGAACCCTGATGACAAGGTTTGCCTTGATGGCCGGCCGATCACTCCTGCGGGCAACTTCATCTATATCATGTTGAATAAACCCAGGGGCTACCTTACCACAGCATCGGACGATCGCGGCCGCAAGACCGTAATGTCCCTTATAGAGCCCGGAGAGCATAGGGTTTTCCCTGTCGGCAGGCTAGATCTGGATTCGGAAGGCCTTCTTTTGCTGACAGACGACGGCGACCTGGCGTTCCGGCTAACACACCCGGGAAAGAATATAGACAAGAAATATGTGGCGGCACTTAGCAATCCTATAAAAGAGGATTTCTTACAGATTTTGCGAATAGGTATTATGTTAGACGAGACTTTGACCTCACCGGCAAAGGTTAGGAAGGTGCACCCTTCCGGCCTCATAATTGAGGTTGTGATCCATGAGGGCAGGAAGCGGCAGGTTAGGCGCATGGTAGAGGCAGCAGGTAGCAGGGTATCTCTCACTGAAGCGCACCGAACTGGGGCCCTTGCAGCTGGGTTCGCTGAAAACCGGTGAATGGAGATATCTGACTGAGGACGAGGTTCTGAACCTTAGGCAATTAGGAGACAAAGTCCCCGAAAGGAGGGCCGGCGATGATAAAGAGGATCAAGAACAATAGTGGCTTAACGGCAGTCGAGGTAATCGTTGCCGCCGTAATCCTCGTTATTGCATCTGTATCCCTGCTTGGGCTCTATAACAGCAATTTCGGCTGGATTATTGGGGCCGGTTTCAGGACAGAGGCCGTTGATAAGGCAAAGGCATTGATTGATGCGAAAATCGCGGCCGGGGCAGCTACAGGTTCGACCGGCCAGCTGGTAATAAGCTTCACGGGAACTGATGACGTTATTGTAGAGGGCGAGTTCGTCAGGTTCACAGGAACAGACGGCCCTAACGACTCAACATCGGTGACTCTTAATACATTCATCCCTAAGTAGACAGAAAGGAGGAGGCGCTAGTGCTCTTACGCAGGCTGAGAAATCAAAAAGGCGTGACTCTGGTCGAGCTTATTCTTGTCATTGCAGTGCTCGGATTTGTGATGGCTGCCGCGCTCTCCTTCTTCTTGATTGGGCACCAGGACATTTTCTTTGGGAAGCAGCCAGGCTAAGGTACAGCAGGAAGCAAGGCTGGCTACGACTATAGTCAGCGGCGATTTGAGGACTTCCTTGAACGTACGCGCCTATTTCCCGGGGGACACATGGGTTGCAGATTTAGACGACTATGTAGTGCAGAGGATAGGGACTGAGGCTCCTTTCTCGCTGATGTATACGAGGCCTAGCGGCAATTTGGAGACAGATTCAGTATTTACGAGCCTGGTTTTCAACGTTGTTACAGATGCAAACGGAAAGAGGTTCATCGTTTTCGAAGCAACAGGCGTGGATAGGGCAAAGGCAATATACAATTAATTCTTCCATGTTGCTCGAAAACTATAATAAGCATCCATTACTCGCAGATGGCGAGGGCTATACAGTTATTGTCTTCGACAAGTAAGTAGCTTTGAAGGAGGGGCGACATGAGGCATCTAAAAAGCCAGAAGGGCATCGCTCTCCCTATGGTGTTGCTCATAATAATCGTTCTGATATTGCTGGGTTTCGCACTTTCGGTGTTCGGTTATTACGAGGCTACATCCGCCATAAGGGAAGAGCACCTAGCAAAGGCATACTACTCTGCACGAGGCAGCGTGGCTGCCCTTGCCAAGTATTTGACTACAGTGCCGGCAGACGAGGCTGAGGAACAGGTAATCGCAAATTATGTGACTACGATCGCCACCGATGGCGTAAGCGCCGCGGGTACAATCGAAGGTGTGCCATATAATCTTGTTGTGACCCAGGCAAACGATTTCGGTTCTGATCCGCCGTTCGGAGTTCTGACATTGACTTCTACAGGGACTTCAGGACAAGTTCTCCAAGAGCGCGGTAATACAGATCGGTTATAACCTTACAGAGTATATGAACGACGGCCCATTCGGAATAGTCGACAGCGCTTTGTACTCCTTCAACGAGGCTACTTCCGGCGGGACATTGTCGGATTATAAAGCAAATGCCAATGGCTTGGTCAAGACAGCACTTGGATCCAGCAGGCATGCAAGTGGACGTAATGGTTGATCCTTTTGATACCCATACTCCAACCCAGGGACTACCCGATGCCTAACGAACCCGAATTTCCTACTACATTGGAGAACAGGAACGAGTTCTTAGTTGACGACGATACCGCGCCTGACGGAAGTTTCGTCTCTACATCTGTGATTACTATCAACCCCGCAGTAAATTACGATGGCAACAATGACAGGGCCGTAATAGTAGACGGGGCAGGCGTAATTACCACGATTGTTAATAAAGGGACTCCTACATATATCAAAGTAGCAGGCCTGAACATCACGAAACCTCTGCTTTTCGACGGTAACGCTCCAGTTTATCTATTGGTTGAGAATTTCCTGAACATCGGAGCCGACGTCGGCTGCTCAAGCAAATGCAAAGAGCATTGCTGGAGTCTATACACATGATGCAGAATGCTGGCTCGGTCGCGTGAACATAATATATACTGGATCCGATCCAATAACAGTTTCGGGGAATATTCGTATCAGGGCGAATATCGTCTCTTTGCAGGGATCGATAAAGGCGATTGACATTTCAATCGGCGGCAACGTCATAATGAGCGGCCATATCATTTGCGGCGGCGACGAAATCAAGCTGCACGGCGTTTTCGAGGCTGATAAGACGATGATCTACGCTCCGCTGGCATTGGTAGAGGTTAAAGGCTCTGCCGCATCAAATGACGATGAATACCATATAACAGGGGCGATTGTCGCCAACCACTTCAATGCAACCGCCTATTTCAATATTGAGTACGCGGCAATTACACGCGCGTCATTGCCATTGTGGTTCGACGCCGAAGACAGCGGCGGGAACTTAGGGCGACGAAACGCAAATTGGTACCGGCGAGTATTATCCCAGCAACTTCGCGTTCACACGTTGGTTGAAGTAGCAAGTAATAGGCTATTTTGTGAAAATTCGAAGCAGCGGCCGGACAGAAATGTCCGGCCCTATTTGTTATAAAACCCGTTTTGTGTTAACTTATTTTTGTGATAATTCTTTTACGAAGGTTTTGCCAATGCCTCTGATAAGCTCGATAGCAATAGACGGACCTGCTGGTTCAGGCAAAAGCACAATAGCGAAGATGCTTTCGGCGGCCACTGGCCTTCCCTATCTAAGCACGGGGGAGATGTACAGGGCCATTGCTTTATGCACTCTAAGGGCCGGAGTCTCGCCTGATGATGCACTTGCTGTCCTTGATTGCGCAAAGAAGGCAATGATAGGCGCAAGGCCGGACGGCTCAGGCGGTTTCAGGATCTTCTGCGGCGAAGAGGACGTAACCCCGCTTCTGAGGTCTGCGGAAGTAAGCAGGCTTTCATCCCCCGTGGCGGTCCATGAAGCCGTTCGGAAGCTCATGGTAGAGCTTCAGAGGAATATCGCAATCGAGAACGATGTAATAATGGACGGCAGGGACATCGGCACCGTAGTGCTGAAGGAATCCCAGAATAAGATCTATCTTGACGCATCCGTCGAAGTACGGGCCCGAAGGCGCCTTCTTGACTACAAGGATAAGGACATCAGCTATGAAGAAGTCCTAAGGGATCTAAAGGAGCGCGACAGGCGCGACAGCACAAGGCTCGTCGATCCTTTAAGGCCTGCAGAAGACGCCCTGATTATCGACTCTTCAGATATGAGTCCGTCAGAGGTAATTGAAAGCATTTTGACATCATATAGGCTTTTCTACTGGGGGGAGACAACTTGCTGAATAGACCGCTAGCTTTGTTTATATGGCTATACATCAAGATATTCCACCGCTTCCGCTGCTACGGCCCGGAAAAGGTGCCGATGAGCGGACCTGTGATAGTAGTCGCCAACCATGCAAGCTTCATCGATCCGGGGCTTATCGCCTTCAATGTAAAAAGACCGATGTTCTATATGGCAAAAGCCGAGCTATTCAAGAATCCGGTACTTGCGTTCCTTCTGAAGCTTGTCAACACTTATCCCGTTAAGAGGACAGGCGCAGACAGGGCCGCGATGAACCATTCTATAAAGCTTTTAAATGAGGGCAAAGGGCTTTGCCTTTTCCCTGAGGGCACCCGTACACTAGACGGCAATCTAGGTGAGTTCAAATCCGGTGCTGCGTACCTTGCCATGGTGACGGGCGCAACGATTGTTCCTGTTGCATTATCGGGCACTTATGAAGCTTACAAGAAGGGGACGAAGAAGATACATTTCGTTCCGTTTAAATCCGTATTCTCCGACCCGATTAAAGTAGAGAAGGTAGACACCCACGATATCGAGACGCTCAGGACGGGTTCCTTGGAGCTTACCGAGAGAGTCAAGGCGATAATTCAGGTGCTTCTAGACAAGCAGAAGGGGGGATTAGCATGAAGCTGTTCATCGACACGGCCAATTTAGAGGAGATCCTCACTGTCGACAGTATGGGCATCATCTGCGGCGTAACTACTAACCCCACGCTTATAGCGCGCGAAGGCCATGACCCCGACACAATGGCAATGAAGATAGCCGAGTCGGTCAGTGGCCCCGTCAGCTATGAGGCCGTATCCTTCGATGCCGAGGGCATAGTCAGGGAGGGCCGGGCGATAGCTGCCATGGCTCCCAATATGGTCGTCAAGGTCCCGCTCACAATAGAGGGCCTTAAGGCAATAAAGACCTTGTCGCAGTACGGCATCAGGACAAACGCCACCCTCATTTTCAATGAGAACCAGGCATTGCTTGCGGCACGCGCAGGGGCCACATATGTAAGCCTTTTCATCGGCAGGCTTGTCGACAAGGGAGTCGACGCCATGGCCATCGTACGCAATACCAGGAGCATATTAGATATGAACGACCTGGATGCGGAGATTATTGCCGCATCCATCAGAAATACGGAACAGGTGACGCAGTGCGCGCTTGCCGGCTCGCACATTGCCACTGTGCCCTACAAGATCCTTATGGAAATGGTCGAGCACCCCATGACTACGGCTGGCATAGAGAAGTTCATGGATGACTGGAAGAAGGTCTTCGGCAAGTAGTGGAGATCATTGTCGCAAAAACTGCAGGCTTCTGTGCCGGCGTCAGGCGGGCGGTCGACATCGCCCTCACTGCTTCTTCAAAAGCGCCTGATGAAGGCTGCAAAGACTGCGTTTCTATAGGGCCTCTGATCCACAATGAGGACATGGTACGCGAGCTTGAAAGCAAAGGCGTCCATGTGATAGCTGACATCGACGAAGTGTCAGGCAGGCCCTTGATCATCCCGTCGCACGGCACCAGCAAAATGGTATCTGTGCATGCAGAGGAACTTGGTTTGCGCATAATCGACGCAACGTGCCCGCATGTCATAAAGCTCAAGCAGTTGGCAATTGAATGGGAACAGGCAGGCGGGGTCGCCGTAATTGCAGGCGATAAAGGGCATCCGGAGCTCAAAGGGGTAGCCTCATATCTTAATGATCCGATAATCGGCAACGACACAGGCGAGCTAATGAAAGAGATGGCGGCCCTCCCGGGAAGGCGATTCCTTTTGCTTTCGCAGACAACCGGAATTGCCGAAGATATGGATGCCATGTACGCCACCATGAAGGCGGCGGGAATTGATGTAGAATACTGCCGCACGGTCTGCCCTGCCACGCAGCAAAGACAAGCCGAGGTAAGGGCTCTGGCAAATGACACTGATGCTATGATAGTCCTCGGCGGCAGAAAGAGCGCAAACACCAACAGGCTTGAGCAAATTGCGAAAAACTCAGGAAAACCTGTATATAGAGCGGCAAATCTGTCAGAATTGAATTTGGGCGAAATTAAGTCCGCAGGTTTTAGGAAACTTGGCATAACTGCAGGGGCATCGACCCCAAACAGCATTATCGAGGAGGTCGTCAGAGCAATGATTGAATCCGGCGCAGAGAAAGAGCTCACAATGGCAGAGCTGGAGAAGCTCTATCCCGAGAAAAAAGAAGAAGTCCAGGCAGCACCGAAGAAGAAGGATCTGCAGGTAGTAACGGGCAAGGTGACGCTTGTTACGGAAGATGAGGTGCTGGCGGACGTGGGGCAGGGCTCGGATGTGCACATACCGAAGAACCAGCTCACCTTCTCAAAGGCTGTATCACCGCTGAAGATGTTCCAGCTGGGCGATCCCATTACCGTTGCAATAGAGGAGTATGATGCCACCAAGGACGTGCAGTACGCCTCCAAGCTGAAGGCAGATGCATTGACCGCATGGCAGAAGGCTCAGGACGCTTTCGAATCCGGCGAGGCCATAGAAGGCGTAATAGTCGAAGCCGTAAAAGGCGGAGTGGTAGTGGACATGGGTATTAGGGGCTTCATGCCCGCCTCCCAGATAGGGTCCAGGGTTGAGGACCTCAACACACTAATCGGCACCAAGGTCAAGGCAAAGGTCATAGAGCTGGAGGAATCAAGGAAGGGCGCAGTGCTATCCACCCGCGCGCTTGCCGAGTCGGAAAATGCCAAGCAAAGGCAGGAGAATATCGACAAGGTACAGGTAGATGCCATATTCGAAGGCACCGTAAGGAAGCTTATGCCCTTTGGAGCATTCGTCAACCTGCTGCCCGGAATAGACGGCCTGCTGCACGTATCCGAACTCTCCTGGCAGAGGATCGGCAACCCCTCCGAAGTGCTGAGCGAAGGCATGAAAGTTCAAGTGAAAGTAATCTCAGTGGATAGCGCCAGGGGGAAAATTTCGCTGAGCATGAAACAGTTGAGCGAGAGGCCTCGTTCTAAGACAGTGACGGCCGATTTGTCGGAAGGCGCTGTATATAAGGGAACAGTAGTGAAGCTGATGAACTTCGGCGCATTCGTGAAGATGGAAAACGGCGCCGAGGGCCTCGTGCACGTCTCCCAGATCTCGGAGAAGAGGGTGCAGACCCCGGACGAGATCCTATCGGTAGGCCAGGAAGTCAAGGTGAAAGTCCTGTCAGTAAACGAGGAGAACGGACGTATCAGCTTATCGATAAAAGACGCTGAGCTCAAAGAGCAGAGGGACGAATTCGAAGGCTATATGAAATCCGCCGAGGAAGACTTCCAGATTACGATAGCCGACAGGATAAGAATCAAAGGTGAACAGAAGCGTTAATATTCTTTTATCAGCGAATATAGTATAATATTTGTGTTTATTCGAATCTCTTAAGCATGAAAGGGGCATAACCTATGGAGAAGAGCGTGAAGAAGTCCTATATCATTCTGGCAGCGATTGTTGCCGTCGTAGTCATCGCAGCTGCGGCATGGATCATTTTCAACAAGTCTACAGCGATAGCGATCGTCAACGGCGAGAGGATAACCAGGAAAGAGTTCCTCGATAAGATGGAGAGCCAGGCAGGCATGCAGATCCTCCAGGAGATGATCAATGCGAAGCTGGTAGCCCAGGAAGCTGCGAAGGCCGGCATCGAAGTGACCACCGAGAGGGTAGACGAAGAAATGGTGAAGATCAAGGAGAACCTCGGCGACCAGTACGATTACATGCTCAGCATGTATGGCATGACTGAAGACAGCCTGAGGAAGACCCTTGAGCAGAACCTGCTTGCTTACGAGATATCGACGAAGGATATCGTAGTCACGGATGAGCAGATTGCCACCGACTACACCGAGAATAAGGATATGTATCTCGAGCCGGCTCAGGTAAAGGCAAGCCACATACTAGTTCGTACGAAGGAAGAGGCCCAGGCTATCCTAGATGAGCTCAAGGGCGGCGCCGATTTCGTAGAGCTGGCGAAGTCCAAGTCCATAGACACAGGCACCGCTGAGGCGGGTGGCGACCTTGGTTTCTTCGGCAGCCGGTGAAATGACCGAGGTATTTGAAAATGCAGCCTTCGCGCTGGCAGTAGGGCAGCTTTCAGGCATTGTTGAGTCCGAGTACGGCTTCCACGTGATCTTGTGCACAGACAAGAAGGCCGAGTTCATGCCGACGCTCGAAGAAGCCCGCGAAGCCGTTATCGAGAAGATAAAGGGCGAGCAGGCAAAGAACATCGACACGCTGCTTCTCGAGATCAAGGACAAGTCGACTGTGACAGTAACCGACGAGAAATATAACAGCCTCGCGGTTTCTACCCAGTAGGAAATCTTGCCACTTCACGGGGAAAGGCCTTCTTCGGGGGCTTTTCTCCGTTTTTTTCATTAGAAGGGGATATTGAGTGAGGAAGATTAAGGCAATAGTAAAGAGCATTTTAGCTGGCAGCCCTGCTGAAAAGGCCGGCCTTAAGGCCGGAGACCTGATCGAGGGCGTGGACGGCTACGCCATGCTCGACATATTGGACTGGAGATATCTTACCTCGGATTACACTTTCGTGCTTCAAGTGCTGAGAAACGGCGAGGAATTGGAACTTGAGGTAGTCCGGCAGGAGATGTCGGAGCTGGGAGTCGAATTCGAAGATATCCTTTTCGATGGCATTAGGGAGTGCGCCAATAAGTGCATCTTCTGTTTTGTCGACCAGCTGCCGGGAGGAGTAAGGGATACTCTTTGTCTGAAAGACGATGATTACAGGCTCTCCTTTCTGCAAGGCAACTTCGTCACCTTGACCAACTGTTCGCAGCGGACGCTGGATCGCATCGTAGAATTCAGGATGTCGCCCTTGTATGTATCAGTGCATGCGACCGATCCTGAAGTCAGAAACAGGTTGCTTGGGAGAAAGACTACAAAGCCCATTATGGATGTACTGTCATACCTCGGAGAAAACGGCATAGAAGTCCACACACAGATTGTAGTCGTACCGGGCGTCAACGATTCCGAAGTGCTAAGAAGAAGCCTTAATGACCTGGCAGGCCTGTTCCCTGTCGTCAAGTCCATAGGTGTAGTACCTGTCGGGCTTACAAAGCACAGGTCCGATGCCGACGGTATAAGACCTGTTAGCCCAGATGAAGCTAGAATTACTTTAGAGATTATCGATGAGGCCCAGCGGCTTTTCCGGTCTTTGCACAAGACGAGGCTCGTTTGGGCTGCAGACGAGTATTATATCCGCGCAGGAAGGCCTTTCCCGGCCAGCGCGGAATATGAAGGCTATGTTCAATTGGAAAATGGTATCGGGCTTGCCCGGTCGCTATATGATGATATCGAAGCGTCGCTTGAAGGGCGGGAAATGGCCCTCGCGGCGGATATTTCAAGGGATCTGATTATTACAGGCGCGGACGGAGCGATTGTGGTTCAGCCGATTTTCGACTCCTTCAGGAAGCAATACGGCTTCGGACCCAAGCTGCTGCCCGTTGAAAACGCCTATTTCGGTAGCTCGGTTACGGTAACAGGGTTGATAGTCGGACGTGATATCATAGATGCCGTCAAGTCGGCCGGCAGGCATGCCGGCAATACTCGCAAAGTTATCATCCCCGATATAATGCTCAGGCGCGGCGATGCCGTTCTTTTAGACGGCATGACCCCTGAGGAAGTCGGGGCGGCAATAGGAATTGAGACGGAAGTAGTAGGCACAGGCGCAGAAGGATTGCTCAAAGCAGCAGGACTGACGCCGAAAGGTGGAACAAAATGACAGCTAGACCAATCGTTGCAATCGTAGGAAGGCCGAATGTGGGCAAATCTGCCCTCTTCAACAGGATAATCAAGAGCAGGACTTCGATAGTGGAAAGCCAGCCAGGTGTGACCAGGGATAGGATTTACGCCGATTCCGAGTGGGAGGGCACTGAATTCGTGCTCGTCGACACAGGCGGCATCACCATGAGCGATGTCGACCCTTTTAATGAGTTGGTCAGAGGGCAGGCGGAGATCGCGGTCGACCAGGCTACAGTCATCATATTCGTCCTGGATGCCAAGGCAGGGCTAATGGCAGAGGACGAGGAAGTAGCCAACATCATAAGAAAAAGCAGGAAGCCCTGCGTATTATGCATAAACAAGGTCGATGACCCGAGGCATATGGACTACTCTTTCTGGTCGCTCGGTTTAGGCGAGCCATTGCCAGTCACCGCAGCTCATGGGACCGGCGTGGCGGAGATGCTCGACGCCGTTGTCGAAGAGATAAAGAAACAGCGGCCGGAGGAACCCGCAGTCGAGGAGCCAGGGACCGAAAAGCCCATCAAAGTGGCGTTTGTAGGCAAACCGAACGTTGGCAAGTCCTCGATAGTGAACAAGTACCTCGGCTACGAGAGGAGCATCGTCAGCGAAATCCCCGGAACGACTCGCGACGCGATCGATACGGACATGACGATGAACGGCAAAGCCTTCACCTTCATAGATACTGCGGGCATCAGGCGCAAGCCCCGCATCGATTCGGATGTGGAGTTCTATTCCGTCGTCAGGAGCATGTCGGCGATTGAAAGAAGCGATGTCGCGGTTATAGTCCTTGACGGTACGGATGATATCTCGGAGCAAGATGTGCGCATAGCGGGCTTCGCGCATGAGGCCGGCAAGGCGGTCGTCGTTGCCGTCAATAAGTGGGACGCCATGGAAAGGGAGGAAGGCTACTTCAAGGAGCTTACGGAGACGATCAAGGAGAAGCTCTCTTTCATGGATTACGCGAAGATCATCATGGTCTCGGCCAAGCTGGGCAGGCATTTAAACGAGCTGCTGGATGCGATCATTAAAGCTTACGATGCCAACAGGAGGCGCATAAGCACCGGCGAGATGAACAGGCTGCTTGAGGAAGCCGTGCTGAGGTTCCCGCCTCCGGGCGAAAAGGGCAGGCAGCCTAAGCTTTACTATATGTCGCAGGTCAGAGTCGAGCCTCCGACTTTCGTCATATTCACCAATTCTCCCGAGCTGGTCCATTTCTCCTACTTAAGGTATCTGGAGAACCTTATCAGGGGAGCCTACGACTTCGCGGGTACGCCTATACTGCTTCACTTGAAGAAGAGGAGTTAACTTCCATGGGTATCTTATCCGTAATCCTGGGATATGCGATAGGTGCTTTGCCTTTCGGAATAATACTGACAAAGCTGGTCATCGGAGTTGACATCAGGACAGTGGGCTCGGGGGCCACAGGCACTACGAACGTAACCAGAGCCCTTGGGATAGGTTATGGCGCGATAAACGCCGTCCTTGATATATCTAAAGGCATCGCCCCTGTGCTCATCGCCAGGGCCTTCGGGCTGCCTCTAATATGGCAGGTCGCATCGGCCCTCGCCGCGGTCATCGGGCACAACTGGCCCGTATATGCCAGCTTCAAGGGCGGAAAGGGCATAGCGACCAGCTTCGGAGCTCTTGTTGTGCTCGAACCAAGGTTTGCTTTTGTCGTTCCAGTTTTTGTTATAATTGTTCTTGTAACCAAGATCAAATCTATTGCATCTATCACCTCAGCTGCGCTTATGGTAGTCCTGGCGCTCATACTCCGCGAACCTTGGGAGATTGTGGCGCTCACAGTTGCCATCAGCGCCCTTGCTCTGTACAGGCATAAGGACAACATCAAAAGGCTGATGAACGGCAAGGAGAATAAAGTATCTTACGGCCTGAAACCGGACAGATCGCTCAAGCAAAGATGATTTAGGATGTGGAATCATGCTTCTGGTAGAGTGGAAAGCCTTTCTTGTTGATGCAGGATTAATACTGTTGTCCGTGGTCCTGGGCTCCATGATCGGTTTCGAGAGGGAGGCACAGGGCAAATCCGCGGGCCTGCGCACTCACGTGCTGGTATGCGTAGGCGCGACGTTGATGTCCATTATATCGATGAGAGGGCTTCGGCGCCTGGGAGGACGGGCTAAGAGACCCCGGTCGGATGATAGGATATCTAGTCGCGGGCATCGGCTTCCTTGGCGCGGGAACAATACTAAGAGACGGCTTTAGCATCAAGGGGCTGACAACGGCGGCGAGCCTGTGGGCAACATGCATGGTTGGAATCACCGTAGGATCGGGCCTTGTGCTTTACGCCATCTTTACGACGGTGATCATCGTCATTATCCTGAGCCAGTTCAGCAAGATAGAGCGTTCAGTCGCAGTGAGGGCGTCTTCGATGCTGAAAATAAGCGCAGTAGACCGACCCGGTTTGCTCGGAGATATCGCCGCCCTGTTCGGGCGGCATTCCATAAGCATAAAGAAGAGCGATATCAATACGGACCTCAAGACCGGCTTGGTCACCATTGAATTCGAGCTTGAGAAGGTTTCGAAGGAAAGAAGGGTCTGCGATGTCGCATTCGAGCTGAACGATATCGAAGGCATCTGCAAATATGAGGTCAAGGAATAGCTGCAAAACTTGATTTGCAGCAGTTTGGCCGTGCGGCAACTACTCTTTTTGATTGGGTTTGATTAGAAAGCGAGGGCGAATGTTGTTGATCGACTGGAGATTTCTCATTAGTCGATATGGGGCTTATCGTCCTTTCGTTGATCCTGGGCTCAGGCATAGGATACGAGAGGGAGGCCCATGGCAAGTCGGCTGGCCTTCGGACGCATGCCTTGGTCAGCGTGGGAGCAACATTGCTAACGATAGTATCAATGAGGGGATTCGGCGCCTGGGAGGGCGGCCTCAGGGATCCGGTGAGGATAGTCGGTCAGATTGTAGCCGGCATTGGTTTCCTTTGCGCAGGCACGATACTCCGAGACGGACTTAGCGTTAAGGGCCTTACAACGGCAGCCAGCCTTTGGACTACATGCATGATAGGCATTGTTGTGGGTACCGGGCTTATACAATACGGGATTCTTGGCGCTGTTATTGTTGTTCTGGTGCTTGGCCAGTTCAGCAAGATCGAATCAAGGATTTCGGTAAGAAGCATCTCCATGCTCAAGGTCGTAGCGACCGACAGGCCGGGCCTTCTGGGAGATATCGGACTTATACTAGGCAAATACCAAATTGGAATCAGCAAAAGCGAAATTAACTCGGATGTAAATTCCGGCCTTGTAAGCATAGATATGGAGCTGCGGAAACCTTCCAAGGACGTAAGCTTGTCGACGGCTGCGCTTGAGCTGAATTCTGTTCGCGGCATCCGCGATTATGAGATACATGAATAGGAGCAATATGAAAGTATTAGTATCCAATGACGACGGAATCCACGCTGAAGGGCTGGCGTCATTATGCAATTCGCTGAGCTCACTTAACCTTGAAGTATATGTGTGTGCGCCGGACAGGGAAAGAAGCGCTGCCAGCCATGCGCTGACGATGTACACTCCCTTGAGGTGCCATAGCTGTTGATTCCCCCGGCTTCCAGGCGAAGAAAGCATGGACTGCCGACGGAACGCCCGCAGATTGCGTCAAAATCGCCCTGGAACTGCTTATGAAGGATGACCTTCCCGATTTTGTAGTATCAGGTATCAACCGCGGGCCGAACCTCGGAAACGACATCCTTTACTCCGGAACGGTAGCTGCGGCAGCTGAAGGCTGCTTCTTCGGCATTCCTTCAATGGCAGTGTCATGCACAGCCAAAAGGAAGCCCGACTATAACGCCGCTTCGGCCTTCATAACCGACCACTTTCTAGGGCTTATGGAGAACGGCTTGCCTCAGGGCACAATGCTAAACGTGAACGTACCGCCGGAGGCCAAGACCGAGGCGGGGAAGGCAGTCCTAAGGTTCACAAAAGCAGGGACCATGAAATATGCAGACATCTTTGAAGTCAGGAATGATCCGAGAGGTAAGCAATACCTATGGATGTCCGGCGAGCCTGTTGAGGTGGATACCGACCCAACCTTCGATACGGTAACGATAAGGAATGGGTATGTATCAGTAACACCAGTAAGGTTTGAACTCACTGATGATGAGTATTTAAATAGCCTGAGGGACAACAATCGAGAGAAGTAAGTTTACGTACATATTATTATGTCAACTTGGCGGTTATAGAATAATGGCAGGGGAGACAGGACTTGAACCCGCAACCCTCGGTTTTGGAGACCGATGCTCTGCCAGTTGAGCTACTCCCCTGCGATGGCATATTTGCTTGCAATATGTATTCTACCTAGTATAAGTCTTAGTGTCAATTCGATAACTCATTATAAGTGCATGGAGGTAGACAAAATGGATGAGTTCAAGGTACCGGTAGGAATATCCAACAGGCATCTTCACCTGAGCGAGGCGGATCTTCATACTCTTTTCGGAGATGGATCTTGCTTGACCGTAAAGAAGCCGCTTTCACAGAAGGGGCAATACGCCTGTGAGGAGCTAGTTACTATAGTAGGACCCAAGGGAAGCCTCAGCAATGTTAGGGTTCTCGGACCTACAAGGAAGCAGACCCAGGTGGAAGTCTCCAATACAGACGCAAGAGGGCTGGGCCTTGAGCCACCGGTAAGGGACAGCGCAGATCTTGCAGGAAGCGCGTCCGTAAAGCTTGTAGGGCCCAAGGGCGAGCTTACGTTGCCAGAGGGTTGCATCATTGCCAAGCGCCACATCCATATAAACGACGAAGATGCAGCAAAGCTTGGCTTGAAGGACAGACAGCTAGTTAAGGCAAAGGTCGCCGGCAACCGTGGGCTGGTCTTTGATGAAGTTCTAATCAGGGTGCATCCGACATTCGTGCTCGAAATGCACTTGGATACGGATGAGGCTAATGCATGCTCTTTGAAGAACGGCGAGACAGTCACCCTTATAACAGGCTAATCAGGGGTGGCGAGCGTCTTGTGTTGCTGGAAGGCCCTAATGTAAAGACCTGGCTCCATTTCGAAGGCGAAATGGAGTCGGGTTCATCTTCATCGCTAGTCATTGCCATGCTGGGTGGACGCATCGTCCTTGTCTATAATGTGGCAAGAGGCGGCTGGGAGATACCCGGTGGTAAGCAAGAAGATGGTGAATCGCAGCTGGAATGCGCCCAAAGGGAGCTGCTACGAAGAAACCGGCCTGTTATCAGGTGAAATGGTCCTTATATGCAGCTATCTGGTAGAAAAAGACGGCCGCCAGATGAAGGGCAACATCTTCGGATGCGAAATTAGCGGCCTTTGAACCGGTCCCGGACGGCGCTGAAACATCCGGAGTCGGGCTCTTTAAGGATTGCCCTTCAAAAGTAACCATGGACGATGGTTTCCTCCAATACATTTTCAAGAAGCTCTTATAAGATATCAGGGGTGAGATTATGCCAATATTCGAATTTAAGTGTGAGGACTGCTGCAATCAATTCGAGACATTAGCCAAGAAGGACGAACAAGTAAGTTGCCCAAAATGCCAATCCAAGAACACCAGGAAGCTGCTTTCGAAATTCGGTTTTGCTTCTGGCGCGGGTTTTAGATCATCTGTGGGAAGCGGCGACTGCGGAAGTTGCAGCAGCACGTCATGCACACCGACTTGAGGACATTCACATTAGGGGCCAGTTTGGCTCCTTCTATATATAATGGTTAACATAATGTGTATTATGCGACATCATATATAAGAGTAAAGGGCCCTCTCCCGGGGCCCCGATTATTTGCAGAACGTCATGCACATGACTTCGTGGATCAAGACGTTACTATCTTCTTTCGTAAGCTATTGTCACTGGCCAGTACGGCATCCCTTACCGGTATCGACAATCTCATACCCGGGAATATCATTCCGTCCTGAATCCCGTTCTTTTTAATTGTCTCTTCTACGATACCTCTAATATCTTCGGTATCCCCGTATATGGATCTTACGCATTCCCAAACGGTATCTCCGGCCTTCACTTCAACGCTGTAGTAATCAAGCATCTCCCCATCATTGCGCGCCAGAGGAGCTGAATACCAGACCAAGCATCAATGTCACAAGCGATATAGCTGTTATGAATATTACCAGCTTATCGGGGCTGTACCTCTTGATCTTCGCGGTATAGTGGACGACTCCTAACATGTTGCCGCACCTCCTACCGAACATATGTTCTGTTTTGATTATAGAGCCACTTTCGGTCAGGCAGTCAAGAGGAATCGAACAAATGTTTGTATCATATGCATTGTTCTGATATATTAGGATTATAAAAACAAAGGGGTGTTAAAATGCAGAGCCTTAACGATAGAGAAGCAAGGATACTTAACTTCATATGCAATGAGGCTTCCGAAAAGGGCTTCCCCCCATCCGTAAGGGAGATTTGCGCAGCTGTAGGTCTGAAGTCCACCTCGACTGTACATGGCTATCTAAATGCCCTTGAGAAGAAGGGCTTTATAAAGAGGGATTTGACCAAGCCTCGGGCTATAGATGTCCTTCAGAATTCCAGCGATTCGCAGAATATGAGAAGGATAGCGAAAAGCGTCCCGCTCATCGGCGCCGTTACTGCGGGCCTCCCTATCCTGGCGACGGAGAACATTACCGACTATATTCCCCTGCCTAAGGAATGGGTCGGTGAGGACAAGGTCTTCATGTTGAAGTGTTAAAGGCGACAGCATGATCAATGCAGGCATATTCGATTCCGATATGCTGGTGGTTAGAAGCCAGTCGGACGCCGAGAACGGCGACATCGTCGTGGCTATGATTGAAGACGAAGCAACGGTCAAACGCATGTACAAATCCAAAGGGCGCATCGAACTGCATCCGGAAAACCCATCCTATAGCGTGATAATCTCGGATTCAACCCAAGTATTGGGCAAGGTAATAGGCCTTATGAGGAAAATATAAGGCCCCGCCGTTAAGCGGGGCAATTTTCAATATTCAATTGGATACGCCCATCTTCGCTCCTACATCTTCGTTCCTATCGATGAAGTATCCTTCATATCCTTCTTCTCAACGCCACACGCCTTAAAGAAAATCTCCAAGGCCTGTTTGGCACCCCGATCCTCGGGGCTGCTCATCTGCGGCTTGTCATACAGTGTCGGCAGTTGCTGGTACCATTGCTTGGCAAGCAGGATCGCTCCTTCGACTCCTTCTCCACCTACGACGCCGATAAGTCGGTCATAAGTGTTCCTTCTTGCTGTCGCTTGCTTCGCCCAGAAATCGGGGTTCTCAGTCAACTGCGCAGCGAGGAAATCTTGTTTCGCGATGGCCCTGAAGCTTTCGAGCCCCCGCAGAATATCCTCGCTCGATATG
Organism: uncultured Bacillota bacterium; assembly: GCA_963823655.1. GTDB lineage: Bacteria > Bacillota > DTU025 > DTU025 > MWDF01 > MWDF01. The sequence continues at coordinate 312,808 of CAWGMK010000013.1, forward strand.
AGGTTCATGGCACTCACACCTTTCCTTGTTAATGAACCGTCCCTACTTAATTATACGATATTATCTCAAGATTCCTCACTAAGTAAAGACAATACTTTCTTCATGTCCGCCCATACATCCGCCTTCTTGGAAGGATCCCTCAGCAAGGCCGCCGGATGGAAGGTCGGCAGATAAGTCATTTCGTTATGGATCAGCACCTTCCCCCTCGCTTTGGTGATGCCGTCCTTGGTATCGGGGAATATGGACTTATAAGCAGTGGAACCGAGCAACACAATGACCTTCGGCTTTATTATATCAATCTGCCTGTTCAGATATCCTATACAGCTTTCGACCTCATCCTTCTCGGGCAAACGGTTCGCAGGGGGCCTGCACTTCACGATGTTGCCGATGTATACCTCTTCCCTGCTCATTCCCATAGCGGCGATGATATTGTCCAGCAGGTGGCCCGCAGCACCGATGAATGGCCTTCCCTTTGCGTCCTCGTCCGCCCCCGGCCCCTCGCCTATGAACATCAGCTTCGCTTCGATGTTGCCCTCTCCAGGCACAGTATTTGTCCTGGTTAAATGCAATCTGCATCTCGTGCACTTGGCCACTTCGGCCTCTATAGCCCGCCATAAGAAGCTTCCTGTCGTAGATCTTAGTCACGATTTCGTCGGATTTCTCCTGCTCAGAGCCGAAAAGGCTAAACTGGACATCCAATTGGCAGCACGCCCTTCCATGTAGAAAGTAATTGCAGATGAAAAGCTTCTGTTATATTATATTTATTGTCTGATTAGCAGTCGAGGTGTAGCGCAGTTTGGTAGCGCGCTTGGTTCGGGACCAAGAGGCCCCGGGTTCAAGTCCCGGCACCTCGACCAATTTTTGCGAGAGTGGCGGAACGGCAGACGCACCAGACTTAGGATCTGGCGGGGTGACTCGTGCGGGTTCAAGTCCCGCCTCTCGCACCAATTCCCTTAATCATAAGGATTCTTGCGGCCATGGGCCGCTTTTTCTTTTTTACCCCGCTACTCCTGCCGATTTCCATAGATTTGCTGATTTATCTCATCCAGCGACTCCATGGTGGCCTTTAGCCCTTTCTCTATGATCTCCTCCGCCTTGAAGAACTCGTGAGCCAGATAGCCCTCAATGGCTGGCCTGATTTTAACATCGGCATGATGGACGACCATCTTCACAAGCCTCTCCTGGAATATGTCAAAGCTGTTTAGCAGCACTGTTATCATATTGGGTGCGCCTTTGATGTTCGTTTTCGACACATCCGGAACAACGTCAACTCCTATAACAATATCGATGCCGATCGCAGTCAAGTAGTCGCTTGGCACCGGATTTGACACGGCGCCATCAACGTAGTATTCCTCCTCAATCATATGAGGCACGAACACGCCTGGAATTGAAATCGACGCTCTGACGGCGCTCCAGACGGCTCCTGTGTCGAATGCTTTCTCTTCGCCTGTCTTAATATTGGTTGATATTGCGATGAAAGGCATCTTCGTCTCGGCGAAAGTGCAATTATTCGTCAGCTTCATTATTAGCTTGTTGATCCTGCTGCCCCTCATCAAGCCAGACCTGCCCGTAATGCCAAGATCCAGGTACTTGATTATGTCGGCCTGCCCTATAGATACCGCAAGCTCCGCCATCTCTCTCGTAGAAGTGCCACAAGCGTACGCTCCGCCCACAAGAGCGCCTGCGCTGCAGCCGACTATTGCGTCAATCGGGATATTGTTGTCCTCCAGGACCTTAAGAACGCCGATATGTGCAAGGCCCCTCGCAGCGCCCGAACCCAGCGCCAAACCTACTGTCTTTCTGCCCAGGCCCTGCTTCAGAACGGTAATCCTTCCTCTTGGCTCCTTCAGGAATTCTTCGTCAGCCAGCACCCTGGCAATGCTGTCTAGCATATGCTCACCTCACAAGTTCAAAAGAAAGTATGACAATGATATTTTCCTCTAAGTATGGACTCATTCCTTCTTGTCACTATCCACCGAAGGCAAAAAAATATGGGGCCATCCTATGAAGGACAACCCCATTTGGTCGGAGCGGGGAGACTTGAACTCCCGACCTCTTGCACCCCAAGCAAGCGCGCTAGCCAAACTGCGCCACGCCCCGTCGCTAACAATCAATATAATACCAGCATCTCTCCACCCTTTCAATACATTCCTGTTCAAAGAATTGCATCCCGATGCCAATCTTACATATGTCAACTAAATGGATTATACATTGCTATTCATCACCGTATACCCAGTTATAAAGCAAAAAGTAGACATTTATTATGTCTACTTTTAGTGCGATACCTTATTTACGGCCTCATGAATATGTTCCAGAGCCGGGCCGTTGATACAAGATCCATGATGTTATGGCGAATAATCGGAAGGAGCAAATCGTAATTGCGGCTATTTACATATTCCCAATAGACCCTTGGAATTTTGCCGCCGGGGATATCGTCTTCCCTATTCCAGTCGGAGAGGCCCAGGATGTTTCGTTCAAGAGACTGCAAAGAGCAACTTGCAAGTTTATCCTTGTATCTCTTCCTCGCGGGTTTAAGAAGATCCACAGAGACGATGTCCGGAAGAGTGATGTTGCAGTAGCTCATCCTTTTCTCGATATAAGGGATGTCGAAGCTGTCGCCGTTGAAAGTCATCACTGCCGAGCGGTCCTTGACATGCGAGAGAAGCTGGTAGAGAACTGCCGGCTCCTCGGAGGGAGTGCGCGCCAGCAGCTGCGTGCACGATAGGCCGTCTTCCCGGGCGCTAAGAAGCCCTATTAGGAAAAGAGGCTGGTCTATGCCGGAAAGGCCCGTGGTTTCAATGTCCAGGAAATTGATGCCGAAGTAGTCCTCATATCTGATTTCTTTCACACAGGGAAGGGAGTTCTCGATGATGCTGCAGATGCCGAAGTCATTTCGCACGTCCTCGCCAACCAGCCTGGCCCCTGATACCAAATGTTCGTAGTCAGTCATCATTTGGAGTAGGTATACCTCACTTTATACATCTGGGTTACCGTACCCTTCGCAGGCACAATAAGCCTTATAACTGCGGTGTTGCCCTCTTTTCGCTGCCAATCCGCGCCCGTGTTGTTTATGAGCTCCCAGTCGCCCGGGAAGCTCTCAATCAATTGGACTTCGGTTGCGGTAATCGAGGCAGACCTTACGATTATCCTGAATGATTCCTCATACGAGCTGGTCCCTACTGACTTGCTCTCCGTCTTTTCGATCTCGGCGGAAATTTCGGCGGCAGAGTCAATCTTTACGAGCATTCTTCCTCCGCTAACGCTAATATTCGCAGAATCAACGGATTTGGCCGGTACCATCCCGTTTTGTGCATCCTGCAGATATACTGCCATCTTTATTGTGCTCGAAGGCAGGCTCTCAAGCGCCGGAGACGACGAGGTCTCCATGAATATGTCCAGTTTTATCTGCTCTTTCACAGCCTGCTTGCCCATGTAACCTTTAAGTCCCGAGCCGATGAGCCGCCTACGAAGACTCTATAAGGGACTGAAGCCAGCTCGGCGACCAGCAACTGAAGTTGGCTGTTGCCTGCAAGGTCAATGGACTGGCCAACGGGCTTTATCGCCTTCCACAGCTCAACTCCGCTGACAAGCCCCTGCGCAGATGGCAGGGATCCCCCGGGGCCGAACAGCAGGAACTCGGCATCGGTGAAATCGACAGAAGACAGGTTGCGTATGTTCAGGAAAAGCTGCGCATCCAGGCTCATCGCAACCCCAGCGTTTATGTGCCCGGACACAGCCCAGCTGATGCTCCTTGTAAGGTATGTGATCTGGAATACCACAGGCCCGCCGTCCTTGGAAAAGGCCTTCCAGGAGAGCATTGAAGGAGCGTTCACCGCATTGCCGATAATAATGGACTCTATGCTGCAGCTGCCCTCAACCACCTTAATAAGAAGGCTGCCGTCTACAAGGCCTGAATCTGACTGCGCGCCGGTTACTAAGGAGATGCCCGGGCTCAACTCCGCACTTGCCACATAAGTGACCATTGCAAGGCCCTGGCTGCCCCCTAATATCTTCAGGTCCGACACAACGGCAGTTATACCGTCCTGGGCCCCTTGCGTCGGCGGTATGCCCTGCAAGGGTTGTGCCGAGGCGTTAAATGACGGCAAAGCCATGAATGCCGAAAGCAGCAGCATCGCTGACAACAGGTAAGTCCTATTTGTTCTGCGACGTATCATGTGCCTAACCCCTTCCTATGACCATTTCAGCGAAACCCATAAGTGTCGTCTCCATCTGATGCCTGCTCAGGCCGCCTTGCATGTAAGCCGTAAACGGCGGCCTCATTGGTGCATCAGCTGAAAGCTCTATCGACGATCCCTGTATGAACGCGCCCGCCGCCATAACGACATCGTCCGAATAACCCGGCATGAACCCGGGTTCAGGTGTTGCCTTGGCATCAACCGGCGAGCCTCCCTGAACTGCCTTCATGAAACTCAGTAAGGCCTCTTTATTACCCAATTCTACGCGCACTACCGAATCCCCCCTGCCCTGCCTCGGCCCAGGATCCGTCTTGAAGCCCAATCTGGCAAGGAAGCAGGAGGCGAAGGCGGATGCGCACATTGCCTCGCATGTGATCATCGGGGCGAAGTACAGCCCCTGCGCGATGAGACGATTCATGCCTAGCGTTGGTCCGCAGTGCGAGCCCAATCCCGGTGCCGTAAGTCTTGATGCCGCCTTTTCGACAAGATCGGCCCGTCCTGCGACATATCCTCCCGCCGGCGCGATTCCGCCTCCAGGATTCTTTATGAGAGAGCCTGCTATAAGGTGAGCCCCCGCCGCGGTAGGCTCTTGTGTATCGGTGAACTCTCCGTAGCAATTGTCCACTATTACGACAGCCTCGGGATTTGACGAGCCCACTACCTCGCAGATTCGTCCTATCTCGCCGATGCTGAGCGGTTTTCTTGTGGAATATCCCCTGGACCTCTGGACAAGCACAGCATCGGCCGACTTGGCGGCGGCCGATATGGCATCGTAGTCTGGCTCCCCGTCGCTTGCGGGCTCAACCTGAATGTAGCCTATGCCCAGCTCTGCAAGAGAGCCATGGCCCTCTTTCCCGCCTATTATCCCGTCCAATGTATCGTATGGCTTGCCGAAAGCAGCAAGCAATTTGCCCCCCGGCCTTAAAACCCCGAAAAGCGCCAATGAGATCGCATGGGTGCCGGAGACAATCTGATGCCTTACCAAAGAGGCCTCAGAGCCGGCAATCACCGAGAATGCCGCTTCGATTGCCTGTCTGCCTGCATCATTGTAGCCGTAGCCGGTAGTCCCGCCGAATTGATAGTCCGAAAGACCTGCCGATTTGAATGCGGCAAGTACGCGGGCCATATTGACCCGTCTTATCCCCTCATAGGCAGCCTGCTGGCCTCGGCATTCCTCAAGCGAGGCCTCTGCCATCTCCACAACCCGGCTGCTGTATTGTCCCAAATTATCGAAAGCTCCCATCCTGCCCCTATTCCATTCCCTTCTGCTCATAATCCCTGCTGATAGACTCCGCGATCTCGGCCGGATCCATGAGCCCCGAATCAAACCAGGTTATGTCTTTATGCCTTCTAAACCAGGTCATCTGCCTTTTGGAGTACTTCCTGGTCTCGGCCTTTATGCTGTCAACGGCGGCCTCTTTCGAGATCCCGCCCTCCAGGTACCTGATCAGCTCTTTATACCCAATTGCCTGCAATGCGACTTTATTGGCTGCGAATCCTCCGGCCACAAGGCCGATTACCTCTTCAAGCAGGCCCTGTTCCATCATGCGGTCGACTCTTGCCTCTATCCTTGCGACAAGCAATGCCCTATCCATATTAACGCCGTAGAAAACCGCAGGGATGCAAGGCCCTGAAACGGATACCTTCTGAAGCTCGCTGATGGGCCTTCCGGCGTTGCTGAAGACCTCAAGGGCCCTCACTATCCTTCTTGTGTCATTGGAGTGGATCCTGGAGGCAGCCAGCGGATCTACGGCTTCAAGCTGCCTGTGCAGGGCGTTTGAACCTTCGGCATCGGCGCGGGCGTAAAGCTCCGCCCTCAGCTTCTCGTCCGCCTGCTTGTCCGGGAACAGGAACCCTCTAGTGGCCGCGTCCACATAAAGGCCTGTACCGCCCGCGATGATCGACACTTTTCCCCTTGAAGAAATCTCGTCATAGGCGGCTTCGGCAAGCTCGCAATACCTTGCTACCGACATGGGCTCGTCCGGCCCGCAAACATCGATCAAGTGGTGCCTTACCAGCTGTGCATCCTCTGCCGTAGGCTTGGCGGTACCTATGTTCATTCCTTTGTAGACTTGCATGGAAATCGGCGGAGATGATCTCCCCTCCAAGTAACTGCGCAAGCCTCATAGCCACATCCGATTTCCCGGAGGCGGTGGGACCGACTATGGCAATTGCCTTCCTTCTTGGCATCTGCAAGCTATACCGCCTTCTCGAATCCCACGTACTCGACTGCGCCGGACGCGCCGGAGTGGAACACCCTGTAGCCTTTCATCCTGCAAATGAACGAGAGGTCCTCGCCCTTGCTTACTTTCATCACGAAGCGCCTTTTTGCAGCCCTGAACGCCGCCTTGATGTCTTCTGCTCCGGGCATTCCCCTGACTGACCATGCCCTAATGGCGTCCATCGGAGTCGCATGCGCGAAAGGTTCGGTGAACATCGGATCCATGTAGACGATATCGAAGCTTCCCTCCGGGCATCCGCCAAGCAATTGCCTGAAGTCCGCATGCCTTCTCTCGATCCTGGAAATTGCGGCTTCTACCGGTCCGTCGCCCTTATATGCCCTCATACCGAGGTCGACCACTTCGAATATCGCCTTCGAAGCCTCAAGAGCCAGCACTCTTCCTTTGGCCGAGACCACCGAAGACGCCACTATGGAGTCTGAACCCAGGCCCATGGTGCAATCCAGAAAGCTGTCCCCGGGCAACAGGCCCAGAGCCTCTACAAAAGCGTCCTTGCCGCCGTCAGCGATGCTTTTAAGCCTCAATAGGGACGAGCTCGGGTGGAAACGCATGCTATTGGCAGCGCGCCCCCCGCAATATCTCCTAAGGCTAACGCCGGACTCCTCGAATACTAAGACATCGGCAACGTCCAGATCAGAGATCCTGCCTGACAATTGTGCCCTGCTAACGAACTCCCATCCGATCCTCGCGCTCTCGCCAATAGCCCCATCCAACTTATCGCCGCCGCTCTTGCCGATCGCTATGGATGTAGTGATGAACGCGGGTATGCTATCTGCCTCTTCAAAGGCGGCCGCATTTTCACCCTTATCGCTATCGGGAGCATAACTCATCGCCTGCCGACCCCGCGCTCAATGCCGGCAAGGTCCACTTTCAGCAAGAATGGGCCTTCCGTGCGGGCAACGTAACGGGTTGGAAGTCTGGAAAAGCCTCTCTAAGAGATCCTGCATCTGCTCGCGCTCGAGCTTCATGCCCGCCTTCACGGCCCCCTTGCAGGCCATTTCGGTCGCAGCCCTCCTGATTTTGCCGCCTACGTCGACTGCCTCGCGCCTCTCCTCGGCCAGATCCCTAATGGCTGCCAGCAGCAGCGCCTCGGGCGAAGGTTCGCTGCCCCCTACCAGGGGAACTGCCCTGATAATCACGCTCCTCAAGCCGAAAGGCTCAACGTCGAAACCTAAAGCGGCGAGGCTGTCTGCCTCCTGCTTCAATACTGCGGACTCTCCCGGCATCAGCTCAACCGTTTCGCTCATCAGAAGGCTCTGGCTTTGGACGGTGCCCTCCTCCAGCAGCCTCAAAAACCTCTCCACCAATATCCTCTCATGCGCTACATGCTGGTCGATCACAAGAAGCGAACCGTCTTTTTCCGCAAGGATATAGCTGTTCTTGAATTGGCCTATCACAAAAGCCGGGCTCCCCTGCTCGTCTTTTCCTAGCCCCTGCAAAAATTCCTCAGTCGCGCGAGCATCGGTCCTGATATTTCCGCCCGGGCCCTCCTGAGGCCTTCCATAAGCTTGAGGCTTCTGCTTTAGCTGCCAGCCGCCCGACGGCTTTGCGCCTTCGGCGAAATAGCCCATGTAGCGCTCCTTCATGGCGGATCCTGCCGCAGTCGCCCCGTCATGGACCGAGCCGGCGGCATAGACCTCGGCATCCTCGGCTAAAATCCCTTCGATTCCGGGAGTCGCATCCGGGCTGGTCACCGCCTCTATTACGGCATGATGCACCGCCGAGAAGACCGCACTTTCGTCGGCGAACCTCACTTCGGCCTTGGCAGGGTGCACATTGACATCAATTCTGGCAGGGTCGATCTCAAGCCAGATTATCACAGGCGGGTATGGCGAATGCATCTGCACTCCCTCAAGCCCCCGGTCAATAGCCGCATAAAGCTGCCCGGAGGAGACGGGCCTGCCGTTTACGATTATGAATTGGTCCTGCCTCTTCCTCTTCGCCTGTTCGGGCCCTGCCACGAGCACAAATGCCTCGATGCCGGGCGAGCTGGCCGTTCCTTCAGTCATGTCCTCGGCCGCCCTGCCCAGCACCGCCCTTGCGGCGCTTCTAGGCTCCCCGTCGCCAGCCGACTCGAATGCCTTCGCGCCGTCCACGGAAAGACTCATCGAAACGCCGGGGTTTGCGAGCGAGAGCCTCTCCATCACCTGCTCTACGCGCCTTGCCTCCGCAGGCTTGGATTTTAGATACTTCAGCCTTGCCGGCGTATTGAAGAACAGGCTTTCCACCTCGACAGCAGTCCCTTTCCTGCCGGAGGCGGGCCCCTCTTCCATTATTCTGCCGGCCTCAAGCTCGACCCTCCAGGCGGCGTCCGAGCCTTCCTCCCTGGTGATTAGCCTCATCTTTGAGACGGACGCAATCGAGGGGAGCGCCTCGCCTCTGAAGCCCAGGGTATTGACATGGAACAGCTCATCGGCGCTTCTAATCTTGCTTGTGGCATGCCTTTCGAAGGCGAGGGAGGCATCCTCCTTATCCATGCCGCAGCCATCGTCGACCACCCTGATTAGCTCAAGGCCGCCGTCGACTATTTCCACCGCGATGTTGAGGGCGCCTGCGTCAACAGAGTTTTCCACCAGCTCCTTGACTACCGAGGCCGGCCTTTCGACCACCTCGCCTGCGGCGATCTTGTTTGCGACATCGAGCGGGAGCCTGCCTATCTTCAATGGATATTTCCTCCTGCCATGTTCGCCCCTGAAACAATGCTTTCCTTAGGGCTTGGGATTGCTTTACGGCTTCTGGATCTCCTCGGCCTCAAGCGCCCTTTTCATCTCGAAAACCAGCTCCAGAGCATCTCTTGGGCTCAACTCCTCGGGTTCAGCGTCCCTTAAAAGTGCGAGCGCTGCACTCTCCGGCCTCACAACTACCTGGTCCTCCACCTCATCCGGAAGCTCGCTCCAGCCGAAGAGCCTCATCTGGTGCCCGCCCCTGTCGTAGACCTCCTCAAGCTGCTTTAATATCTGGTTGGCCCTTCTAACTACGTCTTTGGGCAGCCCTGCCATCTTCGCCACGTTCAGCCCGTAGCTCTTGTCCGTGCCGCCTCTTTGCAGCCGGTACAGGAACACGACCTCGCCCGGCTTCTCGGCCACGCTCACATGGTAGTTCCTCGCGAAGGGAAGCCTCTCTTCAAGGGCCGCAAGCTCGTGGTAATGCGTGGTGAACAGGCAGCGCGCCCTGGTTACATCGTGCAGGTGTTCCGCAACCGCCCAGGCGAGCGCCATTCCATCATATGTTGAAGTCCCCCTGCCCAGCTCATCGACCATTACAAGGCTTCTCTCGCCCCCGGTGTTGAGTATCTCCGCCACTTCCAGCAGCTCCACCATGAAAGTGCTCTTGCCGCCGGAGATGTCGTCATATGAGCCTGCCCTGTAATAGATGCGGTCGGCGATGCCGATTGTAGCCGATGAGCAGGGCACGAAGGAGCCGGCCTGCGCCATAAGCTGAATTATGCCGGTGGTCGCCAGTATTGTGGATTTGCCGGCCATGTTCGGGCCGGTCAATATCAAAAGCCTTGCGTCGTCGTGCTTGAGCTCAATGTCATTCTCGACGAACCTTCCCGCGGGCATCGAAGCCTCCATTACGGGATGCCTGGCCGAATAAAGCAGGGTATCCAGGCCGTCCGTTACTTCGGGACGGGTCCATCTGCGACTTGTTGCCGCCCCAGCGAAGGATTGCAGCACGTCCGCCTCTGCCGCCGCAGCCGCGTCAGCCATGATTGCATCGATAAATCCGGATGCTTTTGCGCAAAGCCCCCTGAAAATCTCGGCCTCCAGCTTTACCTGCTTCTCCTCGGCGCCTAGCACCTTGGTTTCAATGCTCTTCAGCTCCTCAGTGAAATACCTCTCGGAGCCGGCAAAGTCTGCTTCCTTATGAAATCCGAAGGCACGCTGCCGATATTGGATTTGCTGACCTCGAAGTAATATCCGAATACCCCGTTGAAGCCGATTCGCAGGTTTTTTATCCCCGAACGCTCCCGCTCCCGAGCCTCTAAAGTAGCCAGCCATCCCCTGCCTCCAGCAGCAGCGTCCCTCAGCTCGTCGACTTCGGCATCGTACCCCTTCCTGATGTAGCCGCCCGAACTCAAGTCTGCGGGCAGCTCGTCGGCCAGCGCCGCCGAAATCTCCTCGGAAAGCGGCTTCAAAGGATCTATCGCCTTGCCAAGTGAAGACAGCCTTGCCGATTTGGCATGTGAAGCAAGCGATGCCTTGAGCCTTCCTGCGGCGTCAAGCGACTTGCCCAAAGCTGCGAGATCCCTTGGCATTGCATTTCCTATCGCAAGCTTGGAACCCAGCCTCTCCATGTCCTGGATGCCTGAAAGCGAGTCTTTTATGCCGTCGGCCAGCCTCCTTGAGGCCATGAGCTCCTCTATCGAGTCCTGCCTTTCACCTATGCCCGCAATGTCCAGCAGAGGGGCCTCCAGCCAGGACTTGAGCATCCTTGCGCCCATCTTTGTGAGAGTCGTGTCCAGCACGTCCAATAGCCCCGCGCCTTTTCCAAGCGCGCGCTCGCTCCCGAAGACCGCCAGGTTCCTCCAGGACCCTCTATCGATGTGCATGAACGACGAAAGCCTGTATGCGCCCAGAGAACTGATATGCTCCAGGCCTGATTTCTGTGTCTGCTTGAGATAGGCGAGCAGCGCTCCGGCGGCAGATGCGCCCAAAGGCATGCCGTCCAGGCCGTACCCCTCAAGCCCCACCGCGCCGAAATGCCCCGAAAGCAGCCGGGCCGCTGCTTTGTGCTCGAACTCGCGCTCGGGCCTTGGCGTCTGTATGACCAGTGAGCCAGCACTCGCTATCCAGCCGGCAATCCCTGCGCCAAGCGCAGCTCCGGATGGCAGAAGTATCTCGCTGGCAGACAGCCTCTCCAGCTCCTGCACGGCCTTTACTTCGAAATCCTTGCCTTCGGCTTGCGTCGCTCTGAACTCGCCCGTTGAGACATCGCAGTAGGCAATGCCCACCCCGTCGTCTGAGGGAAATATGGATGCCATATAGTTGTTCGAACCGCCGTCGCCTTCCAGCACTCCTGGGCTTACCAGCCTGATAATGTCCCTTTTTACCAGCCCTTTGGCGACCTTCGGGTCTTCAAGCTGCTCCGCTATTGCCACCCTGTAGCCCTTCTTGACCAGCTGCGGCAGGTACTCGTCCAGCGCATGATGGGGGACGCCGCACATCGGCATCCTGTTGCCGGTGCCCACTTCCCTGCCGGTAAGGTAAAGCCCAAGCTCGCGTGAGGCGATCTCCGCATCTTCGTTGAAGAACTCATAGAAGTCGCCCAGGCGAATCATTAAAAGGGCCTCCGGATAGCGGCCCTTCAGCTCGTTATACTGCTCCATCATGGGCGTCAGGCCCCCGGTCCTGGCCATTTCTCGCCCCTTCCTTCCTAGACCCTTGCGCCGTGCAGCACGAATGTCCTTGCCGATTCGATTTTCACGCGGACCAGGTCCCCCCGCACACAAGAGCCGTCATCCGGCCAGTGCACCATCTTGTTGGTCCTGGATCTTCCGGCCATCGCAGACGCATCCCTGTCGGACTTGCCCTCTACAAGGACCTCCTGTATGCTGCCGACAAGCGCGCGGTTCACCCTTAACGATATGCTGTTTTGCAGCTCTATCAGCCTTTTTATCCTGTCCTTCTTCTCTTCCTCCGTTACCTGGGCCTCCATCGCAGCCGCCCTTGTCCCCTCCCTTGGGGAGTAAACGAAGGTGAATGCCGCATCGAAACTTGCCTTTTCAAGCACGTCGAGCGTATCCTGGAAGTCTCTTTCGGTCTCGCCGGGGAAGCCTACCATCACATCAGAGGTTATGGCACATCCCGGCACCGCCAGCCTGATCCTCGCCAGCAAGTCCAGGTACTGGGCTGATGTATAGCCCCTGTTCATCTGCGCAAGTATCCTGTCGGAACCCGCCTGAAGCGGCAGGTGGTACTGCTCGCAGAGTTTGGGAAGCGTGGAGATCGCGTCTATCATCCGCTCGTCGGCAAACCTCGGGTGCGATGTCGTAAACCTGATCCTCAAGGGGTCCGGCAGCTGCTTGTCCAAGAGCCTTAACAGCGACGGGAAATCGGGTGGCTCGCCACCGTTATCTGCGGCAAGCCCTTTTCCGTATGCGTTCACGTTCTGCCCGAGCAGCGTTATCTCCCTGACGCCGGATTTCGCGGCATCCATGCACTCCGCAAGGATTTCTGCCGGCAGCCTGCTTCGCTCGCGCCCGCGCACATAGGGCACTATGCAGTATGTGCAGAAATTGTCGCAGCCATAAGTAATATTGACGAAAGCCTTAAGATCATCCTTCCTCAGCACGGGAAGCTGCTCTACGACTTCCTGCGCCGCATCCCAGATCTCAATGACCCTCTCGCCGCCATCCAGCCTTGCGAGCAGCTCCGGCAGCCTGTGGATGTTGTGGGTGCCAAACGCAAGGTCCAGCCATGAAAGCTTACCGCCAAGTTCGGCCTTCACCCACTCCTCCTGCACCATGCAGCCGCATATGCCGACTAGAAGCCCGGGGCGCGACTTCTTAAGCCGCTTCGCCTCACCGAGGTTTCCTATCGCCCTGTCCTCTGCATTGCCCCTTACGCAGCAAGTCATGTAGAGAATGAGGTCCGCCTTGGATTCATCTTCGGTCATGCAGTAGCCGGCCGACGCCAAATAGCCCGCAACGGTCTCTGAATCCCTCTCGTTCATCTGGCAGCCGTAGACGGTAAGCTTGGCCAGCTTCCCAACAAATCCCATATTCCACTCCTAAATCAGTCGAGCCGCAACATGAATTTCGACATTATCCTATCGCCCTCGGCGTACATCTCGTCCTGCTCTGGTACGATGGAAGTTCCCACAAACGCAAAGCCGGCAAGTCTTGCTGACTGCTGGGAGGCGATGTTGTCCGGCTTGGTCGTTATAATGACATACGGCATGTTGAGCTTTCTTGCGAATGCACACACCAGCCTGGTCGCCCTCGCTGCGAAATGCTTTCCCCTGAAGCTTTCATCTATGCCGTAGCCGATATGGCCCGCGCAGTCCTCAACGTGCGGGTTATAGCCCGCCCTTAGCACAATGCCGCCTGCGTGAAGCCCTGTTGTCTGCTCTAGGATTTCAAACTCGTAGAAAGGCACGTGGCTCTTTGCTAGATCCACGTCCTCCTGGTATGATTTCAGGGCCAGCCTGACGAAGCCGTCCGATAGCAGGCCCGGATCTACGAATCCAGACGTTTGCATCAGAATGCTATGCCGGCCCCTTTAAGCCTGAGCAAAGCCTGGTCGAGCTTGCCCTCCTCCACGGTCAGCGAGATGCGGAAATAGCCCTCGCCAGCCTTGCCGTAGCCGTTGCCGGGGGTTATCACAACGCCGCTCTCGTCGAAAACCTTCTCCGCGAAGCTTGCCGATGTGTAGCCCTTGGGCACTGGCGCCCATATATAGATGCTTCCGTTGGGGGCCGTGAGGTTCCATCCCATGGAGTTGAGGGTGCCGATGACCTTGTCGCGGCGCCTCCTGTAGATCTGCCTCATGTTCTCCACCGAATCCCATGAACCCTCGAGAGCGGCGGTCGCTGCGACCTGCACCGCCTGGAAGGCGCCCAAATCGATATTGGATTTCAAAGCCGCCAGCGTCCCGACCACATCGGGGTTGCCGACCGCCCAGCCGATCCTCCACCCTGTCATGTTGAAGTATTTCGATAGGGAGCCGAACTCCATGGAAATGTCCATCGCGCCTTCAAAGCCCAGGATGCTCGGCGCAGGCTTGCCGTCGTATGTGATTTCGGCATAGGCCGCGTCGTGCACCAGGATGATGCCGTGCGACTTGGCGAACTCAATCGCCTCTTTGTAGAAGCTGTCAGGCGCGCACGCGCCTGTGGGGTTGTTGGGATAGTTTACGAACATCAGGGCTGAGGACTTCGCAACTTCGGAGGGTATGAGCGAAAAGTCGGGCAGAAAGCCGTTCTTCTCGAGCAGGGGCATGTGATATGGTATGCCGCCTGCGAAAATCGTGCCCGCCTCGTAGACCGGATAGCCCGGATCGGGTATCAGGTTGTACTTCCCCGGGTCAGTGAAACACAATGATATGTGGCCGATCCCCTCTTTGGAACCTATCATCGAGCAAACCTGGTTGTCCGGGTTCAGCTCTACGCCGAAGCGCCTCTTGTAATAGGCGGCGACCGCTTTCCTGTATGAGGCCATGCCCTTTGAAGATGGGTACTGATGGTTTGCGGGATCCTTCATGCCCTCAAGGCCTGCTTTTACTACGTGCTCGGGCGTGGGCATGTCCGGGTCGCCAATTCCTAGGGAGATTATGTCGCGGCCTTCGCGCCTGGCCTTTTCGATCTTGGCCTCTATCTGCGCGAAAAGGTAGGGTTGCAGGTTTTGTATCCTCATTGCCCTCTTAATCATTCTATCCCTCCAGCCGTTCAAGATATCTGTCGGTGAGCTCGCCTGCGAAGACGAAAGCCGCAGGCCCTGTCATCATTACATGGTTGTTCTGCGCCCAATCTATGAAGAGCGAGCCTCCCGGAAGGTCAATGCGGCTCTTCCTTCCCGCCCTGCCGGAAATGGATGCTGCCACTGCCACTGCACAAGCGCCGCTTCCGCAGGCCAATGTGGGGCCTACACCGCGCTCCCATACGAACACCTTGATGCCGCCGTCGGGCAGGATCTGGCAGAACTCCACATTAGTCTTTCTCGGAAAGTCCGCGTGCTTCTCAAGAAGCGGCCCCAGCGACATCATAAGCTCGTTGCTTGTCTCATCGACGAAGGCGACTGCGTGCGGGTTTCCCATGTTGACGCAAGTAATCGGAAGGCTCTTGCCCTTCACCTCATATCTTCTGTCAATTACGGAGACCGCATCCCCGGGAGCTGCGACCGGGATAAGCTTGGGGCTTAGGGCCGGCTCGCCCATGTCCACTTCTACTTTCCAGTCCCTGCCGCCCCTGTCCACTATGCGGGCAAGCTGTATTCCTTTCAGCGTCTCCACTTTAATAGGTTCCGCCGCATCGGGGAATTTCTGAGCCCAGAGGACGGCGGCGCACCTTATCGCGTTGCCGCACATCTCCGCCTCGGAGCCATCCGAGTTGAAGATAACCATCCTCACGTCGGCTTTCAGCGACGGGACAAGCACGATCAGGCCGTCCGCCCCTACGCCGAAGTTCCTGTCGCAAATGGCCTTCGATATGCCCTGAAGCGCTTCAAGCTTATCTACTTCTGCGAAAGTGAACACGAAATCATTGCCCAGCCCATGCATTTTGAAGAATTTCATTCCAACACCGTCCATTTCAGATTATCATCGCCGCCAGGGCCGCGATTAATAGCGCGGGCAGCATATTGCTCGCCTTGATCCCGGCTTTCAGCGCCAGGTTCATGCTAAGTCCCATCAGTATCAGGCCTCCTGCGGCCGTTATGTGCGCAATCATGGCCTCCGTCATGAGATGTCCGATAGAGCCCGCGGCAAGTGTGATACCGCCCTGCACTATGAATACTACAATCGCTGAGAAGCCCACGCCGATGCCCATGGTAGACGCGAGCGCCATCGAGCTTACCCCGTCCATCACCGATTTCATGGCGAGAATCGAATAGTCTCCCCTGAGTCCGTCGGCGATAGAGCCCATCACTGTCATCGGGCCTATACAAAACAGCAGCGAGGCGGCCATAAGCCCTTCGGTGAACCTTCCCTCGCCAAGCTTTCCCAGCTTCGATTTCGCAATGTCCCCGAGGCCGTTGAGCCTTTCATCGAACTTGAGGACCATACCGAATATCGTGCCGAGCACCACGCAAATCAAGGTCACAAGCAGGTCCGGGGAGGAGCCTGCGTTCTTCAGGCCTATTACAAGCGTGAAAAGCCCCATCACCCTTATGAGCTCGGAGCCGAATTGATCGGGGATCCTCCTTCTTAGAAGGATGCCGATAGCGGTGCCTGCGAGCACAGTGCCCGTATTCATGAGAGTCCCTATCATCTGGCACCTCATTCCGGTGGAAATCTTACCTAATAATTATATCATCTAGCTTCCTGCTCTTTAAGGGCGAACAAAAACGATAAAGTAAGCGTCAACAGTTGTAGTTTGAGCGATTTGCCCGCATTACGATAATTTGTTAAAATACTTGTGATTTATTATACGAAAGGAGGAACCAACATTGAAGAAGATTCTAGTAGTAGCTTTCGTACTAGCACTCGTCGCGGTGGTTTCCCTTGCAGTCTACGCAGCGGTACCCACACTAACCGTACCAGGCGTGAATGCCAAGGACGATCTGCCCAAAGGTTGCGTGGATTGCCACGTCAAGTCCGGTAGCACCGATATCGACGATCCTGGCCGGCATGAAGAAGCTCATCGCCGCAGGCACGCATCCCAAGGCCCCGGATACCATGGTAGACGAGCTCAAGGACTGCTACGGCTGCCACAAGGCGGGAGCCGCGGCCGGAACCGTAGGTACTGTAGTCCATGTATCGCACTTCACCGGCGCCAACAACGCATTCGTGAAGGCTTACAGCGGCAACTGCACCTGGTGCCACAGCGTCGACCTCACAAAGGGTGTCGTCGGAGTCAAGGGCAAGTAACTAGCGTCGCATAAAGATTGGAGGGCGGTTTTCCGCCCTCCATTTTCTTTGTACTTAAGTAGTTGTGCGGCCTCCCTCTACGGTGTGACGGGAAGGAATATCGCAACGACGCCCACTATGATTCCCAGCACGCCCAGTATCAGGCCGGTTATCCCAAGGCCCTTGATCTTCTTCATCTCCGCTTGCATGCTCTGATTCTGCTCCGCAAGCTGGCCCTCAAGGGACTTTATCTGGCTGTTGAGCTTGGCTTCCCTCTCCTGGGCCTGTATGTCTATGTCGTCCTTCTGGTCGATTGACGCCTTCTCCAGGTCCTTGAGCTTGGCATCGGTCTTCACTTGCATATCGGCAAGCTTCGCCTCAAGAGTCTCCTGCTTTATCTTCAGCCTGTTAAGATCGTCGCTCACTAACACCAGGAGCTTCGTCGTCGACTCGAGGTTGGATTTGAGAACATCAACCGAAGTCTCCAGCCTGGTAAGCCTGGACTCGATTGCCGCCACCTTCTCTTTAAGCGACGTTATGCTCGCGTTGGCGGTATCCATCGCCACCCTTAAGCCTGCTATCGAGAGGCCCAGCTCCGAATCTGCGTCCTGCAGCTCGATGGCGTTTCTTACTATCATAGCCTTGGAATCGGAGTCCACCTGGCTTATGGTGGCCTTCAGCTTCGCGATTTCGGACGTGAGCTTAGCATCCGAGTCAGCCCTTGTAGCCTTTTCCGCGTCGAGCAGCTGGAGCGCATTCTGGTATGATGTGCCCCCTTCCGCCGACAGGGCCGCCTTGAGTGCCGCCGCTTCCGTCTTTCTCTCCTGCTTCTCGTTCTCAAGTGCTAGCTGCAGGCCTGCCGCCGCCTTCTCTATATCGGCGCCAAGCACTTTGTTCAGCATTTCAAGCCTAGTCGCGGTAAGGACATCGGCATCGGCCCTGAACCTCGCCTCATCGCTTATCAGACCCTTTAGCGCCTCCACCGCCGATGCCAAATTCCTATCATTTTCTGCATCAGTTGAAGCCAGGTTCTTATCGTTTTCTGCGTCGGTTGATGCAAGCATCGCTGACAGGGAATCAAGCTTAGCCGACAGAGAATCAAGCTTTACTTCCAAAGCCTTCCTGCTGCTGCTCTCGGTCTCGATATAGGCAGAGAGGTTGGTGACGGCCTTGTCGATATCCTGCCCTAACGCGGCCTTTATCGCTTCAATCTCCCTGTCCATCGCGGCCAATTTGCTGTCAGTTTCGGCCAGCGCGGACTTCAGCCCGACTATTGAGGCATCGAGCTTCGCCGCCTTGCCATCGCCTTCTAGTTTGATTGCGTCCATCAGCTTCTGTGCGGCCGTCGCCTCATCTGCCATAGCCTTGTTGAGCTCGGCAACCTGCACCTGCAGCGATTTGCCCCAGCTTTCCTCTACAGACTTTGAGGTCGGCATCGAAGCCGGCGGCCATCGCGGCATGCTCCGCGCTCGCCCATTCCCTTAGGGACGCGACTGCTGATGCGAGATCCTCGGCCGTCTCGTCCTCCAGGGTTCCGACCCTGGTCTCGAGCGCCTTCCTGCTTGCAATCTCAGCTTCCAGGTAGTTAGACAGCTCGGTCACTGATTTGTCTATATCGTCGGACATAACCGCTTTAAGGGTTTCAAGCTCGACCGACAGGCCGCTTATTACGGCATCAGTCTTGGCCTGCGCGCTCTCCAGCCCCTTAAGGGCTAAGCCTGTCTCTGCCTTGCTCTCATCGCCCTGCTTCTTCAATGAGTCGATGAGCTTCCTCTCGGCTGCCGCCTCTTCCTGCATGGCGACCATGAGAGCGGCTAACCCTTTCTCGGTGGTCTCAAGCGACTTGTCCATTGCGACTATACGTTCCGCTTGATCCTCCAGGTCATCCAGGATGCCTGCCGCTTCGGCCTTCCGCTCCTGCCTTTCGGCTGTGAGGGATTTGCCGGCCTCAAGCTCGGCCTTCTCGAGTTCTTTCACCCTTGTGTCGAGGGCGGCGAGCAGGGGCACCATCTCGCCTCTTAGCTCATTTGCCACCTCGCGCAGCACTCCCATATCCTCTTCGGTTGCCGTAACGGTCCCCTTTTCAAGGTCAGTAAGCATCTTTGATACTACGAATGCCAGCAGGTACCTGCTCACGGGCTCATCGCCCTTGAACGAGCCGTCATTGTAGACGCCAAGGTACCCCTTCTCTACCAGGCTCATAACCGCTTCATATGCCCAGTGGTCTTTGGTTATGTCGGTGACTACTGGCGCGGCAGCCGCCCCCAGCGACATGATAATAGCCATCATGATGCTTATGACCGCCACAATGCGGCCCTTTGATGAAAACATTTCAGGCACCTCCGGTCTCTACTTTATTATCGCCATAAGGCCGTCGTTTTGAACCGGCAGCTGCTTTCCTGCCGCGTCGAAGGCCTTTACGTTCTCCATTCTTATTGTCATCCTGCCCGGTCCCGCAATTTTGAAATCTATGCTGGCTAACACCCCTGTCGGCTCCCCGCCGGGAAGGAATGAGCAGCTTATACCCCTGATGGCTTTGCCTTCGACCTTGCCTTGCACAAGTCCCGGGGAAGTGCCGTCGGGCAGTAGCATAAGAGCGCCTGCTGCAACCGGTTTGCGTCCAAGAAGGGCCAATGCCTCGCCCTCCCAGACTATGTCGAACTCGATCTTGGCGACTCCTGAGAGCCTTAGGGCCGATACCTTCGCCTCTATGAAGCCGTCGCTGAAGGCGCCCAGCTCCAAGGATATGGAACGCGTGGGGGAAGGCACCGATGCCGCCGACTGCGCCGCGACCTGCTTCACATTCGAGGCGGCCGCCTTCGCCTTGAACTGCACCGCCTGGGATCCGGGAAGTGGGGAAATGAACCAGGCGGATTCGTAGCTCATGCCCGGCAGGAAGTGCCCCAGCTGCCTTCCTTGTGAGTCTCCGGGAAGAAGCCTTGCTCCCGTCAGCTCCAAGGGAGGCCTCTGTCCAGTAGGCCGCCGAGTCGCCCAGGTTGCTTATCTGGGCTGTGACGGGATAGGATTCTTTCAGCGCTCCAGCTGCGTCAAGTTTTATCTCCGGGATTATCAACCTTAACGAAAGCCTTGGGGGTGAAAGTACCTCTACGGATCTGGTAATGGAATTGCCCTCAGCATTTGAGGATTCCGCTTTTAACTTCAGCTGAAGCGCGCCGAACGTCTTGCCGTCGGTCTTCAGCCTCCATGAAAGCTGGGTAATTGCACCCTGCTTCATATCCCCGACTGAGCGTACAAGCTCCGATCCTGCCATGGGTTCAAGGCCTTTTGGCAGCTCAAGTGACACTTTAACATCGAGCGCCGGCCCTTTGCCCGTGTTTTGAATATATGCCACAACGGTAAATGAGCTCTCCTGCCCCTCCTGAGGCGCCGCCACTTCCGCAGGCGCCGCAAGGCCCAGCGACAGGTTTCCGGGCGCCACTACTATGCCGCCCAGGCCGTAATAAGTCACAAGCGTTACTTGTGAGCCGGGCTGCAACACATAGCCGTCCCAGTACATCGCGGCCGCCGAGTCCAGGTCGAATTCGCCCTCTCTTGTGAAATCGCGTCCCGGCACCAAGCCTAACGTCCCACAGGCTGTCGGCGAAAGCTCCCCAGTTGCTGAAGATTACGGAACCCGGAGGAGTAAGCTCTTTGCCGATAAGCGTTGCCTGAGAAGTGACCGAAGGCTCTGCAAGGGAGTCGAAGGCCTGCCAGAAGTCTGGAAGCGTGCCGCCCGTAAAGTTCCTGTCCGAGACTATGGTGCTCTCGCCGGCCCTAAGTGGTGCGCCGTCATTCTTGCCCAGCATCGTATCGAGCATTAGCCTCAGCCCGACTGCTGCGGGCACAATTCCCTCGTTTTTCAGGGTGTAGGCGATCCTGACAGTGTCATTGTAGCCGGTCATGTGGTTCCTGGCGAATGATAGGTCCTGCGTGGCCCTTATATTCCCTAGCATGTAGGAAGTCGTAATAGAGCTGCCCTTGGCGGCGGGCGCCACGGCTACTGAGCCGTACTTGCCCCCCGCTCCGGCCCTCTTCGAAGCTTTGCCGCCGAATACCCAGTCCTGGCCGTCGATCCTGACAGTCGTATAGCTTGTCCAGGGCACCGGCCGCCCATATATCAGCGGCAGGTTGTCGTCATTCGGGTTTGCGGGGTCCCCCCCGGTAGTCTCGACGCCGAACCTGCCGTTCTCGCTCGTTTCAGCATTGACTATTATCTTTATGAACTCATTCGAAATCACAACAGACGAAGCGGCGCTCGCGGATATCGCGACTGCTCCCAGAAGGAGCGCCACCGCCGCTGTAAGTGCCAGGGTCCTTGCTCTGCTCATCGGGCATGCCCCTCCTAATCCAAGAATGAAGCACTGATAAAGCGCTGTTCGGTCCTGGCTACCGGCTGCATCCTGAACGACACTTCGATTACAACCTTGTAAGCCCTCTCGGCGCTTTTAAATGTCCAGTATCTTAATATCGTAAGTTCGGCGTTCTTCTTGAGCCACTCGTCATCCGGGCCGGATAGTATGCCTGTGGAGAGTATCTTGCCGTCAGTGCCTACCTTAACTTCCACGACAACATCGCCCTCGCTCGCAGAGCTCTGCGACTCTTTGGGGTAGGCTACCTCCCGTTTGGAGGCCACCATCGCCTCTCCGGTGGGATCGTCCCCGGGGAATGCCGGCCTTACCGGCTCGGGCTCCTGCTGAGGTTCCGGTTGGGAGGTTGCGGGGACTTCCGCGGCATTAGTGGCTTCAACCGGTTCGGTCTGCACCGCGACGCTGCCCGTTGGCGAAGTCAGCAGCTCATCGGCCTCTTGAGTTATTGGCTCCTTCACTACGGGCTTTATGCTGATGATCGGCTTTGTGCTCGGTTGAACGGCAGTCTGCGGGGGCTTTACCGTCTCCGGTTTCTTGACTTCGGCCTCCGTCACCGGCGGTTTGGGCTCCTCCTGCGGCAGCGCATCCTGCTGCGTCGCATCATCCGGCTCGCCCTTCACCTGCTGCAGCTCGGCCAGCTCGACGACACCCGAGCCTTCAAGCGGCATAAGTTCCACGACGGGTGCCGGCTGCCATGGTATCAGCAGCAGCAGCGCATGGATCCCCAGTGAGACCAATATTGCCAGTATGTTGTTCGCGGCGCTCTTTTGCATCAGTTGACGCCTCCAGGCTCCCCTGCCGGTGTCCTTTCGACTGCAAGCGCAAGGTGGACCCCTCCGCCCAGCCTCACAGCATCTACTATGGCTATTAGCTGCTCATACGTTACGGATTTATCCGCTTTGATGGCGAAAAGCTCCTCTGCGTCCCTCTCTAACGCCCCTTTGACCTTATCCGCAATTCCTGTGATGTCGGTTGCCTCTTCGCCGAAGAAGATGCCCCCTTCGGAATCGATCGAGACCATGACGATATCGGAGGCGAGCTCTTTTGGCGTCGCAGCCCTGGGAAGCTCGAGCGGCATTCCTGTGGTGTTCGTCCTAAACGAGGTGAAGATCATGAAGAAGAAGATCAGGTAGCACATCATATCCACAAGGGGTATGAGGTCCACCCTGGGCTTCCTCTTTCTCCTTGCGATATTCATCAGGATTCCCTCCCGCCGTCTTGTATGATGTCCACGATCTCGTGTTCTGAGTTGATCATCATTGCGACATGCCTGTCAATCTGGGCCGTCAGGAAGCTGTGCCCCAAAACGGTGGGGGCTGCCACTATAAGGCCGGCAGCGGTGGTGATGAGCGCTTCCGCTATTCCGCCTGCCAGCTGTGATGGCGCCGTTATGCCTCCTAGGGCATTCAGCACGTTGAAGCTTCTGATCATGCCGGTTACAGTGCCCAGCAGCCCCAGTAGAGGGGCGATGGTCGCCGTGGTCTCAAGCACGAGCATGTTCTTCTCCATGTTGTAGACTTCGTTCTGCGCGGTCCTTTCGAGGATCTCCTTCAGCGCGTCCTTATCGACGTCGTGCGCCTGCAGCGCCACCCTTGCCATGGCGGCGACCGGGCCTCTGAAGCTTCGAAGCATAGTCAGAGCCTCGAGGCTTCCTCCTTTGAGGTATGAGTTGCGCAAAGTCTTCAGGACTTTCTCCGGATCGCTGGGCAATATGCCAAGCTGTATTACTTTGATGATAATCACTGCCAGTGAGAATACGGAGCTGAGTAGTATCGGGTACATAACCCAGCCGCCCATGCGAAATAGCTCAACCATCTCAATACCTCCACAGATAAGATGTGCTAGTCGACCCTCTCAAATAAACTAAACGTCGCTTCTTCCCCTTTAGTCACGTTTCGGGGGCCGTTAACACCAGAAATACTGTTCTTTTCCCAAGCCTTTAACATCGTATTGGCATGTTGCAGCGCTTCTTTACTAACAGAGCCTGAGAGCATCCTTGCTATCTCCTGCGACCTTGCATCCTCCTCAAGGCTAACTGCTGAGACGAAGGAGCGCTCCCCGTCATCGGATTTTACTATCAGCATGTGCCTGTTTGCGGCGGCTGCGATCTGGGCGATGTGAGTAACTGCAAGCGCCTGGGCCCCCGCCGAAACCTCTTTCAGCTTGGCTGCGACGTGGTTTGCGGCGGCACCGCCCACGCCCTGGTCCACCTCATCGAACACCATCACGGTGTCGTTTTCCTGATGCTTCATTCCGGCGACCTTGAATGCCAGCATGAAGCGTGAAAGCTCGCCTCCGGAGGCCACTTTGGCAAGTGGCTTGGGATCCTCCCCCACATTGGCCGAGAAAAGGAATTCTACCTTCTCCAGGCCCGATAAGGAGGCCCATTTGCCCTCGCCCGCATCGAAACCTTCCGATCCGGTTCTAGCTGATAACGAGGCTACGAATCTCGCCTTGGGCATCATAAGCTCTGTAAGCTGCCTTTCGACCAGTCCCGACAGGTCTTGCGAGGCTTTCTGCCTTGCCCCGCTCAACTGGTCCATCAGGCTTAGCATTATTGACCTTTTCAATTCCAGGTCCATCCTTGCAGAATCGGTGCGGATTTCGAGCTCTCTTAGCTCCGCCGCCTCCGCCTTGCATCTCTGGCAGAAAGCGCCCAGCTCATCGGCCTCAAGCCCGAACTTCCTCTTCATTTTGCCTATGTCGGCGAGCCTTCCTTCCACCTCGGCGGCCCTGGCGGGGTCCAGGTCCAGTGAATCGCGAATCCTGCGAGCAGCCTCCGCCGCATCGGTTAGGGCATCCACTGCAGCCGCAAGAGGATCAAGGGCGTCTTTCACATCTAAGCCCAACCTGCCTGCCGAAATGATGCCATCAAGCGCTGACCTGGCCAAATCAAGGGCAGAATGCTCGTCGGATCCCGTTTCGTAAAGCGCGGAGTATGCCAAAGAGAGCGCCTCGAACAGCTTGCCGGAGTTAGCGAGCACCTTGGCCTCGGCCAGGAGCTCAACCTCCTCGCCGGGTTTGACGGATGCGTCATCCAGTTCTTTTATCTGATACTCCAGAAAGTCCAGCCTCGACTGCCGGTCCTTGGCCTTAGCCATAAGTGAGTCCAGCCCGTCTGCCGCCTGCCTCCATGACTTGAATGCCTCAGAAGAGCCTTTCAAGAAACCTTTGCCCTCTTCGGTGAGGAAAGTGTCAACTGCGGTAAGCTGAGCCGCGGGCCTTGTCATGCCCAGCCCGTCGTGCTGCCCGAAGATGTCGATTAGGCTTTCGGCGACTTGGGCGAGCTCGCCTGCGCTCACCAGCGTCCCGTCAATCCTGGCCCTCGATTTGCCGTTTTTCTGGACCTCGCGGGAAAGAATCACTATGCCCTGGGCATCTACATCCAGCTCCAGGGCCGCAAGGGCGGCTTTGGCCCTTTCGTTATATGTTATGTCGAAAGCCGCCTCTACTGCGGCGGCTTCGGTGCCCCTTTTGACATTTTGCGCATCGGCCCTGCCCCCGGCGATGAGCGCCAGGCAGTCGACTATGAGCGACTTGCCGGCCCCCGTCTCGCCCGTCAGCACATTCAGGCCTTTTGCGAATTCAAGCTCTATGTCGTCAATCAGGGCGAAATCCTTGACTTTCAGCGACTTGAGCATGCGCACCTCCTGGTGCGAAGATTATTTCTATCTTCTAAGGGAATCCAGCTTCCTAACAACCTCGGCGACTGCCTCTTTGGGCTTAACGACCATGAATATGTTGTCGTCGCCGGCAAGCGTCCCCATGATTTCCTTCCAGCTGAGCTCGTCGAGCACGGCGGCAACCGCATGGGCGGCCCCGATTACGGTCTTAATCACGACCAGGTTCTCGCTGTCTTGAATGCTGACTACGTCGTCCTTCATGACTCGCTCGATCCTTTTATTCAGGTTCTCAAGGTTGCGCTCCTCAGGGGCAGTATATTTATACCTGCCGTTGCTTGCGGGCCCCTTGACCAGCTCAAGCTCCTTAAGGTCCCTGGAGACGGTGGCTTGCGTGACTTCTATGCCGTCTGCTTCAAGCAGCATGGCTAGCTGCTCCTGCGTCTCAACGATATGGGTCCTAATCAGCTCAAGTATTTTCTGGTGACGTCTGTGCTTCATCAGAACACCCCTCAATCAGCGTTTGCTATAGACGGCCTTCCTTCAGCCTATCTTTAAGGATACCGTAAAAATTCCTTTCTCTCAACCGTATAAACAGTGTTGTATATACAGATTTTTTCGCCCTCAGCTCATCGCCTGGCATCAAAGGCAGGTATATCTGCCCGTCGACCGTCATGACTGCCTCTTCGTTGCACCCCTCCACGACTATCTTTAACCTGCCGTCGCCCTTTACGACTATGGACCGCGAGAAGAGCACATGAGGGCAGATGAACGTGGCTACCAGCACATCAAGGTCCGGTGAGAGCAGCGGCCCTCCCGCAGAAAGGGAGTACGCCGTGGAGCCGGTGGGAGTAGCTATAATTATCCCGTCCCCCGGATACCGCCCGAGATATTCATCGCCGATATACAAACCAAGGGTTATTAGCCTGGACATGCCGCCCTTGCCGATAACTACGTCGTTGAGGCCCGATATCTCCTCCACTACTTTGCCGCCCCTGATTAGCTGGGCGTCCACCATGGCCCTCTCGTCGATCTGGTACTGGCCCCTGGCGATCATCCTTACCGCCTCTTTTGGGTCGCCCTCGTGCACTTCGGCAAGGAAGCCCAGATGCCCGAGGTTTATTCCCATCAGCGGGATCTTGTAGTACATCGCCTTCCTCGCGGCCCCCAGCAGGGTGCCATCGCCGCCGAGCACTATGCAAAAGTCCATGTCTTTGGCGATTTCGGGCTCCCAGTCGAAGGGGATTAGCCCCGCCTCCCCGGCCATATGGGAATCACCGAAGACGGCAACGCCCTCCTCTTTGAGGACACTTGCGATGGACCTTGCCAGCTCTATGGAATTCTCCTTGGAAGGATGTGCTATAATCGCTGCTTTCGCCATGCTGCACCTCCTTGGTGTTCAGATGAGCTCGTGTGATTGGGCGACTACTCTTGAGACTTCCTTTTCTATATCCTCAAGCCCCGAAAGGCCTGATCCCTTGCCTCCCAGCAGCATCAGGTACTCGATATTTCCCTCCGGCCCTTTCACCGGCGAGTAGGTAAGCCCGCCCACGGTCATGCCCAGCGCCGAAGCGCCTGCCGCGGCATCCCTTAACACTTGCGAATGCACCAGAGGGTCCCTGACGACCCCGTTCTTGCCTACATTCTCCCTGCCCGCCTCAAACTGCGGCTTCACAAGTATTACGCAGGTGAGCTCATCCGAGCCGACCTTCATCACTGCAGGCAGGACCTTCTGGAATGAGATGAACGATACGTCCATCGAAGCGAAGCTTATCCCCGGCTCGAAATTCGCAGGGTCCAGGTACCTGGCATTGGTGCGCTCCATGACTACGACCCTCGGGTCCTCCCTGAGCTTCCACGCAAGCTGCCCGTAACCCACATCCACCGCATATACCTTGCTTGCGCCGTTTTGGAGCATGCAGTCAGTAAACCCGCCTGTGGAGGCCCCTATGTCCATGGCGATTCTCCCATTCAGGTCGAGCCCGAACTCCGCAATCGCCTTTTCCAGCTTCAACCCCCCGCGCGATACATACCTTAGCGCAGAACCCGTCGATTCTATGACTGAGTCCTCATGTACTGATTCGCCCGGCTTGTCTCTCATCTGGCCGTCTACTTTGATAAGGCCAGCTTGTATGAGGCGCCTTGCGTCCTCCCTGCTTTGGGCAAGCGATCTTTCGAAAACCAGCAAGTCGAGCCTCTTCTTATTCTGAGCCATTCGAAATAGGCCCTCCTTGCAGGAGCTTTCGTGCCATTGCCGCTATGCCTTCGGCATCTAGCCCTAATTTTTGAAGGACATCCTGCCTTTTGCCGTGTCCGATTGGCTCCTCCGGCATGCCCATCGGGATGATGGTTGCAGAATTGGCGCCATCTTTCTCGAGCGTCACTGCCGAGAACAGGCCGCCCCTGGAAACGCCCTCCTCAACGGTCAAAACGATTCTGTGAGTCCTAAGCACCTTCGTGACAACGCCGCTATCCAGCGGTTTTACGGACCGCACATTGATTACCGTCGGTTCTACGCCATCGCCCTTTAGAAGCAGAGCCGCTTTCATTGCCTCCTTGGCCATGCTGCCGGCAGCGATTATCGCGATGCCCTTTCCCTGTTGCATAATCTCGGCTTTTCCGGGCCTGAAACGGTTCGGCGGCAGAAGCTGCGACCGAGGCAATTGCTTCGGCAGCGGCCTTGGGATATCTGATCAGGACAGGCCCCTTCGCCTCTTCTATTGCCCAATGCATCATATC
This sequence comes from uncultured Bacillota bacterium, assembly GCA_963823655.1. Taxonomy (GTDB): domain Bacteria; phylum Bacillota; class DTU025; order DTU025; family MWDF01; genus MWDF01. The sequence continues at coordinate 340,475 of CAWGMK010000013.1, forward strand.
GGCAAGCTCTGTGCCGTCCTTGGGAGCTAGCACTGTAAAGCCCGGCAGCGCGCAGGCAAGCGACATGTCATATGCGCCCTGGTGCGTCGCCCCGTCCTCGCCGACTACGCCCGCCCTGTCGATGCAGAAAACCACATGAAGCCCCTGCAAAGCGACGTCGTGTACCATCTGGTCATATGCCCTTTGCAGGAATGTCGAGTAAAGGGCCACTACCGGCACCGCACCCATTACCGCAAGGCCGGACGCGAATGTGACGGCATGCTGCTCGGCTATGCCCACATCGAAGTATCTGCCCGGGAACCTGGCCGCAAAGCCCTTCAGCCCTGTTCCCGACTGCATAGCGGCGGTTATGGCCACTATCCTCATATCCTTTGAGGCAAGCTCCTCGATCTTCTTTGCGAAGACGTCTGTGAAGCTCGTCGCCCCGTTGCCCAGCTTGATTCCCGTGGCAGGGTCGAACGGGCCCGTGCCGTGGTAGCTATCTGGATCCGCTTCCGCAAATGCGTAGCCCTTGCCCTTCTTCGTAACGGCGTGTATGAGCACCGGGCCTCCCAGCTTTTTCGCGTCGCTTATGGCATTTCTCATAAGCTTGATGTTGTGCCCGTCAAGAGGCCCTATGTAGGTGAAACCCATGTCCTCGAACAGCATCTTGGGAAGAAGCAGGCCCTTCAAAGACCTCTTGATTAGATGCCCGGCCTGCCTGAGGGCGTCGCCTGCGACTGGAACGCTGGACAGCATCTGCTTAAGCCCGCTTTCGAACTTGCGCCTTCCCGGGGAGAAGCGCACCCTGCTCAGAAACTCCGAGATGCTTCCCGTGTTATTGGATATCGCCATCTCATTGTCGTTCAGGATGACGATCAAGTCCTCCTTCAGGGTGCCGGCATTGTTCATCGCTTCATAGGCCATGCCCCCGGTAAGAGCGCCATCACCGATTACGGCTGCCACGCTGTACTTGGCACCGGAGATCCTCCTTGCGACGGCAAGCCCCAGCGCTGCGGACAGCGAAGTCGACGCATGCCCGGTCCCGAAGCAGTCGGCGTTGCACTCTTTAAGCGTGGGAAAGCCCGAAGGCCCACCTTCGCATCTAATATTCTTAAGCTGCTCTTTGCGCCCGGTGAACATCTTAAAAGCATAGGACTGATGCCCGACATCCCAGACTATCCTGTCCGAATCCGGGTCCAGCTCGGAAAGAAGCGCCAGAGTGATCTCGACGGTGCCCAGGTTGGAGGCAAGGTGCCCGCCGCTTCCGGCAACGCATGAGATTATATAGGCTCTTACCTCCTCGGCAAGGGCTTTCTGCTCATTATTATCAAGTGCGGCGATTTCCTTGTGCCCGCTTACGCGATCCAGAAGGCCGCCCATTTCAACGCCTCCCGCTTTCACCCTTTTTCCTGAGGAAGGACGGTACTAAGCCCTTTGCGTAGGCGATTAGCTTGCCTGCGAGCAATATCACCGGCTCCGCCTCGCTCATGGCGAAGCTCTTGGAGATGTACTTTAAAGTCACCGTAGTCGTTGTGACGACTGCCACAGTGATTGCAAACATCAAAGTCACGTTCAAATCGAAGAAATCGGCAAGCGCAGATGCTGAAGCTCCAGCTAGCGCGCCGCTTAGAGTGCCGCACACATCCCCGACTATATCATTGCAGAAGTTGGCAACCTGGGGGGCGTTTCTAACTAGCCTGAGAGCCTCGGCGCCGCCTTTGATCTTCCTCGACGCGACTGCATTGATCGGAGGCTCGGTCGCCGCGGCGACGGCTGTGCCCACTATGTCGAAAGCAACCCCGGTCAGCACGACCAGAAGGAGGAATATCAAGGAAAGAGGCAGCGAGATGTCCTTTGCGGATCCCGCACCCATGTTAAGCAGAAAAGCGATTATTAGCACGCCCAGGGCGATTCTAACAGCAGTCCTCGTCTTCAAAGCGCACCTTCCCTTTAGAATGGGGCCCGGCCGAAGCCGGGCCAAATCGCAAGTGGCAGCATCGCAGGTAAATACTGTGACTTAGGTCCAGTAGGTTTTCCCACCTGTACACCTCCTCGTCGCCGAAAGGCGGTTTCCCTTTACGACAGGCTCCCTGCGTCACCGGCAGGGCGACTGGATTGCCACTTAGTTCACACTGCAATCCCTGCGAAACCAAGCATCCTAGGAGTTTTCCTCAACAGCCCTTAGGGCGGTCCTTAGCCTCTTTTGCAGTTACGGTTTCGGCCCGAACCCTTAGCCGTGGCCGCGGCGTCGGGCAGGGCTATCCCCCGCATCCGCTTCAAGGCAGGCTACGCTGCATCCAGCGCTTCCTCATACAGACGGGTCGCGCACCGGATTGCAGGTTAACCCCAAGCCGTGGGTCTGTTTTCTGTATGGCCCACGTGTTTGGGCCTCCACGTCGCCAGGGTCAACGCCCACATGCCATTGCGGATCGCCCTGGAGACTATCCTCCTGCACAAACCCCGGACTGGGCGTCTCGGAGCCCGCACAAGAGGCTTCATCGATGTGCCCTCAACGGAATTTTAACCCCGTTTTCAGGACAGCCGTGACTGACTAGGATAATGCGCCACCTGCAATATATATATATCACAATTTGAGCAGTAATGCAGACACGATGACGCCAAGGGCGAGCCCCGCCACTATTTCCACCATCTCATGTCCCTGGTAATCGCCTATATCCGGATATTTGGCCTTGAACTGCTCCTCGCCGAACAGCTTGATGGCGATCTCCCTTAGCAGCCTGCTCTGCCTGTGGAATTCCGCCCTCATGCCCATCGCGTCGTAGCTCACGATGACCGCCAACGCAAGTGCCGTGATAAATTCGATGCTCGATGTGCCGTGGATTATGCCGGCGCAGAAAGTAAGCGACGATACAAGTGCGGCGTGGGCCGACGGCATGCCGCCGGTCTTCATGGCCCTTCCAGCGAAGAAGTCGCCGTTTTTGATTTTCGATATCAGGAACTTCAGAAACTGCGCGGCAAGCCATGATAGAAGTACTGCGAAGAAAGCCCTGTTGCCTGCCATGCCGATACCCCCTAATCCTGTAGTAAGCCTACGGCGGCCATAATAGCGTCTTTCCTGCCGGGCATCCGTGAAATTATCGATTCTGGAGCTGTCCAGCAGCGCGGATAGCCTCTGCTTCGCCCCTTCGAGGCCGTAAGCGGCAACGTAAGTGAATTTTCCCTGTAAGAGGTCCTTGCCTGCCGTCTTGCCCATCTCCTCTGAGGTAGACGTCGCATCAAGGATGTCGTCCCTGACCTGGAAAGCCATGCCTATTGAGCTTCCCAAAGCTGTAGCATCCGACACATCGGCGCCAGAAATCAAGGCGCCTGCATGGCAGCAATACCTTATTAGGGCCCCCGTCTTCATATTGTGCATTGTCATAAGCTCATCTTCGGTTTCGGCTGCGCACTCCAGGTCCAATGCCTGACCGCCGGCCATGCCCGAAAGGCCGATGGCCTCAGCCAACCCCGCCGCAAGCTCCAAAGCCAGCGCCGCCCCCGCCGTTTGGGCGTATGATTTTGAACAAAGCACCTCGAAAGCCCTGCTTTGAAGGGCATCTCCCGCAAGGATCGCGAGCCCCTCCCCGAAGGCCTTGTGATTGGACGGCCTGCCCCTTCTCATGTCGTCGTCATCCATCGCGGGCAAGTCGTCATGAATCAGCGAATATGTGTGCACCAGCTCGACAGCGCAAGAAGGCACTGCTGCTAAGGCAAGGTCCCCGCCGTAGACGTCGGTCATGGCATGGATGAGATAGGGCCTGTACCGCTTTCCTCCCACGCTAACGCTGTAAGACATCGCCTCTGCAAGCCTTAAAGCCGTAGAGCCGCCATTTGATAGCGCATCATTCAGGGCCTTTTGGAAAGGGCTTCCCTCACCCAGCCAGGCATCGTACATGGGAAGGGGAAGGCTCATCTTGCCGCCTCTTTCTCGTCAAGGGGGGCAAGCCTGCCGTCAGGGCCGATCAGCTTAACCTTCTCCTCTGCCCTGTCGAGTATGGCCCGGACCGCCGCAATGAGCGTATACCCCTCCTCATAAAGGGACATCGCCTCCTCGATCGGCACATCCTTGCTCTCCATCTTCTCCACAATATCGGAGAGCCTCTCCATCATCTCTTCGAAGGACCTCTCCGTCTGCTTTCTCTTGGGCAAACCGTCCACCTCCGTAAATCTTGCTATGAAGGGTCGCTCTCTCTTACCGTACATCCGAGGAAGCCTTTGTGAAGCCTCACTCCGACGCTTGCGCCTGACTTCGCCTGCCTGGAATCCCTCACGACGCTTCCGTCCGGCAGCGTACAGACAGAATAGCCGCGCCTAAGGATGGCGTCCGGGTTCAATGCCTCTACCGAAACGCGCCTTGAATTGAGCATGGCTTTGGCTTTTTCGACCATTCTCGTCATCGAAGAGCGCAAGCTGTAGGAGAAATCATCCATGGCCTGCCTTCTGATCTCTATCATATCCATGGGCCTTGCCATCGGGCCTTTCTGTGATAGGGCCGCGAGAGTCGACCTGCGGCTTGCGATTTCGTCATCCATCCTCGATCTGAGCCTTCTTGAGACGCCGGCAAGCGCTGAGGCTATTGCCGCGGCGTCCGGTATCGTAAGCTCCGCCGCATTGCTGGGGGTCGATGCCCTCAAATCGGCGACGTAATCCGCAATGGTGATGTCGATTTCGTGTCCGATGCCCGTCACTACGGGCTTTTTCATAGAAGATATCGCCCTTGCCAGGCCCTCATCGTTGAAGCACCACAGATCCTCCGATGAGCCGCCTCCCCTAACAATTGCTACAAGGTCGGCGCTTTGCAAGCCGTCAGCCTGCCTGAGCGCACTTATAATGCTTGCCGGCGCGCTATTGCCCTGCATGGTAGCCGGCACGATTGTGATTTTCAGGCCCTTCCACCTGGCCCTGGCGACTTTTACGAAGTCCTTTGCCGCGGCGGAGGATGCAGATGTGACCAAAGCCACCTCGCTTACGAAAGACGGCATGGGCAACTTTTTGGACTGGTCCATGAGCCCCTCATCGGCGAGCTTCTTTTTAAGCTTCAGGAAGGCGGCGTATTTCGCGCCTTCGCCCGCGGGCCTCATAGCCTGGACTACTATCTGGTAAACGCCATTGGCCTCATATACCCTTATATCACCGAAGGCTACCACAAGCATACCGCTCTCAGGGATGAAACCGCTCGCCGCCTGCTTTGCCGCGCTGGAGCGCCACATGACGGCCTTAAGCTGGCTTTTATCGTCCTTGAGGCTGAAGTACCAATGTCCAGAGTCATAGCGCCTTAGATCCGAGACTTCGCCTAGCACGGAAATGCCTGCCAGGTCCGGTTCGGATTTTATCAGAGCCGATATGCGCCCGTTTACCTCGCTTACGGTAACTGGCGGCATCTCCTGCTGTTCCAATAGCTCGCCATCCTCGATGTAGGTTCTCATCTCCACAGCTCCCCCAGGTAGGCGACTCCTACTGCATTATCCGTCGAAAGTCCCCCGTCTCCAAAGAGCGTCTCTATGCCTCGCGAGCCCAGTTCCTCCGAAAGGCCGTTCCTAACCCTGCTGTTGGAAGCCACACCTCCCACGACCAGCACAGTCGAAAGCCCGCTTGCCTCAGAGGCTGGAATGACAGCTTTGGATATGCTGCGCACAACACAGTCGAGCACTGCCCTTGCCACCTCACTCGGCTCCACACCGTTTTTCAGGCCTCTTGAAGCCGCTTCGCACGGCCCCGAGAAGCTGATTTTGCCGTTTCTTACCGAGGAGGGCAGCCTGAAATCCGAGGGGCCCTGCTGCATTGCCAGAAGCTCAAGCCCGGGTCCTGCCGGAAACGGGATCCCAATCGAGGTTCCCACCCTGTCTATCATCTGCCCGGCTGAGATGTCGGTAGTGCTTGCCAGCGGTTCTATATGCATGGAATCTTCATACCAGGCCACTTCCAGCACTTCGGTGGTGCCACCGGATATGTGCACTGCCAGGAATGAATCTCCGGGAGAGAGCCCGGAATCAGGTGCGCACGCTGCAATGTGCCCCTCCTGGTGGCTTACTTCTATGAGCGGTGCTCCCAGGCTTGACGCCATAGCAGCAGCGAAACCCCTTCCCGCGTTGAACACGGGCATATAGGAGCCCTCGGCCCTTCTGGGCCAGGCGCTTGCCGCGATCGAGTCAACTTCGATGCCAAAATGCCTTGCTTGGGAGAAAGCCTTCTCGATAAGCCCGGGAAGGTTTCTTATATGCTTGAAAAGGGCTTCGGACTGCCTGAGCCCAAGCCCGCCATGTGCTACTTCAAGTTTTTCCCTGAGGTCTACCACCAGCTCGCCGCCCTGGGTTAGGGCGACGGATGTGGTATAGCAGCTTGTATCTATGCCTAATGTGGCCATGGTGATGGCCCCTTACTTGGACTTTAGCTCTTCGGCCAGCTTGCCGACTATTCCGTTTATGAAGCGCGGGCTGTCCTCGCTTCCGAATGTCTTGCCCATCTCTATGGCCTCATTGATCGCAACAGCCAGGGACATGCCCTCTATATGGGTCATCTCATACACTGCGATTCTCATGATGTTGCGGTCCGTGAATGCCATCCTGTCCAGGGACCAGTCCTTGGAGATACGGGAGATCACCAGGTCTATCTCGTCGATTTCCTTTTTTACGCCCTGAATTAGCCTCTTTGCGTAATCCGTGGAAAGCTCGGATACCTCGCCCGCCACCTCCGGGGAAACCGCGTATTTATAGGCCAGCTCCTCATCGCCCCCGGACAAATCGAGCTGGAACAGCGCCCTTAGCGCGCACTCCCTGGCCTGCCTCGCCTCTTTGGGATTCATCGCCGCCTTCGAGCGGAGTTCACCGACTTCCAGCAATATAGTTTCACTCATCCTCTCCATCGTCCTCGCCGAACATTCCGAACAGTTTGCCCAATGCCCCTTTAATCTCGGAATTGCTGTCTATTAGCACGCCGAGGACGAAGCCTATGAAGGAGAAGGCAGCTATCACCATGGCCTTCCAGAAGCCGAATATGGCCATGAAAAGGCCGAAAAGCAGGCCCAAAGCCAAGCCTGTCGCCTTGGCCGAATTCCTCTTGCTCCACCATCTTCCGAAACCGCCGTTTGAGAACATGACTTCTTTGCCTCCTTAGATGCGCCTAGACAGCGCTTTTGATAAATGTCCTGACGGACTTTACCGGGAAGCCGCTCTGGGCGGGAAGGGCCTCTTTGATGCGCGCCTCCAGTTTTGATGTCAGCTCGGGCAGTATTGCCCCCTTTGCCGCGGTGACCTTCAGCGTAATATCCAAGCCTTCCTTGCCCGGCTTCGCGTTCAGGGAGACGTCTTCGACGCCCTCTACCTCTTTGGCGAGGTTCTTGGCAAAGGCCTCTATCGTTCCTACTGAGACGAATATATCCCCGGTCTCAGTCGTGCGCTTCAACAGCCTGCCCATGCCCTTACTGGTCCTGAAGGCCAGCTCTAAGAGGTAGACCATCATCAGCATGACGACAACCTGGAATATGAAAGCCGCATACCAAGTTGACATAAGTATCTCGTACAACCAGTCTCCCGCGGCGTAGATCAGGCCGCCTATATGGCTGGAGAAAGCCATAAGCGACAGAACGGCCAACAGGATTGCAGCGATAAATACCATCAATCTGTCGATAAATTTCATTCTGTCACCTCCGAAGCTATTTCGTTGCCATCGCTGTCTTCATGCCGGCGGGGGCGCATCCGAAATCAACGCCTATTACGTGAACGTTGACCGTGCCCACGGTAAGGCCGAGCATGCTCTCTATGGAGCGTTTTACGTTCTGCTGAACCTTCGTGGCGACCTCCTTGATATTCTCCCCGAAGTTCACGGAAAGGCTTACGTCGCAGATCGCGTTATTGTCCTGTATCTTAACCTTGACGCCCTTTGAGATGTTCTTCTTGTTCTTGGGCCCGCTGCCAACATTGTATACGCCCTCTACCTCTATGGCGGCAAGGGCGGCAACGACGCAGATAACATCGTTGTTAATCTTTACGCCGTCGCTGGTGTAGTCGACCTCCTTGGCAGGCTTTACGGCCTTCTTCTCAGCCACTTGTCATTCCTCCAAATCGCGAGAGTCTGCTAGACCCTCTCCAGGTACTTGTTTGTCCTGGTATCGACCCTTACCTTCTCGCCCTGCTGGACGAAAAGGGGCACTTGTATGACGGCACCTGTCTCAAGCTTCGCAGGCTTAGTCCCGCCAGATGCGGTATCGCCCTTGAGGCCCGGATCAGATTCAACGATAACTAGCTCTACGAAGTTGGGAAGGTCTATGCCAACGACCTTGCCCTGGTAGAGCTGCACGGCCAATTCCATGTTCTCTTTTAGGTATTTAAGCGCATCGCCCAGTCTTTCCTCGGTAAGGCCGATCTGCTCGTAGTTCTCCTGGTCCATGAATATATACTGCCCGTCGCTTTCGTACAGGTACTGCATCCTCCTGAAATCGATCTGGGCTTTGGCAAGCTTCTCGCCTGCGTTGAATGCGTTTTCTATAGTGGAGCCTGATATGATGTTACGAAGCTTCACCCTGACGAATGCCGCGCCCTTGCCGGGCTTGACATGCTGGAAATCAATAACGGTCCAAATCCCGCCGTCCCATTCTACGGTAAGTCCTGTCCTGAGGTCATTAGTGGAAACCATGTGCAAAACCCTCCCGAATTAAAGCTCAATCAAATGTTTGGGGGCCTTGTATAGCACTTCGGCCTCCCCAGCTGTGATGATGACCATATCCTCGATCCTCACGCCGCCCCAGCCCGGCAGATATATCCCAGGTTCCACTGACAGGACCATGCCCGGTACTATGTCTGTATCGTCGGTTACCGAGAAGCGCGGTTCCTCATGAATCTCCAGGCCGACCCCGTGTCCGGTTCCATGCCCGAAGTACTGCCCATATCCTTTAGATTCTATCACTTTCCTAGACTTACTGTCCACTTCCTTGCCCTTAATCCCGGCCCTTGCAGCCTTGATGCCCTCCAATTGCGCTTCAAGCACAATGGAGTATATTTCCTTCTGCTTTGCGTCTGCCTTACCTAGACAAACAGTCCTTGTCATATCGGAGGTGTAGTAGTCGAAGAAGCCGCCGAAGTCCATGGTTACCAGCTCGCCCTTGTTCATCACCTTGTCCGATGCCCTGCCGTGCGGCAGCGCCCCTCTTTCGCCAGAGGCGACTATTGTACCGAAGGATGACCTCATGCCGTTTCTTATCATCCATATGTCTATCTCGGATGCCAGCTGGATTTCGGTCATCCCGGGCTTCAGGGTATCCAGTATGTGGTCGAAGAGCTTGTCGGTCAGCTTGCAGGATTTCCTTAGAGTGTCGAGCTCGGCCGCTTCCTTGACTACTCTGAGGCCCTCAACTGCACCTTTTACGGCTACCAGCTCGATGCCATCGGCACATGATTCGAACATGGAGAACTCCTCTACGCTCAAATCGGATGCCTCGAAGCCGAGCTTCTTAACCCCAAGCGCCTTTGCCTGGCCCATTATCTCCTTGTAATATGCGCCGGCCCCGTGCGTGATGACGTCAAAGCCTTTCGCCTGAGCGCCCGCCTGCTCCGTATACCTGAAGTCAGTAATAAGCTTCAAGCCGTCGGCAGATACCACAAGGGCGCCCGCCGAACCTGTAAAGCCGCTAAGATACATCCTGTTTACTCCCTTGGTTACCAGCATGCCGTCGATTTTCAGGCCCTTAAGCCTTTTCTGCAGCTTTTTCGATCTCATAAGTGCCAACCTCCAAAAAATAAGTGGCCCTCACCTTGATGAGGGCCACTCCGGGTAATCGCTCTAGAGCACGGGGCCCTTGATTTCGACTATACCATCCTTGAGTCCTGTTGTCTGCCCCGGCTTGATTATCCACGCTGTAATCACGATGATGATCTCCTGGTCCTTGGTATCCGTGCCGCGCTTTGTGAACAGCTCCTTGATAAGAGGGATGTCGCCGAGTATCGGCACCTTGGTTATGGTCTCGATCTCCTCCTGGCTGAACAGGCCGCCGATTATCGCCGATTTGCCGTTCTTGACCGTGACTATAGTCTCAAGCTCCCTGGTCCTTATCTGAGGGTAGTTCTGCGGCGTCCAGCCGATGATAGAGCTTATTATCGGCTTCACTTCTGCCGTTATGCTGCCGTCGTAGCTGACCTTAGGCAGTATGGTAAGCTCGATGCCGGCGTTGATGTACTCAACTGTGTTGACTACCTGTCCTTGATCGACGTTCTGCACAATGACTGGTATCCTGTCGCCGATCAGCATCCTGCCTGCCTTGCCGTCCACAGTATAGGTGTGCTGCTTGGATATCAGCTTGGCCTTGCCCTCATTGGCGAGAGCGGCAATCTTATTGTCGAAGTCCAGGCTCACTGTTGCCAGCTGGGACAGCGTATTGTAGCCGAATACCAGCTTGTTGATCGTCCAATCGATGCCCAACCTCTTGGTAGCGTCACCCGACAGCTCGTAGAGGCTTGCTTCGAAGAACACCTGGGCGAGTTCCTGGTCCAGCTGATCGATGATTTCGACCAATTGAGCCTGCTCGCTGGCCTTGGCCGTGACGATTAGCGAGGAGGTCCTGGTATCGATCGAGACCTTGCCTGTGGTCACTTCGCCCAGTGCCGCCTTGAGGTCCGCGGGCTCGGCGTGGTTGAGCTTGTATACTCTTGTGACCGATGCGTCTGCGTCCACCGATACCTGCGTTACGCTCTTTACATCAAGGGTGGCAATCACTTCTGCCGCCAGCTTCTGAATCTCGGGAACGGCCTTGATGATAAGAGTTCCGCTCCTGTCGTCAGGCAACATCGAGCTTGCGGGAAGCAGTATGGTAAGCGCTGAGCTTATCTCAGTCGGAGAGGCATTGTTAAGCTTGTAGGTCTTGTATTCGGCAGAGCTCCGCCGAGACGTCCTCGGGCGACTTGATGTCGATGTCCAGCTTGGATATTACCTCTTCGATGAGTGCCAGCTCGCTTTCGGTGCCGTACACTATCATGCTGTTCGTTCTCTCAGCCACCTGAATTTTGGCAGAGGACGCTACCAGCTTCACCGGCGCTTCCATATCTTTTGCGCTGGCGTACTTGAGCTGGAAGAAGCCCAACCTGACAGGATCGCTAAGTAGAACTGCCGCTTGAGCGACCGGAACGTCCAAGGCCGAGATTATGGTCATAGCCTGGGATTTTAGCTCCGGTGTGACTATCAGCATAACCTTATTGGTGCGCTCGTTGATGGAGATCTTCGAAGCGGGAAGCAGTACTGACAGCGAGGCCCTTACATCGGCAGCACTGGCGTTTGTAAGCTGTACGACTTCAAGGGTCTCTCTCACAGCCGCTGCCACGGCCCCTCTTTCAATAGGAGCTACATCAAGCTTGGCTATGAGGCTTTCAATCATCTTGAGCTCCATGGAAGTCCCATATGCCGTTATGCTTGAAGTCGGGTCGGCCGCCTGGATCTTGGCTTCACCAGCTACCACTTTGACGGAAGCTTCGATGTCAGAAGGCTTTACATTATATAGCTTGTAGAAGCCCATCGACACCGTCTCGGTAGTCTGGGCGACTTCTCCGTCGAGCCTTATGTCCAGCTCGGCGATGATCGCCATTGCCTGTGAGAACTCCTCGTCCGTGACGTTCATTATTATCTTGTTGGTCCTGGCGTCTACGTTGATCTTGGCGCCAGATATCACGGCTTCAAGGGCCTTGCCTACTTCTACGGCGGGGGCGTACTTCAGCTGTACTATCTGCAGAGCCTCGACTCCGGTCGCCAAGGCGACTACTGGCTGCACTTTTGGTGCAACTTCGACGTCCAGGTTGCCGATTATGTCCAGGGCTACTGCCTTGCCTGCAGGAGTCACCATGACGATGACCTTGTTGGTGCGCTCGTCGATGTTGACGTTGGCGGCGCCCAGCACCCCGTCCAGGACTCTCTTCACGTCCGCTGCGACGGCGTATTTCAGCTGTACCATTTCGAGAGTAGGCTCGATAGTCGCAACCGCAGTGGTGGCGACGGGCACGTCGAGGGCGCTGATGATGCTCATGGCAAGCTGCTTCTTCGCCGGTGTTACGATCATCAGTACCTTATTGCTGCGATCGTCTACGCTTACCTTGCCCTGTCCAAGGGCTGCGTCCAGCGCCGGTTTCACGTCAGCAACTTTAGCGAACTTAAGCTCTACTACCTCAAGGTTTTCAACCTCGACCGGAGCTACCGCTGTATCTATCCTTACATCCAGTTCATTGATGACGGCCATAGCAAGCAGCTTTTCCTCCGGGGTGACCTTCAAAAGCAGCTTGTTGGTCCTCTGGTCTATTGATATGCTCGACGGCGCAAGTACTGCGGCAAGTGCCTTTTGTACGTCGGCGGCCTGAGCGTACTTGAGCTGCACTACTTCAAGCGAGCTTATGGCTGGCTTGACGGATACTGAAGCCATCTCTATGTCCAGGTTCTGTATGATCTGGGCTGCTAGGGCTCTCTCATCAGGAGTGCCCAGTATGATTACCTTGTTGGTGCGCTCGTCGATGTTGACCTTGTCTGGGCCTAGAACACCGTCTAATACCTTCTTGGCGTCAGCGGCGTTGGCGTATGTTAGGTTCATCACCTCAAGGCTGGGAACCACTGCAATAACGGCCGGCTGGTCCACCTTTACATCGATTGCGCCGATTATCTCCATAGCCATCAGCATCTCAGCCGGTGTTACCTTAAGCAGGACCTTATTTGTCCTCTCATCAATAGTCACATTCTCGGCGGGAAGCACTGATGCCAATGCCTTCTGTACGTCGGCGGCCATTGCGTGCTTGAGCTCAACGACCTCCATGGACACTGCCGGTTGTATTGCTGCAGCGTTCTTCACTGAGAGCGCCTCTTCGTCGAGCTTCTTGAGAGCCTCAGCAATTAGCGCATGGTCGGCATCTGTGCCGTAGGCTACAAGGCTGTTGTTGCTTTCGATCACCTGCAGCTTGGCTCCGGATGCGACAAGCCTCACGACTGCTTCGATATCCTGGGCTTTGGCGTGCACCGGGCTGTAATAGCCGAGCCTTAGGATAGGAGCTGCCACGGACGCAACAGCAGCTACATCTGCGACTTTGACGTCCAGCTCCTTTATTAGGGCCATTGCCTCGGCGCTTTTTGCGGCGTCGACGAGCATCACTATCTTGTTTGTGCGCTCATCTATCGCGATCTTATTTGCGGGCAGGACGACGGTCATGGCTTCCGCCACATCCGCGACTTTCGCATATAGAAGAGTCACTACTTCAAGCTTCTCCTGGACAGTAGCCACGGCGGCTGATTTCGGTGTAGCGGCCTCAATGTTCTTCACAAGGTCGCTTACCCTGGTGTATTCCTCAGGAGTCGCTTTGATGATTAGCGTATTGCTCTTTGCGTCCGCCTGTATCCTATCGGCGGGGATTATTAGTGAAGCTACAGCCTTTACTTCGGCTGCGGCAGCGTTAGTCAGTTGTATGACGCGGATCTCCACCGGTTGAGTAGTGACTGATTCAGCTTTCTTTACGATGTCAAGTTTCTCAATGATGCTCCTGGCAGCCTTTACGTCAGTCAGCTTGCCGCCGGCGAGTATCGCATTGAGCCTTGTATCAACCGCAAGCGACGCCTTCAGCAGCTTGGATACTGCGTCAAATACGCCCTGTGCCTCTGCGTTCGAAAGCTGGATTATATCGATTACTTCCTCTTCGGAGACGGTCATCTTGGTTACAGGCAAAGGCGCATCTACCTTGGCGAGGAACGCCTTGGCGAGCGCGATATCCGCCTGATTGCCCCTTATGAGCAGCGTGCCGGACTTGTCGTCTGGCTGGGCCGCTATTCCGGGGATGGCGAATGATAGCTTGGTCGCGGCATCAGTTGCGGAGATGTTCAACAGCTCTACTTTCTCCACTACTGCCTTGTCCATAAGCTTGCTGACAGTCCCCTTGGGGCCTACCATAATCGTTCCGTTCATATATATGTACTCAAGGTCTGACACGGAGCAGATTATATCGAGTGCCTCTTCAACGGGTACGTTTGTCAGCTTGACCGTAATTTTGCCCGATACCGCCGGGCTTACTACTATATTGGATCCGCCTACTTGTGCGAGGACCCTGAATACTTCAGCTAGCTCCGCAAATTTCAAATCAAGGCTTACCTTGGCGGGCGAGCTCGCTGCGAATGAGCGCACGCCCAGCGTTAGCATCGCAAGTACCAGGGTTAGCGCAAATATCGCCCTAATCTTACTTGGCTTCAATTGGACTCACCCCCCAAGACGAATTCCTTCTGGAACCCTTTATATGATAGTGTAAGTTTGCTTTCATTAATCTTAGTGACTACAATGTCTCCAACTAGTATGTCTCCTGGCCTTGCGCTGTATGTGGTCTGTTCGACTTCAATAATCGCGTATATCTTGTTGCTAGCCCTGATGATACCCGCATACCTTATGTTGGGCCATTCAGGCTCTGGCGGCAGGGGCTCCGGCATCAGATTATCGAAAGGATCCCATCTTCCTATTGTCAGTGCAGATAGCGCTTGATCCTTCCTGTCTCCTGATGTGTCCTCGGCATCCTTGAGGCTGCTGTTGAGAGTATCGCCGATCTTCTGCTGCAGCTTATATTTGGCCTCGATCAACAGCGAGTCGTCCGAAGCCGGTTTTGCATATGGCAGAATATACCTAACAAAACCGACTGAAAGTGCTGCTAGGATAATTATTAGCAGTACGACGATCAGTATTATCTGATTCCTGAGGTTTTTCCGGGCTCTTTCGGCAGGCGTCAGAGGCATCTTGCCGCGAGGCAGCTCCGGGCGCGGACTTACGCTATTGGGCACTGCCATTCTGAGCACCTCCCTTCGGACGAATGAACAGGCTTAAGTTGCATATCGAGTGAAGCTTGTCAATTTGCTTTGTAGTACCATCTTCAGCGATCTTCGTTTCGGCCTGTAAGTCGAAGCTGTAGCTATTGACGGCAAGTTTCCTGTTCAGAATCTCTAATGAAATCATAGAAAGCTTTGATACCAGCATAGCTTCCTGTGATTTCGACATATGTGCCAACATCTAGGAATCTGCCAAGGGGTTTTGCATTATTGAACCTGACTGAACCGAGCTCAACTCCGGCCCTCTTCGCCATTGACTCAAGATCCCGAATGAAGAATGCTTGTTTCTCCTCGTCGGCGATGAACGTTTCCTCATTTCTGAGTTGCTCCAAAGCCAGTCTTTAAGGAAGCATCTGCTTCATCAGCCTTATTCAGCTTATTCAAATCGGCTCTAAGCTGCATTTCTGAAGTCTTGAGCTCTTCGCGCGCCAGTTCGAGCCTTTCTTGCTGAGGCGCAAAAACGTACACATATAACGCCACCAAGCCCGCCAAGACTAGAAAGACCCCTAAGTATCTTAAGTGCTCTGATATCTCTGCTACCTAGCTTTGCCAAACCCCTCACCTCCTCCTTTCAAGGGCTCCGGTGATAACGAAGTCCTCATAGGAAGTAGCGGTTTCTCTATCCTCTGTTGTTGTTACTGAGCTGATCTTTATATCCTTATAGGCATTTGATGATTCAAGCGAGAATACAGATCTGGCTACTGACTGATAGCTGTATGTCACTCCATTAATTGTAATTGTTTCCTGAGGGTTGACATTGGCACTGGTGAGCCAGACGTCAGCAGGAACTTTTGCCTTTAACTCTGCCAAAAACATGGCAGGACTCAAGTGCGGATTCTCTAAAGCAATTACCTCGTCATACAACTTCTTAATTTCCAGAGTCCTTGCTTCCACGTTTGCAACTGCCTGAACATCCTTCTTAATCATTGCTATGGATGTCTTGACTTCCTCTGTCCTCTCTTGAGTCTTGATTATTGCCAGCCGCCTGTAGGAATAGAGCCCTGAGAGGCAGGCAATGAGCACAACACCTAGGATTATCAGTGCAAGCGCTATAGGTCCCAGCGATTGCCTTATTTTTGGTCTAGCGGGAAGAAGGTTGATGTTGTTCCTCATTCCTCCACCACCTCCCTAAGTGCCAGCCCTACAGCCACTGACATTACAGGGGACATCTTTTCTACATCTAGCCCGTCTACCATTGTAGAAGAGACCTTTATAAGTTTATAGGGATTGCCTAAGCCTACGGGAAGCCCTGTTACATTGCTTAATAGTTCTCCAAATCCCTTAAGTTTAGAGCCCCCTCCTGCAAGTACTATCTCTTTCACAGCCAAGTTTTCGACTTTGCTTTGTAGTTGAGCGTCATGGTATGTGATGCTTCTCTTGCATTCTAGGCACAGCCCGTGAGCTACATCATAGATACCCTCAAGTAGCGCTCTCCTCTTTGGGCTTTGCTCCGATATATACTCTTCTTCGGCAGAAACCACTTCAGCTTCGGCAATTTTCAGTGCCTCAGCTTCATCTGCTTCTAATTGCATTGTCTTCATGACCACTTCAGTAAAGTGATTACCGCCGATTTGCACAATTCTTGTCATCCTGAGATTTTCTCCATTGCAGATGACAAGATCCGTCGTGCCGCCCCCGATGTCAATGTATGCAGTGCTGCCGGTCTCATCTGAACCACTTAATCCATAAGCCCTCATCATGCAGAAAGGCTGGATATCTATTGCTATCGGATTTAGGCCCGCAAGCTCAAGTGCCGCAGCGAAGCTCTCAACTTTACTTTTGAGCGCCGCAACTAAGCATAACTTCTACGTCCGCAGTTGCATCCTGAAGGAGCAATGTCGGATCAGGCATGACTACATCAATTACTGCTTCTTCAGCCGGGAATGGCAGATACTTGTCCGCTTCCCACTTGATTGCTTCCTTTAACTCGTCATACGGCATGTGAGGGAATACGACGGGGCGAACGATTACGTCCTGCCCTGCAATCGCACATGATACATCTCTGCTTCTGAAACCTGCTTCCCGCCACATCTTCCTGATTACATCTGCTACTGCTGCTGTATCGATGACCGAACCTTCTCTTACACCTTCAAAAGGAGTTTTCGCAGAAGCAATGCCTACCAATTCGATATCGCCATGCAAATTCGCAACCTCAGCGATTTTTATCGAGGTAGTGCCTATGTCAACACCAATTGCTGTCGAACCTTTTCTAATGAATGGTTTTCGGGTTGGGCTCAAGCAGCTCACCTCCGAATTTCTAGGAATTAACTATAACTGATACATTATTCTACCCACATATGCTTTCACCTGCTAATGTGGGAAAATTATCGCACTTATTGATATATTCGAAACAATAATTGCAGCTACTGCAAGGTACGGGCCAAATGGTACAGGTTGTCCTTTGCTCGCTTTGCCCAGCTTAATAAGTATAAATGTCCCAATTAGTCCGAGTATAGAGCCTAAAAGCAAAACAATGACCGTTTGATACCATCCCAAGTAGGCGCCTACCGCTGCGATATACTTGATGTCACCTCCGCCCATTTTTCCGTTGGAAATTTCGGCAAGTATAAGAAGAAAACCCCCACATGATACTGCACCGAGAATTGCATTCAGGAGTAATTTTACCCCTGGATCAGCCCAGATATAAAGGCTAAAGGGTTGATGAATGGAATTCCTAAAAGGTGAGGCTAAGATAAAAATAGACATAAGAGGAATCGTTATTATATCGGGTATCATTTGTGTTCTAAGTCAGTAAGCGCGATTATTAATGATGCCGACATGAAAATATAAAGAAGCGCCATCTCCAAACCCATTCCATATTTGTAATAAGCGATCAAGGCAAATAGCGCTGAAGCAATCTCAACCAAAGGATACTGGATGCTAATTTTAACCTCGCAGTATCTGCATCTTCCTTTAAGCATCAGCCAGCTGAAAACTGGTATAAGGTCTCGGGGAGCTAAGACTGTTTTGCACTTCGGACATATGGACCTTTCACCCTTGAGATCCATATCTCCAGGAAGACGGTAAATTAGAACGTTGTAGAAACTGCCAAGCAGGACTCCCAGAATAACAAGAAAAATATACATCATATATGAAGGTTTACCCCTCTAATTAATCGCAGAGTAATTCCCGCTCTGCGTTTATTCCCCCTAACACTCATAAGGATTATCTAAAAACCATAAATCCTAAAATCCATGTATAAATACCAACAATAAAACTACTCCCATTAATAAAAACACACCTGAGGAAACCTTGGCTTCCTCAGGTGTGTTAACAATATTAGTGCACGCTGCAGTCAACTAATCCTGTAGTAGCAGAAATTGATAAAGTACCGGTAGTTGAGCAAAGTATAGCTGCATCGAGATACTTTTGACCTGGGACAGCACCGTAGCCGGAGTTGTCGTCCATAAATCGGCAATAGCAGTTGGCCACGCACCTTGATCTGCAAAGTAAATGCCCGCAGCAGAGTAAATAGTCCGACGATTTGCGTCGCAGGCAGCTTGTTGAGCTCTCGTTCTGAAGCTTTGATAAGCCGGTACTGCTATTGCGATTAGAATACCGATAATGATGATTACAATCATAAGTTCCATAATGGTAAAGCCTTTTTGATTCCTAGTCTTTCTCATTTTCTGCACCTCCATATAAATTGGTATAACGCGAATAATTACACGAAACTCGCCATTGAAAACATAGGCAACATTATCGATGCTACTAGTATTCCGGCAATTCCGCCTATGAACAGGATCATTATCGGTTCTATCATTGATGTCATTGCTTTTAGCGCTACATCGGTCTCTTCGTCGTAGAAGTCGGCCACCTTCTCTAACATTGTATCCAAAGCTCCGGTTTCTTCACCTATTGCCACCATATGTCCTAACATAGGCGGGAATATCGTAGACTGTTTCAGAGGTTTTCCTAAGCCTGATCCTTCTTTAACACCTAATCTTGCAGCTTCAATATCCTTCCTCATTACATAGTTGCCAGCTGTTTTCTCAAGCAACTCAAGTCCTTGAAGCATTGGGACTCCACTTTGCACCATCATTCCAAATGTTCTTGAGAACATCGCTGTACTACTCTTTCTAATAACTGGTCCAATGATAGGTACTCTGATTATTAGCCTATCAAACCATGGCTTTAATGGCTTTGTTATTAGCCATCTAACACTAAAGAATAGAGCTACGAGTCACTATTGCAATAACATACCAATAATTCTGCATAAACTCCGCGGCTCCGAATACAACTTTCGTAATCGTCGGTAACTCAGTATCGAAGCTATCGAACATGTCTACAAAGGCCGGAAGCACAAAAGTCATTAATATTCCTACTGCAATGATTGCCACTCCAACTAGGAAAAAGTGGATATGCCAAAGCCCCTTTACCTTGTTGATATTCTTATTGCTGTTCTCATAATATCTAGCTGTTCTATCAAGTACTCTATCAAGAGCTCCGGCAGTCTCACCAGCTTCTACCAAATTCGTAAACATGGGTGGGAATATTCCAGGATAGTTCCTAATAGCATTTGAAAACGATTCTCCACCTTCTACTCTTTTCCTAACATCATTAATAACTGCAGCCAAATTTTTTCTTTCCACTTGGGCAGCAAGTACATTTAAGGCACTCACTAACGGAAGGCCTGCTTCAATCATTGTTGCCAACTGTCTGCTAAGAAGCGAAAGCTCTTTAACACTAACTTTCTTCGCCTTTGGACGTTATCAGAGCTGGAAGTGGCTGTTTTAGTTGCCTCCGCCTGAAGTAATGCTTATCGGGATATTGCCCTGCTGACGAAGTCGATCAACAACAATCTGCCTCGATTCAACATCCATAACGCCTTCAATGGAATGACCTTTGCTGTCTCTAGCCTTATAGGTGAACTGCAATTTCTCACCTCCTGTTTGTTGGCAGATTGTCCCCTCAAGTACTTACTAATTCTTCAAGTTACTCGAAATATCCTTCTTTGTTAACTGTATTAACTGCCAATCATTCTTTTAAGCTCTTCTTGATCAATTGCCCTACCCATAGCCTCTTCCTTACTAATTTGTCTATTGAGGAAGAGATCCCTAAGTGAGCTGTCCATCGACTGCATACCATATTTGCCACCAGTTTGAATAACCGAATATATCTGATGAGTCTTGCCTTCCCTAATAAGGTTTCTGGCGGCAGCTGTCGCCATCATCACTTCCACTGCAACACACCTGCCGCTATTATCCTTATTGGGCATGAGCTGCTGAGAAAGGACCCCAATAATACTCCGGCAAGCTGTATCCTTATCTGCCCCTGCTGGTTCCCCGGGAACTGGTCGATAATCCTGTCAATTGTCTGGACTGTATCCACCGTATGAAGAGTTGCCAGAACCAAATGCCCAGTTTCAGCTGCAGTGACAGCAATCGAAGTAGTTTCTGGATCTCGCATTTCTCCTACGAGTATCACATCCGGATCCTCACGAAGAGCAGCCCTCAATCCATTTGCAAAGGTCTCTGTATCATTGCCAACCTCTCGCTGGTTGACCATCGCCTTCTTATGCTTATGCAAGTACTCTATAGGGTCCTCGAGAGTGATGATATGGCACGCTCTAGTGTTATTTATGATATCGATAATTGAGGCCAGAGTAGTCGACTTGCCGCTGCCAGTAGGGCCAGTGACCAGGAACAAGCCTCTTTGCTTCTCGGCTATGGCATTTACGGAAGCAGGAATACCCAACTCCCTCAATGTCCTGATTTCCGTCGGTATAGTCCTGAATGCTCCTGCCAATGTCCCTCTTTGGTGGTATATGTTCACCCTGAAGCGGCCGACTCCGGCAATAGAATAAGAAAGGTCGACTTCGCCTTTCGAATCTAAGCGCTTCTTCTGTTCCTCATTCAGCAATCCCATGAAAAGCTGCCTGATATCGTTCGGAAGAAGCTTCGGCAAATCGCCAACTGGCATGAGGTCGCCAACGTTCCTGGCCATAGGCGGAAGGCCTACGGTGAAGTGAACATCCGAGGCACCCATGGAAAACCCCTGTGTCAAGATGTCATCCAGTTCCATTTCGCACCTCCATGCCTATTTAAATGTTACTCGGCAATCATGGACACCCTTAATATCTCCTGCATCGTAGTTATACCCATCGTAGCTTTTATTGCGCCATCCACTATCATGGGTTTCATGCCATTTCTCATGGCAACCTCTATGATCTGGTCCGACGTAGCCCTGGCATTGATGAGCTTCCTAATCTCCTCAGTAGTAATCATTATCTCGAAAACGCCGGTTCGGCCGGAGTAACCGAGGCCGTTGCAGAACTGGCATCCGACCGGGTTGTACATCTTGACCGGCTCGGCCGGGTCGAATCCGGATGACATTCCCAAGCTTCTTGACCCAGTTCCTCCACACTGCAAGGTCCGGAGTGTATTCTTTCCTGCAATGCTTGCACAAGAACGCGAACAAGCCTCTGCGCAAGGACCCCTAAGATAGAGCTGGACACCAAGAAGGGCTCGACTCCCATGTCGACAAGCCTGATCGGCGCGCCGCACGAATCGTTCGTATGCAATGTAGAAAGGACCAAATGCCCTGTCAATGCTGCATTTATCGCGATTCCGGCAGTCTCGCCGTCTCTTATCTCGCCGACCATTATGATGTCAGGGTCCTGCCTTAGAATTGACCTCAAGCCGTTTGCGAAGTTCAATCCCGCCCTGGCGTTGGTCTGCACCTGGTTGATGCCGTCCAGCCTGTACTCAACAGGGTCTTCTACTGTAATGATATTCAATGACGAGTCATTTATCTTGTTTAAACTGGAGTACAGCGTTCTCGTTTTTCCGGATCCTGTAGGGCCCGTAACCAGGATTATCCCGTAAGGCTTCTCCAACAGGTACCTCCACTGCTCCATGTTATCCTGCAGGAAGCCAAGCTGCTCAAGCTGCGTCTTCGCGCCTTTCTTAACCAAAAGCCTGCAGACGACCTTCTCGCCGTAGATCGTAGGCAGCGTCGATACGCGAAGGTCCAGCTCCTCGTTCTCAATGACCAGCTGTATCCTGCCGTCCTGCGGCACACGCTTTTCAGCGATGTCCATGTTCGACATGACCTTGAACCTGGAAGCTATCGCATACCTCAGGTTTCTGGGCAGCTTCATCTGCTCGTGCAGTATGCCATCCACCCTGAAGCGCACTATAACAAAGTCCTGCCTCGGTTCCACATGTATGTCGGATGCGCCTTGTTTGTAGGCCTCGGATATGAGGGAGTTTACTATCCTGACAACTGGTCCCTCATCCCCGGCCACGTAGGAGGCCATATCGGTATCCTCATCCGCTGCTATGGTAGATACGCGCTCGTCGGATATCGACTTTATGATATCCTCAAGCCCTGATTCAGGATAATACCTGTTCAGGGCCATGCGCACATCCTCCTCCTTGGCGATGTAGGGGATTATGTTCATGCCCGTGATTATCTTTACATCATCGATGGCGAAAACATTGATGGGATCCGCCATCGCGAGCTTCAGCTTGTCATTCACTATATCGATGGGGATTACCAGGTGTTTTCTGGCGATAGAACCGGGTACAAGATCGAGGACGTCTGTAGGTATGATCTTATCCTTGAACGCGAACACCTCGAGGCCGAGCTGTTCTTTGAGGATTTCGACGATATCATCCTCAGTAACCAGGTTTAAGGAGAGCAGGACTTTGCCTATCCTCTCCTTGGTTTTCTTCTGTTCCTCCATGGCGTTTTTAAGCTGATCATCAGTGATGACGCCCGTGGCGACAAGAGCTTCACCAAGCCGCATCCTCTTATGGAAACCGGCGTATGCCTGCTTGCCGTTGGATCCGTTTCCGTTTACAGCCGATTTGGTCGCGCTGCCATTTGGATCCTGCTCTTTGCCGGTAAACATCTTGCTATCGTTTTCAGGCACTGTGCCACCCCCTGACTGAAAGCCTTGTGCGGGTCGCGTGCTTCTATCTTAGCCCTGAATTTCCATCATCCTGTCCAGTATGATGTGTGATAGCTCCGCCTTGCTCATCCTGGGAAGGGATTCTACATTGCCCTCACCCCTGATAATGCTCACAAGATTGTCCTCAGAGCCAAAAGGCTGATTTGCAGGCCCAATCTCGTTTACAACTATCATATCGAGCCCCTTGCGGGAATATTTCTTGAATGCGTTGTCGATCGCATCCTCCGTCTCGGCAGCAAAACCCACCATCAACTGGTTGGATTTCCTCCCTGACAGGGATTTTAGTATATCCGGGTTCTCAGTGAGTTGTAAATCGATATCTTCAGAAAAACCCTTCTTCATCTTGCCTTTTCGGTTCTCGGCCGGCCTGTAGTCAGCCACCGCCGCCGTCGCTATGAAAGCGTCGCAGCCATCGAAACCGGAGGAGAGTGCATCCATCATCTGGATTGCAGTTTCGACTCTGATCACCGACATGCCGAGCGGGTCTTTTAATGCAGTAGGCCCCGAAACGAGCGTTACCTCAGCTCCCCTGGCAGCCGCTGCGCTTGCCATGGCGTAGCCCATCTTGCCGGACGACCTGTTTGCGATATATCTTACCGGGTCTATCGGCTCGACAGTCGGCCCAGCCGATACTAAAACCTTCATGCCCTTAAGAGAGGGCCTGCCGTTTGCGAAATATGCGTGCCTTACGACTTCGAAAATCTCTTCCGGCTCCGCCATGCGTCCGGGGCCCTCTGTGCCGCAGGCAAGCCTGCCCTGCACCGGCCCTGCGAATACATATCCGAGCCCTCTCAGCTTATCAACGTTGCCGCGCACAACGGCGTTCTCCCACATCGCATCGTTCATCGCGGGAGCCACTACCACAGGGCACCTGGATGCCATGAGCGTCGTCGTGAGCATATCGTCCGCGATGCCGTTTGCCGCCTTGCCCAGGAAGTTCGCAGTCGCCGGGCAGACGAGGAAAAGCTGCGCCCTCTTGGCCAGGGACACATGCCTTACATCCCATTCCTCCGGCTCATCGAACATGTCGGTGACGACGGGGTTTCCGGTCAGGCTCCTGAAAGTAAGGGGCGCCACGAACTTCTGGGCGTTCGCGCTCATAATCACATGTACATCGAAGCCGGCCTTGTTAAGCCGGCTTGCGAGCAGGGTCGACTTCGCAGCAGCTATGCCGCCTGTCACTCCCATGATTATTGAAGGTCTCGTTTTATCTTCAGTCATTCGGCTCAGCGCCATCCTCCATGTCGGTAGCGCCTTCCTCGGACCCTTCCTCGAACTCCTCGAGAAGCTCTACCTGTTCTTCAGCGATGTCCGGGATCTGCTCGTCGGCCGCGGGCGCATAGGATATAAGATCCTCTGCGATCTCGCGGAAGGCTCTGGAGACGGGCTTCTCCTGTATCCAGTCATCGTTGGGCGCATCGGGGCTCTTCACAAGGTTTCTCGCCCGCTTTGAGGCCATGACGACCAGCGTGTACTTGTTCTCGGCCTTTGGCATCAATTCTTCGATGGAGGGCTTTATCATAGACATGTATCTAACCACCTCATAGACATATTAGGCCGGTCTTCCGGCTTTGCAACTATATATTATAACACGGCGCAAGGCCCTTATTCCGCAGGCTTCTCAAGCCTCGATACTTTTAGCCTCTCCGCGCCGATAATGTTCCTGACCAAGCCGACCGCCTTCTGGAGGTAGTCGTTGATGACGTAGTAATCGTAGCCGTAGATCTCCTTCATCTCCTGCTCGGCCTTCCTGATGCGCATCTCAATCACTTCCATGGAGTCTGTGCTCCTGGCGATGAGGCGCGATTTCAGTTCGTCGAAGGAAGGAGGCGTAAGGAAGATGAGCACGGCCCCGGGCATCTGCCTTTTGATCTCTGCCGCCCCGCGGCACTCGATATCGAGGACGACGTCCTTGCCCTCCTCGACCATCCTCTCGATGTAGTCCTTAGGGGTTCCGTAAAGGTTTCCCACATATTCCTGGTACTCGAAGAATTGGCCCTCGGCGGCCTTCTTAAGGAAGTCCTCACGGCTGAGGAAGAAATAGTTGATGCCGTCCGCTTCGCCCTTCCTGGGCTTTCTTGTTGTCGCGGATATCGAATAACAAAGTTCGAGGTCCTCCTTCAGGAGTGAGGCAAGCACTGAGTTCTTTCCCACCCCTGAAGGCCCCGAAATGACGAAAAGTATGCCCTTTTTGCGCTTTAGTCCCTGCATAGCCTCTACCTCAAAGTTTTCGCGGCTATGCCGCGGACAGATGGATGCTATTTCTTCGCAAAATGCTCCCTCAGAGCTTCGATCTGACGCGTGCCGAGGCCCTGTACCCTGCGGTTCTCGTCGATTCCGATCTCATACATGATCTTCGCGGCGCGGACCTTGCCTATCCTGGGCAGGGACTGGAGTACATAGGAGACCCTCATCTTTCCGATGACTTCGTCTCCCGTCTTCTTGAGGATCTGGTCGAGGGTTATCTTGCCCTTTTTCAGCTCGGCACGGATCTTGGCCCTCTCGGATCTGACCTTCTGTGCCTTCATCAAGGCCTTTTTCTTCTGCTCCGGTGTCAGTTTGGGAAGCGGCATTCTAAGCACCTCCATTTTCTTATATCGCATTATCGACGGTTCGTTCCGCCGTACGCGCCTATTCGATGTTCTGGATCTGCTCTCTTATCTTCTCTATCTCGCTTTTGAGATCCAAAACTATGCCCGTTATCCTGATATCCTGCGATTTGGACCCTATTGTGTTCGTCTCCCTGTTCATCTCCTGCACAAGGAAATCCATCTTGCGGCCAATGGGACCGTCCACTCTCAGCATCCCGGTAAATTGCGAAAGGTGGCTTCTGAGCCTTACGGTCTCCTCGGTGCAGTCGCACTTCTCCGCCATGAGGGCCGCCTCCTGGGCGAACCTCTGCTCATCCACGGTGAGCTTGATCTCCTCGAGCTTCTTCATGAGCTTCTCTCTGTATGCGGGAGCTCCTTCAGGCATGACCCTTTCGATTTCCGTAAGGCCTTCCTTTATAAGCCCAAGCCTGGACTCGATATCCTTTACGAGGGACTTGCCCTCGGACGATCTCATTACTATCAGGCTTTCAAGCGCTTCCTTGGCGGCGGCCGACAGGACCTCCCAGATAAGCTCGACGTCAGCGGGAATGTCCTTCAGGCTGATTACATCCGGAAACGATGCCAACCTGGATACTCCGGCATCTGACTCCTGACCCAGCTCCTCAGCTATTTCAAGCAGTGCCTCATGGTAAGCCTTGGCAAGAGCCTTATCGACTACGACTTTCCTAGGGGCGCCTGCAAGCCAGTCGACAGTGACGTACATGTCTATCTTGCCGCGGTCTAGCATCTGCGTAATGAGCTTTCTTAGTCTGTCCTCAAGCGCCGAGAGCTCACGCGGCATCCTTATGTTCGTGTCAAGGAACTTGTTGTTGACCGCCTTGATCTCCACGAGGATGTCGATCAAATCGGACCGGGACTCCCCTCTTCCGTATCCGGTCATGCTTCTTGGCACTCGTACACTCTCCTGTTCAAAGCCTTATTTACGCTTATCATAGACACGACTTCACTTATTTGTAAATGCATAATCCTTCACGCTGCGCTTTAGTGGCCCTTATGCCCCGTTTACTGCCTCTTAGCAAATACCGCATTATGCTGTCATTATTCAACCCATTCAGTAAAAATCCTTCTTTGTGGGGACAAAATACATTAAAATATAGATAATTCTTGATTTTAGCGGGTTTTTACCGGGATGGAGGGCGAAATGAGGCTTGACGGCCTTACCTTGAACGAACTTGCCAAGGAGATCGACCTTCGATGCAAGGGCTTAAGAGTCGAGAAGGTCACTTCCGCGGGCAGGCATGCGGTGCTCATAAGCCTTCAGAGGGGAAACGACCTTCTGGTAAGCTCTTCCCCCAATGGGGCAAGGGCGGTGCTCACATCCGCAAAGACCGGGGCAAGGGCCGAGTCCGTGGGCTTCGTAATGGTGCTGAGGAAATATATCGAGGGCGGAAGGTTCCTCAGGGCTTCGAAGAGAAGCCAGGAGAACGCGATAGAGCTATGGTTGCAGGGATGGGACGACGACGAGGGCATTAAGCCCAAGTTGCTTCTGCTCGAGGCAGTGGGGCCGAAGTCCAACATCTTCTTCCTCGATGAAAACAATACCATCCTTGGCTCCCTGAAGGGCACGGATGACAGAAGGGCAGGCGCCCCCGGCCAGATTTTCGAGCCCCTGCCGCCTTTCGATATGCCGGACGCGCTAAGCTGCACAAAAGACGCCTTCATCGCCTCAGCACTGCGCAGAAAGGCTGAGAAGGGCGATATTGGCCCCGCCAAGGCGATCGCTGGCGGGCTTTATGGGCTATCTGTGGAACATGCGGCCGATTTGATCGCCGCATCGGGCGTTCGCGGCGCGGACGTCTCTGCCGCTGCTGAAAGCGCATACTTGCTTCTCAGAAGAAGGCAGGAGGAGTTCGGTTCGGATGTGTGGCCTTGCTGCGAGGCATCCGGTGAAAAGGGACCTCGGGCATCTCTTATCCTTTGCGCAAGGGGCGCGGGATCGGGGCCATCGGAATGCGTTGAGGGCATTCTCGGAAGGCTGGAGAAGGACGATCAGGTATCGCAAAGGAAAGCGAAGCTCTTAAAGACCGTGGAATCTGCCCTTTCAAGGGCTGTCGGGAAATCCCATGCGAGGCGCACGGAGCTGGCATCTTCCAAGAAAAGCGACACTTACCGCATATGGGCGGACGCGATACTCTCCTCCATGCACGAGCTGCCCAAGATGCTGCCTGCTACCGCAACCCTTCCCGATTACTCAGTTGACGGTGACAAGCTCATTGAAGTCCCCCTGGATGCAAGGTTTGGCGCTTCGCAGAACGCCGAGCGCTACTATCAGATGTACAACAGGGGCAGGCGCGCCGAAAAGGCACTCGCTGAGCTTATTAGCTCGGCAGATGCCGAATGCGAATACCTGGCAGGTGTAAAGGATGCCTGCGAAAGGGCGGAGGATGAGATAGTGCTCGACCAGATCCGGGAGGAGCTGGAGATGGCGGGCTACTTGAAGCGCGAGGGGGGCAAACCGGGCAAGAAGCAGGATAAGAAAGCCGCGCAACCCGTGCAATACCCGCTCTCTACCGGACATAAGGCGCTAGTGGGCAGGAACAATGTGCAGAATGAGGAGCTTACTTTCAAGATAGCCAACCCCTGGGACATTTGGCTTCACATAAAAGGCGCCCCTGGCTCTCATGTTGTAATAAGGCTCGACAAGGGCGAAAAGGTGCCGGAGGCGGCGCTTGAGCAGGCAGCAAGCCTTGCCGTCATGAGCTCGTCGCTCAAGGGCAAAGGCAGGGCCGAGGTGGATTACACAGAGGTTCGCAAAGTGAAGAAGATAAAAGGCGGGTTGCCTGGGGCAGTAACCTATACTGACCAGCGCACGATTAATGTAAAGCCTTAGTGCATGTAGCCGCTGCTTTCCGAAAGCAGCCTTTCGATTAGCATACCGGGCGTTTCGGAAGCAGCCGAAATGTAACCCCACCCCATATGAGTAAACAGGTCGGTCCCAAGCTTGCCGGTGTCCTTCCTCAATGCCGCAATCGACGTGCGCGCATCCTTCAGGCTCATCGGGGCGGGCCGTCCATCTGTTATCCTCAAAGGCGTAATCTCGGCCTCGGGCCGCTCTCCGAGGCTCAGCTTGATGCGCGCTATCATGCTTTCTGTGGTGTTTCCGAAAGCCTGGTCGAATACGAAGTTTCCGAGCGAGTAGAATATGAGCCCTCCCTTGTAGGCCTCGAAGGGCTGAAGAACATGCGGGTGATGCCCCAGCACGATGTCCGCGCCCGCTTCTATTGCCGCGTGCGCCCGCTCTATCTGCGCTTTTTCCGGCATCCTCATGTATTCCTGCCCCCAATGTATAGACACGACCACGAAATCGGCAGTCCTTTTCATGCGGGAGATGTCCTCCTGCATCATCCAAATGAGTGCCGGCGCCATGCCGGGCACGTTCTTACCTGCGGCGAAGGTCCTGGTGTAAAAAAAGGACCAGAATATGTCGTGGAAGTCCGAGTAGGCAAGAAAGCCCACCTTCACACCGCCTGCCGTGATCACTCTGCCCATACGCGCAGATGCAATATCTGCTCCTGCGCCAACATAAGCGATGCCGGCATCATCCAGGTGGGACATCGTATCCAAGAGCGAAATCTCATCGTAATCCATGATGTGGTTGTTGGCGGCGGATACAATGTCGATGCCGGCGTCCTTGAGCAGGCCCAGCCTCTCCGGCTTCGTCCTGAACCATATGCCCTTGCCGGGCATCCTGCGCCCTCTGTTTGAAACCGACGTCTCTAAGTTCACGAAGGCGATGTCGGCGCCCTCAAGAATGCCCGAAACTGCAGAAAACGGCCAGCTTTCGCCATGCTTGAGCATAGCTGTTGCCACGCCCCTGTCAAGCATGACGTCCCCCGCCGCGGCAAGGATTATGCCTTCAGCTTTGCTTGCTTCATAAGGCAGGCTCTGCAAAGGCGCTGCAATAGAAATCCCCGCCGCAAGAAGAGCGGCGAGGATCGATGAAATTAGGATCCTTATTTTCAACATGGACCTATTCTTCGAACCTTGAGAATATTTCGTCTACGAAAGCAAGGTGCCTGTCGTAACCGAAGCACTCGTCAAGCTTATCCGATGAGAGCCTGCCGCTCACCTCCGGATCCTGCTCGCACAGCTTCCTGAAGGATGATCCCTCGTCCCAAGCCTTAAGGGCGTTTCTCTGCACTATTGCGTAGGCGGCGTCCCTCATAAGCCCCGAAATCTACTAGGGCGAGCATAACAGATCCCGAGAAGACCAGGCCTCCTGTGGATTCCAGATTTCTTATCATCCTGTCCGGCCTAATGACTAACCCCTCTACTATCCAGGTGAACTTCCTGATTATATAGTCGGCGATTATGGTGCTGTCGGGGATGATCACCCTCTCCACTGAGGAATGGGAGATGTCCCTCTCGTTCCAAAGCGCTACGTCCTCAAGGGCCGCCATGTGGTTCGACCTCAGAAGGCGCGCCATGCCGCAGACCCTCTCGCAAGTTATGGGGTTCTTCTTGTGGGGCATCGCCGATGAGCCCTTCTGGCCTTTGCCGAAAGGCTCCATGAGCTCGGAGATCTCGGTCCTTTGCAGGGATCTGATCTCCGTTGCGAACTTCTCAAGCGAGCTTCCCAGAAGCGCTAAGGAGCCGGTATAGGCCGCATACCTGTCGCGCTGTATAACCTGGGACGACACCTTGGCAGGGCTAAGGCCCAGCCTTGTGCAGACATACTCCTCCACGTAAGGCGGCACGCCGGCGTAAGTGCCCACCGGGCCCGAAATCTTGCCCACCGATATTTCGATGCTAGCGGCCTCGAGCCTCTCCTTTGCCCGTAGAAGCTCCGAGTACCAATTGATCAACTTCAGGCCCAAAGTGATGGGCTCCGCGTGTATGCCGTGCGTCCTTCCCACCATAATGGTCTTCTTGTGCTCATCCGCCTTTATCTTGACTGCGTCTAGCAGCCTGTCGAGCGAGCCCAGGATTATGCCCATAGCCTCTTGCATGTTGACCGCCATCGCCGTATCAAGCATGTCCGAGCTTGTCATGCCAAGATGCAAGTGCTTAGCGGGCTCGCCTACCTGTTCTGCGACCGCACTGAGGAACGCTATTACGTCGTGGTTCGTCGTGCGCTCGATTTCGGCAACCCTTTTGGGGTCTATCCTTATGGGATCCTTGAAGGCACGAAGCTCGTCCTTCGGCACCCTGCCCAGATTGCTCCAGGCCTCGGCTGACAGCACCTCCACTTTAAGCCATGTCTCGAACCTGTGCTCATCGCCCCAAATAGCCTTCATCTCGGCGTAGCCGTATCTGTCAATCATCTTTTGGCACCCCCCTGGTACTGCCTGAGAATCGATAATGCTTTCTTGAACTCGGCGCCCGGCTCGGAATTGAACTCCATCGCCCGCCCGTCGGCAGGATGGCTCAGCTGCAGCTTCACGGCGTGCAGTGCCTGCGAGCTCAAGGCCAATTCCCCGCTCGTCCCGCCGTACTGCAAGTCCCCTGCGACTGGATGGCCAATATAGCTCATGTGCGCCCTGATCTGGTGCGTCCGGCCCGTCTGCAGTTTAAGCTCCACCAGCGTATAGCCCTGGAACCTCTCGAGAACCTTGAAGAAGGTAACGGCGCTTCGCCCGTCGGGTTTTGCCGACATCTTCTTCCTGTCATTTGTGTTTCTACCTAAGGGCACGTCAATCCTTCCCGATTCCTCCCCAAAGCCGCCCTTTACTATCGCATGGTAGGTCCTGCCCATCCTGCGCGCCGCAAGATCTGCCGAAAGCTTGATATGGGAGTTGTCGTTCTTGGCTACGACCATCAGGCCGGATGTGTCCTTGTCCAAGCGGTGGACGATTCCGGGCCTTGCCACCCCGCCGATGGAAGAAAGGCCGCCCTCCCTGCCCAAAAGCAGGTTCACGAGAGTCCCCGTGCTTCTGCCGGCCCCCGGGTGCACCGTAAGCCCTTTAGGCTTGTCGACGACTATGATATCCTCATCTTCATACACTACGGCCAGCTCGCCGGATTCTGCCGCTAATTCTGACTTTCCAGGCACGTCAGGGAAGTCCACCAGGACCTCATCCCCTGTTTGCATCCTGTATGAAGCCTTCTCTGCCCTGCCGTTTACGCCCACTTTGCCGGTTTCGATAAGCTTTGCTGCAAAAGAGCGCGAAGGGGCCAAAGACCCCTTCGCAAGGAAAGTATCCAACCTTGTCCCCGAATCCTCGGAGGCTGCGGTTGCGTTGCGGAACATTATCCCCTAGCCTTCCTCTTCCCCAGCTCGATTACTATCACGCCCACTGCGGCCAGGAAAGTCACCACTGTGAATACCTGTGTCAGCGTAAGCGGAGAGAAGTAGTCCCTAGGCCCCACCCTGAAGAATTCTATCGCGAACCTTCCGGCGGAGTATATTGCGACGTACAGCCAAATGAGCAGTCCCTTGAACTTCTCGGACTTCTTAAGGAACAGGAACAGGAGCACTGCGAACATCAAGAATCCCAGTATCGATGCATACAGCTGGGTAGGATGCCTTAGCACCTCGCCGGGTCCGCAGGCAAGCGCCCACGAGACGTCGGAAGGAAGGCCATAGCAGCAGCCATTGGCAAGACAGCCGAGCCTTACGATGCCGTAGCCTAGCGTAAGTACTACTGCGCCGACATCGGATCCGTCGGCGAAGCTTACCTTACGCACCCTTGTGAACAGCCAGCCGGTCAGGATGCCGCCTATCGCGCCACCTATGAAGGAAAGGCCGCCGTCACGAAGGTATATGATGCTAATCGGGTCCGAGCTGTACTGGTCGAAGTTGAGGATGACGTACAGAAGCCTTGCGGTAAGTATCGAGACGATGCATATTATCAGGGCAGCGTCTATCACCGTGTCGCTCTTAAGGCCCCTCTTCTTGCCTATGATGGCCGCCACCAGCGTACAGACTATGAATGCGAGCGCAAGCGATACGCCCCAGGTAAGGATGGGATAACCTGCTACTTTGAACAAGGTCGGGAACAATGAAACTCCTCCTCTCGACTACGAAGCACGAAATATTGCATAGATGAATACGATCGATCCGAGAACTATGAATGCGTCCGCGAAGTTGAACACCTGGAACAGCGGTACAATAGGGACTTCGATGAAATCAATAACGCTGCCCAGCCTGATCCTGTCTATCATATTCCCCACGGATCCTGCCAATACCACAGCAGCAGAAACCCTTGCGACCTTTCCCATGTTCCACAGGCTCCGCCAGAAGATCAGCGCCCCTGCCGCCATAAGGACCGCTATCGCAATGATCAGCCACCTTTTCCCGGACATTATCCCGAAGGCCGCCCCGTCATTGAAGATGAGCGTGAACCTCAAGAGCCTGCCCAAAGGGGTCGCAACCGTCTGATACGGCCTGATAAGCTGCAGTGCCGCGAACTTCGACAGCTGGTCCGCCGCGAGGAGCATTCCAGAGACTATCGCAAGCCACCTGTAAGCCCTGCCGACAACGAAATCTTCATTGCCCTTGGCACTACCGCACGAATTCGATTCTATCACACGCTTGCCTGCCCTTCAATAAAGCCGTACTAAAGGCTGTAATCAATTCCTGATGTCGCCTCGAAATCGTCAATCAGCTGCTTGTAGACTTCCAAATATCCCTTCATCCTCGCCCTGAGGGCCGATTCCTGCGCCGAAAGGTCTGCTAGCCTGCGCTCTGCAGCCTTGATCTTCTCGTCCGCATCCTTGGCTATTCCTGCTGCCTCGCGGGTGGCCTCGTTGATTATCGAGGACGCCTCCTTTGATGCAGTGGACCTTGCATCCTCTGCCGCCTTCTGGGCCATGGCAAGGATCTCTTTGATGCTCTTTGCGGCATCGTCCCAGTCCGGGCCGCTATATTGTACAGGTTCGGCCAGCACGGGCTCTTGCATCCTGACCGGCATCCGCTCCTGGGCCGCCGGTTTGTCTGCGATCCTGTCTGCGGCCTCGGCAGAGCGTGCTGGAGCAGCCGGTGCCGGGGGGGCCATCTCGGGCGCCTCCTGGTCGGCAGATCCCGAATTCTTCCTGTAGAACCTGTACAGCGCCTCATAATCGCCTATGAGAAGGCCCAGGAAATCGTCCACTTCATTGCGGTCGTACCCGCGCATCCTGACCGAGAACTCCTTGTTTTTCAGCTCAAGGGGAGATATCATCGGCAACCCTCCTATATCACGGAGTATCTGGAAATCCTTATCGACAGGCGCCCCTTCTTGGTGATCGGGCCCTCTTCGTCCACTGTGAGCCTGCCCCTGCCGCGCATCACGATTACATCGCCCTAGTTTGATCTTGGCAGCAGAATCTGTTACAACCCTGCCGTTGAGCTTCGCCCTGCCAAGCTCGATCTCGGCTGCAAGGCGCGTCCTGCTAGCCGGAAAGCCGCATGCCGCCACCGCATCGAACCTCATGGAATTCACCGTGGCCCTGATGGGCTTAGCCTGTTGGCCTGGCAATGCTATATCGTAAGGGTCGACGACCTTCACCGCGAACGGCAGCCCCCTGACGTCAATACCTTTGGATGCCAGCTTCTCCGCCGCCTGAATGCTAGCTACGCCGCAGACATCGGCACCAGAGAGGAACAGGTCGCCCAGCTCGGATTCCTGTACGCCCGCCGCCTTCACATAAGTAAGCATCTCATCGACTCCGGCATCGGGCGCCTTGATGCAGAAATATCCTATCTCCGGCTCGAACCCTTCCCAGTCGTACCCAACCGGGGCGATTGCCACTTTTGCCCTGCTGGAACCGCGGTACCCGCCATAGGTCCTGTATACTGCCTCAGACGATTTAAATAGCGCGGACTTTACGGCATCGCACGATTTCGAATCAAGAAACTGGGTGAGCGCCGGCCTGTTGTGCGCCAATGCCCTGTCGAAGGCCGCCTGGGCCGCTCCCGCCGCCTGTTCGCCTGCAATTGCCGCTACCCTGTCGTAAAGTTTCAAACCGATCACCTCTGCCCGAAAATGGCCCTTCCTATCCTGACCATGGTGGCGCCCTCAATGATGGCCTCCTCGAAGTCCGAGGACATGCCCATCGAAAGCACCTTCATGTCGGTATTTGCAAAACCTGCGGCTCGCGCCCTCTCGAATACTTCCCTTGCCCTGGGAAAATAGGAGCTTGAGTCCTCGGCGGGCGGTATCACCATAATCCCTGCACAAGTGAGGCTTTTAAGCTCTGCGAAATGGGCAAGGAGCTCACCCAGCACATCCGGTCCGAGGCCGGATTTTCCCTGTTCTCCGGCTATATTTACTTCGACTAGCACTTCCATGCGCTTGCCCATGTCAGCGCAAGCACTATTCAGCGCATCCGCAAGTCCCGTCGAATTTACGCTTTGCACCATGCTGAAGATTTTAGCGGCCTTTTTGGCCTTGTTCCTCTGTAATCCTCCGACCATATGCAGAAGGGCGCCTTCGGGCATTAAAGGGGCCTTCGCCTCGGCCTCCTGCACATAATTCTCCCCGAACTCCCTAATTCCTGCATCAAAGGCCTTTAGTATGGCTTCGGCCGGCTTTCTCTTGCTGATGCCGATCAGCCGGATCTCGCCGGGCTTCCTGCCGGAGCTGATGGCCGCGCGCCTGACCCTTTCCATTACCTCGGCGGCGTTCCTGCCGACTTGGGCCAGCTCATGCTCATCCATCATATCTCACCTTGTCGCCCTGCCTTAGGGAATTGGACCTTACGGCGGCCTCCCCGTCCACAATCCCCAGGACCTCAACTTCCACTTCTATGAAGCGGTCCTGCCTCATGACCCTGACCACGGACTTGCCGTCCCCTGTGGAAATCGCCCTGGCGGGCACTATCAGGCCGGAGTAGCTTTCCAAAAGCAGCTCCACTTCGACTGTCCTCATGCCGGTCATTGAGGTCACATACCTGTCCAGCGAGAGGTATGCCCTTACGGTGCCGTCGTCTGCCGTCTTGCTGGCTTTAAGCTTGGCTGCCACTTTCTCGGACGACATCCTGGTGAACCTGAGCCTGTGCATGCTGCCGGGCAATAGGAACTCAGGGTCAACGCCCTGCAGGTACAAAAGCACATCGGTGCTGAGGCTGCCCACCTCCCTGAAGACTATGTCCCCAGCTAATAGGGCATCTCCCGGCTTTCTGACATTTTCCGAGGCCTCTTCCGAAATGGAGTAGTCCATGTCCAGGAGAGTGAGATTGGCAGGGGACAGCTCGTCCTCCAGCCCGTCCCATTCAAAGCTTACAACTGCCTGCCGGCCCGTCCTCACCTTTACTCCGCCCAGCTCTGCGTCCGCGGACACCGGAGACGGGGCGTCCATCGCCGCCTCAAGCTTCGCGTCATATTCCTCGGATGCTGCCACTTTTGCGGCAATTGCCTCCGCTACCCTGTCCTTTGAATCCTGGACTTCCTTTTTCAGCCTCTCGGCGCTTCTGCTGTCCCCCCGGTTCAGGTAGATGGCAAGCTCAGCCTCCTTGGCGGAAAGGAATATCCTCGCATCGCTAAGTGCAGCATCCGCTTTCTCCAAAAGAAGCAGCGCCAAATCAGCCTCGTCCTTCAGCTTCTGGGCGACGTCCACCACCTCGGCCGGCTCAGGCAGGCCGCCGATTCTTGCCGCTACCCCGCCTTTGGCCAGCCTTTCGCCCTCTTTAGCAACGGGATTGAAGCTTCCGGGGGCTGATGCCGGCACCAGCCTCTCGTCTCTGATGACAAGCGCGTTGCAGGAGGCAAACCTCTCCACAGTGCCCTCCTGGACGATGATGGTAGGCGTTACCCTGCCTATGAGCGAGTCATATACCATGGAGTAAGCCACGGTCAGGAAGATCAGGGCCAGGGCGATAAGCACCCACAACCCGAACCTTCTCATATATTCCCCGCCTGAGCTACGGTTTTCGACGCCGTGCCCGCCCGATTGCGCCTTATCGTCCATTAGCCTTGCAGCGAGGCGGCAATCGCCGCCGAACGCCCCGTCCTTCCCTTATCTCTCCTGTGCGAGAAGAACATGCCCTCCTCGCAGGAAGTGCACCCTTCATAGCTGGATATATGGCTCTTGGTAAAACCGAGGGATAACAGCTGAAGCTCGTTGGCATACCCAAGGTCGGCCCTTATGATGCCCGCTTCCCTGCTGATCGCAGGCGCGCAGAATTCCATCGAGGATATTGCGTCTGCGACTTCCTCCCCCACTTCATAGCAGCACGGCCTGATATGAGGGCCGATGGCGGCTATGCAGTCGGCGGCATTCTCTTTTGTGATGCCCATTGAATCTGCCAGGGCCAGGCACGCGCCAAGCGCCGTCCCTCGCCAACCCGCATGCACTACGCCTATGCGCCCTGTCTTTGGGTTTGCAATCACAATCGGCACGCAGTCAGCGAAAGTGCCAATCAGGGACACTCCCGGACGGCTTGTGAATATCCCGTCCGTCCCTGGGATCGAGCCTTCCGGCAGCATACCGCCGCCGATGGCGCCATCCTCGACTTCTTGAATCCTTACGCCATGGATCTGCCTCATGGAGGCGGCCTTTGACGGATCCAAACCCAGCTCGGTAAGCACAAGCTCCCTGTTCTTTATGACATTCGAGGGATCGTCCGGAACGCCAAAGCCCATGTTCAGCCCGTCGAAAGGAGGAGGGCTCCACCCGCCCTTCCTGGTAGTAAAGGCCGCGATGAAGCCCTCTTCGGCGAATATCCTCGATTTCAGCAGGACCAGGCCTTCCCGGCCCTCACAAAGCTTAAAATCGCCGCCCACTTTTCATTCCCTGCCAGTATAGGCTACTATTCCATCGGCGATTATGTCGCCGGACGCCGTCTTGATGAAGTAAAGTTTTGACCCTTCCGCGGGGTTCTTCTTCTTCTCCATGACCCCCTGATGCCTTACGATGACCTGCTTCTTGGGGTCGATATGCCCGTTTCTGAGCATCATGTAATCATGCATTATGACTGTGTCTCCGGCAGAAAGGCGCTCCACTTCTGTGCAGACTTCCTTCCCGCCCCTGATGATGGGGATTATGGTTCCGCAGGCGAACTTCGCCTTGCCCTTCCTTACCGCAACCGTAACGGTCGTTTCGTGCTCCCAGAAGCTCCTTCTGGCAAGCTCCTCGATTTCCGTCCAGCCCGAAGCGCTAAGGACCTTTATGTTGAGCTGAGGCCAGCCTTCGGGGCACCCTTCAGCGTCAAGATAGGCATCGAACCAGCTGACATCCGTCTTCAGTATTTCCGCCCCGTCTTTTAGCAGTACGACCTCGGCCCCTTCGGGCAATCCGCCTGCAAAATTGGGATCGGCCTGCGTGATCCTGTTTTCCTGTGGCATTGATTATGCTCCTTCTATCGCCTGAGAAACGGCGGGATATCCTCGTCGTCTTCCTGTACGGGCCCGCTGGGCGCCCTGGGTGCCTGCACCGGCTTTACATCGGCGTTATAGGTGGGCGCCTGCCTTTGCGGCGCCGTGCGCCTTTGCATGATGCCCCTCATGTTAGCCGACTGGTCGCTGAAGCCCGCGGCGATTACGGTGATTTTCACTTTGCCCTCCATGGTAGGGTCCACGACGGATCCGAAAATGACCATGGCATCAGGGTCTACGCTGTCATGTATGTGTCCGGCTGCCTGATACACTTCGCTGAGCGTCAGGTCGTCGCCGCCCGTGACGTTGAAAAGAACGCCCTTGGCGCCTTGAATGGAGGCTTCCAGCAGAGGGCTCGAGATGGCCTCCTTGGCGGCCACAAGCGCCCTGTCCTCGCCCTCGGCGATGCCGATTCCCATAAGGGCCGAGCCCGCGTTGGTCATGATGGTCTTCACGTCCGCGAAGTCCACGTTCACCTCGCCGGCCTTCACGATTACGTCGGTGATGCCCTGTATGCCCTGCCTGAGCACGTCGTCGGCTACCCTGAAAGCTTCCGACAGCCTGGTGTTCTTCTCGACCACCGTCAAGAGCCTCTCGTTCGGTATTATTATCAGGGTGTCTACCTTGCTTCTGAGCTCCTCAATGCCTTTTATGGCGAAGTCGGACCTTCTGGCACCCTCGAAGTTGAACGGCTTGGTAACTACGCCGACCGTCAAAGCGCCGGTCTGCCGGGCTATCTCGGCGATGAGTGGGCTTGCCCCCGTGCCGGTGCCGCCGCCCATGCCTGCAGTCACAAAGACCATGTCCGCGCCGGACAGGGCCTCAGTTATGTTATCCCTGCTCTCTTCGGCCGCCTGTTTGCCCACCTCGGGGTTCGCGCCTGCGCCCAAACCCTTTGTGAGGTTCGCGCCCAGCTGGACTTTCTTGGGCGCCAGGCTCCTTGAGAGCGCCTGGGCATCCGTATTCATGCTTATGAATTCGACGCCGTCTATGCCTGCTTCTACCATCCTGTTTACGGCATTGCATCCGGCGCCGCCAACACCTACTACTTTTATCTTCGCCGATCCGAGGCCCTCAGCTTCTACTACGAACATTAGACTGTCCCCCTCATGCTCAGTTAAGGTCTATCAATCCTTTTAATAGGTTCTTCATTCCCCTGCCGGGGCTCTTTTCGCGCTTCTGGTTCGACGAATCCCCGCCTGATCTCTGATCCATAAGGCACGTCCTCACAAGGCCGGCCACTGCCGACATCTGCGGGTAGTCGATCTCCTTCGGGAGGCTCAATGTCGCAGACGGCCTTGCCAGCCTCGCCGGGACTTTGAGGTTCTCCTGTATGTATTCCGGCAGGTAGGGCATCAGGCTTCCGCCGCCCGTAAGCACTATGCCAGAGGGGAGCCTTCCCAAAAGCCCCTCCTGCTCAAGCATCAATGCCACCTGCTCAACAATCTCGTATACCCTCGCCTCTATGACGCGGCACAGCTCGCACCTCGAAATCGCGGATCCCAACGATGCGTCCGCACCCACCGCCATGCTAGTGGAGTCTATGATCTCGTCCTTGTCCACCATGGCTGGCCTTGCGGTGCCGAACTTGACCTTCAGGTTCTCGGCATGCGTCACCGGCACTTGCAGCACCTGGGCGATGTCCCTGGTTATGTTGGAGCTGCCTATCGGAATTATCCCGAGGCGGATAAGGCTCTTCTCTGTATAAATCGCTATGTCTGTGGTCCCCGCACCGATGTCCACGACAGCAGCGCCCCATTCTTTCTCCTCAGGCGTAAGGACCGCTTCAGCTGAGCAGATCGCGTTTGCATATTTGCCGGCAAGCTCCGTCCTAAGGGGGCGAATCGCCGCCTCGCAGGCCTCAAGCTGGGAGGTCCCTGCGGTAAGGACAATCGCGTCCACTTCGAGCCTGACTGCGCCCATGCCTATTGGCCTGTCAATGCCTCTTTGCCCGTCGACGATGATGTCCCTGGGCACTATGCCAAGCAGGGAGGAATCCTCAGGAAGCCTCACAACGCCGGCGTAGCCTATCACCTTGTCCAAGTCCTCCTGGGTGATGCGCCTCGGCCCCTTTTCCAGGGGGATCATGCCGTTGGACCTCTGGGAGCCGATATGCTTCCCGCCTATGCCGACGACAGCCTGTCCTGCAAGCATGCCGCTC
The DNA here is from genome assembly GCA_963823655.1 of uncultured Bacillota bacterium. Lineage (GTDB taxonomy): Bacteria > Bacillota > DTU025 > DTU025 > MWDF01 > MWDF01. The sequence goes on from CAWGMK010000013.1 coordinate 380,197, forward strand.
TTATCCTCAGCTTTGGTAACGGCCGCGGAAATTGCGGCGGCTGCGGCTTCCACGTCCGTGATCATGCCCTTTTTCACGCCCTCGGACGCGACAACCCCGAATCCTTCAACGACGGGGTTGCCAGCCAGGTCGGCTGTGAACATCAATGCCGCTATCTTCGATGAGCCTATATCGATGGCGATTATTCCGTTCTTATCGTTTCTGCCCATTCCACCAAAAGCCACAAGCCTACTTGGTACCAAGCACCGGCCTGTCGGCTATCCTCACATCTATATACTTAAATGCCTGCTTCCTGGCCCTTGCGCCTGATAGGATGTCGACGGCCATGGCCAGCTTTTCCTCTATGCCGTCAGCGGCGCCAAGCAATATTCTGGAACCCTCATTAGTAATTATAACAATATCCTGCATGTCTTTCACATTAACTTCGGAGATGTTGGGCACGTTCTTCTGGCGAAGTTGCGCGCCGAGGCTGCATGCTGCCTCGATCCTGCTTGCCGGTTTGACCTTCTCGCCAAGCAGCGCGAAGGTGGGGACGAAGCCCGTGATTATGGGCAGGTTAGGATCGGTTATCGCCTCTGAGACTCCAATTGCGAGGCCTCCCGCGTCCAGCTCCATGAAGAATCCCCCGTAGGGCAAGTAGGCCACAGTCTGCCTTTCGACTATTGTGATCTCAAGTTTCGAGGGGTAGCTCTTCCTGATGATCGCAGACTCAATCCGGGGCGCCATCATAAGGCGCTCGGCTATGCCCTTCGATCTTATAAGCAACATGTTCCTGTCGCGCGGCACCCTGGCGAGCTCCTCGACTTCCATGGCCGAGAAATGCAAGTTGCCGGCAACTCCTACTTCCCTTACGTCGAACGCAGGCGAATACAGGAATGTGATTACGGCGATCATGGCGAAGGCAAGGAGTATTGGCAACGCCGCAGGCCTGGGCAAAGCCCTCTGCCTGCCTCCCACCGAGAACGTGCTATTCCCTTTGCCCGCTGGCATTCCTGCCGGGCTATCGCTCATCCCAATCACCGACGAGCCTTACTTCAGGCTCCAGCCTCTCTCCGAATCTCTCGAACACTTCTTGCCTCACCTTGTCGATGAGAGCGCGTACTTCGGATGATTTCGCGTTCGCCGCGTTCACTATGAAGTTCGCATGCTTCAAGGAGACCATCGCTCCTCCGAGCCTGCTGCCCTTAAGTCCGCAGGAATCTAATAAGCCTGCCAGCCCCCGCGCCTGTCGGGTTTCTGAAGATGCAGCCGGCATTTGGAAGCTCCAGTGGCTGCTTCGATGCCCTGTCCTTAAGAAGCTCCGATGCTTTCGCCCTCATCGCGTCCTTGTCTGCTTTCTCGATATGGGCATGCATCGACAGGGCGATGTAGCCTTGCTTCATTAACGCGCTGGTCTTCGGGCCGAACTCCATCTGCTCGCAGTCGAGCTCGAGGCCCTCCCCCGCTGCATTCACAGCAATTACCCTCTTAGTCACCTTAGAGATGTTCCATCCATAGGCACCGGCGTTCATATGAAGGCCGCCTCCGATGGAACCGGGTATCCCGCACGCCTCGACGAAACCGGAGAAACCCTCATCCACAAGGGCCTTTGAAAGGGCCGGCATGAAGACGCCGGATTCGGCGACAAGCGTATCGCCATCGATGCTCCATCTCTTCAAAGATGTGGTCGCAAGAACAAGGCCCCTAATGCCGGCATCTGCAACTAGCAGGTTGCTTCCGGCCCCCAGGACTAGATGCTCTATGGCATTTGCATGGGCCCAGCGTATGCAAGCGGCGAAGCTTTCGGCGTCAGCGGGGGCCGTGAATATGTCTGCTGGGCCTCCGAGCCTGAAAGTGGTATGCAGGCTCATTGGCTCATCCATAAGCACAGGCGAGCCCGACAGGCTTTCCAGCTCCCTTTGCGCCTTATCCGAAAGCATCAGCTTAGCGCCCATCCTCGCCCTCCTTGAGGCGTTCTGCCATAATCCTTGTAGCCTTCCAGATGTCGCCGGCGCCCATTGTAACTACCGTATCTCCCCTTCTGGCGATGGAAAGCGCCCAAACGGCCGCGGCCTCGGCGCCTTCCGCGAAGTCCACAGTGCTCCCTCTGACCATGGAAATCCTTCCGGCCAGCACTCTTCCGTTGACCCCTTCTATGGGCTCCTCACCGGTGCCTTTGTAGTAGACTTCCGTCACAAGCAGGTAATCGGCGTCGGAGAAAGCCGTGGCGAACCGGTCCATAAGCAGCTTGGTCCTTGAGAACCTCTGTGGCTGGAAGATAGCGATAAGCCTTCCTGGCGTCGCGGATTTAAGAGCTGACAGGGTCGCCTTTACTTCTTCGGGATGGTGGGCGTAGTCATCGATCACTTCGATGCCGGCCGAAACCGATATCCTCTGGCATCTCCTGTCCGCGCCTTTATAGGCAAAAATGCCATCCCTGATCTTGTCGAAGGGCACGCCTATTTCCAAAGCCACGGCGGCCGCCCCCAAAGCGTTTGCTATGTTGTGCATGCCCGGCACTGCCAGCTTGAGCCTTCCCAGGGCAGCCCCGTGCTGAATTACCGTAAACTCCGAGCCGAAGCCCGAAACGACGACGTCCTTTGAGCCATAGCCGTTCGCCTCCGTCAGCCCGTAGCGTACCGTTTTGCATGTGGCCTTTTGCGCGGCCTCAACGGCGTCCGGAGAATTCTGAACATACAACTAGCAAGCCATCCTGCCTGATGCTTGCCGAATATGAGCCGAATGCTTCCTTGATGGCCTCATAAGTGCCGTAGTGGTCCCTGTGGTCATCGTCGACATTGGTGATTATCGCAGCATAGGGCCTGAGCTTTAGAAATGTGCCGTAGGCTTCGTCAGCCTCCACTACCATGTAGGGACCGGCCCCATACCTGCCTCCTGTGGGCATATCGGGAAGCCCGGAGCCCACTAGAGCCATTGGGTCTAATCCTGCCTCTATGAGTATGTATGTAAGCATTGCCGTGGTGGTCGTCTTGCCATGTGTGCCTGTGACTCCAATCCCGCAAGTCGAGTTGAAGAGCATGGCCAGCAGGTCGGCCCTTGGCAGCACCTTTATACCAAGCCTTCTTGCCTCACTCAGCTCCGGATCATCCTCTGGCACGGCATTCGAGTAAATCACAGCCGTGGATGAGGCGATTCCTTCCGGGTTGTGCCCGAGCCAGACCTGCGCGCCCATCCCTTCCAGCTCCCTGAGCCCGGCGCTGTCCTTGATGTCCGAACCGGAGACCTGGTTTCCCAGCTTGAGGAGTATGGCCGCCAGCGGCCTCATGCCGTAGCCTCCAGCGCCTATGAAATGCACCCTGCCTTCTATCATCAGGCATTGCCCCCTTTCATATGGCGCAGGACAAGCTCTGCGACCGCAGGCGCTGCCGCCGGCATGGCAAGGGCTAACGCTGCCTCAGACATTCGTTTGAGCCTCGCCGGATCTGCCAGGAGGCCGTCAGCAGCGCTTTTCAAAGCAGCGCCGCCTAAAGCGTCGTTTTCTATCATTACCGCAGCTCCGGCCCCTTGCATGGCCGATGCGTTCTTCCGCTGGACATCATCGGGTACAATGGGTGCGGTATTAGTATCGAAGGAAGGCCCTTCGCCGTTATCTCAGCGAGAGTCAAAGCCCCCGAGCGGCTGACTACCAGATCGCAAACGGCAAGCGCCGAGCCCATATCATGCAGGTAGGGCACTATATAGAACTTGTGGCCCTTCTTTTCGAAGCTGTCAGCGAAAGGCAGTCCCTTCGACTTAGCCTCCACGGCTGAAGCGGTGAAGTTGGACTTTCCGGTGGCAAGAATCACCCTTATATCGTCATCAACGGAAAGCTTCATTGCGTCTATTGCCGCTCTGGTTATCTTTTGGGCGCCCTGGCTGCCACCGAAAACGAGCACCGTCTTAGAAGCCGGTTCCAATCCAAGCTTCTCAAGAGCCTGCTGCCTGTTCGTGCCCGTTATGGAGGACCTTATAGGATTTCCGGTGTGCACTATCTCGGCATTGCCTTTGAAGCCCGACCTGGAGCCCTCCCAGCTGATCGCCAGCCCTTTTGCGAACCTACCCAGCATCCTGTTGGCAAGCCCAGGATAGACATTCTGTTCGTGCAGTATAAGCGGCACTTTGCAAAGAACGGCAGCAGCCCCTACAGGAAACGACGCGTACCCGCCCGTGCCGACTACCGCATCGGGTTTGAAATCCTTGATTATCCTAATAGCCTGGAACACTGATGTAAACGCCTTCCAGGCTGAGATTACCGCAGAAAAGCTTATGCTCCTATCGAGCCCTCTTATCTCAAGCGCCTTGAACTCGTAGCCCTCCCTGGGCACAAGCTCTCCCTCAAGCCCCTTGCGCCCGCCTACGTAAAGCAGCGCGGCTTTTGGGTATCTTGACATCAGCTCGCCTGCTACGGCGAGCGCCGGATATATGTGTCCGCCGGTTCCCCCACCGGTCACTATGAAACGCGGATTAGGCATTTATACCTCCGTTATTTGTCAGATGCTCCTAGAAATGTTCAGCAGCAGGCCGATCGCGGCCATGGTCGGCAGCATGGAAGAGCCCCCTGCCGATACCAGGGGCAATGTCATGCCTGTCACAGGCAGAAGGTTCGCGACGACGCCCATGTTTATGAAGGCCTGCAGCGCTATCCATATGGAAAGCCCGTAGGCGAGGTTCGCCCTGAAAGTGTCGTTTGCCAGGTTCGCGAGCCTCAGGCCCCTTATTGCGATGATGAGGAACATGAGCCCGAAGCCGGCGGTGCCCAGAAGGCCGAGCTCCTCGCCGACTACTGCGAAGATGAAGTCCGTGTGCTGTGCCGGGATATAGTACATCTTCTGCCTTGATAGCCCCAGCCCAAGGCCCTTAATGCCGCCGGAGCCCAGAGCATAGAGCGTCTGAATGATCTGATATCCGGTAGATCTCGAATCGGACCAGGGATTAAGGAAGCCCGTTATCCTTCGCCACCTGTACGGTTCCTGTATAGCCCATATGAAACCGCCTACCACGGCAGGCGCACCAATGGCCAGCAGCACCCCTTTGTACTTGGTGTTGGTGAATACCATGGCAAGCCCGATTACTACGAAAAGCCCCGCGGTGCTGAAGTCCGGCTCCAGAAGCACAAGCCCTGCCATGGAAGCCGAGATCACAATCGGAACCAGGACAGAATAGATGAAGTCGTATCTGCCCTGCCCTTCCACGAAATCGTAGTACCAGGCAAGCAGATATATCATTGCGGGCTTTGCGAACTCCGATGGCTGCAACGTGCCCAGCCCGACGTCTATCCACCTTTTGGCGCCGCCTACCGTCTTGCCAATCACAAGGACCGCCGCAAGCGCGGCAAGCGCTGCCAAAAAGACCGGTATTGCCAGCTTCTTGGCGTTGTCAAGCTTCAGGCGCATGGTGAACAACATCGTCCCGACGCCGAGCACAACCCATATTATCTGCCTTTTGATGTAGTGGAACATGTCTCCGTAATCAGCCAGGGCCTGCATCTGCGAGGAGCTGAAGACCATGACAAGGCCGCCTCCGAGCAGCAGCATCGCGGGCACGAATATCGACATGTCATAGTCCTTGCGCCTTATATCCCTCATCCTAACCTCTTAAGAAGATTACTAGCCCGAGCGCTCCGGTTATAAATGCCGCTATCCAGAAACCGACGGCCACATGAGTCTCAGGATACCCCAACAGCTCAAAATGATGATGTATGGGGGCCATCTTGAAAAGCCGTCTGTTTAGCTTGCGGATGTAATAGACCTGTATCACCGATGAGAGCACCTCTATTACGTAGAGGAGGCCTACTACTGCGAGCAGCACTTCATTCTTTGTAAGCACGGCGAATGCCCCCAGCGCCCCTCCCAGCCCCAACGACCCCGTGTCGCCCATGAATACCAGGGCGGGGTGTGAGTTGAACATGAGGAAGGCAAGGCATGCGCCGACGAACGCGGCCGACAATGCGGCAAGCCCGTTTTGGTACTGCAGGAAGGCTATGACACCATAGGTGCCTATAGACGCAGCTGCGGCACCTGCCGCGAGCCCGTCGACGCCGTCTGCGAAGTTCACGCCATTGGCCGAGCCGATTACGATGAACATCGCAAACGGCACATAGAGCCATCCCATCTTCAACGGTGCTGCCACGAATGGTATATGGACATCCCCGCCCGATGTCGAATACGCGAACACGGCGAGGGCCCCTGCGAACAGGATCTGCCCAAGCAGCTTGTACCTGCCCATAAGCCCCAGGCTGGCCTTGTGCCTTACCTTGAGGAAGTCATCCACGAAACCGATTGCCGCAAAGCCCGCCGCTGTTATGCACGTGGCGAAGACTTCAGGCGAAGCCGGTATGAAGAATATGAGCGATGCGAGCACCGCAAGGGCCATTATCGTCCCGCCCATGCTGGGAGTGCCCTGTTTTACCAGATGCGTCTGCGGGCCGTCGTCCCTTACGAACTGGCCCAGCTTGAACCTCTTTAACAATTTGATCGCCCACGGGGCCGCAAGTACCCCTACAAGGCAGGAAGCGGCGAATGAAAGAACGATGCTTTCCATGTCTCACCTCAAATCTTAGTGGGCCGTTTCCTTCTCGCCTGTTAGCATCCTTACCACATGGTCCATGCCCACAGACCGGCTTCCCTTAACGAGGACCAGGCTTCCGGGCGTGGCTATTTCCAGTATCTTGTCCTTCGCCTGCTCATATGTGTCGGTGTGCTGCACTTTCTTATAGCCGCCCATTAGAAGCCCCTCATAAGTTCCATGGCCGAGCTTGCCCATGGTGACTATTCCGGCGATAGGCAATTTCGCAAGCTTCATTCCCAGCTCGTGATGCAAATCGAGCGACCTGGTGCCAAGCTCTACCATGCCGCCAAGCACCATGAACAGAGGCCGGCCGGCTGCCAGCGCGAAGGCCGATTCTGAGGCCGCCGGGACCGATTCCGGGTTGGCGTTGTAGGAATCATCGAGCACCTCGAAACCGAACAGCGATTTCTTGAGCGTCATCCTCATCGCTGAGGGTGTGAATGTGGCTATCGCAACCTTGGCATCCTCCGCCCCGACCCCTTCTGAAAGCCCCGCGCACAATGCTGCAAGCGCATTTCTTACCTGGTGAGATCCGGCAAACGGGACCTTCATGCCGGGGATGCTCGATGAAGATACCTTGAGAAGCTCAGTCGCCTTCTTAGATAGGACCACATCAAACGAGGTCCCTTCGCTGTCAGTGGCAAGATTTATGGCCCTGATATCTGCGCACTCGCCGAGGCCATATGTAAGATATGGGCACTTGGCTGCCTCTTTCATGGCGAACACCCTTTGGTCGTCGCAGTTGATTATCGCAAGCCCGTCCTCAGGGAGGGCTTCTACAAGCTCCCTTTTCGCCTTCGCTATGCCCTCCTGGGAACCCAAAAACTCCATATGCATGCTGCCGACTATGGTGACTATGCCCTTCTTAGGCTTCGCCAGCTCCGTAAGGTACTTGATCTGGCCGAAGTCAAGCATGGCCATCTCGATGACTGCCGCCTCGTGATGGTGCTCCATATTCAAAAGCGTAAGCGGACACCCTATCTCCGTGTTCAGGTTGCCCATTGTCTTGAGCACCTTGTACTTCTTCGACAGGACTGCCGCCGTCATGTCCTTTGTGGTGGTCTTTCCGGCGGATCCGGTCACGCCGAAGACGATCGGGCTGAAGCGTTCCCTGTGGTGCTTCGCCATCAGGCCCAGGGCAAGGATTACGTCTTCTACCAGTATCAGGCTCATGCCCTCCGGTACTTGTCCGGGTATCCTTGACACCAGAGCCGCCCTGGCACCGTTTTCGAAGGCGCCGGCAAGGTGGTCATGTCCGTCGGTCTTCTCACCTTTCAGGGCGACGAAGAGCCAGGAATCCCCTTTGTGCCTGCTATCCGACGCAAAACCCTTAATGATGCTATCGGCCGGGCCACTGGCTAGCTTTCCGCCCGATACCTCGATAAGCCACGCAAGCTCGAAATTCATCTTGTGATCCGCTCCTTTATCGCGGCCGCGGCCTCTTCCCTGTCGTCGAAATGGATGACCTTCTGGCCGGTCTTCTGATATGTTTCGGCTCCCTTTCCCGCGATTAGCACTGTATCCCCGGATTTCGCTGAGCCGATTGCCTTCCTTATCGCGATTCCCCTGTCCCTTTCTATCTCGTAGGGCGTGCCTTCATTCAAGCCGGCCCTAATATCGTCGATGATATTCTCGGGCTCCTCGTCCAACGGGTTGTCATGTGTGACGAATACCCTGTCGGCAAGCTTCTGCGAGATGCTTGCCATCCATGGCCTGTTGGTCCTGTCCCGGTTCCCACAGCAGCCGAATACTACAATCAGATCGCCTTTGGTGAACTCCCTGGCCGTGGCAAGTGCGCTTTCAAGGCTCTCAGGATTGTGCGCAAAGTCCACTATTACGCTGAAATCCTGGCCGGCATCGACTTTCTCGAACCTTCCTGGGACCCCATGGAAGCCGGAAAGCGCCGCTGCAGATTCCTCAAGCCCCACCCCTAAGGGCAAGCACGCCCCAATCGCTGCCAGGCAGTTGTAGACGTTGAATGTTCCGATCAGCCCGGTATTGACGGCAACGTCCGCGCCATCGAGGGTCCTAACGTGGAAGCTCGTTGACGTCGGCCCCTTCTCGATTTCGTCGGCATAGAGGTAGGCCCCATTTGACAGCCCGTATGTAATGCCTCTGGCCCCGGCCTCCCTGGCCTGCCTTCCCATGTAGTCCGCGTACTTGTCATCGGCATTAATAACTGCGGCCCTGTGCCCCTGCTTCTGGGATTCCTCCTGGCATTTCCCGAGCGAGGAGAAGAGCTTCGCCTTTGACATTACGTAGCCCTCATATGTCAGATGGTAGTCAAGATGGTCGTGGCCCATGTTTGTAAGCACACCGACATCGAAGCAGACATCCTCCACCCTGCCCTGAGCAAGCGCATGCGAGGAGACTTCCATTATGCAGGCGGTGCAGCCTGCGATAAGCATCTCAGACATATAGCCCGCAATATCGAGCGATTCCGGCGTCGTGTTCACCGCGTTTATCTTCCTGAGGCCGGTCTTATATTCCAATGAACCCAGCATCCCGCACTTTATGCCGTTGCTGCTGAGTATTCGTTCGACAAGGTAGGCCGTCGTGGTCTTGCCCTTGGTGCCCGTAATGCCGATGACCTTGAGCCTGGCGGAAGGGTAATTGAAGAACCTTGCGGCTATCTTTGACAAAGCCGCCCTGCAATCGTCGACCTTGATTGCGACAACACCGTCAGGAATTGCGATAGCGCGGCTGTGTACGACTGCCAAGCCCCTCTTTCGCAGGCGGACTTTACGAAATCGTGCCCATCGAGCTTCGCGCCAATCAGGGCAACATATAAGTCGCCGGGCTGGACCTGCCTTGAGTCATAGCAGACCCTGTTTATCTCGATGTCCTCGATTGCCGTCAGCTCAGACGGGCCTATTCCATCGACTAGTTCGGAAAGCTTCATGCCACACCTCAATGAATGCGATTTACTGCTGTCTCAACCAGACAGTAATCTGTGTGCCCTTCAAGTACCTGCCCCCTGCGGCAGGCTCCTGCTTATATACTATGCCGCTTCCCACAGGCGTCAGCGAAAAGCCTGACAGACCGGCCGAAAGCGCTGCATTTTTCAAAGATTTCCCCCTCAGGTCGGGAATCGTCGCATCGAGCTTGCCCTTCTCGGAGGATGAGGCAGCATCTTGAAAGTATACCACCACGGCTGAGCCTTCAAGCGCCATCGTCCCGGCCTTGGCACCATCTCCGTCGCCCTGCTGCCGGTGCCCTCGGACGCCAGCACGAAGCCGGATGAGCGCATCGCCGAATTTGCCTGGTACTTGGTCATGCCGATTACGTTTGGCACTTGTTTAAGCCCTGCTGCTTTCGTCTTATCCGCCTCGCTGATGCTCGGGGCTATGCCCATATATCTCATGACTTCGGCCGCGGCCTGCTTGAAGACGGGGGCTGCGATCGTGCCGCCGTACCTGTTGGATGAGGATGGTTCGTCGACCGAAATCAGCATCACAATCTTCGGGTCTTCCGCCGGTATGTAGCCCATGAACGAAGCAGTGTTCTCGCTGCCGTAGCCGCCCGTGGCGGCCGGTTTCTGGGATGTGCCGGTCTTGCCTGCGATGCTGTAGCCCTGCGGTATTGCCTTGCTTCCGATGATCAGCGTTACTTCATGCATCATATACTGCATCTTGGCGATAGTATCCGCCGACAGCACCTGCCTCAGCTTCGTGGGCTTGAAGCTCTTCACCACATTGCCGTCGGAGTCCCTGAGCTCTTTGACCATGTAAGGCCTCATAAGGGAGCCTCCGTTGGCGATTGCGCTCATCGCGGATATCAGCTGTATTCCGGTCACCGAGATGCCCTGGCCGAATGCGGATGTTGCCTGCTCGACAAGCCTGAAATTCTCGGGTTTGTGCATTATGCCGGTCGCCTCTCCCGGGAAGTCTATGCCCTGTCTTGAGGCCGAAATCCATATGCCTGGAAATAATGAGTAAGCCTGTCGGGTCCCAATTTCAGAGCAATCGAGCTGAAAACGGGGTTGCAGGAGTTGGCCATCGCTTCGACAAGCGTCTGCTCTCCGTGCCCCGGCAGCTTCCAGCAGTTTATCCTCGCGTCAGCGACTCGTATGTAGCCCGGGTCGTAGAACATCTCATCAAGCCTTACCAGGTTGTCCTCCAGGGCCGCTGCCGCAATGAAGGTTTTCATTGTGGAGCCCGGTTCGTACTGGTCAGTTATCGGCACAAGCCTTCTGTCCTTATTGGAGGTCTTCAGAGGGTCATTAGGATTTATAAACGGATAACTAGCCGCAGCAAGCACCTCTCCTGTAAAAGGATCCATTGCCAACACGAAACCGCTTTTTGCGCCGAACTCCTTGACCGCGCTCTCCAGATGCTTCTCGCAGCTGTACTGTATGTTCTCGTCTATGGTAAGCACGACGTCGAGCCCATCCACTGCAGGCGTGAAGATCTCCTGCCCGCCGGCGATGACATTGCCCTTCGCGTCCTTCTCGACCTGCCTTAGGCCGGGCGTACCTGCAAGATAGGAATTGTAGTAGGCCTCAATCCCTTCAAGGCCCTGATTGTCGCTTCCGGCAAATCCTATCAGCTGCCCCGCCAGGCTGCCCTTGGGATAGAAACGCTGCCCCTGCTGTACGATGGTAAGGCCGCTTATCCTCTGCGTCGCTATGGTCTGCAGAGCTTCGTAGCTTACCTTCCTTCGCTATTATGCTGGGCTTCTGGCCAAGCTTGATCTGCTCGGCCAGCTTATTCTTGTCGACGCCGAGTATAGGGGCCAGCTTGGCTGCGGTAGCGGCAGTGTCCTTAAGATCCTGCGGCCTGACATAAATCGAGTTGGAAGTTGTGCTGTAGGCAAGCTCAATCCCGTTCCTGTCGAGGATCCTGCCGCGAACCGGTTCTACCGCGGACGGCTTCACCCTCTGGGCTAGAGCCTCTTCGGCATACTCGGCGGCTTTGAATATCTGTATGTAAGATAATCTGATGAAGAGTACTGAGTATAGGAATATGACCAGGATCAATGACAACCAAATGCCATTGATCCTGGTCCTTTTAGTTCCATCTATACCCTCAGGCCTGATCTTGCGCCTGTCTTGCGGGTTCACATTGGATCAACCCCAATATATCACTGCAGTACATCCGGGAGGCTGCCGTTGGAGTTGGCATGCCAGGTGGATATCATGCTTGAAGTCGCGCTGATAGCTGTGCTCCTGAGCCATGAGCCGAATACCGCCAGCACCGTGGGTACTTCGAAATTGAGCCGGGCGGTCTCCGCCTTTTCTTCTGCCGGCTTGGCAGCTGCAACCTCCACAGGTTCGTCAGAGCTGTCAACCAGCAGCACAGCCACTTTCTTGGCATCCACCATACCGAGCTTCACCCTGGCAATTGTCTCCACTTTAGATATGGAGGTCAGCTCGGCCAGCTCCATGCTCCTCTCGTTGTAAAGCTGCTTCAATCCCGCGATCTGCTCCTCAAGCGTCTCCAAATGCGAGTAAGCCGAAATCAGGGCAGAACGCTGGGCGAGATATCCCATGGCGACTAATACAGCAATGAATATTATAACAGAAACCGAAAGCATGATGGCGTTCGAATTGGAGACGCGAGCACGCCTTACAGCCCTGTTATCCGGCCTTTTTGCGGGCTTGGCCGTCCTCTTTAGGGAAATCGGTTTCGAGTTGGCGTATATCCTCATCACAATATCACTCCTGCCATGTGATTTTCTCGGCTGCCCTCAATTTCGCGCTGCGTGACCTGGGGTTCCTTTCGATCTCGCCCTCGGTGGGAAGGATTGGCTTCTTTGTGATGATCTTTACCTTTGCCTTGAGCCCGCAAACGCAAATGGGTATGTCCGGCGGGCATGTACACGGGTTCTCGCTCTGTCTGAAAAGGTTCTTCACTATCCTGTCCTCGAGGGAGTGATAGCTTATAACCGCTATCCTTCCGCCGGGGTTTAATGCGTCGATTGCCTTGGGAATCCCGGCTGCGATGTTATCAAGCTCAGTGTTGACCGCTATCCTCAGGGCCTGGAAAGTCCTTCTTGCCGGATGCTGCCCTTTTTCCCGGGCCCCTTTCGGTATGGCGGCTTCGATTATTTCAATGAGCCCGGTGGTTGTGGTAATCCTTCGCTCAAGCCTTGCGGCAATTATGAATTTGGCAACTCTTACGGCCCACTTCTCTTCGCCGAAATCCCTGAGTATACTAATCAGCCGTTTTTCATCCGCCCCGTTTACTATGTCTTCCGCGGTTCTTCCATTGGAGCGGTCCATCCTCATGTCCAGCGGGGCCTCTTCCCTGTATGTGAAACCCCTTTCCGATTTATCGAGCTGGAAGGAGCTGACTCCTAAGATCGAAAAGGATTGCATCCACACCTGCAATGCCGAGGTTCGAGAGGACGCTGTCCAATTCCACATATGATGCCTTCACGACGCTGACTTTGCAGCCGGCTCCGGAGAGCCTTCGATTCTGCCGCCTCTATCGCGTCCTTGTCGACATCAAGGCCGATCACCATCCCGCCCGGGGAAACCCTCTTCGCCGCCTCTATCGCATGTCCCGCGCCGCCAAGCGTGCAGTCCAGGTAGATGCCGCCGGGTCTGAGGTTCAGGATGTCAAGGATTTCGCCGATCATCACCGGCTCGTGTTCGAAGCTTTTCATAACCCCTTCTTGTAGGCGGCATCGGCAAGGCCCTCAGCCATCTTCTCGTAAAGGGGAAGCGTCTCTTCCTCGTATTTCTCGTAAATCTCCGCGGCCCATATCTCAAAGCGGTTGTTGGCGCCCTGCGATTACGATGTCTTTTGTTATGGATGCCGCTTCGCGCAGCCTCTGGGGCAATACGACCCTTCCTTGCTTGTCGAGCTCGCACTCCTCAGCCTTGGCCATGATCGTCCTTATGTACTGCCTTACGTCCTTGCTTTCGATTGGCATTGAGCTTAAGCTTTCGATGTATTTCTGGAATTCCGCTGTCGGGTAGCAAGCAAGGCAGCCGTCCAGACCCCTTGTGGCCATGAACTTGCCCTGAAGAGATGAGCGATACTTGGATGGGACGATGATTTGGTTCTTCTCGTCCAGCGAATGCCTGTATTCACCCGTGAACATCCTCCCACCTCCCATGTACTCCATTTTACACCACTTCACTCCACTACGCCATAATTTTTCGCTATCAAATGCCAGATTCCTGCAAAAGAAAAATAAAAAAACGCCGATTGTAAAATCGGCGCCTAAATGCCCATTATATTGGCCTTTATTTAGATTACGAAGTTCACCCTGTTGATGGATCGGGCCTTCCCGGTGGAATGGTCGATGTCGATCATCACGCCGTTTATCATAGGCCGCCCTCCACCGACTTCGAATTTGGTGGGCATCCCGTTTAAAAACCTGGGAATGACCGTCTCGCTTGCCATGCCTATAACCGAGTCAAGGGGCCCGCACATGCCCGCGTCCGAGATATATGCAGTGCCGCCCGGCAGCACCCTGTCGTCGGCCGTCTGCACATGTGTGTGCGTTCCTATTACTGCGGCCACCTTCCCGTCAAGGTACATGCCAAGCGCAACTTTCTCTGAGGTGGCTTCCGCATGGAAGTCCACAAGTATGGCATCCGCATCGGAGCCTATTTGCGAGATCAGCTGATCGGCCTTCCTGAAGGGGCAATCGTTTCCTCCCATGAAGACCCTTCCCTGAAGGTTTACGACAGCGAGCCTGAAGGAGTTAGATTTGACTATGCAGTAACCTTTGCCCGGTACTCCTTCCGGGTAATTGGCAGGGCGGACTATCCGGTCCATGTCCGAAATCCTCTCTGCCATCTCCTTCTTGTTCCATACATGGTTTCCCGTAGTAATGGCATGCACGCCCAGCTCGAGAAGCTGCCTTGCCGTATCGGGGGTTATGCCGATACCGCCTGATGCGTTCTCGCCGTTTATAATGACAAAGTCGGCGCCCAGAGACCCTGCATAATCTATGCCTGCCTCAAGCGCCGCCCTGCCCGGTTTCCCTACTATATCGCCGAAGAAGGCCACCTTCACTTGGCAGCGGCCCCCTTCCCGTTGATCAGCGGTTTGTCGAAAACGACTATCCTGCCTTCGTCCCTGTAACCTATGATATTCTTCTCCCCCGTAGACGTCTTCACGTCTATGAGCATATTGTTGATCGCATCGTCGCTCGGGAAGGCATCGTATTCGTCCTCCGGCGTGTCCTTAAGAAGGCCCGTTTCGAAGAACTCCTCCATGATGCCAACGATAAGGGCTATTTCTTCGCTGGTTACGCTCAGGATGTCCCTCATCATGGTGAGCCTCGTGTATTCCCCGAGGTCCTCCACCCTTAGTTCCACCTTGCCGCCCGTGGGCATCCTCAAGATATCCCAAATCGCTTCGATGCTGTGGCCCATCCTGCTCCTCAGGGCGTTCACCTCGTCGGAGCCCACCTTCTTGCAGACAAGAAAGGAGATGCCGAGCATGGTGTCGTCCGGAGAATAGGTCGCGGAGCAAATCTCGTTATATCTGGTTAACAGGGAGAAAAGGAGGCCAATACCGCTGTTTGCCGGCTCGTAATCCTGTTTTCCGAAGTCTCTCATATTCTCCCCTCCTCTTTCACATTGCTTAAGGACGGGCGGCAAGCCGCCCGTCCAGGCTATTTTACTTTGCGAAGTCCACAGCCCTTGTTTCCCTTATGATCGTCACTTTGATCTGTCCGGGGTACTCGAGCTCGCCTTCTATTCTCTTCACTATGTCCTTGGCCAGAGTCATGGTCGCATAATCGTCTATCTTCTCCGGCTTCACCATGATCCTGATCTCGCGCCCTGCCTGAATGGCGAAGGCACGCTCAACTCCCTCGTAGGAGTCCGCAATCTCTTCAAGCTTCTCGAGCCTCTTTATATAGGTTTCGAGAGTCTCGCGCCTGGCGCCCGGCCTTGCGGCAGAGATGGCGTCGGCCGACTGTACCAGTATCGATTCTACGCATATGGGCTCTACATCGCCGTGGTGGGATTTTATGCCGTTAATAACGAGCGCGGATTCCCTGTACTTCTTGGCGAGGTCTGCGCCGATGGTGACATGAGGTCCTTCGACTTCATGGTCGATCGCCTTGCCTATGTCGTGAAGCAGCCCTGCCCTCTTGGCCAGGGCGACGTCGGCACCGAGCTCCGATGCCATGGTCCCGGCAAGCCTTGCGACTTCTATTGAATGATTGAGGACGTTCTGGCCGTAGCTTGTCCTGAAACGGAGCCTTCCGAGCAGCTTCTGCAGCTCGGGATGCAGGCCGATGACGCCGGTTTCGAGTATGGCCCTCTCGCCTTCGTCGCGGATGACCATCTCTACTTCTTTCTGCGCCCTCTCAACCATCTCTTCTATCCTTGCGGGCTGTATGCGGCCGTCCTGGATGAGCCTTTCAAGGGCAATCCTGGCCACTTCGCGCCTTACGGGATCGAAACTGGACAATATAACAGCCTCTGGCGTATCGTCGATTATCAGGTCTACGCCGGTGAGGGTTTCAAGCGCCCTTATGTTCCTGCCTTCCCTGCCGATTATCCTGCCCTTCATCTCGTCGCTGGGAAGCGGCACCACCGATACGGTAGTTTCAGTCACATGCTCTGCAGCGCAGCGCTGGATCGCCTGGGTGATGATGTCCCTTGCCTTTTTGTCGGCTTCCTCTTTGGTCTGGGCTTCTATGTCCTTGATCATGATCGCCGCATCATGCCTGATTTCAGTCTCAATTTCCCTGAGAAGTTCCTGCTTCGCCTGATCGCTCGTCAGGCCGCTGATCCTTTCGAGCTCAAGTCTGTGTTTGGCGTATACTTCGGTTATGTCCTGTTCCAGCTTCTTTACGTCTTTTTCCCTTTTATCGAGGTCGTTTTCCTTCTTCTCTATGCTTTCGGTCTTCCGGTCGATCGCCTCTTCCCTCTGTATGAGGCGTCTTTCGACTCTTTGCATCTCAAGGCGTCTTTCCTTGTTCTCCCTATCGGCTTCGGCCCTCATCTTGTGGGCTTCTTCTTTAGCATTGATAAGAAGCTCGCGCCTTTCGGCTTCTCCCGCCCGCTGGGCTTCTGCGACTATTTCCTTCGCGCGTTCTTCCGCGCTGCCCATTTTGGCCTCCGCGAATTGCCGCCTCAGGAAATATCCAGCCGCAAAGCTTAAAACGCCGGCGATTGCTGCTATGCCGATGACAATCAATGTATCCAGCAAATTCACCTCCAGTTTTCAAAGATCTCCAAAGGCCGGCAAGACACAACTTGCCCGACCTTAGTCTCTATCGTTGCCGCCTTTAGGGCGGAATACTACAAACTTAACAATACAACGGCCGGGGCTCCTAGTCAAATAGGATACCTCGGCCGCATAAGCCTCATTCGATGTGATCGGGCAGCTTTCGAAGCGCCTTCGAAATGGCGTCGGAGCTGAAACCTTTGGCTTTGAGGTGTCTTGCCTGCTTTGCCAGCAGTTTCTCGTCCTGTTCCTTGTCTCCTGTAAACGAAGCTGATTTCGAGATAATTTCGAAAGCGGCCCCGGCTTCATCCGTGCCCTCCCAGGCGATGTCGACTGCAGCATGGGCCGACTCCTTGGGAATTCCCCTCTGCATGAGCTTGTAGACCGCCATTGCTCTGCCGATCCTGCCGCTTTCAGCAAGCTGCGCGGCCCATCTGCCGGCAAGGGCGTCATCGTCGATTAGCCTCTCGGCCCTTAGTTGGCCCAGCACCTCCGCCACTTCCTCGGGCTCATGCCCTTTGCGGGCCAGGTATGAGGCGATTTCGGACTCCGACCTGGATCTCATCGAAAGGTACTTTATTGCGTCTTTCAGGCAATTTTTGCCCTTCATGCCTGTTGCTTCTTGACCTCGCTTGACTCCGGCTTGGCCTCCGGATCGGCAGCTTCCCTGGTGATGCCGGTGCCGCCCCAGATTATTCCGAGCTTCTCCTTGATCTTGAGCTCGATTTCATCGGACATCGGTTTGTTCGCCTTAAGAAGCTGCCTTGTGTTCTCCCTGCCCTGGGCGAGCCTCGTTTCGCCGTAGGAGAACCATGTCCCGCTCTTTGACTAGGATCCCGTTGGCCTCGCCTATATCGATGAGCGAGCCCTCCCTGGAAATCCCGTCGCCGTATATGATATCGAACTCCGCCTCCCTGAAAGGAGGGGCCACCTTGTTCTTCACGATCTTGGCCTTGGTCCTGTTGCCGACTATTTCTGTCCCCTGTTTCAAGGACTCAATCCTTCTGACTTCCACCCTCACGGAGGAATAGAACTTAAGGGCCCTGCCGCCGGGGGTAGTTTCGGGGTTGCCGAACATCACGCCGACTTTCTCCCTTATCTGGTTTATGAAGATGACGCAGGAATTGGACTTGGAGATGGCGCCGGTCAGCTTCCTTAGGGCTTGAGACATAAGCCTTGCCTGCAGGCCCATAAAGGAATCTCCCATTTCGCCCTCGATTTCGGATCTGGGCACAAGGGCTGCCACCGAGTCGATGACAACGATATCTACCGCGCCGCTTCTTACAAGCGCTTCAGTAATCTCCAATGCCTGCTCTCCGGTGTCGGGCTGCGACACAAGGAGGTTGTCGATATCCACGCCCAGCCTCTTCGCGTACTTCGCGTCCAGGGCATGCTCGGCATCTATGAACGCCGCAATCCCGCCCGCTGCCTGAGCCTGTGCTATCGCATGAAGGGCTACTGTCGTCTTGCCCGAAGATTTGGGGCCGAAAACCTCAATGACCCTGCCTCTTGGAAAACCGCCCACTCCCAGGGCTATGTCTATTGCTATCGAACCGCTCGGGATCACTTCAACGGCCTTTATACCGGCCTCACCCATCCTCATGACCGTACCTTTGCCGTATTCCTTCTCTAACTGGGCAAGGGCTGCATTGAGGGCTTTTTGCCTATCGGACAATTCAAACTCCCCTTTCATGGAGGAAATTTACGATTTGATTATAGCACATATGTTCGGTCCCCTACCTAGAGGTTTTTTAGCTCGAATCTCTCCTGCATCTCATATATCGGACCCGAGGGCGTCAAAGTGCTTCTGTACAGCGAAAACCAGGAGTGGACAACCTTGTCCTCCCACGGTGCGAAGCTGCCCTTTAACACATCCCAGCCCGGAAGCAGCGCCGGTTCTTTTACCCTTCCAAGCGTAATGTGGGGCGAGAATGGCTTGCCTTCCGGCGCAAATCCTACCTCCGCCGCCTCGGCCTCGATATCCCTCGCAAGCCTTGCCAAAGCGCCTGTTTTCTCGTTTATGCCGATCCATATAGCGCTTATGTCTTTCGCCCTTCCGAAATGTCCAATTCCGCCGTATGCGACTTCGATAGGCGAATGCCGCGGCGCTAGAGCCCGAAACCTCTCGACAAGCTGCTTTTCCCGCAATTCGTCCACATCGCCCAAAAACTTCAGCGTAAGGTGGATATTCTCGGGCTTCACCCAGGAAATGCCCCTGAAAAGGGAGCGCGCTTTCAAAGAAGAGCCCGCTAACTCCTCTCTGCACTCCAAAGGCAGGTCAAGGGCCACGAACATCCTTTTCAAAACGCACCTCACACATATTATCAATAATGTTTGATAATATAACTATAATTCATTTATACTAGGCCTGCCATAATGCAAACGGAGGTATCATGAAACGATTAATCGGAGCCATTATAGCAGCGCTGGCAAGAGTACTGCTTCCAGTATATTTCGCGCTGTTCAAGAAGACCAGAAGAGGTAAGATCGACTTGGCCGGGGTTAAGCCCCCGTTCCTGCTAATATCGAACCATCAGGCCACCATGGACCCTTTCTACCTTGGCGTGCGCCTTCCGGGCGTAACTAGTTATGTGGCAACGGATATGCTCTTCAGGCTGCCCCTTATGAATTACCTTATGTCAGCCATCGGCTCCATACCCAAAAGCAAGTTCGTAAGCGACGCCGCCTCTGTTAGGCTGATGCTGCAGAAGGTTAGGCACGGGCAATCCGTCGGCATCTTCCCGGAGGGCCAGCGTTGCGTCGCCGGATTCACTGACAGGATCATCCCCGGTATAGGGAAACTTGCTAAGATGCTGGACATACCGGTCGTTGCGGGAAAACTTGAAGGCGGCTTC
Organism: uncultured Bacillota bacterium; assembly: GCA_963823655.1. Lineage (GTDB taxonomy): Bacteria > Bacillota > DTU025 > DTU025 > MWDF01 > MWDF01. The sequence continues at coordinate 399,743 of CAWGMK010000013.1, forward strand.
CTGGCGGATCCCAGATGGGCTATCAAGAAGCGCAAGGGCGGTTCAACTGTGAGCCTAAGGTTGCTGTTAACAAAAGAGCAGCTTAAGTCCATGGACCCCGAAAAGATCGAGGAGGTCATCAAGGCCAGCTTACAGCATAGCGACTACGAGTGGATCAAGGAGCATCCTGAGTTCAAATACCCCGGAAAGAACAGGGCGCTGGGGCTTCACAATGTCATGTTCATCTGCCCGGAGTGCGGCGCCTGGGACAGCTTCGATACCGAAGGGGACCTTGCGAGCTGCCGCAAATGCGGATATTGCGTAAGCTGGGGCGACAGGGGTGAATTCATACTTGTAAAAGGCACCAAGCTGCATCATGAGAACTTGCAGCAGCAGGAGCTCTGGCAGAGGGCGAGGATGGATTCGGTACTAAAAGGGCATCTCGATACAAAACAAAAAGGAAGCCCGATTTACGGGCCGCAGGATATTACCATAAGAAGAAGCCACAAATCGAAGCCCCTTCTGGTGATTGGTCAGGGGAAATTGACCCTTTGCGACGACAGGTTAGTCTTGGAGACAGGCGCTGACTGTCCGTCCGAGTTCCTTCTTACGGATATCGAGGGCTTCACGGTTTCGGCCATAAAAGGCAAGCACCACAGGATAGTTGAGTTCATGTACAAGAAGAAGGCACTTTACAACTTCGTTTTCCACGACCCATTCGAAAGCACATACAAATGGAACCTGATGGTAGACAGGTTCAAGGCGGTCCTGGATAGCCAGGCAAACCTTTAATGCAGGGATTTAAGCCCCGCCCCGCACATCGGCACAACAACGCTGCCGTCGAAGCCTGTGGCCTTCATCCATGATTTCACTCCCGCAAGCGTTGCGGCGCTAGTCGGCTCGACGAAAATTCCGGAGTAAGCGAGCCCCCTGCCTGTTGGGTTGATTTCATATTCCTGCGCCTGGACCATGACCCCGCCAAGCTCTCTTAATGCTGAAATTATCTGGCCGCCTCTCATCGGGGCGGCTATTGCTATTCCTTCTGCCACGGTGCCCTCGTTTTTTACCTGCGCAACTACATCCAAGCCGGCTTTGAAGGCTCGGAATATCGGGGCGCACTTCGCCGCCTGAACTGCCACAACCATGGGATACTTGTCGATTGCCCCTCCTGCCATGAGCGACTTCAGGCCGTAATATACGCCAAGTAGCAAAGTGCCGTTGCCGACAGGGACTGCCAGCACGTCGGGCAACTTGCCTTTCATCTGCTCCCATATCTCGTACACATAGGTCTTTGTCCCCTGGTAGAAGAGCGGATTATACACGTGGCTGGCATAGAACCTGCCCTCGCGCGCCGCTTTTAGGGCGGCGGCCGCCGTATCCTCCCGGCTTCCGGGAATCAGGCTCACCTTCGCACCATAGGCTTTAATCTGGGAAACCTTATTGGGGGAGGTGGACTGAGGGACCATTATCTCGCATGAAATACCGAGCCTTGCAGCATACGCCGCAACGGAATTGCCTGCGTTGCCGCTTGAATCCTGCACAGCCTCCTTAATGCCTATTGCTTTCGCGGCCGCCATCATCACTGCAGCCCCCCTGTCCTTGAAGGACAGAGTCGGCATCGCGAAATCCATCTTGCCGAGTATCTGAGCCCTGTCGGAGATGCTGACAAGCGCAGTCTGCCCCTCGCCCATGCTCGCCGCTTCCCAAAAGGCGTCCACTAAGGAGGGCATCATCATCCTGTAGCGGAAGATCCCCTTCACATCGTGATCGATAAGCCCTGCTGAGAATCCATCTTCAAGGCCTGATAGGTCCAGAAGGCCGCCGCAGTCGCATTCAAATCTCGCCTCTTCCATGCCATAGCTTTTACTGCAGCTGCGGCAGGTCAGGAACGCGTCCCTTTTTGGAGCTCCCATGGACTATTTCCTCCGTTCGGCTACGAAATCCATCTCAACGTCCAGCCCGTGGTGGAGCTTGCCTCCCAGGGGCAGCACCGTCCTTGCAGGTTTATGCCCGCCGAAATAGGCGCTGTAAGCCGAGTTGAACGAATCCCAGAGCGATATGCTCGAAATATAGGCATTAGTCCTGACAACATCAGTTTTGTCGCACCCCGCCGACTCAAGAAGGGACGTGACGTTGCCGAAAAGCACATTGAGCTGCTCTTCAAAGCTGGAGTCCACGGCTTTGCCGCTTACGGGGTCTAACGGCAGTATGCCGGATGCGAATATCAGCCCGCCTGCTTCCATAGCGGGAGTGTAGTGTCCTTTCGGTTCGGGCCTACCTGCTATTGTGATCCTCTTCATAAGGATTTCGCCCCCCTCAGCCTTTCAATGGCCAGATCTATTGCCAGCTGCACGGCTGCTTCTCGGATCGCACCGCGCCCGCCTGGCAGCCTGTATTCCTTAACAACCGTTTCCAGCCCGGTCATGGCGCAGGCTATGAAAACCAAGCCCTCAGGGTTTCCACAAGGATCCGGGCCAGGCCCCGCAACTCCCGTAATCGAGCAGGAGATATCAGCGCAAGAAAGGTCTCTTGTGCCTTCTGCCATCAGGATTGCCACATGGGCGCTGACCGCCCCCCACTTCTCAAGTATGTGTTCGGGTATTCCAAGCATATCGTGCTTCGCTTTATTGGAATATGTGACATACGACCTGTCAAAACACAAAGACGATCCGGGCACATCGGTTATTGCCGCTGACAGCATGCCGCCCGTACACGATTCCGCCGCGGCAAGCTTCAACCCTGCGGCAGTCAGCTCGTGCACAAGTGATTTTGCGGAGTTCAACATGCATCTACCCTCTCAAAGACCTGATTGCCTCTTCCGGATCAACAGCCGAGAATATGTACGTCCCGGCGACAAGCACCCGGGCGCCGGCGCGTCTAGCCTTCGCCCCGGTCTGAGCGTTGATGCCTCCGTCCACCTGCACATCAATGGGCCTTCCGGAGGAGGCAGCCAATTCGCTCGCCTCAGCTATCTTCGCAAGCTGCCCCTCTATGAACGCCTGCCCGCCATAACCCGGGTTTACCGTCATGACCAGCACCTGGTCGACAATATCCAGGACATTTTCTATAAGGCATACGGGGTCTGCAGGGTTCAGTGCGACTCCAGCCTTCGCGCCCAGCTGCTTGATCAGCATGAGCTGCCTGTGAAGGTGTTTTGTCGAGTCGGGGTGGATCGTGACTATCGACGATCCGGCGCTGATGAATTCTTCTATGTGCAGCTCCGGGTTCATGATCATAAGATGAACGTCCAGAGGTTTGTCCGTAAGTTGCGACAGCTTCCTAACCATGTCCTGGCCGAATGTAATGTTGGGCACATAATTGCCATCCATCACATCGACGTGTATGTAGTCCGCCGAAGGGATACGATTTATCTCGGCGGCCAGATTCGCGATATCCGCTGCAAGTATGGATGGCGCTATCTTCATCCTGCCCACACCCCCGTCGGTCAGTCGTACTTGTTCTTTTCGGCGTCCATGCACTCTTTCAGGAAGGCCTTGTAATGCTCATGACGTAATGATGACAGCTCCCCTGACAAAACGGCCGTCTTAACGGCGCAGCCCGGTTCGGCATTATGCCTGCAGCCGTTGAATCTGCAGCGGCCCTCGTACTCGTCGATGTCCGGCATCAGGCCCCTTATTTCGTCCGGCAGAAGGCCTGTAAGCTCCAGCGAGGAGAAACCCGGGCTGTCCGCTACGAATGAGCCTTTCCCCAGCTTAAGCAGCCTGACCTGCCTTGTGGTGTGCCTGCCCCTGCCGATGCGCTCGCTGACTAAAGCGGTCTCAAGCCCAAGCCCCGGCAGCATGGCATTTATCAGAGTGGACTTGCCTGCTCCCGACTGCCCCGCGAATATGCTGATCTTGCCCTCTAGGAAGTCCTTTAGCCGCTGCACGCCCTCGCCTTTTGGGGCCGACAGTCCGACTACCTCATAGCCGGAGGCCCTGTAATGTCCGGATACTACCTGAAGGGCCTCGTCTTCGGCGATGTCCGCCTTGGTTGCGCAGATTATCACCGACAGCATCTGTTTTTCCGCGAGTATGCACAGCCTGTCAGTAAGCATAAGATCCACTGCCGGTGTGATGAGGGGCGTGAATATCGCAACGCAGTCGACATTCGCCACAGGGGGCCTTACCAGGAAGTTCCTTCTCGGAAGGGCCTCTTCTATAACGTGGCCGCCGCCCTGTTCCGACACCTTGACGCGGTCGCCTGCGACTATCTCGTAATCCATAAGCCTGAGCTTGCCCCTGATCTTGCAGAGCATTATCTCTGACCCCGCGTCGACTTCGGCAAAGCCGCCCTTGATCCCGATTATTACGCCTTCGGCCGTGTTATACGTCATATGCTTTATACAGGTTTCCGTCGACCCAGACTTCAATTCTGCCGGTGCCGAATACCTCGACTACTTCTGTGACTTCCTCGCCGCTTTTGAAGGATATCGGCCCGAAAACCGTCCTTGTGCCATATGTGTCGCTGACTTTTATAATGATCTCCTGTATCCACGTCTCCTGCGGAACAGTGTATTTTATCTCGAATTTCTTGCTTTCTGACCCTGTCGTGACCGTGCCCTCCATGGCGATTTTCAGATCCACGGCGCTGCCTCGGTCGACTTCAGAGCCCGCCGGCGGCGTCTGCCCTATTACGGTCCCTTTGGGCGCATCGCTGGACGCCGTCTCTACCATCAGGCCCACTTCAAGCCCTCCGGCAGTGAGCGCCTCCTTGGCCGCCTCTGCGTCCATGCCTACTACATTGGGCACGACCACGGTCGGAGGAAGGCCCTGCGACAGGACGATGATTATCGCGCCTCCCCTGTCCAATTTGCTGGCAGGTGCGGGATTCTGGCGTATGACAAGCCCTTCTTGCACGATCATGCTGTATTCAAGCTTGTTTTCGCCTATCACAAAACCTGCCGCCTCGACGATTATCCCCGCTTCCCTGAGGTCCTTGCCCGTAATGTCGGGCACTTCGCCCAGGTCCGGGCCCAGGCTGATTATAAGGCCAATAGTCGAGTTTACCTTCCGCCTGGTGCCGGCAGCAGGTTCCTGGCTGATTACTGTATCGGCCGGTATCTTCTTGTCATAGACCGAATTGACCACTTCGGCCGTAAGTGTCTGCTCCTCCAGCCTCACCTTGGCATCGATAAGGCTGAGCCCAATGACTTCGGGCACAACGACTTCATCCACGTGCATCCAGTTGTTCCAGACCTCATAAAGGCCGAGGGCCGAAGCAGCGACTACGAGTATGAAAACGGCGACTAAGATAAGCAGCTTTTTCAGGCCCTTCTTCTGGTCATAGCCTCCCTTTTTCCCTTCCGGCATGGGAGAGCCCCCTCCTTCGACCTTGCTGAATGTCTTCGTCTGACTGGACTCCAGTTCTGACAAATCGGCATCTGTACCGAACTTTCCTAAGTAGCCGTCCTCAGCTTTCATCAGCGCCGCTTTGAACTCCTCGGCGCTTTGGAACCTCTTCGAGGCGTCCTTCTCCATCGCTTTGAATATTACCCTTTCCAGCATAGGGCTTATCGAAGGGTTCAGCTTTCTGGGAGGGACGGGCTTTTCAGAAATGTGCTTAATCGCGACGGCCACTTCCCCTTCTCCTGTGAAAGGAAGGCAGCCTGTTAGCATCTCATATAGCATCACGCCGGTGGAGTATAGGTCCGACTTGAAAGTCGCAGTCTCACCTTTCGCCTGCTCAGGCGAGGTGTAGTTCACCGTTCCGACGACCATGCCCGTCTGGGTCAGGTCTCCTTCGCTGGCGGCCCTCGCGATGCCGAAATCGGCTATCTTCACCCTGCCGTCGGACGAGAGGAGTATGTTGTGCGGTTTGATGTCCCTGTGCACAAGCCCGTGGGAGTGTGCGTGCCAGAGCCCGTCGATGACCTGATGGATGATGCCGATGCTCTTGAGTATGGGCATCGACCCTCTGTATCCGCGCATCTCCTGGTCCAGGGTCTTGCCGGATACGAACTCCATCACTATGTAATTGAGGTTCTCGTCGGCCCCTACATCAAATACTCCGACAATGTTAGGATGCGAAAGCCTGGCGGCAGAGAGAGCTTCCTTCCTGAAGCGCTCCTTGGATATGGCATGCGAGGAGTACTGGTCGCGCAACACTTTGATTGCGACCGTCCTCGCCAGCACAGTATCATAGGCGCGGTAGACCGTGGACATACCGCCCTCTCCGACCAACTCCTTGATTTCATATCTGCCCGATAGGACGCTGCCTACTTCCATCAATTCGCTAACTCACATCGCTTTCTTCTATCAGCGCCGCTACAACAGTGATGTTGTCCTCGCCGCCGCGGATATTCGCAAGCCTGGTCAGATCCTCGCACACCGTCATCATGTCCTGCGTCGCCGAGAACCTTTCGGCCATCTCTATATCGTTTATCTGGTCCCAAAACCCGTCCGTGCACAGCACAAGCACATCATCAGGAATAAGCGCGAACTGCTTGAGCTCGGGTTCCAGCTCGTCGCACGCTCCAAGGCAGCGTATCACCGCATGCCTTCCCGGATGCTCCGCCGCGTCCTCAAGTTTTAGAAAGCCGCTTTGGATGAGCTGCCCGGCCAGGGAGTGGTCAGTAGAAATCCTGGTTGCGGCCCCTTCCCTTACTAGGTATGCCCTAGAATCGCCGACGTGGGCCAACAGGGCGTTTCCGGACCTGACGGCGCACGCCGTCATAGTAGTGCCCATCCCTAAGAGGTCTGGAACTTCGGCCGCCTGTGCTCTTATCGCGGTGTTGGCCGCTTCAAGTATCTTTTTGAAGTCGTCCAGCGAAACCGCATCCTTGCATCTCATGGCAAAAAGGCCGACAGCTATGTTGGATGCCTCTGTTCCGCCGTTATGGCCGCCTAATCCGTCGGCCACGGCGATGCAGCGATACTCGGACGATGCCAGTACCGAATCCTGGTTGCTTGCCCGGCTCCTGCCCTTATCTGTAGCAAAACCGATTCGCATCGAACACCCCCGTTAGCCAAATTATATTACAAAGGCGGCTATTCCACCATTTTCCATACGCTATTTGCCCTCTATGTGCCTCATACGCAGCTGCCCGCAGGCGGCCTCTATCTCTGAGCCCATCTCGCGCCTTGAGGTGACGGAAATGCCCGCCTCCTCAAGCACCTTCCTGAACGCCGCTATCTGTATGTCAGGGGATCTTTGCAGGCCGCTTTCGGGCACCGCGTTCAACGGTATGAGGTTAACGTGCGCAAGGCTGCCCTTCAGAAGCCTGATGAGCTTGGAGGCCTGCACCAGCGAGTCGTTCACGTCTTTTATCATTACGTATTCGTAGGTGACCCGCCTTCCTGTCTTCTCCGCGTACTTCTTCGCGGCCGCGACCACTTTCCCCAAACCATAGATCCTGTTCACGGGCATTATCCTGTCCCTTATGGCATCGTCTGCCGCATGCAGCGAGACGGAAAGCGTAATCTGCATGTCCTCTTCCATGAGCTTCTCGATGCCGGGGATTATGCCGCATGTGGATATCGTTATGTGCCTTGCCCCGATGTTGAACCCCTTGTCCCAGTTGAGTATCCTTATGAACTTCATGGTCTCGTCGTAATTCATAAGCGGCTCGCCCATACCCATTATAACGACGGAGGATATCCTCTTGCCTCCCGTCTGCCTGCTTGCGGCCAGGAACTGGTCGCACATCTCTGAGGCTTTCAGATCCCTTCCGAAGCCTGCGATCGCCGAGGCGCAGAAGGTGCATCCCATCTTGCAGCCTGCCTGGGACGATACGCAAAGGGAAAGCCCGTAATCGTGGTCCATGAGCACGGTCTCGGCGGACTGCCCGTCGGAAAAGCCCAGAAGAAGCTTCCTGCTGTTGTCCGAGGACCTCTTGATGTCTATTATCCTGGTCCCTTCCAGGGGCGCTACTTCCTTCAGCCTGTCTCTTAATCCCTCGGGGATGTTTGTCATCTCGTCGTATGAGGCCGCCATCTTCCCGTATACCCACTCCAGGATCTGGGACGCCCTGTATTTCGGATGCCCAAGGCTTAGCATCAATGGTTCAAGGTCCGCGGGAAGCATCCCATTGACCCTTTCTTTCTGATTATCTGTCTTCGTCATGTTCGCCTCTTTCTTTGTGCAAAAGCCCGGGATTTAGAATCCCGGGCACTTTTTCCAATAAACGCCTGCTATACTGAACCCCTTCTTCTATATGGCAGCCCGCTTGCGGCAGGCGGCGTCAGCCTTCCGACGAAGCCTGCGAGGGCAAACATCGTCAGTATGTACGGCAGCATTAGAAGGAAGTCTGTCGGTATGGCCGTCATCCCCCACGACTGGGCGATGAACTTGAATCCCGTAGCAAGTCCGAAGAACATTGATGCGAGGAACGCTCCGATCGGAGTCCATTTGCCGAATATCATGGCAGCAATGGCAATGAAGCCCCTGCCGTCAGTCATTGCCTCTTTGAACAGGGACAGCTGCCCCAGGGAAAGCGTAACGCCCCCTAAGCCTGCGAGCGCGCCCGATAGTATTACGCAGAAGTACCTTATGCCGGTTACATTGATTCCAACCGTATCCGCAGCCTCCGGATGTTCACCGCAAGCTCTGATCCTAAGCCCGAGCGGCGTGTAGAAGAGCACGACTTGAGCGACCACCACCAGAAGCAAAGCGATGTAGACGGGGGGCGTATTGCTGCCGAAGATGTCGCCAATAACCGGAATATTCCTGAAGAAGTCGGGCAGCATCCAGTTCGCAAGCTTTGCGACCCTGTCCGTCTGGCCGGCCCTATGGAATACGGCCTTAAGCAGGAAGCCGGTCAGCGCCAGTGCGAAGACGTTAATTGCCACTCCGCTTACCGTCTGGTTGGCGTGGTAGCTTATGCACACGTAGGCATGGATTGCCGCGGTCAAGCCGCCCGCAACCATTGCCCCGAGCACTCCCAGCCAGGCATTGCCCGTGAAATATGACACCATGACGCCGAAGAACGCGCCTATTAGCATCATGCCCTCTATGCCGATATTGACAACGCCTGCCCTTTCAGAGAAGACCGCGCCAATGCTTGCGAGTATCAATGGAGTCGCCATGAAAATGCCGGTGGAGAAGAAGTCGATGACGAGGTATCTGAAGTTCTCCCCGCCCATCGAGCGGATATTATTTATGGAGAATACTATGAAGAACACTGCGATGATAACCCCAAGCCAGAACGGCCTGGATTTCAACAGCCTGTTCCAATCGAACTTCCTGCCTTTTCCGCTCATACGCTTCCCACCTCCTTGCCGGAGGCCTTACGGCCCTTTCCCAGCAGCAGCCTGACCGGCAGCCATCCTTTTACTATGCCTTCCGCGGCTACGATAAGTATTATTACGCCCTGCATTACCCCGATCGTCTCTTTGGGGACGCCGGCTAGCATCTGCATTGTCTGAGAGCCCCTCTGCAGTATGCCGAAGAGCAGCGCCGCAGGAAGCACGCCCAAAGGATGGCTCTTTCCTACCAACGCTATCGCAATGCCATCAAACCCGTAGCCCTGGAACGCGAACAGGTCCAGGAACTTGAACTGTATGCCCATGACCTGGACGGCGCCGGCAAGCCCTGCCAGCGCGCCTGATATGAACATCGCCGCGACTACGTTCTTCTGTACGCTGATGCCGCCGTACCTGGCAGCTTCCGGATTGAACCCGACGGCCCTTATCCTATAGCCTATCGTGGTCTTGAAAAGCAGATAATAGACTAGTATTGCAGCAGCTATGGCGATTACTATGCCGGAGTTCACCCTGATCGGGCTGCCCTCGCCGAAGAATCTCCAAAGCTTTGCCGTTGATAAAATCTCCCTGCTGTAAGGGCTCGTGATTTTCGGATCCTTAATAGGCCCGTTCACGAGGTAATGGGACAGGTACAGGGCAATGTAGTTCATCATTATGCTGTTGACCACTTCGTGGATGCCGAAACGCGCCTTCAGGAAGCCCGGCACGGATGCCCAAATGGCGCCGCATGCCATGCCAGACAGCATTGTCAAGGGAAGGTGGATTATCATGGGAAGCCCCAGATCCATCGCACCTACAACTGCTGCTCCTATCAACCCTACTATGTACTGCCCCTCGACTCCGATATTGAAAAGCCCGCATCTGAAACCTACTGCGATGGCAAGCCCCGTGAATATCAGAGGAGTGGTGTACACTATCGTCTCGCTCAGATACTCAAGGTTGCCGAAACAGCCCTGTATAAGAGCCTTGTATCCTGTGAAGGGGTTTACTCCCGTCAAGGCCATGAGGATCCCGCCCAGCACTATGCCAAGAAGGACTGCGGTTATCGGCACGACGAACTCCTTGAGGGCTGAGCCTTTTGCCTTGTCTGCCATTACCTCACCCCCCCTAATGCCTCGGGCATGGAGCCGGCCATCATTAGGCCGAGCTTCTCCTCCGTGGCATCCTTGATGTCCATTATGCCCATGATCTTGCCTTCGTACATGACCGCGATACGGTCCGACAGCGCCATTACCTCATCAAGCTCGAGTGAAACCAGCAGGATGGCCTTGCCTTCATCCCTTTCAGCAACCAGCCTCCTGTGGATATATTCAATGGCTCCTACATCAAGCCCTCGCGTCGGCTGTGCGATTACTATCAGCTCCGGAGACCTGGAAAGCTCCCTGGCGAGAATCGCCTTCTGCTGATTGCCGCCTGACAGCGATCCTGCCGGTGTATCCTCGTCCGGCGTCCTTACATCGAACTCGGCTATAAGGCGCTTCGCAAACGACCGTATTGCGTCCCATTTCAGGTTGATCCCGCTGCTGAAAGGCTTTTTGTCGAAAGTCTGGAGGACCATGTTCTCGGCCACTGTGAAATCAAGGACCAAGCCATGCTTCTGCCTGTCCTCGGGAACATGCACTATGCCGGCCTCAAAGCATTTCTTGGGCGGCAGGTTCGTAATGTCCTTGCCGCTTAATGTCACTTTGCCGGAATGCAGCTTCCGCATGCCGGTAATGCACTGCACAAGCTCGGTCTGCCCGTTGCCGTCGACGCCGGCTATTCCGAGTATCTCTCCCGACCGGACGTTGAAATCAATCCCTCTGAGGGCTTGCAGGCCCCTGTCATTATGGGCTGTAAGAGCCTCCACTTTGAATACTTCCTTGCCAGGCTTGGAGGGGGATTTCTGAACCACTAGCTCCACTTCGCGCCCTACCATCATGTTGGCAAGCTGGCTTGCCGAAGTGCTCCTTGGTCTCCACGGACCCGATTATCTTGCCGTGGTTTATCACGGTTACGCGGTCCGATATCTCCATTACTTCCTTCAGCTTGTGGGATATGAATATGATCGACTTCCCGTCACGCACAAGGTTGCGCATGATCACGAAGAGTTCTTTCGTCTCCTGAGGCGTAAGGACGGCCGTGGGCTCGTCCAGTATCAATACCTCCGCCCCTCTGTGCAGCGCTTTTAAAATTTCTACCCTCTGCTGCATGCCGACCGAGATGTCCATGATCTTGGCATCAGGGTCTATCGAGAGGCCGAATGTAGTCGATATCGCCTGTAGTTCGGCCCGGGCTTTCTTCCTGTCGATGAAGATGCCGGCCTTCCTGGGCTCATTTCCAAGCACCAGGTTCTCAGATACCGTAAGGGGCTTGATAAGCATGAAATGCTGGTGCACCATGCCTATGCCCTGTTTTAGCGTATCCGCAGGCCCGCTTACGACAAGCGGCTTGCCCTTGAAGAAGATCTGGCCCTCTTCCTGTTTGTAGAGGCCGTAAAGTATCTTCATCAGCGTGGATTTCCCGGCTCCGTTCTCCCCGAGAAGGCAATGTATCTCGCCCTTCTTCAGGTCGAAGTCCACCTTCGAGTTGGCTACAATCCCGGGGAAGGCCTTGGTAATCCCCTTCATCTGAAGGATTACCTCTCCGTTTTGCATTAGCCTTGATTTTTCTGACATGTTCTTCCTCCGTATGGGAAAACCGGGCGCCTGGCAAAGGCCCGACGCCCGGTCCCTGATACAGCAGGGCTTAAAAGCCTTGCGCTGCGTTAAGCACCAGGTGCTACTTTACGGGTATTCTCTCTGCTTCGTTGAGTCCCTCAGGAACGACCTTCTGGCCGTTGATGATCATGCTTGCCCATGCGTTTGCCTTTGCAATTGCGCCGGCTGCAGTGTTCTTGGCTGTCGTCGGGGCCATACCTACGCCCTGCTCTTTAAGGCCAAGGTAGGTAACGCCCGCCTTGAACTTGCCGTCAACCAGGTTCTTGCTGCCCATGAACACGCCGTTGTCTACGCGCTTGATCATCGATGAGAGGGTCCATTTCGGCGAGAGCTCGTACTGGTCGGAGTCAACGCCCATAACCCATACGTTCTTGGTCTCGTTGGCAGCTTCGAACATGCCGATGCCTGTTCCGCCGGAGGCGTGGTAGATTACGTCGGCCTTCTTGATGATGAAGGACTTGGCAATCGCCTTGCCCGCTGCGGGATCGTTGAATGAACCGGCGTAGCTTCTAAGCAGTGTGATGTTCTTGTCTACTGCCTGGACGCCCATTTTGAAGCCGGCTTCGAAACGCCATATGACTGGGAACTCCATGCCGCCGATGAAGCCGATGACCTTGCTCTTCGTTGTCATCGCGGCCAGGACGCCCATGAGGAACGATCCCTCGTTCTCCCTGTACATAACCGACATTACGTTAGGATGCTTGGCATACCAGTCTGCGTCCCATGAGTTGTCGATTATACCGAACTTGGTGTTGGGATACTGGACGGAAACCTTCTCGATGGCATCGGCCATCAGGAATCCGATTGCCCATACCATGTCGTAGCCTTCCTTAGCGAAGGCGGAGAGGTTGGGCTCGTAGTCTGAGGGGGTGCGTGACTCGGCGTACTTCGTAACTGCTCCGAGATCCTTTGCAACCCTCTTCAGGCCCTCGTATGCGGAGTCGTTGAACGACTTGTCGCCAAGTCCGCCGACGTCGAACACGATGGCAATCTTGTACTCCTTCGAGAAGGAGGGTATCGCCACTATGGCGAGCAGTAGGGCCGCAGTGATAGCGAGAGTGATAGCGCGCTTCATTGAGGACATTACCTCCATTCGCTGGGGCCCGGGTATTGCCCGGCAGCTCCCGTTTTTGTTATGCACTAGCGCATTTTGAGAAACATGTCCCGCTATGCACTATGCATGCTTCCACAGTTATTATAATTAATACCGCTAGTTAATTGCTATGCTTTAATGAAAGTTTCCAATATATGTGACGCGGCAGGCCCCCATTTTGAATGTTCTTTTAATAGAACAAGCCCGTACAAGCAAAACTCCAGCTAATAGAGGTTTTTAAAAGACTTCCGCCCTTTGTGCAAAATTGCATAAAAACCGACATGGGCTTAAAATTGTATGTGTACGTGTATTCTGTATACATGTAAATTTCAGGAGGTGCGGAATATGGCTCAGAGCACATACGAACAGGTCCTGGCAAGGCTGAAGCTTGCAAAGGAAATCCTGAACCTCGACGAAGGCACTTACGCAATGCTATGCGAACCCGAAAGGGCGCTGGAGGTTAATGTACCGGTCAAGATGGACGACGGCAGCATCAAGTTATTCAAGGGCTACAGGGTGCAGCACAGTACAGCCAGAGGGCCGGCAAAGGGCGGAATCCGCTATCATACGGACGTTAACTACGACGAGGTCAAGTCCCTGGCAGCGTGGATGTCATTCAAATGCGGCGTGGTGGACATCCCCTACGGCGGCGCAAAAGGCGGCATATGCGTAGACGTAACGAAGCTCTCCGAGGGCGAGCTTGAGCGCCTGACCCGCGGCTATACATCGAAGATAGCGCCGATCATCGGGCCCATGAAGGACGTGCCCGCCCCCGACGTGAACACGAGCGGCAAGATCATGGCATGGATCGTCGATACTTATTCTGCGATCACAGGACAGTACCAGCCCGCCGTCGTAACCGGCAAGCCCCTTACCATGAACGGCTCACTGGGCAGGAACGAAGCTACAGGGCGCGGCGTATCGTTTGCGGCCCGCGAGCTTCTCAAGAGGCTTAACGTGGATGCCAAGAACGTATGCGTGGCAGTGCAGGGCTTCGGCAATGTCGGCGGCATCGGCGCCATCATGCTCCACAACATGGGCATGAAGGTTGTCGGTATCAGCGACATTTCGGGCAACTACTACAATCCTGCGGGCATCGATGTTAACGCCGCATTCGCGTACGCCGGCAAGAACCCCAAGAAGGTTGTCGAAGGCTACGTCGAAAAGGGATTGGTCAAGCTTGACGACCCGAAGGGCGTATTGTATTTGGACTGCGACCTGCTAGTGCCCGCAGCCCTCGAAAACCAGATAACTGTGGAGAACGCTTCCAAAATCAAGGCTAAGTACATTGTCGAGGGAGCCAACGGCCCCATAACCGCCGAAGCCGACGAGATATTGAACAAGGCCGGCAAGATCATAATCCCCGACATCCTATCAAACGCCGGCGGAGTCACAGTCTCCTACTTCGAGTGGTGCCAGAACCTCAGCGGCTACTATTGGACTGAGAAGGAAGTCAATGACAGGCTAGACGTCAAGATGAGCCAGGCTTTCAATTCCTGCTGGGACTTCGCCCAGGAGAAGAAGGTCACGATGCGCATCGCCGCCTACTGCCTGGCGATCAAACGCATAGTGGATGCGATGCACGCAAGGGGCATATTCCTCTAGATCGGGATTTCAGTCGAAATAGCAGGGGGCCCGGCTTGTAAGCCGGGCCCCCTTGATTCGCATTGAGTCTTATATTATGTCAGCGCCGAGGTCGTAATCCGAAGCGCTCGAAATCCTGACCTTCAACATGGTACCGGCCTTAAGCTCGGCATCCCCGATTAGTATCTTTCCGTCCTCCTCGGGGGCTTCCGCATACGACCTTGCATCGACGAGCAGGTCCGATTCCTCTGAAGGGCCGTCTACTATGACTAGCGGTTCCTCACCCACCCTGGATTCATTGTATTCGCGGCTTATGCAAGCAAGCAGGGACATGATCGTCCGCTCCCTGTCTATCTTGGCCTCTTCGGGCACCTGGTCCGGCATGGAGGCGGCGGGCGTACCCTCCTCGGGGCTGAATTTGAACACCCCGGCCCTTTGAGGCCTTATCCTCTTTATGAACCCGACCAGCTCCTCGACGTCCTCTTCGGTTTCACCGGGGAAGCCTACCATGAACGTAGTGCGAATTACGATCTCAGGCCTTGCCGCTCGGAGCCTATCCACCAAGCCTATGATGTCCCCGGAGGTCCCCTTCCTGTTCATTGAAGCCAGCACCCTGTCCGAGCCGTGCTGCATAGGAAGGTCGATATAGGGAACAAGCTTTCCTCCGAGCCCATCCTTGAAGAGGCCGACGAGCTCATCGTCCACTCTTTCAGGATAGGCGTACATGAGCCTTATCCATGTCAAACCTTCGATTTGCGCAAGGGCGCGAATTAGCTCCGCTATCCTGGGTTTCCCGTAAAGGTCGGTCCCGTATACGGTCGTATCCTGGGCGATAAGGACCAGCTCCTTCACGCCTTTGCCTACGAGTGACTTAGCCTCGGCGACGATCTGCTCGAAAGGCTTACTAACGAGCCTGCCGCGGATTTCCGGGATCATGCAGTATGAGCACCTGTTGTCGCAGCCGTCGCAAATCTTAAGATAGGCATAGTGACCGGAGCTTGTGAGCACTCTCTCGGCACCTTCCCCAAGGTAGCCTCTGCCGCCCATCAGTACCTGCTTCTTGCCCAGCGACGCTCCTTTGACGAAATCGGCCACTTTGCCGTATTCGCCGGGAGATATTATGCCGTCAATTTCGGGCATAAGCTCAGTAAGCTGCGAACCGTACCTGTTGGGCAGGCAGCCTGCCACGAGCACGGCTCCCACTTCGCCGCGCCGCTTCTGGTCAGAGCACTCCAAGATAACTTCAATGGCTTCCTCGCATGCGCTTTCGAGGAAACTGCAGGTGTTTATAACCACGGCATCTGCCTTCTCGCCTTCCGAAACCAGCTCGAGGCCCGCTGCCGCAAGATTTCCGAGTATGTATTCGCTGTCCACCCTGTTCTTGGCACAGCCCAGAGATATCATCCGAACCTTCAGACCGCTCATATCTTCCCCCACACCAAAAGCACGCCCATTATGATCATCGCTGAGCCTGATATGTATTTAAGCACTTTCTCCGGTATGAATTTTCCGACTACCCCGCCGGCAAGCACGCCAATTATCGAAGTGGATACCAGTGCGAGCGATGCGCCAAGGAGCACGCCCCATCTAGCGTTGGGCGTGCATTTCGCGGAAAGTACTAGGGTTGCCAGCTGGGTCTTGTCTCCCAGTTCCGCCAGGAAGACCACAGCGAATGTGCTAAGAGCCATCTTAATCATTAGTTCCCCTCCGTCAGTCAGGCGATCCCGTCGACCGCCAGAGTAAGTTTCATCTCCAGCCTGCTTCTCTCAAGCTTAAGGCCCAGTCCCTTGACTATTCTCTCATTGTCGCTTCCCTCAGGAATCGTTGTGAAAACCGCCGGCAGGAAACGTGCGGTGGGCACTCTGTATAGCAGCTCCCCCGCTTCGCCGGGCTCGGTCCCTTCCGTAAACCTCATATCCAGTATCCAGCACAAAGACCTGGTAGAATAAGCCATGTACCCGAACGGAGCCCCGTTTTTCTGGGCAAGGATGCTGATTATGCCATCCTTCATGTTAGTAAGGCTTTTAAGCTCGCTTTCCCAGAGCGGCTGCTCCCTTTCCCCGATAAAAAGCGAAGAGGCCTCCTCTATTCCCAGGTACGAGAAGCGCAAGCTGCCCGGATTGCCTCCCCTGATGTGCCCCTCCCAGTGGCCTACCCGCCGTACCTTGGCAAAGCCCATGGAAGCGTAAAGGTTAATGGCAGCGTCATTGGCCTCGAATACGTGCAAGCCTATCGTGCGACAACCGTCCATCCTTGCCCTTGCTATCGACCACTTCATAAGCCTTCTGCCAATGCCCTTGCCCCTAAGGCCTGCCTTGACCGCGAGCGACGCAATGTAGCCCCTGTCGGGATCCCTGATGCCTGTCAGCACAACGCCGGCAGGCTCTCCCGACAAATAGGCGATGCCGGAGTCTCGAGGCTCCACATCAAGCCAGTTTAGGACCCTCCTATAGCCCAAGGGGCCATGCATCAGAACATTCGGCTCGACGTCCTGCCAGCATGAATCGAACACGCTGGCGATCTCCTCGTCGCCCATGCTGCTAAGAGGGGCTAATCCTTACGCTATCCACGGTTTATCCCGGCCTTTCCTTTCTGCCATGGATTATCGTCGCGCACCATTTCCGGCGGTACAAGGGCCTTCGGCCCATATCCGATCAGGTCCTTGCGGCCTAATATCGAAAGAGCTTCCCTGACGAGGCGCCTGTTTTGCGGCAGCGACCACTGAAGAAGGGCCCTTTGCATCTCTTTCTCCTTGTCCTTCGCCACATGCACAGGCTTCATCGTAATCGGGTCGATGCCCGTATGGAACATGGTCGTAGCCTCGGTTCCCGGTGTCGGTGTGAAGTCCTGTACCTGCTCGGGCACGTAGCCCAAGCTGTCTTTCAGGTATAGGGCAAGATCAAGCGCGTCTTTCAGCTCAGCCCCCGGATGGCCCGAGATGAAGTATGAGACAAGGTACTGCTCTTTGCCGCACTCCTGGCTGAACTTGCCGAAGAGGCTGCGGAACCTGTCGTAGTCGTCCCCTGTAGACTTCCTCATAACCGAAAGGACTCCCTCGCTTATATGCTCGGGGGCGACTTTCAGCTGCCCGCTGACATTCTCCGCTACTATCTGCTTCATCAGGCTCCTGCCCTTGTCCGAACCTAGCAGATAGTCGTACCTGAGGCCGGATCTTACGAACACCTTCCTCACGCCGGGTATCTGCCCGGCCTTCCTTAGAAGATCCTCGTATTCATCCTGCCCGTCCTGCATGAAGCGGCATTTGTCTGGCCATACGCAAGCCCTCGCGCCGTCGCAGGAGATGCCGCTTCCGCATTGCGACATGTAGTAGTTGGCAGTAGGCCCTCCGATGTCGTGGACTATGCCCTTAAACCTCGGATCCCTTGAAAAGGCGTTGATCTCCCCAAGCACGGACTCCTTGCTCCTGGATTGCATCACGCGGCCCTGATGGGCCCAGAGCGCGCAGAAGGAACATGAGCCGAAGCAGCCCCTGTGGGCCGTCACGGAGAACAGGACCTCCTCCAGGGCGGGGACTCCGCCTTTGGCGTCGTACATAGGATGCCAGTTCCTCGTGTAGCCCAACGATGCGAACCCGTCCAGCTCCTGGGTCGTGAGAACGTTCTGCGGGTAAACGACGACGAACCTGTTGGCATGCGGCTGCACAATGGGCCGCGGCGCCTTCCTGAGGCTCTCCTTCATCTGCGCGGCAAAGCACTCTGCATAGACCTTCTTGTCTCCTGCAACTTCCTCAAAGGACGGGATGAAAAGGCAGTCTCCTTCTGGCTTCCCCGAAACGACGACTGCTGTTCCGCCAATCCCCGCAAAACCGGCAAGCCCCGAGTCGGACCTTCTTGCGATCTCTATTATGGCCTTCTCACCCATGCCGTAAACGAGCACGTCCGCCCTTGAGTCCAGCAGTATGGACCTTCTAACCTTATCGTCCCAGTAGTCATAGTGGGCGAGCCTTCTCATCGAGGCTTCTATGCCGCCGATTACTATGGGGACTCCCGGCCATGCGCTCCTGGCCCTGTTGGCGTAAACCGTTACCGCCCTGTCGGGCCTTTTTCCTGGCTCACCTGCGGGCGAGAAGCTGTCCTTCTTCCTTCTGAACTTCATAGGTGAGTAGTTGGAGACCATGGAATCCAGGTTGCCCGATGTGATGCCGCAGAAAAGGCGCGGCTTCGGAATTGCGGCGAAGTCCTTATCGGACTTGAAATCCGGCTGGGCCAGTATTGCGACTTTATATCCTTTTGATTCAAGAACCCTGCCAATTACGGCTGCGCCGAAGGCAGGGTGGTCTACATAAGCATCTCCGGTGACGATAACAATGTCCGGCCTGTCCCATCCCAGGGCGCTTATTTCTGCGGCGCTCGCCGGCAACGGCCTTATTTTCTCCATATCCACCTCCGCCTCCCATCGCGTTCTTTGCGAGGTCGGCATGTCCTTAACATCAAATATTCCATAAGCCCGGAAACCCATGCTCCAAAGGCCCGCCCGTTGCTCAGAAGGGCTGGTAGCCCGAAGGGAATGAGATGTCCATCACTTTCCTGGAAAGGCCCGGGCTGCCCAAATCCTTGCCGTTATAAATAATGCCGGCTCCACCGGCGTTTCCCAGCCGTACCCATATCCCCTGTTCGGCCCTAAGCTCAATGGAGTCCCCGTTCCTGAAAATCCCCTCGCGGACTTTCTCGCCGTCCGCATATGCCCTTATCCAGCAATCATCGCTGAAGTTCATCGTCAGGCTGTGGGCGTAAGTCGCCACAGCATCGGTGCCCGAGGGCTCAGCCGCCGTCTGCACCACAGGTTCTACGATATCCGCCGTAGGCAGGGAAGGGCTCACATCAGCGGAAGGAGGAGCAACAGGGGCCGCGTCGCCGCCGCCAAGCTTTCCGCCCGAAAGGAAGAAGACGATGAGCACCAGAGCAGTAAGAGCGATAATGACAAGGGCTGTCAGCAGGGTCCTCTTCCTTGCCGCCTGCCTTCTCATCTGCATGATCCTTTCCTTCTTCTGCGCCCTGCTTAAAGACGAGGACTCAAGGCCGGGTACTCCGTTTTCCTCATTGAAACCGTTATACCCCACCATCTCCTTGTCCAGCATCTCGGCCGCCTGCTGGGGGTCCATCCCTAAGAAGGATGCGTAGCTTTTCACATAAAGCTTCACATAGATCTGCCCGGGTATGAGGTTGTAGTTGCCCTTTTCGACCGCTTCTATATAGGCGGACCTTATAAGAGTCGCGCCCTCCACGTCAGCAAGGCTGGCGCCCATTGCCTGCCTGCGCTCCGCAAGCAGTTCCCCTATCCTTTTTTGCACGCGTCATACCCCCTCGTCGGTCATTCCTCTTCCCTGAGCCCTCTTATGAACTCCTCAAGCTGTACGGGGCTCATGAGGATGTTCCTCGATTTGCTGCCGTTGTGCGGCCCTATGATGCCCATAAGCTCCATTGTGTCTATGAGCCTCGCGGCCCTGGCGTAGCCCACCCTGTACCTTCTTTGTATCTTCGATATCGAGGCCTCGCCCGATTTTATTATCAGCCTTGCGGCGTCTTCGAAGAGGTCGTCAGTCACCTCGGCGCTTTCCGACCCGCTCTCCTTCGTTTCCAGAGGTTTCGCCACATAGACCGGCTCTCCCTGCCCTTTTAGAAAGTCGACCAGAGCAAGCACCTCGGAATCCGAGATGTATGCCCCCTGTATCCTTATAGGTTTGGGCAGCCCGACGGGATGGAAGAGCATATCCCCCTTGCCGAGCAGCCTCTCGGCGCCGGGCGTATCCAGGATGACCCTGGAGTCTATTTGGGAGGATACCGCAAATGCTATCCTGGACGGGATGTTCGCCTTGATTATCCCCGTCACAATGTCTACCGAGGGCCTCTGGGTCGCCAGTATCAGGTGTATTCCGGCAGCCCTGGCCATGAACGCCAGCCTGCATATCGCGTCCTCCACATCGTTTTTCGCGACCATCATCAAGTCGGCGAGCTCGTCGAGGATAACGACGATATAGGGAAGCCTTCTCGGATTAAAAGTGCCGGCCTCCTGATCTGCGCCTATGACCGAGTCGCCGTCGATTATCTGCTCGAGCATGCCCTTTTCCAGCATCTCATTGTACTGGGAGATATTCCTTGCGCCCGCGATCTGGAAGATGCGGTAGCGGTTCTCCATCTCCTCGCAGACCCATTTCAAATAGCCTGCGGCCTTCTTGGGGTCGGTCACCACAGGCGCGATAAGGTGCGGGATGCCATTGTAGACTGATAGCTCGACTCTTTTCGGATCTATCATCAGCAGCCTTACATCCTCGGGCGTCGCCCTGAAAAGAAGGCTTGCTATAATCGTGTTCAAGCAGACGCTCTTGCCCGATCCGGTGGAACCGGCCACTAAAAGATGCAGTATATCGGTAAGGTCGGCCACAATGGCATTGCCTGCTATGTCCTTGCCTAAGGCTACGATGAGCCTTCCTTCGGCCTTCTGGTAAGCCTCCGTTTCGAGCACTTCCCTGAAGTAGACGAAGCCCTTATCCCTGTTGGGTATCTCTACACCGACTGCTGCCTTGCCGGGAATCGGTGCTTCTATTCGGATTCCGGGAGCTGCGAAAGCAAGCGCGATATCGTCGACGAGGCTTGCTATCCTTGCGACTTTAACGCCGGAGCTGGGCTGGACTTCAAACCTGGTTACAGTGGGCCCCTGGCTTACGCTTACCACCTTCGCCGAAACACCGAAGGAGTTTAATGTGGCTTCCAGCGTCTTTGACATCTCGATTACATCGTAGCTGTCTCCCTTGACCTTCTTGCGCTGTATGGGGACTCCTAGTATTGACAGTGGGGGCAGAAGCGGCAGATGCCCCGCCCTGCCCTGCAGGGTCTGTTCGGGCTTGCGCCACTCCTCAAGCCTTTTCTGCCTCGGCTCCCTTCTTTGCGGGGCCGCCGGCGAGGCCTCATCCTCGGTGGGATCTTTATGGGTTAAGTCATGCCCCTGATCAGCGGTCGGGGCGAATGAAATTGACGGAGTCTCGGCAGTCTGTGAGCCTATATCATCCAAGCCCTTCCTCTGCAAGCCCTGCTCGGCCTGGCCGGCTGGCTGCTCTAGGAGCTTCAAAACTAGCGACTTGTAACCGATAACCACAAGCTTCCAAAGCGAGATCAGCCCGTACCAAAAACATGCGAAGACAAAAGTTGCCGCAGTGCTTAGCGGTATATTGGAGAGCACTACGAGGCAAATCAGCGCGACTGCCGTATGTAGTATGCCCGATCCTATATGGCCGATAAGTCCGGCCGGCACTGAGGCAAGAAAGCCTCCCATCGCCCCGCCCGCTTTTCCGTATTCCCCGTACTCACCGCCGATTATCGCAGCGATCGCTGCCGATGAGGCGACAAGCCCTACCAGGGCAAGCAGCCTTAGCGAGCCGAAATAGCCCTTCTTTCTGATGAGCATCAGTATGCCGGCATAGCCTAGGGCCGCTGGCAGCACGAATACGGCATAGCCCATTAGCCACTTTAGCCATTTGGACGCTTTCAGGCCTATAACTCCAATAGAACCGGCAGTAGTGCCGCCGGCTTCGCCGAGCACCAGGAAGACAAGGACAAGAAGGCCCACGGCAAGGCAGGCTATCCCCATGGCCTCCAGGCCCAGCTGTCCGCCGAGCACTTCCTGGCCCTTGGGACTTGCGGCCTTGATATCCACCCTTCTGCTTCTGCCTTTTAACGCCAAACTTATGCCCCCTCTTTAGACGCCGGCTATCGAATAAAGCGCTGCATTTAGCGCCGCAACCAGGAATACCCAAATCGCAAACGGCAGGAAGCCGCGGCGTCCTGCCAGCTTCTTCAGCACCGATATCGCCAGCAGGCCAGTTGCAAGGCTTGCCGCCATGCCGATCAAAGTGTTTGCCAAACTGCCGCCCGTAAACGCCATTCCCCCATCTGAAAGCTGAAATACGAAAGCCCCCAGGATCACTGGCAGAGATGCCATCATCGAATAATCAATGGCCCATTGGGCTGCAAAGCCGCACATAAGAGCCGCGGCTATCGTCATGCCCGAGCGCGATATCCCGGGAAGCAGCGCTACTGCCTGTGCGATGCCAATTATCAGGGCCGATGAGAACATCGTGTCCCTGGAATTGGCGACTCTGCCCTCCCTGCCCCTTGAAACGATTATCAGGACTACGCCTGTCACGCAAAGGAAAGCTGAGATGGCAATCGGGCTCGAAAACGCGGCCTCAACCCTGTTTTGCAGGAAGAATCCCGCAAGGGCGGCCGGAACAGATGTAAGGGCCAGGAGCAGAACGAGCCTTCCGCCACCTATGCTGTCCCTCTTCGACTTTGTGCCCACCAGCGGCGAGAACAGGTCCGCGGCATATGAAAGCAGCTGCTTGAAGTAGAAAATCACCACGGCAAGCGCGGTGCCAAGGTGCACTGCCGTATCGAAGCCCAGGTCTGTGCCTGTGCCCAGAATTCGCTGCGCAATTGCCAGGTGCCCGGAGCTTGATACCGGCAGGAACTCGGTAAGCCCCTGCACTATTCCCAATATCGCGTATTTCAGCTGCTCCATCAGATATCTCCTCTGCAGAAATCATATTATGAATGAAATGGCCCGCAAGATCCTACAGCTCCAATACGTGGGGTATTATGAGCGGTTTCCTGCCGGTGCGCTGCGAGAGGAAATTGACGATGACTTCCTTCATGGTCTCGGCTACCGCGGCGCTTCCCATGCTTGTCTGCTTCATAAGCGCCTTCCGGCACTCCTTGCCCACTTCCTCGAAAAGCGCCTCGTTCTCCTTCTCGTACACGAACCCCCTTGAGACGATCTCCGGCCCCTTGAGGAACGCCCCCGTATCCTTGTCGATTACAACTACGGCGACTAGTATGCCGTCGTTTGAAAGCAGCATTCTGTCCCTCAGGACGTACTTGCCGACATCGCCCACTCCATATCCGTCAACCATGACGCGCGCCGCCTGCACATGCCCGTTTATCCTGGCCTTGCCGCCTTTCAGCTCGATAACGTCCCCGCTGCCCGCGATGAGCACGTTCTCCTTGGGAATGCCCATGCGCTGCGCAAGCTTGGCGTGGCTGTACAGGTGGATGTACTCTCCGTGCACAGGCAGGAAGTTCCTGGGATTCACAAGGCCTATTACCAGCTTGAGCTCCTCCTGGCTTGCATGGCCTGATACATGGACCTTTGCGTCCCTGCGGCCGATCACCTCGGCACCCAGCTTGAAGAGGTGGTTCATAGTCTTGTAGACCGACTTCTCATTGCCGGGTATTATGCTTGCCGCGATTATTACGGTGTCGCCCTTCTTAATGGAAGTCCTCTTGAACTCGGACATCGCCATCCTGGTGAGCGCCGACGTCGGTTCGCCCTGTGTGCCGGTCGTGATTATCACGACTTCGTTGTCAGGCAGGTCGTCCACCTGGGAGAGTTCAATCATTACGCCGGGGTACGGCTTGATGTAACCTAACTCCATTGCGATCTTGCTGTTCACTATCAGGCTGCGGCCCGCTATAGCCACTTTCCTGCCTGTGTCGGCAGCCGCCTGAAGAACCTGCTGTATCCTTGCGACGTGGGAAGCGAAAGTCGCGACCAACACCCTGCCCTCTGCCGCCCTGAACTCCTCAAGCAGTCCCTCGCCTACGATGCTTTCCGAGCCTGTGTAGCCCGCGTTGATGGCATTGGTGGAATCTGAAAGCATCAGGGCCACGCCCTGCCTGCCAAGCTCCGCGAAGCGGGTCAAATCCATACGCTTGCCATCGATGGGGGTCTGGTCGATCTTGAAGTCCCCGGTGTGCAATATGAGCCCGGCCCTTGTGCTGACTGCAATGCCGAAGCTGTCCGCGATGCTGTGGCAGACGGTGATGAACTCGACCTTCATGCTGCCGGCTTCGATAACGTCGCCACCTTTTATCGACCTGCTGGATGAGCTTATGAACAGCCCCTGCTCCTTCATCCTGGCGTTGACGAAAGCGATGGTAAGTGCCCCGCCGTAGACCGGCACATCCGGGAGAAACCTGAGCAGGTAAGGGATCGCCCCTATGTGGTCCTCATGGCCGTGCGTAAGGAACAGCCCTCTGACCTTTGCCCTGTTCTCTAGAATGTAGGAGAAGTCGGGTATGACTATGTCGACTCCCGGCATGTCCTCCTCTGGGAACA
The DNA here is from genome assembly GCA_963823655.1 of uncultured Bacillota bacterium. Lineage (GTDB taxonomy): Bacteria > Bacillota > DTU025 > DTU025 > MWDF01 > MWDF01. The sequence goes on from CAWGMK010000013.1 coordinate 424,432, forward strand.
TAAGCCCGGCATCGATTATTACCATATCCTCTTCGGTCTCGATCACCGTGCAATTGAGGCCGATCTCACCGACGCCCCCCAACGGAATGATCCTGACCGGCAATGATTTTCTTCTTGTGCTCAAAAGACCTCCTTGCGCCTTCTCGGCGCTTCGCTCAGTCCACTTCTTGCGGACATGAACATCAAGCCGACGACGGTTTCCGCCGCGGCCCTGCTAAATGCTATTTACAGGCCTTAAATCAGGCCTGCCGCCCTCATACCCGCCTTGACCTTCTCCATCTCAAGGGCCGTAAGGTCCACAAGAGGCGGCCTGACGGGGCCTGCATCTATACCCAAGAGTGAAAGCGCGGCCTTCACTGGTATCGGGTTCGTCGTTATGAACATCGCCTTAAAGGCCGGCAGCAGCCTTCTATGCAGCTCTCCAGCCTTCTTAGAATCCCCTGCCGCAAAAGCGTACACCATCTCGTGTATCTCATTGCCGCAGACATGGGCCGCCACGCTCACAATGCCGTCCGCTCCGACTGCCATAAGGGGCACAGTCAAATTATCGTCACCGCTCAGGACCGAAAAGCCTTGCGGTGCGCCGGATACGATCTCGGCGGCCTGGTCGAGGCTTCCCGATGCCTCTTTCACGGCTACGATGTTATCGTACGCCTTCGCCAGGGAGACAGTGGTCTCGGAGAGCATGTTAACGCTCGTCCTTCCGGGCACGACGTACAGGAGGATGGGCAGCTTGGTCTGCTCGGCTATCATTGAGAAGTGCCTGTAAAGCCCGGCCTGGGGCGGCTTGTTGTAATAGGGCGTGACCAGCATGCAGCCGTCCACTCCCAGCTTCTCCGCCTTTTTGGTAAGCTCTATCGAGCTGAAGGTGTCATTGCTTCCGGTGCCCGCGATTACGGACGCCCTTCCGCCGACGACCCCCTTCACCGCGGAGAACATCTGCAGCTTCTCCTCCTTGGAAAGGGCCGGTGACTCCCCTGTTGTGCCTGCGACGACCAGCCCGTCGGAGCCGTTTCTGACCAGGAAGTCCGCAAGCTGCTCGAGCTTGCCGAAATCTACGGATAAATCACTTTTCATCGGGGTGACCATTGCGGTCAGCACCCTCGACTTTCTTGTGCCAGTTAGCATTTTCGCACCTCCAAGGCTAAATTCCGGGTTCGAACTCCTTATGCAGGGCCCTTGCCGCCTTTTCTACTTCATCCTCTTTTATCAGGCACGATACCGAGTTATGGGAGTCTGAGGTCTGCATGATCTCGATATTCGCGCCCTTTAGCGCCTTTACTACCTTCGACATGACTCCCGGAATCCCCCTCATTATCTGACCAACTACCGAAACGGTTCCGCATCCTCTTACAATCGAACAAGTAAGGCCCAGGTCCTTCAGGCAAAGCTCCGTCCTCGACGTATCCTTGTCGGCCACTATGAAGGCCATCCTGTCCGCGAAAAGGCTTATCATGTCTATTGAAATGCTCTCTGCAGCAAGCTTGCTCAACACTTCCATGGAAACGTCGTCCCCTGACTTGCCGCTAAGGTCGATGAGGAATCTGGTAACGCCCAAGGTATGTGTTACTCCGGAGACCGGCTTCTCCGATATGCTTGCGCCTACGTCCATTACCGGTCCGTCATCTATGATAGTGCCCTCTGAATCGCTAAACGTGCTCCTTATTACCAGCGGCGTCCTGGATTTCATGGCGATTTCCACAGCTCTCGGGTGTACTACCTTCGAGCCCAGGTTCGCCATCTCTTGCATGTCGTGGTAGGAGATGTTCTTCTGGAACCTTGCCTCAGGCACTATCCTTGGGTCTGCCGTCATCACGCCCTCGACGTCGGTGAAGATCTCCACCTTGTCCGCCTTCAGCGCTGCTCCTAGTGCTGCTGCAGTCGTGTCGCTGCCGCCTCTTCCAAGAGTTGTCACATCCCCGGATGAGTCCATGCCTTGAAAGCCCGCCACCACCGGTATTATCCCTTTTGAAATTGCCAGCTTAAGCCTCGTTGTATCGATCGATGTGATCCTGGCGTCAGTGAAGTTGGCGTCCGTGATTATGCCCGCCTGGAAGCCCATGAATGACACAGCATTGAGCCCCTCGGCTTTAAGGGCGGCTGCAAGTACTGCAATCGATATGACTTCCCCGCAGGAGGCTATCGCGTCGCGTTCCCTTGGCTCAGCGTCATGATTATAATTCGATATCAGCTCAAGCAGGGTATCCGTTGCATATGGGGAGGGTTTCCTTCCCATTGCGGAAACCACAACCACGACCTGGTAACCGTCGGATACGGCCCTCTTTACTTTGCCGACTACCTTGGCGCAGGAATCCTTCGAGGCTACTGAGGTGCCGCCGAATTTTTGTATTAGAATACCCATTTCGCAGCCCCTCCCATTACTCGATGAGCCCCAAGGCTATCTGTATCGCATTTGTGGCGGCGCCCTTTTTAAGCTGGTCGCCGACCGCCCAAAGCACTATCGACCTGGGGGCGGAAGTGTCCACCCTGACTCTGCCTACATGCACTAACGTGCTGCCTGAGACCATAAACGGCATCGGATAGACGCCCTTCATGGGATCATCCTCCAACACCAGGCCCTTGCCTGTGGCTATCGCGTCCTTTACATCCTCAATGTCGAAATCCTTCACGGTCTCGATGTTGATTGACTCCGAGTGCGATCTGAACACGGGCACCCGCACTGTCGTGGCGCAGACCTGGATCTTGTTGTCCGCAAATATCTTCCTGGTCTCGTCCACCATCTTGTGCTCTTCCTTCGTATAGCCGTCCTCATAGAAGACGTCTATGTGGGGGATGACGTTGAAGGCTATCTGATGATGCACCGATCCGGTCTTCATCGGCAGCACCTCGGGTTTAACGGGCCTTCCGGCAAGGTAGTCCTCGCTTTCCTTCCTTAAGGCCTCAATCGCCGCCCAGCCCGCACCTGAAACTGCCTGGTAGGTCGATGCGATTATCCTTTTGATGCCGTATTTGCGGTATATCGGCTCAATCGCTACGCACATGATTATCGTGCTGCAATTGGGGTTTGCGATTATTCCCTTATGGGCCTTCGCGGCCTCCATGTTCACTTCCGGCACCACCAGCGGCACCGTCGGGTCCATCCTCCATGCACTGGAGTTGTCAATTACTACGCAGCCTCTTTTGGCGGCCTCGGGAGCCAGCTGCTTGGAGGCGGTTCCACCTGCGCTGAAGAAGGCGAAATCAACGCCCTTGAACAATTCAGGGGTCGCTTCCTCCACCTTGATTGGGCCGTAAGGCGTATCCATACTCTTGCCCGCCGACCTCTCGCTCGCAAGAAGCCTAAGGCTGGAAACCGGGAAATCCAGCTCCTTCAGCCCCAAAATGAATTCTCTTCCTACCGCGCCTGTGGCGCCGACTATCGCTACTTTGTACATGACAGCACCTTCCGTCCTATCAGAAGTCCAGCCCCATGGCCTTGTCCAGGCCGAAAATGGGCTCGCTTATCTCCATAGATTTCCTAATTGCAAGGATGACGCCGGGCATGAAGGATTCTCTTCCAATCAAATCATGCCTTATGGTTAGTATCTGGCCCAATCCGCCGAAGATTACCTCCTGATGGGCCACAAGCCCCGGCAGGCGCACGCTGTGCACCCTGACACCGCCAAAATCGCCGCCTCTGGCCGCCGGCTCATCTGAGCCTGCTTTCCTGGACGAGGCGCCCACAGATGCCAGTCCGGCCGCAGTCGCCTTGGCAGTGCCGGACGGCGCGTCGAGCTTCTTGTCGTGATGTAGCTCGATTACCTCGCAGTCGGGCATGAACCTCGCCGCGATTTTGCTAAGCGACATCATAAGCACGGCACCAATTGCGAAGTTAGGCGCAAGGATTCCTCCAACGCCCGCTTTCGCAGACTTGTACATAAGATCCTGTATCGTCTCCTGGCTAATTCCGGTCGTCCCTACTACCCAACGCAGGCGATTTTCAATCGCCTTCTGGATATTCGAAACTGCGGCCGTTGCCACGGTGAAGTCTACCATTACGTCAGCCTTATGCAGCGCAAGTGCCTCCTCGATAGAGCCTGTGACCTGCACTCCAAGCGGGCCAAGCCCGCATATGGAGCCTATGTCCTGCCCCAGCAATGTGCGATCGACGGCCCCTGCCAGCACCAAGCCCTCTTCCTTGTGCACGGCCTTGACCACTTCCATGCCCATCTTGCCGCAGGCACCTGTCACCAATACCCTGATGTCAGCCATGCTCAACCCTCCTAAAGACCGGTATGCCCGAAGCCACCGGCTCCTCTGTTCGTGTCGTCCAGATCGGCTTCCTCTGTGAATTCCGCCTTTTCAACTTCGGCTATTACCAGCTGGGCGACTCTTTCACCCCGCTTGAGCAGAAATTCCTCTAAACCAAGGTTCACCAGTATCACCTTGACTTCCCCGCGGTAATCGCTGTCAATGGTGCCCGGGGAATTCAAAAGAGTGATGCCGTGCTTTATGGCTAAACCCGACCTCGGGCGCACCTGCCCCTCATATCCTTTCGGGATCGACAGGGCTATGCCGGTCGGTATAAGCGCCCTTTGCAAAGGTTTAAGAGTCAATTCCCCTTCAATAGCTGCGCGCAAGTCCGCCCCGGACGCCGCCTCGCTCATATACTCCGGAAGCCATTCCGAAACGCCGTTAGGCAGCACTTTAACGCTAACTTTCACACCCATCGGGGACGTCCCTCCCGCATACTTCGGCTCTTGTATTTAATAATTATACTATATGCGGGCTCCCATTGGCACTTTCAAGGTTAGAGGCTTTAGGATTTTCTCATGAGCGCCAGGAAGAAACCGTCGGAGCCGTGCACGCCCTGCAGAAGCTGAGCCATGCCGCTGCCGGGTTCTGAAAACCCCAGCCCCTCAAGCCTTTTTAATGGCTGCAGGGAGAAATCCTTATGCCTGGCTAGAAATGCTGCTACCTGCTCCTCGTTCTCCTGTTCGGACACAGTGCAGGTGCTGAATACAAGCCTTCCGCCCTTTTTTAGGCAAACCGCCGCGGAATCCAGGATATCTGCGCCGATTTTCGCAAACTGGGCCGCCTGTGTCGGGTCCTTCCTCCATCTGGCATCGGCCCTTCTTGAAAGAACGCCCAGCCCTGAGCAAGGGACGTCGGCCATAACGGCATCCGCTTTGTCCTGGTAGCGAAAATGCAGCTTCGACGCATCAGCTGCCATAGTGCGAATGCATTTGAGTCCCAGCCTTGCGGCATTGTCCTCGACTAGCGCAAGCCTTGCCGAGTTGGAATCAACCGCTATTATGTCGGCGGAATCTGCGGAAAGCTCCGCCGCGTGACAGGCCTTGCCGCCGGGCGCGCTGCATACATCCAGGATGAGCTCGCCGGCTTTAGGATCCAGAACCTCCGCAACCAGCATCGAGGATTCATCCTGCACGGAATAGCAGCCGGCCTCAAACAGAGCGCCTGATGCAGCCCCTCCCCAGCCCTCCAGCCTGATGGCGTACTCAGAGATTGCCCCTTCCGCAGCGGGCTTTCCCTCTGCTTTCAGGGACTCTAACAGCGCGGCCCTGGTATTCTTCATCGTATTGACCCTGATGACGGCCTGCGGGCTCGCATTGTCGTACTGGCACATTAAAAAGGCTTTGTCCATGCCGAACCTGCTTACCCATTGTTTAATTATCCAATCAGGGTGTGATTGTACTATAGAAAGCCATTTCTCGGGCTCCGTATTCCTGTCCGGCAGGACAGGGGCGAAACCCGCAGCCGTTGCCTTCCTCAGAACCGCGTTCACAAAGCCCGCAGCCCCGGTGTTCGAAATCTTCTTCGCCTGCTCTACGGCGGCGTCTACGACTGCGAAACCGGCCTCGCCCTTCATGTAGAAAAGCTGGTAGGCGGCAAGTCTTAGCACGCACGCTATCTGAGGGTCTATCTGCTTTATCTTCCTGCCTGATGCAGCCTCAATGATATTGTCCAAGGGCAGCAGCATCCTGATTGCCCCGAAAGCCATCTCGGTGGCCGATGCCCTTGCCCTTTGGTCGGGCTTTCGCATCCTCTGCACATCAGAGAGGGCCTTATGCGCAAACAGGCCCTCCTGCATACAATAGTAAAGCACCTCCAAAGCAATGTCCCTGGAGGTGCCGGATAGGTTTTCGAAAGCGGGCCTTCTAACCACGGCGTCTGCCTCTTAGTAAGATGAGCCTCAGCAGCTGCGTCAGGGCAACTGCAGTTGCCGCAACATACGTAAGGGCTGCCGCGTTTAAGACCTGCTTCGCCTGCGGAATCTCATCTACTGTAAGGAATCCCCCTGCTTCTAGCATCTTAATAGCCCTGTCCGACGCATTGTACTCCACAGGTAGCGTAATCACCGTGAAGAGGACTGAGCCTGCGAAAAGGATTATGCCGATGTCCATAAGCAGCGTGCCGCCTGTGCTGAACAACATGCCTATGATGAACAACGGAACGGCAAGGAAGGAGCCCAACTGGGCTACAGGAATGATCGCATTCCTGAAGGCAAGGGCTGCATAGCCGTCCTTGTGCTGCAGGGCGTGCCCCGTCTCATGCGCCGCGACCGCAATAGATGCTATCGAATTGCCTGAGTAGACTTCCCTTGAGAGGCCCAGCTTGTTGTTGCGCGGGTCGAAATGGTCGGTAAGGCGCCCTTCGACTACTTCAAGCGTCATGTTCGTCGCGCCGCTTGCATCGAGAATATACTTGGACACCTCGTAGCCTGTGTAGCCCTTGCTCGATTTGACTCCAAGATACTTCTGGAAAGTGCCGCTAACCTTGGACTGAGCGTACATGGCGAAGATCATCGCCGGGATTATTAGTATATAGGTCCAATCGAAACCACCGTAGTACATCTATTTCACCTCGTTTTGATTTCTGATATCACATAAAAGGTCTATCCTGCCCGAAAGCCTGCGCCCTCTGGAGAAAGCCTTGCAGTCCATGGCCTTCCCGCCGGAAGGCTTAACAGTCGTAAGCTTGACCCAGCCGCCCTTCGCCGACGCGTATATCGAGCAGTCGTGGGAGGCGAAAGCAAGCCCCAGCTCGGGAACCGGCAGCCCGGCAGAAGACGCTTCGTCCGCGCTTACCGTCTGCGCCGAAAGCACCTTCATCTCGTTTGAACAGATGAATGCCCTGGCTCCTGGCATCGGTGACAATGCCCTGATCTTCGCAACTATCGCTTCCGGCTCCTCGGCCCAGTCGATCCCCTCGTCTTCCCTGGTTATCTTCCTGGCAAAGCTCGCCAGATTGCCATCCTGCGCCATGCGGGGTGCTTTTCCCACTTCTAGTAAACGAAGCATCTCGACTATGAGTTCTGAGCCGACAGCTGCCACTTTCTCCAGCACGCTGCCCGAATCGTCAGAGTCATGTATCGGAATCTCGCGGCTGATGCCGATGTCCCCCTCGTCCATGCCCTCGCTCATGTACATAATCGTCACGCCTGTGCTGGTCCGCCCGTCCATAATCGCCCTTTGGACAGGAGCTGCCCCTCTGTACAGTGGGAGCATGGAAGCATGGATATTTATAAAGCCGTATTTGGGCATCGCTAGCATCGCTGAAGGTATCTTCTGCCCGAAGGCACAGACAACGGCCACATCAGCTTTGAGCTCCTCGATCGCCTTCATAAACCCGGGTTCCGTCGCCTTTTGGGGTTGTATCACTTCAAGGCCGAGCTCGAGCGCAGCCTTCTTGACCTCGGTGTGCTCCACATTCCGGCCCCTGCCCTTCGGCCTGTCGGGCTGGCTTACGACCGCAACTACCTGATGGCCGGCTGCCACAAGCGCCTTTAAAGGCGGCACCGCAACGGTCGGAGTGCCCATATAGACTACCCTCACTCGGCGGCAGCCCCCTTCTTGGACTTCTTCTCCCTCTCATCGAGGAAGACCTTGTCCGCCATATCTACGTAGAGCTTGCCCTCAAGGTGATCCAGCTCGTGAAGCAGGCATCTTGCCAGGATCCCGTCCCCGTCGACAGTGCAAACCTTGCCGGTCCTGTCCAGATACTTCACCTCTACATAATCCGGCCTGGTTATATAAGCAAACTTGCCCGGCACCGAAAGGCAGCGCTCCTCATACTCTACTGCCCCTTCGGTCCTGGTAACATGGGGGTTGATCATCGTAACGGGACCGTCCCCTATGTCGAAGACCACAAGCCTTACCGGCTCTCCTACCTGAGGTGCGGCAAGGCCTATGCCGTCTGCCTCATACATCGCCTTAATCATGCCGGCGGCCAGGTCCAGCAGCTCTTTATCGATTTTCGCGACCGGCTTGGCTACTTGCCTCAGGACCGGGTCGCCTTCTTTTCTGATCTCAAGCATATCTTCTATGCACTCTCCGTCTACAATGTACTTTGCGGGTTGAAGTCCAACCTTACTGAGCAACCCTCGTAATCCTCGCCTTTTGACAGGAACCCCAACTTGCCCCTTAGCGTTTCGGGCTCCTCGCTTAGTAATAGTATATGCCATCTGCTCCTGCCTTCAACCCTGGAAAGAGGCGCCTGCACCGGGCCCAAAAGGCGTACTCCGTCCTGTCCTTGTGAAATTCTCGCTGCGATCTTCTCCGCGCACTCCTCCGCCGCCCTGTCCGTCTCCGAGATTACCAGTATCCTTGCCATCTCGGAAAACGGGGGGTATCCGAGCGCCTTCCTCGAGGCCGACTCAATATCATAGAATTGCCTGTAATTCCCGGCTATCGCAGCTTTCAGGCTGTAGTGGTCCGGATTGTATGTCTGCACCACCACAAGCCCCGGCTCCGCCCCTCTTCCGGCCCTGCCCGAGACCTGAGCGACAAGCTGGTAGGTCCTCTCCGCCGCCCGAAAGTCCGGAAACTTCAGCGCCATGTCAGCTGCCAAGACTCCGACTAAGGTGACCTCGGGGATGTCTAAGCCTTTGGCTATCATCTGCGTACCCACGAGGATCTGCGTCTTACCCTCCCTGAAGGCATCGAGAATCCTCCTGTGCGAGCCCCTCTTCTTCGTGCTGTCGACGTCCATCCTGGCGATGCCGGCCCCCGGGAAAAGCACCGCAAGCTCCTCTTCTACCTTCTGAGTGCCAAGGCCGTAGAGCTTGAGCCTTGCGCTGCCGCAAGACGGGCAGCGGGGCGGCACCTGCTCATCATGGGAGCAGTAATGGCACCTCGCAAGCTTCAGATCCGAATGATATACGAGCGAGACATCGCAAAGCGGGCACTTCATCGTAAAGCCGCAATCCCTGCAGAGTATGAGCGGCGAATGGCCCCTTCTGTTCAGAAAGAGCATTATCCTTCCGCCTTTGGCGAGCGCCTTATCCATCTCACCTTTAAGCCTGCGGCTGAGGAATGAATAGTTGCCGGCTTTCATCTCTTCCCTGCGGTCTACCAGGACCATCTCGGGAAGGCTCCTGCCGTCGACCCTTTCGGGCAGCTCACACAATTTTATGGAGCCTGCTGCCACCCTGCTGTATGTTTCAAGCGACGGCGTCGCTGATCCCAGTATCAGGGCGGCGCCCGCAATCTTCGCTCTCTGCTCGGCGACTTCCCTTGCGTGGTATCTCGGGCTGTCATCCTGCTTGTAGGAGCCGTCGTGCTCTTCGTCAATAACGATTATTCCTAGATTGGGCAGCGGCGCGAAGGCCGCCGAGCGGGCGCCTACGACTACGTCTACAAGGCCCTTGCTTGCCATGTACCAGTGATAGGACCTCTCCAATTCGGTAAGCGCGCTGTGAAGCACTGCCACCCTGGCGCCGAAATGGGCCCTTACAATGTCCGACATCTGCGGAGTAAGCGCGATGTCCGGCACAAGGAGGATTCCCTGCTTGCCGGCCGCCACCGCGGCCTTCAAAGCCCTTATATACACCTCGGTCTTGCCGGAGCCCGTTACGCCGTGCAGCAGGACTGTCCCGCCGTTGACTATTGCGCTTTCCGCAGCCTTCAGGGCTTCCAGCTGGTGACTTGTTAAGTCCACATGCTTTATTGCAGCGCGGCTGTCCTCCGAATTTGCCCTTCTCAGTACGAAAGCCCTCTCAAGGTATCCTGCCTTGACGAGCGAGGCGACCGCAGCCTCATTGGCTCCGCCTGCCTCAAGCACCATCTGAAGAGGGTAAGGGCCGCTCTCGCCCTGGGATAGGAACCAGTCCAGAAGCTTAAGCCTTACCGGGCTTCTTTTGAGCTCCTGCCTTGCTAGAGGTGGATCTGCAAGCAACCTTGCCGAAGGCCTGATCCCGGGAGCCAAGGGGATGTTGCCCGGAGGGAACATCAGCTTAACGGCCTCAATCCTCAAGCAAAGGTATTTTTCGGCCATCCAGTCCGCCAGCTGCATCATATCTGGAGGGGCCGCAATAGGGCCGGACTTAGGCTCCCTGAGTTGCTTTACGCCCTTCTGGTCTGTGGTGTCTGAGAGGGAGAACACGAAGCCGTCGATTAGCCTGTTTCTAAATGGCACGAGGACCTTGGAGCCGGGCAGCGCTGACATGCCTTCCGGCACCGAGTAATCGAAAAGCTGGTCTAACTTTCTGTGAATAATGTCTACGGCCACTTTGGCATACATCGCCATCACCTGCCCCGGCCGAAAAGCCTCTCAAGCTTCCTCATCAATCCGGTCCAAACGCTGTCCTTGGCGGCTAGGGGCTCAACAAGCACGGAATCGATGCCGCAGAGGTTCGCGCCGAGGATGTCTGTGAACAGCTGGTCGCCGAACAGCAGCACCTCTCGCCTGGGCAGCCCGATCGCCCTAAGGGCCCTGGCCATGCCCCAGGGAAAGGGCTTGACCCACCCGTAGACTATAGGAAGGCCTATGGTCTTCTGTATCTTTGCTGCCCTGGTGCCGAAATTATTGGTGAAGACTACGATGCTAAATCCCATGGCCAGGGCGCTGTCCAGCCAACCTCTGAAATCGTCCTTGAGGTCAAGAGTTCCAAACGGCAGGAGCGTGTTGTCCGCGTCCACCAGCAGGCCCCTCTTCCCGCCCTTCCAGATGGAGGCTAGGTCCGAGTCAGTCACCTTTGCCATCGAATATGTCGGCTTTAAAAATCCCATGCCCTTACCTTGCGATCCTTGTCCTGATGCTGGCGATCAACATGTCTATTGCGACATTGTTGTAGCCGCCCTCAGGGACGATGATATCGGCATACTTCTTGGTAGGTTCGACGAATTGGATATGCATCGGCCTTACCGTGTCGAGATACTGCCTGATGACGAATTCGGTGGTCCTGCCCCTGTCCCTGGTGTCGCGAACGAGCCTTCTGATGAAGCGCACATCCGGATCCGTATCAACATAGACTTTCATATCCATCAAGGCGCGGACCCTCTCGTCCTCAAGCACCAGTATCCCGTCTATGATCACTACGCCTGCGGGGTTCACCCGGGTGGTGCGCGAAGTCCTGGTATGTTCGCTGAAGGAGTAGAAAGGCTTGTCAATGGACTTGCCCAGCTTGAGCTCTTTTATGTGGGCCATGAACAGCTCCACGTCGAAGGCGAAAGGATGGTCGTAGTTGACCTTTACCCTCTCTTCAAAGGGCATGTTGCTCTGGTCCTTGTAATAGGCATCCATCTCAAGCACTGCGACATAATCGCCGACTGCCTCAGCCACGCGGCGCACAACCGTGCTCTTGCCGGACCCGCTTCCTCCTGCAATGCCGATAGTTAAAGTTGCGGCCATAATATTGCCTCCAATCGAGAAAGGGCAAAACGGGCTCAGTTGCCGGCTATAGCCCTTAGATGTTCGCTGTAGGTCCTGGAGAAAGTATGGCTTCCGTCGCCGTTTGCTACGAAGAACAGGTAGTTATGCTCGGCGGGGTTCAAAACCGCCAGTATGGCAGCCTCTCCGGGGTTCGAGATCGGCCCGGGCGGCAGCCCATTGGTAAGATAGGTGTTATATGGAGATTCGATCAGCGTATCCTGCCTGCTGAGGACCGCTTTCGGCTCAGGCAGCAGGTATTGGACCGTCGCGCAGCTCTGAAGCGCCATGTTCCTGTCGAGCCTGTTTAAAAATACCCCTGCCACGATGGGAAGCTCTGAGCTGAGCAAGGCCTCCTTCTCTACTATCGAGGCCAGTATGACGACCTGTTCGGGTGAAAGGCCAAGCTTCAGCTCGCTTGCTATCCTTTTGCCCGCTTTCAGGCTGAAGTTTTCGAGCATGGCGGAGATGACCGCCTGCGCCCCTGCTCCCTCGCTGAACTCATATGTGTCCGGGTAAAGGTAGCCTTCCAGCCCCCCTGCGATATTGAACGGGATCAGCGCTAATAGCGACTCGTCGGGCTCCATGACCAATCGCCATGAATTCGTCGTAGTCGGCCAGCCCGAGAGATGCCGCCTTGTTTGCAATCTGCCTGGCTGTATAGCCTTCAGGTATTCTCAGCTCGACGCCCTTTTGAAGGCCTAGTTTCAGCTTCCTTACGATGCTTGCCAGACCTTCGGTCGCCGAAAAGTCGTACTTGCCGAATTTGAGGCCTCCGTCAAGCCCGAAAAGCTTCACATACAGCTTGAAACCGAATTCGGAGGAGATTAGCCCGGCTTCCTTCAGGATGCCGGCGATTCCTCCCGTTCCCGTCCCTTCGGGTATTGCGATTTCTACAGGATCCGAAGATGCCAAGCTTGGCGGATCCAATACGGCTTTCACCGCCACCGCCCCAGCCAAAGCTGCTATTACCACAAGGATTGCGAGTACTCTGATTATCGATCTGCCATTGCTCATTACGTTGTTTACCTCTATGGAATTATACCATGCGAGAAGTGCCCAAAACCTAAGAAGGGCGGGACCTTTCGCAGGTCCCGCCTCGGTGTTTTATCGTTTACTCCTCATCGTCGTCCTCTTCTTCGTCTTCTTCCTCATCCTCTTCGTCGATGAGCTCGAGGACTTCCTCTATCGTCTCTTCCAGTTCCTTGTCCTCTTCCTCGGTGAGCTCCAAGACATCAGGCTCGCCGTCAACGCCGGCTACGATGCGAAGCACCGCAAGGTCGCGCTCCTCGCCTTCGTTCTCGTCGGAGCAGCACTCCGAGCACTCATCCGCCTTCTCGTGGCTTGAGCAACCGCATGTGGTGCAGCCTTCCTCGCCATCTTCCTTCTCGAGCGCCTCGATTTCGGAGTCGAACAGGGAGAACATAATGCCATACTGCTTGCCGTCATGTTCAAAGAGCTTACGGCATACGAAGTACTTATCGCCTTCATCCTCATATCCAAGAACCCAAACGCTGCCTTCTATCTGCTCAGGATTAAACATCAAATTTACCACCTTTCATTTCTAAGACCAAATGACAATTTACAATTATTGCGCCTCGCCGTCAATAGCCAGTCTTGTCCTTTCGCAATCCAGGTACGATTGCAGCATGATCGCGGCCGCCATGCTGTCCACCGCGCTTCTTCTGCTTTTCCTCGAGACATCCGCCGATATCATAAGCTTGTTTGCCTGGCTGCTTGTCAGCCTTTCATCCCATGGTATTACTTCAACGGTGACTGCCGGTCTGAGCTCGTTTATGAACCTTCCTACGAACTCGGCGGCCAGACCTCCGGTTCCGTCCAGCTTGATTGGCATCCCAACGACCACAGCCTCCGCTTCGTGCTTCCTTTGAAGTTCGGCGATGGCTATGGCGTTCTTCTTGTGGCCAAGCGATTGGATTGCCGCCATCGGCAGGGCCATAAGCCCTTCTAAATCGCTTAAAGCAACTCCAATCCTCACTTTTCCCATATCGATGCCTAGAATCCTCATCACTACACTATCCTTATATGGAAGTCGGGGCACGCCCTGCCGCAATATCCGCACAGTATGCACTTCGACTCATCCACCACTGCCCTGCCGCCCACGATTTCTATAGCCGCCTGTTTGCAGGCTGCCTTGCAGGCTCCGCAGCCGGAACACCACTGTTCCACTATTATCGATTTCGTCTTGTAAGCCTTCTTTAAAGCCTGTTCTGATGCCGTTTTACCGTTGAAGATGCCCACGTCGATGTCCAGCTCGTCCATGTTGGCTATCCCCAGCGCTATGCTGTCCAGGTATTCCTTCGACATTGCCCACTCTATTGCCTTCGGGAGCTCCCCTATCATCAGGCCGCCGCCGAGCACCTTCATCGCGTAGATCCCGATGCCGGCACCGTGCGCAATCGCTACGGCCGCTTCCATCCTCTCGATGTTTCCGTCCAGCATCCCGAGGCTCTTGTAATTGAACATGGGATGCAGCACATCCAGGAAATCCAGCTCAGGTGCCGCCTCTGCAACCTCGCATGCATGCGTAGACACACCGATAGCCCTGATTATTCCCTTGCTCTTGGCCTCCCTCAGATACCTGAAGCCGTCCTCATGTCCTCTTAGAGTTGCCCTGCTCTCCTGCTCGTGCATCAGGTATATGTCCAGGTAATCCGTATCGAGCTGCCATAGAGCGTCCTCTACCGACTTTCTCATGCCGTCATAAGTGTAGTCGTAGCTCTTCGTCGCGATAACTAACAGATTCGCGGGGGACCCTTTTCAGGAATTCCTTTAGGTGCGGATGCGAGCCGTAGATATGGGCAGAATCGAAGAAGTTCACGCCTCTTTCGAACGCTGCCTCGAAAATATCGGCGGCTTTATCCGGGGCCATTCCTATCTGTAAAGGGCCAACGGTGAGAGTGCCCAGGCACATTCTCGAAACTTCTATTCCCGACCTTCCCAGCAACCTTCTCTCCAAAAGCCTAGCCTCCGCACATGATACGAGCCCCCCTGCCGGTATCCAGCAAGAGGGCTCGCTGAAACCTGGGCCGGATCAGATTATTCCTTTAAGGTAGCTGTTGGCCAGCTCCTCAATTATCTCGTCGCGTTCAAGCCTCTGGATGAGGTTCCTGGCATTCTTATGCCCGGTGATGTAGGCGGGATCTCCCGAAACCAGGTATCCTACCAGCTGATTGACCGGGTTGTAGCCCTTTTCGACAAGGGCCAGGACGACTTCACGCAGAAGCTTCTTGACCTGGTTGTCCTCCTGGGCTTGAACGCTCTGAAAGCTTACGGTCATATTGCCCTTCTCACTCATACAAAACGCGCCTCCTGCCAATGTGAAACGGCCTTCTAGCCCAGCTTGCTCCCCGCAAGTAACCTTCCGGCCTCCAAAGCCTCGTCGGTCTTGCCCGGGTCCTTGCCTCCGGCTTGTGCCATGTCTGCCTTGCCGCCGCCTCCACCGCCTGCGACTCTTGCCATCTCCTTCGCAAGCTCGCCCGCGTTGAGGCCCGCCTTCACCAAATCGGGGGTCACTGCAGCAATGAAGGCCGGCTTCTCATCCGATACCGAACCCAGAAGGATAACTCCGCTTTGCAGCTTCGCCCTAAGCTTATCCGCCAATTCTCTTAACTCGTTCGGGCCCATGCCGTCGAACCTGGCGGCTACTATCTTAGAAACGCCATAGACTGCCGCATCGGCCAGAAGCAAATCCAGGTTGGACAGCGCCTGCTGTTGTTTGACTTTCGCCAAGGCCCTCTCGGATTCCTTGATGGCGGACTGCAGTTTCTCAATTTTCGCGAGGATCCCATCCCTGTCCGATTTCAGCGCATCGGCTGCTGCGTCCAAAGTGGCCTCAGCCTCCGATAAATATTCTAACGAATTTATCCCCGTCAGGCATTCCACGCGCCTTACGCCGGAAGCGATGCCTGAGTCCGTGAGCAGCTTGAAGGGCCCGATATCCCCTGTCCGGCCCACATGAGTGCCGCCGCAAAGCTCCTTGCTGACGTCCCCCATGCTCACAACTCTGACCTTCTGGCCGTACTTCTCGTCGAAGAGGGCAGTAGCCCCCGACTTCTTCGCGTCTTCTATCCCGAGCACCTCAGTGCTTACTTGCAAGTTTGACAGAACCCAGCCGTTGACCAGAGCCTCGACTTTCCTGATCTCCTCTTTCTTCAAAGGTTGGAAATGCGAGTAGTCGAACCTCAGCCTTTCGTCCGTCACGTAGGATCCGGACTGCTGGACGTGCTCGCCTAGCACCTGCCTTAATGCCTCATGCAGCAGGTGGGTTGCGCTGTGGTTGCGCCTTATGGCGTCCCTCCTGGCCCCATCCACCTTGAGCGCATAGGTTGTGCCCAGCTCCATTGGGGCAAGCACCTCGGCCTTGTGGAAGAATGTGTCCCCCAAGGGTTTCTGAACCGATGTGATCTTTGCGACGAGCTTGCCGTCTTGGAAGATCTCGCCGGTGTCGAAAACCTGGCCGCCGCCTTCGGCGTAGAACGGGCTCGACTCGAACACGAGCTCTGCGTTTTCTCCGGCTCCGACGCCCTCGGCCTCGCCCTCACCTGTCAGTACCCCTATCAGCTTCGCCTCGCCGATTATACCTGAGTAGCCTGTGAATTCTGTAGGATTTGAGCTCAGCGCCTTGTACTTGGCGCTCGCCTCATCCATGTATACATTTGCTCCCCTGGCGCTCCTCGCCCTTTGCCTCTGGGCCGCCATCGCTTCCTCGAAGCCCTTGCGGTCGACTTTGAAGCCCTGCTCCGATGCCATCTCCACAGTCAGCTCATATGGGAACCCGAAAGTGTCGTAAAGCAGGAACGCGTCCTTGCCTGATATCTCCTTCGGGCCTGTCGTGTCAGCCTTGGCCATGAGCTCCGATAGCAAGGCTGAGCCCTGCTCCAGCGCCACCATGAACCTCTGTTCCTCAAGCGTAATTACCCTTAATATTCTCTCAGAATCGCGCACCAGCTCAGGATATGTGCCCTTCATGGTATTTATGACGGCCTCGACCATCCTGCCCATGAACTGGCCCTGTATCCCCAGAAGGCGGCCGTACCTGATGGCGCGCCTTACGAGCCTTCTTAGCACATAACCCCTGCCCTCATTGGTAGGCAGTATCCCGTCCGACACCATGAATGTCGCAGCCCTGCTGTGGTCCGTGATGACCCTAATACCGACATCGGCGGATACATCAGCGCCATATTTTCTGCCTGAAAGGCCGGTTACAGTGTCTCTTATCATCATCATCTCGTCGGTGTCGAAAACAGACGGCACATCCTGCAGGAAGGCAGCTGTGCGCTCAAGGCCCATGCCTGTGTCGATGCTCTTGGATTCCAGAGGCGTATATTTCCCCTCGGCGTCCTTGAAGAACTGTATGAACACAAGGTTCCAGATCTCAAGGAAGCGGTCGCATCCGCAGTTTATGTCGCACTCGGGCCTGCCGCAGCCGAAGGACGGCCCCCTGTCGATGTGGATTTCGGAGCACGGGCCGCAGGGGCCAACTCCAATCTCCCAGAAGTTGTCCTCCTTGCCCTTCCTTACTATCCTGTCCGCGCTTATGCCTATGTGCTTGTTCCATATCTCGAATGCTTCATCGTCGTCGAGGTATATGGTTATCCAAAGCTTGGAGGGGTCCAAGCTTCAGCCTTTCGGTTACGAACTCCCATCCCCAGGAGATGGCCTCTTTCTTGAAGTAGTCCCCGAAAGAGAAGTTGCCGAGCATCTCAAAGAAAGTGCAGTGCCGGGCCGTTTTGCCGACATTGTCGATGTCGCCGGTCCTTACGCACTTCTGGCAAGTTGTCACCCTTTTGAATTCAGGCTTTGCGGTGCCAAGGAAATATGGTTTGAAGGGCACCATTCCGGCGGAATTCAGCAGCAATGTAGCGTCTCCTGTAGGTACGAGGGATGCCGAAGGCAGCCTCACATGGGCTTTCTCTTCGAAGAAACCTAGATATGTCTGTCTTAGATCAGCCGTCTTCATACAATCGACCTCCAGGAGTATTTAAGGATAACTCTATGTTCGCCAGCCATCGGTGTCAACATCGACGGCGAGATAAAATACTATTTCGTTCCGCAGCCGGCGCCCTCTTCAGCCTCGTCATCGCCGTGGTCATGCTCGTCCTTAACGATGATCTTGGAAGGATCTATGCCCTTCACGGCACCCGGGTTCTTCGTAAGGAAGTCCTTTATTGCAAGGTGTAGCGCGTCTGCCGCGAGGTTCGAGCAATGCATCTTGTTGGCAGGAAGGCCGCCTAGCCTCTCAGCTACCATCTTGTTGGTGAGAGCCAGCGCTTCCTGCACGGTCTTGCCGCGCATCATATCGGTTACTGCGCTTGAAGTCGCAATGGCAGCGCCACAACCGAAGGTCTTGAACTTGATGTCCTCAAGCACTTCGCCCTTCACTCTAATGGTGATCCTCATGATGTCGCCGCACACGGGATTCCCTATCTGCCCTATTCCGTCAGGGTTCTCAATCTCTCCCATGTTCCTCGGATTTGTTAGGTAATCCATTACTATGTCAGTATACATCCCAGCACCTCATATTCATATATTCGCATATCATTATATATTGCTATTAACCATTTACAGAGCAGTTTCCTGACTCGTCGCAGACATCTTTTCTCGCACAACTTGTCTTGATGTAAAGCGGCGACATCTCACGAAGTTTGGCTACTATCCCGGGGAACACTTCTATCACCCTGTCGACTTCGGCCTCGGTATTGTACTTGCCAAGCGACATGCGCACCGACCCATGAGCAATCTCGTGGATAAGGCCTATGGCGAGCAGGACATGCGACGGTTCCAGCGAGCCTGAAGTGCAGGCCGATCCGCTGGAAGCGGCAATCCCGTTCATATCGAGGTGAAGCAGCAGCGATTCGCCCTCCACGTACCTGTAGGAGATGTTCACATTACCTGGCAGCCTCTTTATGGGGTGTCCGTTAAGCTTGATGTCGGGGATGGCATCTGTGAGCCCTTTGATCAGCCTGTCTCTTAAATAGCTCAGATGGGCGATCTCTTCGGGCATCTCCTTTACCGCAAGCTCCAGGGCCTTCGCCATGCCCACTATATAGGCGACGTTCTCGGTGCCTGCCCTGCGCTTGCGCTCCTGCGCGCCGCCTGTAATTTGAGGCTCCAGCCTTACGCCCTTCCTCACAAACAGGCCGCCGATGCCCTTGGGGCCGTTGAATTTGTGGGCTGCGAAGCTCAACAAATCGACTCCCATTGCCTTTACGTTGACCGGGATGTGCCCTACCGTCTGCACTGCATCGGTATGCAGCAGCACGCCCTTTTCGCGGCAGATCTGGGCGATCTCCGTTATCGGCTGGACGGATCCTATCTCATTGTTGCCGTGCATTATCGTAACAAGGCCAGTATCAGGCCTTATCGCAGCCCTTACATCTTCGGGGTCCACAATGCCGTACTCATCCACTGGTACTACGGTTACCTCATATCCCCTCTTGGATAGAAGCTTCACCGTATCATGGACCGCATGGTGCTCTATTGCGCTGGTTATGATGTGCTTCTTGCCATAGGCTTCCATGACGCCCCTGATCGCGAGGTTGTCGGATTCCGAGCCGCAGCCCGTGAAGATTATCTCGCCGGCCTCAGCGCCGATAGAGGCCGCAATCGATGCCCTTGCCTCTTCCATGGCCTTCTTCGCGGTCCTTCCGAACCAATGTATGCTGGACGGGTTGCCGTAAACCTCGCTCAAGTAGGGAAGCATCGCCTCGAGGGCTTCCTTCCTCAACGGGGTAGTCGCCGAATTGTCGAAATATATCCTATCCATCAGGCATCCTCCTAATGTTTCTATAGCATGTCCGCCAGAGTGGATTTCTCTAAAATCTCATTGAACCCGACTGTTATCTTGGCCCATACGGGATGTACCGGGCAGCCTTCCCTTCTGTCGCAGGACGAGTCCTGCCCCAGGCAGTCGCATAGCGTCACAGGCCCTTCCAGCGCCCCCACAATGTCGCCGAAGCTGACATCAGAAGGCCTTTTGGCAAGGTCATACCCGCCAGACGGCCCCCTGGTCGCCTTGACCAAACCCGCCTTCCTTAGCTGTGAAAGCATCTGCTCGAGGAAATTCTCGGGTATCTGCTGGTCGGCGGCGATTGCGCGCATCGACAGAGGCCCTTTGCCATAAGCCCTGGCAAGGGCGTACATGGCCCTTATGCCGTATTCCGTCCTCGCAGTAATCTTCATCCGGTCACCTATATCCTACTAATTAAGTCGGAAACATTTCGAGTATATGCTCCCCCGCCTTCGATGTCAACACCATTAGGCTCTGCCGGCATGCCCTTCGGTATGGAGCGGCGCCCGGCATGTTATCCTGTATATATAAAAGAAAGCAGCGGAGGGAAAATGCAAACAGGAGACAAGCTAAATCTGACAATACTTGGACCGTCGCATGACGGAAGCGGAGTAGCAAGAAACGACGGACAAGTCGTGTTTGTGGAAGGTGCACTACCGGGTGAGAGCGTGCTTGCTACAATCACAGAGACAGGCAAAACCTTTGCAAGAGCTAAGCTCGATGACGTAATCGAGGCTTCCGATATTAGGGTCGAGCCGTTCTGCAGGCATTACGGCGAATGTGGAGGCTGCTCTTTACAGCACGCAAGCTACGAAGGCCAGCTTGCCATCAAAAGGGCCATTGTAACTAACGCCTTCCAACGTATCGGCAAGGTAAGCGGAGCAGAAGTGCTCCCCGCGATAGGCATGCCGGATCCTTTCCATTACAGGAACAAGGCGGAATATAGAGTCGAATTCGGACCCGACGGCGCAATCGCCTGCGGCTTCAGGAGGCGCTCCTCGCATGAATGTGTGGACATAAGCGAGTGCAAGATCGTCCCCCAAGCTAGTTTCGAGGCATTATCTACCCTGAGAGGTATTTTGAAAGGTTATGATTCGCCTTCTGAGCTAGGAATCAAGCATGCTGTCGTAAGGACCGGTGCAGATGATTCTTTGATGCTCATCCTGGTTTCGACGGTAGAGGCTTCATCCTCTCATAACAGGCTTGCCAACCTGCTGCATGACAGGCTGCCGGCCCTTACAAGCATTTACCACAACCTGAATAAGAGAAGCGTCGGAGAACTAATGGGATGGAACAGCACCCTGCTTTATGGCACGCCTAAGATACCTCAGAAGTTAGCAGGGTACGATTTCTCAGTCTCGCCCGCATCATTCCTCCAAATAAACAGCACCCAAGTGGAGAAGCTGTATGAGACCGCTGTGGACTTCGCCGGGCTCACCGGCAATGAGTCAGTGCTTGACCTGTATTGCGGCATAGGGACCATGACGATGATGCTCGCCAAAAAAGCTGCCCAGGCGATGGGAATCGAAATCAATATGCAAGCAGTCAAGGATGCGGCTGACAATGCCGAGAAGAACGGCATATCGAATGTTGTCTTCAAAGCCGGTCGGGCAGAAATACTGATCAGATCGGAAGAAGTCAGGCGCTTGGGCGCGAGCGTCGCAGTACTGGATCCTCCAAGGGCGGGTTGCGACTCCTCGTTGCTGTATGGCATTGTTTCATCGAAAGTTCAGCGCATAGTTTACGTCTCCTGCGATCCTGCGACGCTTGGCAGAGATGTCGCCCTATTGGCGGCGAACGGTTTCAGCCTGGTGAAAGTCCAGCCTATTGACATGTTTCCCCATACGGCCCATGTTGAGACGGTAGTATTGATGTCAAGGATTGAGAAAAAGACGTAGAAAGAGCCATGAAAATAAGGATCTCCAAGAGATTCCGTTACTTAAAAGGTATGCAATAACTCCTGTAACTTTAGATTTGGTGGCTTTTCGGAGGGCTGAGTGGATAGGAGTATTTTGGAATAGGCTATTCATCATGAATGCCTGCAAAAAGGGTAAGAAGCTTATTTCAATAGTGGCAGCGAATTTGTATTTATTCGTCAGATAGGATGAGAGGAATATTATGATAATGATAACAGGTGAGGCGGACAGGTCGGATGTGCAGTCATTACGAGCATTAAGCAAATCAGGAATTGAGACAAAGGCTTTTATTCACAGAGCCTCCAGCACGGAAAAGGTAAAAGAAGCTGGTGCAACAAAATATTCTTCGGTGAATGTCGGAAGATAAAAGATTTGACAGAAGCCCTATGAAGTGGACACCGTGTATGATATTTGTTGCGCAATCAAAGAAGACGAAATCGGCGGACAGATGATAGAAATTGCCAAGAGATGGGAAAATATATTTCGTTTACCATTCCGTGCTATATACAGGCAGGGCATGCCGCATTATAAACGAAGTCGCATACGGAACAGTTAGCGGTGGATTCCGCTGGATTTCGTCATTCATCCTGATGTCTTTATGCAGGGCTATGCCGGCTGTGAAATCCGTTCAGAGCGTGGACCTATGCTTCAAGGTTATTTACCGCGGATAATACGCAGATGAGTCTTGTGGAAATGGAGATTTTGCGAGGCAGTCGCGTAAGGTTAGTAGAAAAGAATGCGTATGGAACTTTGAATGTGCGGAAAAGAGTAAAAGGAATGGAAGCATTTTTTCTAACGTGGCAGGCAGAGAAGAAAATCTGCATATATTACGGATGGGCTTTTATCGAGCAGATGAAAATCGAATTCGCAGCATCAGGCAAAGACTTAATGACTCTGTTCCGCATTACAATGAACATAGCTTCCGCGGAAACAGTATTGTATTGTCAGCAGATTTTGGGACGTGAACCACATACATTGCTTCAGTTTGTTAGCAGAAACATGAAGTGATAAAATCCATAATTTACGTCTTAGGAACAGTTTACATTTTGTAAGTTTAGAGGAACTGGTTACCAGCCCACAGATTAAGGTACACAACCAAGAACAAGAGATGCCAGTCTGATTGGCAATATTGGTATTCCAAAGCTTCGGTGAGGCATTTCTTTCCGTCAAGCATACGCCTGTAACTTCCCTTGATATCCCTTGAAAATATTCGTTTTTATGGCGCAGGGGAAAAACCGTCAATATTGAATTATCAACAGAAATATTCATACTTCTCTATATTTCAACGCTGCAAACCTTCATGCGCAAAACTGGAAACCCGATATGCCAAGCGAAGGAGTGAGCCCATGGGAAATGTGATAAGCCTCGACTCCAAGAGACATGGAATAATCATTTTGATAGTTCTGCTGCTTTTCGCAGTCCCGTCTCTGGCAATGCTTTTCCCCACCAGCGTTACACCGGCAAGTGCACCGCCTGATGTCTTCTCTGCTGAGCGCGCTATGATACATCTGTCTGTAATTTCCCAGGAACCTCATGCGAAGGGTTCGTCCGCTCAGGCAAAAGTACGGGACTACCTGGTCCGTCAACTGGTCGATAGCGGACTGGAGGCTGAGATACAGCAGATTTCGGATTTGAGCAATGTTGTCGGTCGCATTCGCGGCAGCGATTCCACGGGCGCCATCGTAATCCTGGCGCATTATGACACAGCAAGCATAAGTCCCGGCGCAGGTGACAATGGAAGCGGAGTCGCCGCTCTGGTTGAAATAGCCCGTGCCCTGGCCGTTGGTCCGGTTTTGAAGAATGATGTGATTATCCTTTTTGACGATGGCGAGGAGGGATCTATCATCTTCGCCGGGACCAAAGCCTTCGTAAGCGGGCACCCATGGATGAAGGATGTACAGGTTGCAATCAGCCTGGATACCGCAGTCGCAGGCCCGATATCGACCAACGAGGTCGGCCCAAAGAACAATGGTTGGCTGGTGCAAGCCATGTCTAGGGCCTATATCGGCGGCGCATGGACTTCCTTTAGCGGAGGAGGCCGAATACGACAGCACTGCTTTCAGCGATGCGGGCATTTTAGTGTTGGCACTTGAAGACAATTACCCTTTCCGCCAGAAACATACAGCGGAAGACACATTGGAGATTATCCGTCCGGCCAGCGTGCAGCAGATGGGCAGTCAGACATTGGCCATAGTGCGAGAGCTAGGAAGCCTGGATTTGACTGATCCGTGGGATGATCAGGAGACATTCTTCTCTCTGCCTTGCATGGGTTTGGCCCATTACCCGCAGGCATGGTCGCTCCCGTTAGCAATCATTGCTGCCCTTCTCCTACTGATATCTTTAGTCCTGGCCTTGAAGCATCGCCTTTCTTCTTGGCGCGGTTTAGCTGCTGCCTTTGGCATAATCCTGTTAATGGCCGCAATCGGGGGCCTCGGTATAGGCGCACTTAAGCCGCTCCTGCCTAAGCTGTTCGGCTGGCAGACATGGCAATGGGGAGAGTGGCCCGAAGCAATCCCTCCATACGGAGGCCTTGTCGTAGCAGGCTTGGATTTAATCGTCCTTGGAATGGTAATGGCAGGATACATCTTGTTGCGTCGCAAGAGCAGCCGAATGGACTTCTCGCTGGCGGGATTAGTCCCATTTTGCATCCTGGCCGTACTCCTGGCAGCCATTGAACCTCGAACTGCCTATGTATTCATCTGGCCTGTCATGCTGGGCGCATTTGGCTGGATTACAGTTTCTGTTTTTGGCAGGAAATCTAATCGATGGTTAGAGGACTTCGCTGCTACCTTGCCGGCCGTGGCTCTGATAGTGCTGCTCTTGCCATTCCTGCCCGGCATCGTCATGGCTGATGGGATGAAGAGCATAGAGATGCTAGCCGCAGTGGAAGTCCTGCTGTTAAGCGTTACACTGCCGGCAGTAGATGGGTTGCTCGTGCGCCAAGCAAAACGGGCTTGACCTTGATTTGACTGTGAGATGGTTTGGAGAATCCGTGAAGGTTTTCGCTCAAAGCAATAGGATATTTGGTTACGTTCTAATCATTGAATAAGTCCGGGCAATTGTCCAAGGCTCGGACTTAAGTTTGTATTTTGCCCCGCCGTACATATAAGGGTAATATTGGTCTGGACAGGAATGCGGACGAGAACCCCGGAAGATAGTTTTTTGCCTGCCTTGTCGAAGTAAGCCATGTGGATTTTGGAAAGCCTATTCTTTGTTACGGCACTGCAGGTTGCGCAAAGTTCTGTTCGGATTCTAGAGGCAAAAGAGCAAGGAGAGAAAGTGAATGAAACCGAAGTTATTTACGATGGCCTTTTCTAGCGTATATCCACTATACATCAAAAAAGTGGAGAGAAAGGGGCGCAATAAGGGTGAGGTCGATGCCGTCATTTTTTGGCTTACGGGATATGACGAGCACGGCTTGCTGTCGCAAATCGAAAGAGGGGTCGACTTCGAGACTTTCTTTAACGAGGCTCCGAAAATCAACGCAAATGCGAACAAGATCACCGGGGTAATATGTGGCGTACGAGTTGAGGAAATCGAAGACCCGCTTATGCAGAAGGTCCGCTGGCTTGATAAATTGGTTGATGAGCTGGCAAAAGGCAAAAAGATGGAGAAGATTCTGAGAAGTTGAGCCCAAGGTAAAATTTCTCTCGGAGGCTTTGCGATGAAGGGACTTAATGATCTAGTAGTGGGGTACACCCGGCACTTGCAAGAGGGCGAAATCCAGGCGGCTTACAGGGGTATTTTGGAGTTCATCGGTAAACTGAGGGCGGATTTTGTTAAGCGCTCTCGTTACGACACCGGCAACATATATCAGGGTTATATGGACATGACGTATTTTTCGCTTACAACGAAGGCGCTGAAAGACAATGGCTTGAAACTCGCCGTTGTTTACTTGCACGAAAAGGGAGCCTTTGAAGTATGGCTTTCAGCCCGCAACAGAGATATGGCTGGGAAATTCAGAACGGTCTTGAGCAGCGGGAATTTCGATAAGGCCGCCGTTTTCCATGAAGAAGACAATCAAGATGCCATAATAGAATGCAAATTGACTGCTTCGCCGGATTTCGAGAACCAAGCCGCGCTAATCGATATAATCGAACAAGGCGTAGAGAAGTTCGAGGCGGCAATAAACGACCTCATATGAAGCAAATTCCTCTTTACAGTATGCCAAAACAACAAGGCATCCAATGTCAGCAGTATCACCTGTGGGCAGGCGAAAGGGCATCCATAGCCTCGTCAAGGTTGCTTACCCAAAACACCTGGTTTCCCTTGTTGCATTCATAAATGAAATCACGCAACGCCTTGCTATCGTATACGCTGAAGTCCCCCACAATGGCAAGCCGGACGCGATAGTTCGAGAATTTTTGCAGCACTTCGCCTGCAAAGCGCGTCTTCAGGTCGAAGAAATCCTCAGCCAAGCTTTCTTTATAGATCACCAATGCATCGCTGTCACCCTGGTATTGCGCGGTTGCCATTAGGTCAAGCGCTTCCTGCACGTTGTTTATCCTCTCAACAAGGTCGATTATCGCGATGCTCCGGCCATTCTTCTCAACAATCTGCATGCCTAAAGCTCCTTCGCCAAAAATGGCATTACCGTATCAGCCGCGCTCATTATCACATGTGCCCCTTTTATCAGGTGCACCTTCGCATGCGGGACAAATCGCAAAAGCCGCTGTGCGGCAATTTCGGCATCCATCGTAACGTCTTCTGTGCCGGCTATGAGCAGCACAGGCATGGTAAGAGCATGCAGCTGCTTTTCTGTCAGAACGGGCAGCGCTCCTGTGATGGGATTGAAGTTCTCCATAACCAGCGCCATGAATTCAAGCACTTCTTTTGGGACCTGGACATCCCCCATCACTGCGGCGCTCACTGATGCTGCTTTGCTAGGATCTCCAGCAATATCCTCGGTCAGGTCCAGGAAGGGCTGCCTGGGCGGAATAATCCCCGATGGTGCCATCAATGCCAGCGCCATCGTACGTTTTGGAAACTCGGATGCAAAATGCAAAGCCAGCCAGCCGCCCATGGAGTTGCCAATCACTACAGCCTTCTCAACTCCCAGCGCATCGATTACTTCGTTCAGCCAACGAGGATATTCATCTGTATCAAGGGCCAATCGGCTCTCATCGCTGTTGCCGGCTTCGCCCAGGATATCGACTGCAAAAACATGGTATTTGGCGGCAAACGCCGGAATGTCACCCAACCATGCTGCGCTGTTGCTGCACGACCCATGCAGAAGTACGACTGCCGGGTTTTCGGCTTCTCCTGCTTCCAGCACAAATGTATTCCCGAAAGATGTACTTACAAACCTCTTGGTTAGCGGGAAAAAGCTTAGGATCCCATTGTAGTAACCCCGGATTTTCTCCCGTCCCTCATCGGATTTGAAAACGCTCATCTTTTATGTTCTCTCCTCTTCAAATTGCTCCGCATACACTTCTATTGCATTAAGAATCGCCGACATGAATTGGATATTGCCCCAGAGCGTAATCCTCACAATGTTATCGAACTCATTGAACTGCGCATGCATTGAAGCCTGGCCATATTCCGGCGGCTTCACATTCATCACGGCAGTAAGCGTGTTGATGATGCGCATGGCATCATCCTTGCCCGTCACCGAAATGTCGACAACCGATGAGGCCCTTGTCCTTTCCCTTGCCCTTTGCGTGGCATCGCTTTCATCTGTATCTGTAGATGCCCTTTTTGCAAACTTGTCGAAATCATGCCCCGAAACGCGCCAGCTCTTTCCTATTTTGGTTGCCGCAAGCTTCCCCTCTCGGATGTAGCGCTGAATCGTCTTGGGGTGAATGCCAAGCATCTTTGCGATTTGCTCTACATTATAGAATGCTTCATCCATTCCTTATTGCTCCTTATTATTACCTATAACAGATTAATAAGGCTTAATTAGCAATATGTCAAGTAGTTAACATAAAATTAGCCAACAGAGGTGACTCGAAGGATTCGCAAACCATAAGAGGATAGCAATGAGAGCCGAATGAGCGTTTAGCAAAATCCTTACCTACATTTCGGGAAGCAGGCAATGGCACCTAAAGAGAATTGCCAATCCTAATATGTTAAGTAGATTAAGCTTATATGCAGGAATATTGGCAGACCAACCGAGGACATTGCTCGAAATCCGAACTAAGCAGTTTGTTATAATGATAATATGACGCACAAATCTCTTGAGCCTCAGACATTACGCATTGGTATCTAGGGCATGCGTAGAAGTTGACTTCTCGATGGGGTATTTGAAGAACAACTTAACCTATCCAGCCAAGTTATATGCGCCCAAAGCTGCCCCACCGCTCGATTACGAAGATCTGATCCCATATTCACTGAATGATCCCTTGATGACGCCAATGAGATTTGAGGTGGCGATGCATGAATAGAATGCCGGTTATCTTCGTCGGTCACGGTTCTCCCATGAATGCAATTGAGGACAATGATTACACCAGAAAATGGGTTGAAATCGGCGCTGTCATTCCGAAGCCGGATGCAATCCTCTCGGTATCCGCCCACTGGACGAC
Organism: uncultured Bacillota bacterium; assembly: GCA_963823655.1. GTDB lineage: Bacteria > Bacillota > DTU025 > DTU025 > MWDF01 > MWDF01. The sequence continues at coordinate 452,292 of CAWGMK010000013.1, forward strand.
GAACGGGACTTGTTTGAATGACAGCCCCCACCCCCGTACCGTCTACGATATGTACGGATTTCCAAGTGAGCTGTATGAGGTAGTCTACCAGCCATATGGCGCACCCGAGCATGCCCGTATGGCTGCAGGATTGATTGAAAACGCCCGTATCGACAATAGCTGGGGCATCGATCATGGTAGCTGGTCTGTCCTGAACAGGATGTATCCGAATGCCGACATACCTGTCTTCCAGCTGAGCCTGGATAGGAGCGCATCCCGTAAGCATCATTTCGAGCTGGGTCAGGCAATCAAGCCGTTGAGAGAGAGAAATATCCTGATCATTGGAAGCGGCAATGTCGTCCATAACCTGTCCCTCGTCAACTGGGATGTGGATGGCGGATATCCATGGGCCGTCGAATTCGATGGATACATCAAGGACCGGATATTGAAAAGGGAGTTCAATGACGTTATTGATTATAATAGCGCCGGGGCGTCAGCAAAAACCGCTTTTCGTACAACGGAGCACTTCGATCCCCTGCTCTATGTTCTTGGCGCCTCAGATACAGATGACCGGCTTACAGTCCTGAATGATAGCTGCACTATGGGCTCGATCTCCATGACATGTTACCTTTTCGAATAAGTAGGGCATCATCAGAGGAAGCAGGCGCGAGCGTCAAAGCAGGAATACCACCTAAATATGCTTAGTATCCCAGGAGGTGATCTGATGGAACTAGCTTTGATGTTGGCTGAAAGCCGTGAACCCTGGACCTCGTATGCTGCTTTGAAGGACCTTTGCGGCAAGAGCGATTCGGAGAAGGAAGTAATCGCAGCAAGGAAGCTGCTTCTGTCCCACCCTCTTGTGACAGGGTTGATCGATGAACTTACCAATTGGCCCGGTGAGGTGCTTGCCAGCCATAAAAGCGCAAAGCAGTCCTTCCATAAACTGGCGTTCCTTGCCGACATAGGATTGCGGGCTGACGATCCCGGAATGCCTGCAGTATCGATAAGCAAGGTGCGAGAGCATATATCCGTGGAGGGCTTCGTGCAGCTGCCCACTTGCATACCGGAGCATTACGGCGGCTCAGGAAAGCAAGAATGGGCCTGGGCCGCATGCGATGCACCCATTACTTTGTACGCGCTGGCTAAGATGGGGCTCAAGGACGACCCCCAGGTCAGAAAGGGCGTCTCATCATTATTGGGGCTTTCCAGGGCCAACGGATGGGGCTGCACGGTATCGAAGGAATTGGGCAATTTCAGAGGGCCGGGACGCAAATCGGACCCATGCCCTTATGTGAACCTAATAATGCTTAAGCTGCTCTCCCTTTTCGACGATTTGAAGTCCGGACCAGAGGCAAAAAGCGCGGTCGCCTGCCTTCTCGATTTATGGGAGCACAGCTTGGAATCTCACCCTTACATCTTCTACATGGGAAATGATTTCAGGAAGCTTAAGGCGCCTTTCATCTGGTATGACATTCTGCATGTCGTTGAAGCGTTGTCGCACTACGAGGCCGCAGTCTCCGACTCCAGATTCAAGGATATGCTGTCACTCGTTAATTCCAAGTCGGAGCCGAATGGCCAATTTGTGCCTGAGTCTGTATGGCAAGCCTGGAAAGGCTGGGATTTCGGTCAGTCGAAAGGGCCTTCTTCATGGATTAGCCTTGTCGTGGCGCGTATCAACAAAAGGGTCATGAAGAGCCCGGATAGGAGCCTGTTATGAACGATGCGATAATGTCCCTGTTCGGGTCGGAGCCCCGTGCCGTTGTCCTGTATGAAGCATTGGAAAAGGCCATTATGGCTATGCCCGATGTCACGAGGATTATCAGGAAGACACAGGTATCCTTCAGCGCAAAAAGGGGATTTGCATGGATTTGGTTGCCCATAATGAAAGTCGGAAATCGGCCGGACGTGTATGTAGTGTTGTCTTTCGGCCTTGAGGCCAGGATCGAAAGCCCCAGGATAGAAGAGGCTGTAGAGCCCTACCCGAACAGGTGGACTCATCACGTAATCATCGACAGCGAAAGCGAAATTGACAATGAGCTGCTAGGTTGGCTTGCGCAAGCGCACGATTTCGCAAGCCGTTAACTGGCAGCCAACGTTTCTTGATATCCGTTTCCGATCGATTTCAGTTAAACTAGCCTTTAGAACGAAAAAGCGGACTGTAAGGTGCGACCCCCTACTTTCCGCCTGAGTGGCTGAACTGCCAATATACCCCGAATTTGTCCGAAACGTAGCCATACAGCTTGCTCCAGAATGTCTCCTGCAGGGGCATTATAATGGTCCCCTCTGCCGCAATTGCGTTGAACAGCCTCTTTACCTCTTCCATATCCTCATTCACGACTGTCAGGCTTACATTATTGCCCACTACCAAGCCCGTTCCCGGCGGAATATCCGAGAACATAATATTGACCCCGTCAATATTTAGGCTCGTATACATGATCAGGCCTTCCGTTTCCTTGGTTTGCGGGAAGTAATCGTCACCGGGATTATCGGCGAAAGTCATGAATTCCGGTATATCCTTTTTGAACAGCTCTGCGTAGAAAAGTACAGCCTGCTTGCACTTTCCTTCGAAGTTGATGAATATGTCCAAGGCCATTGCAAGTCCTCCCCCACTCTTAATTCTTGACCGATTCCGCGGCTTCGTTTTCCCAAGGCTTATCAATGATTCTACCATCAGGCAAGCGCATGCACTATCCAAGTGCCGAAATGCCACAACAAGCCCCCAAAGAAGGGATATCCGTTTTATACTTGAATATGGCTAAGGAAGCGCGGTTACTCGCGGCAGAAGAGGTGTACGGCATGGAAGTAAGCTTGAACGACCTGCTATTTGCATTCGGGCTCACTGTTTTCGCGGGCCTTAGCACAGGAATAGGAAGCGCTCTTGCTTTCTATACTAAGAAGGCCAACAGGAAGTTCCTTTCCACCACCCTTGGCTTTTCTGCCGGCGTGATGATCTACGTATCCCTCATCGAGATCTTCGCCAAGGCCCGCGCATCCCTCGACTCATATTACGGCAGCCCAGGAGGCTATATTGCGACTACTGTAGCCTTTTTCGCCGGCATTGCGCTCATTGCGATCATTGATAAGCTGGTCCCAAGCGGAGAGAACCCTCACGAAATGAAGGATATCGGCGAGCTGTCCGATATCAAGCCGGGGAACCCGGCCCTGCTGCGCATGGGCATGTTCTCGGCCCTTGCAATTGCCATACACAACTTCCCCGAGGGCCTGGCGACATTCACGAGCGCCCTTCAGGATACAAGGCTGGGAATCAGCATCGCCGTCGCCATTGCCATACATAACATACCTGAGGGCATCGCAGTGTCCGTGCCGGTGTATTATGCAACCGGCAGCAAGAAGAAGGCCTTCCTTTACTCCTTCCTATCGGGCCTGTCGGAGCCCGTGGGCGCCGCAGTCGGGTATTTCCTCCTGATGAGATATCTCAACGATGCGATGTTCGGTATAATATTCGCGTCTGTAGCCGGCATAATGGTGTACATCTCGCTGGATGAGCTGCTTCCGACAGCCGAGAAATACGGAGAGCACCACCTGGCGATATATGGGTTGATTTCGGGCATGGCGGTCATGGCGGCAAGCCTTCTGCTCTTTCGCCAAGTAGGAAGTCATTGATGGGGGTTGAGGAATTGGATAAGAAGCCTAAACGACAGGAAAACAATTAAGGAAGCTTACAGGCAACGGCGGATTATCGGCGGAGTAAGCGCCATCAGAAACTCCGTCAACGGCAAGATGCTGATAGAATCCGCTGTCGACCTAAGCTCGAAGCTCAATAGGTTCCAATTCGCCAAAGCGGCCGGCAACTGCATCTACCCGCGCCTGCAGGCTGACTGGGAGAAGTACGGCGCCGCAAGCTTCTCATTCGTTGTGCTCGGAGCAGCTGGAAAAGCCCGATGATCAGGATATTCGGGAGTTTACTGAAAATATCGCACTTCTGGAGAGCATCTGGGTGGAGAAGACGGATACCGGGCTGCTCTACTGATTTCATGTCTATAGGAGGAAGAGGGATTGTCGGACGGTTTTGCCCCGATCCTAACCGATAGGCTGATGATAAGGCTGCTGGACGAAAGGGACGCTTTAGGTCTCTTCGATTACCGCAACCTGCCCGAAGTTTACAGATACCAGGCCTGGAAACCGGAAAGCATCGAATCGGTTACAGCCTTCGCTATTGAGAACTCGCAAATAGCCCCCTTCCAGCCCGGCAACTATACCCAGTTCGCAATCTGCCTTAGAGGAAGCGATGCCATTATCGGAGATGTCGGCATAATATACGACACAGACGGGTGCCAGGCAGAGGTCGGTTTCTCCCTCTCCCCTCCCTTCCACGGCAAAGGCTATGCAACAGAGGCCGTCCGGGCCATGATGGATTACCTTTTCACTAAGCGGGCCCTGCACAGGCTATATGCCTCTGTCGATCCGGACAATGGCCCTTCGATAAGGCTCCTTGAAAAGCTAGGCTTCAGATTCGAGGCCCATTTCATTAAGAGCTACCGCATGCGCGGCGGCTGGTATGATGATGTCATATACGGGATTCTGGACGAAGAGTGGCCTACGGTGGCCGGTTCTTGAAATATCGGATTAGTCATCATGAGTGAGACACGATAAGTACCGGAAGTGAAGGCTGATTCAAGAAACCGTTTCCTTCCAAAGCAAGCTGTAGTTCAATTTCGATATAGAGGTGATTGCATTGGTTTCGGACCTGATTGCCATATTCGACTCGCTCAGGCGTTTGATCGGCAAGTATGAGGGGCCTCTCACTGCCAAGATGGATATTCAGGGCAGGTACGACCTCTGGTCGATAAAAGAGATCGTGATCGATGGCCGCAAGAGAAAAGAAGTCGCCTTCGCATCGGCAATAATCCAAAGCAGCTATGTGGGCTTCTATTTCATGCCCGTCTACGTGGAGGAGCAGATGAAGCAGATCTTCGCACCGGAGCTTCTAAAACTGCTGAAGGGCAAATCCTGTTTCCATATTAAAAAGATCGATGGCAAACTCGAAGAGATGATAGCAAAGGCTCTTGAGGACGGCTTCAGGCTTTATGTAGAACGAGGCTGGGTGTAAGCCCGACGGTTGGAGGCAAGCAAATGGGACTCGATATGGTGAAGCTCGGCGCAAGGACTTACTACTTCCCCGGCGGGACAAATGTCGGCATGTATTCGCCAGACGGCAAGGATGCTTACCTCATTGACAGCGGCAATGACAAGGAGGCGGGCCGAAGGCTGCTATCTGCGCTGAATGCTGGAGGCTACAGACTTAAGGCCGTGCTGAATACCCACTCGAATGCCGACCATTGCGGTGGAAACCAATTCCTGCAGGACAGGACCTCCTGCGATGTAATTTGCCCGGAGATAGAATCCGCATTCCTTCAGCACCCCATACTGGAACCCTCATTACTTTACGGGGGCATGGCGCCTCCGGAACTGCTAAGCAAATTCTTCATGGCCAAGCCGTCCATCGTAGAGAAAGGCAGCATTAAAAAGCTGCCCGAAGGCGTGAAACCCATAGACCTCCCCGGCCACTATTTCGGCATGTGCGGCTACCTGACGGATGACAGGGTCTTCTTCGCCGCAGATTCCCTCTTCTCGCAGCAGGTGCTGGAAAAATACCATATCTCATTCATACACGATGTAGCATCATTCCTGGCCACATTGGAGATGCTGCCATCCATCGATTGCGACCTGTTTGTCCCCTCCCACGCCCAACCGGCGAAAGATATCGGGGCACTGGCTGCTATAAACCGGGACAAGGTGAACGAGATATCGGCCCTTGTCTACGATTCCTGCAAGCAGCCTTCAAGCCCGGATGATGTGCTCAAGAGGATTTTCGACCACTACGGATTGCTGATGGATATGGGGCAGTACGCCCTCGCCGGCAGCACAATTAGATCTTTCATTACTTACCTGCGCTCGCAGGGCCGACTGGAGCAGTCATTCGAAGGCAACCGCCTGCTATACCGGTCAATCTAATACCCTCACCAAGCGACTTCCCGAGCAAGTATACAGGGGCTTTCATCTTTATGGGCGAAATTTCCTAGAATAATGACAAGATTGTCATATGACATACTTGTCATATTCTTTCTTTTGTGCAACAATTGCGCCGAAGGAGGAAATTATGCCGAAAGAAACCTTCAACAACCTATCTGCTGCAAAGAAACGCCGCATATTCGACGCGGCCGTTGCCGAATTCGCTGCCCAAAGGTTCAGTGAAGCATCGATCAACAAGATAGTAAAGGCGGCCGGCATATCGCGAGGCAGCTTCTACCAGTATTTCGAGGGTAAAGAAGATGTTTACCTTTACACACTGAACAAGATCGGCAAGGAGAAGATGGAAGTCCTGCTTAAGGCGGGTACTCCCGACAGTGATGCCGACTTCTTCCAGATATATGAGCACATGTTCAGGATGGCCTTCGTATGGGCTCGCGAAAGGCCTGAATACAGCAAGATCGGAGCATTGATGAGGCTTGATGACAGCGACTTCATCCTGAAGCTGAAAGGTTTGGCCGACGAGGGCTTCGCCAAGCTGACATCCCTGATCGAAAGGGATAAGGCAAGAGGGCTAATAAAGCCCGATGTTGATTCAAAGCTTGTGATAGATTTGCTCTATAACGCGCTGACGGCGGCCGAGATGCAGGCATCATATCTCAAAGGTTCTGAGGAAGAGATGCTAGAGAAGCTCAGAAAAGTAATCAGCATGGTTAAGGGAGGTATTGCGCTTGTTTAAAGTGGACAACCTCGTATACAGCTACCCAAAGAGCGCTTCGAAAGCCGTGGATGGGTTAAGCTTTGCAATCCGGCCAGGGAGAGATCTACGGTTTGCTGGGCCCAAGCGGAGCCGGCAAAAGCACGACGCAAAAGGTGCTCATTAAGCTGCTAAAAGGCTACGGCGGCAAGATATCCTACAACGGCAAAGGTCTGGAAGCCTACGGCAACGAGTTCTATGAGGACATCGGCGTAAGCTTCGAGATGCCCATCTCCTTCTCCAAGTTGACTGCCGTGGAGAACCTGGATTTCTTCAAGAGGCTTTACAAGAATACCGCAGATATCGAACCCCTAATGAAGAGAGTCGGGCTGTGGGAGGATAAGGACAAGAAGGCCGGTGAGTACTCCAAGGGCATGAAGATCAGGCTCAACTTCGTGCGCGCCATGCTCAACAAACCAAAGATGCTGTTCCTGGACGAGCCTACCAATGGACTTGATCCTGTGAACGCAAGGATACTCAAGGACATGATCCTGGAGTTCAAACAGGCAGGCGGCACCGTATTCCTCACCAGCCACATAATGAGCGATGTCGACCAGTTGTGCGACAGGGTGGGCTTTATCATCAACGGAAAGCTGCATGAGGAGGATACTCCGAGGAATTTGAAGATCAAGTACGGCAAGAAGACCGTAAAGATCGAATACCGCGAGCAGGGGCTTCTTAAAATCGGCCGAGTTCCCGATGGATCAGATAAACTCCGATGCCTTCCACAAACTGCTCGTCGAGAAGGATATCGAGACCATACACAGCGGAGAGACCACACTTGAGGAGATATTCATCAAAGTGACGGGGGTGGCCCTCCATGAGTAGGCTTTCGGTGCTGATAAAGGGCGAATTCGACAGGCTTAGCAAATATAACCTTTTCACGGCCAGTTTCGTGGCCTCGGCCATGTATGTCGTGATGGCCTGGTTGATGAGCGCCGAGCAGCTGACGGGATTCCTGCCTTTCATATTCATCACCGACAGCACGATGATGACAATAGTGCTAGTAGGAGCCACACTGTTCTATGAGAAGAAGGAGCATACGATCAACTCCATAATGGTGACTCCGGCGACCTACGATGAATATCTTATCGCCAAAGTCGTGGTAAACGTCGCCAACTCGATGTTCACCGTGGCGTTCGTTTCAATCGCAGTCTTCCTTCTCAAGGATCTCAGCTACAATTACCTTCATATAGTCTTCGCAACGATACTTGTAACGGTCCTTCATACATTCATAGGCATAAGGATCGCCTACACGGCAAAGAATTTCGCTTCGATGCTCATAAGCTTCATGTCCTATATGCTGGTGTTCATGATGCCAAGCATCCTGGCGATCACAGGGATAATCGGCGAGGATGTCGCGCAAATGCTGGTAATACTACCGATAAATCCTCTCTTAACCTGGTCAAGGCGGGCTTTGCCCAGGTGCCGATATGGAAGATAGTCTTCGGGTATTGCTACCTGGCTGTAATCTCCGTAGTTTTCTACAGGTATGCGGTTAGGCCCCGCTTCGCCGAGTACATGATGCGGGAAATGGGGGTGTAAGCATGTTCTGGACGATGGCAAGGCACGAAACTAAGAACCTGCTTCGAGACAAGATGACGCTTTTCATGGCCTCTTATCCTATAGCAATCGGCCTCGCCCTGAGATATCTCGCAGCGGAGCAGATCGTCGCAGGCCAGGCGCTAAATGTAAGTGCGGTCCTCCTCACCCTGATGACGGGCTTCTCCTTCGGCGCGGTCGCGGGCATGTCGCTACTCGACGACAGGGATGACCTCGTCCTCTATTCCATACAGATTTCCCCGGTGCCTGTATGGAAGTTCATCTGGCTGAAAATCGCCTTCGTATATGTCCTGGCCTTAATCGGCGGCATGCTGATAATCTGGGTGTCTGGAGCTCTTGATTTGAGCTTCACGGAGAATCTGCTGATATCGCGCTTTCTGCCATGCAGGTCCCCTTCCTCGCTTTCCTCATCAATGCCTTCGCAAAGAACAAGGTGGAGGGCTTCGTGGCGATGAAAGGAAGCGGCTTCCTGCTGGTATTCCCCGTCGCCGGCTTCTTCTTCCTGGACATCAAGGAGTGGCTGTTCGCAATCGCCCCTGGGCACTGGGCGGCAAAGGCGGTACAATACCTGCTTTTAAGGCCGGCCATCGACGCAGGCCTTACCAATATGAACCTGACCTTCTTCTCATATCTGGCAATAGGCTTCGTCTATAACGCGCTTTTCGCAGCTTTCGCTTATTCGCTTTTCAAAAAGAGGAATGCATTCTAAGGAGGAAGAAAAATGTCGACCGCATCTTTGATCCTTTTCCTGCTGGGGGCCTTCTATGCTGCAGGGCTAATATTCAGGTTCCCATTCTTCTATGAGAGCAATCCGAAGACGCGCTTCATTATCCAGAAGATCGGGATGGGCCCCTATAAGATCCTGCTTGGAGTAATCGCGGCAGCTTGCATAATTGCCGCAATAGTGCTCAAGTAGCCGATACGGCCCTTAGCAAAGCCAAGAAAAGGGTGTAAATCCACTTGAAGCTTGAGTTCGATGCAAAGCTACTAAGGCATGAAGGCCTGGACGCGGCATACATTGAGCCGCCATTCGACGTCGAGAAGGAGTTCGGCTCCAAAAGGGTGAAGGTAAGGGCCTTCTTTGACGGTTTCGAGTACAGGGGCTCTATAGTGCGCATGGACGGATGTTTCATGCTCGGGGTAACAAAGCAGGTGCGCTCGGCAATCGGGAAGGGCTTCGGCGACATAGTACACGTAGTTGTGGAAAAGGATGAGCTCGAACGCGTGGTTGATGTACCTGAGGAGCTGTCGAACCTGCTAAAAGCGAATGCAGAAGCCGACAAGAAATTCTCAGGCATGTCCTACAGCCACAGGAAGGATTACTCCTTGTGGGTTGCGGGAGGTGCTAAGCCTGAAACAAGGCAATCGCGGGCAGGCAAGGCAATAGGGCTCATCATCCAGGGTAAGCCTTTGAAATGACAGGAACCAGTATCCGTTTTGGGGCCGTCCTTCAGGATGGCCCTTTTCGTAATATTCCTCCATTTTTTCCTTAGAAGATTTGATTAGAAGGACACAAATCCTTATAATCTTGAGTTGGCTGTGCTGAACGGATTGACGATCGCCAAGCCTTTCGGCAAACGAGCGGACATTCGCTGAGTCTTCAGTAATTATCTTCGAGTGTTGGCATAATGGGAGGAAACATCACCATATGAAATTCACCAAGACGAAGAAAGTGCTCTTGATCGTCCTAATTGTCATCGTAGTGGCCATTGTAGCAATTAAGAACATGAAAGTGCCCGAAGTCAACCTGGCTGTAATCGATTTCTCCGCATTGGCTGATGGGACCTACCCCGGCACCTATGTCTTGGGCCCGGTTAAAGCATCAGTAGAAGTAGATGTCCTGGGCGGCATCGTAACTCAGATACGCATGACTGAGCACAGGAGGGCAAGGACAGTCCGCGGTCGCTATCCTGGATTCCGTCATAGCCTCTCAATCACTGCAAGTCGATATCATCACCGGCGCCACCTGGAGCAGCAACACGATACTTAAGGCAATAGAGGATGCGCTGAAAAACAAGTAAGAAGGAAGCGAAATGAGCCATTCTCCAAATGCCATAACTCCAATATCAGGCATCCCTGAGGCTCTGCAAAAAAGGCTGGCCGCCAGATTCCCGGGGCTTGCCCTGATCGACAGGCTTGATGAAGGTTGGTCAGCCGATGAGAAATTCCGGCTTCAAGGCAGGCAGAGACAGGATATTCCTGTTAAGGACATCCAAATCGGTAAGCGAAGGAAGGCGGCTCGCTCAGGCTGATGCCATGGGAAATGCCCTGAAAGCTGGCATCACTGCCCCTCTCCCGATTGAAACAGGCTTATTTGAAGACGGCTCTTCCTACATACTCCAAACCTGGCTGGATGGGACGAGCCTGGAAAAAGCACTTTCCCATTTTGATATGAAAAAGCAATACGAGCTTGGCCTTTCGGCAGGAAGCCTGCTTAAGTCCCTTCACGATATCTCTTCTGTCTCCCTTTCCCGGGCGACGTATCCCGACAGGTTGAAGAAGACCTTCAGGAAACTCCCCTGCATATAAGTCCTCGGGGATTAGGGTAGCCGGAGAAGATTTGGCGCTTCAGCTGCTGAAAGATCGCCTTCCTCTGCTTGATGGAAGGCCCCTGTGCCTTCAGCACGGCGATTTCCATCCCGGGAACATGCTGGTTATGGCCCACGGAGGGCTTGGCATCATAGACTTCGACCGCTGTGACTACTCAGACCCCTATGAGGAGTTCTACAAAGCTGAGCTGTTCCGCGCCCTTTAAGCGCAGCCTTCGCAAACGGCGAGCTTCACGCCTATTTCAATGGAGACCCGCCTTCCGATTTCTGGAACGTACTGTCGGTCTACCTGGCGGGCGTGATGCTTTACTCCCCAGTCTGGGCAATACCTTTCGGCAAAGCCCAAATCGACTACATGTGCTCGCTCTCGGAATTGGTGCTTAAGGATTTCGATGGCTTCAAATCATCGTTGCCCCTCTGGTATATCCCTTTCAATAACGTGGACAGCCTCATTGCGCCTCATCCTAATGGCTGAGGAAAACTATCGAGGCAACCCATGAAGGATTCGACTAGTGCTAGCCAGTGAAGGCTTTTTTGTTCAGGAGGTTTTGATGAACACCCTAATCGTTTACACGACGAAGTACGGCGCGACGGCCGAATGCGCAGCGAAACTAAAGAAGCTGCTGCACGGAGGCGTGGTCCTTGCTGACCTCAAGGGGGGCAAAGCCCCTGACCTCTCTAAATTCGACCGCGTCATTGTTGGCGGGCCCGCATACGTGGGAAGAGTCGGCAAAGAGGTCCTGGCTTTCTGCAACACCAACATGCAAGCATTTGTTGTCGAAGCAAATCGGCCTATTCATATGCAACATCCAAAAGGACGGCTTGGCTGAGCTTGAGGCTGCATTTCCTAAGGAGATTGCATCTGCGGCGAAAGCGAAAGCTGCATTTGGAGGCCGACTCGAATTCAACAGGCTCACCCTTCCCGATCGGCTGGTCACGAAGATGATCGGAAAGGTGGATAAGACCATGCCCACGATGTCCAAAGGCGTTGTATACTCCACAATTTCGGACGAGGCTATCTCCCTATTCGCGAAGGAAATGGAACGGTCAGAGTAATTACTGATGGAGGGCGATGCGAATGATAAAACCGAGGAAGCTGCTGCCTGGTGACAAGGTCGCAACCGTAAGCCCGTCCAGCGGCAGCGCGGGTGAACCTGCATTCAGATGGCGCTATGAAATAGGAGTGCGCAGGCTAAAAGAGCTGTTCGGCTTCGACGTGGTCGCAATGCCCAATTCCCTCAAGGGCATAGAATACAACTCCAAGCATCGGAGGGCAGGGCTGAGGATCTCTTGGCCGCCTTCAGCGATAAATCGATAAAGGCGATCATCTGCAACATCGGAGGAGACGACAGCATCAGGCTGCTGTCCTTCCTGGATCAAGAGGTCATACGCACTAATCCAAAAGTGCTGACCGGCTTCTCTGACACGACAAGCGTACATATGATCTGTTACGGCTCCGGCCTCTCGACTTTTTACGGGCCGGCCCTGCTCACGGACTTCGCCGAGAACTGCGGCGTTTTCGGCTATATGGCTGACTATTTCAAGCGCGCCACATTCGAAACAGGCCCCATCGGCCCGGTTTCAGCCCCAGGCTATTGGACCAGCGAGTTTCTCGACTGGAACGACAGGGAGCTGAACAGGTCCCCGCGGCGTACAAAGCGTTCTGGTGGCTTCGGACATCTATGTGGAGAAGGAGTTGTTGAGGGAAAGCTTCGTGGCGGCTGCCTCTCGGTGCTTGACCGGATAGCCGATACTTCTGCCTTCCCCGCCCCTGAGCATTGGAAAAGGGCAATCGTTTTCCTTGAGACGCCCGAGACAACACCTGCCCCTGAGCTTTTCGAAGCCCAGATGATGACTATGCTGCGAAAAGGCGTCCTTCAGGAAGCGGCGGGCCTGGTCTTCGCAAGGCCGTATGGGAACATGTACAACGATGAATACAAGGCCATATTAAGAAAGCTGATCTGCGATGAGCTGGGGCTTGGGCATTTACCAGTGTTGACGGACTTGCCTTTCGGCCACACCTCGCCCATCATCACGCTTCCCATCGGGGCCGATGCCCGCATAGATGCCGATTTGCGCGCCTTTTCGATACTTGAATCCGGTGTCGTCTAGCTTGCTACGTATGAAGGATTTTCAACCCGAAAACATCCAAGGATGTATAATTTCGTTGATGGCTAAATGGAGTGTGAAATGAAAGAAAAAGTCGAATCCCCGATATATTCGCAGATTGCCCTGGACATTGCCTTCAGGATATCCAAAGGAATAGATCAAGGAGGGCGCAAATCTCAGCGGCAGGTCGGTGCTCGCAAGCGAGTACAAGCTATCCCCAGACCGTAAGAAGGTCTATGAGGATACTTGAAGACATGCAGATCGTGAAAGTGCACGCCAATATCGGGGCCGAGGTAATCTCAAGGGCAGCTGCTGCGCTTTTCATAGAGCACTACAATGTCGGCAACGATATGCGCTCCCACAGGAATGAGATATCGTCGCTGATAAAAAGCCGTGAGGAGCTGGACGTAAAGCTGCTGTCTCTCATCGGCAAGGTGTACGACCTGAGCGAAAGGCTGAGGAACATCAGCCCGGTACATGCGGTCGAACTCGAGATCCCGGAAGGATCCCCCATAATCGGCAAAACGGTCACCGGACCTGAAATTCTGGCAGAGGACCGGGGCGACCATAGTCGGCATAAAGCGGCAGGGCAAGATAATAATCTCACCAGGGCCCTATGCATCATTCATACCTTCAGACATAGTGCTGGTTATCGGCGACAAGGATGCGCCCGAAAGGGTATCGAGAAGCTGATAGCGGAGGGTTAATTGGGCGATGCGCTCGCTAATGTAAGTATGATGGCGCCCGGCGAAAGACCCGGAAGCGATTCCGCCCGGCGCCATTTTGATTTTTGGCGCTGGTGATCCTGCTCACTTGCCGATAAATGCCTTCGGATGTTGGTGCCTTCACTACGAAAAGCTCAAGTACGGGCTCATGCTCGTTACGAACGAACATCTTTGTGCCAAACGGAATGTTCAAAATGCTGCCCGCCTCATAAACGTGGGTGTCCTGCTCTGCAAGGCTTATTGACAGAGTGCCCCTTGCCACTATCATCTGCACATGGGAGTTCGCTTCGTGCACCGGCAGCGCTTCTGTCTTGTTCAGCACCATGTGGTTTATCGCGCAGTGCTCATCATCGACGATTTTCTCGATGGTCTTCGCGTCGGTTACAGAGAATTCGATATATCTTCTCTATCATATTTACTCCCCCTCATGTTCTCTCTTGGCTTAGATTCTGATCAGAATGTACATAGGATAGCAGTAATATTTATTACCGGAGGATAACTATGAAAATCGATCCCGTTATGCTAGACTCCGGCCTTTTTAATGGAATACCCGAAGATGAGCTCGTCTCCCTCCTCGGCTGCCTCGAGTGCCGCCGGATAGACTTTTCAAGAGGGGACATCATAGCCTACTCAGGCCAGCTGCAGAAATACATCGGCCTGGTGCTTGAAGGAAGCGCCTCCTTGGCGAAGGAGAATCTGCAGGCCCAGCGCATGTTGATCTCAGTGCAGGGGCCAGGGGATTCCTTCGGCGAGATGAACGCCTATTCCGGAAGCAAAATATGGCCGGTGACCGTTATGGCGGAGAGCAAGGGAAGCCTTCTTGCAATACCGCTCGATCGGATCAATTCCAGCTGCGACAAGCGCTGTTTCGGGCACTGGTCGCTAATAGTGAACCTGCTGAGGCTTGTTTCAAAGAAGGCACTGACGCTAAGCCTTGCGATAGATTACATCGGAATCAAGGGTATCAGAAGGAAGCTGGCCATCATGATCCTCCAGGAGGCAGACAAGGCAGGCTCCCTTTCCTTCAGGTCCGAAATGAACAGGGGCCAGATGGCCGACTACTTCTTTGTAACAAGGCCCGCACTCAGCCATGAGCTTTGCCTTCTGAGGGATGACGGCGCCATCGAATTCCAAGGAAGGGAATTTCGTATACTGAACCATTCCCTTCTGAAACGAATAGCCGAAAAAGACGTTTAACATTGTAAAGGCTTACAATGCTCGGAGGTTTTCCCATGGTCGTCATAACCGGAGCTACTGGTCATATTGGTAATGCGCTGGTGCGCGAGCTTGCCTCCGACGGAGTAGATATCAGGGCGCTGGTGCTTCCCGGTGAGACGACAAAATCGATCGATGGGCTAGGAGTCGAATATTTCAAGGGCGACGTACGCGATTACCGGTCGCTCATCAGGGCTTTCAAGGGGGCTGAGGCTGTCTATCACCTGGCCGGGCATAGTATCGATCGGTTCAGGCAAGAAGAAGCTGTTAAGGGACGTAAACGTGCAGGGGCACCATGAATGTCTGCGACGCATGCCGCGACCTTGGAATACCCAGGCTTATATATGTCAGCTCCATCCACGCTTTCAAGGAGCCCCCAAGAGGCACCCTTATTTCTGAGACCAAAGACTTCGACCCAAAGCATGTGGGGGGCAACTACGCGAAATCCAAGGCTGAGGCAACTCGCTATGTGCTCAAGTGCGCAACAGAAGGGCTGAATGCGGTTATTGTGCACCCTACCGGGGTCATCGGCCCCTATGAGTATAAGCTTTCCAATATGGGGCAGCTCTTCGTGGATTTCATGCGGAGCAGGCTTTATGCGATAATCGATGGCGCCTATGATTTCGTCGATGTAAGAGACGTCGCCAAAGGAATTGCTCTTGCCGCAAAATTCGGCCGAAAAGGCGAGAACTACATCCTCTCAGGTGAGCAGATAAGCGTGAAGAGCATGATGGAAGTACTGTCCGGAGAGACCGGAATAAAGGCGCCGACAAGGATAATACCCTGCTGGCTTGCACAGTTCACCGGTTTCTTCGCGGAAATCTACTACAAGGCCCGCAAGCAGCAACCCTTGTTTACCTCATATTCCGTCTCGACCCTGTCCAGCAATTCGATGACTAGCTCAGGCAAAGCTCTGAAGGAATTCGGCTACAAATCGAGGCCGCTGAGAGAGACGATCAAGGATACTGTCACCTGGCTAAAGGAGCATACTATTAAAAAGTAGCGGCAAACATCGCCAAAGGTTCAGGTTATCACCCGCCATAGGTTATAATTCCTATGGCGGGTTTAGTTTTTTAGCCTGATCCTGGAGGTAGATAGTTATGCAAGCCGAGAATTTCTTCCTGCTTTTCGGAGGTTTGGCGCTTTTCATATACGGCATGATGCAGATGGGCGAAGCCCTGGACAGAAGACAGCTGGCGAGAACATGCGAAGGATACTGCAGCTTCTTACCTCAAATCCCCTTCTCGGCGTGCTTGTCGGCGCCTTGGTTACGATGATAATCCAAAGCTCAAGCGCCACAACTGTAATGGTAATAGGCTTTGTCAGCGCGGGCTTGATGACGCTTAGGCAATCTGTTGGGGTCATCATGGGTGCAAATATAGGCACCACGATAACCGCCTGGCTGGTGGCAATCAAAATCGGCGATTACGCCTGGTTGTTCGCAGCCGTCGGTTTCCTCTTGATGTTCGTCGGCAAGAAGGCCAAGGTCCGTTACATCGGCCAGCTGATATTCTCATTCGGCGTCCTCTTCATTGGCTTGAATACCATGGGCGCGTCTATGAAACCCCTTGTTAAGAACGAATTTTTCCTGAGCCTGATGGAGAAATCGGCCAACTACCCGATACTCGGCCTTCTGATGGGGACCTTTTTCACTACTCTAATCCAAAGTTCAAGCGCATCCATCGGTGTGCTTCAAACTCTTGCCAGCGCCACCGATAGCACCGCCTCTCCTGCCGTGATTAGTATCATGCAGGCCTTCCCCCTTCTTATCGGAGCTAACATCGGGACAACGATCACCGCTTTCCTCGCTTCGATTGGAGCCAGGAAAGAGGCCCGACGGGCCGCTTTAACGCATACCGTATTCAACCTTGTAGGGGGCGGCAGTTTTCATGCCGCTATTCTATCTTGCGGCGAGGGCCGGGCTTCAAAACTGGCTTTCTAGACTTCTTAGGAGTGGATGTAGCGACCGCGGGGGGTATAAGAAGCGGAATAGCCGCTATGCACTCGATTTTCAACATTTCGAATACCCTCTTGCTGCTGCCTTTCATCTGGCTTCTGTGCAAGCTTGTGACTCTGGTAGTCCCCGGCAAGGATACTTACGAACAGCGTACCACGCTCTATCTTGATTACAAGGTAATCGGCACATCGTACGTCGCCCTAGACTTGGCCACCAAGGAATTGGCCAGGATGGCCGAGTATTCAAGGCAGATGTCCCTTGATGCCAAGAAGGCTTTGATTAACCTGGATAATCAGGCGATGAAGAGAATCCTGGAAATCGAGGATATCGTGGACCTGCTAGACAAGGAAATCGTGAAGTATATGTCCACCATGATGTCCAGAAAGATCATGACCGACCATGACTCGCTAAGGGTAGCGGGCCTTATGCACGTCACAAGCGACATCGAGCGGATAGGCGATCACTGCACCAATATCGGTGAGCTGGCCCTTGAGGTGTCCGAGGATGGCATCAAGTTCTCCGACCAGGCGGTTGCAGAGCTTAATACAGGCTTTGACAAGGTACTTTCCATAGTGGACCAAAGCATATCCTCATTGAGGAATAACGATATCGACCTAGCAATCAAGGTGATTATGGCAGAAGCCGACCTTGACGATATGGAGGCGGCGATGAGGACCAGCCATCTGAAGAGGCTCAATGATGGCCTGTGCAATCCCAAGAGCGCCGTAATTTTCCTTGATGTAATGCACAACATGGAGAGAATCGGCGACCACTGCAAGAACATAGCCGAGGTGGTCATAAGCGACAATAACCTGGACGTTGAGAAGCTTGAAAGGGACATTGCTATAAAGCAGCCCTGAGCATAGAATATTATTGTAGGCACATAGAAGGGAGGCGGGCTTACCGACCTCCCTTTTAAATGTGTCGCTTGCTGGGGGTAATTTCCATGGATTTCGTATTGCCGAGATATAGGCACCCGAGCTTCGAAGGCGCACAGTTCAAGAGCGCCCCTGATGCCAGGTTCGAGCCTGCACCGGACGCCGGCATTGCCCCTGACAACTTCCATGCGACATCGATATATCCTGAGTACTTCAAAGTGCAGGGCCAGTGGAAGCTCGCTCCCGTGAGCCGCATGGATTGCGCAGTGGTGCAAAAAGGCGAAGAGCTGCTCATTACGGAAATCCGCAGGATAGAAAAGGGCGAACTTGTTCTTGTCGGGCGCAATGACGATCATACTGAGGGCATATATATCCACAGCGATCCTTTCGAGACCGACAGAAAGCAGCTTGGAGACCCATTCTCCTTCCGCAGCAGCAGGTCGCGCGAGACGCCTATGTCCAGGGATTACGAGTGCCTGGAGGCTCTTCTGGACCATGAAAGCGACTACGGCCACATCTCATGGGTCCTGGGTCCCGCCGTTGTCTTCGACCATTACTCCAGGCAGGTCATGGCGGGCCTTATCCAGGCGGGCTACGTCCACTCCATCCTAGCGGGCAATGCAGTAGCCACACATGATATCGAAGGCGCGGTATTCGGCACAGCGCTCGGCAACGACATTCACACCAATATGCCGGTGCCCAAGGGCCATTACTGCCATATCGATACAATAAACATGATCAAATCAGCCGGTTCCATAGAGGAGTTCATAAAGCAGCGGCAGATCACCGACGGCATCATGGCGGCGTGCGTAAGGCATGGCGTGCCATATGTCCTGGCGGGCTCCATAAGAGACGACGGCCCCCTTCCTGAGGTCCACCGCAATGTTTATGAAGCCCAAGACGCGATGCGCAAATACACAGACAAGGCAACGACGATAATCTGCATGGCGACGCAGCTTCATTCGATTGCCACGGGCAACATGACCGGCATGCTTTAGAAAAGTCGGGGATGAGATCTCGGCCGGTCTACTTCTACATAGTCGATACGACGGAGTTTGCAGCAAACAAGCTTAAGGACCGCGGCTCGCTCAGCGCAATCGCGATAACCACAAATGTCCATGACTTCCTGGGGAACATCTCCCGGCGCCTTCTGTAAGCTGCCATCATCTTACCCGGGCCAACACGGCCCGGGCTTTACTTTTGCCGCTTTATATTCATATATTCTTATATATTGATATATCATTCGTAAAAGAAATCGGCCCTCTTTTCAGGAAGGGCCGATCGGACTTTATTTGAGTCTTCTTACTTCTTGTTGACTACGTTGACGGGGCTGCCCGCCTTGAAGCGGGCCAGGTTGTCTATGGCAGTCGCAATGAGCCTGGTCCTTGCTTCCTTCTGGGCTCCTGCGATATGTGGCGTGATTACGGTGTTCTTCGCGGACAGCAGGGGATTGTCTGCCTTTGGAGGTTCTACGGAAATAACGTCAAGTCCAGCAGCGCTTACCTTGCCGCTGTTAAGCGCGTCCGCCAGGTCCTGATCGACTACGAGAAGGCCTCTTGAAGTATTGATGATCTTGACCCCGTCCTTCATCTTCGCGATGGAGTCTTTATTGATCATGCCCTTGTTGGACTCGAACAGCGGGCAATGGAGGCTAATAACATCCGACTTAGCATACAGCTCATCCAGCTCGACGTATCTTACGCTGTCGCTTTCAAGCGAGGCGTCCTTATGGTTGTCGTTTGCGAGCACTTTCATGCCCAAGGCTAGGGCGATCCTGCCCACTGCCTGCCCTATCTTGCCGAAGCCTATGATGCCTATGGTCTTTCCTGCCAGCTCGTTAAGCGGGTAATCCCAGTAGCAGTAGTCCAGGCACTTGGACCACTTCCCGCTCTTGACGCTTTCGCTGTGGCCTTCTACGTGCAGCATGAGGGCCAGAAGCAGCGCGATGGCATGCTGAGAGACGGCATTGGTGCCGTAAGTGGGCACATTGGCCACAGCAATTCCAAGATCCCTTGCTGCATCAACATCCACAACATTATAGCCGGTCGCCAGGACCCCGATGTATTTCAGATCCGGCAGAGCTTCTAGTGTCGCCCTTGTCATAGGGGCCTTATTCAGCAATATGGCAGTGGCGCCCTTCGCCCTTTCGACTATCTGATCAAGCGGCGTCCTGTCGTACACTTCGACTTCGCCCAGCTCATAGAGCGGCTTCCAAGAAATATCCCCGGGGTTTACAGTATACCCGTCCAGAACTACGATCTTCATCCGAAACCTCCTGAAAAATCATTCTAACTATAGATTATCCGATATTGAGGGGCTTGCTTCAAGTGCAAAGCCTTCCACTAACCCTTCTCCACGCTTTCTATGTACTTCTCGACGTCGAACTTGCTCCTTGCGCCTTCGTACGACATATACCTGATCATGCCGAAGATGGGCCTCTCCCCCCATGGCCTGTCGTGCACGCCTCCAATTGACCATGCAATGCCTGCATAGCCGTTCGGGTCCCTGCCGTCCAGGCTGTACGAGTCATTTAGGCGCAAGGCCTTATTCATTGCACGAATCCGGAGAATCGGACCATTCCAGGATCTTCTTCGCCCAATACATCCTCAGATAGCCCGGCATCGCGCCAACCCTTATCATCTGGCGCTGCGCAGCGTTCCACAGCCTGTCATGCGTCCTTGATGCCTCCAGCTCCTCATAGCTGTAGTCGTAGTCTCTCATGTCGCTCCTATGCTTATCGAGCGTACCCCTCGCCCAGGGGGGAAAGCTGCCTGCACTGTCATACTCCTCGCAATAGCGGCAGAAGTTCTCCGCAAGCTCGCGCCTTATGAAGGCCTGTTCTATGAATTCCTCCGAACCGGGCCCCGCGTGAAGCATCGCCTCCGTAACCACCCTCTCGCGCTTATCTGACCGAAGTGGATATATGGTGAAAGCCCAGATTGAGCCCCTTCATTGGGATCGTTGGAGACGGGATAACGGGGAGAGTCCTCAATTCCAGAAACTGGGCAAGCCTGTGCATGGCAGCCCTCTCGCCTGAAGTAATACCGCCAAAGCCATTCCCCACTCCAAGCAGCCGCAGCTCCTTTTTATTCAGATTGCCTCACTTGCCTTGCCCATCCCCTTCGAAGGCAATGGGTGGGCAGCTAAAGGAGGAACCGGATCAAGGAACTCACTCATCAGCCTGTTCAACTTCGGCCTTATAGTGTAAGCGGCATACTCCCTCTTTCCGGAGGCAATCGTAACCGGCACAATATTGTGCGAGTCGACAACATGATTCTTCACGTCAGACAGGTTTTCCAGCTCGGACTTCCACGAGCGCGACGGCCTAAGCGGGCTTGCATCCATTACAATCAGGCCGGCCCCAATGCGCCTGCTAAAAGCGGCTACCTCCCTGCCCGGGCTTCCTTTCAGAAGGCAAAAAGGGATCCCGCGCTCTTCCAGCTTATCTGCCACTTCCATTAATCCGCGCAGCATGAAGGCATAATGGCCGGAAGAGGCGCGCTTAATCTCATCTGTGAGGCAGAACGCCACGTTAAGCTGCCTTCCGGCGTTGATTGCCCATTGTTGGGCATATGCCGAGCCCAGTTATCCTTGCTCCTTTGCTCCCCTGCTCATCCAATAAAGGACAGGTCCCTGCCCTGTCCTCTTGCTTGTTGTGCTGATTTCCTCTTGGATCCATTGGGGAGATCAAATCCTTTCGACTTTAAGGTACTTTCCAAGGTCTCCGCAGATTTCAAGCCCAGTGTTCCCGCTTGTCCCCTCGAAAACAAGGCCTTCCGAGCGGTCGGTAAGCCTTACTTTAACAACCGCGGTAATGCTCTCCTTTATCACCCTTGTCATCATGCCGTTCTTGGGCGCTGCCAGCTCACCCGCCTTGTCATATGACGCCTCAAGCTCCAAAAGAAGCCGGCCCTTCGTAACCGCGGCCTCCAGCGAAGCCTCCCCCCACCCTCACATGGCGCGTTCTTGCGAAATTGTAGGTGGCGAAAAGCATGAACTTGCCGTCAATAAGCAGGAATGAGATAAGCCCCGGGAAGTGCCTGCCCAGCCAAGGTATGCTTGCCAGCGAGAACATGAAGGAGGCAGGTTTTTCGAAGTGGTTGGCCTGCATCCAGGTCCACGCGTCAGGAAAAGACCTGCCCCAGTCCTTCTCGATGTAGCCTTCCCCGCCTGAGAAATCCGTCTCTTCGCCGTCAACAAACATCGATCCGCTTATCGTATGGCTGATATTTACGACACCATGGTAGCACTCCATGCCCGGGGCGAAGGTAAACGGCCCCATTATGCCGGGGAAGGGCCGCCTTTTTTCTGGGAATCTCAATATGTTCGAAAAGCCTATGTCGGCATTGATGCACCCGCTTGTGGTCTGCAAGGCGCAACCTCATGCCCTGCCTGCTGAACGAGTTGGGGCCAATTCTCACGTCGAAAAGGCCATCTGCAGCGTTGAATTCTGCCACAGGATACCTGAAATAGTGGACCTTTCCTGTAACTGCGTTTATACACTGCACAAAAGCGTGCAATTCCTCAAGGCTGCCCCCGAGCGAAATCCCGGGGATCACTGCAAATGCATTCTTGCGCCCCTTGTCTATAAGCTTGAAATACCACCCCTCGAAGTAGTGCCTCCTTCTTAATGAACCCTGGAAGACCTCTGGGTGCCATGACTTCAGCATCGGAACCTACCCCCGGAACATCTTAGTAACGCCCAATTCAAACATCAAAATCAAAATTCTACAAGATTCCCGTAAAGGACAGCCGACTCACAACGGGGCTTTTCAGCGCAGCTATGCCCGGTCGGGCCGCAGTAATGCAATCACCGGCCGGGCATTAGTAAGGGCTTACAATGTGACTATAGTGTAACCTTCGTCAATGTAGCTGGCCATGGGGGATGGCCGCTCATATCCCCGTTCAATTTGTAGCCGTTTACCTCAAGGTAATCGTGTGCACCAGTTGCCCTTGAGCATGCTTTGCAGACACAGTCTATCAGGCCCTCCTCCTTGGCTTTTAGAAGCAGGCTTCCTTTTGCCTCATCCATGTCTTTCAAGGTCTTGGTGGCAGTACCCTCGACAACTATAAGGGCTTCATGCCCCCCCTTCCTTAATTCCAGCGCGTTAAGGATCACATGCGAAAAGCACATTGTCTCGCCCTTGAAGGCGAAGAATGCGAACTTGCCCATGATCAGCCCTCCTTTTATGTAAAAATCGATTGCATGTCGTATTATTGTATAGTTTAATATTTCTGCATTACATGGGATTCACCTGCAAGCGCAAAACGGTCCCTGCAATTGACTTAGCCTGCCGTAATGGCAGGACATGAGGAGAAACCATGGGAGAAAATGA
Organism: uncultured Bacillota bacterium; assembly: GCA_963823655.1. Taxonomy (GTDB): domain Bacteria; phylum Bacillota; class DTU025; order DTU025; family MWDF01; genus MWDF01. Next base: position 475,351 of record CAWGMK010000013.1, read on the forward strand.
TGTAATCAGCCTTTCTGCGCAGCCCTGGTCATCGGCCGATGTGGAGTCCATGTCAAGGCTGCTCGGAATAGGCGAAGGGGATACGGTCATCGTCCACACCAAGATGTCCTCGATGGGCTGGGTCTGCGGCGGAGCGCAGGCGGTCATCGAGGGTCTTGTAGCGGCAGTCGGCGAATCCGGAACGCTTGTGCTTCCCGCGCATTCAGGCGGCAACAGCGATCCTTCTTTCTGGAGCAACCCTCCGGTGCCAGAAGCCTGGTGGGACAGGATACGAGAGACGATGCCCGCATTCGACCCCCGCAAGACTCCGATAAGAGGAGTGGGTTCCGTACCGGAGCTTTTCAGGACATGGCCGGGTGCACTTCGCTCGAACCATCCCACCGCATCATTCGCGGCGCTGGGTAAGCAGGCCCTTTTCATTACTTCAGGCCATGAATCGCTCATGGCGTTCGGCGAGGACTCCTCTCTTGCAAGAGTCTATGAGCTGGACGGCAAGGTCTTGCTGATAGGAGTCGGCCACGACAACAATACTTCCATGCATCTGGGCGAGTTCAGATCGGGTACCTGCAAGACCATGGTGCAGGGAGCGGCAATCATGAAGGACGGAAGGCGACAATGGGTCAGCTTCGATGAGATCGATATGGATTCGGACAGATTTCCCGCTATAGGAGCCGCTTTTGAAGAAGCCGGGGGCATCGTGTCCCGTGGCAAGATATGCCAGGCCGATTGCTTGCTGTTCAGGCAGAGAGCCATCGTGGACTTCACGGCAAGTTTCCTGCGGGCAATGAAGGAATAGGGCGGCTTTGTGTGGAATTTTCTTTAGGAACGAAGGCTTTCGGGCCCGGACTTAAGAATAGGTGGATTTGGACCTATGACAGATACGATGCCAGCAAATGCACAGGAGCTTTTAAATCAGGCAGAGGTCCTAAGCCGGACCAGCACAAGCGCGGCAATCGCGAAGGCCAAGCTCGCCTACTCGGCTGCGCTCGATGCGAACGACCAGCTTACAAGGCTGAAGTCCCTGATAATGATGGGGCGTTGCTCTTTCATGTCGGGCCGTACGGGCGATGCCATCAAATGGCTGTTGGAGTGCATCTCGACGGCGGATACCCTAAACATGCCCGAGCAGATGGCGGAGGCTTTCAATCAGCTTGGAAACACTTACCTGGTAATCAAGGACTACGGCAGGTCCATATCATGCTACCTTGACTCTCTGGATATCATGAAGGACAACGGATTTGAGAGTATGGAAAGCCGCGTGCTGAACAATATCGGCGCGCTGTACCTTGATCTGGAGGATCTCGACCACGCCGCCGACTACTTCCAGCAATCCTATGAGATGGACGCATCCACATCCCAGAAATCCGTGATACTCCTTTTGAACCTGGCAAGCATCTACGCCAAGAAAAAGGCCTTCGAGAAGGCCGACTTCTATATGAAGAAGGCACAAGAGGCCCTTACCGAGCCTGAAGACCTGCTGATGCTGTCCTGGTTCTACCTGACAGACGGCGAGGTGGCCCAGGCGAAAGACGACATAGAGGCCGCCATCAAGCATTACAAGGCCGCTTTCGATATTTTGAGCAAGACGGGCGACGCCTTCAACGAATGCGACATGAGCATCAGGATAGGCCTGCTGCTGCTCGATGCTGGCAGGTGCGACGAGGCTCTTGAGGTCCTTCTGCAGACATACGAGAAATGCAACATGTTCAAAGTCCATGAAACCAGCAAGAAGATAGCCGGGCTGATCGCCAGGTGCTACAGCAATGTTCGCGAGGACGAGAAGGCCCTCAGATTCTATATACTCCAGAGCATGCACACCGAGCAGTCCGAAAAGGAGCACATTGAAAACCAGAGGAAGAGCGTCCTTTTGCAGGTCCAGCAGCATGAGACCAACCTGGAAAGGCTCAGGCTCAAGCAGCTGAGCGAGGAGCTCATGAGGACCACCGACGAGCTCAAGGAGGCATATGCCACGCTGGAGAGGCAGGCGATAATCGACTCCCTTACCGGCATCAGGAACAGAAGGTCTATGGATTCGCTGCTTGACTCGACATGGAAGCAGTGCCAGGACGAGAGCCTGCCCTTTACTTTGATGCTTGTGGACCTGGACTGTTTCAAGAACTTCAACGACTATTACGGCCATCCGGCCGGCGACGAAAACCTAAGGATAATCGCTTCCTGCCTAACCGAGGCCATCGGTGACGAGAGGCTCATCGGCAGGTACGGCGGTGACGAATTCGTCGCCGTACTGCCCGACGTAAGCGGCGAAGAGGCAAGGAATATCGGCAACAAGATGCTGGATAATGTAAGGTCCAAGAATCAAACACGAGCGCAATGACGCTTCAAGCATACAGACTGTCACTGTCGGCGCAATATGCCTCGTCCCAAGCCGGGACGATGTCCCAGGTTCGGCCCTGCATATGGCGGATACCGCGCTGTACGACGGCAAAAAACAGGGCAAGGACAGGCTGGTCCTCTACTGCAGGGAATAGGAGATGTAAAGCATGCCCGATTTTATGGGAATTGCCATCGAAGAGGCCAAGGCCGGAGTCCTGAAGGGGCACGGCGGCCCATTCGGCGCTTGTATAGTAAAGGACGGAAAGCTGATTTCATCGGCGCATAACCAGGTCCTCAGATACAACGACCCCACCTTGCACGCTGAGATGCAGGCCATAAGCGAAGCTGCCAGAAAGCTGGGCCGCTTCGACCTGTCCGATTGCGAGCTATATACAAGCTGCGAGCCCTGCCCCATGTGCCTTGGCGCCATATACTGGTCGAGGATCAAGAAGGTCTACTTCGCCGGCACAAGGGACGACGCCGCAGACGCAGGCTTCGACGACAGGAAGTTCTATGAGGACATGGGAAGCGGCGGCTGCCCCGACGGCGTAGAGCTTAAACAAATCGACAGGGAACGCGCCATGGAGGCGTTCTCCTCATGGAACAGCAAACCGGACAGGAAGATATACTAAGCCGCATCAAGGAGGACAGTTGAAGCCGAAAGTCACCATATTCAGCATGATTACGCTCGACGCCGGCTATGTCTCCGGCTTACTTGACGTGGACTTGTACTATGAGGCCGGCTACGCGCTCGGGGCGGATGCCGTCATGGCAGGCGCCGACAGCATGCTCGAAGGGCTTGCGGGCTTCGGACAGGCTCCGTGCGATGAGACGCTTCCGGAAGAGAAACGTCACGACTTCAACCTTCCCTGGCTGGTCATAACCGACAGCCGCGCAAGGCTTATGGGCAAGCTGGGCCACTACAGGAATATGGAGTATGTACGAGACGTCCTGGTCCTGGTCTCAAAGGCGACGCCCAAAGAATATATCGATTACCTTGAGAAGAACTCATATGAATACTACGTATCGGGCGATGACAGGTGCGATATGTCAGAAGCCCTAGATCAGCTGAATCTGTATTGCCACATCGAGCATATAAGGGTCGATGCCGTCGGCAGCCTTGCGGCTTCGCTGCTTAACGAGGGCCTGGCGGATGAGCTATGTGTAATCCTTGCCCCTTACTTGCTGCAATCCCCTTCTCTAAGGGCATTCGATGGCCTTAATAAAGACATCCGCCTCTTCCCGGTCTCGTCTGGGCCGCTTAGAAACGGCTACTTGATCACTACGTACAAAATAGAAAAGTAGCGGAAAGCAAGCGAAACGGCCCGGAGCATAATCTGCATTCACATGCCGGGCAGTACATTTTTGCGCGCTTCGTTTTGTTTACCTACAATTATTGCCACCTTCGCCGTTCGCCCTATAAGCCTGCCAGGGAGCCGAGGAAATCCTCGCAGATGTCCTTCTTGTCCTCTATTCCTACCGACACTCTTATCAAGCCCTCGCTGATGCCAAGCTTTAGCCTCTCCTGTTCGCCTAAGCCCCTGTGCGATGTTGACGCCGGGTGGCTCACTGTCGTAGCATAGCTTCCCAGGCTCGGGACGAATGAGGCCATCTTGAAGCCCGATATGAGCTTGTCCACGGCAGCCCTGCCGCCTTTGAGCTCAAAGCTGAGCATTCCGCCGAAACCGTTCTTAAGAAGCCTGTTTGCCGCGCTTCCCCGCTTGCGGCCCTCAATTCCGGGATAATATACCTTCTCTACCTTCTCCGACTTCTCAAGTGCCTGGGCAAGCGCTGCGGCGTTCTCGCAGTGCCTGGCCATCCTAACGCCAAGGGTCCTCATGCCCCTGAGCAACAGCCATGCCTCAAAGGGGGAAAGAACGGGGCCGAAGAGCGTCTTCGCGCTTCTTATGGCGTCAATCAGCTGCTTAGAATCTGCCGCCGACTCCCCCACCGATACCGTCCCCGCCATCACGTCATCATGCCCGTTCATATATTTCGTGCAGCTGTGAATGCTTATGTCCGCACCTAGTTCAAGCGGCTTCAGAAGCAATGGCGTGGCGAAAGTGTTGTCGACTGCAAGCAATGCGCCCGCGGCATGGGCCAATTCCGCAAGCTTAGGTATATCGGCCACTTCCATCAGCGGATTCGATATGCACTCGCAAAACAGCAGCCTGGCACCTGGCGCCAGCGCCTTTTCCACCGCCTTGAGGTCGGTGATGTCTACGAATTCCGCGCTCACGCCCCGCCTTTTATGCTCGGCAGCCAGCATGCTCCTGGTCGCGCCGTACAATATGGAAGCCGAGACTATCCGCTCGCCTGGACTTACCGCCCCTTCAAAGGCAATCGCCGTCGCAGCCATGCCGGATGCACATGCTACGCTACCCGAGCTTCCCTCAAGCTCGTCCACGAGCTCTTCTACCGCCTCAACGCTGGGATTCGCCATCCTCGAATAGACATATCCCCTGTCTTTGCCGGTCCATACGTCGTCAACCTGGTCGAGCCCGCTGAACCTGAACACGGCCGATGCGAAAATCGGCGCTACTTCCGGCTCAGAGGCCGACTTGCCCGACCCTCTTGCCGCGTGTACAACTGCGCTGCCCTCTGAGAGCTTCCCCTTTTTCATCAGGAACACCTCGAATCTCAGCTTTGTATGCCTTCTATTGCCCCACCCGCCACTAACCGATAGTATTAGTAATATATTAGCATTCTAACCCAGGAGGAGGAGCAAATGGCATTAGTCGAGGCGAATTACCGCGATTCGGTGTTGTTCAGGCGCCGCTCGATAAGGAAGTTCAAGGATGAGATGCCGCAGCAATGGCAGCTTAATGCCGTTTTAGAGGCTGCGATGTGCACCCAGACCGCCTGTAACCAGATGCCTTTTGAGCTGATGCTGGTAGACGACAGGAAGTTGCTGGACAGGCTTCAGGCGGCCCTCCCCTTTGCCAGGCTGAATACAGCGCCGGCAGCGATTTTGGTCATGTCGCAGCCGAACTGGAAAGTAAGGATTCACCCGTGCGGCATGTTCATTCAGCAGGACCTGGCCGCCGTGAGCCATCAGATCTGCCTTGCGGCCATAGAATTCGGGCTGGGCGCATGCTGGTGCGGCCTGTTCCCTGTGAAGCTCATGGCATCGGCCGCGGCCAAAGTGCTGGGCATACCGTCCGATGTGATGGTAGTTTCGATAATCCCCATCGGCATTCCGGCCGAGCAGAAGGAGCCCAATTCGAAGTGGATGCCAGAGAAGCTGCACAGGAACGGTTACTGAGAACATTGCTGTTAAAGATATTTATGCTCATATGGCAATATGCGGATATGGGTAAAAATGATAAATTTTTGCAGCTTGAAGGATTATCGGTGCCAAATTAGAATATAGTATTTGTTATATGTAGCCATTTGGAGGTACGGATGGTGGAGAGGCTCATGGGCAATGGGCTCGATGAAAAGATGGCAGCCAAGCTCGAAGGGCTGATCGGCCGCATGGCAGGCGTTATCGCCGCCAAAGTGATCACCGACAGCTCCAGCAGGCCTGTCGAAATCCACGTCCTCACGAACCTCCAGAGGACTCCCAAGCAGGTGGCAAGGGATGTGCAGTCCTGCGCGGCGTCTGCTTGCGGCGTACAAGTCGACCACAGGATAATCAGCGTTGCGCAAGTAAGCGACGATGCCGTTGGGGCGCCCGGCGTAAGGCTGAAAATCAAGGGTTTGAGCCTCACTCTGGACGAAAATACGGTTACGATAAAAGTCGGGCTCACCTACAAGGGTTCCCTCTTCGAGGGCTCATCGTCGGTGATGTCCAAGGCGCAGGGCAAATACGCAGCGGCGTCGCTTGCCTGCGTAAACTGCCTTCACAAGTTCCTCGGAGTGGATTACGTATTCTCCGTAGTCGATGTGCAGAAAACGAAAATTGCGGGCATGGACGCCTTTAACGTAGTGCTCAATCACATTTACGACGGCCGCCAGACGCTTCTGACAGGTGTTGCGCTGGTCCAGGACGATGACTATATGGCGGTGATCAAAGCAACACTGCATTCGGTTAACAGGGTTCTCGACAAAGCGTGGCGAAATGGCAGGCAAGTCGATCAGGAAGCGAACGCAGATCTTTGATAGCCCAATAAAAGGCCGGACGTAGCGGAGCGTAACAGCCCATCCACTAGCGAAGATGGAGCAATGGAAAGGGGCTGTTCAAATGCGCAAATTAATGGCAATCATGGGCACCATACTCGCCTTCGTGCTGGTAGCTGGTGCCAACTGGAAAATATTGCCTCCTCTTACGAAGTAGACAGGCAGCCATAATTAGCGGGATCTGTCCGGTCTTGCGGGCTATCATCATGTGAGGTCCTAGATGTCCTCTTACAGGTTCAGCGACAAGCACTTCAGGTATCTGGTAATCGCCGCAGGAGCTGCGGCGCTTGTTTATGTTACACTAACGCAGCCTATCAAGTTCGACTTTGCGAGCTTCGCATTCCTTGCCCTTATGGCAACGCTTGCGGAATCCCAGCCGGTTGTAACCGACAAGGACAAGACTATATCGGTCGGTTTCGCCTTCGATTTGTGCGCGCTGCTGCTTTACGGGCCTTTGGCGGCGGCATGGGTCGTATTCATATCGAGCATATTCAGCATAACCCATGTTAAGAACTGGGGCTACCTGCACATTTTCAATACCCCGCCGGATTATCTGCTTTTCAACGCGATGAATCTGGTCCTGAGCATAATTACCTGCGGATATGTCTACCAGCGCATGGGCGGCATCTCGCTGGTTTCTCACGGAAATGCCGCAATTCCTAGCATCGGCGCAGTGCTAGGAAGCCTTGGGAACCACGTTTTCAGCATGGTAGTGGCCATAATGGCCCACATAATGGTCAATACCTCGATAATCTCTGTGCACATCTCGATTGCGACCGACCAGAAGGCGATGATAGCCTGGGCATACAGCTTCCTCTGGTCCGTCTTCAACCTTCTTATCGTCGGGATGATGGGCGTGACCATCGCCGCGGTTTATACAAGCTATGGCCCGCTGATGGTCATCTTGTTCATGATCCCCCTGTTATTGGCCAGAAACTTCTTCGTACAGAATGTGAAGATGCGCGAGATCTACCTGAACACTATCATGGCCCTCACATCCGCAATCGAAGCCAAGGATATCTATACGCGGGGCCATTCCGAGAGGGTGCAGAAGATCAGTGCAATGATCGCAAAGGAGATGCGCCTGCCGACAGGGCAGCTCGAAATGCTCAGATATGCCGCCATATTGCACGATATCGGCAAAATAGGAATTAGCGAAGCCATTCTGAACAAACCCGCAAGGCTTACCAAGGAAGAGTACGCGAAGATCATGGAACACCCTGCAATAGGGGCCAAGATAGTCGAGGAAGTGGACTTTCTCAATAGAGCCTCCAAGATAATTAAGAGCCATCATGAGTGTTTCGACGGTTCCGGCTACCCTGATGGGATAAAAGGCTCGGACATTCCGCTTGAAATCGCAGATCCTCTCGGTTGCCGACGCATATGATGCAATGACCACCGATAGGCCCTACAGGGAGGCATTCACTGATAGAAGCGCGTGGGAGGAGCTGGAGCGCAAATCTGGCACCCAGTTCTCACCTGAGGTTGTTCGTGCATTCAGGAAGGCAGTGGACAAGAAGCAGGAGATCACCAATGCTTTTTGAGTCCGTGTTATTCGGCCTTGCGGCAGGTATACTGCTAGGAGGCAGCATAAAGGAAATCTTCAGGGCGAGCTTCAGGAGGCTGCCCTTGATTTTCATCGCGGCGGCCATCGATATCATCTTATCCTCTGCTTTTGGCGCGAAGGTTGCGTCACTGGGCGATTGGGCGCTTATTGCGGCAACCCTTCTTCAGGCGCTGCTGCTAGCCCTGTTCGTAATATCCAATATCGGCATGCCGGCGCTTTGGCTAATAGGCCTTGGTGGGATCATGAACTCGGCGGCCTCCGCCTTCAACTGGGGCAGGATGCCGATAAGCCCGCAGATCCTCGAAATCGCGCCGGACTCGCCTTACACATTGGCATTGCTCGCAGGTAAAGTACACAATTACGCCTTAGCGACGGAGCAGACTAGGTTGCTTTTCCTGTCCGATATAATCAACTTCAGAGGATTTACCCTGTATATGATAAGCGCCGGCGACATTGTGACGTCTGCCGGGCTTATAGTCCTTATAATTTCGCTTATGCTGCCTCAAAACAGAAGGCCTGCAAGCTTCGATGATGGCCATCGTCAATAAGAAAAGTTCGGACTAGTCTTGCCGCCCGGGCTCACCTTCGGCTAGCTCAATGCCTGATTTCGTAAAGTCTCCATAGAATTCGGCTTCCGCCTTGAAAGTTATGGTGAGCTCCCTCACCTTCCCGCCTTTGAAACTGTCCTTTGAACCCATCAACACCAATTCACCAATCGGCCTTGCCGCCGCCTTTTCAAACAACCTTGCTGCGGCCTCGCTGACAGCTTCGCCTGGCTTCGCGTATGTCCACGGCAGCTCGGCCTTCTGGGCAGCGCCCCTTTTTACGACAGCATGCTTTCCCCCTGCGCTGATTATTACCCTCACCTTTATGCGAACCGGCTCATATCTCGCCTGCTCCGATGGGGTATAGTACACCGAACCTACGAATTCGTCTGGCAGGTATTGCTGCTCTACCCAGCCCCCCGGGAAATCGTGGGGGTATTTGTACCCTATGCCTTTGCCGATCTTCTCCGCGCCCTTGTATCCTCCGGACTGCAGGTGTGCGGGCACCTGCCCCAGCGGCTTGTTCTTTAGATCCTCGATGGCGGCATCAATCGCCGACACGACGGCGTTGCTCTTCGGGGCGGTTGCAATGTGCAATGCGGCCTGAGCCAGCGTAATCCTCGCCTCGGGCAATCCGACATGCTCTACTGCATATGCCGCAGACGCTGCTACCATCAGCGCTGTTGGATCCGCCATACCGACATCCTCGGAAGCGTGGATCAATATCCTTCTTGCTATGAACCTCGGATCCTCGCCGGACTCGATCATCCTCGCAAGGTAATGGAGCGCTGCGTCCGGATCCGATCCTCTCATGCTCTTTATGAAGGCCGATATGACATCGTAGTGTATGTCGCCCTGCATGTCATATTTCAAAAGCGTCCTGCCAAGTATCTCGGCCACCAGCGCCTTCGTCACAAGCGCATCTTCGGCAACGATTGCTGCCATCTCAAGCACATTGAGCGCTATCCTGGCGTCGCCTCCTGCGTGAAGCGCTATGTAGGCTATTGCCTCCTGCTCGAACCCGATTCCCGAGCCTCCGAGTCCCCTTTCCTCGTCTTTGGCCGCACGCCAAAGCAGAGTCTCAAGTGAATCGGTGCCTATGGGTTTAAGCATGAAGATCCTCGATCTTGACACCAAGGGAGCTATAATGTCGAAAAATGGGTTCTCGGTGGTAGCGCCGATCAGGCAGATTGAGCCGTCCTCAACGGCCGGCAACAGCGCGTCCTGCTGTGACTTGTTGAACCTGTGGATCTCGTCTATGAACACCACGGTGCGCGTGCCCTGCATAGCCAGCTCATCCCTTGCTGCACCCACGACGCGGCGTATGTCGGCAACGCCCGAGTAAACGGCGTTCAGCCTTTCGAATTTCGAGCTTGTGAGGTTGGCGATGACTTCGGCAATCGTAGTCTTGCCCGAGCCTGGCGGCCCGTAAAGTACCAATGAGCCCAGCTTGTCGGACTCTATCGCCTTTCTGAGCGGTTTGCCTTTACCTAGAAGGTGGTCCTGGCCTACGACCTCGTCAAGGCCCCTCGGCCTCATCCTTGCGGCCAAAGGCATCGCCTCTGTACCTGCTTCGAAGAGCATGCGGGCCAAACTGCTAACACTCCCCCCGGTATATAAGAAGGCCCCGCGGTGCCGTATTGCGGTGTTTTTCTTCCCTGTCCACGACAGGTGGATGCCCCACTCCCAGCTTTTTGGGTCCGCCACTTGGCGGCATGCTAGCCACTGTTAGATGAGGGCTTCCTATTCTTTGCTTGTAGGAAGAAAATCCTGTGCAACACGTACACTACAGGGTCAAAGCTTCTGCCTTCATAATACACCCTGAGGCTGCATTTGGTAAGGCTTATAAATGATTTGATATCATTACGAACATCAAAACGCGTACGTTCCTAGAGCTTCCTTGAGCCGGGCTTGTATGGAGCCGAGCCCTGCTTGCATAGAGGGCACTCCTCGGCAGGCCACGAGGCCACTTCCAGCTTCAAGACGCTGTAGAGCGGATAACCCAAGTCCGCCTTGCCGCCGCTGCGGTCAACAAGGCAGGCGATGCCCACAACTTCGCAGCCCATAGCCTTTGCCAGGTCCGCCACTTCCCTGGAAGAGCCGCCGGTCGTGACGACATCCTCGCATACCAGCACCCTTTCGCCGGGCTTCAGTGAAAAGCCCCTCCTCAGGCTCATCCTGCCCTCTTCACGCTCCGCGAATATCGCTCTTGACCCCAGCTTCCTTCCGAGCTCATAAGCAAGCGTAATGCCCCCCATGGCCGGCCCTATCGCAACGTCGATTTTCCCGTCGGGAAGCTTCGACGCGATGATTTCAGCAAGCTCGGCGCAAAGCCCCGGGTGCTGCATTACAAGTGCGCACTGAAGATACCTGTCGCTGTGCCTTCCCGAAGTAAGCAGGAAGTGCCCGTTTAGTATCGCGCTGTTGTCTTCGAACGCTTTGAGTACCTGTTTCTCATCCATCATAGCCCGGCCTCCATCTCCTCGATGATCATCGCAAACGCCGCTGCCGGATCCGCTGCCTTGGTTATCGGCCTGCCGACCACTATGTAGTCGGAGCCCGCCGCCATCGCGTCTTTGGGCGTGAATACTCTCTTCTGGTCGCCCTTCGCGGACCATTCGGGCCTTACTCCCGGTGTTACGAGCCTGAACCCGGCTCCGAACTGCGCCTTCATCGGCTTTATCTCGTGCGGGGAGCATACTACTCCGTCCATGCCGCTATCTTTGGCAATCGCGGCAAGCCTCATTGCAGCAGCGGTCGCCGTGTCGTCCGAGAAGCCTACCTTCTTTATATCGGCATCATCCAGGCTGGTAAGTATCGTAACGGCTATCAGGCTTGGCTTATTGCGCCCGGCTGAAGCCTCATCCCTCGCCTTCACTGCGGCTTGGAGCATCGCAGGTCCGCCCGACGCATGGACGTTCATCATGTCCGCGCCGCTTAGAACTGCCTGGCTGACTGCGCCGGCTACTGTCTGGGGTATGTCGTGGAACTTCAGGTCCAGGAATACTTCCCTTCCCATCTTCTTAAGAGCGCCCACTGCCGCCCCCGCGCTTGCAAGGTACAGCTCAAGGCCCACTTTGAAATGCCTGGCCTCCGGCAACGCCGCAACAAGCGCCTCCGCCTCCTGCCATGTTGGGAAATCGAGCGCCACGATCAGCCTGTCCTCTACCCTCATTTTGCACCGATCCTTCCCGGGTGCGCGGCCCCCGCCGCCTCCCGTATGTTCTTGATACCTTCCGCCTTGCAATAGCCTTCAAGACCTTCGATGATCCTCGGTATGCACATAGGGTCCGCCAGCTGCCCTGTCCCAACTGCTACTGCCGTCGCCCCCGCCATTATGAACTCCAGGGCGTCCTCCCAGCTAGGATATCCCGCCAAGGCCGATAATCGGCACTTTTACCTTTTGCGAAGCCTGCCATACCATCCTGAGCGCTACCGGCTTTATGGCGGGCCCCGACAGCCCTCCGGTCAAGTTGGCAAGCACCGGCTTTCCCGTCCTTATGTCTATCTTCATTCCCAACAGGGTATTTATCATGGAAAGCGCGTCTGCGCCCTCGGCCTCGCACGCCAATGCGATTTCACAGATATCCGTAACATTGGGCGAAAGCTTGATTATAAGAGGCATTTTCACCGAGCGCCTTACCTCTTTGACAAGAAGGGCAGCGGTTTTGGCCTCTGCGCCGAAGGAAAGCCCGCCCTCCTTCACATTTGGGCAGGATATGTTTATCTCCAGGGCGTCCGCCGCCCCCGCTTCTTCTATCGCCGTTGCGACTAAAACGTAATCTTCAACCGAGGAGCCCGCGACATTCACGATGATGTTAGTATCGATTGCCGCAAGCTTGGGCGCAATCTGCCCTAGGAATGCCTCCAGCCCGGGATTTTCAAGCCCGATGGCATTAAGCATGCCGGATGCGGTCTCGCAAATCCTCGGCGGAGGGTTGCCGATTCTAGGAAGCGGCGTTACCGCCTTTACCACGACGGCCCCCATTATGCCGGGATCGAAGAATTCCTGAAAGCAGTCGCCGAAACCGAAGGTGCCCGATGCGCTCATTACAGGGTTCTTCATTATTAGCCCTGCAAGCTCTGTTTTTAAAGCGTCGCTCATTTAAGCACCTCCTCAGCTTTGAATACCGGGCCGTCGGCGCAGACCTTCAGCCATCCGGCACCCTTCCTCGCCTCATCGCAGGTGCAGCCGTTGCACGCCCCGACCCCGCATCCCATGATCGTTTCCAGCGAGACCTGCAAGGGTATGTTATGGAAGGCTGAGCAGGGATTTTACTGCCTTGAGCATCTGTATGGGCCCACATGCGTAAGCAGAATCGAAGCTTGCATGTTCAAGCAGCTTTTGCAGCGGAGCGGTTACGAAACCTGAATCTCCCAGGCTTCCGTCCTCGGTGGCGATTACGCAGCTTGTCGCAAGCATGTCCGACTCCATTAGGCACAGCTTGTTGCGCGCTCCGGCGACCAACATTGCTTTACCGCCCTGCCTTTCGATCTCGTCCTTAAGAAAGAGCAGCGGCGCAATCCCGGTGCCACCGCCTATCAATAAACTGCTTCCCACACTTATTTCAAAGCCCTTGCCGTAAGGGCCTGAGAGGCTCAATAGATCGCCGGCCCGCGTTCCTGCAAGCCACGCGGTCCCCTTGCCAACGACGGCGAACCTCAGCGTAATCAGCCCTTCTGGCGTGTTTGCGCCGGAGACTCCGAACGGCCTTCTAAGAAGGCTGTCCTTGGCCCCGGATTCGACCATCACGAACTGCCCGGGCAAAGCCGCGCCTGCAATCTCCGGGGCATGAAGTACCAGCCTCCTCATGCCTTCGGCGATTTCACACGCCTCTACGACTTGCGCTTCGTCAATCTGCCACTTTGCCACTGCCCGGACCTCCTATTGCCTTACTGAGTATTCTTTGAGGGATCTTACTCCGAGAGGGGCTTTGCCGCCCTTCTCCTTTACATGCCCGATGACATCTAGAAGGCCCTTTGCAGTATCCAGCGAAGTAAGGCAGGGTATGTTGAACTCAACGGCCGCCCTTCTTATCCTGAAGCCGTCTTTCAGGGGCTGCTTGCCCTTAGCCGGCGCGTTGATTACAAGGCTTACCGTACCTTCCCTGATGAGCTCCAGCACGTCCTTGCCGCCGGATCCTATCTTGCCCACCTCGAAGACCTTAAGGCCCCTTTCTGTCAAAAACTTCGCTGTTCCGGAAGTAGCCCAGACCGAGAAGCCCATCTCTGCGTAACCGCGGATGATCGGCAGAGCCTCCTCCTTGTCCTTGTCGGCAAGAGTGGCAAGTATCGATCCGGTTTCGGGTATCTTGTAGCCCGCCCCCATGAAGGCCTTCATCAGCGCCTTCTTGAAATCCTTGTCGAGGCCTATGACCTCGCCTGTGGATTTCATCTCGGGGCCCAAAGACACTTCCACGTCCGTGAGCTTGTTGAAGGAGAACACTGGCATCTTAACAGCGTAAACCCCTGCTTCCTCCCACAGCCCGCCCTTGTAGCCCAGCTGCTGGAGCGTGCTTCCAAGGGAAATCGCCGTGGCCAGCTTCACCATCGGAATGCCCGTGACCTTGCTCATGAAGGGCACCGTCCGGCTCGCCCTGGGGTTGACCTCGATTATGTAGACCTTGCCCTTGTGGATTACGTATTGAACGTTCATGAGCCCTTTAACCTTCAGGGCCCGGGCAAGCCTCACGGTTGTGCGCACGATTTCGTCCTTCTCCTCTTGCAGCAGGTTTGAGGTAGGATAGATCGCCGTGCTGTCGCCTGAGTGCACGCCTGCGCGCTCCTGGTGTTCCATTATGCCGGGTATAAGCACTTCGACCCCGTCGCTCACCGCGTCGACCTCGACTTCCCTGCCAATGAGGTATCTGTCCACAAGCACGGGATGGTCATTGGACACTTTCACGGCCTCTGTCAGGTATTCCTCCAGGTCCTGCTCGTTGAAGACTATCTCCATGGCCCTGCCGCCGAGCACATAAGACGGCCTGACAAGCACCGGGAAGCCCAGCTGGGCAGCTATGCCCTTCGCCTCCGAGCGGGATCTGGCCATGCGCCCCGCAGGCCTTGCGAAACCGAGCTCCTCTAGCAGCTCGTCGAACTTCTCCCTGTCCTCGGCCGCGTCAATGTCCTCCACGCTAGTGCCCAGTATCTCAACACCGTGCGCCGCAAGAGGGCCTGCGAGGTTTATCGCCGTCTGCCCTCCGAACTGCACCATCACGCCCATGGGCTTCTCGTTGTCGATTATATCCAGGACATTCTCCAGCGTAAGGGGCTCGAAATAGAGCCTGTCGGATGTGTCCGGGTCAGTTGAGACCGTCTCCGGGTTGGAGTTGATGATTATCGACTCATAACCCATGCCCTTCAGTGATACCGAAGCTTGCACCGAGCAGTAGTCGAACTCCACCCCCTGCCCGATCCTTATCGGGCCGGAGCCCAGCACGACTACCTTCTTCCTGTCTGTGGGCTTTGCCTCATTCGTCTCGCCGTAAGCTGAGTAGAAATAGGGGGTCCTTGCGTCGAACTCTCCGGCGCAGGTGTCCACCATGTGGTAGCACGGGGCAAGCCCGCGGCGCAGCCTCTGCTGCCTGAGCTCGTCTTCCGTGCAGTTTAGAAGCTTTGAGAGCTGGTAGTCCGAGAAGCCGCACTTCTTGGCCTTCAGCCAATCCTCCTGCGTCCACTTGTGTTTCGTGGCGAGCACGCCCTCAAGCCAGACTATATGCTCGATGTTGTCCAGGAAGAAAACATCTATTCTAGTGGCCTTGTGTATCTGCTCGATACTTACTCCGCGCCTTAAGGCCTCCGCGATGGCGAACATCCTCTCGTCGTCGCCGCGGTCCATCTTCTCCATCAGCTGCTGGAGGCTCATCTTCTCCATCTCGGGCACTAGAAGCCCCGTGAAGCCCGCCTCAAGCGAGCGTACGGCCTTAAGGAGTGCAGCCGGGAAGTTCCTGCCGAGCGCCATTACTTCGCCTGTGGCTTTCATCTGCGAACCCAGCTTCCTGCCCGCCCCCCTGAACTTGTCGAATGGCCAGCGCGGGACCTTCGCCACAACGTAGTCGACCGACGGCTCGAACATGCAGGAGGTGTTTCCCGTTACGTCGTTTACTATCTCGTCTAGACAGAGCCCGAGCGCTATCTTCGACGCCACCCTGGCTATCGGGTATCCTGTCGCCTTTGAGGCCAAAGCGGAAGACCTGCTGACCCTGGGGTTAACCTCGATGAGGTAATAGGCCGCGCTGTCGGGGTCGAGCGCATACTGTATGTTGCAACCGCCCTCTATCTTCAATGCCCTGATTATCCTTATAGCCGAGCTCCTTAGCATCTGATAGTCCCGGTCAGAGAGGGTCTGGGTGGGGGCGACCACTATGCTATCGCCTGTATGTATGCCTACGGGGTCCACGTTTTCCATCGAGCAGACCACGATGCAGTTGTCCTTGGAGTCCCTGATTACCTCGAACTCTATCTCCTTCCAGCCCGCGACGCTCCTTTCGATGAGAAGCTGCTTGTTCATGGAGTATATCAGGCCTTTGGACGCGACTTGCACCAATTCCTCGGGGTTGGACGCGAAACCGCCGCCTGTGCCGCCCAGCGTATATCCGGGGCGCACTATGAGCGGATAGCCAAGCCTCTCGGCAAGCTCAAGCGCACCTTCCACGCTGTCAACTATGCCGCTGCCCGGCACAGGCTCTCCGAGCTGCTGCATGGTTTCTTTGAAAAGCTCCCTGTCCTCGGCCCTTTGTATCGAATCTACCGGCGTGCCTAATAGCCTCACTCCGTATTTCGCCAGCACCCCGCGCCGGTCCAGCTCGACAGCCATATTTAGCCCCACCTGGCCTCCCAGCGTGGGCAGGAACCCGTCGGGCCTCTCCTTCTCGATGATCTCTTCAACAGCTTCGGGTGTTATCGGCTCCAGGTACACCTGGTCCGCCATGTCGATGTCGGTCATTATCGTGGCGGGGTTGGAGTTTACAAGGACTACGCTTACGCCTTCCTCCCTCAAGGAGCGGCAAGCCTGCGAGCCTGCATAATCGAACTCCGCCGCCTGGCCTATGACGATGGGTCCCGAGCCTATCACCAATACCTTCTTTATCGAGTTATCTCTTGGCATACAGGCCACCTCTTTCGTCCATAAGCTCCGAGAATTTTATGAAAAGGCCTGCTGTGTCCCCGGGGCCCGGGAAGGCCTCCGGATGGAACTGCACGGAGAATACAGGAAGCTCCTTGTGTCGCATACCCTCCACAGTGCCGTCATGCAGGTTGTAATGCGTAATCTTCCAGTCGCGGGCAAGACCGTCCGGATCCAGCGCGTAGCCGTGGTTTTGCGAAGTTATGTAGCACTTGTCGGACTCGGTGTCCTTCACAGGATGGTTGCACCCTCTGTGGCCGAACTTCATCTTTGCAGCTAAAGCGCCCGTAGCAAGGCCCAGCAGCTGATGGCCAAGGCATATGCCCATGATTGGGGTACCGTTGGACATTATCTCCCTGATAACCGGCAGGCAGTACTCTACATCGTTCGGGTCTCCGGGCCCGTTGGACAGGAGCACGCCCGAGGGCGAACCCTCCATTACCTCAGCGGCAGAGGCCCATGCCGGCAGCACCCTGACCCTGTTGCCCGACGCCACCAAAGAGCTGATTATATTGGCTTTTGCTCCGAAATCCATCACGCATACCAGCCGGCTTCCCTCGCCCACCTCATAGGCCGTCTTTGTGGATACGGTCTTAACAAGCAGCTTCCCGTCGCCGGCCTCAAGGCCCCTTGCCTCCTCGGCAAGGGCTGCAGGGTCGGCCTCGCATGCGATTATGCCCAACATGGTCCCATTGCGCCTTATGTGCAGGGTAAGCGCCCTTGTGTCCACGCCCTTCATGCCTACTACGCCGTTTTCGACGAGGTATGTGTGCAGCTTCTTCTCCGCCCGGTAGTTGGAGGGCTGCCCGCAAAGCTCGGTCACCATGAGCCCTTTCGCGTGGCACCTGTCGGACTGGACGTCCTTGGAGTTGGTGCCGTAGTTGCCCGCCATCGGGTAGGTCATGTTTATAAGCTGCCCCTCATATGAAGGGTCGGTAAGCATCTCCTGGTAGCCAGTCATGCCGGTGTTGAAGACGACCTCCCCGCTCACTCTGCCTGACATGCCTATCGATTTGCCCTTAAAGACGGTCCCGTCCTTCAAGGCCAGATATGCGATCATATTCTCACTCTCCTGACTTCTCCGCCCAGCATTACAAGGCTTCCGCCGATTATTGTGGCGTACGGCCAGCCGCTAAGCTTCATGCCCGCGACCGGGCTGTTCTTTCCCTTCGAAAGGAACTGGGCCGGGGCCGCCTCGTAAGATGCGCCCGGGTCAATTATCGTTATGTCCGCAATCGATCCCGGAGCCAGGCTCGGCGCCCTCAGCCCGAGCGCTTTGGCGGGACCTGCGGTAAGTCTGGATATGAAGTCAGACGGATGCATGCCAAGGCCAACTACTAGCGCAGTCCACGAAAGCGCGACGGCAGTCTCGATGCCCGAAATCCCGTTCGGTGCGAGCTTGAACTCCTTGAGCTTCTTCTCGTCCGACCACGGCGCATGGTCCGTGGCTATTACCTCTATCAGGCCGGATCTTACGGCCTCGGCCACCGCAGCCCTCTCTTTTTCGGACCTGAGCGGCGGGCTTACCTTGGCGTAAGTGTTGTACCCTTCAAGTAGCTCGTCCGTAAGGGCTATGTGATGCGGCGTGGCTTCAGCGGTGACGTTCGCCCCCAATTCCTTAGCCCAGCGGTACAGCTCGGCCGAAAGCCCTGTGCTTAGATGCGCCAGATGCAGCCTTCCTCCGGTCCTTATGGCCAGCACCAGGTCCCTTGCCACCATGCACTCCTCTGCCGCCGGGCTAAGGCCCGCAAGTCCGAGGCGAGTTGCAACGGCTCCTTCCGCTGCCTCCCATTCACCGGCGAGCGCCGGCTCTTCGCAGTGCTCTATGATAGGCTTGCCGACGATCTTGGAATACTCAAGGGCCCTTCTCATGACCTCCGGGTTAGAGACGGGGCTTCCGTCGTCCGAAAAGGCGACTGCGCCCATCTTCGCCATGCCCCACATCTCGGCCAGCTCCTCGCCCTTGCGGCCCTTGGTAATCGTCCCTATCGGCATCAGCCTGACATACGCGTCCTGCCTTGCCTTCATCATCATGTACTCGACCATGACGGGGCAGTCAATCGCCGGTGTCGTATTTGGCATCGGGCATACTGCGGTGAACCCGCCTGCTGCCGCGGCCTTTGTGCCGCTTTCGATTGTCTCGTCCGATGAGCCGGGCTCCCTCAGGTGGGTATGCATATCGATGAAACCGGGCGCAATTATCTTGCCCTGAGCGTCGATAATCTCGCCGGCATCAGCCTTGAGATCCGCGCCAAAGCCTATGACAGAGCCGCCCGATATCGCAATGTCGGCTACTAGATCGAGCCCTCTTGCAGGGTCTATTATCCTGCCGCCTTTTATTAGCAGATCGGCTTTCATCAGCAGCTCCTCCTTATCATCATGTCCAGAAGCGCCATCCTGACGGCGACCCCGCAGCTGACCTGGTAGTTTATCTGTGACTGCGGGCCGTCGGCGGCCGGCGTCGATATCTCCACTCCCCTGTTTATGGGGGCAGGGTGCATCACCAGGGCCCCTTTTGAGGCCATGGCGATCCTTTCAGGAGTAAGCCCGTAAATCTTGTGGTATTCGGAAACCGTAGGGAACATGCCGGCCTTCTGCCTTTCCATCTGCACTCTAAGCATCATCACGACATCCGCGCCTTTGAGGGCCTCTTCCATCGAGTATGTCAGCTTGCATCCCATCATTTCGGGGCCGTCCGGCATCAGCGTGGGAGGGCCGGCGAATACGACTTCCGCACCCATCTTGGTGAGGCATGCAGCATTGGCCCGGGCTACCCTGCTATGGGAGACATCGCCGATTATGGCGACTTTCCTGCCCGCTATGCTTCCCAGCTTGTCGAGCATGCACATCAGGTCCAGCAGCGCCTGAGTGGGATGTTCATGTGAGCCGTCGCCGCCGTTTATTACCGGAGGCTCTACGTAGCTTGCGAAGAGGCCGGATGCTCCGGACATGGGGTGTCTTATAACAAAAAGGTCCACACCCATCATCTGAAGGGTGAGACCCGTGTCCTTAAGGCTTTCTCCTTTTGTGACGCTCGAAGTTGCGATCTCCACGTTGAGCACTTCTGCCCCCAGGTACTTGCCTGCCATTTCGAAGGAGCACCTGGTCCTCGTGGAAGGCTCGAAGAAGAGGGTTGCGATGCTTTTCCCCTCGAGCAGCTTAAGCCGGGCCCCCTGGTCTATAACCTTCGCCTTATAGTAGGACGCCCTCTCCATTATCGATACTATCTGTGCCTTGTCCAGGTCCTGGATGCTTATGAGATCGTAAGGCAGCATGCTCATATCTTCATCCCCTTCTCGTCGGCGAGGCTCCCGTCAGGGCGCAGGACATAAAAAAGCCTGCCGTCCCTTTGAGAGGTACAGGCAGGCGCATGCTTCTAAGTCACCAGCTCCGCCTTTGCCAGCCTCACAGGACTGAGTTAAAAGCGCGGTCTTTGCTAAAGGAATTATGCCTTCCGTGGCTTGCTAAGTCAAGGGAAATTCACGTCGATTCGATGTCAGGCTTACGCTTTTCCCTTAATATGGGCGACTATTGCGTCTATAGGCACATCCACCTGGGTGCCGGTAGCCATTTCCTTCACTGATGCCACGCCCTTTGCGATCTCATCGTCGCCAATAATGGCAACGTAGGCTGCTCCCAGCTTGCCGGCGTATTTCATCTGTGCTTTCAGACTTCTTCCCAGGGTGTCGAACTCGGAGGAGATCCCGCTGTCGCGAAGCGCGAACGAGATTTCCATGGCTTTGGCCGCCCCAGACTTGCCTATGCCCGCTATGAAGGCCCCCAGGGCATCTTCCTGCTCCGCCAGGCCGCCTTGCGCCTTGGCTACTGTAATGAGCCGTTCCATGCCGCAAGCAACCCCTACAGAGGGTGTGGGAGCCCCTCCCACTTCCTCGATAAGGCCGTCGTACCTTCCGCCCCCGCCGATGGCGTCCTGCGATCCTAGGCCCTCGCAGGTGAACTCGAAAGTTGTCTTGGTGTAATAGTCGAGACCTCTTACAAGCCTGGGATCGAGCATGTAGCTTACCCCGAGCGCGTCCAGGTGCGATTTCAGCTGGGAGAAATGGGTTGAGCATTCCTCGCACAGGAAGTCCTCCACCCTGGGAGGCTCGGGCATTGCCGCCCTGCACTCGGGCGACTTGCAGTCGAGAAGCCTCAATGGGTTCGCCTCGAACCTCTTGTTGCATGATTCGCAAAGCTCGCCAAGCTTCGGCCTGTAGGCATCCCTTAGCGCTTCCTTGTAGCCGGGCCTGCACTGAGGGCATCCTATGGAATTCAGGTGCACTTTAACCTGCTTGATGCCAAGCAGTTTGAAGTAGTCTATGCTGAAGCGGATGATTTCCGCGTCGGCCATGGCGGACGCGGAGCCCGTGTACTCTATCCCCATCTGGTGGAACTGGCGGAAACGGCCTGCCTGGGGCCTTTCGTACCTGAACATGGGGCCCATATAGAACAGCTTTGTCGGCTGCGCTTGGGCGTTCAGGTTGTGCTCCACATATGCCCTCATCACGGGGGCCGTGTTCTCAGGCCTGAGCGTGATGCTCCTGCCGCCCCTGTCGCTGAAGGTGTACATCTCCTTTTCGACTATGTCCGTGGCCTCTCCCACACCGCGCACGAAAAGCTCCGTATGCTCGAATATGGGGGTCCTTATCTCGGAGTAGCCGTAAAGTTGGGCGAGCTCCTGCAGCAGCCTTTCGGCCTTCTGCCAGCTTATCGCCTCTTTGTACATTATGTCCTTTGTTCCCCTTGGGGCCGTAATATCCATCGTCGACGCACCTCTTGCTTAGTATATAAGTCGCTGGACGGGTTTCCCCGCCCAGCTTAACTACTGCTACTAGTATTTGTTACGGAGTTGTGGTCGTATCCGTCTCGTTCTGCGCCGCCGCCTCTTCCTCCTGGACCTTCAGCGCCTCGGTTACCGCCTGCATGAACCTCTCGTTGATCTTCGTGGTGTCCATGCCGTCGGCCTTCATGTCCTCGATGACATAGTTTATGGTCTGGAGCACTCCGATGTTCGTGCCGGCCAGCTTGATTGCAGATTCAATGTCAGCATAAGTCGCATCGTCGAGCTTCTGCATCGCGTTGATCTCGGCCCTGGTCAGGTAAATGGTGAAGTCCTCACCGATTTCCATTGCCTTGCCGATGCTTATCATCGCATCCTCATAAGTGCCCTTCTTGGCCTGAGCAATCGCCAGGCTGCACCAGAGGTACGGGTCCTGCTCGCTCTCCTTAAGAGCTGCCTTGTAGAACCCGATGCTGCCGTCGAAGTCCTCCGCCTCAAGTGCGCGGTATCCGAGCACCCTTGCGTCCTTCACTTCGATCTTGTCTGCGGCTTCGGCTTCTGCGCGCAATTTGGCGACGTACTCATCAGTCGCCGTCCTCTTGCGCTCATATTCAAGCGTGCTGACAATCTCTTCTTTGATGTCTTCCAGCACAAGGGCTGGAATTGGATGCCTTGCGCCTGTCGAACTCGGTCTGGATCTCGGCGTCGGTGACGGGAGTATACTCCGCCTTCAGGCTGATATATGTGTCATACAGGGTGTTATCCGCAACATATGTCCTGAATGTGCTCTCGGTGAACGCCCAGTTGTTTAGGAAGCTTGTCCAATTGTCCTCGCTTCCGGCGGATATCGATTCCTTCTGCTCTGCAACGGCGGCGTCGATCACCTCTTTGGAGAGGTTGACCCTCTCTGCCGCAGCGGCTGCAAGGACCAATTCCTTGTCGACTACCATGTCGATGACTGATGAGCGCAACTTGTCGAGCTGATCGTACCTTACTGCCCCGAACTGGCTTCTAAGCTGCAGCTGGCTGATATATTCACGCTCGTACTCAAGCCTTGTTATCTTCCTGCCGCTGGCTACTGCGGATATGGCGCTCCAGTATTTATCGGTTCCTGCTGTACCGCCGCTGCCCTGGAACAGGCCGGGAAGTACCATTGCGAGCACCAATACTGCTGCCAAAACCACTATTATTGCCCCTGCGTTCTTGCGCATCTTAATCATCAATCGAGTAGCCCCCAGTCATCTTTACAGAATCTATAGTATTGTAATCTAAAATATCCCATTAGTCAATGCTTACCCAGCTTAAATGCTATTTAATAGGGCTGTTACCCTGTCTTTTTCCCTGCCTACGGAGGTCTCGGGCCCATGCCCCGGCAATACCCTCGTTTCGTTTGGAAGCGTAAACAACCTGTTTATTATCGAGTTTCTCAGCTCCTGTGCGCTTCCGCCGACAAGGTCCGTCCTACCGACACTAGCAAAGAATAACGTATCGCCGGAGAAAAGCGTCGCATATTCCGGAAGGTAATAGCTGACCCCGCCCTCCGAGTGCCCGGGCGTGTTCACCACCCGCACCACGATGCCCGAGAAATCAAGCTCCTCGCCGTCTTCAAGCATGACGTCCGCCGCCCTGAAACCCTCAGGTTTATTGGCCAGCAGGCCGAACTCGTCTTTAGGTGCCAGCATCCTGGGCGCGTCTTTCTTTCCTGCATATACCGTAGCCCCCGTTTCCTCACGAAGCTCGCCGACGGCGCCGATATGGTCGGGATGGAAATGCGTTACCAATATTGCGTCCAGTCCAAGCCCCATGCCGAACAACTTTCCGAGGACTTTAGCCTCGTTTGCGCCCGGATCCACCACGAATGCCCTGTCAGATCCCTTGATGCTTACAATATAGCAGTTGGTCTGTATCGGCCCTACCAGCAGCCTTACTACTTCTAATCCCACACCACACCTCAAAATTGCCTGCTGCTGTCGAGCAGGATGGTTACAGGCCCGTCGTTAATCAGCTCCACGTCCATATGCGCCCCGAATTCGCCGGATCGGACTTCAAAGCCCTTCTCCCTGAGCTTTTGCATAAAAGCCTCGTACAGCAGGTTGCCGAGCTGGGCGCCCGCAGCCTCCGTAAATGAGGGCCTCCTGCCGCCCCTTGCGTCCCCATAAAGGGTGAACTGCGACACGACCAGCACCGAGCCTCCGACATCAACAAGCGACAAGTTGAACTTGCCCGCCTCGTCAGTGAAGATCCTCAGGCCGGCGACTTTGTCCGCCATATATTGCGCTTCCTTGTCGGTGTCCTCGCGAGATACTCCGAGCAATACCAGGTAACCTGCTTGTATCTCACCGGTGATCCTGCCATCTACTTTGACCGACGCTGACTTAACCCTCTGTATGACAGCTCTCATATGCAGACTATACCCTTCTTACTTCTTCAACCCCATTGATTTTCCTCATCCTCGCCATTATCGCGTTCAGGTAGCTGACGTCCTTGATCTCTATCCTCACTTGCACCTTGGCCGCTCCCGATTTGTAGGCTTTGGCGCTTGCCGATGCCATGGCAACGTCCATCTCTGCCAGAATCCTTGTTACATCGTTTAGGAAGCCGCTCCTGTCCCTGCCGTCGATTTCAATCGATACCTGGTACAAGCCCCTTAAAGACTGGCTCCAGGAGACATCTACCTGGCGTTCGGGCTCGCTCGCCATTATCGCCTTGCCCTCTTCGCAGTTCGCCCTGTGCACGGACACGCCCCTGCCCCTGGTTATGAAGCCGACAATTGGCTCGTCCGGCACCGGAGAGCAGCATTTGGCGAACCTGACAAGGCAGCCTTCTATGCCGCTTACGATTACCCCCTTGGATTCGGCATGTCCGGTGGAAACCTTCTTCGCCTTCGCCTCCGGCTCCTGGAACCTGTCCGGGAACAGCCTGGCAACGACTGCGGTCGGCGAAAGCTTGCCGTAGCCGACTGCGATAAGAAGCTCATCTGCCGTGGAGTGCCCGCTCTTCTTGGCTACCTCGTCGAGCCTATCCTCTTTCATGGAGGCGTGCACTTCAAGTTCGTGGCGCCTGAGCTCCTTTTCGAGCAGTTCTTTGCCCGCGATGAGCTTCTCCTTGCGGCGCTGCTCCTTCATGAAGGCGCGGATCTTGGACTTCGCCCTTGAAGAGACTACTATCTTCAGCCAGTCCCTTGAAGGGCCGGCCGACGAGTTGTTTATTATTATCTCGACTATGTCGCCGCTTTTAAGCTCGGTATCCAGGGTCACAAGCTTGGAGTTCACTTTGGCCCCGGCGCATTTGTGCCCTACGTTGGTATGGATGTGGTACGCGAAATCTATAGGGGTGGAGCCCTGCGGGAGGATCTTTACTTCTCCCTTCGGGGTGAACACATACACCTCGTCGAGCGCAAGGTCGGTCCTTATCGTATCCATGAACTCGGTGGTGTTGCTTGCCTCCTGCTGGTTTTCGATAAGCTGCCTTATCCAGCCCATCTTCTGGTCGAAGGTGTCGCGCTGGGCCCCTGGGCTTTCCTTGTACTTCCAGTGCGCGGCGATGCCGTACTCGGCGGTATTGTGCATCTCCCAGGTCCTTATCTGGATTTCAAGGGGCTCGCCTTTTACTCCGATGACGGAAGTATGAAGCGATTGGTACATGTTGGCCTTGGGCATCGCGATGTAGTCCTTGAACTTGCCAGGAATAGGCTTCCAGTAGGTATGTATGGCCCCGAGCGCCGAATAGCACTCATGGACGGAATTGACAATAACCCTCAGCCCCATAAGGTCCCAGATCTCGGACAGGTCCCTGCCCTGCCTGAGCATCTTCTGGTAGATGCTGTAGAAGTGCTTGGGCCTGCCGCTTATCTCGGCTTTGATGCCGGCCTCCTGCATAAGCGAGATCAGGATCTTCTTAGCGTCCTCGATGATGGCCTCGCGCTCGGTGCGGCCCTTGGCCACCTGCGCCGCAAGCTCGTAATATGTGTCGGGTTCAAGAAACAACAGGGAAAGGTCCTCGAACTCCCATTTCCAGCGCCATATCCCTAACCTGTGGGCTATAGGCGCGTATATGTCCAGGGTCTCCTTCGCGACTCTTATCTGCTTCTCGCGCTCCGTGTGTTTAAGAGTCCTCATGTTGTGGAGCCTGTCCGCCAGCTTGATGAGGATTACGCGTATGTCGTCAGACATGGCGAAGAAGAGCTTCCTGAAGTTCTCGGCCTGAAGCTCGCGCTTATCCATGAAGGGGGCTTTGGTGAGCTTGGTTACGCCTTCCACAAGCTTTACGACTTCATCGCCGAAAAGCTCCCTGAACTCAACCTTGTCGACTTCCTTAACATCTTCGAATATGTCATGGAGTATGGCGGCGGCTATGCTTGTAGCACCCACTTGCAAGTCCGCAAGCAGGAATGCAGTGGCTGCGGGATGCTCTATGTACGGATCCCCGCTTTCCCTCTTCTGCGTCTTGTGCTTCTCTTCGGCGTAGGCATAAGCCTTCCTGATGAGGTCCAGGTTGGTGTTCGGTCGGTAGGCCGCTACTTTTGCGATGATCTCGTCTACTTGCATCCTTGCGGCCTCAATTTCCGCGCGGCACGTCTGGGCTGTGCCTTATGTCGCGAAGTACCAGCTGGAGGTACTCATTGCTGTTGTATCTGGATATATCCATCACATAAGCGACGTCTACCGGATACTTGCCGTCGCTGAAATCATCTATCCTGCTGCCCATATTGTAGCCGATCGCGCTGAGCATTACGCCCTCCCTGGAAAGCCTCATCCTGAGGTGCTTCCCATCGTTGCCGACCGTGCGAATGTCGTTGATCTCTAGCTTGTTGGTCACGAATACGGGCTCAGGATTGGAGAGTCCGTAGGGCTGCAGCATGCTGATCTCCCTGGCAAGTTCCAAAGTAACCCTCTGGGGCCTGAGCACCGCGTCCACCTTCAGCACGGGGCTGAGCTGGCTTGCGATTATCTGCTGCGAGGCTACGAAGTTGATCTTCTCCTTGAAGATATCCACCATGTTGGACTTCAGCGTAAGGCCTGCCGCCTGGGCGTGCCCCCCGAAACGTATGAGGCAGTCGGAGCACTCGGTAAGCGCCGCATGAAGGTCGAATTCCGCCTATGCTCCTGCCGGAGCCCCTTCCCTCGCCGTTGGCAAGGGAGATGAGTATCGCCGGCCTATTGTAGCTCTCCACCATCCTTGATGCTACAATGCCTACCACGCCCTGATGCCAGCCCTCGGAGGCGAGCACGATCACATTGAGGGAGTTTATGTCCTGCTCCTCAAGCAGGTTCACGGCCTGCTCGGCGATTACAGCTTCTATCTCCTGGCGCCTTCTGTTCTCATCGGCCAGCATGGAGGCAATTTCTGCCGCCCTGAACTGGTCGTCGGTCAAGAATAGCTCCACGGCGACTGCGGCGTCGCCCAGCCTTCCTACGGCATTAAGCCTGGGAGCCAGCGTGTAGCTTATGTTGGTCGCGGACAGCGGCCTTCCGTACAGGTTGCAGCTTTCCAGGAGGCTCGACAGCCCCGGGTTGTCGGTCTGCGTCATCTGCCGCATCCCGAAATATGCTATGGCCCTGTTCTCGCCAACCAGAGGCACCATATCCGCTATGGTACCCAGGGAGACAAGGTCGATGTATTTCAGCGGGTCGATGGAAGCATCCGCCCCCATTAGGCTGTGCACGGCCTGGCAGAGCTTGAAAGCCACGCCAACGCCGGCTAGCGTATCCTGCCCGAGGCTGTCGGTCATAAGCTTCGGGTTCACCACCGCCGTACACTTCGGTATGTTCTCGCCGGGCTGGTGATGGTCCGTGATTATTACATCTATGCCCAGTTCCTTAGCCCTTTCGACCTCGTCGTACGCGCCGATTCCGCAATCTACCGTCACAAGAAGCCTGATGCCTGCCGAGGCTGCCTGCTCGATCGCCTCAATGTTAATGCCGTAGCCCTCCTCGAGCCTCTTCGGTATGTAGGACTGCACCTCGGCGCCGTGCTCGATAAGGCATCTCATAAGAGTCGCCGTAGCAGTTATGCCATCAACATCGTAATCGCCGTAGACCATGATCTTCTCATGGGCGTATATGGCTTTTAGTATCCTGGTCGCCGCCTTCTTCATGTCCGGCAGCTCCATACAATCCGATATATGCGCAAGCGACGGGTTTAAAAAACGCTGCACGTTCTCGAAATCCGTTATACCGCGGTTGAACAGGAGGCCCGCCATGGTCTCTGTAACGCCGAAAAGCCGTGCATGCTCCTTGCGCTGCGCGACATCCAACTCGTTCCTGAGCTCCCATTTCTTCCTGGCTCTGGCCATTTAGGGCCTCCTTGCTTCATGTCTAACATTATAAATATATCATAATAGCCCCCGGCCATTCACATCGATATGCGCATTATGCCGATATCGATTAATCGCCCGTCCTGACCCTCCGATTCGAGGCGAGCAGCCTTCGAGACCTCCAATCCGGCATGTTCGCCGTCAAGAAAGCCTTAAACCCGGCCTGGTGGTCCGGATGTTCAAGGTGCGCAAGTTCGTGCATTACTATGTAGTCGATGAACTCGGGCCTTTCGGCAAAGAGCCGCAGGCTAAGAGTTATGCGCTTCTTCCTTATGTTGCAGCTGCCCCATGTGGCGCGCATGTCCCTGATCGCAAGCTCCGGCTTTCCATGCCCGAGCGCCGCAAGGATCGGGTAGTGCATGTCAAGGGATTGCTCGAAATACCTTAGGGCTTCTTTCCTAAGCCATCTTTGCAGCCGCCTTGAAAGCATGGCATCGTCCGCCTGGTCCGCTGTGCAAATGGCGATCTTACCGCCTTCCATTGCAATAGATTCGATCCTGCCTGCCCGGACTTGGACTTCGGCATCTTTCCCCAGCAACCTGACCGATTGAGGAAGCTCCTCGGAGTCCTTTCCGCTTTGCCTCCTGCTTCTCTGCTCATCCATCCTCTGGACTGCAAGAGCCAGCCAACCGGCCCTCTGGTCCAGGAACGCCTGGATCAGAGGCTCCGGGGTCCCGTATGGCACCGAAAGCCTTATTTGGCCGTTAAGCAGCACCCTTAGGCGGAGCGATGTTATCTTCTTGCTTGTACACTCCACCAGGAAAGCCTTGCCGGCGCAGGAAACGCGGTAGTTCTTAACCCTCATCTGGAGCTTCCCTCCGGGATTTCAAATAAGAAGCGGAAGGCCTGAGCCCCCCGCTTCTTTGCCGAATAAGATATCCTTTTTACCTTGACTTCGGCTTCGCTTCGCCCATAAGCCTTCTCCAGTCGTACCAGAGGGGACCGGCCACGAACAGCGATAAGTAGACGCCGACAAGAAGGCCCACAAGCAGGGACAAAGTGAAGTCCCTGATGGTTGCAGAACCGAAGATGAACAGCGCGAGCACACCGATGAGAGTCGTAATCGTTGTATGCATCGTACGGCCCAGCATCTCATTGATGCTCCTGTCCGTCATCTGCGCGAGGTCCTCTTTCTTGCTGCTCTTCAGGTTCTCCCTTATCCTGTCGAATATGATGATCGTATTGTTCACGCAGTAGCCTACCAGGGTAAGCATACCTGCTATGAAGGCCGAGTTGATCTCCTGCCTGGTCACTACGAAGGCGCCTATTGTGATGAGCACCCCCGCTACCAGAGTAAGTACGGAAACGGCGGCGAAGCGGTACTCGAACCTGAGGGCGATGTATATCAGGATGCCCAGAGATGCGATAAGCACCAATTCTATGGCGGTCTTGGTCAGCTCGCTGCCGATTCTGGGGTCTACCTGGTCTATGCCGTGGTTTACAACGCCTTCGAAGGAAGCCTTAAGGGCATCCATGACGGCCCTCTGTCCGTCCGTATCAAGGCTGGGGACCCTCAATGTGAATTCCTTGTCCCCTACCTTCTGCACCATGGCCTTGCCCAGGCCAAGTTCAGCTGTCGCAGGCGTATCGAGAGCCGCGGTTATCTCCTCCACTGTTACGTCCCCGCCGAACTCAAGCCAGAAGAGCGTGCCGGAGGTGAAATCTATGCCGAGGTTCATACCGGCCGTAAGTAGGCCGACTATGCCTCCAATTGCCATTATCAGGGTCAGGGCGTACCATATCTTCCTTGTCTTTACGAAACTGAAATTTTTCATGCCTCTACCTCCTAGCCCCGAAGAACTTGATGCCGAGGCCAGGTGTTACTACTAGCGTCAGCAGCGCCCTTGTGAGGATTACCGCAGTGAACATGCTCGCCAGGACTCCTATGATGAGGGTGACCGCAAAGCCCTGGACACGGCCCGAGCCGAAGTAGAACAGGATCGCGGCGGTGATTATCGTGGTGGCGTTGCCGTCGATGATCGCAGTCATAGCCTTATGGAAGCCGGCATCGATGGAGGCCCTTATGCTCTTTCCGGCCCTCAGCTCGTCCTTGATTCTCTCGTAGATGATGACGTTGGCGTCAACTGCCATGCCTGTCGAAAGAACGAACCCTGCAATGCCTGCGAGGCTAAGCGTACCGTTGATCGCCATGAACACGGCAAGCACGATTCCGGAATAAATCATCAGGGCAATGCCTGCCAGAAGGCCGGGCATCCTGTAGATGATGATCATATAGAGGAATATCAGCGCAAGGCCGAAAGCTCCCGCGTTAAGGCTGCTCCTGCTCATATCCGCTCCGAGCGTAGGATCCACGAAACGGGTCTCCTTATGCTCGACGGGGGCAGGCAGGACGCCGCCTCTTAGTATTGCCGAAATCGAAGTCGCGGATTCAATCGTGATATCCCCGCCGCTTATCTCGGCCTTGCCGTTGGGGATGGCACTGTTGATGACTCCGCTTACTACTTCCTGGCCGTCCAGCTCGATGCTTATCGTCTGGCCGATGTTGTTCCTGGTTATCGTCGCAAACTTGGAGGTGTACTCCGAAGAAAGCTCAAGGTGAACTGCCGGCTTGTTGTCATTGCTTGAGTAGCCGGGCGTCGCCTTAGAAAGGATGGTAGGCCCTGACATTATGGACTGGCCGTTCAGTTTGAACTCCAGCAAGCCCTGCTTGCCTACAACGTCGAGAGCCTGATCGAGGCTTGTGACACCGGGAAGCGATACCGTGATGCGCCTCCAGTTCTCGCCGCTCATCTTCTCGATTATTGGTTCCACGACTCCAAGTGAGTCAATCCTCTTCTCCATTGCCGCCCTGGTGTCCTCAACTACCTGGGCGTCGATTGCGCCCGTAGCCGTGTCCTGTACCTCAAGTACCAACATGACTCCGCCCTGGAGGTCCATGCCCAGCTTGAGCCAGCTCTTTCCGTCCGTCTCCTTCAGCCTTGCCCTCGCCTGGATGTAAATGAAACCTCCGGTGATTGCGATTACAAGCAGGATTGCAATGGCATTGGTCAGTTTGTTACGGTTCATTGGCCTACCTCATTTCAGATGAATATGCATTATGAAACTGCAAGATAGCTTTGAAAAGCGAAGTGACTGCCGAGGGCCTAGAGGAACTTCGACCCGTTGACTACTATCGAGAACTGGCAGCCCAGATAGGCTGCGGCCTTCCGGCTGATGGTCATCCTGGTCATGAAAAGCTCGAAATACTCCATGACGGAAGTCACTTCGTTGTCGATATTCAGGTTCAAGGTTATCCTCTTATGTTCGCCGTCCACATCTAGAAAGGAGTTGGTGACGCTGTAGCAGACTCTGTCGTGCACATCGAACTCCGGATCGTCGCGCTTTACTTGCACGCGGGTCCTGTGCACATCGGTCTTGTCCGCTAAGATTAGCGCCGCCGAGATGTGGTTGACCACATGCCCTATCTCCTCCTCGTGGTTGCCGAGCGCCGATACAACTATCGCGACTTCGTCCGGGTCCATCCCCATGTTAATAAGCACAGGGGCAGCAAGAGTCGCACTTAGGGTGCCGTGGTGCTCCCGATTTATGGAGTTGCCGATGTCATGTATGTAGCCTGCTATTGCGGCCAGCTGCGCGTCCCTTTCAGGGAAGCCCAGCCTCTTCATGACATTCTCGGCTATGTCGGATACTAGCTTGGCATGCCTTAATCCGTGCTCGGTGTAGCCCATCGCCTTGATGTTCTTCGCACCGCGGTTCAGAAAGGCCATTATTATAGGGTTCTCCCTGACATCCTTCAGCACTACCAGCTTCTTC
Organism: uncultured Bacillota bacterium; assembly: GCA_963823655.1. Lineage (GTDB taxonomy): Bacteria > Bacillota > DTU025 > DTU025 > MWDF01 > MWDF01. The sequence continues at coordinate 506,914 of CAWGMK010000013.1, forward strand.
TCCAATGCCATCACCCCCGCATGGTTAAGGCCGCGCCGGCTTGGAAGCAGGCGCGGCCCGCACACCTGAGCCGTATTACAGATACTCTATCGCGAACTGGTCCAAAGGCCCGAAGGGCAGGAACAGTATCCAGCTGATCGTTTCGCCCTTAAGCCCCGCTATTGCCGGGTCCTTCTGCCAGAAGGGCATTATCGCAAACGACCTGACGCCGGTTCCGGCCTTCAGCAGGCCGTCTGTTACGTTAGCGGGCACGATGGCGTAGTAACGTTTCTTAAATACGCCGTCGATCTCCACCACCGAATAGCTCTCCTGCATGGGCATTATATACCTGTCCAGCTTGCTGTCGTTGGCGATGAAGATGTCGTATTTTATCTCGTCGCCTATCTGCAGGTAACCCAATACGCTAAGAGTCACTCCGGCTATTGTCTCGGCCTTCTTGAAAAGCCCTTTGGAATAGTTGTTGGACACCCAGTCGCTGCCGACTAGCTTGTCGTCCACTACCGCGTTCTTGCCGACTCCGATGTTCTTGACCTTGACGTACCTGGGTACAAGCCTGCCTTCTTTATTTGTGTAGTAGACTTTTACCCTTACGCCGTCGCCGAGCTGCTCGGATTCGACTTTTACGATAGCTGTGAAGCCGTCAGCGGCGCCGCTTTTAGCCTCCACGAACTCCACGAAACTTAAAGCCGCATCTGAAGAGAGCAGCTTGGCATCCGCCCAGTTGCCCTTCTGGAACGCAGTAACATATGCCGCAGCCGTTGTCTCCGCCGCGCTGTCAGCGGTTACGGCCACAAGGCTTGTTGCTGCAACCAGACACATAGCAACTGCAATAAGTAACAGTCGCTTCTTCATAAGAGGAGCCTCCTCTTTCTTAAAAGCCTCAGGACTTCTTCTCGGCCGGCTTCTCTGCAAATCCGGGCTTGCCCTCTACGGCGTTGATGCCCCATTTCTTAACGCGGCAGAGCATCTCCTGTGAGCTGTCATCCGCGATGTTGATGATGAGGTCGTCGTCCTTTACGTCCACTATGACGGCCCTGAGGCCTCCGATCGTTATAACCCTGTTGTCTTTCCTAAGCGATGCCATCATGGCCTCGCGCTTTTTCTTCTGCTGCTGCTGGGGCCTAATCGTGAGGAAATACATCATCGCGAAAAGGGCTACGACCCAGATGATAAGGAATGCTGAGCTGCCGGATCCTGTAGTTGTCATTCATATACCTCCAGATTGTTATTGGTAGATTTAACTACTACATTTTACGCTACATGTGTCCTATTAACAATATTATCTGTGAAACTGCTGAAAGAGGTCGGGTTCAGGCAGCCCCTGCGCGCAATGCTAGCCGCGTCCGCCGTTCGCCCAGATAAGCCTCTGTTGGGCGAGGAATCCGCCGAAATCGCCGTCAGCAAGCGAAGCTCTCAGCCTTTGCATGAAGCGCATCATGAACCTCACGTTGTGAAGGGTCGTCAGCCTTATGCCAAGGACTTCGTCCGCCTTCAGAAGGTGCCTTATGTAAGCCCTCGAGAAGTTGCGGCACGCATAGCAGTCGCATGCCTCATCAATAGGCCTTTTATCCTCGGCAGAGCCGGCGTCCCTGATAATGAACCGGCCCGTGTCAGTGAATATGGTCCCGTTTCTGGCTATTCTTGTGGGCAGCACGCAGTCGAACATGTCTATCCCCAGGGCAACCGCCTCAAGTATCGCGTCGGGGCTGCCTACGCCCATCAGGTACCTGGGCTTGTTCTCTGGCATCTCGGGCGTCGTATAGGAGATCACATCGTACATGTCCTGCTTGCTCTCCCCTACAGAAAGGCCGCCGATGGCGTAGCCGTCGAAGCCCATGCCTGCGAGCTCGTGCGCCATGCCAACCCTGATATCCCTGAAGCCGCCGCCCTGGACAATTCCGAATAGCGCCTGGTCCTCCCTTGAATGTGAGCTCTTGCATCTTTCGGCCCATCTAGTCGATGCCGCCGCGGACTTCATCGCATATTCCCTGTTGGAGTTGAACGGCATGCATTCATCAAGGACCATGGCAATATCGGAGCCGAGCGCCATCTGTATCTCCATGACCTTCTCCGGGCTGAAGAAGTGCCTTGAACCGTCTATATGGGAGCTGAACCACACACCGTCGTCCTTGATCTTCCTAAGGGCAGAGAGGCTGAACACCTGGAAGCCCCCGGAATCTGTCAGAATGGCGCCGTCCCAGTTCATGAACTTGTGCAGGCCGCCCATCCTTTCGATAAGGCTGTGCCCGGGCCTCAGGTAAAGATGATAGGTGTTGGCCAGTATAAGGCCGGCTCCCGCTTCCCAGATCTCATCGGGCGTCATCGTCTTCACCGTAGCCTGGGTCCCTACCGGCATGAATTCCGGAGTCTCGATTACCCCGTGGGCAGTCTCCAAAAGGCCCAGCCTGGCCGAGCTTCCCGCGTCTTTTTTTATTATCTTGAAGTCAATTGATGACAAAGCGTGCCTCCCTCGGCCAACTAAGCCTAATAGATGAACATTGCGTCCCCGAACGAGAAGAACCTGTACTCAAGCCTAACCGCTTCTTCATACGCTGCCAACGTACGCTCCAGCCCATGGAAGGCGGAGACCAGCATGATCAGCGTCGATTTGGGCAGGTGGAAATTGGTTATGATCGCATCCACCACTTTGAACTTATAGCCTGGATATATATAGGCTGCGGTCCAGCCTTCATCAGCCTTCATAGTTCCATCCTCGGCGGCTACCGTCTCAAGCGTCCTTACCGATGTAGTCCCGACAGCAATCACCCTGCCGCCGCTTCTTCTGGCCTGATTGATCTTATCGGCGTCTTCGGCGGCTATGCTGAACTTCTCCGAGTGCATCCTGTGCTCGGTGATGTCATCGACACTTACTTTTCCGAAGGTCCCAAGGCCTACATGCAGGGTGCACCATGCCGTTTCGACTCCCATGGCCCTTATTTCGTCCAGGAGCTGCTTCGTAAAATGGAGCCCCGCAGTGGGCGCGGCGGCCGATCCAAGCTCCTTCGAGTACACCGTCTGGTACCTTTCCGGGTCGTCAGGATACTTCTTGATGTAGGGCGGCACCGGCATATAGCCCGTATGTGCTATCACCTCATCGACGGGCTCGTTGGAGCTAAGCGAAAGGTACCTCTCACCGGTCGGTGTAATCCCCTCTACCTTGCAGCTGAGCCTCCCGCCGCTTAAAACCACCTCTGCTCCCGGCCTGAACTTCTTGCCCGGGTGTACCCAGGCCTCCCAAGTGTCGTCGTGCATCCTTTGAAGAAGCAGCACTTCGACGCGGCCCTCTCCGTAAAGGCGTGCAGGCAGGACCCTCGTGTCGTTGAGCACGAGCACATCCCCGGGCCTCAAATATTCCTTTATATCGCTAAAATGCCTATGTTCGATTTCCGCAGTGCCCCTTTTCAGCAGCCAGCAGCCTGGACGAATCCCTGGGCTCGGCGGGCGTCTGGGCGATCAGGCCCTGCGGCAGAAAATAGTCGAAGTCAGTAAGCTTCAAGCTCAAATATCTTCCCCTCCGTCATCGTATCCGAACCTTCCCAGCTGCGTTGGATCCTGTCTCCACTTGTCGCGGACCTTCACCCACAACTGCAGGTTTACCCTGTTTCCCAGAAGCGCTTCCATGTCAAGCCTCGCCTCGGTGCCTATCTCCTTGAGCATGGAGCCCTTTGCGCCGATAATTATCCCCTTCTGGGAATCGCGCTCCACGTAAATGACGGCGGATATGTCGATGATGTCCGAGCCCCTGTTTTGCATGGACTCCACTGCTACTGCCACGGAATGGGGTATCTCATCCCTTGTAAGCCTGAAGACTTTCTCCCTTATCAGCTCCGATACGATGAACTCCTCCGGATGGTCCAGCTCCATGCCCTCAGGGTAGAAACGGGGACCCGGCTGCATCATCGATGAGACGTCTGCGAGCAGCTTCTCAAGGCCGGCTCCGGTCTGCGCTGAGACCAGGTAATGCCTTTCGAATCCCGCAAGCCCTGAGAACCTCTGCGTAGTTGACTCATGTTCTGCGCCCTCGACAAGGTCCGATTTGTTTAGCACCAGCCACACATGCGAGCCGGATAATGCCAGCTCCTCGGACACATAGGCGTCCCCCTTGTGCTCGGGTATGCTTACATCCACAACGAAAAGGACCAGGTCCACATCCCTTGCCGCGCTCCTCGCCTGGCTGTTCATCCTCTTGCCAAGAAGGTGCTTGGGTTTGTGTATTCCCGGCGTATCCATGAATATGACCTGCAAGTTCGGCTTATTCAGTATTGCAGCTATCTTGTTTCTGGTCGTCTGCGGCTTATCGGACGTGATGACGACCTTGTGACCGATAAATGAGTTGATCAGCGTCGATTTGCCCACATTGGGCCTGCCGATCATGCCCACAAAACCTGAGCGGAACTGCTCAGCCGTAGTTTCCTTTTCCATTAATGACCTACCTGTCTTTCAGCCTTAGAGGGCCGAAGTGCCAGGGCAGCATCTCGTCGAGCCTGTGCGAGACGGGCTTGCCCTCCTCGTCCTCTAGGATTACCTCTAGTCCCGGGTTGAACTCCACTAGTGTCTGCCTGCATTGCCCGCAGGGCTCTGCAGGGCCGTTGCCGCTTCCGACAACGGCAATCGCCAGAAATTCCCTGACGCCCTCTGAGATCGCCTTCAACAGGGCGGTCCTTTCGGCGCATATCGTACAGCCATATGCCGCATTCTCTACATTGCAGCCCTGCCAGACTGAGCCGTTGACGTCAATCAAGGCCGCTCCCACTTTGAAATTGGAATAAGGCGCGTAGGCCATTTCCCTGGCCTGCCTTGCCGAAACAAGCAGCTTTTCCCTGTCGATTGTCAAAAGATAGCACCTCGCCCAAACCTGCCGTCTTGCGGCATGATTTATATGATGCGGCCTTTCGGCCCTTATTGCTCCCTTTGAAGCCCGAAGGCGGCCAGCACCGTCTCCTCGGCCAGCCTCATCTCAGCCTTATCCACCTCGTTCTCGTGGTCGTAGCCCAGCAGATGCAGCACTCCGTGCACAGAAAGGAAGGCCATTTCGCGCTCGAGAGGATGCCCGAACTCCAGGGCCTGCCTTGCGGCCGTTTCCGTCGAAATTACTATATCGCCGAGCATGGCGGGCATCCCGGGCCCTGAATCCGAGTCCTCGCCCTCAAGCTGGGGGAATGAGAGCACGTCGGTGTGCATGTCCTTGCCCCTGTAGTCCGAGTTCAGCCTCCTTATGGACAAATCGTCCGTAAGCAGCACCGATACCTCGTACTGTCCGTCGGGGGCGAAGGTCTCCACGGCCTTTTTTATCGCAGCCTCCGACAGCTTAACAAGATGTTCGGCCTCCAACAGCCCCTCGGGCTCTATTGCGATGTCGATAAGGATTTCATGCATCTTAACTTCTACTCTTCCTCTCCGGCCTTCTCTGGCTCATCAAGTTCGTCAGCTTCGCTGTCCTTCGCGAAAATCGGCACCTGTCCGGGATAAGCGATCCTCTCATGCTTGACCCCGCATATAGTGCCAACGAAGCTGTCCTCTATCAATTGCAGGTCCTTCAATGTCAAAGGCGTCTCATTCAGGTCGCCGGCATAAAGCCTCTCCCTGAGCAGGCTGTGTATTGATTCCCTGACTTCGTCCGGGTCGCTCGACTTGGATGCCCTTGCTTTCGCCTCGCAGATGTCTGCAAGCATGATCAGGGCTGCCTCCGCTGTCTGGGGTTTCGGCCCCGGATAGCAGTACTTGGATTCATCCGCCATCGTGCCGTACTTGCCCATCGCCTTATGATAGAAGTACCACACCTTCGAATCCGCATGATGCTGCGCGATTATGTCCACGATGCCGGCAGGCAGGCTGTGCAGCTTCGCCAGCTCTATTCCGTATGTGACATGCCCGACGATTATTCCGGCCGACACTTCAGGCGGCAGCTCGTCGTGGGGGTTGACCTTGTTGATCTGGTTTTCAACAAAGAATTCAGGCTGCCTGATCTTGCCGCAGTCGTGATAAAGCGCCGCCGCCCTGACAAGAAGTGAATCTGCACCTATCTTGGAGGCCGCGGCCTCCGCAAGGTTACCGACGATTATGCTGTGGTGGTAAGTGCCAGGAGCCTCCATCATTAACTGCCTCAGCAGCTCGTTGCCGGGGTTGGAGACCTCGATGAGCCTGAATGGGGAGGAAAGCCCGAGCGCCGCCTCTGCGAATGGCATGGTGCCGAGGCAAAGGACAGCGCTGATCAGCCCGTTCGCGATAGCTGCCGGCAGAACACCCGCGTCTATCTTGTCGCCCGAGAATGCGGCAACTGAAGCTGCAGCGATTAGCGTTGCGCCTGCTATGTAGACTGCACCCTTGACTATGCCGAAGCGGTCCACCCTTCCTTTTGCGGTGTGTATCCCCATGAAAATTCCCGCAATAGGTGCGACCAGGGACATGAGGCTGCCCTGGAACATGAATGCGTTGAAGATGGTGACCGCAAGGCCGGTCGCAATGCCCGCCTTCTGGTCTACCATGAGAGTAAGCGTCATGGCTATGAACGCTATTGGCACATAGATTGCTCCATATCGGCCGAAGAATCGGTAAGAAACCCAAGATATGAAGACGCTTACGCTCACAAGAATGAGAATAAGAACAAGCTTCTTGATGTTCCTGATGCCGTCCGTTTCGAGCCAGCCCATGAAGGCGGAATGCACCACTAGCACCATGGCTACGGCAATTGCCAGCGACAGCCTCGCCCAGAACGGCTCCATCCCGACCATAAGGCCGAGGGATTCGGTTAGCTCAAGATGGTTTTCCACCACAATCTGCCCCTGCTTGACGATGACCGCACCTTTTTGGATATATACTGGCTGGACATTGTCCTCCGCCTCTTCCGCGCCTCTTTCGAGGGCTGCCATGTCGACTGCGGTATTGACTTCAAGGAAGGAATTCGCAATCATGCTCGCCAGGGTTGAAGTCTCTTCATCAAGCCCAAGATGGACGAGGGCGGTTTTCGTCATGGACTTCTCTCCCGCAAGGGTGGAATCAAGCACCTTCTTGCTCTTCAAGACGGAAACAACATACCTTCTGATCGTCGAGACCGCCTCATTGTAGCGCCCGTTCTCTAAACCCAGGAAGTACTCCAGCGCAGCTTTGTCTATAACAGGAAGCGATGCTGCCGCCAATGACTTCTGCAAGTTGCCCAGAACATTTAATGGGCCCTTTACATAAGCGGCCCTTGCCTCAGCAAGCTGAGTATATAATGCATCCAGTCTGTTTTCTGCAACAACGGAGACGGCCTCGTTTATCTTCATGAATGAGGGCCTGTCGACCGATGATAGTAGGAAGTTCTTCCTGGCCTCTTCCCTCAGGACATCCGTATCAACCTGGTTCAGCACGGTTTTGTGGGCGATAACCGACCTCATTGCGGGCTTCCCTAGCTCAAGCTTCACAGCCGGCGGCGTCAGGTTCGTCGCCAGAAGTATGAAACAAGCCCCCCAAGTTAACAGGTAGGCAAGTGGCCCTTATCCAGTTATCGCCGCGACGCCCCCTAAACCATGTCCTGAAAATCGGGCTTCTAACCGATTGGTTCTTCATTGACGGCTCTCCGTTTCATTGCCGGCGAAAAGGCTGCCATTCCTGTTTTCCTCAAGCGCTTCATAGGCCTTGATTATCCTCTGCACGAGCTCGTGGCGCACCACATCCAGCTCGGAGAGGAAGACGACTGCTATTCCGTTGACCCCGTTGAGGACGCCCGCGGCCTCTACCAGGCCCGACGCTTGCCCTTTCGGGAGGTCGATTTGGGTAATGTCCCCCGTAACCACGACTTTGGACGAGAAGCCCATCCTTGTAAGGAACATCTTCATCTGCTCCCTGGTGGTGTTCTGCGCTTCGTCGAGGATGATGAAAGCATCATCAAGGGTCCTGCCCCTCATATAGGCGAGCGGGGCGATTTCCAAAGCGCCCTTCTCCTTGAGCTTGTCGAAACCTTCTATGCCCATGATGTCCCAAAGGGCATCGTAAAGCGGCCTCAGGTACGGATCGACTTTCTCCTGTATGTCACCGGGAAGGAAGCCCAGCTTCTCGCCTGCCTCTACTGCCGGCCTCGTCAGGATTATCCTATTGACCTGGCGGGCCTTGTACGCGGCGACCGCCATCGCCACAGCAAGGTAGGTTTTCCCAGTGCCTGCAGGCCCGATGCCGAATGTCATGCTGCTTTCCTTCATCGCATCTATGTATATCTTCTGGCCCAAAGTCCTGGGTCTGATCTGTTTTCCCCTGCTTGTGACCTGTATGATGTCGCTGAATACCGACATGAGCGACGCACCTTTGCCGTCTCTTGCCATATTCAGGGCATGTTTTGCGTCCCTTGCGCTCACCTTGTTACCCGATCTTATGACATTCCTGATGTCCTCGAGCACGCACAGGGCCATGTCCACATCGCCCTCATCACCTTTGATGAGAATTTCCGATCCCCTCGCGTTCGTGCTTACCTTGAGCTCCGCCTCTAGTAGATGGAGTATGTCGTCGCCGGTGCCGTACACAAGGGATGCCTCGGATGCGTCATATACAGTGAATCTTGCTTCCTTCTCTATTTTCCCGTCCTCCGTATTGCCCGCAGGCATTGATTTCTAATGGCATGCCCAGCCGAGCTTATGCCGGCTGGGCTCTTTATCATTCTCGGATATGGCCAGACTAGAAACGCTTCCTTGCACCGTAGGTCTTTGATGGCCTCATACGCAATAGGTCTTCCCATTATCTCGGACCATACCACGGCATCAGCCATCTCCTTCATGTTGATTCCACCTACTAGGTCTACTCCCCGGGGTTCTCCTTGGGTTGAGAGGGTTAGCAGCTGCGCTTCCAGGCCGGCACCCTCCTGGTTTTCGGATTCATCCCAGGCATCGCACATCTCATCCGCTTTCCAAGTGCCGGACTCCTCTGAGCCTCGGCCCTCGAGGGACTCATTTTGCATGCCGGCCGAAAGGAGCTCCATCTGGAATGGCGTCAGGTTGCCGTACTTATCCTTTTCCCTGCTCTCGTACATAGTTTCGGAGCTGGTTCCCTCAAGGCTTCCGGTCATGCTCTCGCCATATTCTTCGCTTGAAGATTCCCCTTCCGCCGCAGCATCGCTTGCGGGCAGAGAGCCCGTATAATCCTCAAAGCGCGACCTTCTGGCCTGTGCTGTCGCAGGCTTTGGGGCGGTTCTTGCCGGCGCTTGGGAGGAGCCAGCCACTTGAAGGGGCGGGGGTCCTTGAAGTCTGGCCCCTGTCCTCCTGAGCAGAGCGCTCCTTTTCTTCCATCGCCTTTCTAAGCTCCTCAAGCCTTGAGAGCACCGTCTGCTGGTCGAAACCCTTGCCCTGGCTGGAGGCGGCCTTCTTTACGGCTTTCCCTATCCTCGTGATTATCGAAATCACGAAGATGAACCAGAAAAGGCCGAAGATCAATGGCAACAGATCGAAATTAAACTCCATGGAGGGTACACCTCCCACCTTCTCTTACTTGCCGCTCTCCAGTGAAGATTCCTCAAGGCCCGGGCCCTTCTGGCCTACTTTGGCGATGCTTTCCCTCATCTGGGTGTCTGATTGAACGTTAAGGAGGTTGTAGTAATCCATGACGCCAAGCTTGCCCTCTCTAAGGGCGAATGCGAGCGCCTTGGGTACTTCGGCTTCAGCCTCTACGACTTTGGCCTTCATCTCCTGTACTCTTGCTTTCATCTCCTGCTCAACTGCTAAGGCCGCAAAACGCCTCTCGGCGGCCTTGGCCTGCGCGATGTTCTTGTCGGCCTCGGCCTGGTCCATCTGCAGCCTGGCGCCTATGTTCCGGCCGACATCGACGTCGGCTATGTCGATAGATAGAATCTCGAAAGCGGTCCCGATGTCCAGGCCCTTGGAAAGGACCGTGCGCGATATCATATCCGGGTTCTCAAGGACTACTTTATGGCTTTCCGCGGAGCCTACCGTCGTTACAATGCCCTCGCCTACCCTGGCGATAACTGTGGCTTCGCCGGCGCCTCCTACTAGCCTTTCGATGTTGGCGCGCACGGTGACCCTTGCCTTAGCCCTAAGCTCGATGCCGTCTTTTGCCACTGCAGCAACTACGGGCGTTTCGATTACCTTGGGGTTGACGCTCATCTGAACGGCCTCAAGCACGTTCCTGCCTGCAAGGTCGATTGCGGTAGCGCTTTCGAAAGTGAGGTTGATGTTCGCCCTCTGGGCTGCGATTAGCGCGTCAATAACCTTGTCGACGTTACCGCCGGCAAGATGATGCGCTTCCAGCTTATCGACGCTTATCGGTATGCCGGCTTTGACCGATTTGATCATCGGCAGGATTATCCTTGCCGGGGAAACGCGCCTGAGCCTCATGCCGACGAGGGTGAACAGGCCGACCCTGACTCCTGCGGCTAACGCTGATATCCAAAGCCCCACAGGGATGAAATTCAGGATCAGAATCAGGAATATGAATACGAGAACGGGAAAGAATAGAACGATAAGATCCATTTTGCAAGCCTCCCTTTTCTCAGTCTGCTACTAAACCTTCCTTACCAGGGCCCTGCCGGCCAGCATACCGATTATTATGACCTCGGTCCCCGGTTCGATGAACTCCCCTTCTGACGTAGCCTCATAGGGGATGTTTTCGACGAAAATTACTCCCACAGGCCTTAACGTTTTCGATACTGTGGCCTTTGTACCTGCCTTCGGCAATGCGGCCTCATGGGATATTGCGCTTCCGGCTTCAATCCTTGAGGAAAGCGTGGCCTTCCTGAAGACGATAACCGCGATTACAACCAATGCAATGCAGATGGCAATGAGAAGGATGCTTCCGGCTTCCATCGCTAAGCACCGCCCTTCAAATCATCGGCAGGCGTTGTAGCCCTTCTGACGATTACCTTCATCCCATCCACTTTCTCTACAACGATATCTGTGCCAGGCGCAAGGAACTCGCCTTCCGATATGACGTCGACCCTTGCCGTACCGAAGTAAGCTGTGCCGACTGGCCTAAGCGTGGTATAGACCTTTCCATGCTCACCGACTGAAGGCATGCCTGCGCCGATAATCGCCTTCGGCCCGGTAGGTATCTGCTTGCCCGTAACCTCGGTAAGTATAAGCCTGCCGAAGAAGCTGTTGCCTTTCACTCCTCTTCGCTCCAGGCTGCGCACCAGCACGATTATCGCAACGATCGCGAAAGCCAGCGCAATGCTTACTGACAGCAGTGCCTCCTGCGGCGTCGGGTAGGAGAGGTAAAAGCTTGCGAAAATGCCAATCAACCCAGAGACACCAAGGACGCCGAAACCGGGTATGAACAGCTCCGTTATCAGCAGCGCAAGTCCTGCTACGAACAGGATCACTATCTCCCATCCGGCCATGCCGGTGATAAGCCTTCCGTAGAAGAACAGCGCGAAACCAACGATGCCTAAGCCTCCGAAAATTCCGAAACCGGGCACGAATGCCTCTATGATAAGCCCAAGCACGCCCATAACTAGCAATATCTCGGATGCAACCGGAGATGTGAGGAATTGGCCCAGCCTCTCCCTGTTGTTCATCGCTATGTCGAGCCGCTCCAGCCCGGCCAGTCCTGCGGCGGCGGCAAGCCCCTCAAGGTCCTGGTGCACGCCGTCGGCGAAGCCTATCCTCAAGGCGTCCGCTGACCCCAGCGTAAGGATCTTGCCCTCCTCGGTAATGCCTTCCACGGAAATGTCGCTGTCGACCATGGCGCCGGCAACGGCGGGGTCCTTGCCCCTCTCGGAGGCAGTGCTTTCGAACTGCTGCCTGTAGGCCGATATGTATTTCTCCTCAGCGGGCCTGGTCTCCGCGGCCCCGATTGATGCACTGCTTTGCATATGAAGCTCGGTGCAGCTTAACGCTATGAGGGCGCCTGCGGACCACGCCTTCTGGTTTACGAAGGCAATGGTGCGGATCCCGCTCGCCAGTATTTCATCCCTTATCCTGTTGGATGCGTCCACCAGGCCGCCATATGTGTCGATTTCGAAAACAACGGCCTGGGCGTCGGCCTGCTCGGCCTCTTCCAACACCCTTCTTATATAGACCAGCGTCCCGTCGTCGATATCTCCCTTTATGGGTACGACGAAGTAGGAGCCCTCATCAGCGGCGGATGCCGCAAGAAGGCTCGTTGACAGGGCGATTGCCAGCATCAGGACGTAAAACAACCTCTTGCTCAAGACGCAACACCTCTATCTGCCAGCGGGATATATATTCCCATATTCATTATATCAAGTTACAGGGACAATGATTATAAATCGAAATTGGCAGCACTTTCAAGAAACAAGAAACGCTGGGCTTCTGCCCAGCGCCTCGATATCGATCTTCGTTTTAGCGGAAACGCCTCTTGCGGGCTGCCTCGGACTTCTTCTTCCGCTTTACGCTAGGCTTCTCGTAATGTTCCCTCTTGCGTATCTCCGCCAAGACGCCTGACATCTGGCACTGACGCTTAAAACGGCGCAGCGCACTATCAAGGGTCTCGTTCTTTCCTACTCTGACCTCTGCCATACGGACTCCCCTCCCTCCGGGTTTGGATTCACGGTCTGCTAGTTAAGCTGATCCGTATGACCTTGCAAATAGCAAGTTCTTTTAATATGTTATTCCAATATGTGCTCCATTGTCAATTGATTATCAGCCCGGCGGCCAACCGAAGGCCCTTCCGCCCAGAAGGTGCATATGAAGGTGCGGAACGCTTTGACCCCCGTTTATGCCGGAGTTCATGACCAACCTGTATCCGCCCTCTGAAATGCCGAGCTCTTTGGCGAGCCTGATCGCTGCAACCGCCATCCTGCCCAGCAAAGCTTCTTCCCCGGATGCATCGTTAAGCCCGGATATGTGCCTTTTGGGCACTATGAGCACGTGTACCGGCCCCACAGGGTTGACGTCCTTGAAGGCGGCAATCCCCTCATCCTCGAAAATCAGGGTTCCCAGCTTCTTCGCCGCTATCTTGCAGAAAATGCAGTCATCCATGTCTACCCCTCCATTCCAAAGGTGCTATTCGACATGCTCGCCGGCGGCTCCTTCGCCCGAAGCGGAGCTAATCCTGACGGATGCCATGCCCTCGAGGCTTTTTGCCGATGTGAAGCAAACCTTAACATACTCGCTAGTATACCCCTCATATGTAAATCCGCCCGAAGCGTTCGCTGCCTCGGATTCAATGACGACTTTATAAGTCCTGCCCACCATCTTCTCATGATGGTCCTTCGCGATTGCGGATGCTTCTGCTATCAGCCATTTAACCCTTTGGTTCTTTATGCCCTCGGGCACCTGGTCATTCATAGCGGCGGCAGGCGTTCCTGCGCGCTTTGAGTATGGGAATACGTGTACGTGGAGAAAGCCGACCCTCTTGACCAGAGCCACGGTGTTTTCGAACATCTCATCGGTCTCGCCCGGAAAGCCGACTATGACATCGGTGGTAAGTCCGATGTCCCCCAGCCTTTCCCTGGCTTCGGCCACGGTTTTTTCGAAGTAATCCGCATCATAGTGCCTGTTCATGGACTTGAGGATAGAATTGTCCCCTGACTGCAGCGGCAGGTGCAAATGCATTGCCAGCTTGGGTTCGGATGCGAAAAGGGCTGATTAGGTCATCGGTCAGCTCGGTAGGCTCCAGTGAGGACAAACGTACCCTGCTGATGCCATCGGCCTTGCATACTGCCTTTATCGCGTCCGTAAGCCCCGGCTTGCCCCCGAAATCCCTTCCATAGCAGCCTAAATGTATGCCGGTCAGGATCACCTCGGCATACCCCGCTTCAGCGAGCCTTTTGGCCTCGTCCTCAATGCTTTGGATGCTCCTGCTCCGGACATGCCCTCTTACGTAAGGGACATAACAGTATGAGCAGTATGCATCGCAGCCGTCTTCTATCTTCAGATAAGCCCTCGACATCCCGTCGGCGCCTTCAGCTTGAAGCTCTTCATAAGCTCCGAAATCATCAGCGTCGCCTATAATATTAGACGCAGGGCCTTTCCTGCCGGACTCCAGGGCCTCTTCGACCGCGTTAACGAGCCCCAACCTGTCTGATGCCCCAGAGGCTATGCCGACCCCTTCAATGGCCGTTGCGGCAGTCGGGTTACCTTGCACGAAGCAACCGGCGGCAACTATAAGGGCTCCGGGATTATTGCGCACTGCCCTTCTTATCATCTGCCTGGATTTCCGGTCCGCCTCGCCCGTCACAGTACAGGTATTCACTATTATCGCGTCCGCCGGTTCGCCCTCCTGGACTACGGCGAAGCCGCGCTCAATGAAGGCTTTCTGCATCGCCTGCGTATCATACTGGTTTACTTTGCAGCCCAAGGTGATGAAGGAGACCCTTCTCATCTGCTTTTACCCTCGGCTTTTTTAACAATGCCGAGCAATGGGATGCCAAGAGCTAGTACGGCCACGGCCTCTCCGACGGCAACGGCCAGCATTGAAGCGGGAACGGTCAGGTTGAGGCCCCCGAGGACTACCTCGGGCATGCCATACACGAATGGAAGGTAGCCCCCGACGACCAGCCCATTGATTACTATCGGGGCCGCGTATCCGGGGATCTTACCTCTGAATTTGTATGAGATAAGGGCCGCAAGCAGGGTCGCCAATGTGCCGAATACCACATCAATCAACCCTACAGGCCCTAGCAGGTTTGCAATAAGGGCTCCTACCGCAAGCCCGGGGATAGCTTCAATCCATATCATCGGAAGAAGCGTCATGGCCTCCGCAATACGAACTTGAAGAGGCCCGTAGGATATTGGAGAAAGCGCCAGGCATAAAGCCACATATATTGCGGCGATAGCAGCCGCCCTAGTCATCGTCCTTGCGTCCAGCTTCAATCGAAGACCTCCAAAACAGTTTTACCAAGATAAGTTAGCACAAAAGAGGCCTCATGTCCAACTGAAGCCGTCAGCTACTATGATCCTGTAGCTTGTGCTGCGTCTAATCCTCAGGCATTATAATTGCGGGATTGATTGAATCAAACCAAAGCATGAAATCGCCGACAACCTTTCCATCTGACGATTCCAAGACTCCCTCCATCTCGAAATCTATGCTCGAGCCGTTAACGGTAAGGTCATTGGTCGCAGTCACTATGCTGTCAATGAGAGTGTCGTAAGCTGAGACTCCGATTATCGAACTTAGTAGCACTTGTGCTTCAGCTGCGATTGTCAACCCGCTAATGCCCATATCGGACCAGAAATCGATAAGCTCGTAACGCCCTGTAACAGTGAACGTATCTCCGACAGTATCCACAGCATAGCTATCGAAGCTTAAAGCCGTCTCAAGATATGCGCCTATGTCTTCCAGGGCGGCATCTATCAGGTCCTGGATTCATGCTCATACTCATCAGAAGCCCTTCAAGTTCGATATTAAGATATTTGGGTTCCTTAAGGGTGCTGCCCTCTGTGCTTACATCCATCTCAATCTCACATTTTTCAAGTGAGCCGTTCATAATGTCCCCGTTCGGTCTGATTCCATATGAGTCGGATCCTACTAGCGTAAACAGCATAGTGCAGCCAGAAAGCGTAATCATCATTGCCATTGCCATAATTAGCAGCGCAATCCTTCCTATACCTAGCTTCATATGCCTTACCTCCCGAAGATCGCCTTAGCCCTTTCTATAGTATGAATATCGAGTACAGTGTAAAGTCGCAGTCCAGCGTGCCAATCACTCTGCCAGTGAAAGTTTCCAGGCCGCCCTCAAGCTTAAGATCCACTATCGTATTTAAGGGAAGCTCATCGTCGCAGATAAGCTCCATTTCAGCCACCAGCGCGTCGTAGAAGGCTTCCCCGATTACTGAGCTAAGGTCAAGTTCGACGGGCGCCAGCGCCGTTGTGCCACTAGAGACGTGCGGCAACAAATCCCAGAACTCGGGGATTTCTATCTCCTTCTCTATCCAGAACGGATTTCCCGCAGAAGTGCTGCCGCTATAAGAATCGAAATCGAGGTGGTCATACATCGTCCCTGACAGCGAATCGGCTAGAGTATCGATCTCCTCCGCGGTCTTTGTCGAATTTGTTACATCGCCCGATATCCTCAAAATGAGTACATCCGGCCATTTCGGGATGAAACCAGTCATTGAGACCAACACCTTTGCCGGCCCGCCTTCCAAACCGGCCACATAGACGTGATAATCCTCCTTGCCTACTATCGTGAACCTTATAATGCAACCGGCCAGCGACAATGCAAGAAGGACCGCTGTTGCCGCCAAAACTGCCCTGACAAGCCTCTTTTTCATGTCCCCAACCTCCTAACATTATATATTCGGCAATTAGACTATTCTATATTCGTAGTATTAATCCTCCAGAAGTTGTCGTTTTACAGCGTGCGAGCTCGAATAGGCAGCCCCTGAGCAAAAAGAAGCGGCTTGACTCAGACTACAGTCCAAATCAGGCCGCCTATTTGATATAAGGTTTATCAGCCCTTGGTTATTTGTCCAGTGTGAACCTACGGCAACTCAACCAATGAGCCATTGAGGAAGAAGGTAATCGACATATCGCCTACTAGCTTGTCCTTCTCGACATTCACCAGGACGCCATCCAAGCTCAACTCAACTACATTGCCGTTAGGGATGCTTGCGGCATGCCTGCTGAAGACCTGCGACCACCTGAGCGTACTGATCCTGGCCAATTAGGGTACTGAGGTCAAGAAGCAACTGCGGTTGATGCCCGCCGCTCCCAAGCATTTCCTTCCAATCGGGAATAACCATAACGGCAGTGACTTTGTACATATTGTCCAGGCCTAGCCCGTCTTCTTCCATATCTAATTCTTCGAAATCGTGATCGCCACCGTTGTATAGCTCATTGTAAAGCTCAAGCTCTATTGTGTTTGCAAGCTCAACGTTCGGATCAATTACCAAAGGCAGCGAAGTAGTCACTGTTCCGGACAGCACTATGGTGAGATGGTCCGGCCATACGGGCCACAGGCCTTTGATGCTCACATCGACCTTTATCGGGCCGTTAGTGATGGCTGTGCTCGTAACATTGTAGTCATCCAGATCCGGTTACATGGAACACCAGGTTGCACCCGGCCAGAGACAACATCATGATCAGGACTGCTGCTACGGAAAATGCGCGAACCATATTCTTCCTCATAGTCAAATCCTCCTCCGCTACGCTTAGTTGAATAATCTTACGGGAGGCAAGCTATGCCTCCCGTTGAGTCTCGTATTTACTTAAGCAGGCCCTTTGCCTTCGAATCAAGCGTCGTTGCGGGCGTTACGCCCACCATCTTGTCGACTGCCTTGCCATCCTTGAAGTAGATGAGAGTGGGTATGCTCTGTACTCCGAACTGCTGGGCGGTTGTTACATGATCGTCAACGTTGATCTTGCATATCTTCACATCCGCGTTCAATGTTGAAAGCTTGTCGAGTTCGGGTGCCTGCATACGGCAAGGGCCGCACCAGGGTGCCCAGAAGTCCACCAGGACGAGTCCCTTGTGGTCCAGAACTTCCGCCTTGAAATTGCTGTCATTGATCTCATGTGCCATTCGTATCACCTATCCTTTTTTATTAACGAGTTATTAAATGATTATATCATTTCTCGTTTACAAATTATACTTCGCAGGCATCCAGTTCTCCTGCTATATACATCACTGCCGCCCCCGCGGCGACAGGAGCCGTCTCCGTTCTGAGTATCCTCGGCCCGAGGCTGATCGTCAGCGCCCCCAGAGACCTTGCATGTTCGGCCTCCTTAGTAGTAATGCCACCTTCAGGGCCTATTACCAGGCATATTTCGCCCGCTTCCCTAATGCTTTCCTCAATATCACGGAGCGACTTCGACCTCTCCTCTTCCCAGAACATGAGGATCAGCGCGCCTCGCTTCGATGCGGACTCAAGTGCTTTGCCCAGCTCAACGACATCTTCTACCACAGGAACCTTCATACGGCCGCTCTGCTTTGCCGCTTCATGGGAAAGTTTGCGCCATCTTGCAAGCTTTCCGGCAGAAACATCCCGCACAATGCACCTTTCGGTGAGCGCCGGGACGAAAGATGCAAAGCCCAATTCTGTGCACTTCTCAATGATGTAGTCCATCTTCTGGCCCTTGGGCAGACCCTGAACGAGTGAATACACCTTGGAGGTCTCCGTGAAAAACCCCGAACTTGCGGCGTTTTCCAGCATGACCGAACCGTCCTCGAAACCAACTATCGCACAAGTCGCGGGCTCGCCCTCCGGCAGCACTATGTCAAGCTTGTCGCCCGGCTTCTTCCTCAGGACCATCTGTATGTGCCTGGCGTCCTCGCCCTCAATGGCAAGCCGGCCGCTAAGATCTTTTGCCTTCTGGGCGAAAAACCTCCTCATTTGCCCGGTTTCCTTGCCACAAGGCATACCCAGTCGCCCTCTTGCGCCCTGTCCGCTATCTCAAGCCCCGAGCGCTCCAATGCGGATTTTACATCAGGCTCTGTCTTCTGGATGTAGCCGGAAGTGATGAAAATTCCACCAGGGCTCAACAGCGCTGCCGCCGGTCCCGTCATATCTATCACAGGGCCTGCCAGTATGTTCGCCACGATTACGTCGAACGGGCCCGCCTGCCCCTTCAGAAGGTCGCCTTTGACGACTTTGACCTTGTCAGCGACCTTATTTACGCTGACATTATCGGAGGCGCATTTGACCGCCACCTGGTCGATATCAATTGCTACCACCACGCCCGCTCCAAGCATCGCCGACGCTATTGCCAGGATGCCGGTGCCAGTGCCTACATCAAGGACCCTCTCGCCGCCTTTGATGTACTTCTCTAGCATGTGGGCACACCCTGCCGTAGTAGCGTGTTGCCCCGTCCCGAAGGCCTGGCCCGGGTCTAACCTAATAACAAGGTCCTCCGGCAGGGCATCAGGGTTCTCCCAAGTTGGGCTTACAAGCAGCTTGGATCCCAGCCTGAAGGGCTTGAAGCTCTGTTTCCACCCCGTCCATTCGGCTTCGTCAACCATGCGCACATTAATGCTTATGACATCCTGACCTGTGCTGCTGCAGTTAATCTCCTTGTCCAGTCTCTTTCTCATCTCGCTAAGAAGTGCTGCAAGCTCCGCTTCGTCGTCCGGGGCAAAGAAGCGCACAATGGCGTTGCCTTCCCTTTTCATGCTCCCCAGTTCCAATTCAGAAAGCCCGCCATCCCTCTTTGCCTCGTCTATAAGGGAGGGGTCTAGAACTGCAACTCCCGCCGGGGCGTAATCCGATGCGATCGACGCTACCTCCTCGGCCGCGTTGCACTTCACCTCTATGCTAATTTCTGCCCATCTCATATTGGCTATCTCTTCTTCCTTCCCAAGAGCCTGTCCAGCACGCCCTGCTCCTCGTTGACCGAGTAGCCGCCTGCTTCTGCAAGCTGCCTGTAAAGCTCCTTTTCCTTCGCGTTGAGCTTATCAGGCGTCCTAACTTTTATAAGAACCCTCATGTCCCCGACGGCGCCGCCGCGGACATTGGGCAATCCTTTTCCCTTTATATTCAGCACTTTTCCGGTTTGCGTACCGGAGGGCACTTTCAATTCCACATCATCGGTGAGCGTGCCCACCTTCAGCGATGCTCCCAGCGCCGCCTGGGGAAAGGAAATCTCCTGCTCCTGAACCAGGTCATTTCCCTGGCGCGTGAACTTCTCGTGCGGTTTCACCTTGATATGTACCAAAGCATCGCCAGCGTTGCCGCCCCTGGAGCCAGCGTGGCCCTGCCCTGCGGCCCTTACGACCATGCCGTTGTCGACGCCAGCCGGTATCTTCACATTAATCGTGGCGCTGCGCCTGAGCCTTCCCTGACCGTCGCAATCGGGGCACGGCTCCTGTATGAAGCTGCCTGTGCCTGCGCACTGCCCGCAGGGCATAACGCTTTGCATGGTGCCAAGGAATGTCTGCTGGTAGCTTCTCACCTGCCCTGTGCCGTTGCACTTCGGGCATTTCTGCGGCTTTGTTCCGGGCTTTGCACCGCTTCCGGAGCATGTAGCACAACTTTCGACCCTGTTAAGTTCGAAGCTCCTCTCGGTTCCCGTCAGCACTTCAGACAAAGTTAGGTCGGCCAGCACTTCAATGTCCGCGCCCTCGGCAGGCCCTCTCCTCTGGCCTCCACCGAAACCGCCGAAAGCGCCTCCGAATGCGCCGCCGAAGAACTGGTTGAATATGTCGAAGGGGTTGACGTCGGAGAAATCACCGTTGCCGAAACCGCGCTCCGAATCGTGCCCGTACTGGTCGTACCTTGACCTTTTCTCGGGGTCCGATAGGACGCTATAGGCCTCGTTTATTTCCTTGAACCTCTCCTCTGCGCCCGGATCCCCGGGGTTCGCGTCCGGATGGTGCTGCCTTGCTAGCTTTCGGTAGGCCGCCTTAATGTCCGTATCCGCGGAAGCTTTATCGACGCCTAATACCTCGTAGTAATCCCTCTTGTCAGCCGTCTTGAACACCGCCTGTCGAATATTCTTGAGCACAATGGGCACCATAATGCCCAAGCACCCCTTATTTGATCATCAAATTCTACTTTTCGAAGCTTGCCCTTTCGAGCAGCTCGCTAATCCCCTCGGCCATGAACCTTACTAGGGCGATTGCCTTTGAGTAATCCATCCTGGTAGGCCCGACCACGCCGATTGTGCCAATAACTCTGCCCGGCTGGCCGTAGCTTGCGGTGACCAACGAACAGTCCTTCAGCTCCTCTTGTGCGTTCTCAGAACCTATCCTCACATTTATGCCCGCCCTGTCGCCCGACATCACATTTAGAAGGTGCGCTTGCGATTCCAGGAGCCTTAGCACCGGCCTTGCGCGTTCGATCTGCTTGAACTCGGGCTGGTCCAGGAAATAGGCGATGCCTTCGGTGTGGACCCTCTCCTCTGGCTGGCACATGCCTGAGTTGGTGAGTATTTCCAGCGCTTGGCTCACAAGGTCGGAATAGGCAGAAAGCTCGGTCCTTATGTTCCTTATGACATGCCTTGTCAGCTCTGTGAACGACAAGTTCCTCAGGTGTTTGTTTAGTATTGCCGTAACCCTGTCCAAATCGTTCTGGCTGAGGGAATTCTCCACGCTCAGCAGCCTGTGCTCAATTGCCCCAGAGGATGTCACGACTATCATCATTATGTCAGCGTCGCTAATGGTCGCCAGCTGGACATGCTTTATTATCCCGCATTGCATGCCGGGCGAAAGCACCACTGCCGCGCAGTTGGCAAGCTCCGCCAGGACTTTCGCCGCCGCCCTAGACAGGGACTGTATTTCACCCCTGCGCCTGGAGTATTCGGCAAGGACCCTTTGCATGTCGTCTTTAGCGAGGGGCCTATCCTTCATAAGAACGTCTACGTAGAACCTGTAGCCCTTCTCGGAGGGCACCCTGCCGGCGGAAGTATGAGGCTGTTCCAAGTAGCCCTCGTACTCCAAATCCGCCATCTCATTCCTGATCGTAGCTGCGGACAGCTCTGTCAGGTATTTCCTTGAAATGGTACGCGAACCTACAGGCTCTGCCGTGGATACGTAATCCTCGGTAATAGCCTGGAGAATGCCCTTTTTCCTGCTGTTCATCCCTGTTTCCGGCATTTCGCGCCTCCACTGGGGCTTTGGCACTCTGCCTTGCCGAGTGCTAAACATAAACTACAATAACACGGGGAACATGTCAAGAAGACAGGGGCTAAACAAGCTTGCAGAACAAGGAGTTGGAGAGCATGAAGCCCTTATCGGTAAGTGTAATGTTGCCGTTGTCCCTAACTAAAAGAAGCCCGTTGGCCTTCCCCCAAGCCAGGGCCTTCATGTTTTCGTCGGTCAGCCGCTCATGGTACCTCTCCTCTATATCGGAAAGGCTTGCGCCGGCTACAGTCCTTAGAGACATGATGAGCGCGTCAGACATCGCCTTTGCCCTGTCGAGGGCCTCAAAGCCCTCCTCGCAGGAAAGCCCCGCCTCTGCGAGCTTTATGTAAGCGTCCGGGTCCTTTATGTTCCAGGATCTGACCAGCTTCCCGGGGTCGTAGGAGTGTGCCGCAACGCCTATGCCAAGATAGGGCATATCGGACCAATAGGCCAGGTTGTGAAGAGATTCGAAGCCGGGTTTGGCGAAATTGGACACTTCATATCTCAAAAGCCCCATGCCCTCCAGCCACTCTCGGGAGATATCTAGAAGGTCAGCTACGGTGTCATCATCAGGGACCTGTATAAGCCCCGCTTCCACCTGGGCCTTCAATGGGGTGCTATCCTCAAGGCTCAGCCCGTAACAGGAAACATGCTCGGGCCCTAGGGCCGCTATGCCCTTGAGGGTCTCGATCAGGCTGTCCGCATTCTGCCCTGGCAGTCCGACTATGATGTCAACGGAGACCGATCGGGGCTTCGCACACCTGGCGGCGGCGAAGGCTAGTTCCGCGTCCTCCGCAGAGTGTATCCTGCCAATAGATTTAAGCTCAGAATCCACAAGGGATTGCACCCCTATGGAGAACCTGGTTATACCCGATTTTACAAGGCTTGATGCGCTTCTGTGGTTAAAAGTGCCGGGGTTGGCCTCCACGCTTGCTTCAAGGGGAATACCCCAGCCAAGAGACGACATGCAGGAAATGGAGTCGGATACGAGCCTTTCAAGCTCGCCGTCCTTCAGCATTGTGGGAGTGCCTCCGCCTATGAAAAGGGTCCAGCCTTCGAAGCCCTCGGGCCGCTCAAATGCCCTGCGGCCCAGCTCCGAAAGCGCTGCTGTCACATATGATGCGGCAAGTACTGCCTCCGGCCTGCCCGGATAGGAAACGAAGGCGCAGTAGCTGCATTTTTTAAGGCAGAAGGGTACATGTATGTAGACGCCAAGGCGCCTTTGGCTCACTCCTCGTCCTCCCCTGCCGATAGAACAGCCATGAAGGCCTCCTGAGGAATCTCGACGTTTCCGACCTGCTTCATCCTCTTCTTGCCCTCCTTCTGCTTCTCCAGCAGCTTCCTCTTGCGGCTGATGTCGCCGCCGTAACACTTGGCCAGCACGTCCTTCCTCATCGCCTTCACTGTCTCCCTGGCGATGACCCTTGCGCCGACTGCTGCCTGAACGGGCACATCGAACATCTGCCTGGGGATAATCTTCCTCAGCTTAGAAACGAGGATCCGTCCTCTGGACACGGAGGATTTATATGGACAATCGAGGAAAGGGCATCCAGCGGCCTTTCGTTAACAAGCACGTCGAGTTTTACCAGCCTCGCCGCCCTGTACTCCATCAGCTCGTAGTCCATCGAGGCATAGCCTCTAGTCTTGCTCTTGAGCTTGTCGAAGAAGTCGTAGAGAATCTCTGCGAGCGGCATCTCGAACTGCATGCTTACCCTGTTGGGCGAAAGAAAGCTCATGTCCTTGTATATGCCGCGCCTTTCGATGGAAAGCGTCATAACAGCCCCAATGTATTCCGAGGGAGTCAGCACAGTAAGCCTGACTATGGGTTCCGCTATCTGCTCGATCTCGGCGACCGAGGGCAAAGCTGCGGGGTTATCTATCCAAATCTCACCCCCATTGGTCTTGGTCACCTGATAGATGACCGAAGGGGCTGTTGTGATGATGTCCATGTCGTATTCGCGCTCAAGCCTTGCCTGCACAATTTCAAGGTGAAGAAGGCCTAAGAATCCGCATCTGAAACCGAAGCCGAGCGCCGCCGAGCTTTCAGGTTCGAAGGAGAGGGCCGCATCGTTTAGCTTCAGCTTCTCGAGCGCTTCTCTTAAAAGGCCGTATTCGTTGTTCTCGACGGGGTAAAGCCCTGTGTATACCATAGGGTGCACCTGTCTGTAGCCGGGGAGCGGATCTATGGCAGGGTTTGCCGCAAGCGTGACGGTATCTCCAACCCTTGAGTCTGACATGGTCTTTATCTGCGCCGCTATGTAGCCTACCTCGCCTGCTCCGAGGCTGAGCATAGGCTTCATCTCTGGTATGAATACGCCGACTTCAATCACATCGAACTCCATGCCGGTGCTCATCATCCTGATCTTGTCGCCGGGCTTCACTGTGCCTTCCATCACCCTGAGATATGTGATGACGCCCTTGTAGGGGTCAAAGTGGGAGTCGAATATCAAAGCCTTTAGCTTGTCGTCCTGGTCGCCCTTCGGGGGGCTGACGCGATCTACTATCGCCCTTAAAACCGCCTCCATGTTTCGCCCGTCTTCGCGCTTATCCTTATCA